>CAVQOS010000017.1:0-71480 GCA_963714465.1 uncultured Chloroflexia bacterium | reverse complement strand
TGCGGTGCAGCGAATGGCATGGGTAAAAGGGAATCGAATCGCAGATGGAGAAGAGGCGGAACGCAGGCGAGTATTTGAGAATGGCGGCGAGTTAGAACCCGGAAGAGTTGAGGCGCCGGTGTTGTATGGTGAGAGTGATGGGGTGTGGGTGCATCTGCAACGCGAGAGACGAAAATCAGCAGAAGTACGAGTGGCTATCATGAACACGGGTAGAAAACAGATCGGCAAAGATCGCTATCGGCTTGAAAACAAGCATTGTATCACTGCGATCGGACTAAATTCAGAGATGTGGCAAGAGCAGATCGTACGGGAGGCGCATCTTTACTTTGATTTGAGCGAGACAAAGATGCTGGTCAGCGGTGGAGATGGGAACCAATGGGTACGCCACAGCTTTGATCGCATGGAGATCCCTCAAGAGTTTGTTCTGGATCGATTCCATCTGCACAGGGCCGCCAGACAAGCCTTCCAGGATCGAGCCATTGCCAAACAAATGGTGACCCGGCTACAGCAGGAAGGGTTTTCTGCCGTCCGACCTGATTTCAGAAAAATGATAGATCAAGCTGAAGGCAAAAAAAGAGAACGGCTCGAAGACTTTTACAAATATGTTCACAATAATCAGGATGGTTTACTGGATTTGAAATATCGCGGGCATTCTTGTCCGGTGGTTCTCGGTGGAATAGAAGGCAATGTGGATAAGCTGGTGGTTCACCGCATGAAAGGACGCGGCTGCTCCTGGCGCTTACGAGGTCTTCGTGCCATGCTGGCATTATGTCGCAACTGTGAAGAGCTAAAACAACACTCTTATCAGTACCTTCCGTTGTCTATTCCCAATAAATCCATTCACCGGGTACAAAAACTCGATGTAGAATATTCAGAGGTGGTACCCAAACCTATGCCCATTCTTTATGGTCCTGATCACGACAAACCTTGGGTGAACACCTTGCGTAGGATAGTCCATGGCCGTCACTCTCTCTTTTCATAATCTATGGGAATTTGATACAGTAACTGACATCAGGATCGAGGAGGATCAGGATCGAGGAGCGGGTGTTCAGTTGGCTAGATCCAGGTGCTTTTGAAACCAGTTTTCTAAGCTGAGTTCAAGAAGTGATGGAAATATCAAAGGGGCAAGGAATTGCAGTGGATGGGAAAACTGTGCGGCGTTCGCATGATCACGCCAACGGGAAAGCGGCGATCCACATAGTCAGCGCCTGGGCAGAGAAGAACCGGCTCGTGCTGGGGCAGGTCAAAGTGGACGAGAAAACGAACGAAATCACAGCGATTCCAGACTTGTTGCGAGTTTTGGACATCACGGGGTGCATCATCACAACCGATGCGATGGGTTGCCAACAAGGAATTGCCGCAACGGTGATTGAAAAGGGGGGCGATTATCTTCTGGCCCTCAAGGAAAACCAGGGGCAGCTTTACGAAGATGCCAACGAGCTTTTCGCTGGAGCACAGGAAGTGAACTTCCTTGACGGTGAACATACTTATGCCAAAACGACGAATAAGAACCACGGACGGATCGAAGTACGAGACTGTTGGCAATTACCGACCCGGATTTTATCCATTACTTGCGGGGTTTCGAAAATTGGATGGGGTTACGTTCCCTGATCAAAGTCAGCGGCCAACGCCAAACATCCGCCGGGACGAGCCAGGAGGATCGCTATTTCATATCCAGCTTAAAAACCCCGGCCAAGCAAATGCTCCAGGCCGTCAGAGGTCATTGGAGCATTGAAAACGGGCTGCATTGGGTTTTAGATATTGCCTTTCGGGAAGATGAAAGCCGAGTTCGCAAGGATCACGCTCCTGAAAACCTTGCGATTTTGAGGCATATTGCCTTGAACCTTCTAAAACAGGACCTATCCAAAAAATTAGGGATCAAAAACAAGCGCCTAGTCGCCGCTTGGAATAATGACTATCTCATTCATCTCTTCTCTGGTTAGAATGCGATTGCCCTGCAGGCGTCAGAGGATTCTCTTGACTTAATTAGAGTATTTTGATAAACTTTAGTTACTATAAAAAATATAGTGAGATTTTTACTTTGCCGCTATGAACGGCGTATTTTTCACCCATTGTTACTTTATTTTTTATAGTAAGGAGCTAATCTGTGGTGGATCGACACTGTCCAATCACACAAGCTGCGAAAGTAATTGGCAGAAAATGGACGCTTGAAATGATTTACTACCTGCGTGAACGCAAAAGGTTTTGCGAACTGCAGGAGATTGTCGGTGGCGTTAACCCTACCACGCTGACTCAACGACTAAAAGTGTTGGAACAGGCTGGGATCATTCAGCGCTACGCCATCTCCAATGCCCCTCGCCACGTTGAATACGATCTTACAGAAAAAGGGAGAGACCTGCTCTCTGTGTTGTATTCAATGGAGGAATGGGTGCGGTGCTGGTATCCGTTGGAGGAAAAGTGAAATCGACTTTACTCGCAGTGTTTGCTCATCCCGACGACGAATTGTTTGGAGTTGGTGGAACACTGGCAAAGTATGCCGCGAATGGAACACGTGTGGTTCTTGTTTGCGCTGCACGGGGTGAAGTGGAGGAGATCAGCGACGCCAGCCTGGCGACTCCGGAATCGCTGGCTCACGTCCGGGAAGATGAATTACGCTGCGCGAGCAAACACTTTAAGGATCTACGGAACTGCTTTTCCTGGATTACCTGGATTCGGGTATGGAAGGAACTCCAGAAAATTTGCACCCCAAAGCCTTCATTCAAGCACCTCCACACGAGGTGGTCGATGCGCTGGCGCAGGAAACCTACCAGATCGACGTGACGGGCGTGCCGACTTACGTGCTGAACGACAGCTGCGATATTGTTGGCGCACAGCCGGATGAAGTCTTCTTTGAGGTATTGAGACAGATCGAGGAGAAACACGGAAAAGACAATCCCCCGATACTACTTCGCCACAGGCTAGAGTTTGCTTATAAATTATGGAGAGAAAAATGACAAATTATGATGTATTACCCCGCCGAGCGGGAACTCGCCCGCCCACCACTCCCTGGATGCCGCATATGCAAATCAATTTTAAGCCGGATGCAGAGATAAAAGCGGAACTCTTCCGCCGAATTTACAGCCTGCCCGACGTTCGCAACGAGCCGACGCGCATTTCCATCCCCGGAGCGCGTGCCATCTGGCTGCGCGAAGATTTGCCGTTGGCGCACGGCGAAGTCATCCTCGAAGGCCGCGAGTTTGCTCACATCCACCCGGATGCCAGTTTTCACGTCACGCTTTCGCCGCAGCGCGCCCGCGAAGCCATCGAAGCCGAATGGGCGGAATACCACCCGCTGGCGCATCAAATTGGCATCGAAGGCATGGTACTGCTCTACACTCCGCGCGATACACAGGAACTCGACGTGATCTTCCAATTGGTGGTAGATTCTTACAATTTCGTCACCGGGCGCAGTTTGCAGCCCGAAGAGGTCCTTTCTGCTTTAAATGTAGAAGAAAAATGAACGTCATAACCCTTCCTCAACCTGTTGCCATTGCCCCACATCGAATCCATCCGCAGACCCGTCCGGGCTACGTCCATCTTAAGGTCGCCAACCTTGATAACCAACTGGCTTTTTACCAGCAGGTATTGGGTTTACGTCTGCACTGGCAGGAAGGGGACAGCATCGGGTTAGGCGCGGGCGGCGCAGATTTGGTGCGCCTGACGGAAATCCCGAATGGACAGCGCTATCGCGGCGTGACCGGTATCTATCACTTTGCAATCCTCTTCCCCAACCGCCGCGAACTGGCGCGTGCCATCTCCCGTCTCTTTGCCCTGCGCTGGCCCAACTATCCCACTGACCACATCATGACCAAAACCACCTACCTGGACGATCCGGAAGGAAACAACATCGAACTCTACTGCGAATCGCCGGAAGATGGGATTTTCGAGGTCAGGAACGGGGAAATCTATTCCTGTCATGCCGATGGCAGACTCAGCGACGGGCGTGAACCGCTCGACCTCGAAGCGCTCTTTGCCCACTTGAGAGAAGACGACCGCTTCGACCCGCCCGTCCCGCCGGAAACGCGCATGGGACATTTCCACCTCTATGTCGCCAACATAGACCAAGCGCGCCGCTTCTATCACGACATGCTCGGCTTCGATGATATGGGAACGGCGCGCGCCTTTCGCATGGGCATGGTCTCAGCTGGCGGCTATCATCATCACATCGGCTTCAACACCTGGCAGGGAGAAGGCGCGCCTCCTCCTCCGCCCGACGCGCTGGGGCTGAAAAATATTTCTTTTGTCCTACCCGACCGCGCTGCCATGGACCAACTTCTGGCACGCATTGAAGAAGTCGAAATCCCTTACAAGCAGAACGATGAGGGCATTCTGGTGACAGACCCCGCGCAGAACAGCGTGCTATTCTCGGTTGAAACCAACAAGGAAACGTCAAAATGAATATTGAAGCGGAAGTTGGTTCCCCCACGCCCGATTTCAAACTGACCGCAAATGACGGACGGGAAATCGGGTTGACGGAATACCAAGGCAAATCGCGCGTCGTCTTGTTCTTCGTGCGAGAATACAACTGAATGCAGTGCCGTTCGCATGTGCCCAGGTGGGGCGATTATATAAAGACTTTCAGGCGGCGGGTGTGGAGGTACTCGTGATTTTGGAAGATACTTCCGAACAAGCCCGCCAGTATGCGGAGACGCTCAAGACGCCCTTCCCTGAATTGTCTGATCCTAACCGCGCAGTATATCAGTTATTTGGGTTGGATAAAGTGGCCTTTGTCATCCAGCGCACCGCCTCGGTGGTGGTGGATCGAAATGGTTTGATTCAATACATCAAGCGCAGCGTCAATCCGATGATCTGGCTTCAGGGAAGCCGTGAATTATTGGAGTTCGTAAAAGGAATGAAAAAGCAAACCATGACGACTGCTTCAAAATCTGTAGATTGCAAACAGGAACCGGGCGTATTCATGCCCATCGTCAACCGCGAAAAATGCGAAGGCAAAGCCGAGTGCGTGACGGTCTGTCCGTACAATGTGTTCGAAATGGGGATTGTTTCGCCGCAAGAGCGCGCCACGTTAAGTTTCGTGGGACGGCTCAAGGGCACGGCGCACGGCTGGAAACAAGCCTTCCCAGTCCACGCCGAAGCCTGCCGCGCCTGCGCGGAGTGCGTCGCCAGTTGCCCCGAAAAAGCCATTACCCTCAAACGGGTGGCGGTTGCGTAAACCAATGCAGATGCCTAAATTCATCACCCCTGAGATTCGCTCCGACCTGCGCCGCATGATGGCGTTGGTCGCGCCCTATTGGGGCAGGTTTGCGCTCGCCGCATTCCTGCTCATCGTGTCCACGTTGATCGGGCTGGCGCTGCCTTGGGCGATTCGCATCCTCGTAGATACGGTCTTCGTGGCAGGCAACCAGCCGCAGTTGGACTTGATCGCGCTGGGTCTGCTGGCATTGTTTATCGTGCAAAGCCTGCTCTCGGTGGGAAACACCTACCTCATGGCGCAGGTCGGACAAAGGGTGATCACCGATTTCCGTGTGCAAGTTCATGCGCAACTGACGGGACTGCCCCTGCGCTTCTTCGCCGAGCGGCGCACAGGCGAGATCGTCTCGCGCGTCAGCAACGATGTGACCCTCGTGCAGGAAGTCGTCACCGAAACGCCCATCAACTTCCTACGCCAGATTATCAACCTGGTGGGCGGGCTGGTTTTGATGCTGGTGATGAACTGGCAGTTGACGCTGATCATCTTTGCCATTATTCCGCCCATTATTCTCGTCGGCGCGCTGTTCGGACGCCGCCTTCAGAGCCTTGCCACCGCCGTGCAGGATCGCATCGCCGACATCACCGTCAGGCTCGAAGAAATGCTGTCGGGCATCCGCATCGTCAAATCCTTTGCGCGCGAAGCCTTTGAAAAGGCGCGCTTCCAGCAGAACGCGGAAGCGGCGTATCAGACAGCCATGCAGCGGGTGCGCGTCCGTTCGGTTTTCATCCCGCTGATTAGTTTTCTCGGTTTCGGCGCGCTGACTTTTCTGCTCTGGTACGGCGGGCGGCAGGTCATCGCCGGAACGCTCACGCCAGGCGAACTGGTGGCGTTTCTCTTTTACATGATGATGGTCGCGGGTCCGCTCGGCGAATTTGCCGGGTTGTATGCCCGGGTGCGTGAAGCCCTCGGCGCGGGTCGCCGCCTCTTTGAAATTCTGGATGCCGAATCCGAGCCGCTCGAAACCCCTGATGCAGTCGTTCCCTCCGCCCTGCGAGGTGGGGTGCGCTTCGAGAATGTTTCTTTCGGCTACCTGCCTGACCAACCCATTTTGAAGGGCATCAGTTTTGAAGTTCAACCTGGCGAGATGATTGCCATCGTCGGACCGAGCGGCGTGGGCAAGACCACCCTGGTCAACTTGCTGCCGCGCTTCTACGACGCTACCGCCGGCGTCATCGAAATAGACAGTGTGGATGTACACCGCTACAACCTGCGCGCCCTGCGCGAGCAAATAGGACTCGTGCCGCAGGAGACCTTCCTCTTCGGCGGGACGGTGCGCGAGAACATCGCCTACGGAAAAATGGACGCTTCTTCCGCGGACCTCGAAGCGGCTGCCCGCGCCGCCAATGCCCACGACTTCATCCAGGCATTTCCCGAAGGCTACGAAACGCTGGTCGGCGAGAAGGGCGTCAGACTCTCGATGGGACAGCGCCAACGTGTCGCCATCGCACGCATGTTGCTCAAAGACCCGCGCATCCTCATTTTGGACGAAGCCACTTCCTCGTTGGATTCTGAATCGGAACGTCTCGTGCAAGAGGCGCTGGAACGCCTGACGCGCGGCCGCACCTCGTTTGTCATCGCCCACCGCCTGTCCACCATTCAGCGCGCCGACCGCATCGTCGTCCTGCAAAACGGACAGATTGTCGAGCAGGGTTCCCATGCCGCGCTGCTGGCAAAAAACGGCGTGTACGAACATCTCTGGTCACTGCAATTTGCCGATTTTGAAGTGCTGGAAGTCGAAAACACACCTGTGTAACGCCATTCAATTTCTGAATAAATCAATCAAAATAGGAGTTTATTTTTTGTGTCAGCCATAAATCAACCTTTTGAAATCGGGTTATATACCTTCGTCGAATGGGAAACCAACCCAGTGACGGGCAAGAAACTCGACTCGCTCACGCGCATGAAAAACCTGCTCGAAACCATCGAATTGGCAGATCAGGTCGGCTTGGATGTTTTCGGAATCGGCGAACATCACCGCCCCGATTTTCTTTCATCCTCCCCGGTAGTGATTCTGGGCGCCGCCGCAACGCGCACCAAATCCATCCGCCTCAGCACGGCTGTCACTGTGTTGTCATCGGATGATCCCGTGCGCGTCTTTGAGGATTTCGCTACCCTCGACCTGCTCTCGGAAGGGCGCGCCGAAATCATGGCGGGGCGTGGTGCGTTCATCGAGTCCTTCCCCTTGTTCGGCTATGACCTGAAGGATTACGACTCGCTGTTCATCGAAAGTCTTGACCTGCTGTTGAAACTGCGCGCATCGGAAGTCGTTTCATGGCGCGGCAGGCATCGTCCCGCCCTAAACAATCTGGGCGTCTATCCGCGCCCGTTGCAACGCGAAATTCCGATTTGGATTGCGGTGGGAGGCACGCCCGAATCCGCTGCGCGCGCCGGAGCATTGGGCTTGCCGATGGCGCTGGGCATCATCGGCGGAATGCCCGAAAGTTTCGCCCCCTTGGCGGACTTGCACAAACAAGCCTGGCAGCAGGCTGGACACGATCCTGCCAAATTGCAGTTGAGCGTCAATTCGCGCGGCTTCATCGGGGATGATTCGCAAAACGCGGCAGATGCTTACTTCCCAGCCCTGCACGCGATGATGGATAAACTGGGGCGCGAGCGCGGCTTTCGCGGATTGACACGCAATGAATTCGAAGACTCCCGCGGTCTGCGCGGCTCTGATTACGTCGGCAATCCTGATGAGGTTATCGAAAAGATTCTCTTTCAGCAAAACATTCTGCATTACAACCGCCTGTTGCTCCAGATGGATATTGGCACAGTTCAGCACAAAGAACTCATGCGCTCGATTGAACTGCTCGGAACGAAGGTCATGCCTGTTGTCCGCAAGGAAATTCAAAGCCGAATGTCTGCGTAGATTTTTGTAACTTGCCATATACGAACGTCCGGAAGGTTTCCTTGAAAACCTTATTTCGCCAATCAACCCTTCGGGACGGAATAATAAAATAATTTAGGAGTTTCCCATGAATCAAATCCCTGTTGAAGAACACACGAACCTTTCGATTTATCATCTCACTCGTTTCCCTGCTGGCTACAATCCCGCCGACAAGGAGACGCGCTATCCCGCCATCTTTGCCCTGCACGGTCACGGCAGCAACGAGCGCGATTTAATTGGACTCTCGGATTCTTTGCAGGATAATCTGCTCTGGATCAGCGGGCGCGGACCCGTAGACTTCGCCCCCGGTGCCTATGACTGGTACACCGTCACGCAATTTGGCAAGCCCGACCCTGTCATTCTCGCCGCCGCACTGGCACGGATTGACAACTTCATTACCGAACTGCTGGCAACTTATCCGATTGACCCGCAGAAATTTTTTCTGATGGGTTTCAGTCAGGGCAGTATGATGTCCATGTCGTTTTTACTCACCCGCCCTCAGCGCATTGCAGGCGTTATCGCGCAATCGGGCTACATTCCCTTACAGTCTGGGCTGGTGGTAGATGAGGCGGGCGTGAAGGGCAAGCCCATCATCATGACGCACGGCTTTGAAGATTCAAGTATGCCACTCGAATGGTCGCATCAATCACGCGATTTCCTTCTGAGTCTGGGTGTGGATTTGAAGTATCACAACTTTCATATGGATCACACCATCACCGCTGAGTCGCTGGGTGTGATTAAAGAGTGGTTGGATAAACAACTGTAATGACTGTCTGCTCTTTGGGTTAGATCAAGCGCATCATCCAATAACCATCCCGCAGGTTTGGATGAATCCAACCGTATTTTACAAAGGCGGAGCGTCGTCTTCCAATCCCAGGCGGATGAGTTGTTCGCGCGGGGCGTTGATGGAAGTCAGGAATTCGCGTAGGCTGGATTTGAGTCGTTCCACTATTTCGGGGCGCTCGGCGTAGCGATTGCGCTCCTGCTGCGGGTCGTCCTTGATGTTGTAGAGTGCGCTGGACATCGGTCCGCGGGTGACGCGGGCGGAGTAGCGCTGCCCGTCGAAGTCGTTATTGACATGCACGTCGCCGAATTGGGGCGGCAGGGGAGAGTACCAGTTGAGAGGTTCGTTCTTTTCTGTGGGGGGCCAGACGTAGAGCGTCCACTCACCGTCAGTGATGTTCATGGCTTCGCCGTAGCGTCCGAAGACAGCCGTCTCGCGGATGGGTGCGCCTTCGTCAGCGTGGAGAATGTAAGGAAGCAGACTCTGCCCATGCGTCTCGACAGGAAGCGGGATGTTAAATCCATCCAGGATGGTGGCGAACAAATCCACTGGCTGTGTCAAATGCGATACACGCTTGCCTTTTTGTCCGTTGGGGTGGTAGATCAGCAGCGGAACGTGCGCCAGTTCCTGATACATATTTGAATCGCCCAAGTCTGACCAGGGTTTGCCAATCATGCCGTGTTCGCCGAAGAGATGCCCGTGGTCGGTGACGATTATGATCATGGTGTCTTCCATCAAGCCAAGGTGTTCCACCGTGTCAAGCAGGTGTCCGAGCCAGCGATCCACCATCGTGACTTCGCCCGCATATAAGGCGCGGATTTCTTTGAGTTCCTCTTCACTATACAGGTCGGACTTGCCGTAGGTGGGCCAGATGAAGCGCTGACCTTTGTACGCGGGGTTGTACATTTCGTTATAGGGAAAGGGCGGGTCGAAGGGTTCGTGCGGGTCGAAGACTTCCAGCATGAGGAAGAAATCCTTTTGGGTGCGGTTGCGCTCAACCCATTCGGATGCTTTGCGGAAGACCTGTGGGGCGAAGTAATCTTCCTCCACGCGGAAGTGAGCGGTGTTGCGTTTGTAACGCGCAAAGGAACCGGGGCGCAGGGCGTGCCGCGCCATGCGTTCGGGGTCGCCGGGAAATTGAACAGGGATGTCGGGGTCGGTAATCCACAGGTCGTTTTCCTGTCCGCGAATAAATTCCGCGCCAGAGAAGTTAAAGAAGTAGTTGCCTGAGCCGCGCTCCCACATGTGATAGTGGTCGCTAATGACCATGCTGGTATGTCCGTTTTGGGTGATGATTTTGGCGATATCGGGGTCGGATGTTTCGAGCGGACCCCAGCCGCGCCAAGGGAACTCAAAGCGTCCCGTCCACATATCGCGGCGGGCGGGCATACATGGGTAGGATCCGATATAGGCGTTCTCGAAGACGACGCTCTTGCGCGCCAGTGCGTCGAGGTTGGGAGTTTGAATCCAGTCGTTGCCGTAACAGCCGAGGTGGTCGCGGCGCAGGGTGTCAATGATGATGAAGATGGTGTTCATGGTTTTTCCTTTCCATAGTAAATTTTCATAATTTCCGCCGCCGGGCGGCGCTGACGGAGCAAGCCCGCCATGATTCGCATTGGTTCGTCCACGTGAGTGAAAAAAGCTTTGAAGCCGCTGCACAGATGATTGAGTCCAGGCTCGCCGTCGGGGGTGAGTTCGGTACGGTCTTTGGGACAGCCGCCGTTGCAGGCAAACAACACCGGACATTCACGGCAATGGTGCGGCAGGGACTCGCGCTTGTCGAGTCCAAATTGTTTTTGCTGGACGCTGCCCACCAGTTCGGTCAGCGGCGTTTCGAGTAAATTTCCAAGTCGGTGGCGCGGCTCCACAAAATGGTCGCAGGAATACACGTCGCCGTTGTGTTCCATCGCCAGCGCCAGCCCGCAGATCTCCTGAAAGACGCACAATCCGCCGGGCGCGCCCAGCCAGCGTCCGAGAGTGGTATCGAACATCTGCACAAAAACCATGCCCACATCGCGGCGCACCCATTCGTCGAAAATCGAAATCAGAAAACGCCCATACTGTTCGCCCGTAATGGAGCGCGACGTGAGCGCCGTCCCCTCTTGAAAGCCCGTCGCATTCTCACGTTCGACGATGGGGATGAACTGGATGTACTCCGCGCCAATTTCGTCGCGCAGAAAATGATAGACCTCCAGCGGCTGTTCCACATTGGCGGCGCTGACGCAGGTCAGGATGTTGAAATCCACCTTGTGATTCTTGAGTAGTTGAACGGCGCGCAGGACGCGATCGAAGGTAGGCGCGCCGACCTTATCCTTGCGATAAAAGTCATGCGCTTCACGCGGACCGTCGAGGCTGATCCCGATTAAGAACCGATTCTCGGCGAAAAATTTGCACCACTCATCATCCAGCAAGGTACCGTTGGTTTGCAGGGCGTTCTCAATTCTCTGGCCGGGGCGCGCATATTTTTTCTGATACATTACCGCGCTGCGGAAGAAATCCAGTCCCATCAGGGTCGGCTCGCCGCCCTGCCAGGCAAAGTTGACTTCAGGCATACGCTGGGCAGCAATGTACTGGCGAACGTAACTTTCCAGGGCCTGGTCATCCATGCGAAAGGAACTGCCTTTATACAGGTCTTCCTTGCGGAGATAAAAACAATATTCGCAATCCAAATTACAGATTGCGCCGCGCGGCTTGGCCATTACATGAAAAGCGGGAGGGAAGGGGATGGCGGTCATATTTTTCTCAAATACTGCGTTCATGTTCCCAGTGTGGATTATCGCTGGCGCGCAGATACCATTGTAACAAACGTTCCCGAAGGTGGTTACGAACTTCCGACAAGTCTGGGTCGTCAATGCGATTATACAATTCCTGCGGGTCATTTTTCAGGTCGTACAGTTCTTCCTTTCCAGCGCTGCGGATGATTAGTTTCCACTCGCGGGTGCGGAGCATAGCGGTGCGCGCCACCGTGGTGGGGTCATCCTGCTGGAGTTTAAGTTTTTCGAAGTAATGCCCCATCAACGGGTCATCACCAGATTGAATGCCCGCCTCGAAGGCTTGCGGTTCGCGCGGATCGTAACCACCCACTGCGTAGACTGCCTCGCGTTCCACGGCGCCTTCCATTAAAGAAGTGAGCGATTGCCCAAAATGAGTATAAGGCGTTTGAATACCCGCCTGCTCCAACACGGTGGGAAAAAGATCGAGCGATTGGGTGAAGGCGTCCACGCGCTGACCTGCGTGAGCATCGGTCGGGATATTTGACGATCAGCGGCGCGCGCAGTAAAGCATCCTGAAAACCCGTTGGCCACTTTTCCACCAATCCGTAATCGCCAACATAATCGCCATGATCGCTGAGGAAGAGAATGAGCGCATCGTCGTAAAGTCCCTGCGCCTTGAGCGCGGCAACGACACGCCCCACCTGCTCGTCCAGTTTCGTGACCATGCCGTAGTAGGTGGCGCGCAGTTCGCGCAAGTCTTCAGGAGTCAATTGCGCCAGATCGTAGCGCGAATACAGTTCGCGCATAAAATGCGGCTTATCGTCCAGCCGCGCAGGTATGGGATCAGCGATGGCGGCGCGCTCATACATCGAGAAGTACGGCTCTTCCACTTGATACGGCGTGTGTGGCAAGGTGGCGGCAATATAAAGACAGAAGGGCTGGCGCGGCACAGAAGCCAGCCAGCGCGCGGCGGACTCGAAAATCAGCGGTTCCATCTGCGCGGCAGGGGAGGCGGGTTCCGTCTTTCCGAAGTAAAACGAATGGTGCAGGCGATGTCCGCGCGAATAGGGACTGTGCGCCGCAGGCAGTATATCCGCGAATTCTTGCAAGCGCTCGTCGCCGAATAAGCCGCTCAACGGCTTGCGCTCCACCACAAACAAGCGAAACGCCAGCGCCAGCATTTTCAATTTTTTACGTAACTTCAAATGACGCAGACGCTGGCGCATTAATTTTATCTGGACGCTCTGCGGACCCGCCAGCCGCCGCCGAAAACTAGCGCGCAGGCTGGGCGTGGTCATCAGGTCGTTCTTGCCCGCCATGACGGTCTCGTAGCCGTTCTCTTTCAGAATCCTAAACAGATTTTCTTCGTGCGGGCGCAACAACTGATACAGCGAGCGATGCCCGTTGACCTGCGGATACAGTCCCGTAAAGTTTGCTATGCGCGAAGGTGCGCAGACCGGGTTGGCGGCGTAGTTTTGCGCGAAGGTCACGCCGTCCTTCCGCAGCGCGGTGAGATGGGGCGTACGGACGATCGGATTCTCCAGCGTGTCAGCGCGCAGATCGTCGGCGATGATGATGACAATGTTGGGTTTGATAGTCACGTTGATATGTTGCTCCCAAGCGAATTAATACTTGCTGAATGAAGCAAAAAGAATGCTTCCTCAAGCGCAGATGCGGCTTGAGGTTAGCAAACCGGCAAAATTAGAATAACCGTCAAGCGCACCCTGGTAACGCATGCACCACTCTGCGGCCCGCACGTTCCAACCTTGCGGCATATTGCTTGGATTCATCGCGCAAGGGGTCGAATTTGGCGGTGAAGATCAGAGCGGGCGGTAAGGCGTGCAGGGTCTCAGCCAGCAGGAGGCGGAGGCACGCGTCAAGGTGTCCGCCTCCAAGATACGCGATGTCAGCAATCTGAACTACCATTCCTACTCCACAAGTTCTGCCTTGCGTTTTTCCAGCAGGTCATTCAGCGCCATGCGGTCGCGGTGGTAAAACGGATAAAAAGCGAACCAGGAGATCACGCTCAACGTGAGCGAAACGGTCACTGCCCAGAAGAACAGGTTGGTGAGCGTAATCTGGTTGCCAGCAATGCCAACAATGGCGGCTACGGCTGCCTGAATCAAGCCGTTGGCAAGGCGGTTGACGGCGTAGGCGGTGCTGCGTTGTTCAGGCGCGTTTACGGCGGCGATCATCGGGGCGATGGCGGCGGGAAATGCCATGTCCATGAACAAGCCAAAAAGCACGGCAAATGCAAAAAAGTTCATCATACCGCCCGAAAATTGCTGGAAGAAGAAAAACCCCAGCAGCGCCATCATGGCGCGCGACCCCTGCACCACGAACAGCCGTCCGAAGCGCGGATTTTTGCGTTCTGCCCAGTCGCCCAGCAGACCGCCGATCAGCGTACTGAGCGCCGAACCGATGATAATCCCAGTTAGCACGGTGGTGGCTTGTCCGGGACGGAAGCCGCGTTCATCCACCAGCCAGGTAACGGCAAAGGTCAATATGGTAATCTGTACTGGCACGCCGAAAATCTTTTCAAAAATAAGCAGCAGGTTGGTCGGCACGCGAAAGATGGAGGCCACGCTCTTCCAGGAAAAGGCATACTTTTTTTCCGACTTCTGCGCCACGTCATATATGGCGGCTTCCGCGCCGCCGCGCGGTGGTTCAGTCAGGAAGAGGGCGAAGAACAGACCACTCAACATGCTCAACGCACCGAAGGTAATAAAGCCGATGCGCCAGCCCGTTTCGGGAATTTCTGCCATACGCCCAAAGAACAGGATGCTGACAATAACCGCCAGCGAGGAAATCATGCGCATAATGCCGAAGACCTTGCCCCGTTCCTTTTGCGGGAACAGGTCGGTGAGCATTGAGTTCATCGGCGCGCCGAGCGCCACCAGCCCGATAGCGGCAACCACGCGCAGAGCCAGCAGCATTTCGTAACTGGCGGAAAACCCAATCAACAGAGTCCACAGGCCCCACAGACCGGTGCCGATGATCAGGATGCGCTTGCGGCTGTAACGGTCTGCGAGAACGCCCCAGATGGGTCCGAAAATTATCTCCATAATTTTACCCAGGCTCGTGATCGTACCGAGGTTGGCAGTGGTCATGTTCAATGAGACGCGAATGGCGGGAAACATGGAAGCCATTGCCTGGTCTTCTCCCGCGTCCACGACGCCGGCGAATGCCAGCGTCACCACATTGCGCCAACGTCCCTTGACGGCAGGAACATCGGCGGCTGGCAGTTCTTGCTTTTGTGCGGTCATGTCCTTCTCCTTTTGTTAAAGACGCAAAAAGTTTCAAAAACCTTTAGGGTCTGGTGCTAAAAAAGTCGGCTACTTTGCGATACACGATTTCACGTTCTTGATCCAGCGTGATGATGTGACCGCTTGTTTCGAGCCAAAGAGTTTCGGGGTGAAGCCTATGCAATTGCCCGGAGATCAAATCCAGCGCGTTCGGTTCGATCACCTTATCGCCGCGCGATTGGATCAATAAAACTGGGATGTTGATTTTTGGCAGACTCTCTTGCATTAATTTTGCCAGTTCCGCGGCTTCGGCGATAGCGTGTGGGACAAAATAAGCGTAGGAAGTTTCGGCACGATTACCCACTGCAGCGGGTTTTTTGAACTTTGGAACGAACAGGCTGAGGGGCCGCATGAAGCGCACGCGCCAGTCGCCGGTCAACCCGTAGGGCGTGGATAGCGCCGCCACACCCTGGACCTGATAACGGTTGGCCGCGATCAGGGTTAGGACTCCGCCCATGGAAATTCCCGCCACATACACTTGATCGCACATGCCGCGTAGCAGGTTCAAGCCATCTTCGACGGTGGTCAGCCAGTCGCGCCAGGCGGGGCGGCGCAGATCATCCACCTGTGTGCCGTGTCCGGGCAGGCGGATGCCGAGAGTGGTAAAGCCCTGATTTTGACTCAAAAATTCTCCCAGTCCGCGCATAGCCGCGGGAGAACCAGTAAAGCCATGAATGAGCAAAACACCTGTGCGATTACCCGGGAACAAGAATGGCTCGGCGCCTGGCATGGTTAGGGTTTGATTCATTTGTTTACCTACCTGTTCTCTTTCAAGGGTTGAAAGCCTCGACCCAGTACTTTCTGGGCTGGCACGACAATTACAAAAGCCTGCGGATCTTCGGTGCGGACGATAGCATTCAAATGCGTTGCCTCCGATACAGTCAGCGCCACCAACAGTACTCTCGGTCTGTCTGCGCGTATATGCCCTGTCCGCGCAGGAGAGTGCCGCTGCGTTTCATTTCCTGGATAATCCTTTTGCTGACTGCCTGCGGGTTGTCCGTTACCACCAGTGCTCGAATGGTGCGATGTCTGCGAGAGGCTTGACCGCTTTTTTGCGAAGGAGCAGACTCCTCGCCCCTACGATTCGTCCCCATGGCGCGCCAAAGCGCGTTAAGGACTGGCACATCCCCAAATTTGGGCAGAACTTCGCCGCTGGTTTGCGTCAGCCCGGCAGTGAGAACTCCCGCCAGGGTCAATAAACCGTTGAAGAACAAGCCTATCGTGATGACCGCCCAGTTGGTGGTGTTGTCCAGGCGCATCCGCCAGGTATTGGAACGTTGAATCTCGGCGCGGTAAAAATGCACCATCGCCGTCGTAAACTTGGACGAACGCAGGTGATAGCCGCGATAAGACCAGACCGATTCATCCGGCGGAGGCGTATTTTTTTCATGAGCGGGGTTGGAATCTGTCACAGACAAATCATCCTTTCAGCGCGCCGAGCGTCATTCCCTTGATAATGTAGCGTTGCGCAAAAGCCACCATCAGCAGGGCGGGGACCATGGCGAAGAACGCGCCGGCTGCCATTTCTCCGTAACGAATGCTGTACTCCTGCACAAAACTAGAAATGCCGACCGGGATGGTCATGCCGCGCGGTGTGCTGGTCAACGAAAGCGCGAAGAGAAAATCACGCCAGGAGAAGATGAAGGCGAGTGCACCCGCAGCGGCAATCCCCGGCTGAATTATCGGGATCAACACCCGGGTCAGGGATTGGAAGCGGTTGGCGCCGTCCACCATGGCGACTTCCTCCAATTCTTTGGGAATATTCGCAAAGAAGTCCAGCAAAATCCAGGTGGCAGTGGGCAGGTTCAAAATGATGTGTCCCATCATTACCGCCAGTACCGTATCATAGATGTTGAGCGAACGGGCGATCAAATAAAACGGACCGAGGAATGTCACTGGCGGAAGCATGTGAATGAACAGAATGGTTCCCAGCAGGAGTCCACTCCACAAGGGACGCCAGGGGAATCGGCTGAGGCTGTACGCCGCCAAACTGGCAATCACCAACACGATAGCCATGGTCCCGGCAGCAATGATCAGGCTGTTGGCAGTCAGACGCAAAAAATTACTTTGGGCGGGATCGAATAACCTCTGGTAGTTGACCAGTGTGGGTGTGAACCGCAGCGAGCCGGAGGTGATGTCGCGGAAAAATTTAAACGAGGTCAACAGTGTAAAAATAATCGGGACCAGTGTAAAGGCGACGATCAGCATCAGAAATCCATGTCGAAAAAAAGGTTCCGTTGGAAATTTTTTCATGGGTGAATGTTTCCTCATGATTTAAGCGGCGCGTCGTCCGACACGCCGATAGAAGATGACAAAGATCGAGATAATAACCGACAGCCCCAATGCCAGGAAAGAGGCGTACCCCAGGCGAAACTGCCCGGAAAATACTTTATAGATATACAAACTGATCATCTCGGTCGCAGTGCCAGGTCCTCCGCCAGTCAGCAGGAAAATTTCATCGAAGACCTTGAAGGCGAAAATGGTTCGCAACATGATAGCTGTAATCAAGGTCGGACGCAGGAGCGGAAGGGTGATGTAGCGCAGGATCTGAAATTCTGAGGCGCCGTCCACACGGGCGGCTTCGTTAACCTCTTGTGGCATGGATTCCAACCCCGCCAGAATAATGAGGAACATAAAACTGGTCCAGTGCCATAAATCCACCAGAATCACAGAAGGCATTGCCAGTTGTGGGTCAGCGGTCCATGTGGGGACAGCGACTATGCCAATTAATTTTAACACCTGGTTGATAAAGCCGTAATTGTAGTCATACATCAGACGCCACATGGTGCCGATGGCAACGGGCGGAATCAGTAGCGGGATAAGCAGCACGGTGCGATATAAACCAACCAGATGTTTGCTGCGGCTGACCAGGATGGAGATGACCAATGCCAGAAACGTCTCGATAATGACCACCGCGATTACAAAGACAAGAGTATTCTTTAATGCCGTTGGCACGACGGGGTCTTGCAGCGCCGTCTCGAGGTGTTTCAACCCGACAAATTCCCACACCGCCTGCCCCTTGACAATATCCACCTCTGAAACGCTCATGCGGATTAGTTGAAAGGTGGGATATGCGACCAGCAGAAGCAGGACAATCACCAGCGGAGCAACAGTCCAATATTGAAAAGTACGATCTACAAAATTGCCGAAGCGTGCAGCCAGACTCGGCGGTTTGGAAGGAGGGGAAGAATCGAGGGAAGAGTACATGAGTTCTCCAAAATGATTATCGAGGGGACGGACAAACCGTCCGTCCCCTCGATGTAGCAACTACTCAGCCAGCGGCTTGACCTTGTAACCTGAGTCGGTCAGGATTTTGTGAATTTCCCTCGCGCCTTCCAAGAGCGCCTGTTCCGGCGTGATCTCGGAAATCAAAGCCTGCTTCAGGCGGCGGTCAATTACTTCGATGATTTGGGGCGTCTCCGCCAGGCGCGGCTGGGCGTGAATGAAGGCGGTGCTGTCTGCCATGGCTTTCATCCACCAACCTTGCTCCGGGTCGCTTGACATTTCCTCGTACACATCCTGACGCACCGGAATGGCGCCAGCCTGCGTGTAGAATAACTGCGCATCCTTGGTCAAGGCCCATTTCAAGAAGGCAAGTGCGGCTTGTTTGCGCTCAGCAGGCAGGTTGTGGGGGATACCGTCCACCCAGATGCCTGACATGGTGGCATTCGAGCCTACGACCGAGCCTGGCACAGGCACAGCCGCTACCTTTCCGATCACAGTGGATTTCTCCGGGTTGTTGAAATCAGGCGCAGAGGCGCCCACCAGCACCATCTGGGCGACTTTTCCGCTTGCCATCAGAGCGATCATTTCCGCCTGCCCGTTATCAGAATAGTTGGCGGGTCCATATTCGCGGCCCAGTTTCAACCAGGTATTCAGCGCTTGCAGGGCTTCGGGGCTATTGAGGGTTACTTCCCATTCGCTGGTCTTTTCATCAAGTTTTAAGATGCTGCCGCCATAACTGGCGAGGAAAGCCTGGAACTCCCAGTTGGGTGGGTTGGCACGCACCACGTAGCCGGACATGTCCGCGTTCTTGAGTTTCTGAGCGGCGGCTTCCACGTCCGCCCAGGTCTGCGGAGCATCCAGTCCCTGCGCCTCGAACAGGTCCTTGCGGTAGAAGAAGAGCATAATATTCCCGTTGATCGGCAGGCCGTAGATTTCGCCGTTCTCCGTGGAATAACCCAATTCGGGATCCCAGCGGGTTGCCCACTCGTACTCGATGATCTGAGGGTCGAGTACGAAGTTCGGGTCAATTTCCTTGATGGGTGTCACCAGCCCGTCGGCATAGAACTGCATGTACCACTGCTCGTTCAACGTGAGGATGTCGAACTCGCTCTCCGGGGCTTGCACCGCGTTGCGCGACTTCTCCAACATGCCGGCGAAAGGTGTGCGGTTCAAAGTGACCTGGTTGCCAGTCTCTTCCACATATTTGTTGACCAGCGCCTCAAAACCTGGGAGCCACGGAGATTCATTAATCAGAATCGTAATAGGAGGCAGAGGCTGGGGCTCCTCGGTGGGAGTGGGGGCCGGGGCTTCTGTCGTCACTGACGGCGGTTCAGTTGGCGTACTGGTGGCGGTTTGCACCGGCGCGCAAGCCGCAAGGCTAAAAGAAACAACCATTAAGGCGCTCAAACCCCAATACAGGGTCGGTCGCTTGTGTTTCGTGGTTATGTTCATGATCATCTCCTTGAATAAGCTGGTGAATAAATTACCTTGAACGAGCAGTTTAGTAAAGCAGGGCATTCCTGATGATCGCTTTCTCCTCCTTTCTATTCATAAGTTTAGCGGGGCGCAGGTGCAGTTGTGTTGCGGATGATGAGCTGTGTTGAGAGTATCTCTTGGAAAGGTGAATTTTCAATTCCTTTGGTCATCAGCCGGATGAGAGTCTCCGCCGCTATTTGCCCTTTGCGATACGTATCCTGGTGGATGGTTGTAAGTGGCGGCACAGAAAAGCGTGCCAGACTGATATCGTCAAAGCCGATCACGGAAACATCCTGCGGAACGCGTCGCCCAGCTTCCTGCAAGCCTTGAATGACGCCGATCGCCATCATGTCATCGCCGCACAGGATGGCTGTAGGGGGATTGGGTTTTGTCATCAACTGGAAGGCGAGGTCGTGCCCAGCGTCAGATGAAAAATCTACATAGTGGATGTTATCCTCGTCCACTGTCAGTCCATTCCTCGTTACGGCTTGCCTGTACCCCTTAACGCGAAGTTGTACTGAGACGAGATTGCGAGGCCCAGCCAGCAATGCCATGCGCTGGTGTCCCAGCGAGAACAAATGCTCGACAGCCTGTTCCAAGCCGCCGACAAAATCAGCATCCACCCAATGTGTGGGATTGTTTTCTTCTACAATTCGACAGGTGAACACGCATGGAGATTTGCTTTCCAGCACCTCTTCCAAGTTTGGATCACCTGTTGGTACACTCATGAAGATCAGGCCATCCACGCGACTTTGATTGTATAACTGTGCATAAGGAGTGTCCTGGTGGGCGAGCTGCAACAGTAAATTCAAATTGTTGTTTGCCAGGACTTCAGCGATACCGCGCAAGACTTCATTAAAGAATGGGTGGGAAAAAATATAGCCGGCCGAATGAGGAATAATGACCCCCACGGTGTTTGAGCGGCCATTAACCAGACTACGGGCCATCGTGTTCGGGTGATAGCCCAAATCTGAAATTACCCCTTCCACGCGATGGCGCGTTTCAGCAGACACTTCGGCAGTGCCGTTGGCCACCCTGGAAGCCGTTTTTATGGAAACACCCGAAGCGCGTGCCACGTCTTTCAATGTAACCATGCATTATCCTCAAAATCCTTTATAATTGTAATGACAACGTTGTCGTCAACGTTGTCATTACAATTAGCATTAAACTTTTCTCTTGTCAAGGAATTTATCATATGAAAATTTTCCCCATACCATCCGCCCTGCTCGAAACACACGAATTCCAGGGTCAGGGCTATCAACGTCTGATTAATTTCCCCCTCTGGCGCGTCGCGCTGATGAACTACACGCCCGATCTGCTCCCCGACCAAATCACTGAATTTCAACGTCACGATGAAACTGATGAGGTCTTTGTTCTTCTACAGGGACACTGCATTTTGTTCCTCGGCGAGGGGGGCGATGAGGTCACACGCATCTTCGCTCAGAATATGCTCCCCTTCACTCTATACAACATCAAAAAAACTGTCTGGCATTCCCATACCTTCAGCCCGGACGCTAAAGTGCTGATCGTAGAAAATGCCGACACATCTCCCGCGAATTCGCCGCGCCTTCAACTTTCCCTGGAACAGAAGAAAGAAATTGCTGGGCTGGCGCGGCGGCTGTGGGAAGCTTACGGCTGATTATCGAATCAGCACAGAGTCCATGGGCACATCCGTGCTTTTCGTCTCAGGCGCTTGAAAGAGTGGTTAACATCACTTCCGGACTTAAGAATACCTATCCATTTCATCTTGTCCACTTCTCCTTGACCTATTCACTACGAGGAAGTAAAATCCCACATAATTTTTGGTCTTTTTGGAAAAAACAACCATGAAACTCACCCACCGTCAGGAAACTTTTGTTCAACGCTTGCTTGACCTGTATCGCGAATTGAATGGTCCGATCCATTATTCAGCGCTTGCCGAAAGAATTGGGGTCAGTCCATTCACAGCGTACGACATGCTGCGCCTGCTCGAAGAAAAAGGTTTGGTGACTTCCCAATATCGTCTCGATTCTGACAAACCAGTAGTTGGGCGTTCCGAAATAGTCTTTCTGCCAACGGAGAGCGCCCGCCAGTCGTTCAATGAATTGGCTGGAGATACTGACCAGGGCAACTGGGAAAATGTCAGGACACAAATCATGGAGAAGATCCGTGGGGGAGGATTGAATGACCATGTTTTGGCAGAGGAAATACTGGCGCGTGTGCCACCGGATGTTCCAGATGTTCTTCGCTATTGCATTGAAGTCATGACCATCGTTATCCTGCGGCTTGGCAAAGGAGCCGGACGTCGGGTTCTGGCTGAACACCTGCCTCAGATTATTGAGTGGAAGGGTACGGTTACCCGCTCGGGTCTGATGTTGCTGGGCGGTTTTACTCTGGGATTACTGGCGAATGAAAGTAACAGTGATGTAGAATGGAATAAGCTCTTTCTGGAGCACATCCGCCGTTACCAGTCTCTTGTCATGGATATGGAACCGCGCCTGTGCCGCCGGTTGGGTGACAGTATGAAAGATGTATTTGCTCCAATCTTCAAGGCATAAAATTTTCGCCCAATTCTTTGGTCTTTTTGGAAAGGTGACATGAGTATAGCGATTGAATCTCTTCAACTTATAAAACGTTATCCCGGTCAAAAAAAAGAGGACCGTCCGGCTATTGATACGATTGACCTGACTGTCGAGTCCGGTCAACTGTATGGACTGGTCGGTCCCGACGGTGCGGGAAAAACCACACTCCTCCGCATTCTATCCACCGTGATGGAACCGACATCCGGTTCCGCTCACCTGGCGGGTTTTGACGTAATGAAACAATCCGAAGATGTGCGGGCTTTATTAGGGTACATGCCGCAAGCCTTCAGTTTATATCCCGATTTGAGCGTGATGGAAAACCTGAAATTCTTTGCCGACATCAACGGTGTACCTGCCAGGGAACAAAAAAAACGCATTGATGAATTGCTGGAGTTTGCCCGGCTTACTGAGTTCACCACCCGCCGCAGTGAGAACCTTTCAGGCGGGATGCGCAAAAAACTAGCCCTCGCCTGCGCCCTTATCCACGAGCCGAAGATTTTGCTGTTAGACGAGCCCACCACCGGCGTGGACCCGGTTTCAAGACGTGAGTTGTGGCATTTGCTTGCAAAGGTCATCCAGCAAGGCGTAACCGTGTTGGTCAGCACACCTTACATGGATGAAGCCGAGCGGTGCAGTACCGTAAGCGTCATCAACCAGGGACGTATGCTTATAACCGGCGCGCCTATCGAACTGGAAAAGCAAATGCCCTTCCAAATTGTGGAGGTTAAAGCCAGACCACGGCACGCCTTGCGCGCCGTAGCAGACCAGACCGAAGGTGTGTTGAGTTGGAGAGCCGTCGGCGACCGCCTGCGCTTGTCGGTTGACAACCCTAATGCGGTCATGCCACGGATCAATGATGATTTGAAAAAAGCCGGGGCGCAAATCAGCATTCTGAGAGAAGCGCGAATTTTGATGGAGGATGTATTCATATATTTGGTGGAAAAGCAGAAGGAGCAGGCATGAGTGCAGAGAACGCCGTTGAAGCTGTTCAATTGACGCGCCTGTTCGGTGATTTTACAGCCGTGGACCAGGTCGGTTTTGAAATTCCGCGTGGCGAGATTTTCGGATTGCTTGGACCGAACGGGGCGGGAAAGACCACCACCATTCGGATGTTGTGTGGAATTCTAAAGCCCACTTCAGGAGAAGCGCGGGTGATGGGATTCGATGTCGCCAGGCAGGCAGAGGATGTAAAGCAACACATTGGCTACATGTCGCAGAAATTTGCGCTCTATAACGACCTGACTGTGTATGAGAATCTGGATTTTTACGCCAACCTGTATGGCGTAAAGCGTAAGACATTCAAACCGCGCCTGGCCGAATTGATTGACATGGCGGGCCTGCGCGGGCATGAAAAGCAACTGACCGCCGACCTTTCCGGCGCGTGGCGGCAGCGGTTAGCGCTGGCTTGCGCCATCGTCCACGAGCCGCCAATGCTGTTTCTGGATGAACCTACTGCAGGCGTGGACCCCATTTCGCGCCGCGAGTTTTGGGAGATGATTTATACCCTCGCCGGGCAGGGCGTAAGCGTGCTGGCGACCACCCACTACATGGATGAAGCCGAGTTTTGCAACGTGATCGGCATGATGTACAATGCACGGCTAATCGCGCTGAACGACCCCGATTCGCTCAAGGAAGCGATGGAAGGGGTTTTGCTGGAAGTAGACTGCGACCAACCCGGAGCCGCCGAATCTGTTCTGCAAGCCTTGCCTGAAGTTACAGACGTGGCTGCGCACGGTGTGTCGCTCCACGTACTGGTCGAGGCAGAAACAGCAGAGCACGCCATCCGGCAGGCGTTGGTTCAGAATGGCATTGACCCCCGACGCATCGAGCGCGTTCTGCCATCTTTGGAAGACGTATTCGTTTCCCTGGTCGACAAAGAAAATCGCCTGCGTTTGCGGGCAGAAATCGAATAGGAGGCATACATGGGACAGGGTTTTCGCCGCATGGCGACAATTGTTCGCAAAGAATGGCTGCATATTATCCGCGACCCGCGTACGCTGGCATTGGTCATTGTTATGCCCGTGATGATGTTGATTCTGCTGGGATATGCAGTTGCCAATGACGTGGAAGATTTGCCTCTGGCAGTAGCTGACCTCTCGCGTACGGACGCCAGCCGCACCCTGCTGGAGAAATTCAGCGCGAGTGGATTCTACTTGGTCACCCACGTTGCTCAAAATGAAGCTGAAATTCTGGAGATGCTTGATGCTGGCACGGTCAAGGCGGGTATTTATATCCCCGAAGATTTTGGGCGTAACATCAGCACCGGCGGAGTGGGAACAATCCAGTTTTATATTGACGGTTCAAATCCGACCGTGGCCCAGACCGCGCAACTGGCTGCAGAAACCGTAAGCCAGGCGACTTCGCAACAAATCCTCATTCAACGCCTTGAACGCAGTGGAGCGGGCTTGACTATCAGCCTGCCAATAGACACGCACATACGCTATTTGTACAACCCAGACATGCGCCGAATGAATTTTATGATACCCGGCCTGGTGGCGGTCATTCTGCAAGTCCAGACCCTGTTGCTGACCGCCTTCGCTATCGTACGTGAGCGCGAGCAGGGCACTTTGGAACAGTTAATTGTCACACCTGTACGTTCTTGGGAATTGATTCTCGGAAAGATTCTGCCTTTTGTGCTGGTAGCCTTCCTGAATGTTGCCATGACTGTGGGCGCTGGTGCGTTCCTGTTTGGCGTGAAAGTGGCCGGAAGCATTGCCTTACTGGCAGGTTTAAGCTTGATTTTCCTGCTCGGTTCGCTCGGCCTGGGCGTGTTGATCTCGACTATCTCGCGAACCCAAATGCAGGCTATGTATATGTCATCGTTCATTATGCTGCCATCCTTCCTGCTGGCAGGATTGTTATTTCCGCGCGAGAATATGCCCTGGCTGGCCTACTATTCTGGCTACCTATTACCAGTAACATATTTCCTTGAGATTGTACGCGGCATCAATTGTACGCGGCATCATTCTCAAGGGTGCTGATTTCTTTGTCCTATGGAATTGGATCTGGCCAATGTCTGTATTCAGTATTGTTGTGTTCTTTGCCAGTGTTTTGATGTTCCATAAGCGCCTGTAGCCTCCAATCTGGAACATTCCCCTTCTTGACACAAGGATTCATTCATTAATATTCAGGAGTTCAAAATGAAAAAACATCTCGCTATACTTGTATCTCTCATCGTCGTGTTCAGTGTGGGGTTAAGTGGCTGCGACACGCTTAACGGCGCAAACAACACTGAACTAAAAGCTTCCGGTACGATTTCCGCACGTAAAGTCAACGTCGCGCCCCAAATTGGCGGCCAGGTTGTTTCGGTCAGCTTTGAGGAAGGTGCGCAGGTCAAGACCGGTGATGAACTCTTCCGCCTGGATGACAGCTTGCTCCGTGCTCAACGTAATGTTGCCTCTGCCAGCCTGGAAACGGCTCAATCTGCGGCCGTCGTAGCTGAGGCGGGTTTAGCATCTGCTCAGGTGCAATATGACGCGGCAATCAAAGCCGCCTTGAGCGAGGAGCAGCCCAATCGTACGGCTGACTGGATGGCTGATATGCCGGTTGATTTTGATCAGCCTTCCTGGTATTTTAGCAAGGCTGAAAAAATGGAATCCGCCCAAGCGTATCTGGTAGCCGCTGAAACGGCTTTAAGTCAAGCCCAGGAAAACCTGTCATCGGTCGAACAACGATCCGCCAGTCAGAGTTTTCTCGATATAGAGAAGCGGCTTGCTGATGCCCGCCTGGCTTACCAAATTACTCAAAGTGTGCTGGATAAGGCAAATGAAGCGCAGGAAGGCCAGGCTTTGAAGGATGAAGCCCAGACAGCCTTTGACGATGCAAAAGCTGACCTAGAAGATGCGCAACAAGATTATGATAAAGCGTTAACTACGGAGGGCGCCGTTGATGTGCTCGAAGCACGCGCCAAAGTCTTTATTGCCCAGGAAACCCATAACACGGCATTGGATTACTCGCGCGCACTGGAAACCGGGTTGGATGCGCCCCGCGTGATAGCTGCCAAGAAAGCCCTTGAGCAGGCTGAGGCTGTCGCCCAGCAAGCAAAGGTCGCCACTAATCAGGCGCAGGCAAGCCTTGAATTGATTGATGCGCAGATTGCGAAAACGATCATCGTTGCCCCATCCGATGGGGTGGTGTTGACCCGTAACCTGGAAGTAGGCGAAACCGTCGCTCCGGCTGGCGTGGTCATGGTAATTGGTCAGTTGGAAGAGGTGGAACTGGTGGTGTACATCCCCGAAACCGAATACGGAAAGGTACAGCTCGGCGATCAGGTTTCACTCACTGTGGATTCCTACCCCAATGAAACCTTTACAGGAACGGTGGCACACATCTCGGAGCAAGCCGAATTCACCCCTCGCAATGTCCAGACCGTCGATGGGCGGCAAGCTACGGTTTATGCCATTAAATTAATTGTGCCCAATCCCGATCTGAAGCTCAAGCCTGGTATGCCGGCGGATGTAGTTTTTCTCCTGAAGTAATACCAGATCATGATTAAGCATTGTCCTTTTCTGATGGCTGGTGTATCTTCAGACAATTTGCATGAAAGGACTGGTTAACCTATGGACACAGCCAATCGCACCCCAAGAACAATCAAGGATACCGAACCGATCGTCGCTATCGTGACCGACAGCGTGGCCCAGGTGCCGGCGGAGATGGCGCGGCAGTTGGATATTACGGTCATCCCGTTTACCGTGTCTGTTGATGGACAGCTGTATCTGGATGGGATTGACCTCGTACCCAAGGAACTTTACCGCCGCATGCGCCTCGAAAACGTCATGCCGACCACCACTGCCCCTTCGCTAGGGCAGTACCAGCGGGCTTTCGAGGCTTGTCTGCACGCCGGGGCGCAGGCGGTGTATTACGTGGCGCTCTCCAGCAAACTGAGCGGGGGCTACAGCACAGCCTGCCAGGCAGCCAAGATAGTGCAGGAAGAGTTTCCAGACCGGATCGTTGAGGTGCTGGACAGCGGGCAGGCGACCATTTCACAAGGTTTTATAGCCATTGCTGCTGCGCGGGTAGCTGCGGCAGGAAAACCTTTGGCAGAAGTGCGGCGAGCGGCCGAGGAGGCGAAACGGCGCATCGGCTTCGCTGCAACGCTGGAAACACTGGAATATCTGGCGCGCGGTGGGCGCATCGGCAAGGCCGCCTACATGCTTGGAAACCTGATCAAAATCAACCCCATCCTCTCTATCAAGGATGGGGAAGTGACACCGGTGAGCCGGGTTCGCGGCGAAAACAATGCTCTACAAGCCATCGTGGATTACGTGGCGCGACAGGCCGAGAGAAACCGGAAACTGCATCTGGCCATTATGGAAGCGGATGCCCCGGAACAGGCTGCACGCCTGCAGGAATTAGCCTTGCAACAATTGCAACCGACAGAATTCTTCCACACTGAATTCACGCCCGTAATGGGCGTTCATACCGGACCAGGGGTGGTTGGATTGGGCTATTACTATGAGTAAAAGGTGGATTGTTTTTGGAGGATTCCTAACATGAGCGATTTGACTCAATTCTGGTCGATCGTGAGTTTTGTATTCTTACTATTATTCGGGTACCTGTTAGGTTCAATACCAAGCGGGTATCTTGCCGGAAAATGGATTAAAGGCATCGACTTGCGTAATTACGGCAGTGGGACAGTCAGCGGTTCTATGGTCTGGGAACACGTTGCCAAGTGGTCTGTGGTTCCGGTCGGTCTTTTTGATATTTTCAAAGGCGCACTGCCTGTGTGGTTGGGGTTGCGTCTGGGTTTGGGAGAGGTCGCAGCCATGCTGGTTGGGTTTGCGGCTATCGTTGGTCATAATTGGCCGGTTTACCTGAATTTTCATGGGGGACGAGGATTCAGCCCATTTTTAGGTGTATTGTTGGTCCTTTTCCCCTGGGGAGTTCCGATTATATTGGCGGGTTTGGCTATCGGCAACGTACTTGGATCGCCTGCGATACCATTACTTGTCGTGATGAGCTTGCCAATAGCTTCCCCATCCTTGAACGGCTCTCCCGTTGTGCCGTGGCTATCAGCAGGAATGACGGTTATTACCATTGTCAAACGACTTGAGGCAAACCGCAGACCTCTCCCAGCCGATCCAATCGAACGCCGGAATGTGATTCTCCGTCGGATTTTCTTAGATCGTGATATTCAAGATCACAAGAGCTGGATACAAAGAGAACCTCATCAGCATAATTAGGCGCAAACTGGATTTTTCATGATGGAAAAAATACGTGAGCATGGTTCGTGTTTTGTTTGTGGTAAAGCTAACCCCAATAGTATTGGCGTAGAATGGTATTTTGATGATGAAAACCACATTGAAAGTAGTTTTATCTTCACCATTCATCACCAAGGACCTCCTGGTTTTGTCCACGGAGGTGCATCAGCAGCAGTATTAGACGAAGCCATGGGACTGGCGATTTGGCAAGCTGGTTACCGTGTTGTTACCGTAAACCTAATGATAGATTATCGTAAACCGGTTCCATTAGGTGAACCCATCCTGATCCGCGGTGCGATAAGCGGCAAAGCGAAAAGGCGTATTGAAACTTCAGGTGAAATTTTATTGCCGGATAAATCTGTGGCGGTTTTTGCCAAAGGCATTTATGTTGAGGGCGCTCATTTTCTTGACCAGCATGCCATTCAGGATTTCGAGTCTAAAAATGGATAGAGCTTTTTCTAAAATTTTTTGGGTTTCGGTCTTTTCAATTGCTATGGCATATTTGGAAGCCGCCGTGGTTGTCTATTTGCGGCGTGTATACGGCATCACCAACTTAATTCTCCAGGTTCCTCCTTTCGATAAACAAATTGCTGTAATTGAAGTGGGAAGGGAATTGACAACATTGGTAATGCTCCTTTGCATTGGGTGGATTGCTGGAGAGACGTTTCAATCCAGGGTCGGTTTTACTTTCATCACGTTTGGCTTGTGGGATATTTTTTATTACATCTGGTTACGGGTTTTTATTGGCTGGCCTCGGAGCATAATTGAGCCGGATTTGCTTTTCTTGATTCCCCTCCCCTGGTGGGGACCAGTACTATCTCCCGTCCTGATAGCTCTATTGATGGTGACAGGTGGAATTATTGCAGTGATCAAAACGGAAAAAAAACAAGCTCTTCATATTGACGCCTGGTTTTGGGTATGCCTAATCACTGGCGTTTTGATACTGCTATATACATTTATGGCGGATGCATTAATAGCGTTACCTGCAGACGCATCAACATTAAGTAATTTAAAACCTTCACAATTTAATTGGCCGGTTTATTTTCTTGGATTCAGTCTGGGTGTGATTGCTCTTTGGCGAATGATGGTGGGGAAAAGGGGAACTTAAGGACCTGGCTCATTTTGAGACAGTAGAAAGGATTTGTATGAAAATCAGGTATCTTGGCCACTCTTGCGTGGAAATTCTCGGAAAGCACCATATCTTAATTGATCCGGATTTTACTCATCCGCCGTTGCCCGATGTGGAATTCATTTGCGTATCCCATGCTCATAAAGACCATATTGGTAAGATTGCATCTGTATCAAGTGGTCTTATTTTGGCAGCGCCTGATGTATGCGAAATTGCTCATAAAATGGGCATCCCCGCATCGCGACTTAAACCGGTAAAGGCTGGAGAACAGATAGAAAACATTAAAATTCTTCCCGGTTTTAGTGCTGTGAAAGATCCAATGTACATTGTTATGAATTTATTATTCAGGTTTCGACTTCCAGATCCAGGCGGCACCCCGCTTTCATTTCTCATTCAGGATGAAGCGGACCTTTTGCATATTGGCGATGCTCACGAAGCCCCCCTGACGGTTCGTCCGGACATTTTGTGCCTGCCATGGCGCACGACACCCTTTGGGTCAAAACGCTACAAATCTACTGTAATCCGAACGGCAAAGCAATTTGATGCTCCATATATCCTTCCAATTCATTTTGACTTGCCAGGAATGGAAGCTTCACCACTTGAAATTAGAGAACGCATCAGCGCAACCGTTCTTAATGGAGAAAATTGGCACAGCTTCCATAACAAAAAAGAAGTGTCAATTAATTGATTATGGAGAAAAACATGAAAAAGCAAAAAGTTGCAATTGTAACGGATGGTGCTTGTTCTCTGACCCCTGCTCAGGGGGAACAACTTGGAGTCCATGTAGCCCCGGTTTATGTGAATTTCGATGACAAAACCTACCAGGCGGGTGTGGATCTGGAAGCCTCTGAATTTTACCGTATGATGCATGCCAGTAAGAAACTGCCCACTACCTCACAACCCACCGCTGCGGATTTTATTAATCTGTATACCAGGCTGGCTGATGAAGTGGATGAAATTGTGACCGTTGTGATTTCACATCACATGAGCGCCACTCTCCAGTCCGCAGAGATGGCAAAAGAACAGTTTACCAAAGTTCCAGTCCATATCATTGACTCCGAATCGGTTTCTTTGGGACTAGGCATGATAGCGATTGCTGCTGCCCGGGTGGCGGCGCAGGGACAGGATGCACAAGCCGTGATTCAGCTTGTAGAGGAGATCAAACGAAGGATCAACGTCATTTTTACCGTGGACACATTAGAGTATCTGCATAAGGGGGGACGCATCGGTGGCGCGCACGGCCTTCCTTGGTTCGGCGCTGAATATCAAACCCATTCTTTATATTAAAGATGGACGCATCGAGCCGCTGGAGCGCCAACGCACACGCAAACGCTCGATTACCCGTTTGTTGGAAATCATGGAAACGAATGTTGGCAGTGCTGAGGTAAACGTTGCCATTCTACATGGCAATATCCCGGATGAAGCCCATGAGCTGGAACAACAGATCCGCGGAAGGTTCAATTGTGTTGAATTGGTCACTTCCGAAATGGGTCCTGTGATTGGGGTTCACGCTGGGCCAGGTACGTTGGGTTTGGTCTTTTACAGTTTGACTGGTGTACATGCACTTGAAATATAATTAGACAAGTAATATAATAATTGTCAGGAATGTTCATCCCAAAAATCCATTGCAGTCCTTTCGTTGGAATGAGTTAGTTCAATTCTGGAGGTTAATATGGGACGTTTATCAGGAAAAGCTGCAATAATTACTGGCGGCGCCGGCGGGATTGGCGCTGCTGCAGCCAAGTTGTTTGTTAAGGAAGGCGCAAAAGTTCTGCTGGTAGATATTAACGAGTCGGCTCTGCAGAAACTGGCGGCGGAACTTGGCTCCGCTGCCAGCTTCTTTGTCGCCGATGTCACAAAGCCAGAAGACAACGCTGCTTTTGTTAAGGCAGCCGTGGACCGCTTTGGCGGTTTGGATATTCTGTTAGCCAATGCGGGCATTGAAGGGGCTGTCGCTCCTATAGTTGATTATCCGGTGGAAATGTTTGACAAAGTTTTGGCGATCAATGTGCGCGGAACCTGGCTGGCGGTCAAATATGCTGGACCAGAAATTGCCAAGCGAGGTGGGGGAAGTATCGTGATCACTTCTTCGGTTGCCGGTCTTACCGGTTCGGCGGGGTTATCAGCCTATGTCACCAGCAAACATGCCGTGATCGGTATCATGCGCACCGCAGCCATGGAACTGGCACCAGCCAAAGTCCGGGTAAATACCGTCCATCCTGCACCCATTGAAACGCGTATGATGCGTTCGATTGAAGAGATGGCAGCCCCAGGCGCTGCCGAATCTGTGAAGCAAAACTTTTCGGCTTCTATTCCACTGAAACGCTATGGCACACCCGAAGAAGTGGCTGCGCTGATGCTCTTCCTCGCCAGCGACGAAAGCAGTTACATCACCGGAGGACTCTACACCGTGGATGGCGGCATGACTATAAGTTAAGAATAGGATGCGCTTTAGGATAAAACATCATCCAAAAGCGCATTTTCAACTCTCTAATACGGGTATTGGGGGATATAAGACACCAGCCAATTCGTTCCGGTGCGATCGGTTCGGGTCGGGAACCATTTTTTGTTAACGATTCAGAGTCAAAGGTGTGCAAGGTAGCAATGTGGTGACTACAAAGCCAGAGATGCAGTCCGCTCAGCCAATTCCTTAATAGAGAGTTTTGCTTTTCCTGGCAAATAGGTCTCCAACAGGTCACCCAAAGGACTGGCCCATTGCTCAGGAACGGGCTGAATGACACCCAGAACATTGCCGACCAGACCGCCGTTACAATCAACGTCCAGCCCACATTTTGCCAACACGGAGAAACATTCTGTCATGTCCAGCTTCCCGTACCAGAGTGAAACGATCACAGCCGCGATATTGGGATGGGCATCGATCCAGTTATATTCTTTGTAATGGTCATCTAAGATTTCCCAGGCATCCAGTGCATTGGCCTGGCTGGAGACCACCGCCAGGCAGTCGCGCAGTACGGATGCGTAAAAGCTCTTTTGAGGCACGTATTCAGCCGCTTCTGCCAATAACGCACGCGGGTCTTTCCGTACGAAGGCCAACGAGGTCAAAACAGCAGCGAACATTTCGCCATAAACACCATTATTATCATGGCTGACCTCACCATCGATGTGCGCCAAACGGGCGGCTTCCATGGGCCATCCAGGAGCCAACATGCCGCAGATCATGCCGCGCATCTGAGCACCGATCCAGTTTGAATAAGGGTTCATGAAAGATCCAGATTGCGGCGGGAAGATCCCCATAGAAAGGTTCCGCAAAGCGATCCACTCTGCCGACCAACCAAAAGGAATTTGTTTGATCCATTCAACCGCCAGCTCATGAGAATTGAGCTGCTTGCCCAACTTCTCAAACACATCCAGCAAGACCAACTCATAGACAACATCGTCATTGGTCGTTTCAGGCGGGCAGATGTAGGTTCGTATGTCGCCGTACAACCGGGTGAGTTGTTCGCCGGTGTACCCCTCGAGAGCGGTTCCGAATGAGCCGCCGCTTAGTTGTCCCAGCCAGCCCTGATAGATCCGTTCCTTCAGATCACTTTTATCAAAGGCGATCGGACCCTCCTGCACTTTGCCCATGGCTGATTTAACCTCCAACCAGGTGGCAGGGTGTTCAAACCGGTGGCAGGGGTGCTGTGGATCAGGGCGCGCATTGTTGAGGGCTTCCAGCAATTCAGCGGTGACGGCACGCAGCTCGTCAATTTTGTCGCTTTTCGCCAAATCCAGGGCGCGGGGCAGAATCCCCTCCGCTTGAGTGGTGTCATACCCTTTTGTATAGGCAGCCTGTACCATCTCAAGGTAAGGGATCTCAGGAGCATAAGAACCGGGCACTTTGGACTCCCAGAAGAGACGCAGCAGGTCATCCCCTGCCGGAATGGTATTAAATGCAGCTTCCTCATCCTTGTAATGAGACTGGTTGACCCTTCTATCTACAGGAACCGCCGCAACCCTCAACTCACGTTCGATCTGCCAGGCTTTTTTCATTGGGCTTTCTTCCTTTTCTGAATCGAGTAGAAGTACAGAGAGACCAGGGTGGCCAGGTAGGGAACCATGGCTGTGAACTGGTCTGGCATGAACTTTTGCAAGAAGAGACCAAGACCATCCGTGAAGCCAAACACCAGGGAGATCAAGGCAATCCCCCACGGATTTCCGTTCACCAGGATCACTGCCGCCAACGAGATCCAACCCCGGCCAGCCGTCATATTTTCAACAAACATGGTCACATATCCCAGTGAGAGGTAAGCGCCTGCAAAACCACACAGCACCCCACAGATCAGCAGCGACCAGATGCGCATGGAAGATGTTTTTACGCCGCTTGAATCCAAACTGGGAGCATTGTAGCCGGCTGCGCGCAACCTCAACCCAAAGCGGGTCTTGAAGATGACGAAAACACAGATCAACACAGCAATGACCGTGACGTAGATCATCAAATTTTGACCGCTCAAAATGCTGCCGATCACCGGGATATTTGCGATCCAGGGAATATCAACTTTGGGGATCGAAATGATGCCCGGATCAGAAAATGAGCCTTTCACGTTGAAGATCTGCCTTAACATATAGGTGGTCGCCCCAACTGCAAAAAGGTTCAATGCAATACCCGTAACAAATTCATCGGTCTTCAAATAGACCGTAAAGACGATGAAGATCAAAGCCATTAACAGAGCCCCCAGCACCGCAAAGAGAATGCCCATTGGCCAGGAGTGGAAGTAATAAGACCCGAGCACTCCAAAGAATGCGCCGCCCAGCATCATGCCTTCCATGGCAATGTTGAAGATGCCTGCGTAATACGTAAAGGTACCGCCCAAAGCGGCCAAAAGGATAGGAGTGGCACCTGCGATCATGCCATTGATCAATCCGATGAATACATTCATGCCACCCTCTCCCTGGATCTGCGGATGACCTGGATGCGGTTGAGTACAATATCCAGAACCCCGCGTCCCGCCACAATAATAAGTACGATGACCGCTTGCAAGACTTGAATGAACTCACTGGGCACCGCCGTGATCAATTCCATTCCCACTGCGCCCGACTGCAGGGAGCTGAAGAAGAAGCCGTAGAGGAGTGTGCCGATCAGATCATTATTGGCCACCATGGCGATCATCACACCATCCCAGGCGTAGTTGGCCCCAATACCCTTGATGAAACGGTGTGGCCCGGCCATCACCAGCAACCCGCCTGCAAGCCCGGCCAGGGCACCGGTGAGCAACATGACGGTAACGTAATTTTTATCGATCTTGCAACCGCCCAGGCGGGCGAAGATAGAATTTTGCCCGGTCAGGCGCCACTCATACCCGGCGGTGAAGCGGCGGAAAATGAACCAAACCACAATAAAGACCAGGATCATGATAATAATGTTGGTATTGAAGTCGCCAAATTCTGGCAACCACCCCGCCTTATCGATCTGCGGGGTCATGGGGGAGTAGGCTGTGGAATCGAAGAATGGGTAAGAGATGGCCCAATAGGTCAAAAAATCGGCGATCATGTTGAGCATCAAAGTGGTGATGAATTCATCCATGCCAAACCAGCGCCGCATCATCGCAGCCAGCCCTGACCAGAGCGCACCTCCGATCATTGCCAGCGCAATCAGCAGCGGGATTTCCAGATAAATGGGCAGATGGATATATAGGCCACCGATTGTTGCAAACAAGGCACCGATCAAAAACTGCCCGGGTTGACCCAAATTGACCGGGCCAGACGCAAAGGCAATGGAAGCCGACAGACCGGTCAATATAAGTGGAACAGCATTTCGTAACGTGGTCGTAAATGGGTAAAAACCGCCCAGTGAGTAACTAAACAGCGCTCCGTAGGTCGCAATTGGGTCATAGCCTTCGATGAGCATGACAATTGCACCCAGCAGCAACGCCACCAGAATACCGAGTATGCCGCTTAATAATTTCTTACGCATTCTCTTTTTCCTTTCCTTCCAGCATCAGATACCCCACCTGTTCCACGCTGGTTTCTTCAGTGCGAAGATCGGCAACGATCCGACCGCGGTTGATGACCACAATCCGGTCAGAGATCTGAAAGAGTTCTTCAAGGTCAGCAGAGATCAAGAGAATTGCCCGGTTTTCGGACCGCATCATAAGAATGACTTCATGGACATATTCGATGGAGCCCACATCCAGGCCGCGGGTTGGCTGGTCCAGCAGCAGAAAAGGTGTTTGCAATAGAAACTCACGCCCCAAGATCACCTTTTGCTGGTTACCCCCCGAAAGCGAGTTGAACGGACTATCGATCGAACTCATGCTTATGCTGAACTGTTCTCCAACATCTTTGGTAAATTGACGCGCATAATGGTAGTCAAGCAAAAGGCCATGCCAATAAGTGAATTTTGGGTTCAAACGGTGATGGGTCATCATCACATTATCGGTAATAGAGGCTTTGACGGCTGCGCCCATTTTGCTGCGGTCCTGGGAGACAAAGGAGATAAATTTCCGCCTTTCCAGAATATCGGCGTTCTTCAGGTCATTGCCTTTGACCAGGATCTTGCCATCAGTGGGATTGATCAACCCCATGATGGAATTCACCAGTTCAAACTGTCCATTGCCCTCCACGCCGGCTATGCCAACCACCTCCCCGGCGCGGATCTGCAGGTTCACTTTTTCCAAACGGGTTCTTTTTTTGCTGTCGATATAGGTCAGATCTTCAATGGATACCACTGCTGAACCTGGCTGCTGGGGTTTTCTTTTTGAAAGAAACAATACATTTCTTCCCACCATCATTTTCGCCAGTTCTACTTTATTCGTATCTTTGGCATCTACAGTGGCGATCTTCTGGCCTTTACGCATCACGGTAATTCGGTCACTCAGTTCAAGAACTTCATCCAAATGATGTGAAATAAAAAGGATCGTCTTGCCATTATCGCGTAAGCGCTTTAACTCAGAAAACAATTGCGGAATTTCTTGCGGGGTCAGTACTGCAGTCGGTTCATCCAGGATCAAAATCTCCACATTGCGATACAGCAACTTTAAAATCTCAACTTTTTGTCTTGCAGCGATAGAAATGTTCTCAACAACATCGTCAGGGTTCAAGTTGAACTTGAATTCCTCAATTTTTTGTCGAACACTTTTACGGGCCTTCTCTCGGTCGATCTTGCCGAACAAACCGACTGGCTCAATCCCCAGAACGATATTTTCCCAGACAGTGTATTCCTGGATAAGCAAGATCTCCTGATGCACCATGCCAATACCGGCAGCCATGGCCTCTCCGGGACCCTTAAAGTGAACAGCCTTGTTTTTGTAGAGAATATCACCCTCATTGGTGGATTCCAGAGCATACAGCACCTTCATCAAGGTACTTTTTCCGGCTCCGTTTTCACCAACAATTGCGTGAATCTCCCCTTTTTTGAATTCCACCGTGACCTTGTCTAATGCAACAATGTTTGGCGGAAACACCTTGACGATGTTGTTCATTTCAATAATGGTTTCCATACAACGAAACTCCCGCAGTCTAGATTCGTGCCTGACGCGATATTCAAGTTCTTGAGCGATTTAGGATATTACTAAATTTTATAGCGAGGTGCTTTTGTATTTGAAGTTGTGCCAGAACCATTAAGGTTCCGTTACGAAGCCAATTACGGCCTCGTAACGGATATAGGGGGGAGTAAAACTAATTACCCGGATTGTAAATTTCTACTTTGATCTTGCCGTCGATGATATCCTGACGAATTGCGTTTACTTTGTCTTGAACATCCTGGGGCAGAACAGGGTTCTTGGCGGTCATATCAATATCAACACCACCCTGGGCCAGGCCGTAGCTCAAGGTGACACCTGGTTTATAGGTGCCGTCTTTAATGGATTTGTAAACCTCATAAATAGCATTTCCAACGTTCTTGATGTCGCTGGCTACTACATGGCCCGGAACCAGATCGTTCTGGTTGGTATCTACACCGATCGAATAAAGACCGCGTTCTCCGGCTGCCTGCAAAACACCCATGCCGGCTGCAGCCGCAACCTGAAAGATCACATCGTCACCCATATCAAACAGTTGTAAAGCAGCCTGTTTACCTTTGGCAGTATCATCCCAACTGTTCAAATACTTGGTATCCACTGTAATTGCAGGGTCAATGGACTGGGCACCATTGGTATATGCGAAAATAAAGGCCTCTGTAACCGGATCTGAATCACCCGCCACAACGCCGATCTTTTTATCTGCATTCACGCCAGAAAGGTTGGTGTCTTCAGTGGTATAGGCAGCTACAACACCGGCCAGGTAGGCAGATTCTTCTTCAATGAAATCAACTGAGGTAATGGTGTTCTTGTCATTCTGGACCACAGTATCGATATTGACGAAGATCTTGTTGGGGTATTTATCTGCATATTCTTTAAGTTGATCTTCAAAACCGTAGGAGATCACAAAGATCACATCAGCATAATTTACGGCAGCATCCAAAGAAGGCTCGTACTTGCCAGCATCGAAATTGGCTTCAACGGTACGGGTTTCTACACCGAACTCTTTGGCAATCTGGCCAATACCCTTTTGACCGGAATCATAGAATGCATTGTCGCCAAGGGCGCCATTGATCAAATACACGACCTTCTTGGTGCTTGTTGTGCCACTTGTTTGGGCGCAACCAACAAGGCTTACGGCCAGCAGAACCGAGATCAAAACAAACACGAACTTTTTCATGCTTCTCTCCTTTTTGAATATGATAGGCGGTTTACAGACGGGCAGAATGACAGTCTTCACCTCCTACGACTTGTTCTTTGAAGCCATGAAGTTTTCTACTTCTTGGCGGGTTGGTAAACTGGATTGAGCGCCTCTTTTGGTTGCTGCCAGGGCACCGCATGCCGAAGCCAGACTTAATGCTTCTTCTATAGACTTGCCCTCAATTATGGCCGTTGAAAAACCGCCAATAAAGGCATCCCCAGCGCCGGTCGTATCCACCGGCTCAATTGGACGCGCCGGGATCGCTTTTTTCAGTCCGACCGATGCCCAAACAGCCCCTTTGGCTCCCATGGTGATGATCACATTTTTGGCGCCTTTAGCGAGCAAAACATCTGCAGCTTGCTCTGCGCTCGCCGTATCTACTACTTCCACACCAGCAAGCAGAGAGGCCTCTGATTCATTTGGCACAAGATAATCAATGAATGGATAAATAACAGCGGGGAGTTCAATCGCAGGAGCAGGATTCAAGAGCACTTTTACACCGCTCTGGTGAGCTAATTCGATGGCAGCATAAACGACCTTCGGGCTGATCTCTAATTGTAGAATGAGCATTTTCGCACCCGAAATCAGTTTTGCAGTCTCCGGATCCAGAACCACGGTCGCATTCGCCCCGGCAGATAAGACAATGCTGTTCTCGCCTTCATCCTCCACCAGGATCATGGCGGTCCCTGTGGGCACAGCGGCATTCATTTTAACGAATGTAGTATTAACACCCAGCTGCTTCAGACCATCCACCATGCTGCGTCCAAAATCATCCTGACCAACGGATCCAGCCATGGAGACCTTAGTACCCAATTTGGCGCATGCCGCAGCCTGGTTTGCCCCTTTGCCCCCCGCATTCATTATCAGGTCACCGCCAGAGATCGTCTCCCCTGGCAGGGGCATCCGCCTGACGTTGACAGAAAGGTCCATATTGAGGCTTCCCAGCACAACGATGTCAGTCATTAAGCATTCTCCGTTTTTTGGCATGATTCACGAATCACCAACTGTACTGGCAAGACTGTTCTTTCCTTTGCTTCATCATTCAATTGGATCCGTTTGAGCAAGAGTTCAATTGCCAACTCGCTGATCTTATTGATCGGTTGGGCAATGGTTGTCAGGGCAGGCGAGATGATCGACGAAAGGGGTACATCATCAAAGCCGATCAAAGAATAGTCCTGGGGGACGGAGTAGCCAGAATTACGCAACCCCCTCATGACACCCAGCGCCATCAGATCATTGCAGGCAAAGATCGCGGTCGGTCTGGCGCTCATCTTGAGTATCTGCCCGATCCCTTTTTCGCCGCCATCAAATTGAAAATCACCCGGAATGATCCACTCAGGTTTAAGTTCAAGGTTGGCTTCTTGTAGCGCTTTTTTGTAGCCATTCACACGTTCCGCGCTGGGGGTTAATAGCGACGGCCCGGTGATGCAGGCGATCTTCGTATGGCCCAACTGAATCAGGTATTGGGTGGCCAGATACCCGCCCATAAAATTATCTACAAGAAGAACATCTGTACTTTTTAAAGGAATATCCCGGTCAATAATAATGATCGGGATACCTTTGTTGGTTAACTGTTGCAAGTGCTCGTATGAATTATTGGTTGAAATAAAAACGATCCCATCCACCTGTTTTGCAAACAAGAGATCAGTATAGGCGATCTCCTTTTTAATATCTCCGTCACTATTGCACAAGATGACGGAATACCCATGCTCATAACCAATATTTTCAATTTGTCTGAGAATCTCAGCAAAGAAGGGATTTGAATTGTCCGGCACGATCAAACCGATGGTTTTGCTCTCCCCGCGCCGCAACCCCCTGGCCAGGCTGTTGGGTTGATAACCGAGGGTCTTGATCGCCTCTTCCACCCGGCCTTTGAGATCTTCGCTCACATACCTTGTTCCATTAATAATATGCGAGACGGTTGTCGTAGAGACGCCAGCCAATTGTGCCACATCTGTGATCGTAGGTGGATTTGTCATTGGATTAAAGCAATCGTTTGCGCAATCGTTTGCTTTATTGTATAGATATTTTTCGCTAAAGTCAATAAGTAAATGACGGATCTTGAGCAGATCTTTGTAGATTTCAATCCACCAGTTGCTGCTCTTCCCCTGTTAATATCAATGAAGGTGATCTCTTCTATTTAATGAGAATTGCTCAGGCCTTAGGCGTGGTTTTCGATGATCTTATTGTTCAAGGAGAGTCAGAAAGACAACAGAAGAAAAGATAATCAAAACGAAGTTAGGCTTATTGAACCTGGCAGAACAATTGGAGAATGTGAGCCAGGCATGTAAGGTGCTTGGATATTCCAGAGACAGTTTTTATCGGTTCAAAGAGCTGCACGAGGAGCAAGGCATAGCCGGTCTCCAGGAAATCAGCCGCAAGAAACCAATTCTAAAAAAAAGGGTGGACCCAGCGATTGTAGAAGCGGTAGTGAAAATGGCAATTGATCTACCCGCTTATGGACAGGTAAGGGTATCCAACGAGCTCAAGAAAAGGGTGTATTTATCTCACCGGGTGGGGTACGGTCCATCTGGCTGAGAAACCAGTTAGAGACTTTTCAGAAGCGGCTGAAAGGATTGGAAACCAAAATGGCCGCAGAAAATATGATCTTGAGCGAGTCCCAGGTCCAGGCTCTCGAAAAAGCCAAAGAAGAAAAGGTGGCGATGGGAGAGATCGAGACAGAACACCCCGGCTATCTTGGAGCCCAGAATACCTACTACGTGGGCACGATAAAAGGGGTTGGGCGTATCTACCAACAAACTTTTACCGATACCTACACCAAAGTGGCTTTTACAAAGCTATATGACCGGAAAAACGCCATTGTGGCTGCGGATATGCTCAATGACCAGGTTCTGCCCTTTTTTGAGCAGGAAGGGGTTCGATTACTGTGAGTTTTGACGGATCGAGGAACAGAATACTGTGGGGCATTGGAGCATCATGAATTTGAGCTCTATCTGGCCATTGAAGATATTGATCATAGCAAAACCAAAGCCAGGCACCCACAAAGCAATGGGATTTACGAACGATTTTACAAAACCATTCAAGAAGAATTTTATGCGGTCGCTTTTAGAAAAAAACTCTATCACACCCTTGAAGAGTTGCAGACAGACCTGGATGCTTGGATGCAGACTTACAATTCAGAAAGAACCCATTCAGGTAAATATTGTTTTGGTCGGACACTCCACCAAACTTTTCAAGAGATCAAACAGTTGGCCCAAAATAAAATGTTAGATACCTTGTACGAGAAAAAGGAGGCTGATATTTAAAGTTCGGACACTGTTTTTGCTACCCAGGTTGTACATTAATTCTTGAGTGTCAGATCAAGTCCTGGCGAGTACAGCTCAGGTTCTCCCGAAGAAGTCGCGCATGCGGTGCGCTTCCTTGCAGATCCCGGGGCGAGTTATATCACCGGTCAACTGATCGTGGTGGACGGTGAAAATTCTTTACCAGAAGACCGGGCGTAGATGCCTTGATTCTTTTTATCTCCTTGAACTGAATATCTTTGCCAGCTCCCCCTTGATGGCTTCTAAGAAAATGCCCTTTGCTCAGCCTCTTTTAGGCCAAGGGAATTTCATAACACTTGAAGTGTGCGAATCTCTGTTTTGGCACCTGTACCCTCGGCACTGCACCGCACTGCGGTCGGTGCAGTGCAGATGTGGCTATTGAAGAGGGATTTAAAAATTTACGGAAATTAACCGCAATATATAAAAAATGTGTCGCCCAAGGGGATACGTTATATACGGATACAAAATCTTGAGAGGGGTTCCAAAATTTCAAAGGAACCTTACCCCAATGGTGTTTATCTATAGACGAATTGTGCTTGAAAAGCGTGCCATGCTAAACGGTTTGATCGTTGCCTGCCAGAAAATGAGCACCCACATTTTTTACCTCTGCCTGTTCGATGGCGCATCGCAACCATTCGCTTACACTGATTCTGTCTGTTTTATCTCCATGCAGATTTTTCGGCGTACGGGCGATCGTATGAGCCGTCGCGCCGGTCTTGGGATCTTTCCCATGATTGTAAATAAAGAACCGATACGTCGGTATCCGGGTCGACAAATCCCGTATGGCATTTCCAAGATTGGCATGGAATTGTTCCCGCCCGGGTTTTTCCAGTAGGTATGGGCCGCCATTCAATTTATTTTCGTAAGGAATGAGAACCCCGTCATAAGGTGAGATGGATTGCAGATACACTGCTTTTCCACCCAAAGATTCGTAGGCGCGCAGGAACAAATCCCTCGTCAACTGCCCATCTTTTTGTAAACAGTCCTGGAGGTCCGGGGCAGCCTTCCACGTTTCTTTCAGGATGCCACTCCAGACGGGAGCGCACAACTGGGCCCCGTCCGAATATACGATGAATTGTTCACACTTTTTAAAACGCAGGGCAAGCTCGGGGGCCCAGGCCAGGCAGGAGACGCCTCCCGCGCTTTCACCGCCGATCATAACCTGCTCTGCCTCGAAAAAATCACGCGGAGCGGCATCCAGGGCTTTTTGAGTATTGTGTACCCCGTGGTGGTGGAGGATCTTTGTTGTCTTCCCCTTCGGATAAGGGAAGTCATGGTTTCCAATGTGAAAATCGGCAGTGGAATAGGGTAGATAGATGAAATTCCAGTCATTGAATGGGTTTCGTTTATCGTCGGCGGCCAGCAGGCCGGTCATATTCAGTTCGAGGTAATAGGGCACAAAAGGATAATAATAACATTCCTTGTTCTGCAGTAATCTTCCGATGGTGGTCGGGCGGGCTGCCGTATATTCATTCCAGGATAGCCCCCCCCCTGAAAAATACACCACCGTCTTATTGACTGTTCCCTTCTTGAAATACACAAAATAGGGTGAACCATCAGAGGATACGCAACCGGCAAGCTCCTGTTTATACCAGCGGTAAGTCCTGGGAAACGAGCCGGGGAATTTCGGGGCTTTCTTGATCCACGCCAACAGCAGGTAATATGGCACTGTCAGGGTGGTAAGGATTCGTAAAAACAGATTCATGTGGTTTCCTTCCTTCGTCTTGACCTACAAACCGAACATTTGCATTAATTCCTGGCGGCTCAGGCGCGGGCCGGGTTTGGCTTCATCATACCGCATGGAGCGGATGCTCAAGAACCGCATCAGCCATTTCATCGATTTCCTGGAAAACATGCGGGCTTCAGCGTCACGATCCTTGGCCACCTGTTCGCTGCTGGTTTCGCTGTTCCCGGTCAACAGCATTTCTGCTCCAGAAAACGCTGGATGAATAAGATAAAAATACTGTCCCGAGGGAAGTTCTCTCAATACCGGCAGAAGCTGTTGCGGGTCCTTGGCCACTCGTTCCCAGCCTGGAGGCAACGCATAGTAATACATGTGATACAGGAGGCCTTTCCGTTGAGCCCAGGCATCCATGGCATCCTCGAGGCCGGCGACCCACATCTCCGGCAGCATGTGGCTGTCCACGTAGCGGATATCGAACCCCGACCGGCTCAATTTATCCAGCTGTGCATCCAGCTCTTTCAGGATGATATCAAGTGACGGCTTGGTTTGCGTGAACAATTTAGGGTCTGGCAGGAACATCCCTTTTTCATCCACCAGACCGCTGTTTTCCAGTCCGGCGTACACCGGTCCCCACTTCACCCGGTCCCATTCGGCGTTCAGGGTGGCGTGCAGGCCAAAGCAGATGCCTTTTTTATCCGCGAACAACTCTGCGGCATCATCAACAAAACCACCGGGCGCCATGATGGAGACATTCTTGATGAAACCGGCCCTGAGCACACTGGAGATGGCGCGGTTGGCGCTGCGACTGCTGCCGGCATCGTCCGCCCGGGTGATAAAGCGCACATCTTTCATTTTGTGCTCGCCTTCCGGCTTGCTCTCCAGGCCTTGAAGAACCTTAGCACCCCCTGCAATCGTTTTCGGTTCATATAGAGAATGAGCCCATCCAGCATTTCATCGCTGATGGCACCGCGCGTCCCGGATACGATGGTGATCAACGGCATGTAAGGAGCCTGTCGTTCCAGCATCACACGCAAATCATGTCCCTCCTGCGGGGCGGCGTTATCTCCCCCCAGGGTGATTTTACGCACCAGTTTGTCGATCTGGCGCCCAAGCGCACATTCGGAAATCTCTTTGAGAGTGGAATTACGGGTAAACGGTCTGGCGGAATGTACGGGGAGCGGACCGCCCAATACAGCGGAGTAACTGCTGTCCTGGATATGGGGCAGTTCATCGAGATCATAGTATTCGGGGGCTGACCGCCTCAGATCCGGGATCGGTGAACCGGGATGGTTATCTGGCAGTGTCAATTCACCTTCCAGCCGGATGTCACGGCTGGATGCGCCAACCAGGATACAGTAGCTGCCTGCCAGGACATGCCAGTCGCTGATGAGCACGTTGTAGAAAGCGAACGCCCTGAACGGCAACCGGAATTCCTGTTCCACACTCTCCCCTGGCTGCAACATTACCTTGCCAAAGGCACCCAGTTCCTGTTCCGGCCTTGCAACAGCGGATTGTGGAGGCTCTACATATACCTGAATCACTTCTGCAGCCTTCACTGTGCCTGTGTTCTTTACGGTCATACGCACGGATAACTCGCCGTTTTCCAATACTTTCAGCCGCAGATCGCTGTATGTGAACTGGCTGTAACTCAGCCCATGCCCGAACGGAAAAAGGACAGGCCTTTCCTTGCCAAAGTAGCGGTAGCCCACAAAGATGCTTTCCCGATACTCAACGATATTTTCCTGACCGAAATAGTTATGACAGGGGCTGTCCTCCCACTTGAGCGGGAAACTTTCCGGCAGCCGCCCCGAAGGACTGACCTTCCCGAACAGGATATCTGCCGCCGCACCGGCTCCTGCCTGTCCCGGCAGGTAGCACATCAGAATAGCTCGAACTTGCTCGATCCATGGCATTTCCACCGGTCCGCCTGCGAACAGGACCACCGCGACCTTCGAGTTGGCCTGCGCCACCCGGCGTATCAGCTCATTTTGCGCCTCTGGCAATCCCATGTGAGGACGGTCATATCCCTCTGACTCGTATGAATTCGGCAGGCCTGCAAAGATCAGCACAACATCCTTCTTCTTTGCCATCTCCACCGCAGCCTGGATGAGCCCGTCATCCAGGCTGTCGTTCTCAGGGATATATCCCGGCTCGAATTCGAACTGCCCGGTGACAGATAAAAGTTCATCCAGGAACGAAGGCAGCCGTGTCGGGTGAATGTTTGCTGAACCGCCGCCCTGGTAGCGCGGCTTTCTGGCAAATTCCCCAATCACGCCCAGGCTTTGCGTGCTTTGCAAAGGAAGCAGACCTGCCTCGTTCTTCAGCAAGACCATTGATTCGGCGGCAAACCGGCGCGCCAGGTCATGCTGCAGATCCAGGTCAACACTATGTCGCGGTGCAGTTTGCCCGGCTTTTTCGAGAAGCGCAAGGATATGCCCGACCGATTCATCCAGGCAAGCAGGATCCAGGCTACCCGACCGGACAGCCTGCACGATCATCCTGTCGTGAAAGCCGTCGTTCCCTGGCATTTCCAGGTCCAAGCCTGCCTGCAGACCCAGAACGCGATCATTCACTGCGCCCCAATCGCTCATCGTGACACCCTGGTAGCCCCATTCCCCGCGCAAGAGGTCGCGCAGGAGCCAACTGTTTTCGCTGGTGTAAACGCCATCCACTTTGTTGTAGGAACTCATTACAGCCCATGGGTTCGCCTTTTTTATTACTGTTTCAAAGGCCGCCAGGTAGATCTCGCGCCGCGCCCGTTCATCAGCCACCGAACTGCTGGATAAGCGGGCTTTTTCCTGGCTGTTCATGGCAAAATGTTTGAGCGTGGCGCCCACCCCGGCCTGCTGCAGTCCATCCACGAACGCAGCCGCCAGTTCCCCTGTAAGATGCGGGTCCTCGGAATAGTATTCAAAGTTGCGTCCGCATAACGGACTGCGCTTGATGTTGATCCCCGGGCCAAGCAGCAAGTTCACGCCCATTGATCTGGCCTCTGCAGCCAGGGCAGTACCCATTTCTCGTAACAAATTGATGTCAAAACTGGACGCCATCAGGCAGGCGCTGGGAAAGCAAGTAGCTCTCTCAATGGCGGTCTTACCATCCTCTTTTTTTATCTCTTTGCGCAGGCCGTTTGGACCGTCCGCCATGAAAATGCTGCCGATCCCAGACGCAGGCAGCGGCTTGGTCCGCCAGCCATCCAGCCCGGAGCAAAGCGAAGCCTTGGCATCCGGATCAAGTTTGGAAAGAATTTCCTCGTATTTTTTGTCCATGTGGGATTATCCTGATAATGATATTTTATGGGTTCCTGCTCTGGTTGCGGTATTCGCCCGGGGGGATCAACAGCACTTTTTTGAACGTGGATATGAAGTGACTCTGACTTGAAAATCCATACAGCGCGGCAATTTCCGCCATGGAATAATCGGTATGCTGGACAAAATAGGTTGACTCATGGATCCTGCGGGAAATGGCAAAGCTTGAAAGGGTGCTACCCGTCTCCTGCTTGAAACGGCGGCAGAGATAGTTCGGGTGCACGCTGGCATACTTTGCGACTACAGAAAGTTGCAAGGGTTTTTCAAGGTTGGAGGCAATATAGTGGATCGCTTTGCGTACTGGCAGGGAGTAACTTTTGCTCTCCCGTTTTTTCACCAGCCCAATGAACTGAAGCAGCATTCTGGGTTCATAATCCATGGCAGCTTTTTGGTTGCGTAAGGTTTCGATATGCTGGATGGACGCGTCACTTAATGCAAAGGCTTCTTCGTCAGTGACGCCCGCCTGAATGGCCGCGCGGGTTAGAAATGTGCAGAAGCAGATCATGGAATTCTTCTGGGAACGAAGCGGGTCTTCCGCCAGGACAGCCTTCCTGCCCTGCTGGTAGATCTTGTTAAGAACCTCTAGCGCAGCTCCTTCGTTGCCATCGATCACGTGGCGTACGATTTCCTGTTCCAGAGAAAATGGAACATGCCGGAACATGCTGGCCCGGTCATCATAGATATTCTTGTAATACTGGGTTGGCTTTTCACTGTCCTCCACGCGCCCCTTTTTACTACTACTCTGTTTTTCGCCGGCAAACGGCGACCCTTCTGCCTGGGCTGGAGCCTTGAGGACCTCCTCAAGCCACTTTTGGGCTAATTCGAGCCAATGACCGGCAGGATGCAGATTGTCCGAACTGCCCGTGGTCACTTTCGCCAGGGAAAGCCCGTGCCCGCCGGATCCGAAAACGTGCAGTTCCACCGGCCGGCCGTGTTCCAACATGGCAGCGGTAAAGACAACCGAGTTGCTGGCGGGAACGAGATCGTCGGGAGTGGTGCACCACAGAAAGGCAGGTGGAGTGTCCGCGTCGACACGCAGTACCGTACTGTAATCCTGAAGCTGCTTTCCATCTGGCTGCAGCGTGCCAAAACAATTCAGATAGGCGATGGCCGCCGTATCCAGCCACAACAGACCATGTTCTTCAAAGATCGCTTTCGTCCAATCTGGATGCTGGGGTTCTTGCATCTCGCTTTCCAGTTTTGCGATCAGCGCCTGTTTTTGGTCGGCAGGCACCCCCGTGTTCGAAGGCGGAATCCGGAACGGCAGCTGTAGAAGGGCATAGCACAGAATCCCGGCATCCGGGCGCAGCTGCTGCGCCGGACGCCCCATGGCTTCAACAATCGCTGCCTCCTTCCACATGGTCATCAGGCCTGAGGCAAGGTGCCCACCGGCCGAAAAGCCGCAGACCACGATCTGGCCGGGATCGACGTTCCATTCGACCGCGTGGTCGCGTATGCAGGCGATGGCTGAAAAGCCATCCAAAATCGGGGCGGGGACCAGGGCGGCTACCCCGACCGAGTAACGCAACACGAAGGCGTGGAAGCCCCGGGCGGCGAATTCGAGGGCAACGAACTCCGCTTCGCGGTCACTGGTAAAGGTATATCCCCCACCGGGTAAGATCAGGATGGCCGGTCGTTTCTTCCCGGTGTCATATTGATTGGAATCATCCAGGATGTAAGTAGATAAAATCACCCTGGGATTGGAACTGCTGAGGGGAATGGTTTTACATAACAAAGCGATCACCTGCTTTCTTCTGATAAGCGCATAAATCGCATCAAAAAATGGACAGTATACCGGGTCCCGGATTTCAAGATGTACGGTGGATGCAGGGCAGCTTGACCAGGCAGGTCACCCCCAACGCCGCACATGGCCCCGTCAATGTTGAGAGTCGTGAAAGGTTCATTGGGTAGTTGGTGGATATGGTCTGCAGCGTCCAATGTTTCGGTGGTATAGTGCCAGGCGCTGAACAAAAGACCGCTGCTGCCGAGGTCTTGGACGAACAACCTGTGCTGTCCATTGCTGACGGATAATTCCGAAACGTCACAGCGCGTCCCGTTCTCCTGCGGCCGCATATAATGATGAGCGAGACCGGCCACGGCGCTGTGGTAGCGGGAGAGAAACGCCCCGCTTTTTCGGTCGGCATAGTTCTCATGCGGTCCGCGTCCAAGCCACTCCACCTGATTAAATCCCAGCGGGAGTGCGAGGCTGACGCCGCAGCGCATCATGTCCAGTTTTCTGGAAGTTGCCATATGGTCAACCTCGATGCTGCCATCGCTCCACACACAGTAGCGGGTTTCTGCCTGTTTTAACAGGGGATGCTGCCAATGTACCAATATTTCCACCCGCTGATCACTTTGCCGTACCAGCATTTTCTTGCTTTGTTGCCTGTGCGAGGCCCGCTTCCACTTTTGCCCTGCGGTGAAATACAGCAGGGTTGGCATGAAATTGGCCGCGCCACGGTCATTGTCTGTCTCTGCGCGATAATAATTCGGCTTGAGTGGGGTGTGGATGAATTCCTGATTCTGTAAAGTGTACCCAATCAGGCAGCCACCGCGAAAGCAGCAGGAAAAACCTTCTCCGTACACCATGATGTTCCCGTCTTTTTCCTCCACACGCAGACTTCCCGGCTGCCGGTCGGAGTTGGCAGGATGGGAGACAGACTGCCTTTCCTGCAAAATGATTTGATCGCTAGCTTGTTCATATCCTGCATTTGCATAAGCAGCATCCGCTTTTAAGAACCAGCGGAAGGTAATGGTGACCAGCGCATTGGATGGCCACTCCTTGCCATGGGCGAGCGAGATTTCACAGTTCGTGCCAGGTGCGGTGGCAGCAAAAGCTTCTGGCTGCACATCCCCCTCCTCTGCCTGGATGCCATTTATCTCCACTGTCCATGTCAGGCGGTACGCTGCCAGGGTTGAGAACATTTGCTTGTTGTGGAGGCGGTAGCATCCTCTGGGCAGATCGATCGGCTGCACCTCCAATAACTGGTAGCAGTGCTTCACCTCGTACGCTGCAGGATGCAGTTCACGGTTCGCCGCAAGGATGCCGTTGGCGCAGAAATATCCGTTGCTCCCGGTCGTGAAAGGATTCTTGTGTCCATCTATCAGGTGATACCGTTCCTTGAAGTCTGAACCGTACAGCCAATGTTCCTCACCGTTGATGGTCTGCCTGAGCGATTGATCGACAAAATCCCAGATGTACCCGCCACACAGGTGAGAGTATTTTTCAAAGGCCTGGGTATATTTCGCCAGGTTCCCTAAGCTGTTCTCCATGCAGTGGGCATATTCACACAGCAGCACAGGCATGGAAGCATAAAGATCGGGGGTGATCCTGTTCTCGTCCATGAGTGGATTGGATTTTGATCCGCCGCGGCTGAGTTCCTCCTGCCTGCAAAGGGCCTCGAAGGCCCTCGCGTCGGGATACATACGGCTGATGAGATCGGTGCTTGAGCGGTTATATTCCCCTTCATAGTGGAACAGGCGGGTATCATCCAGCTCTTCTGCCGCTTTCCGCATCGCAGCAAAGTTCGTTCCCTCGCCTGCTTCATTGCCGAGACTCCAGAACAGTACGCAGGCGTGGTTGCGGTCGCGCAACACCATGCGGCGCATCCGCTCCAGGCATTGAGGTGTCCAGCGCGGATCGCTGGCTGGAAGAATCTCCCGCACCCCGTGCGATTCCAGGTCGGCTTCATCCATCACCAGGATGCCATACTCATCGCACAGATCATACAGCCGCGGATCATTCGGATAATGGCTGGTGCGGATGGAGTTGATGTTGAGACGCTTCAGTATCTCGACATCCTGCCGGTATTGCTTATCTGAAAGCGTCCAGCCGGTATTGGGATTGAAATCGTGCCGGTTCACCCCGTGGATCTTTAACGGCTTTTCGTTCAGCAATAAAACATTGCCCTGTATCTCAACTTTTCGAAAACCAAAGCGGAATACCTTGTACGTGCTTTCCTCCGCCCAGGTCAGTGTGATTAAGACGGAATAAAGGTGCGGTGTTTCGTGGCTCCACAGCCGGGGGTGCTGGACCAGCTTCGAGAAACACAGCCGCGCCTCCCGGTCGACGGTCAGGGTCTCCTCGCCCAGGATCACATCCAGCTCGGGAATTTCCGCCCGCACAGTCACTGGTCCGGGTGCGCCCCCATTCCGTAGATCCAAGTTCAGGCTGACCGAAGCTCGTTGCATGCCCGGTGCGAAGTCCGCCTTCATGTAATAATCCCAGAGGTGGATCTGCGGCTCTGCGTACAGGAACACATCCCGGTACAGTCCGCTGAAGAACCACATGTCCTGATCTTCAAGGTAGGTTCCAACCGAATAACGCCATACCACGGCGGTGATCTGGTTTTCCCCCGGTCGCAGCCAGTTCGTCACATTGAACTCGTGCGGTGTCATGGATCCCAGGGAATAGCCCACATACTTGCCATTTACATACACTTCAAGCGCCGCCTTGGCGGCCCCAAAGTGCAGGTAAACCACTTTATCCGCCATCCCATTCGGCAGGATGAAGCGCCGGCGGTAGATGCCTGCCTCCTGCAATCCGTGGCTGACCTGGGGGATGCGCTTCTTCCGCGTACCGATGGCTTGCGGGTAGGATGTAGCGTAATAGTATGGCGTCCCGTATCCTTGAAGCTGCCAGACGCCAGGTACGTCAATCTTATCCCAGGCGCGATCATCGAGCTCTGGGTCGGCAACGTAGCCTGGGACCTGGCTGCCGTTCACATACAAGAACTGCCATTTGCCATTCAGGCACAAGCGGTAAGGCGGCGGGGAGCTTGAGAGCGCGGCTTCAGCAGTGCTGTAGGGAAATGCAAGAGCATGGCCGGCCTCTTTATTGTAGCCAACTACTTCCAAGTTTTCCCAGACTGCCACTTCTGTTTTTTTGACCATTCAGTCACCTTTCAGGTGAGCTTTCTAGTTCAACCTGTATCCAATCGATAACCGCCAGCCTCAAACCTGGTTCGGTTTCTCTATAACAGGTGATTTCTTGAAATTGGATAATACCGCATAAAAGAGTACCTGGAAAATGAACACGGCGATTGTAAGCCCAAAGCACCATGACAGCGCGTCAATAAATATCATCAACAGAATGTCAAATTGCATCTGCTCAACGATCATGGGAACCTTGACCAGGATGGCACTGAACAGGAAGATGGTGCCAAAAGCCAGAAGCGTGAAAATAAAGCTGTTGCGCACTGCCCGCCGGATTCCAGTCGCAAACTCAGGTCCTTCCTTGAGCGGGAGGAACAAGAGCAGCAAAAAGAAGAGCAGGAAGGCCATTAACTGTTTGCTGCCCATGAAAAATCCTGCAACCCCCACAAGTCCAAATAACGAGCACCAGATCATCGTCTTTTTCATTTATCATCACCCTCGTTCTCAACCGGAAAATCTGCAAGCAGCGCAGAACGGATGGTCCTGGCCCAGATCGAATATCCAACTTCGTTCAGGTGCACCTTGTCCGCCAGAAATATATCATCGCGTACGTTGCCCTGGGGATCCAGCAAGGCCGCGGCGCAATCGATATATTCCAGGTAATCGGTCTGGGCGGCAAGCTGCTGGACCATGTCGTTCAAGGCTTCGTCATCCTGGCGCATCTGGGGATAAGCGCCGGTCGTGTACACCGTTACATAGTAGAGCCTGGCATTTGGCAGGGCGGAGTGGATCTGCCTGATCAACTGCTCAAGTTCTGTAAAAACGTCTGCCGGTGGTGTGTGGTTGTTGTGCAGGTCATTTGCCCCGACGTAGATGACCACAGACTGTGGGTGGAAGGGCGTCACCAGCGTATCCACCAGAGGGAACCAGGTCCTCACGATTGATCCGCCAATGCCGACATTCACTGAATGCAGCGGTCCCAGGTCGGCTTCGGACTCGGTCCACAACTGGATCGAAGAACTGCCCATCAACACGGTCCCGCCCTGTGGATACCCCAGAACCTGGTACTTGACTGCCATTTGAGAAGCCGCAAAATTTCCCCAGTTGGAGAGATACAGGACAAACAGTCCCATCCATGCAGCCAGGACAAGAACAACGACCCCTGCAATTTTCAAAAACCGTTTCATAAGGCCAGCTCCTCAACTTTCACTATTTTTCGCGGATGTTTGCCTTTTAGTTGCTCATTTGCATCTTCGTAGGAGATTTCCCCATGATTGGCCTTGATCATGATCAACAGGTCTTTTTCCCGCAGGCGGTAAAAGACCAGCAGGATGGTTGCCTGCAGCGCTGCGCCTATTACGGGGAAAATGGAATAAAGCATCCATAATCCATTCTGCACTTGAATGGTTTGGAATGTTGCTCCCTCCATGAAACCTAAAGCACCCAGAATGAACAGGGCGATGGCGTTTGAGATCGCACCGATCACCTTTGACGCAAAAGACTGGATGGAAAAGGCAGCCCCTTCGGCGCGGGTGCCGGTGACATAGGTGCCGTACTCCGAAAGGTCCGGTGTGAACAGGAAGAACAGCATCGTATGGGCTCCTGCACTGAAGCCGCGGATCGCATTCAGGAGGAAGAACAGGGGCATGTTCTGGTAGCCGGTGAAATACATGATCACAGAGGTTATTCCCGTGATTGCCAGCGCACCAATGACAATTTGAAGTTTATCGAACTTGCTGATCAGGAAGTTGACGGCTATGATGGACAAAATTGCTGGAGCGGTCGAAACCAAAATGATGGGGGCGATCATCTTGTCGCCGCCGAGGTTGTAGATGGCAAATAGGTTTCCCACCGTGCCGACCGTATTGGTTAGGCCGTAAATGATTGCCGACGAAAAAAAGATCAGAAGGAATTTGTTGGAGGTCACATATTTCAAAAGCTCCTTTACCCTTGGCGACTTTTCTGGGCGTACCAAAGCTCTTTCCTTCAGCATGAAGCAGCCCGGTAACATGGAGAGCATGGCCAGTACTGCAAAGATAATGATCGTTAGTTTCCAACCGATTGTTGTGTACAGGGCGGGGATGAACAGGACCACCGCCAGGGGGAGCACCGAAATGAGTTTTGAGAGACTGATGACTTTCGAACGCTCCGTGGGGTTGGTCGTCATGGCCGTGGTGATGGCATAATACGGGACCTCGGTCATGGTGCAGATCGCATCATAGAGGATGTAGCCGATAAGCAGGAAAGCCGCCTTCACGCCCAACGACGCATTGATGGGCACAAAGAACAGCAACGAGGTAATGATTGGCAGCAGAATAGTGGAGATTCGCATCCATGGCAGATATTTACCGCTCTTTAGACGCGCTTTGTCTACAATGACGCCAAACATGGGATCGTTCACCGCATCCCAGATCTTCCCCACCAGCAGGATGACCCCGATAATGCCGGCCGGTACCGCTGCATTGATCAGGTAATATTGTTGCAAGAACGAGCTGATCAGTACGAAGAAAATGGTCATGCCGAAACCGTAGACGCCAAACGAAATTCGCTCTCCAAGTGTGGTCTGGTAAATCATCTTTTCCTGCTTATTTTCCATTGTCTGCCTCGCATCTGGTGGTATGGAGAATCTTAATGATATCAGTTTAACAATTAGATTACCGCATGTATTGCAAAATATTAACTTTTATATCAAATAGTTAACCCCGGTCGGCTTTGAAAGGGGAACTGGTATGCTAGCGAAGATGTCAATCATTATTTCCATCTAGCCTTTGTTGGTCTGGTTTTTCACACGAACTGATCTCCGAATTCACGGGAAAGCATTATAAGAAAACCTGGGCTTCACCGGAGGGTAATTTTGCCAAGGACTGGGAAGCGCCAGACCTGAACGATCGGGAACGCAAGATTATCAGGAAGTAGAATGAATGCCTTCCCGAGCCAGGTTTTCCGTGGCTTCCCAGTGCAGAAGCATCTGCTGTTTTTTTACATGAGAGCGTTGTAAGGTTTTGGTTGCACTACTGAAAGTGCCATCCCAATTATTGCCACTGAATAGGCTACAAGTACTCAAAATAAAGTGTTTTACTTCAGCTGGAAATTTTCAATCTCTTTACCAATTTATGTCTCAAAGAAGGTCACCTTATATTCAGTAATTCACTTTGCTCCGTTCCCCCTTAGGCAACTAGGGGATCGAAGTGGTTAGATCGATGTGCCACACCGTTCCTCTTAACTTGTATAATTTTTCCTGCACAAAAAAAGCGGGCGATTTGTTTGTGCCAAAAATAGAAACGAATCAGCACTTGTTGAATGGTAATTTTGATCTCAAGACAGCACCGGGATCTAAGTAATAAAACCACTTCCAAGACTATTGGCCGGACTTTTAACTCTACAGGATATTTTCTACCTCCCCATCAAAAAGAATGCTCCAAAAATCGTCCTGTTGAATCAATGTCCCGATGGAACTGGGATGATATCAGCGCCAGGGTCTGCGTCAACGTCTGTGGCGTGTCAGCAGGACGTCCGCAGCACGTCAGCACGGACGGCAGACGGTGAAATTTGCCGATAATTAATGATTGGAATTTTCACAAACCGGGAGCTGAAAATAAACTCCAAAAAGGGTGCGATTTCCCCTTCAACCCAAAACAGGGGATAGTTTGTCAAATAAACAGTGCCAGGAAAGGCTCGTTGTAGGAAAATTTGGTTATAATCAAACTAACAGTACCCACCACGCCTCTGCTCTGCACGCGCACACCAAGGCGGGTCTTTTTTTTACATATTGCGATTTACTTGATTGAAGAACTTTGACCGAAAAGTTAAATTTAATGGAATTTGCCTTTGCTTGAAAACAAGAAGAGACGAATCGCCATCTGTAAAATTGCTTATGGAATCATCCTTATGACAAAGAAAATTTCCGAAAGCGCCCTTAAATCCGCATCTTCCTTTGAAAGTTTTACGCGCGGGTATAAGCTGTATCAATCCGATGCAATATTTGACACCTTCCGGCTGGGTGACCTTTTGACCGGAAAATGTGAAGGTAGCAGTGCCCCATTTTATCAACTGCGTGTTCAAATGGATGAGGGTGGTATTCAGGAGGCTTCTTGCACCTGTCCGTATGACTGGGGTGGTTACTGCAAGCATATTGTCGCTTTGATGCTCACCTATATCCATAACCCGGATGCTTTTATCGAGCAAAAGAACATCGAAGAGCTGGTAAGCCAATTGGATAAAGATGGACTGGTACGCCTGATCACCAAAATGGTAGATAAAAAACCGGATTTGTTTTCATGGTTGCAAACCGCCATTCCAGCCACATCAATCCAATCCAAACCAGCCCAACAACGAAATAAGCGTAAAACGGAAGTTTCAAAAATAGAATACAAGAGACAAATTCAAAGCATCTTGCACAGTCTGCAAGGGTACCGGATGTCAGAAGCATACTGGATGATGGGCGGAATGGTCGATCAACTGAATCATGTTCGTGATACAGCCTATGATTTTCTGGAGGCTGATGATGCGCAAGGGGCGTTGGTAATCCTGACCACCCTTCTAACCGAGGTCAGCGGAAGTTTTGAACAGTTTGATGATTCCGACGGCGAGTTGGGTGGCTTTTTTAATGAATTAGCCCTGCCTCTCGTTGAAGCCATTCTGAGCGCCGAGCTCAACAAAACCGAACGCCGCAGCCTGTTTAATGAGTTGGAACCCGTGGTTGAAGAATTAAGTGCTTACGGGATTGATGAACTGGATGTGATCCTGGCCGCCCTGAATCTTGGCTGGTCTGAGGAAGTGTTGGATGAGCAAGAAGATTATGATTACGACGAAACCATCCTGATCGAAGCCAAATTGAATATTTTGGAACGTCATAACCGTGTAGAAGAATATCTTAAGTTATGTCTTGAGGCTGGGGAATACCGGCGTTATATTCTCAAACAGATAGAATCAGGAGAGTTTGAAGAAGCGAAAGAAGTTGCATGGAAAACCATCACTCAAGCCAGTGATGCCTTAAGGGTGGCCAAAGCGCTGCGAGACGCCGGGCATTTGCCCGATGCGCTGCTTCTGGCAGAGAAAGGGCTTGATTTGGATGGCAATAAGCATGAATTAGGTACCTGGCTGGGACCCATTGAAGAGACCCAGGAACAGATTGATAAGGCCATCCAAGCTTATCAGATGGCATTCACCAGCCTGCCTTCACTGGAACTGTACGGTATACTCAAGAAGTTATCTGGCATGAATTGGGGGCTCTTAAAGCCAGCTATTATGCAGATACTTCAAGATTCACACCGTCCAGATGTGTTGGCCGATGTCTTCCTTTCTGAAGAGGAATGGGATCAGGCGATTGGTATCGTCGATCAAGCCGGGGAATGGAATTATTCCCTGATCGAAAAAGTAGCGGACGCTGTTATTCCCTTTCGCCCGGATTGGGTCATCCAGGCCAGCAGGAAACAGGCAGAAGGGTTAATCACCAAAACCCAGAGCAAATATTATGCCATCTGCAGCGCGCTGGCTGGCAAAGATGAAACAAGCCTACCTTTCCTCGGGCAGGAAAGCCGAATGGGTATCTTACCTGGATGGGTTGAAAAGTACCTATTCGCGCCGGCCAGCATTACAAGCAGAATTGCGCAGGCTTTAACCCCAGGAATTTGAGAATAGTCTAACGATCAATATTGGAACAAATCGAAAATATCTCCCTGATTGTTAATGTCTGCGGTACCGTCAGTGTCACGTCAACACTATGTCTGCGGCAAGGTATGCGGCAAGAGAACGCATGCCTTTTGATGGATTTTTACCCCACGATCTCAGGCAAATTTAATAGAGTTAAGTGTTGCCGCCGTTTTGTGTCCTCGATCAGCTGAGATGTGAAACCAGATCGGGAACATAAAGCGAAATGGATGCGACGATCTCCCAAATCGGGCTTGACAAGCTGTGCCTTTCTCTCTAGTTCTGCCAGAATATCAACACCCACTGGTTTGCTGGTCCATTTGCATTCCACCAGGATCGCGTCCTTCTCACCCAACACGGCGAGATCGATCTCTTCATTGGCATTCCACCAGTTGCCAATATTTATGGGAACAAAAGATAATTTCCCGGATAATCCGGCTTGCCAGAAAAATTGCTGGCAAACCTCCTCAAATGTCAGACTGGAGAAGTGATCGATTTCTGGTATCACCTGGTTCTCCAAAATGATTTGCGCTCCGCCGCGTTCGAGCTGCGAGCGGTTTGGGTGAACATACCGAAACCAAAAACGTAAGTAATGATCTTTAAGTCGATAGATTCCCCGGCGGCTCTTTTGAGGCTGTGTTTCCGTCACTGGGACCAACCGTTCCACCAGGTGAAGCTGCTGCAAAGTATCCAGGTAAGCGGTTGCCCCTTCAATTCCAGTAGCTTGCTTGATCTCATTCAAGCGGGTTTTGCCAGCCGCGATGGATTGCAGAATCGCGAAGTAATTGCGCGGCTCGCGCAGTTCCTGTTGAAGAACAAAACGAACTTCATCATACAGAAACGAGCCTCGGGTGAGAATACCTTCCAAAATATTACTATTTAGCGATTGTTGGGATTGGATGGTATGAAGATAAGCCGGCGTGCCGCCATATACCGCATAGGCGCGTACCTGATCTTCTAAATCAAATGATGGATAAAATAGCTGGGCATCTTTAAACCGCAACGGTTCAAGCAGATACTGCGCCGTCCTTCTGCCATAAAGCGGCGCCTGGTATCCTAAAACGGTTTCTTCCATCATACCGATATATGATCCGCAAAGAATCAACATGATTTGGCTGTTCTTCAAGGTCTGATCCCATACGCGCTGAAGAATAGTCGCGAGAGGTGGGTGCGCCGTCACCAGGTAGGGGAATTCGTCCAACACTAACACCAATCGCTCGCTTTGTGCAGCCTGGGTAAGCGCATGGAACAAATCTTCCCAGGTGGAGTAAACGGCGTTCATCTGGTTGGGACCAAATAAAGTCGCATTGACCGCAGCGGAAAGAGCAGTCCTGAGAGATATCTCTGAACCCAGGTCCGAGACGAAGAAAATCGAGCGCTTACCTTCGCAAAAACGAGCCAAGAGTTCGGTCTTGCCGACCCGCCGGCGACCGTAAAGTACAAAAAACTCTGCTTTGCCCGAAGCATAGCGTTTTTCCAGCAGTTCAAGTTCAGAAACACGGTTGACAAACATGAAGTCCTCCAATTTCGCAGGCGCTGCGCTAATAAAGAAATCAAGATTATGATAATCATGATTTCCTTATCTATTATAGCGCGCAATATCAAAATAATCGCGACAAATTCTTCAAAATGATTTCAATAGCGAATTATGTGAAAGCCATCCATCAATTATCGTAATCTGTCACCCATCAAGGAAAAGTGACGAACCACGAAAATCCTTGCTCCCCAAAGACTAATCGCGCCTGCTTGGATAATCATCATCCCCCAGGCTTTGACAGAATCAAACGGTCTAGAATCTTAAGGATTTTTTCCATTTCACAAAAGTTTTCCAGAAAGAGGACGCTCATTCACCAAAACTCAACCATCGTCCTCCGGGTCGCGGATGGCTTCCAGCTTGAATTCTTTGCTGTATTTCTTCCGTATTGCCTTCATGAACTTCCTCCAGTCTTGATTATAGATATCCCTTAACTGGTTGTCCATTTTTTCTGGGGAAGTTCAATGCTTGCAAGCCATTGACTTTCAATCATTTATTCTGTACACTGTTATCATGACCTGTACGTACAGGTTGGTATATCTCACCGGATTGTTACTTATATGCCTATATTGATTCACAAAGATGACGCGGTTCCGCTTCATATTCAATTGCTGAACGAAATTCGACACTGCGTGGTTTCTGGAGAGTGGAGCCCTGGCAGCAAGATACCATCAGAGTTGACCTTACAGGTTGATTTGGGAATCAGCCGCAGTACAGTCCGTCAGGCACTTCAAGCTGCCAGCTATGAAGGCTTGATCGATACGATACCCGGAAAGGGCACTTTTGTAAGCCAAACTCCGCCGCAACTCCGATCTTCTCACCTGGTGGGTTTTGTCATCCCCTACTTCCGTGACGGATTTGACACACCTTTATTCCGTGGCGCTGTAGATGCTTTGCATAGTTCGGATTATCGAGTTGTCTTTTGCACGTCCAACTCCAGCCTGAAGGAAGAGGACCGCTGCTTACAGATCTTGGAGCAAGAGCAAATGGCGGGATATCTTCTCTGGCCTGTGATGGGAGAAGATCCGAACCGTGAGGCTCTGGCGCTTCTAAAGAAGGGTGCGCATCTCGTGCTCATGGATCGCGATTTGCCATTCAGAGAAACCGACCTGGTGATCAGCGACAACTTCAACGGAGGGTATGCTGCGACCAATCACCTCATTGAACTCGGCCACCGAAGGATCGCTTTTCTCTGCAGGAACCACCTCAAGTTGCTCCCGATCGCAGAGCGGCTGAGAGGTTACCGTCAGGCAATGCGGGATGCCGGTCTTTCTCCCCTGGACCCGGTTTTGATCGAACCCGATCAGGAAATGACCACGGAATACGGATTGAGCAGTTTTACCCAAGCAAGAAGCGTGGATATCAACCAGATACGCGAATATCTTGATTCTGCGGACCGGGCTACTGCATTGTTCGCATCGAATGACTTAATCGCTATTCAAGCGCTGCGGGCAGCAGAGTTGAATGGACTGCAAATTCCGAAGGACCTTTCGGTCGTTGGATTTGACAATATGGATCTATGTGAAAACCTGAATGTGCCTCTTACGACCGTAGCTCAGGATTCCTACAAGATTGGTTTTGAGGCCGGCTGCCAATTGCTGGTGCGCATTAAGGGTGACGATGCCAGTCCCCGGCAAATCATCATACCCACTCGCTTCGTTCTACGCGAATCTACACAAGTGCACCCGAATGAATTTAACCCAAAGAAATATGTAAAAGGAGGAAGCCTATTGAAGTAGAAATGTGCTAAAGAAATCAGTCGTATTCATAGTCGAATTCTAGAGGAGAATCGAAATGAAAATCAAGCAAACGGTTAGAGTGATTCTAACTGTCGTCGCGTTAGTGGGGTTTGTCTTGACTGCATGCTCAACGACTCCCACCCCAACGGCGGCACCTACGCAGGCACCGGTGAAAACTGATGCTCCCACGGCTGCTCCGACGGCGGCACCCACGCCTACACCTGTTAACTTGACCATCATCTGTCGATGTGTGGTCGGCGGAACAGGTTCAAATTCAGCCCAATGGATGCTGGACTATGTCATTCCAAAGTTCCAGGATGAAATGAGAGCCCAGGGCAAAGATGTGACGGTCGACCTTGTGTCATTTGGCGGCAGCGACGAAGAACTCAAAGCCCGCTATGCATTGGATCTCAAGGCGGGAACAGGCAACGACATCATGGCTTTCGACGGCTTTTGGGTACCTGAATTTGCAGAAGGCGGATTGATCAAGCCCCTGGAGGCTGTCGTTGGACCTACCTATGCGGATTGGGAAGGCTGGTCGCATATTCCTGTATCTGTGCAACAACTGTTAACCTACAACGACCAACTCTACGGTATCGCCGCTGGTACAGATGCCCGCGTCATCTGGTACCGCAAAGATCTATTCAAGGAAGTTGGTCTGCCTGAGAACTGGCAACCTACTTCCTGGCAGGAATTGCTGGATGCTGCCCGCACGATCAAATCGGCAAAGCCAGATGTCACTCCGCTGCAGATCAATGCCGGAACAGCTATGGGCGAGGCTACCACGTTACAAGGATGGTACATGGTGATGCTCGGTACGGGTACCAATATCTTTGACTTCAAGACAAATAAATATCCGGTCTCAGGCCAGCCTGTTCTGGATGCGCTCAATTTCTACAAGACGGTCTACATCGATGAAAAACTGGGAGATGCGCGCCTGCAATTGCTGGCCGATGGCCGCGACCGCTCTTTCCTAGGCTTCCGCGATGGCAAGACAGCCATGCTTGTGGAAGGTGACTGGTTCTGGCGCTCGGTGATTGCGAAGGGCGGCAGTGCAGAGATTACGAATCGTGATGAGCTGGTCGGTTGGGCTAAAATGCCGGCAATGGCACCCGGTCAGGGCATCAATGGGCAGGATTTCGTCACTGCTTCGGGCGGGACAGGTTATATCCTGAATCCCAATACCAAAAGCGCGACAGAGGCCTGGGACTTACTGGCTTTCATGAACAGTAAAGTCGCCCTGGATTATTTCCAGACCCTTGAGCCACGAATGCGCTCGCGGGACGATGTGGGTGTGCCCAATGATACAGTCATGACTGCAATTGCCAAGGAAATGCTGCCCCTTACCTCCATCCGCCCATCGGATGCTGCGTACAGCAAGACCGTCTCACCTGAAATTCAGTTGATGACGGAACGCATCGTTTCGGGTGAAATGACCCCGGAACAAGCCATGGCAGCCTACGCCGCGGCCGTTACTGCAGCAGTTGGCGCTGATCGCGTAGAAGTTGCTGCACCATAATCCATCTTTTAATGAGTGCAACCGGGGAGAATTCTCCGGTTGCACTCCACACGAATGAGAGAAAAATGGAACAAAAACGGCCACTCCTCTCGACAAAAACAGGCCTGGTTTTCCTTCTGCCAGCGCTTTTTTTCGTGATATTGTTTTTGATTTTCCCATTTGTCTGGATTATCCTGGTGTCTTTCACGAACGAGTCGCTCACCGGCACGGGTGCGCTTAATCCCCAGAATGTGGGGCTGGCAAATTACACAGGCTTATTCGATTTCAAAACTTGGATGATGCGGGGAAATTTTGGGAACTCGTTGCTGGTGACCCTCCAGTTCGTATTTGGTTCGGCGATGATCGGACAGGTGGGGCTTGGACTGTCGCTGGCCATTGCGTTTTACCGAAGAAAAGGCTTTATCCGCGAATTTGTAAACACTCTTGTAATTCTGGCGTGGATCATTCCGGATGTTGTGGTTGCGTTTTCGTGGATTGCGTTCCTGGACCGTGATTTTGGAACCCTCAACGCTATCCTGAGTACCTTAGGGCTTGGACGCCCTGACTGGCAATTGGAGTTCTCTTTATTGTCGATCATCATCTTTAATACCTGGCGAGGAACCGCATTTTCGATGCTGCTCTTCTCTTCCGCGCTTGAAACGATCCCACCTTCCTACCTGGAAACTGCAGAGGTAGTAGGAGCTTCTTTCTGGCAAAAATTACGCGACATACTTCTACCTCTTATGCGCGGGCATATACTGACTGTACTAATCTTGATTACGCTGTGGACATTCAACACGTTCTCGCCCTTCCTGATCACCGCCGGAGGTCCTTCTTTTACAACAGATTTAGTTTCAATCTTTACTTATAGAACCGCATTCCGGTTTTATGAATTTGGGCAGGGTGGTGCTGTTGCCGTAGTGGTCATGTTGATCAATTTCGCACTGGCATTGGTGTATCTGGGAATGCTTCGTAAACAGGCGGTGGAATGATGAAAAAAACGCGTAAATTCCTGGGAAGCATCGGATATTACGTATTTGTTGCGTTTGTTATCGCTTTCTTCGGGATTCCTTTACTTTGGCTGGTGGTTACGCCATTCAACTCGCATGCCACCCTGGCGCTCGAATTTCCCACTCAGCCCACATTGGATAACTTCCGGCAGGTATTTGATAACAAATTTGCAGTTCAGGCGCTGGCGAAAAACAATTTGATTCTAGCCGTCGGTACGATGATCGGCATCACGTTCATTGCCACGCTGACGGCATATGCGCTTTCGCGCGCCCGCATCCCTGGCCGCAATTTCCTTTCTTATACCCTGATCCTTTTCTCCTCGGTAGTTACCGGAACGGCGGCCATGGTTCCCATCTTTTTGATCATCTCAAAGATGGGTTTGATCGATAGTCATCTAGGTGTGATCCTGGTCTTTATTGGTGGATTCCTGCCATCAGCCATTTTCATCATGCGTGACTTCGTGGATGGCATACCAAGGTCGTACGAGGAATCTGCAATGGTGGCAGGGGCAAACCCGCTGAATATTTTAGGTGATATTGTGCTGCCACTGGTTCGCCCGGGGATGATGGTAATCGCGATTTGGGCTTTTGTACAATCCTGGGGCGCATTTCTCGTCCCCTTCATCCTGCTTCGCAGCCCCGAAAAGATGCCCGCATCGACCGCGATCTATTCTTTCTACACTGAGGCAGGCACTCCCAACATCCGATTGGTTGCAGCATACTCTCTGCTCTATGCTCTGCCGGTCGTGATCCTTTACCTGCTGGTCAACTGGCGTTATGGTTTTAGGTTCTTTGGAGGCATCAAGAGATAATTATGGCACAAATCATACTGGAAAATCTCAGCAAGCACTTCGGCGCCGTAAAAGCGGTTGACCAAATCGATCTTAATGTCAAAGATGGAGAATTCTTTGCTTTACTTGGGCCTTCCGGTTGCGGCAAGACTACGACCCTGCGGATGATCGCAGGCCTGGAAGTTCCCACCCAGGGAAAAATCTACATTGGCGAGAAGGACGTGACCGAAGAAAGTCCGCGCGATCGGGATGTGGCCATGGTTTTTCAAGATTATGCGCTGTACCCGCATATGACCATTCTCGATAATATCGGCTACCCGTTAAAAGTGCGGGGTGTGAGTAAGAGCGAATTACGGGTGCGGGTCACAGAGGCGGCGAAGAGTTTGAATATCGACCACCTGCTGGAACGGCGGCCGGGACAACTTTCAGGCGGGCAACAGCAGCGTGCATCGGTGGCGCGTTCCATCGTGCACCACGCACAGGTCTTCTTATTTGACGAGCCGCTCAGCAATTTGGATGCCAAACTTCGCCTGGACGCTCGCGGTTTTCTCAAGCACTTGCAGAATGAATTAGGTATTACAGCAGTATATGTGACCCACGACCAGGCTGAAGCCATGGCTCTGGCCAATCGTATGGCCATCATGGATCGCGGTAAAGTAATCCAGGTAGGTAGACCACAAGAAATTTACAGCAAGCCAAAGACTGTTTTCGTGGCATCATTCCTGGGGAACCCACCCATGAATTTGCTGCCCTGCAAACTGGATTTGCTTCATAAGCAAGTGCTAATCAACGGCAATCCGCTCAATTTGGAGAATGTCCCTCAATGGAAGGAAGTAATGGGAAAGGTAATTGACGGAGAAGATATCGTGCTGGGTATTCGACCAGAGAATATCACGCTGCACACCGAGAAGACTCCCATGGCTTTCCCTGGAGATATGTATGTTACCCAACCACTGGGAGCTGAAACGCTCTTGAGCCTGCTGGTGGGGGACTGTATCGTCTCTGTACGCCTGTTCACCGATGAGCCATTCGATTACAAAGGCCGCATCTGGATCCAGCCAGATCCGCGCAGGATCTTCCTCTACAACTCCAGCGGAGATTTGCTGAGTTGAGAATGGTTTTGATGTGCCAGGTTTTGCAACGCTGCTGGATGAGGTAAATTCCTGATGGGCGAAAAAGGCAAGGATCGCTGATGAGAAGAAAAATATCCTAACGGGACCAATCTCGGGCTCCGACCGCAATATCCTCTGAAAACAATAAGGCATCCTTATGGGTGCCTTATGTCATTAACCCTTAAAGAAACAGGTCAAAACCATGATTTCGACCCTCGCTGCTTTGAACTGTGTGCCAAATTCCTGTGCTACGAAATTAGCAATCATCCTTCGGGCCAGGCGTGGAGATTTTTTGATATTATCTATCTCAGAACACTCAGCAAACTGATGAAATCAAAAGAGGTTAAGCATTCTCAAAGCAAACCTGGGTTGGGCTCTGCCAGCCATAGCCCTGGCCAATACCGCCGGACGGATGGCTAACACCATGTGGCCCTTGATCTGATCAATCTGGGTGCCAGCGTGGGGTCCGCATCTTTTGCCCCTCACCAGGTTCAGGAATTGGATAAAGCAATGCCAGAGCTTTTACCGGGTTCAGGCGTCGTGCTCCATTTGGCCCAAGGAAACTAGTGTGACACATTTCTCTAAGTTGAGGCGGTTATAACGCAAGGCTTTTCGATAATGTCGGATTGATCGATATTCGAGTACCCTGTGTTTATCCGGGTTCTCCATAGCAAGTAATGATTGATAAGTTGTTCCCGAATATACTTCCATAGCAGGATAAATAATCTTGACAAATCGGATTGAACAATCTTAACCAAAGATCGCCCCACCTCTGGATATCCCGGCAGGAGTAAGATCATTCGATGTTGTTCGAACCGCTGGATCAAAAAACCGCCCTTTCGGACGGTTCCCGTTAGTAGCGGGGAGTGGATTCGAACCACTGACCTCCGGGTTATGAGAGATTTTCCTGGTTTCGGAACGTTTTTCACTCAGGCTCCACATTTTAGCCTGGCCTAACGAACTCTGGTCCATGCTTGCCGGGCACGCTGCGGTAGCTAATCGATGTTCGTATAGTATCTGTTTTACGTGGGTTCGTCAAGTACTTTTATTCAGTCCTTTTGTTCAGTTGGATTGTTTTTGATTCTTCGCGTGCATCCTATCCACATAAAAAATGTTGGCGTGCTCAATTGGTCCTTCATCATTCAGCTGCATGATTGCGTCAGTATAGGGAAGGATGAAAAAGTATTATCTCATCGTAAAATCTCTTGATTTATAACCCCTGGAATTGCCGAAAATGATTCAATTTAGTAAGAAAATGATGATTCACACCATCTAAATAGCTGAAACAAGAATTCACATATTTCGAAGGGATATTTATTATGCCAAAAGCTATTTGGAATGGAAAAGTAATTGCTGAAAGTGAAAAAGTTCTAAAGGTGGAGGGAAATTTTTATTTTCCGCCGGAATCGATAAAAAAAGAATATTTTCAGGAGAACGATTCGCATACTGTTTGCACCTGGAAGGGGAATGACAGTTATTTTGATATCGTTGTGGGCGGTAAAACCAATCAGAGTGCTGCCTGGTATTACCCACAGCCCTCAAGTGCGGCACAAGAAATAAAAGATTGTGTCGCTTTTTGGAAAGGTGTCACTGTCGAAAACTAATTCATCCAGATTTGTATAAAAACACAAAACTTCCTTGGGGTAAAGCTGTTGATTACTTTTGTTGGATTTAATCCACCCTGGTGTTGTATAAATTTTGAACAAATGGATGTGTTTGTGTAATAATAAACGATGCCTATGATGTATCTGTTTTTTGAATGATACACGGGGAATGGAGTTTCTTTATGGAATTACTGCAGGATGCATTCCAATATTATATTAACAATCAGTCTTTTTTTTGGAATGCAACTCGCCAACATTTAGTTCTGAGTTCCTTTGCAATGATTATCAGTTTGCTGATTGCTCTTCCCGTTGGAATATGGATTGCAAAGCATACAGGTATTGCCCAGGTTGTTATCAATATTTTTAACGCATTCCGGGTTGTTCCCAGCCTGGCTATTCTTTTTCTTGCCTTGCCTTATCTGGGTCTGGGTTTCTTTCCTTCCTTAATTGCATTGTCTGTATTAGCTTTTCCTCCGGTACTGATAAACACTTACACAGGTATTCGCGGGGTGGATGCATTCATTATTGAAGCAGCATCTGGCATGGGAATGACAAAAACCCAGGTTATGACCAAAATTGAGATTCCACTGGCAATCCCCGCAATCGTCACTGGAGTTCGGATCGCTTCAGTCGAAGTAATCTCCAGTGCAACGTTGGCTTCTTTTATTGGCGGCGGTGGGTTAGGTGATTTTATTACACGTGGATTTGCCTTATATGATGTTCCGATTATGCTTGTGGGTGCAATTCCCGTTGCGCTTTTAGCATTATCCAGCGAATCGTTCTGGTCATTGTTTTTAAAAAGGTATCAAGCACCTGAAAATTAATCAAATGGAAAAACTCTAAGGAGGGGTTATATGTTTAAATCTAAGAAAATCTTTACTTTTATTTTTGTTTTACTGATCCCAGCGTTGATTGTAAGTGCCTGTTCCCCCTCTCCATCTGCAGATAGCATTGGAACGGTTGTGGTCGGATCGAAAGACTTTACCGAGCAATTCATTGTTGCGGAAATGTACGCCCAATTATTAGAAAATGAGGGCTTCACCGTTGAAAGAAAATTCAATCTTGGCGGAACTCCCATTGCTCACGAAGCTATAATGAATGGTGATATTGATCTCTATCCAGAATATACCTCCACCGGGTTATTGACGGTGTTGAAATTAGATCCCATTCAGGACCCCCAGGAAATTTACAACACAGTGAAAAGTGGTTATGAACAAAAGTACAAATTAACCTGGTTAACCCCATCTCCCTTCAATGATACGCAGGCATTAGCTATGACGAAAGAAGTGGCTGCTCAATACGGCATTCAGACTTATTCTGATCTTTCACAAAAAGCGTCTGAACTGGTATTAGGCGGACCGGCTGAATTCCTCGAGCGTGAGGATGGTCTCAAGGGGTTACAAAAAGCCTACGGTGGTTTTGAATTCAAGGAAGTTAAACAATTGGGCACGGGTAGCTTACGCTATCAAGCCCTCATGGAAGGACAGGTAGATGTAGTTGTTGCTTTTGGAACAGATGGTGCAATCAAAGGCAATGATCTTCTGCTACTGGTGGATGATCTTGTCTTTTATCCCATCTACAATGTTGCCCCGGTGATTCGTCAGGATACTCTCGAAAAATATCCCCAAATTGAAAAAATATTGAATGATTTTGCCCCCTCGCTGACCGATGATGTCATGTCTGGCTTGAATTGGCAGGTAGATGGTCCCGAAGGCAAGGAACCAGCCGATGTAGCCAGAACGTTCTTATTAGAAAAAGGCTTGGTTAAGTAGAACTAAACATGTCCAGTGAAATGATTTCCTCTACAGCAGATACAAACAACGTACCGGTCAGCGAATCGGGTGAGATAGTTTTCGAGCGTGTCTCAAAATTATTTGCGACCAGCACACTTCCAGCCGTTGATCAGTTTTCAGTCAAGATCACGGCTGGTGATCTGGTTGTTCTTTTAGGACCCTCAGGTTGTGGTAAAACAACGCTCCTAAAAATGGTCAATCGCTTATATGAACCAGATAGCGGGAAAATCCGGATGGGGGGTAAAGAAATACATACATTACCGGTGAATGAATTACGCCGGCAAATCGGATACGTGATCCAACAGGTTGGGCTCTTTCCGCATATGACCATTCAGAAAAATATTTCCGTCGTTCCCCATCTTCTGGGATGGGAAGAAAAGCGTATTAACGACCGGCTGGAAATGCTTATGCAATTGATTGGTTTACCAGTTTCGTACTTGCCACGCTATCCCCGGCAGCTTTCAGGTGGTGAACAACAACGTGTTGGACTAGCGCGCGCTCTTGCTGCAGACCCAGAAATTCTCTTGATGGATGAACCTTTTGCTGCCGTTGATGCGATTAATCGTGAACGCTTGCAGAGCGAATTGATTGATCTTCATAGCAAATTGAATAAAACCATTCTATTTGTGACCCATGATGTCGAAGAAGCATTTCGATTGGCAACAAAAATTATTGTGATGCGTGACGGAAGACTGGTGCAATATGGTACCCCTCTGGAACTGGTGACCCAACCCAAAAATAAATTCATCGAAGAACTGGTGGGATCCAACAACATTCTCCGGAAATTGAGCCTTGTGAATGTCAACTCAATTTTGAAAGCCAGAGAAAATCAATTTTTCGATGCGGACAGATCTCAACCCGTTGCAAAAAACAGCACTGTGTTAAATCCTGAAGACGATTTGCGATCGGTAGTTTCGTTGTTGTTGTGTAGTGGCAAAGACTCACTGCCCGTGAAGGATTCGGAAAATCGTTTACTAGGTACGGTTGGGTATGCAGACTTGCGTAAAATGTTAATTTCCAATCTGCCTTCAGAATAGAAGTTGAAACAATGAATTATCTGGTCAATAACTTTGATGTGGTGGTAGAACTCTTCCTGCAACATTTACAACTAACACTTGCAGTAATTTTTTTCTCCCTGCTGATCGGGATTCCGCTTGGGTTGTTGCTGGCGAGGATTCGCTGGCTGCGAGGTCCGGTAATGAGTCTCCTGGGTATTATTTACACGATTCCAAGCCTCTCATTCTTCGTATTACTGATTCCTCTATTTGGATTGGGAACCAGACCAGCCATCATTGCCTTGACTGCCTATGCTCAACTATTGCTGATCAGAAACTGGCTGGTGGGGTTAACGAACATTGAACCGGCAGTTTTAGAAGCCGCCAGGGGAATGGGATTAAATGGATGGCAAAGGTTTTGGCAAATAGAATTCCCTTTGGCGTTACCCATGTTGCTAGCCGGAATTCGTCTGGTTGCCCTCTCTTCCATTGGGATTGGTACAATCGCTGCCTTCATTAATGCGGGTGGGCTGGGTGTGTTGCTTTTTCAGGGGGTGATTACCAACAATTACGACAAAATATTTACAGGCGCACTGGCGGTAACCATTTTGTCTTTTGCAGCTAACTACTTTATTCGATATTTGGAGCAACGGGCTGAATTTAGAATTTATGGAAAGAGAATTTGATAATTGACAATTATGAAAATTTTTGACGTTATCATTATTGGCGCAGGGCAGACTGGAAATCCACTTTCAAAAGCCTTTGCTGATGCCGGGAAATAAATTGTCCTGGTCGAAGAAAAATATGTGGGCGGCACATGTGTAAATGTGGGTTGTACGCCTACGAAGACCATGATTACCAGTGCCGAGGTGTCTCACCTGGCACGTCATGCGCAAAAATATGGTGTTAGATTAGACAATCTTACTGTTGACCTCAGCCAGGTCAGAGAACGAAAACGCGAGATTGTCTCCAGTTTTCGGGGTGGAAGTGAACAACGGATCGTTGACGCCGGAGTATCTTTAATTTATGGAAAAGCCGCTTTTAGTGGTGACAAAATTTTGGAAGTGAAATCCGAGAATGACACATTACAAATAAGAGCCGATACCATCATAATCAATGCTGGTGGCAGACCTAATATTCCTGCCATTTCAGGATTGGAAAATGTCAATTATTTAGATTCCTCCTCGATTATGGAACTGGATGAAGTCCCGGAACATCTGATTATTCTGGGTGGGGGGGTATATTGCGCTTGAATTGGGTCAGATGTTTCATCGCTTTGGCAGCCAGGTAACGGTTCTACAACATTCAAAGCAATTGTTAAACCGTGAAGATGATGATGTCGCAGAAGGAATGCAGCAAATTCTGGAAGAAGATGGTATTCAAGTAAATCTGAACGCCCAGACGGTTTCCATATCCCAAACCTCAAATAACAGCATCAATCTACAGGTATCAACCCCAAACGGGCAAATTGACCTGAACGGTTCTCATCTTTTGGTAGCCACTGGCCGTATCCCAAATTCAGATCAACTATGTTTGGAAAAATGGTGTTAAGGTTGATAAACATGGGTTTGTTGAAGTCAATGAAAAACTTGAGACCAACATCCCCGGCATATATGCCGCTGGTGATATAAAAGGTGGGCCAGCATTCACGCACATTGCGTATGATGATTTTCGAATTTTGGAAGGCAATCGAAGCATTGGTAAACACTGAAACCAAGCAAATTCTTGGTGCTGCCATTCTTAGTGTGGCAGGTGGAGAGATCATGTCGATTTTGCAAATGGCGATGATGGGGAAAGTACCTTATACTACACTACGCGATGGGATTTTTGCTCATCCCACATTGGCTGAGTCACTCAATACCCTCTTCAGCAGTTTGCCTTAGTTTCTCTCCAAGGCTCCACATTCTATAAAAACCCCCAATACTATTCAAAATATCAGGGGTTTTGATGAAAATGGGTTTTGATTTACATCACGCCGGATTAGAATATACCCAATCGGCACGCTGGCTCATCAATGCCCTTAGATCCATGCGCAACTCTTCCACTGTTGGTCTACCCAGGTACCACCAGCCATTGTAAATTTTATATATGGTCCTATCCCTATCAAGCACAAATGTGTAGGGAATGTAAATTTCCCCATGCACTGGATCAGTTGTGTCAACCATTTCCAGCTCATGCAAAAGCTTCTTATCTGTATCGCATAAAAATGGCCAGTTAGCGTTTAATTGATCGCGTACTTCCTGGGTGGTAAGCTTGTCATCAACGGAAACAGTGATCATTTTACAATAATTAACCCGCAATTCCGGTTGCAGTTGTTCAACATAGTTCGTCATCTGCCGGCGATCCTTTGGGCAAAAATAACCGCGGGAAAATATCAAAACGCCTGGAAAACCGCGCAACAATTGTGAAAGTTTTTGAACTTCACCGGTATGATCAGGTAATTCGAAGTTTGG
>CAVQOS010000016.1:0-9758 GCA_963714465.1 uncultured Chloroflexia bacterium | reverse complement strand
TTCCCACCACTAACAGTTTGGGTATTTACAGGACACACCGCGGCTTATTTACAGCTGCGGTTTTCATTTTAGGGTTCCACTTTTCTCCCAACCAGCGCGAGCCCTGGTTGTTGTGATGGGGTTTGCCAGCATGCGATCAGCGGGAAATCTGAACCTTAATCCACCAATTTTTCGGAATTCGAAGGATTGGTCTTCTTCCCTATTGAAAAGCAACGAAGAAATGATTATTATAAATTGGTTAATACTCCCTGAAATTTTTAATCGTATTTAGCGGTAGAAGAGTAAATCAATATCTTCGAGAGCCACACAACAGCCCTTCGCCGGGTGATTATCGGTATCCGGTTTTCAATTTGTTTGAATACGGGAGGGAATATGGAATCGGCTAATGTAGAAACCAGCCGTCCAAATTGGTTAGCCAGGACTATTCATGATGATAGTGCTTCGCTAACCTTTTTTATTGGGGCGGCAATCCTGATCGTGCTGGGAGTGACCGAAGGCTTGATCATGGTCATCCAATTCGTCTTTCCCGATTTTGCTGCCGGGATCCCCTGGCTGGTTTTGGGGCGCATCCGCCAGAGCCATACGAACACAGTGATGTTCGCCTTCCTCTCCATGGGTCAGATGGGATTCTGGTACTACGTAATTCCCCGATTGACCGGACGTAAAATGTGGAGCGAAACCCTGGGTGTCATTGCCGGCCTCCTTTGGGGTGTGGCTGTTACTACCGGGGTCATCCTGGAATTGTTCGGGTTCTCACAAGGCCGTGAGTACGCCGAAATGATCTACGCAGTTGACGTCGCAGTGATCGTCGTTTGCATTATGAACCTGGTAAACATGTTCATCACCATTTCCAAACGAGTTGAGCGGAATTTGTACGTTGTCGTCTGGTATATTGCGGGAGCGTTGATGTGGTTTCCCATGCTCTACTTCATTGGAAATGTGATGTGGAACGTGCCTTCCGGTTCTCTGACCGGCATCAACGACGCCATATTTAACTGGTTCTATGGGCACAATGTATTGGGATTATGGTTTACCCCCGGCTTGCTGGCAGTAAGTTATTACATCGTGCCGAAAGAGACAAGAACTCCCCTTTTTAGTCATTTCCTCTCGCTCATCGCTTTTTGGGGGCTTGTCCTCTTTTATACCGGAGTCGGTGGTCACCACCTGGAGTGGGCACCGATCCCCTATTGGGTGAAGACCATCGCTGTGGCTGAAAGTATCGGCATGGCTGTCACCGTTATCGCATTCCTATTTAATATGTGGCTCACGATGCGCGGTAACTGGGGTAAAGTCGGTAGCAGTATTCCTCTGAAGTTTGTCACCGTTTCCTGGATCGCTTATGTGCTCGTTTCGTTCCAGGGCACGCAGGAGGCATTGCGCAGCATCAACCTGCTCACCCACTTCACGCAATATGTAACCGCTCATGCGCATCTCAGCCTGCTCTTGTTCGGCGCATCAGCCGTGATGGGCGCATCCTATTATTGCATCCCGCGCATGCTCAATGTGAGCATCTTCAGTCGGAAGCTCGCCAACACCGGGTTTTTGCTGTATATCATCGGGTTCTTCTTCTTCTTCCTGGGGTTTACCCTGGTCGGTCTGACCCAGGGTACCTCCTGGGTGCATGTTGGCTTGCCTGTCTGGACCGTACTCGCTGGAATCCGACCCTACCTGGCGCTGCGTGCGGCAGGCGGATCGGTGCTCTGGCTTGGGTTTATCTTTTTCGTTGTCAACATTCTCGCAACGGTCATCGTCCGCCGTCCGGCAGTGGTTCCCACCCCATCCGAGATTCAAGCGAAAACCGGATTGGTACCGAGCGGGTCCCCGGCTGATTAGAGGAGGCTGTCATGAAAATGTCGTTTGCTATTATCGTCGGTGGGGCATTATTCATCTTCTTCGCGGTGGTGATGGTCGCAGTGTTTATCCCCGGCTGGGTATGGAACCCCCCGCAAACCATTGCAGCGCATGTATATACTGACCAGGAATTGCTCGGACGGAAAGTCTTCTACACCAACGGCTGCGATTATTGCCATACCCAATACGTCCGTTATTATGATGTAGATGCCACCGGTCCTATTTCTCAAGGGGGAAATTACATCTTTGACCAGCCCCTTACACTGGGCTCTGAACGCACCGGACCGGATCTTTCGTATATCGGGCGAAAGCGCGACATGGCATGGGAAATTGAACATCTAAAGAACCCGCGCAAGTATTCCCCCATGTCCATCATGCCAAATTGGTACTTCCTCTCGCAGAAGGAACTGGAAGCCGTGTCTGCTTACCTGTTCAACCTGGGTAACAGGGTGGCGGGTGAGTATATGATCCAACCCCCTGTGGACTACGCCCAAGTGACCAATCCGCTCGAAATTCCCGAAGTTACTCCCGATCCGGCGGGAAACCCCCAGGGGTGGGATACCTGGAAGGCTGCCCAGTTGCAGGACGGGAAGATCATTTACATTGACCGCTGTCAAACTTGCCATGGTTGTTCAGGGAATGGGTTGGGAACCTATGCCGGAACCAAGGTGATCACTCCCGCCGATTTCAAACAAGAACCTTTCCGCAATATGCCAGATGATCAATGGTTCTGGCATGTTTCGGAAGGGGTGCAGGGTTCCGTCATGCCCCCCTGGCGTGAAAGTTTGACCGAAACGCAGCGATGGCAAGTCATCCGGTACATCCAGCAGCAGTTCGCACAGCCTGTCGAACGCGACCCGGATGAAGGTGATCCTGTTGGAGAATATGCCAACCTGACCAATCCATTGCCTCAAACCGTCGAGACGCTCGAAATCGGAAAGACCGTCTGGTCCAGGGAATGTTACGTTTGCCATGGTGATGCCGGTGTAGGCGAAGGACCTTATAACAAATTCATCCGTCCCCAACCGCCTAATTTTAGCGACAAAGGGCATTACGGCACGCTTGGCAATACCACATACCTGGATGCTGATTATTACTGGCGCATCAGCGAAGGATTGCCGTGGGCTGCCATGCCAGTTTGGAAAGTGAAGTACTCCGAGAATGAGCGTTGGGCATTGGTATATTACATACGGGTGACCTTTACCCAAACCCTTGCCCGTCCGCCGGTTGTAGGTCCTCAGTACTATCCACCCATTTATCTCGCCCAAACGGCTCCAGTCGATAAGACTGCCAACGACATGGATGTAGGCGATAGTAGTCAACTCGTGTACAGGGCACCCGACCCCGAGCTGGGTAAGATCACTTTTACCAGTTACTGTGCTGAATGTCATGGGTTTACCGGCCTGGGAGACGGCTGGAATGCGCAATTCCTGGATGTACAACCAGCGAATTTCACCAAGCCGGATATCGTTGGACTTGGTGAAGGAGATTGGTATGCGCGGGTAAGCCTTGGTCTGCAAAATTCGGCGATGCCTGTCTGGGGAGAATGGATGCCCGAGCAGGGCCGCTGGAATGTGATTTCATATATTCAAAAACACATCCTTATTGCAGGTCAAGCAGGGCAGCCCACCTATCAGCCAAGTGTATTCACAACCAGCGGTGGAAAGATTCAAACCATTTTCCTCTCATTGAGCCAGGGTAATTGGACAGATGAAGGGGGTGTGCTTGATCCCGCACATGGTGGAGATTTATACAAACAATATTGCGCCACCTGCCATGGTGATAAAGGCGCAGGAATCCTGGCCAAAGATACACCCGCCGGCTTGGTTTATCCTGCACCTTTTGCCAAAGACATGCCGCAATCCTATGTTTACCAACAAATCTGGTCAGGCGTTCCCAATTCGATGATGCCGTCGTTCAAACCTTTGCTTGAACCCGCAGACGTTTGGGACCTGGTCGTCTATCTTGTGGGTGAACAACAGTAAGGAGGTTGATCATGGTTATCGGGTTAATTCTGTTCATCGCCTGGATGGCGCTTGAATTCGTGGTGGTGCTCGGCTCCATCGTTTGGAGTGTAGAACAGGGCCAATGGAAAGATATCGAAAAGGCGAAATACACCATGCTCGAAGATCGCGAACCTGCCCCTTGGCCTGGACGTGAAAAAAAGACCCCTGAGTTACCACAAGCTGAAAAACCGGCACAGGGATAGACCAAGGAGGTCAGGGATGGCAATGAATGTGTTGAATATCTGGGGTGAAATCTTTGGAATCGCCGGCGGAGCGCTGATTCTGATACTCTTTGCGGTCACTTTTTATCCTCTTGTCACCCGCTATCGAATTCCTCCCCGAAGAATGGAAGAGACTTCGGAGTCAGAGGGCAGCCTCGAAAAACAGGCGAACAAGAACGAAATTGAAGTGGATAAGGTCCGGGCGCATGATTATGTAGAGAGTTACAATGGCGATATCACCGCCGGGCGCGGACCGTTGCCGTTGGTGGTGAGTGTTTTCGTCATCGGTTTGATCATCTGGTGGGCAATCTACCTCGTGACGAATTGGTCGCAGTACCTCTGGTCGGTTCGTTCTTTCTGGAGATAGGAGAGAAGAGATGGCTTATATCTATCAGACTGTATTTGATCTCCGCTCAGAAAATGCAGACCAGGTGCATATTGGAAAAAGCCTGGGCACGTCGCTGGCGTACCTGAAAGCCTTTCTCCCCAATGAACCGGGCTTTATCAATGCGCGAGCGATGGTTTCATTATCACATAATGAGAAAACGCATGTGGTCTTCGAAAGCAGTTGGGACGACTGGGAATCCCTGGAAACCCACCTCGAAAAATCGCCCTTTGCTGAACAAAAGATGTTCCCCCAATTTGATATTGCGGTGAAACCACAAGACGTCGCGACAGTCATTTACGAGGAAGTGGGGTAACCCTGTCAAACCTGGTAAATCTTATGGGTGCCCTGCTGCTGACCGGATTGGTCGGCAGCATTGGGCATTGCCTGGGGATGTGCGGTCCCCTGGTGATCCTGGCGGGCGCGCGCTACCCGAAACAGGGGGCATCTTCCATTCCTTTCCATTTGGTCTACCATGGCGCTCGCATTCTTATCTATACAATCTTGGGATTCCTTTCAGGCGCCCTCGGCGGCGCAATCAGCAAGCTCGCGGTTGCTGCCAAAATACCCGGAGTGGTCAGCCTGGTCATCGGGGCATTTGTCGTGGTCCTGGGATTAAGCTACCTGGGATGGCTGCCGTTTTGGAAGCGTTCGATCGAAAGCAACGGCTGGTGGCAGCGGACGCTGAAATCGGTCATGAAAACCCCTGGAACGAAAGGGGTCATGATCCTGGGTGCGTTGAACGGCATCCTGCCCTGCGGCCTGGTGTATCAATCCCTTTTCATCGCCGGCGCCTCCGGCAATCCATGGGTGGGAGCCCTGGGGATGTTCCTGTTCGGACTCGCCACCCTGCCCGCCCTGGTAGTTTTCGGCGTTGGCGCGCAGATGATCTCATTCAAAGCCCGTAAATGGCTCTTTTGGGCCGGGGGCGTTTTCGTGATCATCGTCGGCGTGTTGTTGATCATGCGCGGGGTGAACGGGCTGGGGCTCGGAATTTCTTCACATTCACAAATGGGTATGCTGCAGTGAGCAACGGACGTTGCGATTTATGCGGGCTTCCGTTACCCAGAGACCCGATCCTCTTGAGTTTGGAAAATGAATCGAAACAATTCTGCTGCGAGGGTTGTGCCCGTGTTTACGAAGTGGCACGCGATTCTGGCATGCTGGATATCGTCCTGGCGCAGACGGGGGTCGCAACAAAAAGGGTTCAAAATCAACCCAAACGGGTTCAAACTCCCAAAGAAACAGCCTTCTTCGATATCAATGGTATGTGGTGTGCAGGGTGTGCGCTTGCAGCAGAACGTGTTTTAAGCAGCCAACCCGGCGTAATGGACGTATCGATCAGCTTTGCTGTGGAACAGGGCAGGATCGAATATGACGCCAACCAGGTGAACCCCACGGAATTATTGCACGGCCTGGCACCGCTTGGCTACCATGCCAAAATCACTTCCTCCAGGGAGAAACAGGAAAAAGAACGTTTTCAAAACCGGGTGGGCTTGCAGTTGATTGCAGCGACTGCATTCGGCATGGAAATCATGGTGCTTTACCTGGTTCAGCTTTACCCTGCCTATTCGCTCGGGTTCTATACCACCACAGCCATCCGGCGCATCCAATATGTCGTCTGGGCATTGACCACCCCTGTGGTTTTTTACGGCGGCTCCACCTTTTTGATCGGAGCCTGGCGGGCGCTGCGGGCAAAAACGGTAGGCATGGATACACTTGTAGCGTTGGGAGTGCTATCGTCGTATTTCTACAGCGTCTATGTGACCCTGACGGGCAATGGTCAGACCTATTTCGATTCTGCCTCGATGATCGTCAATTTCATTCTTATCGGACGTTATCTCGAACACGTGGGAGGGGCGCAAGCCAGGAAAGACCTGCGTTCGCTCCTGCGACTACAGCCGGAGCTTGCCTGGCGAAAATCAGAGGCGGGTTGGACCCAGGTCAAAGCGGATTCGCTCATCCAGGGGGATGAGATCATGGTAAAACCCGGCGAACGTGTTCCGGCAGACGCCGAGATCAGCGATGGAGAGGTCACCCTCGATGAATCCATGCTGACCGGAGAAGCCCTGCCGGTGACCCGCAGGGGTGGGGAATTGGTTTATGCCGGAACCATCACCCGCGAAGGCGCCTTTACTGCTACGGTCCTCAACCCCCCCGGAAAAACCCGCCTTTCCCAAATCGCAGACATGGTCACTCAAACCCTCAGTCAAAAACCCAGGATGCAACGCCTGGCGGATACAGCTTCGACCTATTTTGCTTTCGCGATCTTGATTTTGGCCGGCGTTACCTTCCTCGGTTGGTTTTTACGCAGCCATTCCATCGCATCTGCCCTGATGGCAAGCGTTGCAGTTTTGGTGGTTGCCTGCCCATGTGCTTTAGGACTCGCCACTCCCCTCAGTATGGCGGTGACCATGGGCAGGGCAGCCCAAAAAGGAATCCTCATCCGCACACCAGAAGCCCTGGAGACTTCCTCTTCGATCCAACAATTCGTTTTCGATAAGACCGGAACCCTCACCCGGGGTATGTTTTCTGTGGTGGACGCCCTCATTCTGCCCGGATCGGGACTGGATAAAGAACAACTCATTCAGTTGGCGGCTTCGGTTGAACAGTTTTCAGAACACCCCCTTGCAGATGCAATTGTCCGTTCCAACCAGGTTGGCCTGCTTCCCGCTACCGACTTCATCTCACTCCGCGGTGCAGGTACATCCGCCCAGGTCGGAACAACCCCGGCGCGGCGAGTATCGGTCGGGTCTACCCGTCTGGTCGCGATCGATCCAGATTCTGAATGGGTAAAGCCATCCATCGACTATGCCGCCCGGGGAGACACCGTCGTTTGGGTGGCGGTCGATGGAAAGCCCGCTGGATTTATTGCCCTAAAAGACAAACCCAACACCACGGCTCAACCTGCGCTGGCACAGTTGAAGGCTCAAGGCATCCAGACTGTGATGCTTTCTGGAGACACCCCGCTGGCGGCAGCGTCGATCGCCGCTGAACTGGGGATCGGAGTTTATGAGGGCAGTTGTACCCCGGAAGAGAAAGCGCAGAAAATCAAAGCCTGGCAGGAAGGCGGGCAAAAGGTCGGCATGGCGGGTGACGGGGTCAATGACGCGCCTGCCCTGGCCCAGGCGGATTTGAGTATCACCACCGCAGGCGGTTCGGACATTTCAGGTAAGGCTTCAGATTTGGTGCTGACCCGTGCGGACTTGACCCTCATCCCCTGGTTTCTGACACTTGCGCGCCGTACCCGCAGAACCATCCTGCAGAACCTGGGGTGGGCGTTCGCTTACAACCTGGTGGCAGTTCCACTGGCCATGACCGGACGGATCACCCCTGTCATTGCTGCCATCGCCATGGCCGTCAGCAGCCTGGTGGTGGTGCTCAACTCGCTGCGCCTGCGCAACGGTTGACCTTGTTCTAAAAGATCATTGAAAGAGCTGCGGGGGTAAATGTCTCATCCATCCCCTCCTGGTTCCAGCACGAAGAAGATTCAGTCACCCAAAAAGACTGATCGGGCGGATTGATAGCGGCTTATAATATCTTTATTCAGCATTTGAGCCTCATCCCTCGTTTTATTGTTTTTCGGGAGGAAGAATGAAGATTTTGAAAGCCATTTTGTCCCTGCTTTTAGCCGCTATAATGGTGAGCTGCACTTCAGCCGCCCCCACAAGTCCTTCAATCCCAGCAGATCAATTTCCAACTTCACCCCAGCTCCCAACTGTGATTCTTCCTGCGGCTGGAACCCCGGTCACACCCATGTTGACCGTGGAGCTGTTGCAGAATAGCACCTACAGTGTTCCTCCGTACCAAAGGGTTGTCAACCTGACCAATGGACAATATGAAGGGGGAACGGGCAACGATTACTTGAAGGTCTCTTTGCTGCCCCAGGTTGCCTTCGGCGACCTGAACGGCGATGGTACCACCGATGCCGCGATCCTGCTGGCTTCAAACGGCGGCGGTTCAGGAACATTCGTCAGCTTGATCGCCATTCTTGATCAAAATGGCTCCCTGGTCCAGGTGAGCAGCTCGGACTTTATCGACGATCGCCCGGTGATCGAGTCGCTCGCCATCCAAGACTCAAGGATCATACTCAAGGGGTTGATTCACGGTCCCAATGATACCCAGGTCGCTCCCACACTGGCGGTCACTCAAACATACAGCTTTACGCAAGGCAACCTGTGGTTGGTATGCCAGGTGATCCGCAATGAGGATGGCAGCGAGACGAGCATCGATATCGCAAGCCCGGCTTTCGGGTCTGAGGTCAGTCAACACGTACAAATCAAGGGAAGCATGCCGGCTGCTCCTTTTGAAAATACCCTGGGATATATTATTTCGGACTCAAGCGGGTCACAACTCGACAAGAATTCGTTCATGGTCGAGAGCGTAGATGTTGGCGCGCCTGCAACCTTTGACCAGACCTTCGACTTGAGTGCCATCCCCTCGGGCACGGTCATCCGCATCTCGCTCTTCGAAGGAGACATGTCAGGTCACAGCGATTTTCGCGTCCTGGATGCAGTTGAACTAACGGTCAAATAGCCAGCAGAAAATCCCCCTTCGTCCCGGGAATCACCTGATCAATACGACTCGTACCAATCTGAGGCTGGTTCAGGTGACGAATAAAAGTCAATCCAAGGCCGGGCAATTGCGTTACACAGTGAGGTCAGGCGCTCCATGCGCGGACGGATGACCTCCTGCAGAAATTCGCGCCGCTTCCCCAGTTCCAACGGCACGATATCCTGCCAGATCGCCCTCCCCACCGCAACCCCGCTGGCTCCGCCGCGGCAGGCAGCATTCACCTGGCGCATGTAATCGTAATACCTGGCTGAGCCTGAAATCAGGATCCAGGGGATCGAAGAGGCATCAGAGAGATCTTCGCAAGCTTTTAGTAACTGCGCATCCTCGGTGACCACCGTCAAATCGACCGGGAATTCCGCTTCGAAAACATCCGCTCCCAAAGCAGACAACCGCTTTACCGATTCAATGACCACCTCATGCCGCTCGGGAGAGGTCAGTTTGCGTGAATAAGGATCGAGCGAGTAAGAGAGTGCCTCGAGGAAGAGGGGAATATCCGCCTCCTTGCATTCCTGGGCAATCGAAGCCACCAATTGTTCGACCTGGAGGGCGGTTGTGGCTTCGGGATGGTAATAGACCAGCAATTTTACCGCGTCAGCGCCCATCCTCCTGGCCTTCTCAACCGACCAGCCCTGAAGGCGTTGACTCATGCGCTGGGTCGGCTCGCCAGTGTATCCCGTTTCTTCGATCGCCACAACCAGCCCGCGGTTGGACGGCATCACG
>CAVQOS010000015.1:0-14477 GCA_963714465.1 uncultured Chloroflexia bacterium | reverse complement strand
CATTTAGCAGAGATGGTAGAGGGAATCACCCATATATCGATTGTAAACAAAGTCTATTAAGCTCGTGCGAACGAAAGGTTAATGTTTGATGAACGTCTCAGTATTGGTGGATAAGGTGGTTTTGCGGCGTGCCAGAGGATGGTGATGGACGAAAGCCAGGAATGAATGGGCAATCCTCCTTTTCACTCGTGGGGTACTGGCGACTCCAAACGGTCTTGGGCTTGTACCCGATTGCGTGGCCTTTCCGATCTTCTGTCAGTTCGTATTCATCAGCTTGTAGATACTTTGATCTACCCACTTGCATGATACTGTTGATCAATATCCGCATCAGTGCTGGAAATGCTTCTAGGCCTTTTCAGCCAGATCCTTTGCACCAGTATTATCTTTCTAGTGAATCATTTCAGTCTCCTATTTTCGGTGTGGCAGCCTATTTATGATACTTTTTACTCAGTGCTTTTCTTAGGTTCAGCATTTTACTGAAAAAAAGTTAAACCAACCATTCATGGCTGCGAAAATAATTAAACGGCTGAATTTTGAACACCTAAAACAAATTTGCTGGGAAAGTCAATCATGCTTAAATGAAACACCCGATCTGGTAAGGTCGGGTGTTTTATGCGAGAGAGAAGCAATTTCTACATTAATCGCTGGTGTCGCCTCCCAGGTAGGCGTCGATGACCACCGGATTGTGCAGCAGGTCATCGGCCGGGCCTTCCAATACGATATGGCCGGTATCAAGCACGTAGCCGCGGTCCGCAATGGATAGCGCCATGAGGGCGTTTTGTTCCACCAGCAAAATACTCGTGCCGCCCTGGTTGATCTCGCGAATGGTGTCGAAAATTTGCTCAACCAGGATTGGAGAGAGTCCCATGGACGGTTCGTCCAGCAGCAGGACTTTGGGTTTGGCCATTAATCCCCGGCCAATCGCCAGCATCTGCTGTTCGCCGCCTGAAAGGGTGCCGCCTTTCTGTTTCATCCGTTCTTTGAGGCGCGGGAAACGCACGTAAACCATTTCAAGCAGGGATTCCTTTTCTTTTTGATTCGAATTCAAATAGGCACCCATATCCAGATTTTCCCAAACGGTTAACGAGCTGAAAATTTTCCGCCCTTCGGGAACCTGGATCAGCCCTTTGGATACGATCTTGGGGGGTGCCATGGAAGTAATCTCTTCGCCGTCATAGGTGATCCTCCCGGTAGTAGGTCTCAATAAGCCGGAAATGGTGTTCAGACTGGTGGATTTGCCCGCGCCATTGGCACCGATGAGGGTGACGATCTCGCCTTCGTTCAGGTGAAAACTGACCCCGCGCAGCGCCTGGATGGCGCCATAATGGACGTTGATGTCATTGACTGAAAGGATCATGATTGTTTATTCCTGCTGTATTTTTTCGCCAATGCAGCACCGCCTGGTCCAAGATAAGCCTCGATGACACGCGGGTTGGATTGGATCTCTTTGGGGGTCCCGTCGGCAATCTTCTGCCCGAAATCCAGAACGACAATTTGATCGGAGATACCCATGACCACGTGCATGTCATGCTCGATCAGGATAATGGTAATTCCAAATTCGTCGCGCAAGCGGCGGATGAGGGTGGTCATTTTCAAGGTTTCCTGAGGATTCATCCCGGCAGTAGGTTCATCCAATAACAGGAGTTTTGGTTTGCCGCCAAGCGCGCGGGCGATTTCAAGCCGGCGCTGGGCGCCATAAGGCATACTGCCCGCAGGTGTGTTGCCCATGCCCGCCAGGCCGACAAAATTCAGCCAGCGTACGCCTTCCTGGATGGAATCTTTTTCCTCCTCGCGGTAGCGGCGTGATTTTAATACCGCGTCCAGCCAGTTTTCTTTCAGACGATGGTGCTGGCCGACCAGGACGTTTTCGATGGTGGTCAGATTGGAGAAAAGCCTGATGTTTTGATAAGTACGTGATATGCCCAGGCTGGCGATGACATTGGTGGATTTACCGCGCAGCGACTCGCCGTCAAAGTAAACGTCGCCGTGCTCAGGGGTGTAGAACCCCGAAACACAGTTAAAGAGGGTGGTCTTGCCGGCGCCGTTCGGTCCGATGATCGAAAAGATGCTGCCCTTGGGGACAGTTAGATCCACCTTGTTCACCGCTGTCAGCCCGCCGAAGATCTTGCTCACTTGCTGGGTAACAATGATATTTTCAGTCATGAGGTTTCTCCCCGGGTGCCTTGGTCGGCGCGGCATCCGTCGGGCTGGTCGAATGGTCCTGCGAATTCTCTTCGGGAAGTTCGAGGGTGGGGCGATGAGACGAGATCAACCCTTCAGGGCGGATGATCATCATGGCGACCAGCAGGGCGCCAAATGCCAGCATGCGGTAGTTGGCCACTTCTCGCAGCAGTTCGGGCAGCCCTTTTAGCGCAAATGCGCCCAGGAGCGTGCCGGGGATGTTGCCCATGCCGCCGACGATAATCTCGCTCAATACATTGATCGAAGCCATCAGCGATTGATCATCCGGGCCGATGAATTGGTTCATTGACGCCGAGATCGCTCCAGCCAGCCCGGCGAAACCTGCCCCCAATACCAGGGCAAGCAATTTGTAATTGATGGTATTGACACCGGTGGCACGCGCCACCGTTTCATCCTCGCGGATTGCCAGCCAGGCACGGCCGGTGCGCGAGTGCTGCAAGCGGCTGTACACATACATGGCCAGCGCAACCGCCAGAATGATCAAATACATATAATCAATATCGTTAAAGGGCTTCCCAAAAAGCAAGGGGCCGTGGATATCTTGAATTCCGCGTGGCCCGCCGGTGAAATTGGTGAGGACATCGCTTTTGAGCAGGATGCGGATGATCTCGCCAAATCCCAGGGTCACGATGGCCAGGTAATCGCCGCGCAGGCGCATCAACGGCAGTCCAAGTAATAACCCGGAAAACGCCGCAAAGATGACCGACGGGATCAAGGCTGGCCAGAATCCCCACATCCAGTTGTGGGGAATGGGGGCGTTAAGCAGCGCCATAGTGTACGCTCCGATGGCGAAGAAGGCGATATAACCTAAAACAAGTTGGCCAGAAAGGCCGACGATGATATTCAAGCCCAAGCCCATAATCACATACAAGCCAACCGTGCCCATTACGTAGTTCCAGTACGACCCCCATTTCAAGGGCAGGATGGCAATTACGAGAAATAAAAGCGCGTAGAAGACGTATTTAAGGATCAGTTGTTTTTTGCGGGATCCGCCGTGAAGGTTTGCCAACCAGGCTTTCGGAGCGGCGAATACAGTTTGCACGAGCGATTTAACCATGTGAGAGCCCAGGAACACGGCCAACACTCCTCCAAGCAGCGCTGAAAGGACAAAGGTGAAAAAATTCGCCAGGATCCCCAGCAGGGGAGCCAAGTTGTAGAGGCAGGCGCGCATGAAGGGAAAGGAAAGGTTGATCAGATAAGCGCGCGGGTCAATTTTGAAGCCGAGAAATACCTGGAAAATCCCGACCAGCAAGGCGGCCAATAAACCAAATGAAACTCCCGTGACCAGGCTGGCCAAAAGGCGAATTTTTGTGCTGTTCTCATTACGCTGGCGCCGGGCTGAAAGGATTCCTGCCCAAATGCCAAGGATCGCAGCATAAGCGATTAATGAGCCGACCAACGGAGTTTGCCCGCTGTGTTTTACCCCCACGACTTCCGCCAATAAGCCGCCCAGTATGGAATTGAAGGCGATCAAAACACAAAAAATATGGACGATGCCGAAAACAATTCCGGTGTTGATACTTTGACGAAACGCTGTTCTCTTCATACCTTTTCCTCCGCCAAAGATTCACCCAGCAAGCCGGATGGTTTGAGGATGAGGACGATGATCAGGATTGCAAAGGCGATGACGTCTTTTAATTGGAAGTCAATCCCAAGCGCAGCCGGACCCATGGATTCGACCACTCCCAGGAACAACCCCCCAAGCATGGCTCCCGGCAGGTTGCCGATGCCGCCTAAAACGGCTGCGGTGAAGGCTTTGATGCCGGGGATAAACCCGGTGTAGTAATAGACCAGCCCGTTATGAATGCCGAACATGACTCCGGCTGCGCCTGCCAGGGCTCCGCTCAAAATAAAGGTTTGGCTGATGGTGTGGTCAACATCGATTCCCATCAACGCTGCGGTTTTCTTATCCAAAGCTACAGCCCGCATGGCGCGTCCCAGCCTTGTTTTTCTGACGATCAGGTAAAGGATCACCAGCAATACTGCCGAGAGGACAAATGAGAAAACACCGGTATACGGAACGATCACGTTGCTGTTGTTGATGACGATTGTCCAACCCGAACCGCGGCGCAGGATATCTGGATTGGCGTAGTTGCGCAGTTGTGAACTGAACAGAAGTTGGGTCGCATTTTGCAGGAAAATTGAAGCACCAATGGCGCTGATCAAAGGCGCCAGGCGGGGCGCCTTGCGTAAAGGACGGTAGGCGATCTTTTCCAAAAAGTAACCCATGGTTGCAGCAACGACCATTCCAACGATAAATGCAAAAATAATCGAAAATATCGGATATGTATTAAGGAAATTGGCGTTTGGATCAGCGCCCACTTTGAGGGCATTTAAAGCTTCAAAAACAAAGTAACCCCCAAATGCCCCAAGCATCATGACTTCGCCATGGGCAAAGTTGATCATAAACAATATTCCATAGACAAGGGTATAACCTATGGCAATTAAAGAGTAGACCCCACCCAGGATGAGGCCTGCAATTAAAAGTCGGGTCCAGGTATCTGGACCGTATGGACGTTCAACGATTAAAACGATATAAAGGCGATAAACCAGGAATAAACCAACAATACCGCCCAGAAACGGGCGGACAAGTTTGAGTACCTGGAAACTTTTCTTTTTAAAACTGATGGGAATATCTGCGGTCATGGTGGCTATTGCCGCCTTTCTAGCAACGGATTTGGCTGGGGAGACTTTCATCTCCCCAACCAGATTTATCTTACAGTAGCAAAATCAATTACTGTTGGGCAGCAGGCACCCAGGCGCCGTTTGTTACAACAACGAATTGCGGTTTTGATGTATTGCATTCACCATTCGACTGGCAGGTGAAGGTGCCTGAAAGACCAACATAGCTGGTGAGGTGACGAACGGCATCCACCATGGCGGTGCGGGGTACGTAAAGTTTCCCGTCAGCACCGACGAAAGCTACCTGTTTGACAAGGCTGGCTAAAGCAGCCGCGGAGTCGTAACCCGCCCAGGTATAGGGGGATAACGTGCCGGGTGCTTTGCCGAATTGATCGGTGTATGCCTTATTGAAGGCATCTTTGGCTGAACTATCAGGAGTTGGGGGAGCAATAGAAGCATAAGCTCCTTCGCTGTTGGTCCCGGTACGGGTAAGGAAGTCGGCGCCGTAAGTGCCATCATCGCCAAAGAAGAGAGCTTTGTCCAAACCGGTTTGTTTCATCTCGTTACAAATGATCGCGCCTTCAGCCGTGTAGCCGCCGAAGTACAGCGCATCAGGGTTCTTTGAAGCAACTGCCGAAAGAACTGCGGTGTAGTCAGTTTCGCCTGGGGTGATGGCCTGTTCGATCACAACCGTGCCGCCATCTTTGGTGAATTGTGCGGCGACCATGTCGGCCAGACCCTTGCCATAATCTGAACCATCATGGATGACAGCTAAATTCTTGACCTTCAGCGTGTTGAACAGATAATCAGCCGCTGCGTTGCCCTGGTTGAGGTCGGTGAAGGCGATGCGGTTGAAAACTGGCGAGTTCATGGTGGTCAAAGCAGGTAAAGTGGCAGAGGGGGAGAGCATGGGGATGCCGGCTTTGGCATAGATGGGCATGGCAGCAGCGGTAGCGCCGGAGAAAATATGACCTGCGACTGCAACTACGCTCGGATCGGAGACGAACTTGTTGGCGACGGCTGCGCCGCCTTCAGCGGTTCCACCATCATCTTCGGCGTCCAGGGCAAATTTCCATCCGTTCACATCGCCGGCATCTTGAATGGCAACGGTCGCGCCTTGAGAGATGTCGATGCCATAGCTGGCGTTGCCACCCGTCATGGGGGCGCCCATGCCGATCACGACCGAATCACCGGGCGCGAAGGAGGCACAGCCTAACGGGTCGGCACTGCAGACAGCAGTTGGATCCACGGCAGTGGATGCGGCAGCGGGTGCTGTTGTGGCAGCAGCGGCTTCTGTTGTGCCGGGTGCCTGCGTGGGGGTCGCCGCGGGGGCGCAACCGACAACCAGCACGGCAACAATGGACAATACAAAGATCACTTTTACCATTTTTTTCATATCAACTTCTCCTATTGGGCATGAATGCGAATTAACAAAACGTTGGTGTTTTTCAGTTCTCTGGTCCAGCTCTACCTCCTGACCTACATAAGCTCGAACTAAAAAATAAAAGCCACCCTGGTGTTAGGTGGCTTTTAAGTTTTTCTGATTGGTTTTGGTCTACGACCATCTATTCTAAACTTCTGCCCGCCTAACGCGAAATCTGCTTGGTACCATAATAATTATGGCAAGCCACATGGAAATTATGACGTAGTAATAAAGTGATGAAATCATATGTGAACCTTAATAGATAAGTTTATACAACTTTGCTGAAGCAATTACAAGTAGCAATTTGGTTATTTTAAGGTTGTAAACAATATTCGTGCTGGTAAACGCACCAAATCCTTTAAATTATCTACTTCCAAGTTCATTTTGGGGATATTCTCGCTGCAATTTGAAATAACTCTTGAGAGTGTCTGTGTTGAATAGCGGGGAGTGGATATCACACCTCGATACCCTTTATAGGGTGCTTCGCGAAGGATTCGAACCACTGGTAACAAAAAAGACACTCGAAAGAGTGTCTCTGTTCAGTAGCGGGGTGTGGACATCGATATCATCCCTCGATGGGAAGTAATGACCTTTAAAAGCAAAGCGCTAGATTTCTCTAGTGTTTTTTAGTAACGGGGAGTGGATTCGAACCATAACTTTTCGTGCTCTTGACAAGAACCAAACTAGAGGGATACAATAAATTAGTTATTTTCGGAAAATAAATGAAAAAGAAACTTACTCACCGCCAACAACAATTTTTGGGCCAATTTCTGGATATCTACCGGGAAATGGAACATTCTGTGCATTATGTGGCCATTGCCGAACGGCTGGGTATCAGTAAAGTGACTGCATACGAGATGTTGCGCCTGCTCGAAGAAAAAGGGCTTGTACGGGCGGAGTACCAATCCAATCCAGATCAACATGGACCAGGTCGCCCAACTGTCTTCTTTTATCCGACGCAAGAAGCCAATCGTTTACTCACAGAATTGGCTGGCAATCTCTCTGATTTGGAAGACTGGCAAGTTGCCAAAGAGCACATCTTGGAGCAATTGCGGGAAGGGCAAGCAGGGGGTTACGAAGACTTGCTTTCAAATCTTTTGTTACGTATTCCGGAAAGGCGTTCTCCGCTCATTTTTGTCACAGAACTGATCACGGTTGTGATCTTAATGTTGGCGACGATCCAGGAAGCGCCTGAGGTTCGTGCTCTGATGAAACGTCTGCATCGGATCGGATTACCCCAGGAGATTGGTCTGAGCGTATTAAGCGGAATCGGCGTGCTCCTTTCTGTGTTGGAGCGTAAGAATCGCCGTTCTTCTACCATACTGCTTACCCAAATCAGTCAGTATGAAGATGCGCTTTCCCAATTGAGTGAGGAAAGCCGGCGACAGTTGGGCGAGTTCACGCGGGAAGTGGTCCAGATCCTATCCAGTTAATTTTTTTAACGAATATTTTCGTTATTTTCGGCAAGGAGACTTGATGAATAACATCGCTATTTTAACAGACAGTACCGCAAATCTTCCCGCAGAATGGGTTAAGCAATATGCCATTCGCATCATTCCGCTGAAGATTCATTTTGGAAGTGAAACCTACCTTGATGGCATAGATCTCACCCCTGAGGAATTTTACATGCGCTTGCCAAATAGCAAATCCCTTCCCACTACCTCGCAACCACCTATTCAGGATTTTCTTATGGCTTTCAATAGTTTGGCAGATGAAGGAGCAACTGGCATTGTCGTGCCGTTGATTTCCTCTGGCATCAGCGGCACGGTGGATTCCGCCCGGCTTGCAGCGGGTATGATTACCCGAGTGCCGGTGGAGATTATCGATACTCACATCACCTCAATGGGACAAGTGCTGATCATTCTTGCTGCGGCCCGGGCTGCGGAGCAAGGTGCAAGTTTGCAGGAAGTAAGACAGGCAGCCGATGAAGTGGTTAAACGCCTGAAAGTTTTTTTCGCCGTGGACACATTGGAATATTTGCATCGAGGTGGAAGGATCAATGGGGCATCCCGTTACTTTGGGACTGCTCTCGACATCAAACCCATCCTCTTTTTTAACTCCGAAGGAAAAATTGACGCATTGGAACGCGTGCGCACAAAACGTAAGTCGTGGCAACGGATGATCGAATTGGCCGAAGAGCAGGCGAACGGGCGTCCCGTTCATGTAGGCATTGTCCATGCGAATGCTCCCGGAGCAGCACAAAAATTTCGTGACGAAGTGGAACAACGTTTAAATTGTAAGGAGATTTTTACCGTCGAATTTAGCCCGGTTATTGGCGTTCACGTGGGACCTGGAACGATCGGCATTGCTTTATATGCAGAGTATTAAAACCGATTAAGGAGGTTAATATGCGTACCTTATTTGAACGAAGTGTCTTAGCAGGAATCGGCGTTCTCTCAATGACCCACGAGAAAGCCCAACAGATCGTAGACGAACTCATCCGACGTGGTGAAGTTCAAAAAGATGAAGCCAAGGATTGGGTTGAAAGTCTCGTTCAACGCGGGGATGAAGAACGTCAGAGCTTGCGTAAACTGATCCATGACGAGACAAAGAGCACCTTGGATGAATTAGCCCTGGTTACGAAGCAAGACCTACAGGATTTGGCATCAAAGATAGAAACTCTAGGCAAGCAAGAAAAAGGTTAAGGAATTGGAAATAAAACAAACGAGACCATCGGAGTTCTGTCATAAACCCAACAATCACCAATCCCTTCGTATATGGAAACCTGTTACTTCTCTTCGGTCTGGCGCTTATCCTGGTGTGGTATCTGGATTGGTGGAAGAAGAAAAAATGAGCAGAATAATTCAGGAGGAACGATATGACCACGAATTACCTGAAGAATGGAACGTTGAAAAATGCTGCTTTTGATTTGGGATTGGAATGCGTTGTACGCACCTCACCCCTGCTTTCAAAGTCAGCGTCATTACGGCATGGTATATTACAGACGGGAAAATTTGTTTCTTCCCGCATTCGTCCTACCACCCCCTTATCATTCTCTCTCCCCCCTGGCGTATTGACCGATCAAGCATTATTCGGAGAAGCTTTCATGCAAACCTTCGACAGGATCCTTGCGCGAAAATTGTCCGACGCAACATTGCGTAAGATCTCCCATAACCTGATCCATGGAGCCCTGGTTCAGGGAGGCGAACAAGCGGCAATGTCTCGTTTTTCTGAGCAGTTTGGGATGAATCCTCCAAGTACGTTGGTTATTAGCCCTGGAAAGACCTGTAATCTGCAATGCACTGGATGTTACGCAAGTGCAGGGCCTACGGCAGAGAAATTGGACTGGACTACCTTTGACCGCATTGTCACTGAAGCAAAAACGCTTTGGGGGGTACGTTTTTTGGCGATCAGCGGGGGTGAACCGCTGGCGTACCGCTCAGAAGGAAAAGACCTGTTAGATATTGCTGAAAAACATCCGGATATATTCTTCATGTTTTATACCAATGGGACCTTGATCGATGAGAAAACTGCCAAGCGAATGGCAGCTTTGGGAAATGTGACGCCGGCCATTTCGGTTGAGGGTTGGCGTGAACGAACCGATGAACGGCGCGGCACCGGCGTTTTCGACAAGGTGCTTGGCGCTATGGAACAGTTACGCAAGGTAGGAGTATTCTTTGGTATTTCGTTGACAGCCACCCGGTACAATGCCGAAGAAATATTATCAGAAGAGTTCATCGATTACTTTTTTGAACAACAGGGAGCCTTTTATGGTTGGATCTTCCAATACATGCCCATCGGGCGTTCGTTTACCCTGGATCTGATGCCAACCCCTGAACAACGGCTTTGGATGTGGAAGCGTTCATGGGAGATCGTCAAAAAACACAAAATTTTTCTGGCTGACTTCTGGAATCACGGCACCCTCTCCAATGGATGTATTGCTGGCGGCCGTGTGCATGGCGGAGGTTACTTATATATCGATTGGAACGGCGCTGTTTCGCCCTGTGTTTTTGTGCCTTACTCTCCTGTCAATGTCAAGGATATTTATGCACAGGGTGGCACTTTAAACGATGTCTGGGCAAATCCCTTCTTTACCGATATCCGCGGCTGGCAGGAAGGGTATATGCAAACCAAAGGAAATTGGTTGGCGCCTTGTCTAAACCGGGATCATCATGCTATCTTAAGCCAGTTGATCACCAAGCATGAGCCCGAGCCCATTGACGAAAGTGCCCGCGCAGCACTACTCGATCCGGAATACGGAAAAGGGTTGGAACACTACGGCGAGCTATACGAGAACTTATCCGAATCGATCTGGCACGAACAATACCTGCAAGATCAACGTCAAAAGGAGACGCATGGCAGGGGATCTTAGCAAAAAAACAATACCCCGTCACTTGGCCATTATCATGGATGGTAATGGCCGTTGGGCGCAGCAACGTGGACTTCCCCGAATCGCCGGACATCAGCAAGGCGTGCAAGCGGTCAAAAGGACCGTTGAAGCTTGTGTCGAACTTGGAATTCAGGTTTTGACACTGTACGCCTTTTCAACTGAAAACTGGGACCGCCCAAAACCAGAGGTCGATTTCTTGATGCGCATGGGTGAGGAATATATCAAGCGCGAACTGCCAGATTTACAACGAAATGGTGTTTGTCTGCAGCTTATGGGTCGGCGGGAAGGAATTCCAGTTTCGTTGCTTAAGGGGTTAGACAGGGCCGCTTTACAGACTAAGGATAACTCCCGCCTGATCTTGAACCTGGCAATCAATTACGGAGGACGGGCTGAAATAGTCGATGCCATGAAAGCGATCCTGGCAGATCACCAAAAAGGGGTTCTGGAAGTCTCTGCGATCGACGAAGAGACATTTCCGCATTATCTGTATTGTCCGGATTTGCCAGATGTCGATCTGATCGTGCGGGCGAGCGGTGAATGGCGGTTGAGCAACTTTCTCCTATGGCGTTCTGCTCCGGCTGTTTTTGTCAGTACCCCGGTCTTCTGGCCGGATTTTAATAAGAAAAGCTTATTGGAAGCTATAGAGATATATGCAAAACAAATTTCAAAGCAATAAACTGATTCGCAGACCCTCCGTCGGATTAGTCTTAAGTGGTGGGGGTGCGCGAGGGTTGGCGCATATAGGGGTATTGCGCGTATTGGAACGTGAAGGGATCCCGGTCGATTACTTGGCAGGCACAAGCATGGGCGGTGTCATCGCAGCGGGCTATGCTGCCGGGATGAGTTCTGCTGATCTGGAACGAGAATCATTGGCCATTACACAGAAACGACATATGGTGCGTCTGGCTGACCCAGGTCTGCCAAATGGCGGTTTGATCCGCGGTGAAAGGCTACTCGCTTTCTTTAAAAAAGAATTTGGAGATAAAACTTTCGCAGAATTGAACCTACCATTGGCTGTGGTGGCGGTAGATTTGAATTCGCACCAGGAAGTCGTGCTGCGTGAAGGGCCGGTGGCATTGGCGCTACGCGCTACCACTTCTCTCCCTGGATTGTTCAAACCGGTAGAAATAAACGGTATGCGGCTAGTGGACGGTGGTGTACTCAACAATTTACCCGTCGATGTAGTCAGCCAAATGGGCGCTCAAGTGATCATCGCAGTGGATATCGGTTTATCTCAGGAGGATGGTATCGGCCAATGGATTGGGAATCATCGCTGGGTTCCAGAGGGGATTGCCAATACACTGGAAGTTCTTGACGACACCTTTTATGCCCTGAGAATTGCAGGGCAGAGGAACAAATTACAGCAATTTACACCTGATGTGTTGATTTGTCCTGAACTCCCCGCAAATGTCAATGCAATCGTAGGCTATGGACGAGTGAAAGAATTAATCGCCATTGGTGAGCAGGCCACGGAAGATCATATCGCTGAAATAAAAACACTCTTGCAACCGCACTGGTATTGGTCATTTTCGCACAAGGCCATTGAGAAAAAAAAGGAAAATAAACAATTATTCGTTTCAAGAACTTTTGAAGGTAAATGATTTTATGAAAAGTATCACGATCAGTATTGTTACCTGTACTTTCAATAGCGAGAAATATTTGAAAAACGCCTTAAAAAGTATTTCCGTTAATTGGACACTATGGCGATAAAAGTTTTTACACCCGATGGAAATTGTTAATGAAAAAGACAACAAAATATTTCCCTTCATAGATATTTTGACCAGCACAGAAGCCAGGAAGCATATGTGCGTTATTAAGGGTTCTAATAACTCATCTTTATTGGATTTTGGCTACGAAATGGATTAATGACTCACTCAGAAATCAAGCCGCCGCACGTTCTTTTCCTGTTTTCTGATACAGGGGGAGGCCATCGCAGTGCAGCAGAAGCGATCATCGAAGCGATTAATTTGGACTTTCAAAATCGTATTTAAACGGAAATGGTTGATTTTTTCAAAGCATATGCGCCACCACCATTCAATCTTGCATCTGATCTGTACTCTCCAATGGCCAGGTTACCCGATATGTGGGAGTTCGGATATAGGTTGAGTGATGATCCTCAGCGTACCCGTATATTTTATAACTTAATGTGGCCTTATATCCGGCGGGCAATCTACAGGTTGCTAAACGATCATCCATACCACGGTGTATCCCGTCCCAGTGTTTCCAGTCAGCCGGGCAATGAAGCCAGGTTTTCCACCATTTTTCACGGTCGTTACCGATATGGTTTCGACTCATACCTGGTGGTTTAACCAACGTTCTGATCTAATCTTTGTACCTACTGAAATCGCGAGACAGAGGGGATTGTCTTATGGGCTCAAACCTGATCAAATTCGCGTGGTGGGGTTGCCGGTTGCCCAGCGCTTTTGCCAGCCACTGGAAAGTGGTCAATCCTTCCGAGACAAAATGGGTTGGCCGCAAGAGCTGCCAGTGATCTTACTGATTGGGGGTGGAGATGGGATGGGGTCTTTTGCCAAGACGGCGCCAGTCGACTGCGTTCCATCTCATCCTGAACCAGTTCCAACTCAAGCTTGGCTCGCAAGTTCGCCACCCCCTGCTCTCTCAAAATATTCGTCACCTGGTCGGCGTCCAGCCGACTACGTTTGGCGCTGTCTCCTTCTGCCATGCGTCTGACCCTACCCTCCCCGTTGGTTATGGCTGCCATTTCGGGGGGAAAAACGCGCAATCACCGCTGCGCGCAAGCTCTCTCCTGAAATGATGCCACGGATGACGCCTTGAAACGTACGCCGGGTGCGCTCATCGCCGATCAAACTGTCAAACGCACTCATATAGGTCTCGCTTGTGTCCCATGCGCATTGTTCTAATTCCATTTTGCATTACTGTACCGGTAAATCACGGCCTTTTCTTGTTTTTTGGAAGAATAATGGGCGGATTGTATCGCAGGTCAAGCATTTAAGTCCGGATCTCAGAGGACTCTCTTGACTTAATATGAGTATTTTGATAAACTTTGTTTACTATAAAAAATATAGTGAGATATTTACTTTGCCGCTATGAACGGCGTATTTTTCACCCATTGTTACTTTATTTTTTATAGTAAGGAGCTAATCTGTGGTGGATCGACACTGTCCAATCACAAAAGCTGCAAATGTCCTTGGCAGAAAATGGACGCTTGAACTGATTTACTACCTGCGTGAACGTAAGAGGTTTTGCGAACTGCAGGAGATTGTCGGTGGCGTTAACCCTACCACGCTGACTCAACGACTAAAAATGTTGGAACAGGCTGGGATCATTCAGCGCTACGCCATCTCCAATACTCCTCGCCACGTTGAATATGATCTTACAGAAAAAGGGAGAGACTTGCTCTCTGTGTTGTTTGCGATGGAGGAATGGGTGCGGCGCTGGGATCCGGTGGAGGAAAAGTGAAATCGATTTTACTCGCAGCGTTTGCTCATCCCGACGACGAATCATTTGGAGTTGGTGAAACACTGGCAAAGCATGCTGCGAATGGAACACGTGTGGTTCTTGTTTGCGCAGCACGGGGTGAAGTGGGGGAGATCAGTGACCCCAGCCTGGCGACCCCGGAATCGCTGACTCACATCCGGGAAGATGAATTACGCTGCGCGGCGCAAGCCTTAGGAATCTCGGAATTGATCTTCTTGGCTTACCTGGATTCGGGTATGGAAGGAACTCCGGAAAATTTGCACCCCAAAGCCTTCATTCAAGCACCTCCACACGAGGTGGTCGATGCGCTGGCGCAGGAAACCTACCAGATCGACGTGACGGGCGTCCCGACTTACGTGCTGAACGACAACTGCGATATTGTTGGCGCACAGCCGGATGAAGTCTTCTTTGAGGTATTAAGACAGATCGAGGAGAAACACG
>CAVQOS010000014.1:0-17254 GCA_963714465.1 uncultured Chloroflexia bacterium | reverse complement strand
AAATAGAATTGTACGAACCGTTCTGTAAACGGCAGGACTACACTGGCAACAACAACTTGAGGAGGGTCTAATGGCTGCAGGAAAAAGGAAAAGCGGAAGTCTCGTTCTGGTCCTGGTTTTGATCGTAATCATTGGGGTGGTTTTGGTTTATCTCGCCATGTCGGGCGGGTTGGCCAATATCGGTCAGACACCCCCAACACCGACACCCAATTTTGACATGGTCGATATTGTGGTAGCCTCTCAGGCAATCCCACGTGGAAATTTGATTTCTGCGGACGTTTTAACGACAATCAAGTATCCCCTGGTGGAAGTGCCAGCCGGCACGTTCTTCAGCACCGTTGCTGACGCTGTCGGAACAAAGGCGAAATACAATATCGAGCCAGGCGTTCCATTAACGTCGAATATGGTCATTAAACAGAATGACGGTTCCCTTGCTTCATTCGATATCCCTGCTGGCATGACCGCTTTCTCCCTGTCAGTCAGTGCTGAAACAGTCGTAGCGTATGCACCGCAAAAAGGGGATCACGTGATGGTTGTGGGGTGTATGCTGCTGACGGACGTGGACACGCAGTATCAAACCCGCTTGCCCAATAACCTGGGACTCACCACCTCCGCCGGTAATGCCGGGTCGGGAACGACTGCACTCTCCATTCAACCCTGGTCAGAAGGTCAAGTAGCTTCTCAAGGCCGGTATGAAGTCGACCCGTCCTCGAATGAACCGTTATATGTGGTTCCCTCTGAAACTCAGCGGCCGCGATTGGTCTGCCAGACGATCATCCAGGATGCCATGGTATTGCAGCTTGGGAACTTCGCCTTGGGTGCAGGCATGGATGCCAGCGTTGCAACGACGGCACAGCCAACGCAAGTCAATGCCACGCAGGCAGCCGGCCAGCAAACAACGAGTTACCCCGGATCGATCACCTTGGTAGTCTCCCCTCAGGATACGATCATTTTGAACTATCTTCTCCTCTCGGGCACAAAACTATCCATGGCGCTGCGCGGTGCAGGAGATATGGGAACAATTACTACCGATCCAGTTACCCTCCAATACGTGATGGACTCAAAGAACATTCCTTCCCCGGTGAAATTGCCATACGCAATTGAACCTCGCGTGGATTCATTGTCTTTCCCAACAATCATTAATACCCAACAACCTTAATCGTTAATTAGTGAAGCTTTGGCTTAGCAAACGGAGAAAGATATGGCGGTACAGGGGAAAATTCAAGTAGCAGTCGTAGATGACACCGACGATTCGCGGGATATGATCCTACGCATGCTCCAGTTCGATCCCAATATTGAAGTCATTGGGACGGCTCGAACTGGGCTGGAAGCGATTTCCCTCGCACAGAAACTCAAGCCGGATGTTGTGGTCATGGACATCAACATGCCCGACATGGATGGTATCACTGCGACCGAAAATATCCGCAAGAAAGTTCCGTTTGTGCAGGTGGTTATCCTATCTGTCCAAAGCGACCCGAACTACATGCGCCGAGCCATGCTTGCCGGGGCACGCGACTTCTTGACGAAACCGCCCATGATCGACGAGTTGACTTCAGCGATCCGAAGAGCCGCGGTACTATCCCAGGAGGAACGTGCCAAAGAAGCTGCAGTCGCCACTGGACTGACAGGTTCGCTGGTCGGTGCAAGGACGCCCGGAGTAGACGGTAAAATAATTGTTGTTTACAGTCCAAAGGGCGGTACCGGGACAACCATGCTCGCTTCAAACCTGGCAGTGTGTCTTAAGAACAACGACAATGCAGTCGCCATAGTGGATGCCAACTTCTTATATGGTGATGTCGGCGTGTTTATGAACGAACACACCAAAAATACTGCCTTTGATTTGATTGACCGTGTCAACGAATTGGATGGTGACATCATGCAGGATGTGATGACGATCAACAAGCAAACCGGCATCCATCTTCTGGCGGCGCCAAATCAACCCGAACTTGTGGATGTGGGATTCGGCGACCCATTTTCAAAGATACTACGCTTTATGAAGCAAATCTATAATTATGTCATAGTCGATACTACGTCTTACCTCACGGAAGTTACCCAGTCGTGCCTGGACGCTGCCGACCTCATCATTCTCATCACCACCCAGGATATTCCTGCCATCAAGAACACCAACCAGTTCCTTTCCATCGCCGATGCGTCAAAGATTGAACGCAAGAGAATCCTTTTAGTTATGAATCGTTATGATAAAAGGATAGCCATATCCCCTGATCGCGTTGGAGCAAGTCTTAAGCAACCAATCGTCGCGGCAATTCCATTCGAAGAGAAATTCGTTCAAAACTCGATAAATCGCGGAATGCCGTTCATGGTCGATAACAAAACGATTCCAGTCAGTAAAAGCATTCAGCAACTCTCCGACCTGGTTAAGAAGACGATTGAGGAACAGGTCATTTGATGAAATACAATCTAGACTTTTATAGGAGCATATTTCCATGTCAATTTTAAGAAGAATCCAAAATGGCGAGACGTCCTCCCTTAGGCCTTCTACCAATGGAAATAATGACGGTCAAAACCCTCAACCCAGTCAAATCGTTCAACGCAAAATTGCGACCGCGACATCTCAAAGTAATCAGGATACATATCAAGATCTGAAATCCAGGGTCCAATCAAAGCTCTTGGGTGTGCTTGATCCATCGATGGATGTGACACAGGTTGATGAGGTCCGCAAGACAATTCAGGGCTTGTTCGATCAAATTTTGGTCGAAGAAAACTTTGTCCTTTCAAGATCAGAAAAAGCCCGTTTGTACGAGCAGATCTCAGCCGAAATATTGGGATTCGGCCCGCTTCAGATACTCCTTGAAGATGACACCGTCACAGAAATCATGGTAAATGGGGCGAAGCATATCTATGCAGAGCGCCGCGGTAAAATTACACGCGAACCCATTACCTTTGAGAGCGATGAGCATGTGATGCGTATCATTGAAAGGATCGTCGCTCCCCTGGGTAGGCGTATCGATGAATCCAGCCCGTATGTGGACGCCCGTTTGCCAGACGGATCTCGTGTTAATGCGATCATTCCGCCGCTTTCCCTTGTCGGTCCTGTGCTGACAATTCGTAAATTTTCGAGAACCCCTTTTACCGTCGACCAACTGATCGAAATGGGCACTTTAACCCCCGAATCAGTTCAATTCCTGGATGCATGTGTGAAATCCCGCGTCAATGTGGTCATTTCTGGTGGTACAGGTTCTGGTAAAACAACCTTGTTGAATGTGCTATCTGGCTTTATCCCGTCAGATGAGCGCATTGTGACCATCGAAAATGCGGCGGAGCTTCAGCTTCGCCAGGAGCATGTGGTCACTCTTGAGTCGCGCCCACCCAATATCGAAGGAAAAGGCGAAGTTACCATACGGAATCTTGTGGTTAATGCTTTACGTATGCGCCCGGATAGGATCATCGTAGGTGAAATTCGCGATGAGGCAGCCCTCGACATGTTGCAGGCAATGAACACAGGTCATGATGGATCTATGACTACCCTTCACTCCAACAGTCCGCGGGATACATTGGCTCGTTTGGAGACAATGACCATGATGGCTGGTATGGAACTGCCGGTACGTGCAATCCGTGAACAAGTCAGTTCGGCCATCGACCTGGTGGTCCACCAGGAACGTCTCCGTGATGGAAATCGAAAGGTCGTTAATATCACCGAAGTCACCGGCATGGAAGGTGAAGTGATCACGATGACCGATATTTTCGTATTTGAACAAACCGGTATCGAAAACGGCCAGGTCGTTGGCAGATTTCGACCTACTGGTCTTCGTCCGAAATTTATGGACAAATTGGAGGCATCAGGAATTCATTTACCTCCTTCTGTATTTGGCATTGGTGTACGCAGATAAATGACTTCATTAATCAGGTGATTTTATGGATCCAACAACCGTTCTTTGGATAGGTGGCGCGATCATTTTATTTCTGGTTGCTATTGGGGTGATGATTTCAATCAGCTCCCAGCGCTCGGCTGAGGAAGAACGCCTTGGAGAATATGTAGATTTAGACGAATCGCCGTACGACAAGAAATCAAATCGGTCTATCGCAGTTACCGACTGGTTGACAAAGAAAGTAGAGAAAAGCTCCTATGGCGATAATCTGGCAAAAGAACTCTCTCAGGCAGATATTAAATTTAAGCCTGGCGAGTATATTGCTTTTATCGTGATATCGGGTGTGATTCTGGCAATTCTCGCTTATGTGGTAAGCGGGCTATCCCTGGTATTTGGGGTTGTAGGCGCCATTCTTGGAGCAATGCTGCCGAGGATGTATGTCAGAAGTCAACAAAAGAAACGCCTGATCAAATTCAGTGAACAATTAGGGGATATGCTTAACTTGATGGTGAACGGAATCCGTGCCGGTTACTCTACCCTCCAGGCAATGGAAGCCGTTTCACGAGAGCTTCCTCCACCGATTAGCGATGAATTCCACCGTGTGGTTCAAGAAGTGCAGTTGGGTGTTACAATGGAAACTGCCCTCGACAACCTTCTGCGCCGGATTCCCAGTGATGACCTTGACCTGGTAATTACAGCGATAAATGTACAACGTGAAGTGGGTGGAAACCTGGCAGAGATCCTCGACACAATTAGCCACACTATACGCGAACGGGTTCGGATCAAGGGCGAAATTCGCGTTCTTACTGCTCAGATGTCCTTTTCGGGAAAGCTGCTTGCTGTCCTCCCGGTTGGCGTTTTTGTTGTACTGTACTTTGTCAACCGAGCCTATATTATGACCTTGTTGGCACCGGAATCGAACGCTGCATTTCCATGTGGCTACGCAGCACTTGCGTTATCAGGATTGCTGATCATTATCGGTTATTTTGTAATGACCAAAATGTCTCAGATCGAAGTGTAGGTTTCAGGAGCAAAAATGCCTGCTATTCTTATCATCGTTCTATTGATCATTGTTGTTGCGGTCGTATTGGTTGTCGTGGGGTTGCGTAATCCTCAAGCTTCCAATGACCGTATCCTTGCGGATCGCTTGGAAGAATTTAGCCAGACCGGTCAACAATTCGATCTTGAAGAACTGGAAATGGCTGCGCCCTTTACCGAACGCATCGTATATCCAGCCGCCAGAAAACTAGGTGAACTGACCATGAAGTTCACCCCCCAAAATTGGTTGACCTCAATTACTCGTAAATTAGAGCTTTCGGGATCAACGAAAATGGATCCCACCTTATTTATGGCACTTCAATTTGTGTCGGCCGTATGCTTTGGCGGTGGCATCTTCATCATCCTGAAAATGAGCGGTGGAAGCACCTCAGGTGGAATGATCTTTTTATACACGCTGGTGATGACCATCCTGGGATTTTTCTTCCCGCAGTATTCAATTTCATCGAAAATCACCAAGCGCCAGAAGGAAGTGCGCAAATCCTTGCCGGATGCGCTGGACCTTCTCACGATCTGCGTTGAAGCTGGTTTGGGTTTTGATGCTGCCATGGCTAAAGTTGCGCAAAAGTGGAATTCTCAGCTTTCGCTGGGTTTTACCCGTGTTTTGCAGGAAATTCAACTTGGTAAACTCCGTCGGGAAGCCTTGCGCAATATGGCTGAAAACATCGAAGTCAGCGAATTGACAAGCTTTGTGGCAGCAGTCATTCAAAGCGAGCAATTGGGCGTAAGCATGGCTCGCGTGCTGCGCATCCAGGCTGATCAGATGCGGATAAAGAGACGCCAGCTTGCTGAAGAGGAAGCCCATAAAGCGCCTATCAAAATGCTGCTTCCCATGGTTTTTATTATCTTTCCTTCATTGTTGATCGTGCTTTTGGCACCTGCTGCTTTATCAATCATGCAATCCGGTTTGTTTGGCGGGTAATCTATGACCGGTAACCCCAATGCCGAATCCAGCAAGCCTGGGTTCGGTTATTTTTTATATCATTTTGTCTGGCAGGTAGCAGATTGGGTTTATCCGCCCGTTTGTGCTGGGTGTGAAAAGCCTGGAACGCGTTGGTGTGATGCATGCGCAAGAAAAGTAAGGGTCATTTCATCCCCATTTTGCCCTCAGTGCGGCGCCCCAGTTGTAGATGGTGAAACCTGCCGCGAGTGCGCTGAACACCCACCTCAATTTGATCGCCTTCGCTCTTGGGCTGTATTTGACGGCCCTGTTCGATCAGCCCTGCACCGGTTGAAGTATAGAAAAGACCTTGGATTGGGTGAAATCCTCGCCCAGCCACTGGTAAATATCATCCAGGAAGAGAAGTGGGATTTCGACATGGTTATCCCCATCCCCTTGAGCAAAGCTCACCTTCGTCAACGAGGCTACAACCAGGCACAAATCATAGCATTGCCCTTGGCTTTGAAGTTGAAAAAGGAATGCACATCAATTGGTGTGATGCGAATCAAAGATACTTCCTCTCAAATCGCTCTTTCACCTCACGAACGATATATTAACTTGCAGGATGCATTTTACGCAAATCCTGCTAAACTTAAGGGTAGAAATATATTATTGATAGATGATGTGGCAACTACTGGAGCAACATTGAATTCCTGCGCAGGAGTATTAAGAGATGCAGGCGTAAAGACGATTTATTGTCTTACAGTCGCAAAAGCGCTCAGGAAGAGGAATGAGGCTTCAGCCGGTTCATAATCATCAAACATATTCTACGAGGAGGTAATATGGCACAAAAGTATGAAATTACAGCTAAAAATATGGAAGTAACCGATAGAATCAAAGAATATGTGGAAAAGAAAATCTCTCGTTTAGATAGAATGCTGACCGATATCGATGACACGAGGGTTGATTTAGCCTACCTGAAATCTGCCCGCAGCGCTGCTGACCGGCAGGTTGCGCAAATTACGATTCGCGGCAAGGGATATATTTTACGCACTGAAGAAAGAGATGCTGACCTGTTTGCCGCTTTTGATGTCGCCCTGGATAAAATGCAGCGCCAAATTGAGCGGTATAAGGGCAAACGCAACCGGGGAAGAGGCGATGGTCTTTCTGCCTCAGAAGTTGTACCTGAAGCCCCTGTTGAAGAAGAACCAAGGATCCCAGGCATTGTCCGGCGAAAATCATTCACCCTGGTGCCGATGGACGAAAATGAAGCCATTGAACAAATGGCCCTTCTCGAGCACGAAGATTTCTTCGTTTTCTACAATGTCACCACGAACGCCATCAACATTCTGTACAAACGTCGTGATGGAAATTTTGGGATCATCGAACCTCAAATAGGTTGATTGAAGACAAGTCCTATCCAACCGGCTGCGATGGCAGCCGGTTTTTCTATATCAGGTCATGTCTATTTGCCTTTTATTTCTATCCATTTACATATACCCGAATATCATCGGAAACGTAGAATTAGACTGACCGGTCGGATATAAATCATGCAAAAACGCAGCCTGGAAACGCGAACTCGAATATTGAACACCTCACTTGATCTCTTTTCAACCATTGGATATGAAAAGACAGGTGTTACTTTGATCTGCCAAAAAGGGGCGATTAGTAAAGGCTCTTTTTACCATCATTTTCCAAGCAAGCATTCTGTATTTATTGCCTTAATTGAACGCTGGCTGGCGGGTATTGATGCCCGCTTCGTCAAAGATGTTGCGCGGGCTTCAGATGTACCGTCAGGAATTCTGGCAATGACCGACACATTCGCTGAATTGACCCAGCTCTCGTCCAGTTACCTGCCGCTCTTTCTTGAGTTTTGGCTCCAATCCGTACGTGACCCCCAAATCTGGCAGCGAACCACAGCACCATATCAAAATTATGTCGATCGCTTCAAGCTCGTTTTTGAAAAAGGCGTTGCCGAAGGATCGATCCGCAGTATCGAGCCAAAAGAGGCATCCTATACTTTGATTGGGTTGGCTTTAGGCTTGTTGCTTCAAAAAATGATGAGTCCAGGTACTGAAAATTGGCCGGTCGTCAGTAAGAACTGCATCGGTTTGCTTATTTATGGTCTTCAAGGAGTGCCAAATGCTTAATCTCGTTACTGGCGGTACCGGTCATATCGGCAATGTCCTGGTGAAAGAATTGCTGCATAGAAACGAAAAAGTCAGGGTCCTGATTTTGCCAAACGAAGACCTCACCCCCATCGAAAATCTGGATGTCGAAATTGTTTTCGGCAATGTTTGCGATCTTGATTCCCTGGTTCCGGCAATGGTTGGAGTGGACTATGTGTATCATCTCGCTGGAATTGTTTCAATCTTGTCAGGCAGCGATCCGCTTGTAACTGATGTGAATGTCAGGGGGACGAAAAACATAGTCAAAGCCGCCCATGAAGCTGGCGTGAAGAAAATGGTTTACACCAGTTCAATTCATGCATTCAAACGGATGCCCCGTGGAATCACGATCAATGAGGAAATCCCAATCGATCCAAAAGAAAATCTCGCCGCATATGATCATTCCAAAGCCGAAGCTACCTTGGCGGTGATCGCAGAAACCAAAAAAGGTTTCCCCGGAGTGATCGTTTGTCCGACTGGCGTGATTGGACCCTATGATTTTAAGGGGTCAGAGTTGGGTGTGCTGGTGGATGGTTGGCTTTCGAACAGTATCAACTTTCTGATTGACGGCGAATATGACTTTGTCGACGTCCGTGATGTGGTCCAGGGTATGATAAAAGCTCGCGAGAAAGGTCGAGTTGGTCAAATTTACATCCTTTCCGGTCATTTGATCCGGGTGATCGATTTGTGGCGGCTTGTTAAAGAACTGGTGCAATATCCCGCAAGAATGATCAATATTCCCACGCGCCTGGCAAAATTTATTGCCTGGTTTGCTGAAAAATATTTTGTCCTTTCGCATAAGAAACCCAGCCTCACCCCCTACTCCGTTGCAACTCTCCAAACGAACGCTGTGATCAGCAATGCAAAGGCGTGCAGCGAATTGGATTATTCAGCCCGCTCCACGCGCGAAACGATTGAAGACACGATCTTGTGGTGGCGAAATTCCAAGGGAAACAAGATAATTAAGCAGTCACACAATCGTAAGAATACCTCCCCAGAACAATAGAAATATGGATTGGTCGAACACAACAGCGCTGATCACTGGCGCATTAAGTGGCATCGGCTCCGCAACAGCCCGGTTTCTCGCCAGACACGATTTGCGCATCATCCTGGTGGCAAGGCGGGAAGAAAAATTGGCGGAAGCCCAGAATGAGATCACGCTGGCAGGCGGTAAAGCAAAAGTCATACAGAAAGTCATACAGTCGGATCTCTCTGTTGAAGCGGAACGCGAGTGCGTCTTCAGAGAGGTACTCGAAAATTATGGCAGCCCCGATATTTTGATCAATAACGCTGGTTTCGTTTGGTACGGTTATTTCGCTGAAATGCCGCCTGAAGTATGTAAAAATATGAACGACGTGGATATCCTGGCAACCGTCCATCTCACCCGACTTTTTCTGCCCGAAATGCTAAAGGGAAAACAGACCCGCATAATCAATATCGGCTCAATTGCTGGCGGCTTACCGGAACAGGGCGTAGTCATTTATTCGGCGTGCAAGGCTTTCCTGGATGCATTTTCCACATCACTCTATCGCGAATTGACAGGAACCTCTACGAAAGTATCTGTTCTCCGCTTCGGTCCTGTTAGGACAGAATTCTTTGATCAAGCCCGTAGTTTGCCCAATGGGCATTCGGTTCCTGCAGAGAGCATGGCAATTCCAGCCGAAGATGTTGCCAAAGGGGTTTGGAAGCTTATCCTTCACCCCCGTCGGGTCCTTTACCTGCCCTTTTTCTATGTCTTTTCACCGCTGATCGAAGTTCTTTTTAGCAAGATCATCGATCGCGTTGGACCATTGCTCCTACGCAAGAACGTCAAGAAATATCCCCATAGTTAACAATCGTTATATTTTTTCTTGCCTTGTCAGCCTATTAGGGCTGCGCTATAATTCCACTGTTAAATTGATAGAAATCAGAGAGGCTTTGAATTTATGATCGACGTTAATGATCTTCGCAAAGGCGTTATTTTTGAGATGGATGGCAATTTGTACCGTGTGTTGGATTATTCCTTCAACAAACCAGGTCGCGGCAATGCGACTATCAAAGTCAAAGCGCGCGACCTCCGTCGGGGTGCCACGCTTGAAAAAACCTTCACTTCAGGCGAGCGTATCCAAGACGTTCGACTGGACTTTCATAATGTGCAGTATCTCTACACGGATGGTGAACTGTATTATTTTATGGATCTCGAAACCTACGATCAACCTGCCATTCAGAAGTCCGTCATCGGTGATTACGCAGGTTATTTGAAACCCGAAATGGAAGCAAAACTTACCTTTTATAATAACGAAGCCATCGACATTGAATTGCCGACCACAGTTGATCTTAAAGTGACCTATGCCGAAAATGCAGTTCGGGGTGACACCGCTACAGGGGTAACCAAAAAGGTGACCACTGAAACCGGTCTTGAGGTCAGCACGCCTTATTTCGTCTCTACCGGCGATAAAATTCGGGTGGATACGCGCACCGGGGAATACGTCACCCGGGTCTAAATTCTTCATAATTTTGAAAATAAATCCATCCTGGGAGCTGGCGAACACCTGACTGTATGAGAACCCCTGCTGGAACTGAATGTCCCTATTTTTATGGCGATTATTATCGCGGCAAATCCAATGAGGAATGCCGTTTGATTGGTGATGCTCCGAAACCGCATCAATGGACCCGCGATTTGTGTGCCGTTTGTCCAGTCCCCAGGATAACAAGAGCAAATGCCTGCGAATTTATGACGCTGACCGCCACTGCTCATAGGGGTGTAATTGGTGTTGGTAAAAAGGTCACTGTCACGGCTTATTGTCGCAAAGCAAATGCGGATGTTAAAATTCCTGAAGTTGGATGTGGAATTTGCCATCCGCTTGGAATTATCACAGACCTAAAAACTTCCGAATGACATTAACTCTAATGCTCGACCTTGACGACACTTTGCTGCGCAACCCACTGGACAAGTTTTTTCCGGCCTATATGGCGGCTCTCTCCAGCCATTTGGCTCCATATGTTGACCCCAAAAAGATGGTTCCCCAATTGATTCATGCCACGAATCAAATGATCGAAAAAGACGATCCGTGCGACACCCTTGAAACAGTCTTTGATGACGATTTCTACTTCCCCCTCGGGCTCCAAAAAGAACAACTCGCCCAACCGATTAACGATTTCTACGAGCATGACTTCAATAACTTAAAAAACGTTACCTCACCGATGGCCGGAGCAAAACAACTTCTGGATTATGCCTTTCTGCAAGGTTGGCGAGTGGTTATCGCCACAAACCCGGTTTTTCCTCGAATCGCGGTCCTCAAAAGGTTGGAATGGGCTCGACTGCCGGTGAATGAATATCCGTATGAATTGATCACTTCTTATGAATTCATGCATTTCACCAAACCTCACCCAGCTTTTTACGCTGAGATGCTCGGACAATTGGGCTGGCAAGAGAACCCGGTGTGCATGGTAGGTAACAGCCTCGCGGATGATCTGCTCCCTGCTGCAAAACTTGGCATTCCAGGCTTTTGGGTGAATGGGAATGATCCGTCCGCTATGAGCAAACTGCCACCTTTATCAGCTTCAGGTCCGCTGGAGCAAATATTCCCCTGGTTGGATAAGATTGCTGCCCAATCGTCCCCAGCGGAGATCACCGACTTGGAAGGAATTCTGGCTGTTTTGAATTCAACCCCGGCTGCCCTTGAAGCACTTACCAGTACCTGTTCCAAGGAAGATTGGCGTCTGCGTCCTATCCAGGGGGAATGGAGTTTGCTGGAGATCATCTGCCATATGAGAGATGTCGAGCGTGAAGTGAACCTTTCCCGATTTCAGATGCTATCAAATACGCTAAATCCTTTCATCCCCGGGATAGATTCTGACCGCTGGGCGATCGAACGAAAATATAATGAGCAGGATGACTCGGCCGTATATACCGATTTCTGTACCAACCGCGCCAAGGTACTGGAAATCGTTCGACGCTACTCAGCTGAAGATTGGCAGCAATCCGTGCGGCATTCCATTTTTGGACCGACTACCCGCCTGGAACTGGTAAAGTTTATTGCCACGCATGACCGAACCCATTTACTGCAAATTGCGCAAACGATCCAGGCCATGCATTGAATATTCACCTGAAACAAGCCTGGGGGTATAAGAGTTTTGTTAATAATGGTCAGTTGTGTGCGAAATTTATGGTAACCACCTCATTAGCTTGGTATAATCTTTTAAGTTGATGTTCATAAAGAGTAATGGGCACACCTATGGAGGACTAAGTGAATTCACGTAATCAATCTTATATCGTCTACTTTCTCCTCTTCGTTGCGATTATTGTATTGGTGTTTTATACCTTCAATAACAAGGCTGCGAACAACACAGTTTTAACCATCAATCAGCTCGCCGACGAAGTAAAAAGTGGAAACATTTCACGAATTACGGTGGAAAATAACAACCTCAATGTTTTTTATAAGGACAATGTAACCGAGAAAACATCCACTAAAGAATCAGAGACAACCCTTGTAGCACAGTTGGCCGCGCTAGGCGTGACCCAGGACGAGCTTGCTTCAACCAAAATCAGTCTCTCGGTCATCCCCCCCAGCCCGTATGCCGGGCTATTAAATGCACTCTTCTATATCGTTCCTTTCCTTTTATTCGGCGTTGCGATGTTCTTTATCTTCCGCCAGGCACAGGGCAGCAACAATGCTGCCATGTCCTTTGGGAAATCAAAGGCGCGCATGTTCACTGGAGATCATCCAACTGTAACCTTCGAAGATGTTGCCGGGGTGGATGAATCAAAAGAGGAACTGAAAGAAGTCGTCGAATTTCTGCGTGAACCTCAGAAATTTATCGCCCTGGGAGCTAGAATTCCCAAAGGCGTTCTGCTTGTGGGTCCTCCAGGAACAGGTAAAACGTTGCTGGCGAAAGCAGTTTCCGGAGAAGCAGGCGTTCCCTTCTTCTCGATCTCGGGTTCCGAATTCGTAGAAATGTTCGTGGGTGTGGGTGCTAGCCGTGTGCGTGACCTGTTTGATCAGGCAAAACGGAATTCACCCTGTATCGTCTTTGTAGATGAAATTGATGCGGTCGGTCGCCAACGTGGAGCCGGTCTGGGTGGGAGCCATGACGAGCGCGAACAGACATTGAACCAGATGCTGGTCGAGATGGATGGTTTCGACACCGATACCAACGTCATTATCATGGCGGCTACCAACCGTCCTGATATCTTGGATCCAGCGCTACTCCGTCCTGGTCGTTTTGACCGCCGGGTGACGCTTGATCGTCCAGACGTACGCGGTCGCGAAGCAATTTTGAAAGTTCATATCAAGGGTAAACCTGTAGAACCTGCAGTTGAATTGTCGGTAATTGCCCGATCTACTCCCGGTTTTGTAGGTGCTGACCTTGAAAATCTGGTTAACGAAGCAGCCATCCTGGCTGCCCGACGCAACAAGAAAAGCATTGGCCAGAGTGAATTTGAAGAATCCATCGAGCGTGTGATAGCAGGCCCTGAACGCAAGAGCCGCTTGATCAGCCAGGAAGAGAAACGGATCGTTGCCTATCATGAGTCCGGTCACGCTGTGGTGATGAACTCACTCGCAGAAGCCAACCCCGTGCAAAAGTTATCCATTATTGCCCGCGGCGCGGCTGCCGGTTACACCATAGCCCTGCCAAAAGATGATCAGACATTGATGCCCCGCAAAAAATTGGTCGCTGAAATGGTGGGTCTGTTGGGTGGACGTGCTGCCGAGGAAATTGTCTTTGATGACATCACCTCAGGCGCATCAAATGATATCGAACGGGTCACCCAGTTAGCCCGGAGCATGGTCACACGGTTGGGCATGAGTAAAGAACTTGGCCCAATGACCTACGGTCAGAAAGAAGAAATGATCTTCCTGGGTCGTGAAATTTCGGAACAACGCGATTACTCCGAATTGATCGCTGAAAAAATTGATAGCGAAGTTCGTGCGCTGGTCAATGATGCCTACACAGAAGCAAAACGGATCCTGGTGCAGTATCGTGATAAGCTCGATGCAGTAGCAACCAGGCTGCTCGAAGTTGAGACGCTATCGGGTGCCGATTTTGAAAAGATCTTCCCTCCCCCAGTCGCCCACAAGAGTGGAACGCCGGAAATCGTCGAAGACTTTACACGCTAGTCAAAACGGGAGCTTACAAGCTCCCTTTTTTTTTGCCTTCCCGGTTTGGCTATGAGAATATATTGGCTATACGCAAATCAGATAGAATATCCTCCAGCGGGTCCGGCGTCATTTCATACCAATGGATCCGCTCATCTGTGCTTTTGAACCAATTGGCTTGGCGTCGGATGAATTCGCGCGTCTTCCGCCGCATCAACAGCTTCGCTTCTTCCAGGCTCATCTCACCTTGGATAAAACCGATCACCTCGCGATAGCCTATCGCAGACAAGGGTGGGTCAGTTATTCTGTAGCCTTTTTCCAACAGGCTGCTCACTTCTTCAACAAAGCCCAACTCGAACATAGTCTCGATGCGTTCATCCGCCCTTTGATAGAGTTCTGACCGCGGACGGTTCAAGCCGATCATCCAAAAACTCAAATCCGGTGCAGTTTTCTGCTGTTGAATTGAAAATTTCCTGCCGGTCTTGAAGATCACTTCGAGGGCGCGTACCACCCTGCGCAGATTGTTGGGGTCGATCGACGCTGCAGCTTCAGCATCGATTATTTTCAGCTTCTGATGGAGCGTTGCCGGGCTAATTTCTTTACCCCAACTTTCCAGCACATTCCGCAGCTCTGCATCTGGTACCAGGCTTGGGATGTCCCAGCCTTCCATTAAGGCACGTACATATTGGCCTGTTCCTCCAACCAGAATGGGAATTTTGCCTTTCGCCTGAATTTCGCCTATAGTCAACAAAACCTGTTTCCTGAATAATGACAGGGACCAGTTCTCGTCAGGTTCAGCCAGATCGATCATGTAATGCGGAACGCGTTCTCTTTCAGCGAGGGTGGGTTTCGCCGTCCCGATGTCCATCCCACGGTAGATCAACCTGGAATCCATGGAGATGATCTCGCCCTTCACTATCTCTGCCAGGCGCAGTGAGAGCTCACTTTTCCCCACGGCAGTGGGTCCGACGATGAGCAAATTTGTAGGTTGATTAACCGACTTCAACATCTTTGAACCATTTCATCTCAATTTTGGTCGAACCAGGGTTTCCGTAAACCGCAAGCACATCCAAATGCCAGGTTCCGTCGGCAACGGCTGCATTGCTCAAGTACCATTCTGCGGCAGAAACCATGTGCTCATATTTATTGAGGGTGATCGATTCTTCAGGATAGCCAAATTTATGCGACGTACGAGATTTGACTTCCACGAACCGGGTTTCTCCTGAAAGCTTGACGATCAGATCGATTTCACCTTCGGGTGTGCGTTCATTCCTGGCGACAATTGAGCAGCCTTGGGCAACTAGGTACTCTGACGCTGCCGCTTCTCCCCATTTACCGATTTTCTGTTTGTATAGATTTTTCAAGAATCCACCACCCGGAAATACCACTTAATCATCTTGAAAATTCTACACCAGAATTCCACGTTATTGCCATTTCATAGATTCATGTTAAGATAAGCCAACGACTGGGTTATCATTATTGCTACGATCTTCTTAGAGGGATTATGCCGTCTGCTGAACTCATTGCCATTGGAACCGAATTATTATTGGGAGAAATTCAAGACACAAACACCCGTTACCTGGCCAGGGCACTGCGTGAAATCAATGTTGATTTGTTTCGCAGCACAATCATTGGAGACAATGTTGCAAGAATTTCTGCCCTGATGATCGAGGCAATTTCTCGTTCTGACATAATCATCGCCACTGGCGGGTTAGGTCCAACGGTGGATGACCCCACCCGCGAAGCGGCAGCCAACGCTTTCAATGTAGCCCTGGAGTATCACCCTGAGCTTTGGCAGCAAATCCAGGCGCGTTTTGCCTATCGCGGGATCTCTCCTTCAGAAAACAACCATCGCCAGGCATATATTCCGGCGACTGCCATCACGATCGAAAACCCGGTCGGTACAGCTCCAGCATTTATCCTTCGCCAGGGCAATAAATCGCTCATCTGCTTGCCAGGGGTTCCGCGTGAAATGGAAACGCTGATGCAATCCAGGGTGATTCCCTACCTCGTCGAAACGTATGAACTGCAGGGGCTCATTAAGGTAAAAGTGCTGCATACTTCCGGGCTGCCTGAAAGCCGTGTGGATCAACTGGTTGCTGACTTTGAAACCCTGCAAAATCCAACACTTGGTCTCCTGGCGCATCCGGGTGTGGTGGATATCCGCATCACCGCCAAAGCCGACTCCATTCGCATGGCAGATTCACTGATCGCCTCACTTGAAAAACCGGTGCGGGAACGTTTTGGCGACGATATTTTGGGTCGTCCCGACATGCGGCAAATCAGCAGATCCGTTGCGCTACTACTGACCCTGGCCGAAACCACAACCGGAAAGTTCTGCGAGTTCCGCAAGCTCCTCGAACCCGCAATTGCCGCTGTTGCAGCCCGATCGGCCACCGACGAGCAGCGCGGCTGGCTGCTCGCGACTGCTGACGCCACGTCTCGAAACGGTTCATGGGAACCATCGGTAGAGTTCCACGAAGCCCTCGCGGTGTGCAGCAACAACGAGGTTTTGCGGCTCGTCACCGCGATGTTCGAACAGGAGTTGTCGTGGCACGTCCCCGGTGAGTCGCTCAGCGAGCTAGACATGGAGGATACCCGCCGGGCGCACCAAAGCATCGCGCGTGCGGTGGCTGCTGGCGATGCAGACCGCGCGTCGAGCGCAATGCTGCGTCATCTGAACCAGTTCGAGCGAATGCTCGAGGCAAACGGCCGCCTCGACCAGCCGCTGCTCCCTCGAGAGCGTTGGCTCCAGTGACGCCGACTCACACTGACGGTGCGCCTATGTCCAGCTCAATCACGCGTCCGGGAATCGTCATCGGCATCGACGGATCAGCTGCCTCGAAGGTGGCCGTCGAGTGGGGCGCTCGCGATGCGGCCATGCGCAATGTCCCGCTTACCTTGGCGCATGTCGTCACCGGCCTCGGAGGTACCTGGCCGACGGCGCCATTGCCGGCCGGCATCGGTGAATGGCAGCAGCGGCAAGGCCGGGAATTCATAGCCAACGCGGTACAGGTGGCGCGGGAGGCGACACGGGCCAGCGGGACACCGGATATCAACACCGAGATGTACTACTCGGCTGCCGTCCCCACGCTCGTCGACCTGTCAAAGGGAGCCGAGATGCTCGTGGTCGGCCGCCGCGGCCACACTGGTTTGGGCAACCTGCTGGGCTCCATCAGCGCCGGAGTGGTCCAGCACGCGCACTGTCCGGTGGCGGTCATCCACGACGAGGATCCATCGATG
>CAVQOS010000013.1:0-4142 GCA_963714465.1 uncultured Chloroflexia bacterium | reverse complement strand
CAGTGTTGCTTCACGCATTTCTGCCTTTGTACCTCTTAACCCGGTGACGAAAGCCCATTCTTTTTATCTGAGCGAGGCTGCGGAACAAAGCAAATACCTCATGTCGGGTCCGGAGGAAATGCTGGCGTCAGAACTGTCATTAAGCGGCGGAAACGCCTGGAGCAAACTGCAGGGTACGGTCACTTCTCAAATCACCGCCGATTTTGAACTGGACGGTAAAGTTCAGCGGATGCCCATTACTGCCATCATCAATCTGCGCGGGCACCCCGTAGAGGATGTGCGCCGCCGCGGATATGAAGCCGAGAACAAGATATGGGAAACGGTCAAAGAACCCCTGGCTGCTGCGATGAACGGGATCAAAGGCGAGGTGAACACACTCAACGCTCATCGAGGGCGTAAGGACGCGATCCACAGCTCGATCGATTCGGCAAGGATCGACCGCACAACGCTCGATGCCATGCTGGAAGCCATGAAAGATTCATTCCCCATGTTCAGGCGCTATTTCGTGGCAAAAGCCAAACGCTTTGGTCAGGAGAAATTGCCCTGGTGGAACCTATCCGCACCAGTGGGTGAATCCACTACGACATACACTTTTGCGGAAGCACGCGATTTCGTTCTGACCAATTTTGGCAAATTCTCTCCTGAATTGCAGAATTTTGCCAAACACGCTTTCGACCATCACTGGATCGATGCTGAGATGCGAGATGGAAAACGCGGCGGCGGTTTCTGCATGGAAGTCCCTGGGGTCGGCGAATCCCGGATTCTAACCAATTTTGACGGATCGTTGGACCAGGTAGGAACCATCGCGCACGAACTCGGTCATGCGTTTCACAATGACTGTGCAGTCAAAGCGGGAAAAACAGAAATTCAAAAATTTACGCCCATGACCCTCGCCGAGACCGCCTCGATCATGTGTGAAACCATTGTATCGAACGCAACCCTTGAGATGGTAAAGAACCCTGCCGAAGAACTGGCCATTCTCGAATCCCAGTTGATCGGTGATTCGCAGGTCATCGTGGATATTTACTCGCGCTATTTGTTCGAGAAGGAAGTGTTTGAACGCCGCCAAAAAGCGGAGCTCAGCGCGGACGAGTTGTGCGATATCATGGAAAACGCCCAAAAAGCCACCTACGGCAGCGGGTTGGATGAACGCTATCTGCAAAAATGGATGTGGACCTGGAAACCGCATTATTATTCAACGGGTCTGTCCTTTTACAACTACCCTTATGCTTTTGGGCTGCTGTTCGGCACCGGTCTTTATGCCATTTACCAGGAACGCGGCGCTGACTTCATCCCTGATTACAAGAACCTGCTGGCTAGCACCGGCGAAGCCCCAGCAGCCGACCTGGCTGCCCTTTTCGGGATTGATATCCGCAGCAAAGCCTTTTGGCAGGACAGTCTCAAGATCATCGAGAAGCGCGTGGATCGATATTGCCAGCTCTGACCTGACCTGTTTTGATGGTTACAGAGAGCGAAAATTCGCTCTCTGTTTTTGTTAAGGGCGTGAGGGTATAATCCCATCCATGGATAGACCTGTACTACCCTTGATATTGATCCGCGGCGGCGGAGACCTGGCAAGCGGGGTCGCCTTGCGCCTGTTCCGCAGCGGGTTCGGCGTTGTGATCAGCGAGATCGCCGCCCCGTTAAGCGTGCGACGTTTTGCTTCCTTTGCTGAAGCTGTCTTTGAGGGCAAATGGCAGGTGGAGGGGGTAAAGGGAATGGCTTGCTCGACAGTCGAAGAAATCCTGGAAACAGTTATAAGCGGAAAGGTTGCCGTAACGGTCGACCCAACCGCCGAATACAGACATCAACTCCCGTTTTCGGCTGTTGTCGACGGCAGGATGCTGAAATCTCCAAAGTCCGATTCACTTTTCCCCGATCTTTTTACTCTCGGGCTGGGTCCTGGTTTTCAGGTGGGCTTGAACTGCAATGCAGTCATCGAGACCAACCGAGGACCTGCTCTTGGACGGGTCTACTGGCATGGATCTGCCCAACCTGACACGGGCGAACCCGAGATGGTGGGACCGTACGGCAGCGACCGCGTCCTGCGGGCTGCGAATGCGGGTATATTTACCTCGGAACACGAAATTGGCGAAATTGTCGAACCCGGAGAGATCATTGGGCAGATCGCTGATACTCTCATCATCGCGCCGTTCAAGGGTGTGCTTCGCGGATTGCTGCGCAGCGGAACGCCTGTCCAACCTGGGTTGAAAATTGGGGATATTGACCCGAGGTGTGATGTGAGCCTGTGCTTTTTGGCATCCGACAAATCTCTTGCAGTTGGCGGCGGTGTGCTCGAAGCGCTCCTTTCTCGCATTGAAATTCGGCGAACGCTCAAAGGGATTGCATGAACCTGTTCGAGAGCCTGCAGCAAAGTGAACCCCTGAATGTCGCTGTCGTCGGTGCAGGTGGAAAAACGACCGCAGTCTTCCAGCTCGCCCGGCAGGTCAGCGGATGTGCCTGGGTAACCACCACCACCCACCTGGGAACCGACCAGCTCCATCTGGCAGACAAACACTTTACGATCAGATCAGCAGACGATATCGACATTCCTGGATGGCTTGCTCAAAAAGTGAGCCTGCTCAGCGGTGACCGGACGCCGGATAATCGCGTCAAAGCGCCCAGTGCCGTGCTCCTGGAGAACATCGCAGCCCAGGCAAAGCGAAATCAAATTTCGTTGATCATCGAAGCGGATGGAGCGAGATCGCACGCAATCAAGGCTCCCGGTGAGCACGAACCCGTGATCCCCGCCTGGGTGAGCATGGTCATCGTCGTCGTGGGGCTTTCAGCGCTCGGTAAACCCCTCTCCGCTGCGTGGGTTCACAGGCCCGAGCCATTTGCCCGGCTTTCAGGGATCTTGCCGGGGATGCCGATCACCCTGGGTGGGACGATACACATGCTGCTCGACCCGGCAGGGGGATTAAAAGGGATCCCAGAAAACGACCGCAAGATTGTGTTGTTCAACCAGGCGGATACGGTAAATTTAAACGCTGACGATCTATCCAAGATACGTAAACTGCTCGATAAATTCGATCGCGTACTGGTCGCAGCTTTGGCAACCAAGCCCGGGGAGATCATCAGCCTTTCCTCGGCGTGAACAGGATAGTTCGTCAGTGTTATCAGATGTATATTTACTGGTATTGTTTTAGTAATAAAAACTCTCTATAATAAAACCAAGTGAATTATGCAGAGAAGGTGGAGGTTATGAATCTTAACCGATTTCGCAATCCACTGGGAATCCTCCTGATCATTTTTGGCGCCGGATTCCTGCTGACAGCCTGCTCGCAACAAATCCCCATCATCCCCATCACCGCATTCAGAGAAATCACCCCCGCCGCAACCTGGATCCGGGTCTTCATGGGCATCATAGGGATGGTACTGCTTGTGGCAGGTTTCTCGCTTGTAAAAATCCTGATCCAGGTAATTGGCTTTTTTGGCGGAGGAGCAGCCGGTATGTTCCTCGCACAAAGTCTTTGGCCGGGGGTAAGCTGGGCAGCCATCGCCGGTTTCGGCGTGGGAGCGATCATAGGCGTGGTCATTGCGCTCACTGCCACAGGTCTCGGTGTATTCGCTGCCGGCGCAATGGTTGGAATTGCACTGGCTCAACAAGTCTGGCCGTACGTTGAAGGTTACCCGGCACCCTGGCTGGGGGTAATACTGTGCGCGATCATCGGCGGGATACTAACCGTATGGTTGTTCAATTTCTGGGTCGCTGCGTTGACCGCTATTCTTGGAGCTGTACTGCTTGGAATGGCGTTGGGTTTGCGCCCCGTATACTGGATCGCTCTGGGATTGGTGGGTGTTTTGATCCAAACTGTGATCAGTAGACAAAAGCCGGTCATTGCCACCTGATCGCACAGGTTAATATTTTGAATTTCAGAGGTTCAACCAATTAAACATAACGGCATTGCGCATTGGGCGGCGAAATTCCAGCCTCGCAGTGAACCAGCCTTCAACCTGCGGCGTAACGACGAAGAATTTGCCAAGGAGTTTTATGGTATAATCCGCAAGTCCGATGCGGGCGTCGCCAAGTGGTAAGGCGTCAGCCTTCCAAGCTGATATCCGTGGGTTCGAATCCCATCGCCCGCTCTCATAACTTCATCTCCGTACGCCCCCATTGAGGGGATGATATTCGAATCTGA
>CAVQOS010000012.1:0-18651 GCA_963714465.1 uncultured Chloroflexia bacterium | reverse complement strand
TGAAATCCTGGCGCTGCCCCAAATTACCTATGGCGTGGAAGTCACCCTTGGCAGCAATCACAAACGCGTGCAGGTCAAAAGAGAAGTGGAACATGGATATGAGATCATCGAAGCCGTTCTCCCGGCTTTGATCACCACCAGCAAAGGAGAGATCGTGCGGCGGGTACCCTCTTTACAGAACCTGATTGCTTCACGAAAAAAACCGATCCGGGTGGTCAATGCCGCTGAATTGGATCTTCCCGAAGAGCAACTTGGGTTAAAAGGATCATTCACCCAGGTGGTAAAAGTCTTCCCGCCCCAGCAAAAGAAAAGCGGTCAGCTCGTACAAAACGTTGAAGCGGAGAAAGCTGCGCATGAGATCTACACTTTCCTGAAGAATGCCAGGTTTATATAACCCGAATGGTTCGATATTACCTGTATAGAACGGGGTTGTAAGGAGACATTATGCTGATCATCAATTATGAAGATTGTACTGGATGCAAACTTTGCGTAAATAACTGCCCTTTCGGCGCGATGATCTATGAAGATGGACGGGTACAGGTAAGCGAGCTTTGCACGCTGTGCGGAGCTTGCGCAAATGTCTGCCGCAAAGGTGCCATTCACATCGAAAGAAAACAGGCTTCACCTGAAGAACTAGCCAGGTACAAAGGCGTCTACGTCTGGGTAGAATTTGAAGCGCAGGACGATGGTATAAAACCCAGAAAAGTAGCGTACGAACTGTTGGGCAAAGGTCGCGCCCTGGCTGACCGGTTGAACCAGGAATTGGTGGCAGTCGTCCTGGGGGATGAAAAGCTCAGCGGGTTGGACACCCTTGCACAATATGGCGCAGACCGGGTACTCCTCTGCCAGCACGAACTGTTGGCAGACTATTCAACCGATGGATATACGAATGTGCTCTGCGCCGTGATTGCTCAGAAAAAACCGGCGGTCGTATTGTATGGAGCCACTCCCCACGGGCGTGATTTTGCTCCACGTGTGGCTGCCCGTTTGAAATTAGGTCTGACAGCAGATTGCACGGGGCTCGACATCGATGAAGAGGATCAACTGGTACAGACACGCCCAGCTTTTGGCGGCAACATCATGGCGTCCATTGTTACCCCTTTCAGCCGTCCCCAAACGGCAACGGTACGTCCAAATGTATTCACTGCCTGCACAGGCTGACCGCGAACATGAAGCCGTGATCGAAGTGTTTCCGGTTACCCTGAACAAGGCTGCCATTCGCACCCGGGTGATTGAAAGAAAACTGATTGAAAATGAAAACGCTGAAAGCATCGAAGATGCGCGAGTGATCATTGCCGGTGGGCGCGGCTGCCAGAAAGCCGCCAATCTGGAATTACTGCGTGAAGTGGCTGGACAGTTGGGCGGTGTCCTTGCCGGAACGCGGGCTATTGTCGAGCAAGGCTGGATTCCGCACACGCTCCAGGTCGGTCAATCCGGTACAACCGTGGGACCGGAGCTGTATATCGCCGTGGGAGTGAGCGGCGCGATTCAACATATTGTGGGGATGAGCTCATCCAAAACCATCATCGCGATCAATAAAGATCCTGATGCGCCAATCTTCAAGACTGCTGACCTGGGTGTGGTGGGGGATGGACTGGAAATTCTGCCAATCCTCAGCCAGATGATTGCCAGGGAAAAAGAAAAGTGTATTGAAGTTGCGGAAGGGTAACCGGAGCCCCCATCCGAGCTTTCATTTGACAAAAAGGCGCTTGTCCGCTGCATTATGAGTGCAATTCATCATCCAGCCCCGGCTCGAGCCCTGCATCGACGCCAAGTCTATTTCCTTTATCAATCATCTGAAAGTCTACTCAGATCCGTTAAGTGTGCCATTTACCAGGAATGCGGCTTATGTGGCCGGCTGACAGAATCAAGGATCATCAAATCCTGCGCGAGCACCAGGCTATGGTCGAAGCCACGCAGGTGTTAAAACAGTCGCTCCCCTATCCTGACTTTTGGATTCACTATTAGCAAAGCTATTTCCGGTGATCACGCATGCCGAGTTTGGTGCAGTGATGATTTGGGGCCAGTCCTCAGCGCTGTTTCGCCCGTGGGCATCCTACGGTTGTGATGCCGCCCTAATCCCGGATGACGTTAGTATAAGGCCATTCTCAAAGCTCTCTCAACTAAGGTGGCATCAATTTGGCTCGACATATCCCAGCCAACGATTTTGCGCGAAAACAGATCCATTACCCCAGCCACGTACAACCAGCCTTCTTCGGTTGGGACATAGGTAATATCTGCCACCCACTTTTGATTAGGTCCATCAGCAGTGAATTCTCGATTGAGTACATTGGAGGCTATCGGAAACTTGTGATCGCTGTTTGTGGTGATCACTTTCCTGTACTTCCGCTGCCCTTTGAGTCCATCCTGACGCATTAATCGGGCCACGGTCTTCTAATTGCATGTGTAGCCTTGTTTTTTCAACTGGGCATATACTCTTGGGCTGCCATAAGCCTTACGGCTCATCTTGTGGATCCGGCGAATATGATCAATCAATGCCTGGCTGATCTGTTCTCGCTGGCTGGGTCTGCGGTTCTTCCAGGCATAAAATCCACTCCGGCTTACTCCCAGTAGCTCACAGATTCGTCCTACTGGATACTTATTCCTGTGCTTCTCGATGAAACGGAACTTCATCTTCCGTCCTTCGAGTACATCGTGAGCACTTTTTTTAGGATCTCTTTATCCTCTTTCAATAAGGCAATTTCTTTTTCCAATTGCCGAATGCGAGCTTCAGTGTCCGTTAGTCTACCGTTTCCCGGAAAAGCTTCTTCTTTTTTGGGCTGGTTCTTGAGGTTTTCTTTCCATTTCCATAACAGCCCAGCTGTTATTCCTAATTCCTGCTCAACCTCTGTGATTGTTCGTTCACCATTCTCATACAGCCGTACGGCTTCCAATTTGAATTCTTTGCTGTACTTCTTGCGTATTGTGTTCATGACCTTCCTCCAGTTTTGATTATAGTTTTCCCTTAACTGGTTGTCTATTTTTTCTGGGGAAGTTCATAACACCTCGTTTTTCGCACCCCAAACTCCCTGTTTTGGACAATGAGCGTAGTAGCTATTAGGCTAGTTGTATTTTCAAACATTAAAATTCTTTAATTAAAAGACGGTGGATTTGCTGTAAACTGTGATTTGAAGGGTTGGTTTTGGATGCAGACTTCAAGCTTTACTCCCGCCTATTCAGTAATGGAGGTAAATAAGATGGCAACCGAAACTCAGAAAACAGCAGCAAGGGAAAATATCAAAAAAGCTCAAAAGAGGTGGCAGGAAATGACCCCCCGAGAACATGCTTTAGCTCAACCTGAAGGAAGAAAACGGGCTAAACCTGGAACGAAAGGCGAAGGCGAGTATTACCGCATTGAAGTGAGGTCAAAGGAGGATTTCGTTACATTTCGCTACCAGGATGTAGGGGATAAAGGCCACCTGATGCGGCTCGCCGGGAAAAGGGGCAGCGGGTCGTGGGATACCGTAGCCTGGTTGATCGGAAAATCGGATGCCCACGTCGAAGGCGAAGCCCTGATTGCTGATACCGAGGATGCCAAGCATCTTCTGGAAACCCTTGGATCAAAGCCCGAGTTGGTCAAGGGTGATATTTTCAAGGCAAAAGACAGGCCCAACGTCCCTGAGAGTAAGAAACCCACCGAAGCACAACAAAAAGCCAGGTCTGAGAATATCCTGAAGGCGCAGGCAGCACGCCGATCACGCGCGGTGAAAAAAGAGTAAGTCTTTTGCGATGGTGATCCTGGATAATCAAGCATAATTGAAGCGGTTAGCTCAAGTACTACACGCAATACCCAACGAATTGAAAAAAATAAAGGCTCATGAGTATTCATGGGCCTTTAACTTCTATCAGCAGCGAGTCAGCGCCTGGTCACAGGCAAAGTGAAGCTGATCTTCGTGCCGAATCCACGCTGATTCTCATCCCAAAATACCGGGCTCTCTGCCATCACTTTTCCACCGTGCGCCTCGACCAACTGCTTGACGATCGCCAATCCCAGCCCAGAACCCCCGCTGGCGCGCGTACGAGATTTATCTGCGCGGTAGAAACGATCGAATACATGCGGCAGGTTCTCAGTGTCAATCCCAGCACCGGTATCGGTGACAGACACCCGCAAAGCATTTTGCCCGTTCGGGAGAGCAACATTCACCGAAATCGACCCGCCCTCAGGGGTAAAGCGGACAGCATTGCTGATCAGGTTGTTCATCACCTGGGTGATCCGGTCAGAATCAATATTGAGACCTGGCAATGCGGCTTGAATATCCGCATTCAGTTGGATATTCTTCGGCTGCGCCTGGATTTTTGCCCGTTCCACGATCTGTTGAAATAAATCGGTCGGCGCAGTCTCTTGAAGTTCCAATTTGAGCTGACCGGCTTCTGCCAACGAAAGCAGCCTGAGGTCACCCACCAGGCGAGTCAAAAGGGAGGTTTCGGCGTGCAAAGCCGTCACCTGTTCATTGTCCAGGGGCAATAGACCATCCTGAATGCCTTCGAGAGTGCCCTGGATGGCAGCCAGTGGTGTGCGCAATTCGTGAGCCACATCCGCGATCAGGTGCTGACGTTGAGTCTCCGCATCGGAGAGGTTTTGCGCCATGGCATTGAATGCCTGCCCGAGATCACCCAATTCATCCCGGGAGCGAATCACTACCCGCTGGGTCAAATCGCCTTGCGAGATTGCCGCTGCCGCTTTTCTCAATTGGCGCAAGGGTGAGGTGATCTGAAAAAATAAGATGGCGCCGATAATGAGTGCAATGATCCCGGCAATAACCGCCGAACTGATGATGGCAATATTCACTGAAGACAGGAAATCGCTGGCGGGGGTTCCGTTGGTGAGAAGTTCATTGGGGGTGATGAGCAGCGTTCCCACCAGGCTGCCGTTTACATTGATTGAAACGCCGTTGGCCAATTCGGCGGAGGAGAGTTGTGTTCCCAACAAATCCTTTTGGGTATCGCTGACTACGATCCCCTGCCCATCAGCCAGGATCAAGCGTTGGTCCACTGCAGCCATCATTCCCACACCGGCTTGCGAGCCTGGCCCGAATCCGTGCCCCTGCCCCATCATATTGCCGCCGCCTGAAGGAGCATATTGCCCGCTTATGTCCGATTGAAGGATCGAATCCACTCCCTGCCAGGAATTGGCTTGAGCATAATAATCGGCAAGAACGGGAGCCAAACTCTGAGCCCAAATTTGACCGCTGCGGGTGGTGTACAGGGTGAACGCTTTCTGGGTCGCCCGAGAGGTCAGTAGGGCGATCACCAGGGCCCCGATGGCAATGACCAGCAGAAAGGCCCCCAACAGTTTGTAGATCAGGCTATTGCGCATCTTCACCGGCTTCCAATTTGTATCCCAAACCAAATACCGTCAGGATATAGATGGGCTTCCTGGGATTTGGTTCAAGCTTATTGCGGATATTCTTGATATGTGCATCGATCGTGCGTTCATAACCCTCGAAAGCATCCCCCTGTGCCTGTTCCATGATCTGCAGACGCGAAAAGACCCGTTTGGGTTGCCTGGCCAGGGTGACCAGGATCTCGAACTCTGTTGGGGTCAGATCGATCGCCTGGCCTGCCAGGTTCACGCTGTGCTGCTCCTGGTCGATGACCAGTTGACCGACCTGGATGATCGTCGATTTCGCTGGTTCGGCAGCCGAACGCCGGAAGATGGTCTTCACCCGAGCCACCACTTCACGCGGGCTGAAAGGTTTGACCACGTAATCGTCCGCGCCAAGCTCCAGTCCGATCAACTTGTCAGCCTCTTCGACCCGCGCCGTTAACATCAAAATGGGGATGTTGGAATCCCGCCTTACCGCCTTGCATATTTCCAACCCATCCATGCCCGGCAAATTCAAATCCAAGATCATGAAATCCGGTTTCTCGCGTTGAAAAGTGGATAGGGCGGCAGTTCCATCGGATGCGGTGATCACCTGGAAGCCGGCTTTCTCCAGGTAAACTTTCAAGACTTTTACAATTTGGGGTTCGTCGTCGACAACGAAAACTTTCTTTGGCATTTCACTCATTCTTTCATTATACTTTTGGGATATGAATATCCTGTGAAGGTTGATATATATCTGGTGAATAATGTTTAGACTTAAAAAAGTTGGCTGAGACGATAACTAAACAAGCAAGCGTTCAATGATCAAGAAGTCACAATTGTGACATGCCTTTCTTTAGTATAGGACAAAACAAGGATACCTGATGAAGGTATCCCTGTTTTGAAGTCAATTACTAAAACTTACTGCGCTGATTGATAGTAAGGGCAATCCGGGTTGGCGTACTGACCCAAACCGGTACCGCGAGCGCCCATACCCCGTCCACCAGCGGTCCCACCAACACCACGCGTCAACATCCAATCAGCCTGATCCTGGGTGAGCGTACCATCCGCAACGGCGGCTGCAATCACCTGGCTGCGAACTTCGGTCCTCAAGGCAATGAATTCATCAATGGTTAAGCCTTCGGAAATAGCGATCTGCGACAAGGTTTCGCCATCTGCCAGGCGGGCATTGAGATCATCCACGCTAATCCCGAGTTTTTCGGCATAAACAGCGATCATCTCGTCGTGCAGCAAACCATCCTGGGTAACGCTGCCTGCATTTTGTCCCATCATTCCGCCGCGCACGCCACGCCCGCCTGCATTATAACCGTATCCGGTTCCATTGGCAGGAGCCTGGGGAGTGGTCGATTGAGCGTAGACTGAACTGGCAGTGCCGAAGGCAACTGCAATGACTGCCACGATTACTAAACTAAGAACTAATTTTTTCATTCTAAATCTCCTTGATACATGATTGAGTAAGAGGTTCCTTACTTCTTGATTTCAATAATACCGGCCAGGTTTGAAGAAGCTGTGAAGGCGGGAAGAATTGTTGATGAAGGTTTTTCCATCCCATACTAACAATTTTTCAGTAAAGGCGATTTCTGATATGATAATGGTATCTGAACGAACGATCTGCCGTTCTTTGTGAGACCTCATCCAACAATTCGAGCTTGCAGTTAATCAAATGGGAGGGATCATGCAAGAGAGACGTTTCAATCGGGACATTTCGGTATTACGCGACCCTGAGCGAATTGCCAGGTTGGAAGTGCAGCGGGTCGTCGAATTGTCGCTGGAAAACCTGAATTCACCCAAGACCGTTTTGGACGTTGGAACGGGCAGCGGAATTTTCGCCGGGCAATTCGTTGACAAAGGTCTTGAAGCCACGGGGGTGGACGTGAACCCCGAAATGCTGCGCTCAGCTCAAGAGTACGTCCACATGGGGACTTTTAAAGAAGGAATTGCAGAAGCTCTGCCTTTCAAAGACGGATCATTCGACCTGGTTTTCATGGGGCTGCTGCTGCACGAAACCGACAATCCACCGGCAGCGCTGCGTGAAGCTCACCGGGTGGCGGTGCTGCGCCTGGTTGTGTTGGAATGGCCGGATGAGGAGCAGCCCTTCGGTCCACCGCGCGAGCACCGGCTTTCTGAAGAGAAAATTACCCATTTGGCCCATGCGGCAGGGTTTGACAAGATTGAAACGGTCCGGTTGCAGCACCTGGTCCTGTACCGGATGGACCGCTGAGGTTGTTCCAGCAGGCTTGATCAATCCGACACCACACAAATTCGATGGCAATTTAAAACTCAGCGCCCATGAAGCATCACGAGCGCTGATCGATTATTGATTTGGATCGTTAGTTCACAGGAGATCTTTGCCAGGCGGGAAAGCCTAGCCTTCTGTGACCAGTTCATATTCGGTGATGATCTCAGTCGTAGCGCGGATGGTCGCAGCCACCGAACAATATTTTTCTTGCGAGAGCTGGATCGCCTGCTCCACGGCTTTTTCGGTCAGGTTCTTGCCGCCAAGCTTGTAATGCAGCACGATCTTGCGGAATGCCCAGGGCGGATTTGGATCCTGTTCGCCTGTGGAACTGATCTCCAAGAGAGACGGGGGCATGCGTTTCTTGGTCAAAATATCCACAACATCCACCGCCGTACAGCCAGCCAGTCCGATCAGCAGCAAGTCGGAAGGTTTGATACCCACCCCTTCATCAGGCGTTGACAATACAACTGAATGTTGCGTGGAGTCGATACCGATGAATTTTGCGCCATCGATCCATTTGACAGTAGTAGTTCCCATGTTTTCCCCATCCTTCCTAAGGTGCTTTATCGAGTAAGGCGATCATATCCTGAACGACCTTTTCACGCTTCAAGCGCTGATCAGCACCTGAAGACGTGGTTGAACTTTCGTCAAGTTCAGCAAGGCAGCTTGTGGCGTAGTCCTGCAGGAAAATACGGCTGGCTCCCTGCACTGCAGAATGAATGGCGGCAAGCTGCTGCATGATTTCGCGGCAATCGCGCTCCTCGGTCAGCATGGTCTGCACACCCCTCACCTGCCCTTCGATGCGGCTCAAGCGTTGGATCAGTTTTAGTTTGGCTTCCGGATTTTGAATTTTCATCTCGTCCCGTACTCCAGTGGCTGGCACACGGCCAGCTTTAATTTAGCCTGCTCAACTAAAACCGCCGCTCGAACCACAACTGCTGGTTGAGCTTGAGGAACTTGTGATCGAACCGCCAAGGGACCCGACCTGCGAGATCATCTTGCGGGTGTGCGAACTTGCACAATTTGGACAGTTCGGGGTCGTATCCGCTTCGGAAAAGCTCATCCGCTTTTCGAATGCTTCTCCACATTCATTGCACACATATTCATAAATCGGCATCTGTGAAATCTCTTTTCATTGGATATACTGTACCCCAGTATAGCATAATCGAGGACTGCGTCAAGGATATGGATGCAAGCTTCTCATTTTCATCTATAATTATTTTGGTAGGGATAGAAAATATTTTGGATGATCGACGGCGTTTGCTTGTTCTTTTACTGTCCCCAGGAGTCATGGCGGTGACCTGCAGATGAAACCCATTTAACAGAAACCATTTTTGGAAGATGATTACTGGTTTGACATTTCGCCTTAAAACCTCGGTGTATGGAGAGTGGAAATGGCAGCTTATGATTTCTCAGCACTCGAAGCGAAATTTCCAGAAATTATTGAGGGAATGCCAAACCCGTTCGACAGTCACGAGTTCTTGATCGCACTGGCACACCAGAACCAGGTGGAATATGCGAAAGCACTTTATGCTTTTAAAGACTATGCCAACCGGGGAAAACCTGCGCCATTTCAAGGGGTTCATAAAGCCATTATTCAAAAATTAATCCATCACACGGAATTGGCTACAAAAATCCGGAGTGACAAACCCAGTAAAGACATCTTTGGGCATTTACAACGCTGCAGTGAGTGGCAAAAATCGAACAGTTACATTCAACGCAATGCGTTCTAGCCCAATTCAAGAAACCAAAAAAACATTCACATGGAATTGATCAGCTTAAAGTAATATCTACTCGTCGAGCAATAAAAAAGACCATTTGAATGGTCGAATTCAAATGGTCTTAGCCTCCGAGTTTCTGGCATTACAAGTTATGGAACCGGCGTATCTGCAGGGGGAACCGGAGTTTCGGTCGGTGGTGGCACCGGGGTATCAGTAGGAACATCGGTCGGGGTATCGGTAGGGGTCGCCGTATTCGTGGGAGTCGGGGTATTGGTAGGCGTCGGGGTATTGGTACGCGTCGGAGTTGGTGAAGGCGGGGTGTAATAAACTGTATAAGAAACAGTATTGGAGGCAATGCCATTAACATATGCCGTGGCAATATTCGTAATTGACAAGTTGGTAATATCGGAAGCGGTTACTGAGTAACTAGCATTACAGGAAAATGTAAATCCTGGGTCGAGAGTTCTGCTTTTTTCAGGAGCACACTTTACCGTTACTTTATTATCTGATACTGTAAAAATGCCTGTTAGAGCAGAACTGCCAGTGTTAGTTATTACATAAGTATAGTTAATGGTAGTTCCTACAGAACTATAGGTCCCTGGCAAAGCACTCTTGGACAGTCCCAGAGTTGAACTGCTGCCTGTGGTAGATGTGGGCGTTAACGTCGGTGTCAGGGTGTGGGTGGGTGTCGGCGTAATGGTCAACGTACCCGTAGAAGTTCGGGTGGGTGAAGGGGTAGGTGTTGGCGTGGACGTACGCGTAGGTGTAGGAGTCAACGACGGCGTCAATGAACTCCCCGGGGGGGTTCCCCCGCCGGAGCCGGTGCTTGGCGTGCGGGTGGGTCCAAACAACCAGAAGAAGAACGGAACGCGTGTGGGAGTAGAGGTGGCAGTTAAGGTACCCGTGGGAGTACTGGTGATGGGCAAGTCCATCGGGGGAAGTCCGCCAACCGGGTCAGCCCCAGGGAGGGTGGATGCCGCCAGCGGGGCTAAAGAAGGTGTCGCAGTTGTTGAAATCAAGCCTGTTACCGGAACAACAGGCCGCCACCAATTGGCTTTCACACCCAGCACAACAAATAAGATCAAGAATCCGCTCAACAAAATGGGGACGGTTATCCAGGTGGCGAGGCTGCTGTTGATTGCAATCGGACTTTTCCAGCGTAAATCTTCGGGAATTCTGCCTTTTCCAGGTTTCACGTAAATGGGGCATTCTTTATAGACCGAACTCAAACAGATCTTCTTTTGAAGGCCGGCAGAGGGAATGGCGCCCGGATCGCTTTTATGACAGAAATTGGTCCGGGATGGAGTATCGACAAAGACCGTAGGATCCTTATGGGTACCCAAAAAAGGACATTTGGTAGGATTAATGACGGAATCCGGAACAGTGATCTCTTCTTTCATAGTTTACCAACCGGTAAGAGGATTTTTGTACCTTGATTGCGCGTCAAACTTTACTTTTATAGCTGGTAATTAATGTTAATTGATTATAGCAAGCAATTTGTCTAGATGTTTCCATGACTTTTGTAAAGATGTGACCTGGATGAAAACTGTAAAGTCGTGATCCGGGTATCAGACCTGGGATTCAAAAAGAAGGTGAAAGCAAAAATAATGCTTATCAATCCTTTGCGTATTAAATAACGGCATCCGAAATGAATGGATGTGTGGAAAGACTATTTCGTCTCGCCAGGCGAAATTTCTGGCTTTCCATTGTTCAGCGTATCAGGTACAGGATTTTCGGGTTAAACACAATAAACTACTTTGAGGTGAACACTTTGATAGCTCAAAATCTTCAGGAAAAACGCTCAGCCGCTACCTCCTCCTTATCGTTTGAATTGAACGGCAGTTCTCCCCTCGAATGCTCGGATGTAAACCTAGCTTCCAGCTTGAAAAAATTGCATCAACCCATTTACATCCTGCAGAATAACGATCGATGCGCGGTATCTACTGAAGGATCGATGGTTAGCGCAGAGTTGCCCTGGAAGGTGCAGGGGTTTGCGCCTGCGCTCCAGCCCGAAATGCTGGGTGATCCCCTTTTCTGCCAAACTTACGGATTGCGTTATCCCCTTTACGGGGGTGCCATGGCAAATGGGATCGCCTCTGAGAGCTTTGTGATCGCTCTTGGTGAAGCAGGATTTATGGGGTCTTATGGCGCTGGCGGAATGCTGCCGGCAAGAATCGAAAAAGCCATCCACACCATCCAGGAAACCTTGAAAGAAAAACCTTATGCTTTCAATTTGATCAATAGTCCCTTCGAACCTGCCATGGAACAACGCGCTGCTGAGCTTTACATCAATAACGGGGTGCATGTGATCGAAGCCTCGGCTTATCTCACGCTGACGACCAACCTGATCCGGTACCGGGCAGCGGGGCTGACCCGTTTGCCGGATGGGCGGATTTCCATCGGCAACAAGATCATCGCCAAAGTTTCGCGTAAAGAGGTTGCCGTCAAATTCCTGCAGCCCGCCTCTGCTGACATCCTGGCGCATTTGGAAAGTGAAGGCAAGATCACCCCGGAACAGGCTGCCCTGGCGCGCCTGGTGCCCATGGCGGACGATATCACCGTCGAAGCTGATTCCGGCGGGCATACCGATAACCGCCCGCTGGTCGGCATCCTGCCTTCGATCATCAAGCTGCGCGACGCAACCCAGGAGAAATTTTCCTATCCACAACAGGTGCGCATCGGTGCCGCAGGCGGGATATCCACACCTGCTTCTGCCCTGGCAGCTTTTATGATGGGTGCCGCTTATGTTGTCACCGGCTCGGTCAATCAGGCTTGCATCGAATCCGGGGCGTCGGATCATGCGCGGAATCTGCTCTCACAAATGGAAATCACCGATGTGGCGATGGCGCCTGCGAGCGATATGTTTGAAATGGGCGTGAAAGTTCAAGTGCTCAAGCGGGGGACGATGTTTGCCATGCGCGCCCAGAAGCTTTATGAGCTCTATCAGCGTTATGATTCCATCGACGCGATCCCTGCCGCAGAAAGAGAAAAATTGGAAACGGCAGTGTTCAAGCGCAGCCTGGATTCGGTCTGGGAGGAGTGTGTGAAATTCTTCAGCGAACGCGACCCACGCCAGGTGGAACGAGGCACGAAGAATCCGAAAGATAAGATGGCGCTGATCTTCCGCTGGTATCTCGGGCTTTCCTCACGCTGGTCGAACATGGGTGAAAAAGGGCGCGAGATGGATTATCAAATCTGGTGCGGACCGTCCATGGGTGCATTCAATGATTGGGTCAAAGGAAGCTACCTCGAGAACCCGCTCAACCGCCGCGCCGCTGATGTTGCGCTCCAAATCCTGACCGGCGCTGCCTATCTGCAGCGGCTGCGCATGCTTGAGTCGCAGGGAATCCGCTTCAGTTCACAGGTGCAGGAATATGTGCCGGAAAAGCCTTTGATCTAGCTTGCCGATTGGGTTTGGATGCGAATCAATTCTTGAGTTGGATTCGAAGCCTTACAAACTGTAAGCGCAAAATTGCCCTCCCGCCGCCAAAAGAGCTGCCGGGAGGGATTTTCGCTTAATTTAACCCGTAACCATAACACCTGCCATTTATCCCCGCTGGGTTCGAGATCGCGTGGAATACTGACCTCGACTGTACGGGTATCGAGGCTCAATCCTTTCGAGAGGGCTTTCAAAACCGCTTCCTTGGCGCTCCAATTGAGTGTGGCGATCAAGGCTTGAGTTGCAGGCGGTTCTGCATGGATCCGTTGAATTTCTTCTTCTGTGAAATAATCTGCGATAAAATCTGCCGGTCGGGCTTCAATGAACTCGATATCCACCCCGAATGGGATCTCCTGCGGCGAATAAGCGCAGAAAAACCATCCCTGTGAATGACTCAATGAGAGGTGGCCTGCAAGCCTTTCCCCGTTGACATCTACGTGAGGTACTCCCGAATCTTCCTTCACGACCTCCACCTCGGAAAATCTAGCGTTCGGGCTAACAGGGCAGCAGTCAGCGATCAAGTTTTTGACCGCCAGGCGACTTCCCAGATATTCCTTTTTCCGCTTGTCGATGCGAAAGCGGGAATATTCGGCAAGTTCTTTAGCGCCCAGCAGCTCATCGAACCTGGAAGTTCGGACTGCTTCAATTTCGCGTGAAAGTTCACCGCAAGACCAATAGATCATGCTGCTCCAGGAAACCCTCCCCAAATCCAGGCTGCGAATTTGGGGAGGGTTTGTTCATTGATGATTTGCCGCTTTACTGCTGACCTTCAGAAACAAGGATCTTGAAGGGTTCCACCAGGTCTTTTTCCGCCGGGTAAGGCAGCGGGGAGGTCTGGTAATCCGTCAGTTCGAGGAAAATGTTGCCTTTTTCATCCACTACCCTGGCGTCGAAGGAGAGCTTGCCCTCATTCATACTGGGCTTGACTTCAGCGAAGATCGCCACGCCGTTCAACGGGCGCGGATAGATGCGCAAGCTGCCGATGGATTGAGGCAGCGCCAGCACCCCGGTGGAACTTGCTTCCCATAAGCCTGCCGTTTGGAAGCATAACTCGATGAGCAACGGTGATGCGAAGAGGGTCGGATCGTCAGTCGAAATTCCGGCGAGTTTCTTGTTGAACCTGCCAAGAACCAGGTCATTGCTGGATAATTGGGCAGCATCCAATACCTGGAACGAGGGTCCGTGGAAATACATCTTATAGATCTCTTCCGCCGATACCGACTTTTTCTTCATCCATTTTGGCGGATTTGCCTCCGCAGCGGTGACAGGAGCATTCGGGGATAGGTGAACCAATCCACTGAAATGCAGCATGTGCTGGGTTTCGCCGCCCCGCCGCTTGATGTCCGATTCCAGCGTCACCACCACTTGCAGGTCTCCCGGCTTGCGGTAAGCGATCGCTTTCCATGTAGTATTTCTGGGTTTATTCCCGTAGAACTTGAACGGCGCCAGGAATTGAATGTTTTCCAGACGGTCCACTTCGAAACCAAGCTGCCCCGATGCCAGCACAGACGAGATGTGCTTGGCAGCCACTGAAAATCCTTCGATGCCCATCACCCCCGGCAATACCGGAATTCCGTTGATCGCATGATCCTGCAGATATGACAGGTGCGTGGGGTCCAATTCGGCTTCAAGCGTGATGCCTGAGGGCTGACTGTAACTCACCAGGTGACTGAACTTGGTATGGATCGGGTTCCCCGCGCGCAAGGCTTCGTCCGCCATGGCGACGTTCAACCCGCAATCCATGTTTTGTGCTGATTCCATGTCGCCTAAATTGCCGGCGATGACCAATTCACCGCTCACTCCGCGCATGATTTCACGGCGGACCATGGGAGCAGCCGACTTCGGATCGAGCATTTCGATCCCGGCTCTTGCCATGAGCGCAGGCATATTCCCGCGACTTGCCATGCCGACATCCGCCCAGGCGCCCCAGTCGATCGATATCGCATGCAGGTTGGGGTATTTCCGCGGCAGCCACCCCGCCAGCTTGGACAAATAGTCGTTCGCTGCGCTGTAGTCCGTTTGACCGCTGTTGCCAAACCTGCCAGCCACCGACGAGAAAAACACCACTGAGTTGGGAATGCGCTCGAATTTCTCGAGTGCCTTGAAGATATTCAGGAATCCCTGTCCTTTGACATTCACTACCTGCCTGAATTCCTCCAGCGACTTTTGTGTCAATTTTTTGCTTTTGTCGATCCCGGCTGCATGCAGGAACACATCCACCCGGGTCTCAACCTTGCTGATCTTTTCGATGGCATCCAACACAGAAGCCTGATCAGTCACATCACATTGCCAGTATGCGGCTTTCCCGCCCCTGGTTTCAATGTGCTCCATCACAGCGCGTGTTTCGGCTGCGCGTTCGATGGCGGCAATCTTCTGGTCGAGTTGAATCGGCGTTGCCTTTTCGCCGGTTCGGGCGAGCCTTTCGGCAAGTTCGACCCTGAATGCATTCCGGTCGTTCTTGATTTTCGCCAGATCCGGGTCGTTCTTGTCGACCAGGGAGGTCCTTCCCAGGAGATGGAAGGAGTATTTTCCAGCTTTCGCCAGGTCTTTGAGAATACTCCCGGTGATTCCCCCGGTACCGCCGCTGACCAAAATCACACTTCCATCCGTTAATTCGCGTAATTCAGGGGATTCGACAGTCTCGTTCTGGAGGGTAATGCCATAGCGGATGCCGTCTGCCGATCCGATTTCCACCGAGAATGGGTCATGGAGCGCTTCAGAGATGAGGGTATCGGCGATGGCGTTCGGAGAAGCTTTGACTTCAAAATCGATGACCTTGGAGAGTTGCTGCGGTCGTTCGCGGCGCAAGGCTTTGATGAATCCTGAGACGAGCCCGCCCATCGGATTTTCCGTCTCCTGCACGCCCTGGTATCCACCCATGCGGGTGGCACCGATCAAAAAGGCGGTTTCGGGCAGGGTACGCGCAAGTTCGTAAAGGGTTTCCACGCGTTCCTTACGTGCTAGAGCTCCCTTTTCGAAGGAGGTTTCCATCCAATCCGGGTCCGCATCCAGGGCGGGCAGGAAGAAAGCGCCCATGATCTCACCCGTGGACAGCCATTGCTTGACGTTTTCCGCAAGGTCTGTCGCGTAGGTCAGAAGGCTTTCTGCGCCCAAGGCTTTTAACTTCTTTGCAAGTGCAGCTCCCACTTTGCCGTGGTCGCTGACAATCATCACCCGATGATTCTTCAAATCAACGCCCGTTGGGTCGCAAAGGTCAAGGCGCGGCATCAGTACCGGCACCGGGATCCGAACCGGGATCTCAGGGTGAGCAGTGGATTCACCTGTGGCAGGTGTTTCATCTTCCGATTCGACGGAAACTGTACTCTCTTGAACTTGTACAGCTTGAACCTGTGCTTTCTCCACCACGGGTTTCGCTGATTGGGCGTCTTCCACAAAACCGATCACTTTCGCCAGGGTGTTATAGTCTGCCAGGTTCAGATCCTCGCGGCGCGGAATGCCGTAGTGCGTCCTGACTGCAGCGAAAAGCTCAGCCTGCTTTACGGTATCGATCCCCAGGTCCGCTTCCAAATCCAGTTCGACATCCAGCATATCGACCGGATACCCGGTTTTCTCACTGACGAGGTTAAGCACGAAGGCTTTGATCTCTTCGCTTTCAGGTGACGACACTCCAGGCACTGAAACAGCTTCTTCTTTCTCCGGTGTGTCCTGCGCAATGGATTGGTCTTCTGCGGCATTGACCGAACTGTTTTCCACAGGTGCAAGGTTTTCCCGCACAAACCCGATCACCCTGGCAAGCGTGTTGTACTCTGCCAGGATCAGGTTCTCACGCCTTGGAATTCCGTAATGGGTACGAATGGCGGCAAACAATTCAGCCTGCTTGACTGTGTCGATTCCGAGATCAGCCTCAAGATCAAGGTCGAGATCCAGCATCTCGGTTGGGTACCCTGTCTTCTCGCTGACCACTGCGAGAACATGTGCCTTGATATCGTCAGCATCCTGTGCGACAACCTGGCGGGTTTCTGCCGTGCTTTGAACTTCAGGCACTTGAATCGCATGAAGATCGAGCGTGTCCTGCGCCGCCGGTTTTGTGCTTTCCGCTTGTCCTGCTGCGACTGCAGGCTCAGGAGCAGCGTTCGCCCAGGCAGAAGGCCCGTGACCGTAGATCCAGGTGGATTGCGCCGGTTCGTGGACAGGAACTCCATGAGCTTTGACTCTCAGGGTATGCTGTACCACCTCGAGTTCCGCAACTTCAAGACCTGTGACGCTGGAAAGCCAGCGATTGTAGATGTTCCGGTCGATGCGTTCACCCGTACCCGCTATCTTGTGGACGAGCGTCATGGCGATTTGGGAGCCAAACCCTGCTCCCAGGCGTAGCGCATATTGGGGGTTATAGAGTCCGCCATTGGACAAATTCAAATCTCCCAGGTCCGGGTCAGGCTCGAAGCCTTCCTGGATATGGGCGATCGGGGGTACCTTCCCCGTTTCGAGGGTTTTGACCGCGACCACATCTTCAATACCGACACCCATCGTGTGCCCGGTAAATCCCTTGGTATTGGCGATCACAACCTTGTTGGCAGATTCTTTGAAGCACTGGCGTAAGGCGTAAATCTCAGCGCTGGCACTGCCCCCGCGTGCAGGCGTATAGGTTTCGTGCGAAACAAAAACGGTCTCTGGGGCAATTTCACTGCGCCGCAGGCCGTATCTTTCTTCGGCTGTGGTAAGCAAACGATCCATTACCTGGCTGACGTGCACCACATCCAGACGAGTGCCGTGATAGGCGCTGTTGGCTGTGTGCGAGGCAATGATTTCTCCAATGCCTCTCACCCCGCGCTCCGCAGCCGAATCTTGACTTTCGATCACCAGGGCTGCCGCGCCCATTCCCATGATCAAACCATTGCGGCGTTTGTCAAAAGGAAGCGCTGCCATGCGGATATTTCCTTCGGTCGTGGCGGCTCCACCGGCCAACAACCCCGTGCCGATCCATGAAGATAAAGTGGGGTTGGTCACGTCGTCACCGGCGATCACAATCACCCTGCGGCATCTTCCTGCTCTAATCCAATCCTCGGCGACGGTTACGCCGTGGGTTGTGGTGGCGCAGGCGGCGTTGACATGCGTGTTCGGACCCCGTGCACCAATATATTCTGCGAATTGAGAGTGCCCCATCGCCAGGACTCTGAAGACAAAACGGCGATCAAAGTGATAATCATTCTCTTTGATCTTATTCTCCAGTTCGAAGATCCTTCTTTGAAGGTCATCCTGAAGTTGGGTCTGACCTGTGGGGGCGAGGGTATTGACCATTTCCAGGGTCGCCCTCACTTCCGATATTTGACGTTCGAGCATGCGTGTTTCGTAAAAGCGGTCGGCTTCGTCTGCCATGCGGTTCAAACCTGGGAATGCGGAACAGAAAACAATTCCGGTCTCGTCCTGCATGGATTCTGGAAGTTTCCAGCGATCCGGCAGCCAGGTTCCCTTTGTGGTGCGGCGGTAATGCATCACCAGTGGAATGCCTGCATCACGCAGCGCTTCGATGCCGGCAGCAATTGCCAGTTGGGTCGAAGCGTCCAGCGAGTCGACACGATCCTGGGGGACGCCAAATTCTTCAACCAGGTCGAAGGTGCCGCCCTGCCCGGCCAATTTCAAAGTCTGATCAAGGTCGGTGATTTCCTGCATCACTGCCCCGGCGTCACTTTTGACCAGGCGGATCACGTGCTTCTCGAGCATGCTTTTTCGAATTTCGTCCGATAGGGACTCGATCCGCATTTCACCATCGAGGATGCTTTGGATATTCGAATCATCGAATACATGATGCGTTTTTCCAGGTAGTCCAAGCCCTGCCCCGGTGATGACCACCGATCCAGAGAAACGACTGGTTTCGGAGGATACCACTGGCAGATTTATGGGGTTGGGGACGGTCTTTTCAATCGGTTGGCAGGCCTGACGTCCATCTACGGCTCCCTCGGCCCTG
>CAVQOS010000011.1:0-89869 GCA_963714465.1 uncultured Chloroflexia bacterium | reverse complement strand
CAGATCGATACCTCGGAAAAACCACTGCACATAAACGACAACGCGAAAAATAACGCCAGCCACAGTATTTTCTTCGCTAACGGTCGTTCGCTCAATATCGGAAGAATCTTAATGACCAATCCTAAAAGGAAAAGCTCAAAAATGATCGGGAACAGGTATGTCGTTATGCCCGTCATCCAGTAGAAATTCTCGGCAACCAGGGGGACTGTGTAAATGATGATGAATGCGAATAGCGTGGAAATCAACAAGATCAACAAATTGCTTGATTCGCTAAAAAACCTTTTGGCGATCTGCTTGAAGAAATAAAAAGAAGAGGCCAACCATAAGGTGATTGAGATCGAAGGGAGGATCGAAGGAAATCTCGCGCCAAACAGGTCAAATAGAAAAATAAAAAACGAAAAAGAATACCGTCCATCCCAGGTGAGGTACCGGTTGATGATCGCCTGGAAGAACCCGAAGGTTCTTAGATCGGCGGCAGTACAGTAATCATCTGCAATGTATCGCGCAAAATTCCCCATGTAGGCATAGACATAGATCGCCACAAGTAAGGCGATTATGGCGAGCAATAAACTCAGTTGAATGGGTTGAGGTTTCTTAATGTCAAGAGTTGCCACTGAGACTTTTACCTTTCGGCTCTTGTTTTCGAACAAGTGGAAATTTTACTTTGGAAACGATCTCCCCCGTATTTTACATATGGACCCAGTAGGAGTCGAACCATCGACCAAGCGATAATTATTCTCTTCCTATTCGGATACAATTTTCGATTATTGTAATCGAATTTTAACCTAGTGTAACGAAATTCTACAATTTCAGAAATACACTTTTTGGCTCGCATAAACCGATAATAGATTTATTTCGAATAATTATTAAATATTTTCGTTGCCAGGTGCACTAACGAACCTATAATCTCGAGTTAGGTAACCTCCATTAACTACTGCAATATTCCATTCCTTATTATCTGAAAGAATCAATTTATAGTAATTTCCAGAAAGATTCACGGCCTTGTTATTAAGGTGAATATTTCCACTTAGGTCCTTGATTCCTGGAATTGTTTGTTTTCCACTTGCGGATTCGTACATAATGAATTCTTGAGTTATTTGAAATTGATATGATACATCATCAATTAACTCAGAATCCGCGAATAGTTTACCAATTCCACTGCCGTTATCAATTATTCTGGTTATTTTTCTTTCCATATTTCCTCCCTGTCTTAGATTGGTGGTTATGATAAACACTGTTATCATAATCAACCGCTGACTAATCAATTCCTATTTGGATAGAAGTATCATGGTTTTTTCGAGAAATTTTGCATTTGCTTCACTATTTCAAATTTTTTATTCATTGTTGCATAGGATATAGGTTCATCATATTTCCAATAAAGCAGAGTTACATGATTTATTTGGGATTTTTCAAATTTGATTTGATCTCTTCTTATGTTATCTTGAAAACTTTCTGTTGATCCAAAAAAATCGACAGGTTCGTAATGTTGTTTTCCTTGATATTCTATTGCGGTTCTTAATGAAGGAATATATACATCGTAATGTTGAGGTTTTAGCCAACCTGGCGAAAAGTGGTGTATTGAATCGGGATAATTTTCCGAAATAATATCAAAAACTCGCATTTCTGACAACCAGCCTTCGCCAATTTTTGGTAGGTTATGTTTGACCCTTAACATGTTTTCGGCGTTCCAAAATAGTTTATTGACTGTATTTTTCAATTCATTCCCTACAACGTGAGGAATTTTATGCCTAATAACATCGATCTCAAAATAATCAATTCCATTTATTTGATGATTCCTGCCAGTATACCCAATACTCTCACATGCAAGGGAATGTACCACTAGATTCTTAGGATCGGTGATACTAACAAAATCGGGTTCTCGCTTTGATTGCCTCCAATTTGTATGCTTATAGGTATCTACTAATTTTATGCAATACCCTTTGGCTAATTGGCTCTGATATGTGAAGGGATTAAGAGTGGTCCATAATCTTGAAAAGGATTTAATGACGGGTGGTTGTTCTATTATTCTCGAAGCATGGATAGGGTCTGGAAAAAAATCAAAAAAGATTCCTTTGCTGCAATAACAAATGATATTTGTCTTTGGGTGATGATAAAAGGAACCGATTTCTGTTCTTCGTTTGATAGGCAGGTTGTTTATTTGTCCATTTTGGTAAAAGTAATATTTATGTTCATCTGGTTCCTCAATTGACTCTATTGTTGGAACGTATTCAATAAGAACATTTTGTAATTCCCTATATTTTTCTGCATTATTATTTGACAACAATTCATCTATACTATCGACAAATTCATCGAGATGATTATGGACAAAGTCAGAATTTCTTGAAGAATTGCATAAGGGTAAGATGTCCTTTGCTGAGATTCTAGAAGAATTTAGTCTTTTTATATAAAGATTTTCTTTAAAATTTTCCTTTGTGATTTTGTAATCAATTAATCCTAGAAATAGCTTTTCTATTTCCCGATAATCCCCTTTTTTCTTACAGATTTCAATGATGCTATGAAAATTATCTGCTTTTATCATTGAAATTAATATATGCCTTATCAAAATAGTTGGATGAGCGGATAAATAAACCTATTTACTGTCAAAACAAACATAGTCTGTAGATTTTATTTGAGTTACATTTGCGACTATTTAGTAATAAATTCTTCAGGAAATATTTCTTTTTGATGTTTGTGAATAAAATCCCAAGCCCAAGGTTGAATGTTTACGGGCCATTCGGTAAGGTCCCCGACATTACTCGCGCGGTATAGGATTTTGTTGTAAATTAATTCTGTTAATCGTCCATCTGAAAGTTCAAAGTATCTGGTGCGTGTGTCATTTCTCATGTATTCGAGAAGGATGTTTTTTTCTTCTGGTGTTAGTTCATAAAGCCTTGCATGCATTTTTCGAATTGTATAGAATTTGTGGATTTGCGATTTAATGAATGATCCAAATGCGAATAGGGCATTGGATATTATCAGCATAGTGGAAAGGAGAAAGATTATACCAATCCAAAATCTCGCATCTTTTACAAAATTGGTGAGCCCAAATATTGCTAAGAGAGAAGAATTGGCAAATATCAAGAAACCACTTACAAGCGATATCGGTACTAAATATTTTGGTGATAGTTTTATCCATTCAAGGATATGTTTGATGTCCATTTTCCCCTTTACTGAAAACATTAGTGATAACGTCAATCATATCTGAAACTCTTTTTTGGCCAAAACACTGATGCAACTCTACTCAATAAAGTAAGTATTTGTAACCGCTCTCATTTGCGCGATTATCTTCACTTGGTCGTCCGTATTTAATTTTCTTTAATTGACAATCAATTTTTGCTCTAATCAAGATAATTCTTTTACTCTCCCCATTGCGGCAAATTTCGACAATAAATTCGTCAAAAGCTTTATAAAAATTTTCAAATTTCTGATGTTTCTAATAGGTGGACCCGGTAGGATTCGAACCTACGACCAAGCGATTATGAGTCGCCTGCGCTAACCACTGCGCCACGGGTCCCTTCGACAAAAATTATATCATGAGATCAAATCCAGCACCCTCAACTCTTGACCGGGAGTGCCTCAAGGTTTATAATTCAACAGTTGAATATTGGAGCTTACGGACATTGGAAAACGCCACAGACCGCGACTTGATCATCCTGGAACAAATCGAACAAGACCCTGACACCACCCAGGCAGCCCTGGCTTCGACGCTGGAGGTGGCGGTGGGCACGATCAACTGGCATCTCAAGCGCCTCATCGAAAAAGGGTATATCAAAGCCAGCCGGGTGGAACGGCGCAAACTGAAATACGTCATCACCGCCGAAGGCATTGCCCTGCGCACCAAGTTGACCATCAACTATATCCAAAATTCGTTCAATTTATATCGCCTTATCCGCCAGCGGATGTTGGCAGCCCTGGCCGAGGTGAAATCTGCAGGCTACGAAGCCATCCAGTTGGATGCTTCAGGCGACCTGGCTGAGGTCTGCCGCCTCACCTGCCTCGAACAGGGAATTCACATCAAAGAGGATGGGGCAGCTCCCATACTCAGAGTCAAAGGAATGAAAATCTTCGTTGAGATGGAGGATCGATCAAAATGATGAGCAGCGAAAACTTCTGGCAGAATCGTCGCGTGTGCGTTACCGGCGGAGCAGGCTTCCTGGGCTCCTTCGTCACCTCGAAACTAAGCGCTCTGGGTGCGAATGTTTTTATTCCCACGATCGATAAATACGACCTGGTTCAGAAAGACTCCATTCAGAAGCTGTTGGACGATGCTGACCCGCAGATGATCATCCACCTGGCTGCCAAAGTGGGCGGCATCGGTGCAAACCGCGTTCACCCTGCAGATTTCTTTTATGACAACTTGATGATGGGTGTGCAGTTGATCCACGAAGCTTACCTGCGAAAAATCGAAAAAGTGGTTGCGCTTGGCACGATTTGCGCTTATCCGAAGTTCACCCCCATTCCATTCAAAGAACAAGACCTTTGGAACGGCTACCCGGAAGAAACCAATGCGCCTTACGGCCTGGCAAAGAAGATGCTCCTGGTGCAATCCCAGGCATACCGCCAGCAGTATGGCTATAACTCGATCTTCTTGATGCCGGTCAACCTTTACGGTCCAAGGGATAACTTCAATCCCGAAAGCTCGCATGTGATCCCTGCCCTGATCAAGAAATGCATCGAAGCCAGGGATGAACATCACGAATCGATCGAGGTTTGGGGTGACGGCTCTCCGACGCGCGAATTCTTGTATGTCGAAGATGCTGCGGACGGGATCCTTCTCGCCGCTGAGAAATACAACAGCTCCGAACCGGTGAATTTGGGCTCAGGCATGGAAATCTCGATCAAAGACCTGGTCGAACTGATTGCGCGCCTGACCGGTTTCCAGGGGAAGCTCGTCTGGGACGCATCCAAACCCAATGGTCAGCCCCGCCGCCGCCTGGACGTTTCTCTCGCTGAGAAGGAATTCGGCTTCAAAGCCCGGGTGACTTTCGAAGAAGGGCTGCGCCGCACGATCGAATGGTATGACAAAAATCGGAAATGAAAGCAATTCAATGACGAGTAAAGAAATTGGACTTCAAAAACAAATGCCGACGGTCACCATCCGTCCAAGCAAAGGCTGGGTGCCGCTCAATCTAAAGGACCTCTGGGCATACAGAGAACTCGCTTACTTCCTGACCTGGCGCAATATCAAGGTACGCTACAAGCAGTCAGTGCTGGGCGTGCTGTGGGCGATCATCAATCCATTTTTCTCGATGGTGGTTTTCTCAATTGTCTTTGGTCAGTTGGCCGGACTCTCTTCGGATGGTGTCCCGTATCCGATCTTTTCTTACGCGGCTACATTACCCTGGGCGCTCTTTGCCGCATCGCTCAACGTGGTCGCCCATTCGATGGTATCCAGCGGAGGGATGATCTCGAAGATCTATTTTCCGAGGATCATCGTTCCCATTTCCTCGGTACTATCGAACCTGGTTGATTTTGGCATCGGTTTTGTGATCATGATCGGCCTGATGCTCTTCTACAAGGTTCCGCTGACCGTCAACATGCTCTGGCTGCCCTTGTTTCTCCTGCTTGCACTGGTCACAGCCATGGGGGTCGGACTCTGGTTCTCGGCTTTGATGGTGCGTTACCGCGACGTGGGCTACATCACAGGCTTTCTCGCTACGGTTTGGCAGTGGGCTTCGCCGGTGGTTTATTCCACAACCCTCATCCCAGACCAGTGGCGCTTGATCTATTCACTCAACCCGATGGCAGGTGTGATCATGGGATTCCGCTATTCGCTCCTTGGGATTCCCCTGCCCATTTCCGTTTTGAGCATGCTGCTTTCAGCAGGTATCGCGGTGATCATATTTATCAGCGGTCTGTTTTATTTCCGCCGCATGGAAAAACAATTTGCAGACATGATTTAAAGATCGAAGGACTCACGGCATGAGCAATTTGGCAGTAAAAGTTGAAGGAATCGGTAAAAAATACAATATTTTCGGTGAGGTTAACCGCTATCAGACCTTGCGGGATAAGATCGTCGAGACGGTTAGGTCTCCATTTAAGACATTATTGAACCCTACCGGGTCTGAAACCTTTTGGGCGTTGCGCGATGTTTCATTTACCCTGGAACACGGCAAGGTACTGGGGATCATCGGGAAAAATGGCGCCGGCAAAAGCACCCTGCTCAAAGTTCTCTCCCGAGTGGTTGAACCCACTGAAGGGTATGCAGAAATCAACGGCAGGGTAGGCTCGCTGCTCGAGGTAGGCACAGGCTTCCATCCCGAACTGACCGGACGCGAGAACATCTACCTCAATGGAGCCATATTGGGGATGCGCAAGAATGAGATCGACCGCAAATTCGACGACATCGTGGCTTTCTCTGAGATCGACAAGTTTCTGGATACCCCAGTCAAACGCTATTCGAGCGGGATGTATATGCGCCTGGCATTTGCCGTTTCGGCTCATTTGGAACCTGAGATCCTGATCGTGGATGAAGTGTTGGCTGTAGGTGATGCAGAATTTCAGCGCAAATGCCTGGGCAAGATGAGCGACGTGGCATCTGAAGGACGCACGGTTATTTTCGTCAGCCACAATATGTCAGCCATCCAGCGTCTAACCCAGGAGTGCATCATCCTGGAGCGGGGAAAAATGGTGCTGCGCGCCCCAACCCCCGAAGCAGTGGATTATTACCTGGCCAATGATTTTGAACGGGGTGGTCAGCGAGTGTACCTGCCTGAAGAGATACCCGCCAGCGCCGATCCATTTATCCCCATTGCGGTGCGGGTGAAGAATAACGCTGGTAAAGCCACAGACACCGTGAGGTCAGTCGATCCAATGATGGTCGAGGTTGAATACAAGCTCACCGCACCCATCAAGGGATTAAGAGTCGGCATCTACCTCCTCACCACCCGAGGCGAATTTGTCTTCACTTCTTTCGACACTGACGACCCCGAGCGGTTCGAGAAATATGCCATGCGCAGCCCGGGTCACTACTTCAGCCGCTGCACCATACCGGCGGATGTATTGAATGAAGGTCGCTTTGTGATCGGGTTCAATGCAAGTTCTTATAAAGTGCGGCGGTATTTTGCCGATGAACGGGCGATCAATTTTGATGTAAATTCCACGGGCGCTCCGGGTACCCAATGGCCGGAAGCACGCCAGGGACCCACGCGTCCGCGGCTTGGTTGGACGATCGAGGAAAAATAGTATGAAAACCGGGAATAAGGATACATTAAAGCGAGTTTTAGGCGAAATTCCGTTAACAGCCGAGCTGTATTGGTTAGTTCGCCAACAAAAGAACCCGATCCACTCGCGTTTTGCATTACGTCATTTGCAGGAAAAACTTCCCGAGATGGTCGAGGAAACTAAAAAGCTCAGCGAAAAAAAACCGGCAACAGGCAAGAAGATCTTCTTGTTTGCCACATTGCATTTCTGGATCGAGCAGGCAGTGATCACCGCCCTCGGGTTGGTGGCTGAAGGTAATCATGTGACCTTTGGCTATTATCCCTATGGTGATTGGTTTACCGATCTGCCAAAATTCGATTTGCGCCGGCAGAATATTTACGCCCACAAGGTGCTTGAGCCAGCGGATGCATTGATCCACCCGTTTTCATTCCTGAATTATCGTTCGCAGTTCACGGTACTCCCCAAGGAGCTTCAAGCGGCTGTAAAAGAAATATCGACCTATGACACCCAATACACCCTGCAGATCGAAGAAGTGGATGAAGCCAGCGCTGTTTATCAATTTCGCTTGAAACGCAACACTGAAGCGGCACAGTCGATTTATGCCTGGCTGCGTGCCAACAAACCGGATGTGGTCGTCGTTCCGAACGGGACGATATTGGAATTCGGCATTGTTTACCGGGTTGCCCGCTACCTGAAAATTCCCACCTCTACTTATGAATTCAGCGATCAAAAGGATGCTTTCTGGCTGGGTCAAAATACCGAGATCATGCGCCAGGATACATCCCAAATGTGGGCAGTCAAGCAGCAGGAATCAATGACCAAAGAGCAGCTTGGTCGCATTAAGAACCTTTTTGAGGCTCGTGAAAAAGCCCGCACGACGGAGAACTTCACCCGTCAATGGCAGAGTTTACCTTCGCAAGGAAGCCAGTCAGTAAAAGAAGCCTTGAAACTGGATGACCGCCCGATCGTTCTGCTGGCAACGAATGTATTGGGTGACAGTCTTACCCTGGGACGCCAGGTCTTCACAAAGACGATGGCGGAATGGGTCAGCCGCACGATCCTGTATTTCATCGGGCGACCGGATATTCAATTGATTATCCGCATTCACCCTGGAGAAATTCTCACCCGCGAAAATTCAATGGTGGATGTGGTGCGTAAAACGCTGCCGGAGCTGCCTGAATACATTCATGTGATCGCCCCTGAAGAAAAGGTCAACACGTACGACCTGGTGGCGCTGTCCGATATCGGGCTGGTCTATACCACAACGGTCGGGTTGGAAATGGCTCTCAAAGGGTTGCCGGTAGTCGTTGCAGGTCAAACCCACTACCGCGGGCGCGGCTTTACCTATGACCCCACTTCATGGGTGGATTATTTCAAGATTCTTGGCAGACTGCTTGAAAATCCAAAGGGTTTTCGCCTGGACAAGGAAAAAACCGACCTTGCATGGAAGTATGCCTATCATTTCTTCTACACATTTCCATTGCCCTTCCCCTGGCACATCAAGTACTGGGGAGATTATGATTCCCATCACATCGAGCAGGTGCTGAGTCCTTCCAATCGAAAGCGGTACGAGCCGACTTTCAAATACCTGGCTGGCGAAAATCTGAACTGGGACGTAATCAAGAACGGGAAAAAGCCCATCGACTCCATTGGGCAATAAATTGCTCCCAAAAAAGGTTTATTGTTTTTGATCGCTGGCGGACAGTGTAAAATGGTCAAAAGTGATTCGGACAAAAAGGAATCGTAGCCATGACCCCTGAAAAATACGAAAACCTCCTTTACAGGAAGCAATTTTTTTACAGTCCAGAAAAAGCCGGTTACGAAGGATGGAACACTTTCACGATGCCCGGGGAAAACTGGCTGACCGCTCACCCGGCGCTGAATGTGGTCCAGGTATCGGCAAACGGTTTTCAAGTCACTCTGCTCGGATTCATCCTGGATCCAGAAAATCCTTCGAACGATGATCAGACGATCCTGGCAAACATTTGCCAGTCAGCCCATTCCATGGATCAACTCATCCAGGCTACCGAACCTTATGGCGGCAGGTGGGCGATTTTCGCAGCCAACACTGAGACTTCCATCGTTTTCAACGATCCTGCAGGAACGCGCACGGTATTCCATCATTTCGACAATTCCGGCAATGCCTGGCTGGCCTCTCAGCCCGGATTACTGGTGGACAAATTCGGATTCGTGGAGTCTGACGCATCCAAAGAGTTCCGGGCGTCTCCGGAGTTCCAAAAACGCACCGAAATCTGGTGGCCGGGGGATGTCACCCCGTTCAGCGAAGTCAGGCAGCTGCTGCCGAACCATCTCTTGAATTTGCAAACACGGGAAGTGAAGCGTTTTTGGCCAAACAGCCCCCTGGTCAAGATTTCTTTGGAGGAGGGCACCCAAAAAGCCGCCAAAATTCTCAAGGGAGTGCTCGCTGCCGTGCATCAGCGTTTCCCTCTGGCGATGTCATTGTCTTCAGGGCTCGACAGCCGCACGGTGTTTTCAGCCTGCAAAGATTTTGCCAGGGATGTGTTCGTTTTTTCATTGAAGTACCGCCATTTAACAGACGACAGTGACGATATCCGGGTGCCACGTGAAATTGCGCAAGCCCTTGAACTGGATCACCACGTGTTCGACAGCACCCAGTATCACAATGCGGAATTCAAGAAAGTGTTCGACCGCAACGTGCTGGGGTTGAAAACCGATTGGGCGAACATCGCTGAGTGCAGGGAAGCCAACCTGCCTGCGGATGTTGTGGTCTTAAAAGGCACCATCTCTGAGATCATGCGCTGCCGGTATTGGAGCCTGGGAATTTACCCGCGCAAGGTTGACCTGGACTATATCGTCAACCTGATGGCGTATGTCGGCGGGCGCACCCCCCTGGTGGTCGATTCACTGCGCAACTGGATGCAGGATGCCCAACCCATTGAAAGATACGGTTACAAACTCTTGGATTTTCTTTCGTGGGAGATTGAAGTCGGCAAGTGGTACTCCTTGGGTCACACGGTTTTTGACATTGCGCGTGAAGATTTCACCCCCTTCAACAACCGGCGGTTCTACGCCACCATGCTCGGCATCGACCCGAAATATCGCAGTTATCCCATGCATATTGCCCAGCGAAAAATTGTTGAGCTTCTCTGGCCTGAGCTGGCAAAATTCCCTTACACACCCAGCCGCGTGCTGCCAAAGAGGAAATTCACGGATGCGCCGGTATTTGATCTTCTGCGTTCACTAAAGAAAGCGATAAGGAACTGACATGGATTGGACAAAGAGTGTTGTACTTGTCACCGGCGGTACCGGTTCTTTTGGCAAGAAATTCATCAAGATGATGCTTGAGGAATATCACCCGGCGAAGATCATTGTTTTCAGCCGCGATGAGCTCAAGCAGCATGAGATGCGGGTCGCCGGTTACGATCATCCAAGCCTGCGCTATTTTATCGGCGATGTACGCGATGAGCAGCGTCTGCGCCGTGCCTTTGACGGTGTGGATGTCGTCATCCATGCTGCCGCCCTGAAGCAGGTGCCAGCCTGCGAGTACAACCCCAGCGAAGCCATCAAAACCAACATCCTGGGTCGAGCAACGTTATCGACGCCGCGATCGATACCGGCGTCAAGCGGGTGGTCGCGCTCAGCACCGACAAGGCGGTCAACCCGATCAATCTTTACGGCGCCACCAAACTGGCAGCCGAAAAACTGATCATCCAATCCAATGCCTACGCAGCCGGCAAGAATGCCCGCTTTGCCTGCGTCCGCTACGGCAACGTGGTCGGCAGCCGCGGTTCTGTGGTTCCTGTGTTCCTCAAGCAGCGCGAGACCGGGAAGCTGACGGTCACGGACGAACGCATGACCCGTTTCTGGATCAGCCTGGAACAGGGGGTGCGCTTTGTGATTCGTGCCGCAGAGACCATGTTCGGCGGTGAGGTGTTTGTGCCCAAGATCCCTTCGATGACCGTCGCCGACCTGGCACGGGCAGTGGCCCCCGAGGCTGAATTGAACTTTGTTGGCATTCGCCCGGGCGAAAAGCTGCACGAAGTGCTCATCTCAGAAGATGAAGCACGTCAGACGATCGAGTTGGAGGATATGTTCGTGGTCCAACCCGCCGAAACGCTGTGGTTTGGGCGTGACTGGGAAACCCGCGGCAAACACATCGCCGATGACTTCCGCTATGCCAGCAATACCAACACCCAATGGCTCAATGTGGATCAGATTAGAGAGATCATTGCCCCAATCGAAGCTGACTACCTTGCGGGGAGATTGGTATGACCCGCTTCCTGGTGACCGGCGTCAGCGGACTGCTGGGGCTGAACTTTGCCATGGCAGTCGATGGCAAAAAGCACCAGGTGACCGGTGTAGCCAACACGACCCCTTTAACCTGGGCAAATTTTAAATATAAACAGGCCGAATTGACCGAACCGGACATCATCGAGCAACTGGTCGAGGAAGAAAAGCCGGAAGTGATTTTGCATTGCGCCGCCATCGCCAATATGGAAGCCTGCGAAGCGGACCCCAAACTTGCCCATGAAGTGAATGCGGTTTTGCCCGGTAGAATTGCCAGGACGGCACTCAAGCATGATATTCAAATGATCCATATCTCCACCGATGCAGTTTTCGATGGAACCAAGGGAAATTACAACGAATCAGATACTCCCCATCCTTTGAGCGTTTATGCGCGCACGAAATGGGAAGGAGAAAATGCGGTTCTTTCCGCAAACCCCGAAGCCCTGGTTGCCAGGGTAAATTTTTACGGCTGGAGTGTTTCAGGCACACGCAGCCTGGCGGAATTTTTTGTTAATGCCATGTCGCAGGGAAAGCCCGTCAAAGGGGTTCACCGACGTGATTTTCTGCCCGATGATGGTGCTGGATCTGGCGGATCTGCTGGTCAAAGCTGCCCACAAAAATCTCGAGGGACTTTATCACATGGTCGGTGCGCAGCCGATGAGCAAGTATGACTTCGGTTTGGCCATCGCGCGGACGTTCGGTTTCGATCCCGCCTTGATCTCCCCGGCATCGGTCACTGACGGCGGGTTGACGGCGGCGCGTTCTCCGAATTTATCCCTCGATACCAGCAAGCTGAAGGCTGCAATAGGCGGCGCTTTGCCTGATTTTGAAAAAGGGCTCTTGAAATTTAATATGCAATACCGGCATGGATTCCCGCAATATATTCGAGCCCTGGTATAAACAAACATTTGGTACCGGTTCACCCTTTTTCAGGAGGATAAGATGGATGTCAAAATTGGCAAACATGTAATCGGACTGGACTTCCCCACGTACTTTATTGCGGATATCTCTGCAAACCATGATGGTGATTTGGACAGGGCAAAGTTGCTCATTCGCATGGCCAGGGATGCCGGGGCGGATGCCGCAAAATTTCAGAATTTCCGCGCGCCGAAAATTGTTTCAGATTACGGATTCAAATCAATGCAGGGGCAGGTGAGCCACCAGGCAAACTGGAAGAAGAGCGTTTTCCAGGTGTATTCCGAGGCTTCCATTCCGTTTGAATGGACCCCCATACTCAAAGAGGAATGCGACAAGGCAGGCATCGATTATTTTTCTTCGCCGTATGATTTCGAAGCGGTCGATTATCTCGATCCATACGTCAGCGCGCACAAGATCGGTTCGGGTGATATCGACTGGCTGGAGATGCTGGAGCATATCGCCGGCAAAGGCAAGACGGTGGTCTTTTCCAGCGGTGCGGCGAATATCTGTGATGTTCAGCGGGCGGTGCATACACTGTCTGCTATCAACCAGCAACTTAGTGCTGCTGCAATGCAATACCAATTACACCGCCAGCCCGGTCAATTTTGACCACATCAATCTCCGGGTTTTGAATACCTACAGGGTCATGTTCCCCGACCTGGTATTAGGCCTTTCGGATCACACGCACGGGCATGCCACGGTTTTAGGCGCGATTGCACTTGGCGCGCGAGTCATCGAAAAACATTTCACTGACGATGCCACCCGCACCGGCCCTGACCATCCGTTCTCGATGACCCCCCAGACCTGGCGGGAGATGGTGGACCGCACTCGTGAACTGGAACGTGCGCTGGGTTCGGCGGATAAATCCATCAGCGGGAATGAAAAGGATACAGCCATCGTGCAACGCCGCTGCTTGCGGGCTGCCCGGGAGGTCAAAGCCGGTGAAGTGTTCACCCGTGAGATGATCGACGTGCTGCGACCCGCCACACCCGGGGCGATCAGCCCCGACCAGGTGAAGGCAGTCATCGGAACCAGGGCGATCAAAGACCTGCCTGCCGGAAAAGAATTACGTTGGACGGATTTAGGCGAATAAACCATGCGCATCCTTTACTTTTCCCAAGGATTTTCTCCGCACGATGAACGGTTCCTTACTGCCCTAGCAGGCACCGGGCATGAGGTGATTTTTCTCCGCCTCGAGCCTGAAGAACAGGTGACCCTGCCCGAAAATGTGAATGAAGTCGTTTTGCCTGGCGTGAAGACGGCCATGCTGAAGCACAATTACTCCTCGATCGTCCACAGGTTGGATGCGCTCTTGGACACTTTGCATCCCGATCTCGTGCACGCCGGTCCGCTGCAGGGTCCTGCCTGGCTTGCAGCCCGCACAAGTTTCAAGCCCCTGGTTAGCATGTCGTGGGGGTCTGATCTTCTCAAAGACGCAGACCGGTCGCTGCAAATGCGATGGCGCACGCGCTATACCCTGGCAAAAACCTCAGTTCTATTGGGCGATTGCGAGGCTGCAGCACAAAAAGCTGTCTCCTACGGCTTTTCGCGCGACCGCATCCGGGTTTTTCCCTGGGGGGTGGACCTGGCGCATTTCACCCCGGAAGGGACTGCTCCGCTGCGTAGGGAGTTGAAATGGCAGAAAAGCACCGTATTCTTGTGCAACAGGGCGATGGAACCGCTGTATGGCGTGGATGTGGTCTTGAATGCCTTTATTGATATTGCAGAGAAGTCTCCCCAGGCGCGCCTGATCCTGATGGGCAAAGGTTCCCAGGAGGAATCCTTGCGCCAACAAGCCGAGCTTGCCGGAATGGGCGATCGGATTTATTTTGGCGGTTTTGCTTCGCGGGCTGACCTGCCTGCGATTTACCGCAGCGCAGATGCTTACGTCAGCGCATCCCACTCTGACGGCTCCTCCGTCAGCTTGATGGAGGCACTCGCCTGCGGAAAACCTGCACTGGTTTCTGCCATTCCAGGCAACCGGGAGTGGATCCAACCCGGCGTACAGGGCTGGCTTTTCAAAGATGGCGATGTGAGTGAACTCGCCGCGAAGATGATGACAATTTGCGAAAATGGTGTGGAGCCTGCGCTGTCCACGAATGCACGCCTCCTGGCTGAAACCCGCGCTGACTGGGGCAGGAATTTTCAAAGCCTGATGGATGCGTATGAATTAGCTCTCGGGAGCGTATAGCCAACGATGCTGAAGGACGAAAGCAAGCACACAGTAGCGATCATCCAGGCTCGCATGAACTCCTCCCGGCTTCCCGGCAAAGTGCTGAAGGAGGCAGGCGGCAGGGTTTTGCTCGAGCGCATGGTTGAACGGGTGCGGCGAGCCCAGTCTGTCGAACGCGTGGTCATCGCCACCACGGTGGATCCATCCGATGACGAGATTGCGGCTTTCTGCCTGGCGCACGGCATCGACTTTACGCGCGGCAGTCTGCAAGACGTTCTCGATCGTTATTACCACGCAGCCCGGCAATTCAAGGCGGAGACTATTGTCCGCCTCACGGGAGACTGCCCATTGATCGATCCCGAATTGATCGACGAAGTCGTCGATGCGCTGATCGAGCAGAAAGCGGATTTCGCCTGCAATCGTTTGCCCCCGCCATTCACCCGTACCTATCCCATCGGGCTGGACGTCGAAGCGGTGCCTTTTTCGGCGCTCCAACGCGCTTGGACGGAGGCTACAGAAAAACACGAACGCGAGCATGTGCTGCCTTACCTGTACGAGGTACCCGGACGGTTCAAGGTAGTGCAGTTGAACTATTCAGAAGACTTGGGTAATCTGCGTTGGACGCTGGATACGCCCGAAGACCTGGAATTTCTGCACGCCGTGTATGCGGGGTTGGACAATCGTAATGATTTTAGCTGGCTTGAGGTACTGCAATTGGTGAGGGAACATCCTGAGCTGGCGCAGATCAACGCCGGCGTGAAGCACAAGACCATGTTTGACACCGATGCGCGCATGCGAGGGAATGCATGACCCCCCATCCGCTGATCACCCTTTTCACTTCCCCCAAGCCCTTCACCAACCCGCACATCAATATTGTCCAGCGCAATGCCATCCGGTCGTGGGTGGATCTGGGAGACAAAGTTGCCATCGTATTATTGGGCGACGAAGACGGCATGGCAGAAGCAGCCAATGAGCTGAAGGTCGGGCATGTTCGCGAGGTCGAGCGCAATTCACAGGGCACCCCGCTGATCTCCTCGTTATTCGAGAAGGCACGCGGGGTCAATCAAAGTCCGCTGCTGGTTTACGTCAATGCAGATATCATCTTGCTGCCCGATTTTGTTACTGCTGCAGAGCGCCTGTTCCAGCAAACGCAAAAGTTCTTGATGATCGGTCAGCGCTACGATATGGACATCACCACCCCGCTGGATTTTTCAGAAGGGTGGCAGGAGCGTCTTCAAGCTGAGTGCAAAGAAACGGGAAAATTGCACAAACCCATGGGCAGCGACTATTTCGTTTTTCCGCGGACGTGTTTCACGCAGATCCCTGATTTCGCCATTGGACGCGCCGGCTGGGATAACTGGATGATCTACGAAGCACGTCAACAGGGTTGGCGTACTGTGGATGCCACAGCTGATGTTTTAGTCATTCATCAGCAGCACGATTATTCACATTTACCGGGTGGTCAGGCACATTACCGTTTGCCGGAAACGGGCGAGAATGTTCGCCTGGCAGGCGGCAAACGTCACATCTTTCTACTCACAGACGCAAATTGGAAGTTGGTCAACGGGCGATTGGAACACAAAACCCTCACCTGGCAGCGCTTCTGGCGCGAGGTTGAGCTCTTTCCGCTTGTTCATCTGCATTCGGCGCTGATCGCCAATCTCTTCTTTGCCATTGCTCACCCGCGAAAAGCCTATAATGAACTAAGAAAATCTCAAAAAGAGAAATCTTCGCAAGAGGAGATTTTGGATTAATTATGCGAGCAGGTCAAAACCCGGTCAAAGTTGTCAACGAAGTCGCAAAACCCGAACGCATCACCGTTGCGGTGCTGAATTACATCCCATTCTTAAGCGGTTACTACGCCGACATGCTGGACGTGCTCAAGACCTGCCTGGGCAGCATCCGGGCAAATTCTGATCTGCCATATGATTTGATGGTTTTTGACAACGGAAGCTGCCCTGAGGTCAAGGAATATCTGACCAACCAGGTGGACGAAGGCGGGATCCAATACTTGATCCTTTCCGAGAAGAACTTGGGCAAGGGCGGCGCCTGGAATATCATTTTGGATGGAGCCCCGGGCGAGATCATCGCCTATACCGACAATGATTGTTACTTCTACCCTGGATGGCTTTCCAAATCGGTACAGTTGCTCGAAAACTTTCCGAAGGTTGGCATGGTCACCTCGCGCCCATTCTGGACCCGCGAAGAACACACCACCGCGACCATCCAATGGGCGCAGAACGAGCCCGAAGCAGAATTCCTGCGAGGCAAATTTGTCGATTGGGAGACTTACCGTTCCTTCACCATGAGCATGGGCGTGGATGAACCCACCACCCGGGGATGGTTTGAAGGCAATGAGGATCTGCGGGTGAGGTACCACGGGATGACCGCGCAGATCGGCGCGAGCCATTATCAATTTTTGGGGTATAAGAAGGTGCTGCAGTCCTTCCTGCCCTTCGAGATGACCCGTCCCATGGGTCAGGTGCGCCAACTCGATATTCGCATGAACGAAGCGGGTTACCTGCGCTTGATGACCGCCGAACCCCTGATGCAAAATATGAGCAATACCGTGCCCCAGGAATTCAAGACCGGTCCCGTTGTACCGGCGGCAAAAAAGAAAGCCAGCCGGGTGTGGGACAATAAATTCGTGCGTAAGCCGCTGATGTGGCTTTATAACAAAATATTCAAGATCTACTACCGGTAAACCATGCGATTTGGACAGAACCCCTCAAAATCAGGTATCCAGGCGTTCCTCCCTCATCCATTGGGAGTAGCCCTGCTGACGTATGTCCCCAGCCAGGACGGCTATTTTAAGGATGTGTTCGATATCTTCAAAGTCCAACTGGCCAGTTTACATCAAAATACCAGCGAACCCTTCGACCTGCTGGTGTTCGACAATGGCAGCTGTGAGGCGGTGCAGGATGGACTGCGCGAACTTCAGCGGCAGGGGCAAATCGACTGGCTGCTGCTTTCTACGGTGAACCTGGGCAAGACCGGTGCATTGAACTGGATCCTTTCGGCGATGCCCAACGAGTGGATCTGTTATTCGGATTCGGATGTGTTCTTCCGCAAGGGATGGAACGCTGCCTGCCGCGAATTGATTGAAACCTTCCAGGATGCGGGTGTGGTTACCGCTCAACCGAGCTTCTTCGAGAATTTGAAGGAAGAAAGCGTGGCTTTGCAGTTGCTCCAGGCGAAAGGGTACCGGGTATCTCCAACACGACCGCAAGCCTGGATCGTGAAAGAATACACGGAGGGCTTGGGCGCTGATGCAGCCCAGGAGCAGGGCTTGTTGACCAGGGAAATCCCCACGGTCCACGACCTGGAGGACACGCCGCGGGCATATACCGGCGCCAGTCATATGCAGTTTTTGGGCAAACGCGAACGTCTGCAGCAGATACTCCCTCTGCCGGCGAAGTTCGCCCTTTCCACCGACGAGGATCGCGAGTTCGATACTCGAATCGACCGTAAAGGCTGGCTGCGGCTTTCCACGCTGACGCCTTACGTGGTGCACATGGGCAACCAGATCGACGAATCGCTGCGAAACGAAACGCAAAGCGTCTCTCTTTCGGCAGGAAGTGCGGAAAAAATCTCCCGAACCTCCGCTCATAAAAACCGCTTCGGGTGGAAACTGCTGGTGGGGTTGAATCAAATTGGCTTTATGCGGCGTATCTTCAAACGCCTGTATATGAACTTATTCGAGTACTATTCCATAGAAAAGAAGTAAAGAGCGAAGGTCCTTTCGCCTGCTTCCGCTGGAGACGATCATTAGCGTATGACGAGTCAAAAGACCATATTTATTTGTGCTGACCATGGCCTGGCAATCATTTATTTTTTGCAGAGCGATGTGGTAAAGACGTTGCTCGAGAAGAATCTGCGGGTTGTGCTCCTGACGGACGACGGGTTGATCGATCAAATCCAGGCGCGTTTCGGGCAGCCCAACCTGATCGTGGAGGGGCTGCGACAAAAAGCCTGCCAACGCTATGCGAGCCAGGTCAACCCCACCCTGCAGTGGTGGTCGAATTATCTGCGCCGCGTAGGCACTTCGGACAAAATCAATACCGAAGCCATGGACAGCTACATTCGCCAGGTGGAAGCCGAGCTGGCCGGGCGTTCGCGCCTGCCTCTGCCGTTGGCGCGGACTGCCACCCGCATCTTGCGCAAGTCAAAAGCTGCCAGGCAGCGCCTGGTACGATGGCAGATGCGCTTTACCCCGGATATTTATGCTGATCTATTCGACAAGTACAACCCCTCATTGGTGGTCTCGAGCACTTACGGCTGGCGCAATGACCGTTATCTGCTGCGCGAATCGCTCAAACGCGGCATCAAGACGGGTGCTGTGATCGTCGGTTGGGACAACCCAAGCAGTTACGGCATCCCCTCCTGCCCGCTGGATTTTGTCACCTGCTGGTCCGAAATTCAAAAGCAGGAGCTGGTGGAGGGGTCTGATTGGTTGCCGCAAAAGGTCAATGTCGGGGGAATCCCTTCGTATGACGGTTATTTCCGCAAGGAATGGCTCATCCCGCGCGACGAATACTACGCTCTGCACCAACTGGATCCGCAGCGCAAGTTGATCTCGTATGCATCCAGTTTCGTTACCTTCTCACCGAACCACCGCAACATTGAAACCCTGGCAAAACTGGTTGCCTATAATGCACTGGCAGAACCTTCACAGTTGCTCATCCGATTGCATCCGAATCATTTTATGAGCGAACCGCTCTTCGCAGGTGAACGCGAACGGGTGCGTGAGCTGGCGCGCAGCCTGCCCCACGTGTATGTGGTCGAGCCGGTGCCTTTGGGTGGAGACCTTGGGTATTATTCGGGCGAAGACATGCCCGAGAAGACCTCCATGATGGCGTACTCCGACGTCTTCACCACCGTCTATTCCACCATGTGTGTCGAAACCGCCATCCAGGACCGCCCGATCGTCAGCGTTTGCCTGGATACACCCGGGGGATGGAATAAGCCAGGCAAGTTCTCGCTGGCGCTCAGTGAAATCGGCGAATGGCCGACGCACAAACGCTTTCGTGAAGCGCATGCCGGCAGGGTGGTGTTGGACGAAGATGAGTTGAAGACCATCCTGAATGCTTATCTGCTCGACCCTGGGCTGGATGCCGAAGCCCGGCGCAAATTCATTACAGATGAAGTGACTTATACCGACGGCAGTTCCGGCAGAAGGACAGGCGAGTGGCTGGCAGGATTGGCGGGGGAATAAGATGATCTTTAGGAGAGTGTATGGGTTTTAAATTCTTTCGGATACGATCCCTGCTCCAGCTCTTTTTGGGGAATCGATCAAGTTATCGGATTAAGTCTGTTATTGACGCCGATGGGATGACTCAAGCGTCCAATGCAAAAGATGTGCTCCGGCCCGATCTGGAAACCACCTTGGGCTGCATCGACATGGCATCCGGCAGGTCAGGTGCTCAAAAAGACCTCCAGCTTCCCATTTCCGGGAAAAAGATCTATGAACAGTTGGATGATGCTCAGGGTCTCGATTTAGCGGACAAGCAGATGATAGATTTACTGTGGCTGTCGACTGTCGGGAAGAAAAATGGCATGCCAAACTGGCAGCAAGATTGGTTCCGAGACACCGGCATCCTCTGCCTGAAGATCGATTATTCCAAGTCAGAAAACATCCCGGAAGAATTAAAGAACTTTCAAAAGAATTTTCCGGGTTTTGGATTTTGGGGAGTCATCCTTGTTGACCGCTTGCATTTGGAATACATCTTTATCCGGAAGAGCCTGTACTCCAGCTTCGCACAAAAATTCTTATTCCTGGTCACCAAAGAATTCAATGTCCCCCTGAATTACTTTTTGAATATCAAGCGTGCTTTCCTCAAACAAGCACGTGTATTCATTAAGTTGATCAGATTGGATCGGAGAACCTGGTGGTTGAGTGTAAAAGCCCCGTTGGATCGAGCTTATCTGCGCAGGTCGAACCACCTGCGGAGTGCCCAATGGCTGGATGTTGTGATCCCTGTCGCACAAAAGGATTGTGTCAACCTGCCTAACGCTGTTCAGTCGATCAGGAAGTGGGTGAATCATCCTTTGGGTGATATCTTTATTGTCGGTTCGCGAACAGAGGAGCTGCTGCAAATCTGCAATGAAGAAAACTGCCGGTTTGTTGACGAAAATGAGGCTTCGCCCATCAGAAAAGACCAGATCAACCTTACGATTCACGGAATCGACCGCTCCGGATGGATATTGCAGCAGTTTATCAAATTAAACTGCGATTCCATCTCATCGAGCCGATATATCCTGATCGCAGACTCTGACACGGTTTTTGTGCACCCACAGATTTTTGTCGATGCGAAGAATGTGATCCGCCTGCCTTTTTCTGACGAGTTCCACCTGCCCTACAGGAGCATGTACAAAAGGTTGTTTAATTTTGAACCGAAATCTCCGGTCTCCTTTGTAGCGCATCACATGATCGTCGACCGCGAGATTTTGCAGGAGATGCGGCTTGAAATCGAAACGAAGAACGGCGGAAAATGGTGGAAGATGATCCTGGAAAAGCTGGATCTATCTGATGGATCGGGTTTCGCGGAGTATGAAACGTTGGGTAACTATATGCTGGAAAGACACCCCGAACGGTTGTCGATCCGTTATTGGTTCAATGCTGTGGTGACTGAACAAGAAAAGATGACTTCATGGCAATCCGGCGATAAAGATCATTTCACCTGGTCCTGCCATCACTATCTGAAATCGCAAAGCCGGGGGTAACCGATTCTACAAGTAGACTAAAACGGCGTTTTACTGGGCTGTTATTTCGAGAGGCAGTTGCCCGTTGGGTTGGTCCAGGTTTGGGCGAAGAGCAGGCCGGGTTAATATCAGCCATAGCATCAATCCTTGAAGGATCAATACTACAGGGTATTTATTATTGATCAGGTATCTTAGCGGTGTCTCTGCTCCATACGGGCGGGCAATGAACAGGAGCAGGACGAGCAAGATGCCGGTTTGGACGATCGCCGCGCGATGGTTATGTTGGGAAGATTGACTAAACATTTCCATCAGCATGAAGGCAACTGCCGGGAATAGGATCACGAGCTTGTAGTCGTGACTGAGACTGGGGAGCAACTCCATCACCGGGATCGAGAGCATCGTATAGAGAATGATGTTTCTTTCGCTGATCCCCCTGCGAACGAGCACAATCGAACCGATCAACCACAGGAGCACAGGTAGCAGGGTGAAGACTACCAGCAAAGTCGATTCTGCCGCCGCCAACTGCGGAAAACTGCTGACCAACCCGCTCGTAAATGATGCTGCAGAATGGTTGCCGATCCAAGCATCCCCTTTTTCTGCGCTCTGAAGAATGGTCTGCAAAAATCCCCATGCATTTACTGGACCAAGGATCAGGAAAAGCCCAACGTTTAAAGATGCGATGGGAAGGATTGATTTTTTGCCATGTTTGAACAACGGAATGAGGAAGAGAATTCCGGGATAAAGTTTTAACTGGAATGCAACTGATAGAAGCAGCACCTGCAGCCAGACGCTGTTTGGACGTGTGATCAACACCCACAGAAATAGCAGGACGAAGAATATCGCGAAGAGATCGTAGTTCCCCCTCTCGACGGCAAACATGAAGGGATAGCTGGTGATTGCATAGAATGAGAGCAGTAGAAAGAGCGCAGCAGCGATGACGTTACCTGTCTCATGCTCCAGGTTCTTGACTGGCATGAAAGTCTTTTTCGCAATGGCAACAGCAAGAGCAATCGACCCAAGCATTGCCACATAAAGCAGCATGGTTTGCAGCAGATAGGCATCATTCTCGTTAATGATCAGGTAGGGGAGACTGAGCACATAAACGAGAGGGGGGTAATTGTTGGAAACCCCGTTTACTGGCCCGGAGTAAAGATCAAAATTGGTGAACAATGATTTCGCAGGGCGGTAGAGCCCGGTGCGAAAATCGATCCCCACCGGTTGAATGCGATTCTCTACAACCTGGAGGGGCTGATAAATCCAGTTCAGGGTATCAATTTGGGTACGGATATTGTTGAGGTAAAAGATCACGCCAAGCCCGATACCGAGAAGGAGCAATAACGTATACGGGTGACGTGCCGGAAGCCGGGCAATCTGTTTCGCCTGGGCTGGATCCTCATCGGCGTAGTTTACAAACAGGAAGAAGTAGAGCGTCTTTGAGAGCGCCAAGAGGAGAATAATAAAAGGCAGGAGGACAACGATAAAGGAACCCAGCATCAGAATTTTTGTGGTCAGAAATTGACCGTCGAAGTACTGCCCGTTCATCCAGAGGATCGTCCAACGGCTGCGGGCAGACCAGGCAATCGCAGCGCTGCAAATAAGAGCAGAGATCAAAATGCCCGGGGTAAAAAGAACTGAGAAAAAAGAGCTGATTTTTGTTCTTGTCATCTATGTTTCCATTAATCAAATTATGGTTTCAGCGCCATGGGTCCGGTAACCAGGCTTCATTATAATCGGGAATGATTACGTTCAAAGTGAATCTCTACATTCGGATAAGCAATCAACCCACGCAATGGATGTGGATCAGCCTATGATAAAATTCAATATCTCTACTCGCTGCGACATGGGAAAAATGCGCAATATTAAAGTATCTGTAATGCTTAATGATGAAACGATGATTCGCCAGAGTCCCGGAAGTAAGGGGGTTTGGGGTGAGCATCAATTTTTCTTTGACGATGCCGAACGCGAATACGACTACTGGGTAGTCTTCGAAAATCTTACAAAACCTGCCGAAGTGCGCTGCCGATTATCCAACACGCTGCTCCTGACAGGTGAACCCCCCAATGTGCACCGGTATCCGCGAGAATTTACCCGGCAGTTTCGCACGGTGATCACCTGCAATAACAACATTTACGCTCCTCTGGTGATACGTTCGCAAACAGCCTTACCCTGGCGCGTGGGGCGCGTTGAACGCGAAGGGGCTTCACCTTTGATCTCATCGGATTATGACAGTCTAAAAGCATTGGCGGCACCGCTGAAGACGAAGAATATCTCGATCATCTCATCCTCGAAGGCGTTCACTCCCAGCCACAAGAAACGCCTGGCATTCGCACTCAAACTAAAAGAAGTATTCGGTGACAACATCGACTTGTTTGGCTTTGGGATCCATCCCATCGAAGACAAATGGGATGCGATCGCCGATTACAAATATCACATCGTCATTGAAAACGGCAGTTTTCCGCACTACTGGACGGAAAAATTAAGTGATGCTTACCTGGGTTGGACTTTTCCCCTGTATTACGGATGCCCAAACCTGGAATCGTACTTCGCTAAGGATGCATTCCGCAGGATCGATCTCGACGATTTTGACGGTTCTGTCAGGCAGATCAAATCCATCCTGGAGAGCGATCTCTATGAGCGATCACTGGATGCCCTCAATGCGGCACGGCTCAAGGTGTTGGATGAGTACAACTTCTTTCCGGTGGTAAGTCAATTCGTCGAACAGCACTACAGCGAGACGCCTTTCGAGTCATTGACCATTTTTCCTTTCAAACCCATCAAGAAGAAAAAGAAAGGCCAGCGGATCTTGCGGTTTCTCCATCCCGCGATCGTCACAGCCAAGAAACTACTGAGGTTAAGTTGAAGAGTTCGGCACAAAAATGGATATGAAGAGCATGAATTCTGCCACAAAACATGCTTCGATCATCATCCCCACCTATCAAAGGGTGGAGGGGTTGAGGCTCTTGCTCCAATCCATTGCCCGCCAGCGGCAAGACGCTGCCGGGTTCCAGGTGGTGGTCATCGAAAATCATGCCCAGCCGTTGGAGCAGGTGAGGCAGATGTGTGCAGATCTTTCTTCGGCAGGGGTGGACATCCTTCTGTTGCACCAACCCGAACCAGGAGCGAGCAATGCCCGCAACCTGGGAATACAGCAGTCTTCTGGCGAATGGTTGATCTTCCTGGATGATGACGAGGAGATCCTTGAAGGATACCTGGCTACGGCAGCCAGGCTGATCAGCGACGCAGGTCCAATGAGCATTTTTGGTGGTCAGTGCGTTCCTGTGTTCGAAGCGGATCACCCCAAATGGGTCAAGCCGGAATATTTTTATATTGGTTATGGCAGCAAAACAATTCAATTGGCGCTAGGGCGGAATTTACCTGGGGGAAACCTCATTCTTGCGCGTGAATTGTTGGACCAAATCGGGTTTTATAATCCGAAACTTGGCCATGCTGGTGCGCGGGTAGGATATGGTGAGGAAACTGATCTGCTCAAGCGGGCTGAAGATGCAGGAGCTGTGCAAAACTATACGCCCGAATTGTCGATCATTCACCATATTCCAAATTCACGCCTTACACTGGGTTGGTTAAAAGCCCAAAAACGAAGCTCTGCCCAGTTCAAAGCCTGGTACTACTGGCAATCCAATCAAATGCCGGCGGGAAGGGCAAAACTGACAAGCCTCAAGCTCTCTTACTTGCGGGAGGCTCTCTTCCAAGAAGCCAAGCTTGCCTGGAAAAGTGCAGCCGGTGTTCTTCGTAATCGGAAAACCTTTCCGTGCTGGGAAAATTACTTCATGGAAAAGCTTGGCACTGATTATTCGCGGTTGCAGAATAACCTTGCGTTATTTCGGACGATCCAATGGTTCCGCGGAGAGCACAACGCATGAATGTTTTGACTGATCCGGTCGTAAGCGTGATCATGCCTGTATATAACAGCGAAAAGTATATTGATGAAGCTGTGAATAGCATTTTGGATCAAACTTACAGCAATTTTGAACTTATCATTGTTAATGACAACTCAACCGATTCATCCTGGGAAAAGATTCTGAAATTTCAAGATCGCCGGATTATCCGTCTTCAAAATGAAAAGAATTATGGATTTATTCGTTCTTATTATAAAGGGTTGGCTGTAGCCAGAGGACAGTATGTCGCACACATGGATTCCGATGATATTAGTTTTTTAGACCGTTTTCAGGTTCAGCTTGAGTATCTCGAATCGCACCAAGAAGTCAGCGTTGTTGGCACCCAGATTCAATATATTGATGAAAATGGATCCATTTCAAACAAAATCTGGCGACCCGCAGCAAATCCAATGGTTGTTAAATGGACCTTATTTTTCGAAGACTCCATAGCTGATCCAACGTCAATGATTCGAAGAAATGCAATAGACGAAATAAAGCATAATTTTCCGACGACTAATTATGCTTGTGATTATGAGATATGGTTAAAACTATCCAAGAAATATATGATTGCCAATTTGGATGAAGTTAAATTGTATTATCGAGTACATGGCAAGAATTATTCTTATAGCCATCAGGAAAAGCTTCACGAAGAAGAAATTACCCTGAAAAAATCTGCCCTTGAAGATTTTATGAAAATTCATGTAGATGAAGAGATTGTTAAATTTATTGCTCATCCAGAATCTGGAAATCCTAAAGTAGCGGATAAAGCATTAAGATTGTTAATTGATTTTCGCAAATTGTTCTTAAGGAAAACCTCACTAACCGTCGAAGAGGCTAAACGAATTCGGGAAGACTTCATAAATCGTTATTACCCACTGCTTTCGCTTTATCCCAATAAGGGGCGTTTTCTGCGATATTACCTTTTCCTAATACGAATTGACCCCGAATACCGAAGCAAGCTGGCTCAAAAAGTCACCAAGCATTTTGGTAAGTGAGTCTGTAAAATTCATAAAAGGAATGGAAGGTCCAAAAATGATCATCGTCCGACTGATGGGGGGATTGGGCAACCAGCTATTTCAATATGCATTGGGTAGAAGGCTTGCGCTTGAACGTGGTGTGCAAGTCAAATTTGATCCCAAATTCTTCGCTGTGGTTAAGGATCGCCCTTATGCGTTGGATAATTTCAAAACAAAGGTCGAATTTGCCAGCGACATGGAAGTCGATGACGTCAAGGGCAAGAACCTGACGGGCTTGCGAAGGCGCATTTTCTTCAAATGGCAGGATCAATTGCCCTACTTCAAACGCCGCTACGTGAAGGAGGCATTTTTCGGGTTTGATCCAAAAATCCTTGAAGTAGGAAAGATTGCCTATCTCGAAGGATACTGGCAAACCGAAAAATATTTTGAACCTGTGGCAAATGACCTGCGAAAAGAGTTGACGCCCTTGAATCCGCTTGCGCCGGAGGCCATGAAGTGGGATGAGCAGATTGCGTATGCGCCAGAATCGGTGAGCATCCACCTTCGCCGCGGAGATTATGTCCGCACACCCGAAAGCAAAGAGAGCTCTTCGATTATTCAGTTGATCTATTACATGAACGCGATCCATGCCATGGACTCATCTCTGAGAGCCCCTGAATATTTTGTCTTTTCGGATGATATTGGCTGGGCAGAGGAGCATCTTCCGCGGACGAACAATATCCATTTCCTGGCGCACGGTCCCGAGGTTCCGGATGTGAACGACCTGATCTTGATGTCGCACTGCCGGCATCACATCCTGGCTAACAGCTCGTTTAGTTGGTGGGGTGCATGGTTATCGAACGATCCGGGCAAGATTGTGGTTGCTCCGAAAATCTGGTTCCCGGATTCAAATCGCAACACCGAAGATATATACGGCAGCAATTGGGTAAGACTATAATTGGAACGGTGGCACATAATTCATGAAATTTCTCATTGCAGGTTTTGGTTCGATCGGACGACGGCACCTGAACAATTTGCGGGCGCTGGGCGAGTCCGATCTTTTGCTGTACCGCACCCATCATTCGACTCTTCCGGATGACGATATCCGCGACATTCCGGTCGAAACTGACCTGAGCGCGGCGCTGGCGCATCACCCCGACGCGGTGATCGTCTCCAATCCTTCTGCCCTGCACCTGGATGTAGCCATCCCGGCAGCCGAAGCCGGCTGTTCCATCCTGATGGAAAAGCCCGTTTCCGATTCGTTCGCGCGGGTGGATGAACTGCAAAAAGCGCTGCAACCTGGCGGCGGGCGATTCCTGACCGCTTTCCAGTACCGCTTTCATCCCGGACTGCGGCAAGTCGCTGACTGGCTCGCTTCGGGCGAGATCGGCGCTCCGGTTTCAGCCAGGGTGGACTGGGGCGAGTACCTGCCAGGCTGGCACCCGTGGGAGGATTACCGTCAAAGTTATGCCGCACGCAAAGACCTGGGCGGCGGGGTGGTGAATACCCTCTGTCATCCGCTGGATTACCTGCGCTGGCTGCTCGGAGAGGTTGACTCCCTTTGGGCGTACACCAGCAGCGGCAGTGAGCTGAAGTTGGATGTCGAAGACACGGCGGAGATCGGGCTGCAATTTGCCAACGGCGCCACCGCTTCCGTTCACCTGGATTACCTGGCGCAGCCCGGCAAACATACCCTTGAGATTATCGGCAACAGCGGAACGATCCAGTGGAACAACGCAACGGGAATTTCCAGACTTTACCGTGCCTCGGATAAGAAATGGTTGGAAGCAGCGCCACCAGCTGATTTTGAACGCAACAAACTATTCCTCGCGGAGATGGCACATTTTATTCGCGTAGTCAAGAAAGAAGAGGCACCGCTGTGTTCGCTGGCGGACGGCATCGCAGCCCTCAAGCTGACCATGGCGGTTCACACTTCAGCGAAGCGCGGTTGTCTGGTAAAATTGGATGAGATTCCGGAGGAGGCATGAGCACGATCTTTGATAAATTTTCAATGGCGGGGAAGACCGCCCTTGTCACCGGCGGCGCAGGGCTTTTGGGCAAAGAGTTTTGCCGCACCCTGGCAGAAGCCGGTGCCACAGTCTATGTTGCCGAGCTTTCCCTCGCGCTTTCCACACCCGTTGCAGCAGAATTGACCCAGGCTGGATACACTGCCAAAGCCGTCGGGGTGGACATCTCCCAGCCCGCAGGTGTGCGCCAGGTGGTGGAGCAGATCGCAGACGAGACAGGCCGCCTGGACGCATTGGTCAACAGCGCTGCGCTCGACCCCAAGTTCGATCCGACCCATGCCTTTTCCGGCAATAACGCCTTTGAAGATTATCCGCTCAAATCATGGCAGGAAGCCGTCGATGTGAACCTCACCGGGGCATTCCTGGTTTCGCAAGCTGCCGCGCGCCAGATGGTCAAGCAGGGCAAAGGTTCGATCATTAACATTTGCTCGATGTACGGGTTGGTCGGTCCAGACCAGCGCATCTATGAAAAACCAGGTCAACCTCAGACGTTCAAGCCGGTATATTATCCCGTGACCAAAGCCGGCATCCTGGGGTTGACGCGCTACATCGCCACCTATTACGCCGGAACACAAATTCGCGCCAATGCGCTCACGCCCGGCGGGGTATTCAACAATAACGACGAAGTCTTCCTCAAGCAGTATTCCGCCCGCGCCGTGATGGGACGCATGGCACAAAAAGATGAAATGAACGGGGCGGTGCTGTTCCTCGCCTCCGACGCATCGTCCTATATGACCGGTTCCAACCTGATCGTGGACGGAGGTTGGACGGCATGGTAGGCAGACTCGAAATCCTGGCATTGATCCCTGCGCGCGGCGGATCGAAAGGCATCCCGCACAAGAATATCCGCGATTTCGCAGGCTTTCCGCTGATCGCATACAGCATCCAGGCAGGGCTGCAGTCCAAACTGGTGACGCGCACCATCGTCTCCACTGACGATGCAGAAATTGCCGCCGTCGCCCGCGAGTACGGCGCTGAAACCCCCTTCCTCCGTCCGGCAGAATTTGCCCAGGACAACACCACCGATTTTCCGGTGTTCGAGCACGCGCTTGGCTGGCTGGCTGAGCACGAGAATTACCACCCAGATGTAGTCGTCCAACTGCGCCCGACATCGCCGGTGCGCCCGCTCGATTGTGTGGATGATGCCGTGCGCTTACTGGTAGACCATCCGAACGCCGATTCGGTGCGCGGGGTGGTGGAAGCCGGTCAAAACCCGTTCAAAATGTGGCGCCTGGACCCTTCCGATGGAACGATGAAGCCTCTGACCGGCGTGGAAGGGGTCAAGGAAGCCTACAATGCCCCGCGCCAGCAGTTGCCATTGGTGTACTGGCAAACCGGTCACATCGATGCCATACGAACGCGGACGATCCTTGAAAAACATTCGTTGAGCGGTGACGTTATTCTTGGGCTGGTGATCGACCCCAAGTTTACCGTGGATATCGATACCCTGGCTGATTGGAAACAATATGAAGTCCTGGTCACCTCCGGCGGACTTCAAATGGTGGACCCGGCAAAGATCCGCCGTGCATGGCCGGTGGACCCTGCCCTCCTGGTGCTGGATTTTGACGGTGTGCTCACCGACAACCGGGTGTGGGTGGATGAGGACGGGCACGAGATGGTCGCCGCAAATCGCAGCGACAGCTACGGATTGGGCTTATTGGGCACGAACACCAAAATTGAAGTGATGGTGCTTTCACGCGAGGTCAACCCCGTGGTCACCGCACGCTGCAAGAAAATGAACATCCCGGTATTGCAAGGTGTGTTGGATAAAGGCAGCGCTTTGAAACAGATTTGTGAGGATAAAGGGATCACGTCCGCCCAGGTCATCTTTATGGGTAATGATGTGAACGACCTCCCCGGGTTCAAGGCTGCGGGGTTCACTGCAGCCCCAGCCGATGCCCAGCCGGAAGTGCTGCGGCATGCCGAGCAGGTCCTGTCTCTTCCGGGCGGACGCGGCGCAGTCCGCGAATTGTGCGACCTGCTTGTTCAGAAATATTCGAAATAATCAATCTCTTGATTTGGGAGCTAAAATGACGCGAGAAATCAAATTTGGTGATCGCATGGTGGGAGATGGACATCCGGTATATATTATTGCAGAAGCCGGAATTAACCATAACGGTGATTTGGAAATGGCAAAGCAGTTGATCCAGGCGGCAAAACACGCCGGCGTGGATGCGATTAAGTTTCAAAAACGTACGCCTGAACTGTGCGTACCCCCCGAGCAGCGCGGTCAAATGCGTGAGACCCCCTGGGGCTACATTACCTACCTCGATTATCGCTACAAAGTGGAATTCGGCGCAGAAGAGTATGCCGAAATCGACCGCTATTGCAAGGAAATCGGCATCACCTGGTTCGCATCTGTATGGGATGAACCTTCAGTCGACTTCCTTGAACAATTCAATCCGGTGGCTTATAAGATCCCCTCAGCCTCGCTGACCGATTCAGCGCTATTGAAGCATTTGCGCCAAACCGGAAGACCCTTGATCCTCTCCACCGGCATGTCCACGATGGAACAGATCAAAGAAGCGGTGACCTTGCTGGGTGAAGAGAATTTAGCCATCACCCATGCGACGAGTACCTATCCCTGCGACCCAGCCGAACTCAACCTGCGCATGATCGAAACCCTGCGCAAAACCTTCTCCTGTCCCATCGGCTATTCGGGGCATGAGGTTGGCCTGGTAACCACCGCTGTGGCGGTCGGCCTCGGGGCATGCATCGTGGAACGGCATATCACCCTCGACCGCGCTTTGTGGGGCTCCGACCAATCAGCTTCGGTTGAACCGGGCGGCTTTGAAAAATTGGTAAAATACGTCCGCGTGACCGAACAGGCAGTCGGCGACGGGGTCAAGAAAGTTTACGACAGCGAGAAATCCTCCCTGAAAAAGCTGCGCAGGGTGCAAGATTGACCGTTAGGAATTCGTCCCGGATTAAGAACGCCATCCTCCAGCGCAGCAAACATGCCTTCAGCAACCGCCGCTGGAAGCGTTTGAATGCGGAAGTTGCTCAAGCGGCAACTCCTGATCCGGACCAACCCCCGGTGATCTTCTTTAATGCTTCCACCCGCCTTGAAGCGGTCAGCCAGAACGCGGCTTATTCTTTTCTCGCCAGCAAGTCGTTGAATCTCGCGGGTGTGTCGGTGATCTATTTTGCCTGCCGCTCCGGCTTGCAGCGTTGTGTACTGGGCAGCGACCGTGACGATGTTGACCGCGAACCGCCCTGCAAGCGCTGCATTGCACAGTCCAGGCGCCTGTTTGACGGAACCGACGTGCGCTGGTTCACGGATCAGCCTTACCCCGACCTGGATGCCCAACTGACCGGTCTGGATGTCGAAACCTACGAGGCATTCGAGTACCAAAACGTTCCGCTTGGACGCTGGGCGACCAATTCGCTGCGCTGGGTATTGCGCAGGCATCACCTGGCGAACGATGATGTCACCCGCGTGTTTTACCATTATTTCATCCATTCCGCCTGGAACGTTTACACCCAATTCAAAACGCTCGTCGAAGAATCGCAACCGCAGGCAGTCGTCCTGTTCAACGGCATGTTCTACCCCGAAGCGGCTGCACGCTTTGTATGTACGCAGCTTGGCATCCGCGTGATCACCCACGAGGTGGGGATGCGCCCATTCACGGCATTCTTCACGCCGGGTGAAGCCACGGCTTACCCCATTCACATTTCATCGTCATTCCAACTGGATGAAGAGATGAACCGCAGGCTGGACGAATACCTGGCAGAGAGGATGCAGGGAAACTTCAGCATGGCAGGCATCCGTTTCTGGCCGGAGATCCAGGGGTTAAGCGACGAATTCCTGCAGCAGGCCGCGCCGTTCAAACATATTGTCCCCGTGTTCACCAACGTCATCTTCGATACCAGCCAGGTGCATGCCAACACGCTTTTCCCGGAAATGTTCGCCTGGCTGCAAAATGTGCGCAGCGCCATCGAAAGGCACCCAGAGACACTGTTCGTCATCCGCGCCCACCCCGACGAAACTCGGGCAGGCAAGGAAAGCCGCGAAAGTGTGGCGCAATGGGTGCAGCGCACGGGTATCGAAAACCTGACCAACGTGATCTTCGTCGATTCGCAGGAATTCATCAGCTCTTATGATCTCATCCAGCATTCGCATTTCGTGATGGTTTACAACTCGACCATTGGACTGGAAGCTTCGATCATGGGCAAAGCCGTTCTGGCAGGTGGAAAAGCACGATTCACCCAGCTTGCCACCTCATTCTTCCCGCAAGACCTGGAAGCATACAATCAAAAACTGGAAGAATTGCTTTTAGCCAAAACGATCAACGTGCCGGATGAATTCAAAGAGAACGCGCGCCGATTTTTGTACACCCAGCTATTTGTTACCTCTTTACCGTTCGATTCCTTCATCGAAGAAGATGGGGTTTGGAAGGGGTATGTGAGAGCCAAAGACTTCGCGGTCGAGGCGTTGACGGCTGAGCACTCGCCAACGATGAAGGCGATCTGCGACGGGATTTTGCATAACGGCAACTTCGAGTTGGTGGAATGAAACCAAGCGTTTCGATCATCATCCGCGCGTATAACGAGGAAGAGCATATCGGGCGTCTGCTCGCCGGTATCGGTCACCAGACGCTCAAAGAGGTGCAGGTGATCCTGGTGGATTCTGGATCGCAGGATGCCACCGTGCAAATCACCAGCCAGTATCCGGTAAAGATCGTTTCCATCTCGCCTGAGGAATTTACCTTTGGTCGTTCGCTAAACCTCGGTATCGCAGTAGCCGGTGCCGATCTTGTGGTCATGGCCAGCGCGCACGTCTATCCGGTTTACCCTGATTGGCTGGAGCAGTTATTGAAGCCATTCGAAAATCCAAAGGTGGCGTTGACCTACGGCAAACAGCGCGGATCAGACACGACAGCCTTTTCGGAGCATCAGATTTTCAAAACCTGGTACCCCGATCATGCCGACCCAAAACAGTCCAGCCCGTTCTGCAACAATGCCAATGCAGCCATCCGGCGTGAGCTCTGGGAGCAGCACCCGTATGATGAATCGCTGCCCGGCCTGGAAGATCTCGCCTGGGGGCAATGGGCGTTTGATCAAAATTATCTTCTCGCCTATGTTCCTGAAGCTGAAGTGATCCACGTGCATGACGAATCCACCGGTGGAATATTCAATCGCTACCGGCGCGAGGGCATGGCGTTCAAACGGATTTATCCGCATGAGGATTTTAGGCGCAGGGATCAATATCGCCTGTTCTTTCAGAACGTGGTCAACGACTGGCGCGAGGCTGCGCGCTTGAAGGTGTGGGGTAGGAACTGGCAAAAGATTGTACAATTCCGGTGGAATCAATTTTCCGGCACCTACCGCGGATACCACCAATCCGGTCCGCTCACCTGGCAGCTCAAGCAGGCTTTTTACTACCCCAACCCGCAAGGGCTTTCGACCCACTCGGCAAAAGAACGCGATGTGGCACCCATCGAATACCAGGAAAAGTAGCCGCACCATCCAGGAGGAAGCATGAAACCGAATAAAATTGTAGCGCTAGTTCCCATGCGGCACCATTCTCAAAGGGTACCTGGCAAAAACTACCGCCTCCTGCAGAATAAACCGCTTTACCAGCATATTCTGGATACCCTGGTGCAGGTACCGGAAATTGATCAAATCGTGGTCGATACCGACAGCCCCGAGATCATCAGCGGCATCAATGAGAAGTACTCCCAGGTCACCGTGATCGAACGCCCGCAGGAATTGCAGGCCGATACTGTCTCCATGAACGAAATCTTGATTTATGATACCGGGCAGGTGAGCGCCGACCTGTACCTGCAGACGCACAGCACCAATCCCCTGCTCAAAGCAGCTACAATTTCACGAGCCATCCAATCCTTGTGTGAAGTATATCCGGGGTATGACTCGCTCTTTTCGGTCACCCGGCTTCAAACCCGGCTGTATGATCAACTCGGACGCGCCCTCAACCATAACCCTGCGGTCTTGATCCAAACCCAGGACCTCCCGCCGGTGTATCAAGAGAACTCCTGCCTCTATTTATTTACCCGTGAAAACCTGGTGGAGCGCCGTCACCGCATTGGTGAACGACCGTTTCTCTTCGAGATCGCTGAAGATGAAGCCTGGGATATCGACGAAGAGGTGGATTTCAAGCTGGTGGAGCTTCTGCTTCAAGCCAGAACGGACAAGTCGTAAACCGGCTTTAGAACAATCATCAAGCGCGTAGCTTCATGCCATCCCGCCCTTGATTACGCAACAAGTGATTGCCGGGATATTCTGCATAATCCTCAGGCGAATTGAATCTCATCAGAAAACCATTCCATCGGTATAATAGGGGAAACACCAAGCTACCAAGGAAACCACCATGCCTGTCGTATTAATTTCAGCCCCCTACCTTCTTCCATTTATGGAGCGCTTCAAGCCGCTATTTGACCATTACGGGATTGAAACCATCACACCCGGGGTGAACGAGCGTTTGGAGGAAGCCGACCTCTTAAAGTATGCCGGTCAATTTGACGGCACGATGTGCGGGGATGACCGCTATACGCCAACGGTGCTTCAAGCCTGTTCACCACGCTTGAAAGTCATCTCCAAGTGGGGAACCGGGATCGATTCGATCGACAAAAAAACCTGCGATGCTTTGGGAATTGCGCTTAAAAACACCCCTAACGCTTTTACATTACCGGTTTCTGATACGGTGATGGGATACATGCTGGCTTTTGCCAGGCGCCTTTCCTGGATGGATCGCGCGGTGAAATCGGGCGTATGGCAGAAGATCCCCGGGCGGTCGCTATCTGAATGTACGCTGGGCGTGATCGGACTGGGTAACGTGGGAAAGGCAGTCATTCGCAGGGCGCGCGGCTTTGGCATGACGCTCCTCGGGAATGACATCATTCCCATCGCACCGGATTTTCTGGTCGAGCACAAGGTCAGGATGACCAGCCTGGCAGACCTTCTCGCGCAATCTGATTTTGTCAGCCTCAACTGCGATTTGAACCCCACCAGTGTCCATTTGATCAATGCAACCACGCTTGGGCAAATCAACCCCGGAGCTGTAGTGATCAACACTGCGCGCGGACCCATCATTGATGAAGCGGCGTTGATCCAGGCACTGCAGCAGAACAAGATCGCCGGGGCTGCACTGGATGTATTTGAAGTGGAACCGCTCCCGGCAGATTCTCCCTTAAGGCAAATGGATAATGTGCTGCTTGCACCCCACAATTCCAATTCAAGCCCGGCTGCCTGGGAACGCGTGCATTGGAATACCATTCGCAATCTTTTAACTGGATTGAATATTCCGCTCGATGACTTCGATGAATGGCAGGCCAGGATCCAGGTGAGGAACTCATGACCATTGAAAAACGAGTGGTGCTGGTTACAGGCTCCGCCGGCGGGATCGGGCGTGCGGTGGTGCAGCTGTTTGCAGAAAAAGGGTGGACGGTCATCGGGGTGGATCAGAATCCATTTGGCGAAGGTTTTCCCGAAAACGGTCTCTTTATTCAGAACGACATTTCCAATGCCGACGAAGTGGTCGAAATCTACCGCAAAGCTGCCGCGTTCACGCCTGTCCTGGACGCTGTGGTCAACAATGCAGGCATGCAAATCTCGAAACCGATCCTCGAAACCAGCGTGGAAGAATGGGACAAGACCATAGCCACGAACCTGAGGCCGACGTTCATCGGCGCGCGCTATGCCCATCCGCTGCTGGTCAAAGCCGGTAACGCTGCCATCGTCAACGTCTCTTCGGTGCACGCCATTCAAACTTCCACCAGCATCGCCGCGTACGCTGCCAGCAAAGGTGGCATATTGGCGCTGACGCGGGCCATGGCGATTGAATTCGCAAAGGACAATATTCGCGTGAACGCAGTTCTTCCCGGCGCGGTGGATACTCCCATGCTGCGCGGCGGCATGGACCGGGGACATGTCAGCGGTCCAACGATTAATGAACGCCTGGATAACCTGGCACGCAAGACGGTCAATGGGCGCATCGGAACCCCTGAAGAGGTGGCGCATGCCATCTATTTCCTGGCGGACTCCACCCAATCCTCCTTCATGACGGGGCAGGCGCTCGTTGTGGATGGAGGCGCTACCGCAAGGCTGAGCACAGAATGATGATGCGACAAAAACTCCTTCAGCTTCTTCCTGAATCCACCAAGGACAGCCTGCGCGGTGTGCGTGATACGCTGAAGATGGCGGCGGAATGGCCGCAAGCCGAATTTCATCCATGGCGCAGGGATTCGATCCGAAAATTGAGCGCCTTGCGGGATTCTCACGCGGGCGAGCGCTGCTTTATTATTGGTAACGGTCCGAGCCTGAAAAACACGGATCTGAAAAAGCTGCGCGATGAATTTACCATCGGTATGAATCGCTTTTACCTGGCATTTGAAGACATGGGATTTTCAACCTCGATCCTGCTGACGGTGAATGACCTCGTCATCGAGCAGTGCGCTGAAGACCTGCGAACCCTGCCGATTCCCGTGTTCGTTTCCTGGCGCGGGCGTAAATGGATCCAGCCTGCTGAAAACCTGAGTTACCTGTATACCTCCTACGATCTCCCGGGATTCAATGGCGATGCCACGGGACGCTTGTGGGAGGGTGCGACGGTTACCTTCGTCGCGATGCAATTGGCGTTTCACATGGGATTCAGCCAGGTCGTTCTGATCGGTGTGGATCACAGTTTTTCGTCGCAAGGCAAACCCAATACGACGGTGGTCTCCACCGGAGACGACCCCAACCATTTCAGTCCGGGTTACTTTGGCAAAGGCTTCCGCTGGCAGCTCCCTGATCTGCAGACATCGGAAATTGCGTACACGATGGCACGTGAAGCCTACAAAGAAGATGGGCGCGAGATCATCGATGCCACGGTGGGCGGGAAGCTGACCATTTTTCCCAAAGTGGATTATGAATCGCTCTTCAAATGACTCTGGTGGATAAACCCCTCGTCAGCATCATTACCCCAAGCTTCCAACAGGCTGCCTTCCTCGAAAAGACGATCCAGTCCGTGCTGACCCAGGATTATCCCAACCTCGAATATATCGTGGTGGACGGCGCGTCCACCGACGGCAGTGTGGATATTATTCATAAGTATGCCGACCGTTTGACCTGGTGGGTCAGTGAAAAGGACCACGGGCAGGCTGAAGCCATCAACAAGGGGGTCGCGCGGGCGAAGGGTGAGATCATTGCCTGGCTGAACTCGGATGATATGTACACACCCGGGGCGATTTCCGAAGCGGTGGAAGCCCTGCAGCAGCATCCGCAGGTGGGTTTCGTTTTCGGCAACGTCCGCGTGGTGGATGAGAATGAACGCGTGCTCAACGAACTGCATTATGGCGATTGGGGGCTGCGTGAATTGATGTCTTTCCACATCATCGGGCAACCCGCGGTTTTCATGCGCAGGTCGGCAATTCCCACTGATGGCTTTCTCGACCCAGCGTATCACTTCCTGTTGGATCACCAACTCTGGCTGCGCATCGCCAGAAATTCGCCGATCCAGTATATTCCCAGGCTTTGGGCAGAAGCCCATTACCATGAAGGCGCAAAGAATATGGCCGAGGCTGGCAAGTTCGGGAATGAAGCGCTGCGGATCGCGGAATGGATGCGTACCTCGCCCGATTTTGCAGACGAATACCAAAAGCACAGGAACGAAATCGAAGCCGGCGCACAGCGCCTGGACGGATTCTATTTGCTGGATGCCGAGGAGTATGGACCTGCGTTTAGAGCATACATGCGGGCTTTTTTCCGCAGTCCAAAAGTTGTCCTGCCGGAGTGGTACCGGGTGGCTTATTGTCTTGCCGCTCCTTTGGGTTTGAAAGGCTTGAGGCAACGCAGGTTGGCAAAGCGGATCAAGAAGTACAATCCTCCGGCGCAGGGCAGGATCAGTTGAGTAGAGAGACAATGGCCGACGTGGAAAACATAAAACAACCCAGGTGGATGAACCTGCCACGATTATTCATTGTTGGGCTGGTGATTCTTATTTTAGTAGGCGGCACCTGGGTCCGCTTGAGGCAACCTGCGGCTGACCCGCTGGATGTATCCCATTCCGGGCAACTCTTTTTCCTGTTGACGGCTCGATCTTTCAGTCCTGAAACCACACAAATCGCCGCCGGTCTTCCAACCAGCGCGGATTACGGTTCCGCTACCCGCGATGTTCCGCTCCTGCAGTGGGTGGACGCAGGCTTGAGCAACGCATTCAACCTTGACCTCATCGTGACAGCGAGGGTCTTATCCATTTTGGGATGGATGCTTTCGAGCTTGTTGCTGTATCTCATGCTCAGAAGGATCACCAGACCGATCGCTGCACTCGCTGTGCTCGGGTTGGCTGTGTTTATGCCTTTTTCGATCCAGTTCAGCCGGGTGGTTCTGCCCGGGTCCTGGGCGTTGTTCTTTGTCCTCCTGTCATTGTGGATGCTATGGCGTTGGATGAACGCCCCCCGCTGGTCTCAGGCACTGCTATGCGGCGTATTTGGGATGGCAGCTGTCTTGCTGGACGTCGAGATGCTAACCATTCTTTTGGGCGGGAGCATCGCTGCCTGGTTTGTTTTGAAGAAAACCCAGCAGGGCGGAAAGACGGTCCAATGGCTTATGATTGCTGCTTTACTGCTTCTCCCAAGGCTGATCTACAGCCTTGCGCTCCATCCAAATTCATTGGGGATGCTCAACTGGCTGGGGATCAACGAGTTTGGATTCGGCCTGGCGCAAATCAAGCAGTTGGTACGCCTGGAGCTGCGCCTGGAGAGTATCATCGGCGTGCTGGGGATCGGTTTTGCATTCCTGGGCGTGCTGCTTTGGGAGAAAGGAGCCAAACGCAGCTTGCTGATCGGTTTGTGGGCAGGCTTTGCGGTGATGGCACTCGTTTTTCTGAACGCGATCACGCAATCGATTTATGTACTTTACCCGGTCATTTTCCTGGCAGTGGTTTCGCTGGTATCCGTGTTCGAAACCCTGCTTGACCGGATGTCTGAGAACAGTCTCCCTGCAGCAAGCCTGATGCTGCTTTTGGGCATCCTGGTGGTTGGCGCCGGGCTGGGCAGCATCGATGGGCGGCGCCTGGTCAAGGCAAACCCAGAGCAAATCCCGGTCGAATTCTGGCGCTCCCTCGGAGAAAAACTGGGATCGGATGCGGTATTCGTGTCCAATACCCCCAAAGTCACCCTGCCGCTGGCTTATTACGGCAAGGTCCAGCCGGAGTGCATATCCACTGATGGAACCTGCCTTTCCTCGTTGAATGAGCGCATTATAAAGATGGAGGCGACGCCGTTGTATTTCATTGCATTTACCGGCGACCTGGCAGAAGGATCAGATCTTTCCCTGCGATTACAGGATCATTCGCTGCGCTGCGACGCAGGCAGCGGGGTGACGATCATCCCGCTGACAGAACTTCATCCCGCCTGCACCGATTCAGGCGGGTAAAAAATACAGGTGTTCCTTGACTGATCAGACTGGTAAGAACGAACGGCTATTTCTTCTTAAATCATCCCGCAGCCTCGAGGTGTTACTCATTCTCTTGCTGATGGTGCTTGGGTTTGGTGTACGCTTGCTCGATCTGACCGATCTGCCGTTCGATTTTGCCGCGACCCGCCAACTGCATTCGCTCATCCTCGCGCGCGGATACTATTACCAGATGGATACACCGGCAACCCGGGCCTTGCCGCCGGACATCCGCGATTTTGCCATCAACGCCAGCCACGGTGAGCCGGTGATCGAACCCCCCTTGATGGAGTACCTCGTAGCCAATACTTATCGAGTGCTCGGCAGGGAAAATATTGTCATTCCACGCCTTTACTCGATCCTGTTCTGGATGCTGGGAGGCGTGGGTTTATACTTGGCAGCCAGGAAGCTCACCACACTCAGCGGCGCGTTTATCACCCTGGCGGTGTACCTCTTTGCCCCGTTCGGGGTCATCGCCAGCCGCTCGTTTCAACCCGACCCCTTAATGGTCGGATTGATTTGTTGGTCTTTGTATTTTCAACTGCGCTGGAATGAGCAGAACACCTGGAAAAATGCCGTTTTGGCAGGTATATTCACTGGCTTAACGGTTTTTGTTAAGGTCATATCGGTGTTTTTCGTGGGGATCCCCCTGGTTGGGATCGTTCTGAACAAGCCCATGCACAATTGGATCAAGGATCCGAAGGTCTACCTGATGGCAGCCCTGTCACTGGTACCAGCGTTGATCTATAACGTGCTCAGCGCAACCATAGGCGGGAATGCTTCCTCGATCTTCGGCACACGGTTTTTTCCCAACCTTTTCATCCAGACCGAATTTTATGCCGGGTGGGCGACTCTCATCCGCGGCGCTGTTGGGTTTGGCGCTTTCCTCATGGCTTTGACTGCGATTCTCTTGATCCAAAAGCGGTCGCAGCGTGTGTTCTTCTTCTGCATGTGGCTGGGGTATGCCCTGTATGGTCTGACGGTGGCTTATCATATCTCCACCCATAATTATTACCATCTTCCCCTTTTTCCGATCGTGTCCCTCGGGGTGGGGGTCTTTGCCGGTGTGGTCATCAACCGCCTGGAAAAAGTCAACCTCACCTGGCTGACCAGGGTTTTGGTCACAGGTGCATTTTTCCTGCTCATAGCGGTAAATATCAACGCAGCCAGGGGAACCCTATATGCCCAGGATTACCGCCCCGAAAAAGCCTTTTGGTCAGCTTTGGGGGATAAGATCGGGCATAACTCCAGGGTCATTGCCCTGACACAGGATTACGGCGGAAGATTGAGTTATTTCGGCTACGTCGGCGCGCAAATCTGGTCAAGCATTGGAGATTTTCGCCTGACTGCGCTTTCCGGTGGCACCGACCCGGTGGTGGAACAGCTCATCCAGGAAAAGACCGCGGGCATGGATTATTTCCTGGTTACTTCGCTGGGCGAATTTGACGCGCAACCTGTGCTCAAAGAATATCTGTTTACACATTACACCTATCAATCAGGGGATGGATATTACTTGTTCGACCTGCATTCACCAACTCAATAACCTGCACTCATATATAATTGGGGGAAACGAAAGACAGGAATTTTTGATTCGATGGATGTAGGGGAGGGCAATCGCCTTGGATGTCGATTCTGAAAAGGTGCTTTTCCTTAAGAATAGCTGGATACTCCGGACAGTCCTGGTTCTGAGCATCCTCGTGCTGGGTTTTGCGATCCGCCTGGTTGATCTATCCGATCCACCGTTGGATTTTGCGGCAACCCGTCAGCTGCGTTCGCTCATCATCGCGCGGGGATATTACTATGCCATGAATGTGCCTTCCGTCGAGGCGTTGCCCTCAGAACAAATCGATTTTGGCATACAAACCGGTGCGGCACAGTCGCTGATTGAACCTACGATCACGGAGCATCTGGCAGCCTACACCTACGCCGTAATCGGTTTCGAAGATCTCAGGATCCCGCGTCTCTATTCCATTTTCTTTTGGGTCATCGGCGGGATCCCGCTTTACCTCCTCAGCCGCAAATTGATCAAAGAGAATGGGGCAATCGCAGCGCTCGCTTTTTACGAGTTCGTTCCGTTCGGCATCATCTCCAGCCGCGCATTTATGCCCGACCCGCTAATGGTGTGCCTGATCCTGTGGGCACTCTATTTTCAATATCGCTGGTCTGAGAACGCCTCGCTCACAAACACCCTCCTGGCGGTCATTTTCACGGGGCTGGCAATATTCGTCAAGCCGACGGCTGTGTTTTTCGTTGGCCTCCCGTTTGCTGCCCTTGTGATTTACGGTGGGCTGCGAAAAGCACTGCGCAACCCGCGGGTTTACTGGATGGCGGCCCTGTCACTTCTGCCAGGGGTGATCTTCATTGCCTGGAGCGCGATCCAAGGGGGTAACGCCGGGGCGATTTTTGGGTCGCGGTTTTTTCCGTCGCTCTATATTCAACCTCACTGGTACCAGAGTTGGTTCATGACCGCAAAATCGGTGGTCGGCTATTTCCCTTTGTTCCTTGCCGTCCTGGCATTGTTCCTTTTTCCTGACAAGAAGAAAAGGCTCTGGTACGCCAGCCTGTTGCTGGCATACCTTCTGCTTGGTTTCTTCTTTGCCTACCATATCTACACCCATGATTATTATTCCATGCCCCTCATCCCCATCGCTGCCATTGGTTTTGGGCTGATCATTTCAATCCTTATGGAGCGTATCGAGTCGATAAGACCTACAGTTTTGACAAAAATTTTCCTGCTTGGCGTATTTGTGTTTGCTTCTGCCCTTTCGCTGCTTAAAGCGCGGACTGAGCTACTCTCGGCTGATTATCGCTATGAAGAAGTGTATTGGAAGAACCTCGGGGATAAAATCGGGCATACGTCAAAGGTGGTCGCTTTGACCCACGATTACGGTTACCGCCTGAGTTACTGGGGGTTTATCCGACCCCGCTTGTGGGAAACCTGGGGTGACATCAATGTAGCCAACCTTTCCGGGATTCAGCAGGAACCCTTTTTACAGGCATTTACAGAAAAAACTGAGGGGTATAATTACTTCCTGGTGACCTTGCTCAATGACTTCAATTCTCAAACCGAACTCCACGACTACCTTTACGCCCATTACCCTTACGAAGAAGGGGAAGGCTATATCTTGTTCGATCTCCAACACCCGTCGTAGCCAGCAACCGGAGAAGGCTAATGGATAATCTGCCGCGTGTTTCGATTATTACCCCGTCATTTAATCAAGCCAGGTTTCTCGAACGGACAATGCTCTCCGTGCTCGGGCAGGATTATCCCAACCTTGAATATATCGTCATCGACGCGGCATCGACTGACGGCAGCCAGGAGATCATCCGCAAATACGCTGACCGGCTGGCTTATTGGGTTTCAGAACCCGACCGGGGTCAGACGGACGCGATCAACAAGGGGTTCAGCCGCGCCAGTGGTGACATCCTGGCCTGGATCAATTCGGACGATACCTATGCCCCCGGTGCCATCCGCCAGGCGGTTGCCTTCCTGCAGCAGCATCCTGAGACCGGCCTGGTTTACGGGGATATGCTCTTCATCGATGAAAATGACCAGCCCATCGGCAAATTCAATGCTGCTTTGACCGACCTCAACCATTTGCGCCGTGGATACGTGCATGTTCCCCAACCTGCAGCCTTTTTCCGTTCATCTTTGTGGCAGCAAGTGGGACCCCTGGATGCATCGTTTTATTTCGCCATGGATTATGACCTGTGGGTGCGCCTGGCTCAAAAGACTCAATTTGCCTATCGCAAAGGCGAGGTGTGGGCGAACTTCCGCCTGCACGCGGGTGGAAAGACCGTCACCGCCGATGAACGCTGCTGGCCTGAGATGCTGCGTGTCCATTATCGTGACGGGGGATCGGTGTTTTCACTGATGGTCGCCAAGTATTGGGCGAGAAAACTGGCTGCCCCATTCATCAACTGGCGCAGGCGAAAACTTTTCGATCATTCTTAACTTTGTCTGTCCTGAGATTTGCAGCATTGACGCGCAGTCAAAATGCGCTAAGATTCTCTTAAAGGTTCAGGTTCGTTTTATTGGAGGCAGAAATGGTGGATAAGCTCTGGGTAGGCATCAAGGTAACGCATTGTGATCGTGCTGACCGCGAAGTGGCATTGGAGGTGGAGAAATATTATCCGCCCGAGGTGTTGGGTTTCCAACCTCCGCGCCTGGGGAGCCACCGCTGCTCGAACGGGCAGGAATGCATGATGTTCGGGCAAAGCGCCTGCGTTTGGGCGGGTTCGAACCAGGTGGTGGATCCTTTTCAAATTCACTGATGCCCTTTCATTGTTATGCGGCAAAATAAACCCCCTCGCCAGAAATTCGCAAGGGGGTTTTATGCTTAAATCAAGACCAATTTACTTGATCACACCCAATTTCTTGCCGACTTTCTCGAAAGTCGCCAGTCCTTGCTGGAGGTCTTCCTGGGTATGCGCAGCCGAGATCATCACCCGGATGCGGGCTTTGCCTTTTGGCACGGTGGGGAATCCGAGGGGTGAAGCAAAGATACCTTCAGCGAAGAGTTCCTTTGAGAACTTTTGGGCTAATTCGGCCTCACCCAGCATGATGGGGGTGATGGGCGTCACGCTGACGCCGGTATCGAACCCAAGGGCAGCCATCTCGCGTTTGAAGAAGCGCGTGTTCTCCCACAAGAGGTCAACCAGGTCGGTGTTTTCTTCGAGAACATCGATCCCGGCAATGCAGGCTGCGACATCCGGAGGGGTGGCTGCCGAGGAGAAGAGGAAGGGGCGTGCCCGCTGGCGCAGCCATTCAATGATCCTGGCATTGCCGGCAACGACACCTCCCATGACGCCAAAAGCTTTCGACATGGTGCCCACTTCAACGTCCACTCTCCCATGCAGATGAAAATGGTCGACAATACCGCGTCCGCCATGACCCATGACACCTTCACCGTGCGCGTCATCGACCATCAGCATCAGGTCGAATTTTTCAGCGATATCGGCGTACTTGTCCAGGGGGGCAAGATCGCCATCCATGCTGAACACACCGTCGGTGATGATCAATCCGCGGCGATACGTGCCCGCATTTTCTGTGATGATGCGTTCAAGGTCCTTGGGGTCGGCATGGGCAAATTTGACATTGCGCGCCCCTGAAAGCCGGCAGCCATCGATAATGCTGGCATGGTTCAATTCGTCGGAAAAAATGATATCTTCCTTGCCGACCAGGGCTGGGATGGTTGCCAGGTTCGCACAAAAACCGGATTGGAAAGTGATGGCGGCTTCGACGCCCTTGAATTTAGCAAAGCGCCGTTCGAGTTCCAAATGGATGTCCATCGTGCCTGCAATGGTACGCACTGCTCCAGGTCCGATGCCATACTTGAGCAATGCTTCGCGGGCAGCCGCAAGCAGACTGGGATGATTGGCGAGCCCCAGGTAGTTGTTGGAGCAAAAATTCAATACTTTTTTGCCGTCCACCGTCAACCAATCGCCTTGAGGTGAACTTAAAGTGCGTATGTTATTGTAAAGTCCGTTTTCTTTTAAGGTAGCGATTTCCTGTTCGACCCATTCCAGTTTTTTGGCCATAATCACCTCTTCGAAAATAATTCCGCAGCCGGGTTTCAGCGCGGATGAACCTGTTTCATGGGGAATTATACATCCAGAAGGGTTTCGGTCAGGTAGCCGTTTTCAGCCAGAATCTTGATCAAGGCGGCTTCACTCCCCGGTTTGACCTTGATGATTTGGGGCGAGAGCACTTCCCCGAGGTAGCGCGCGGCGTGGGGATCTTTTTGCAGGGCAATCAAGATTTCAGGTTGGCTCACCCTGAGCAGGATGCTTTTTTCAAGCTGAATTTCACTGCCGAACTTTTCCCAGTGTTCCACCAATTTGATGAACCCTGGCGGGACCGAAAGGATGTTGGCGCGTTTGAGCAGCCCGAGCAACTGGGTGGGCTTCAATCCCTGCTCGGAAGCCTGCTTAAGCGAATCGCTGGTGATGGCGTAAACGGTCTCCAGGGGAGTTTCATTCTCCAGGTCGCAAAACCGTCCGATCTGGTAATGCAGCGCCAATGAACTGCCCAGCGGAATGCGAAAGTGACCGTCGCTGGTAATTTTGATTTCGCTATTGGATTTGTCGGGTATTTCCGGTGCTTTGTTTTGGAGTAATCCCCTGGCATAAATTGAAAGCTTGAATGAGCTCGCGGGTTTGCCTTTGGCGGTGGTACCGAGATCGAGCAGTCCCAACCAATGCAGGGGACCGCTGATCAGATAACGGATGAGGAAGCCTTCGACTTCGTCCCAGGCGTCGAATCCACGTAAAAAAGTCTCTTCACCTATCTTGCGTATAAACCATGAGTCGTAATCACCGGCAGGTCGTTGAAAGTCCGGTTTTAACCTCTTGATTTCAGTGATCAGTGAACGAATACTCCACCAACTTTTCGTATCCAACCCAGAGAGGATTTCAAGCAGGAGCTTGCGGGGCGAGGCAGGATCATTGGTCCAGGCGCCTTCGAAAGCCAGCCCGGGAAGCATACGCAGGTCATTGATCCTGTTGCTCTGCAGCCAATGCGCATAGCAATACAAAAAGGATTCTCCACGCGGTTTTTCGAGAAACGCGCGGCTCTTGTCAGGATCCGGCTGTCGGTCCGGGTGGATCAATCCGCTGGATTCGAGCAGCGAAAGCATAAATGCCAGGCGCAAGGGCAGAGGAGCTTTTTTGAAGGCAGGAGGCGGGGTGCCTTTACGCAATTCACTGAGCAATGTAGCCAAAGCGTCGAGGAGGGTATCACCTGCGGGTGACACAAAGGCATGGTCTATGTCGGCTGCTGGGCGGAGGACGGTTGCCTGGGGGCTGGGGACCTGCTCGCCAAAGAGCTGCAACAGTTCATCCGGAATGTAGACGTATTCCTGGGGTTCCTTGCCGGTGCCGAAGATGCCTTTGCCGATCAGGGCGCGGTACCAGAGCATTTCTGCAGGCGATGCGGGGTGCAGATCGGGTTGCTCCCTTTTACGTTTGGCTTCACCCATCACGCGAATTTCACCGTACTGCCTGAAAAATTGAGCCGAAGGCATACGCCCTCCCTGGTCGAGCAGGGCTTTCCAGGCGGGCAGAGCATCTTCCGGCAGCGAGCGGATCAAATCAGAGGCTTGATCGGGCTCCTTGAGTTTGTTTTCCAATTGTTCAAGCGCGATGGAAAAACTACTTAAGGTGAGATCAATTCCCCAAAAGCGTGAGACCCTGTCCAAAAAATCCAGGTCGGTATCCGCTAATAGATGATGCAAATCTGGCATACAAAATCCTTGGAACTGTCCGGTCAAATGGAAGATTGTTTTTGCAGGTTATTCCGGGTATGCAGGTTCAGGAAGGCTTATCCGCATATTCATTGTTAATCACATCCTTCCAAGGTTGTGCGCCGCCCACAACCTTTCTGAACAGCCTTTGAAGCCCTTACCGGTGCACGACCGCAAGCGGGGGAGGTGTATCCGAAACCTGTTACCTTTGCCATCCTCGAGCATGGGACCTTCGATCTAATTGATTATACCTAATCTCAAATTGTTCCCCGGCTTACAAGCTTGTAACCCCCTTGAATTGACGCACATTTCCCTTGACTGTATAATTTCTACCATACCTGAAGTTGTTAAGGGAAGTGAATGGCGTTAAAAGGCAATTTACGGGATTTTTCCATCACTCAATTGCTCAACCTCATCCATATCGCTGCCAAAACAGGGGCGCTTTATGTGGAAGGTTCGAACGATACTGTGGCGATCTATTTTCGCGAAGGGAAGATCTCTTTTGCCCAAAGTTCAAACCAGAGCTTTGACCTTTTGAAAATCCTGGCTTCTTCAAAAAAACTCAAACGCGCTCAACTTGTGATGCTTCTGGAAAAATTCAAAGACCTTCAACCGGCTGAACTGGGACTATGCCTGGTGAACGGCGGATATTTGACTCAGAAGGATATCCTTGAGACGCTGCGCAATCACTACAGCGGGGTTGTGAAGCAGCTATTTGTCTGGGAAGACGGTTACTTTCATTTCGTTGAGACTGAAGGCGCACCCGAAGGCAACATTTTGACGCGCGTGAGCCTGGAAGATCTGATCGTCGAAGGCGCACGCAAACTCAAGGAATATGAGCTTCTCAAAGACGAAATTCCATCTCTCGAAATGGCACTTAAATTTGCGGACCGGCCCGGGACGAACATGCGCTCCATTAACCTCAGTACCGAAGAATGGCACGTCGTCAATTATGTCAATCCCAAAAATTCGATCGCGCAGATCGCTCAAACCACCCGGTTGAATGAAATGGATATCCGGCGGGTGGTTTATGCGCTTCTGCAGGCTGGAATTGTGGAAATCATCCGCCCGACCAGTGGTCCTGTGACCACTCCCGGGCACACTTTTGTTGTGCAGAATCGCGATGAACAGAAATCGATCGTCAATCGGCTTATTGACCGAATCCGAGCCATGTAGCATTGAAGAAGGAAAGTGATTTATGCAAACCCAAACTGTGAAGATAGTTGTGACTGGTCCTTTCAACTCGGGAAAAACGGAGTTGATCCGGTCTGTGAGCGAGATCGATGTTGTCTCGACCGAGAAGAAGATCACAGCCGAAGCCGAAAAGGTCAAGGAATCGACAACTGTTGCCATGGATTTTGGGCGGATCACGGTGGATGATGACCTTGTTCTGTTTCTCTTCGGCACACCGGGTCAAAAGCGTTTTGACTTCATGTGGGAGATCCTTTCGGAAGGGATGCTTGGCTTTATCGTAATGGTCGACAGCACCCGCCCTGAGACCTTCAGAGAAGCCCGCAGCATCCTGGAGACCTTTCATGCATACGCCCCGACGCCGTACATTGTTGCCGCAAACAAGCAGGATTGCGCCGATGCCTGGGACGTAGCGGATATGAGGGTTGCATTGCGGCTGGATCCGAGCATAAAAATCATGCCCTGCGTGGCCAAAAAGAAAAGCTCGGTCAAAAATGTGCTGCTCGAGCTATTGTTCGGCATTTTGGAAGAAATGGATACGAGCAAATCATAATGGGTGAGGAAAAGACTATGGAATCACGCACGCATCCTGTGACCCCTGAATCATTGTTTTACTCCGGCCTGGAACGGCTTTTCGGCAGCCAGGTGCTAGAAGGTGTGATTAACTCCCATTCAACTCATCCTGGCAGTTCATTTGATGCCCTCGGCCGCTGGCTGCTGACGATCACCGATGCGTCAGGCGCAGACGGGGTATCGCTGGTTGCCGGAAAAGAAGCTTTTGAGCTACTGCTGCGTGATCACGGCGAAGAAATGGGGCTGCAGGATACGGCTTTTCGCATGTTGCCACTACGCAGACGGGTGCTGCAGGGGTTTGAACGCCTGGCAGCCTGGTTTGACGCGAAATGGGGCTGGCACAGCAGCGTCACGACCCAAAATGAGACCTTGAATTTTCGCCTGGAAACAACGGATCATACCGATGAAGGTCTTCTACAAAGACTATTTTGTTATTTTGTCGAAGGACTATTACAAGGGCTGTTATTCTGGGTGAGCGGCGGACGCTTTTTCGAGGCGCTTGGCGTACCGTCGCCGGCTGAGGGTCAGATCGGCTGCGAGCTATCGTTTTCAAGAACACCCCTCGATTAAACAGGTTCTGATCTTATATAAGTAGGGGCAATTCATGAATTGCCCCTACTTTACGTATCGCAACCATGCTCTGGATGTTAATCCGCAGCAGGCTGAATATTCTCCAACGCGGAGGCCGCCAGCCTGGATCGTCTGCCCTCGATAATCCGGATGAAAATCACGCCCGCAAGGATCAAGAGACTGCCCGCGATCTGGCTGACCGTCATGCGCTCACCAAGCAGCAAAAACGCAGTGATCGTTGTAAATACGGGTTCAGAAGTCATCAACAAGTTTGCCACCGATGAAGGCAGAAAGCTCAAGCTCACCAGGTATCCCCCAAACCCCAGGAGGGTGGGACCGACTGCGAGGGCGAACAGGATGCCCCAACCCTGCAGGCTCCCCTCTTTCCAAAGAATGTCTGTGACCAGAGCCGGCGCCCCCGGGATTCTGCCAACTGAGATCAAATTGATCCCCAGCAGAAACACCGACGCAAAAGCAAAAATATACGGCAGCGTCGTCCAGGGGTTCAATCCGCGCTGTGAGGCAAAACGCCCCATCAAACTGTAGATCGCGTATAAAAGTCCTGAAAGTACTCCGGTCAGGATGCCGATCAAATTGGCAGATAATTGCCCCTGATCCATGATGCCCGAAACGAAAACACACCCCACGAAGGTAAGCGCGACGGCAAGAATTTTGCTCCAATCCAGCGATTCCTTCAACAGCCACCTTGCAAGCAAGGCGGTGAAGGCTGCAGAGCTGTAGACCAGTACCGTCGAGACGGCAGCTCCGTTGATTGCTACCGAAAGCGTCCACAGGGCATTGAAGACTGCCAGCACCAACCCGTATACGACCAGGTAAAAATAATTTTTGCGGCTGACCTTGAGCAGCCCGGGTTTCAGGATCGCCAAAACGAGCAGAATCGCCCCGGCGCCGATCACATCCCGCCAGAACGCCAGGACCAGGGCGGGCAGATGATATTCCTGGGTCAAAATTCGGATCAGAATGGCGGTGGTTGAGAGGAGCAGAGCGCTGACGAGGGCAACGCTGTATCCGCGCGAGAGGGATGAGTTCGATGAAGGGGTAGGGGTCATGATCTACTTTACCGGGCTGGGATAATTGCCTGGTAATTATAAACAATAATTGGGTACTCGCGATTTCCTCTTTTTTATTGACAATCAGGCTTTCACCGGGTAAAATTCTTTACGCGCGCCGAGATAGCTCAGTTGGTAGAGCACACGACTGAAAATTGTGGTGTCCTGGGTCCGATCCCCAGTCTCGGCACTAAAACACCCTTAACGGGGTGTTTTAGTTTAACCACCCGGCAGCGTCGATCATTAGTACTGGTTTGTTGGCTGATTCTCGGTTATGATTGATTAGGGTTGACGTGAAAGATGAAAATAGGAACGCCTGGACGAATCTTTTATTTGTTGTGCGGCTTACTGGGATTGGTGCTTCTCGTCGCAGCTTTACAATATCAACCCGCGATCAGCCGAAATGCATCCGCATCTTCATTTTTAAACACCGCGACCGTACAAAGATCACCCACCCCGTCGATGGTGAACACGTACAGACCTGCCCCCACGCTCACCCGTACTCCCACCCACATTCTCCCTTCAGCAACTTCATTTCCCACGCAGACACAAACTGACACAACGCCTGCGTCAGAACTTCCTGCGACCTTCTACATCACCGATATCACGGGGCACAGGCAGTACTTCGGCATCGGCTGTGAATCCAGCGCCGCTGTAGATTGGGCGCATTATTTTGGGGTGACGATCGATGAAAAAGAATTTCAGAGCGAACTTCCCATCTCCGACAACCCCGATGTTGGTTTTGTGGGTGATGTGGATGGCACCTGGGGGCATCTCCCCCCTGGCGATTACGGCGTACATGCCGCGCCTGTGGCAGAATTGCTGCGGGATTATGGGCTAAAGGCTGAAGGCGAGAAAGGGTTCACCCTTGACCAACTCAAGTCCAGCATCGCGCAGGGAAAACCTGTGATTGCCTGGGTGGTCGGAAACGTCACCTATGGAACACCAGTCGAATACACGGATAGCGAAGGAAGAGTTTCAATCGTAGCAGCGTATGAACATGTGGTCATCGTTACCGGTTATGGCACACAGTCGATTCGCTACCTGAATAACGGCGAGACCTACGAGGTGTCGAACACGCTCTTTCTTGCTTCATGGGGTACGCTTGGAAATATGGCTGTCATTGCCGGGGACCAATAAAGGCGGATAAACCGATGAGCTCTGTTCAGATAAGAGAAGCCGGCGCATTTATCGCCCCGCTGCTTCAAACGAACCAGGACGGAAAAGTGATCGGGATCACCTCCAAGGGTGTTTTTCTCTTATTCTCGCAGAAGGTCGTTTTTCTCACGAGCGAGGATCATGACAACCCTTTTATGCTGCATCTCGAAGAATTAGCGCAATTTCCCCAGGGGCTGACATTAAATTCCTTCGTCCAACTCAGGGACAGGCAACTGCAGGTGGGCGAGATGAGTTATGACCTGACTGCGGTTACCCGCATCGTGCCCGAACCTCTGCCCCAGGTAAGAGCCCTCAAAGGGAACGGACGATTGAATTCGCAGTTGATCTCCATTTTTCAATTGCTCAATTCGTCAGGTCACCAGGACTCTTTCATCTACATTGCCGATGCCTTGCTCAATAAGGTCATTCCTGCCGACCGCGCCAAACAGGATCTCTGGGCTGGCGTGCAGCAAATGCGTCTTGGAGTTCATAGGCGGGACTTAAAAAGTTGCATGGAAGCCTTAAAACCGCTGCTCGGCAGCGGGAAAGGCTTGACCCCTTCTGGAGATGATTTTGTCGCAGGGTATCTGTTGATTTTGAACAGCCTGACGAATTCTCGCGGCAAGCTGGATGAATTTACCAGCCAGCTCAATTCAACAGTGCTCGACCTGGCTCGATCGCGCACCACCTGGATCTCGGTCAATATCATCGAAGCGGCGACGCTGCGCCTGGTGGACGAGCGCGTAGGGCTGGCTGCGAGGGTTCTGCTGGGAATGTGCAAAATGGATCCGGTGACCGTTGCCAGGAAATTGGAATCGTTTGGCAATTCCTCAGGGATCGATACTTTTACCGGCATGGTGGCGGCGATCGTTCCCTGAAGAGTAACCTTCCCATCAAAACAAAAAAAAGGAGTCTCGCGTGAGACTCCTTTTTTGATGCAGTTTGCGGTCTAGACCAGGATTTCGTCAGGGACGATGAGTTCTTCGTTGGCTTTGCGAACTTCATCCGACACGTTGAAATCGAGATCGGCGCCGGCCATCTGGCGCACGTATTGTTTGATCAATTGATCCCAGTACTTCTTGGTGACGTAGTAAACTTTCGCGCCGCCAAGTTCGTGTTGAACATCCGGCCATGGGTAGGAAGGCTGTGCCATACCAAGACCCCAGCGCATCCAACCATTGTAGCTTTCGTAGGTTGCCCACCATTCCTTGTTGCCAAGGATTTCGAAGCCATAGTAGGCTTTGGCGTAATACATGACCGCGCCGATACGTCCGCCGCGCAGGAGAGCCATGGTGTGCAAAGAAATGTTGATGTCTTCGTTCATCAAACGACCATTGGCGAAACCAGCCCATTTACCATCGATCAAACCGACGAGGGTATAGGGGTCCTTGAGGCGTGAGCGATACCAACCCAGGATCTCGGAATAGACGCGGGCGCCCACGATATCATAGAAGTCGTGATCGACATGCATAATTTTTTCCATGTAGGTCAACATTTTGGGGGCTTCTTCGAGCCGGGCTTCGCGGATGAAGAGGATGCGGCCGTCTTTTAGTTTGACCTGGGCACCGGGCCAGGGTTTGAGATCCAGTTTGGGGCCCTGGAGCATGGCTTCGACTTCACGAGCGTCGATTTCCAGGGTTTCTACAGATGCTTTTTCGGGTAATTCGAATTTCATGGGTAACTCCTTTAAATATTTTTGATCGATTAAGCCAGGTTGGCTTTGGTCAACTTATTGATTGACTCGATGTGCTTGGGTTCGTAGCAATCACCGAATTTCGATTTGGGCAGGGTGGCTTTCTTGGCCATCAGTTCGTCATATTCATCGTCTTCGACGAATGCAACGCAGCGACCGATGGAGGATTCGCCATCTACAAAGCGCCAGGGGAAGAAACCGATCTTGACCCGGCGGTTCAGCAGCAGGTCGATGTCGCCAGCCAGGCATTCAGCATGCAGAATGTGGTGGGGGAACATATCGAGGTGCATGAACTGATATTTGTCATCGGTGTAGAATTCTTCCAGCGACTTGCCGAATTTCTTCTGGAAGACTTTTTCAGCCTGTTTTGCCTGGCGCGGCATCCAGTTGCGGATGATGGTGTTCATCGGGTGATCGGCGGAACCGCAGTCAACACCGATCCAGCGCAGTTCGAGTCCCTGTGCCCACTTGGCAAATTCCACATCAGGCCCCGGATGCTGAACCATATAGCGCACTTCGTCAGCTTCGGGCATATCCCAACCGAAATGGTGGTAGCCGGTGTGGATGATGAGAATATCGCCGTGTTTGACTTCGACGCGGTCGGTAACCATCTTCGAGGTATACACGTCATAATCGCCAGTCACGTCGCTTAAATCAACGACAGCGGCTTCGTTGACAAGATAATCCATTGTCAGGGAGGCGATGTCTTTTCCGGCAGTCCAGAAGTGGCACTCGCCATCCAGGTGTGTACCCAGGTGGTTGGAGTGGGTCAATAATTGGCCGTTGGCGCCATTGGGGGCTAAACGCTTGAAGTATTTTACCTGCAGAGGTTCGTAGGTCGGCCATGCGGGGGTTGCAATTCCTAAAGGCATAGTTAAATCGATGAGCTTCATACTTTTTATCTCCTTTACAAAATTATCTAGCAGAATTTACTGAATTCATCAAACGCATCCTTGAAAACCTTTTCAGGGGCGCGCAGAATGCCTGCACCAATGCCGCCGATTCCGGGATCTTTGTGTGCGATGCCGGTATTGATCTTTGGCATAATGCCTGTTTCCATGATTTTACGAATATCAAACCCAAGCGGGGTTCCGCGGAAATTGAGAATGGGGATTGTGAAGCCTTCGTGTTCGCTGAAGGTGATTTCGTAAGCCTCGAGGGTGCTGTCGATGGCCATTTGCGGGGTGCCGCCGACGAATTGCACGATCGCGGGTGCAGCCGCCATGGCGACACCACCGTAGCCTGCTGTTTCAGTGACTGTGCTGTCTCCGATATCGGGATTGGCATCTTTTTCGCTGAAACCGGGGAAGTAGAGACCTTCCACCATGGGTGCAGGGGCAGTAAACCACTTGCCAGGCATGGAGGATATCTGGATACCGAAATCTGTGCCGTTGCGCGCCATGATGGTCATGATCGAGCTGCCTTCAACTCCTTCGGCAGGCTCAAGCGCGGCTTTACCGGCAGGCATCGACAGGTTGAGGAAGAAGTGATCGTTCTTGTCGATGAATTCAAATACTTTTGCCAGTTTTTCCTTGTCTTCGCAGGTGCGGATCAATGCCGGGGCAATGGCGCGCAGGAACAAAGACGTGGCAGCCCGGTTGCGGTTGTGGCATTCATCACCCATGTGAAGCGCCTGGGCGATCAACGCTTTGATATCGATGCCCTGCGGCATGGTTTTCAGGGCAGCGGCAAGGATGGGATAAAGGTCAGTTTCCATCCACTTTAAGCGGGCATAAACGTCAGGTCCCATGCCGCCAAAGCGCAGAACTTTGCCGAGGCCTTCATTCATGGTGGCGTAGGCTTTATTGCCGTAGGTCTTATTTTCAATGATGAAAACGGGCATATGAGCAGAGACTACACCCGCCATGGGGCCGACCGTATGATAGTGGTGGCACGGAGCAAATTCGATCTTGCCGGAAGCAGCCAGTTCGGCAGCTTCTTTTTCGTCCTTTGCCAGGCCTTCAACGATCAAAGCACCCATGACTGCGCCCTTGGTGGGCCCGCACATGCGATCCCAGGTGATCGGGAGGACCCGCATGCAGGATCAAGTTGGGTTTGTACCCGGGAATGGTATCGATTGCCAGACCCATGCCCACCAGTGTCGGGCGGGCTTTCTTGATGCGGCTGACGACTTCTTCATTGGCTTCGTCAATCGATTTTCCGGATTTGGTCATGCGCAGATGCCGGATGCCTTCTTTGGGAGGGCGCCAATCGACATCCACCACGGGGACGCCCTGGTCTTTCATGGGTTGGATAAACCCCTGGAGTCCCAGGTTGACTACGTCAAGGGGTTTACCGAATAAATCTTGAATTTTTCTTTCTGCCATTTCACGCTCCATTCATGTGCCGATATGCGGCTGTCAGGAAATGAGATATCCAGCGAGACGTGACGCCATCGCGTTGCTCTTGAGGACATGCACACCCGCGGATTGAAGCATCTCAGTAGTGCGGCTCAAGCTCTGGGGATCTTCCTCGGTACCGGTAACGGATGCAACGAAGAGTACCTCGCGGTTTTCCTTTTTGGCTGCTGCACGGGCTTTGAGGATGGCTTCACCCAACTCAGCGGCAGGATCAGGATGCGCACCGTAACCGATGACGACATCGAGCATGATCACAGCCACCGAAGGATCAGCGGCTTCCTGTAAGATCCGTCGGATGCGCAGGTCGTTGTCGATCATTGGATGAGGGCGACCCACTGTGAATTCTTCTTCGCCCAAGTCGATGACGCAATCACCTTCACTGCGGGTGGCATCCTTCATCTTGAAATGTTTATCGAGAGGTGCATTCGAATACACTTCCATTTCAAAATTGTCGCGCCAGATGACCTGCGATTCATAGCAAAGCGTTCCTCCAGAGAAGAGTCCCCTCAAGTGCTTTTGACCGGGTTTGAGCAGCTTTTTGAGCTCTTTTGCCTGTTTCTCGGTTTCAACGGCTTCCTCTGCAATCGTGGCATGGATATCGCCTATCTTAGCGCCGGCAAGCTTGGCTGCGGTGAGCCCTGCTTCTTCGAGGGTGCTGACTACAATGGCATTCTCGGGCAGCTTTGAACTGCGGGCTTTTCCGCCTAAAAGGCAGATAACCGTGGGTTTCTGGCTGGCTTTTACCTGTTCGAGAAGGACTTCTTCAACTTCAACGTCGGGGAGTTTGCTCACCATGAGGATGACTTTGGTTGCCGGATCGGCTTGCAAGGCTTTGAGACCTTCGATGTACATGATGCCGCCAATTTCCTTCTTGACGTCACCACCGCCGGTACCGATACCCTGGGTGATGCCCACGCCGTTCTTGGCGAGCAATGTGCTGGTTTCCTGCAGGCCTGTACCGGCCGCTGATACGATGCCGACGGGTCCAGCAGGGATGACATTGGCAAAGGCAAGAGCCACGCCGTTAAGAATTGCGGTTCCTGCACCCGGTCCCATGACCAAAAGGCCATGATCGCGCCCGTACTTCTTGAGCGCCAATTCATCTTCTTTGCTTACGTTATCTGAGAAGAGCAGAACATGCATTCCCTGGAACAAGCATTCCCAGGCTTCTTCGGCTGCATACCGCCCTGCAATGGAGATGATGGCAACATTGGCATCCGGATGCGCTTTCTTGGCACTGCGCACGGTCTTCGGACGGAATTCCGACATTTCACCGGCTTCAGCTTTTTTGTTCAGGATGGTTTCTGCATGGGCTAAAGCTTCGTCTGGATTGCCTTCCGTTTTGACTGCAATGATCAAGTCATTGGGTGAGGCAGCTTTTCCTTCGGCAGTTAAGAGCCCACTCTGTTCGAGAAGGGATTTATTGGATTCAGTTCCCATCATTACAGAGGCGTCTACTACCCCAGGGAATTTGACCAGTTCCTTTGCTACCAGCATGAGACTGACTGAGTCATGATATTCACTGGCTTTGATTAAGGATTTGACTGTCAATTTGGTATTCCTCCTTTCTGATAAGTACTAGTGTAACAAGATTGGGAAGATCATTTGCATCAAAATACCTGCGGCGAGGACGGAAGCAACCTGACCGGCAGCGTTGGCACCGAGAGCATGCATAAGAATGAAATTGTTGCTGTCTGTTTCCAGCGCGACTTTCTGCGCCAGGCGACCGCTCATGGGGAAGGCGCTGATGGCTGCCGCCCCGACCAGCGGGTTGATCTTGCGACCCGATAAGACGCAGACCAGTTTTCCGAATAACAGTCCACCGATCGTGTTCAAAGCAAAGGCAACCAACCCAAGAACGAGTACACGTAGTGTACCAGTGTTCAAGAAGGTGGCGGCCTGCATGGTCGAGCCAATGGTGAGACCGAGGAAAATGGTGGCAATATTCGTGATGGTGTCTCTGGAAGTGGTGACTAGACCTTCAACCACCCCTGATTCCTTGATCAAGTTGCCGAACATCAACGTGGCAATTAGAGGAGCTGCTTCAGGAAGGAAGATGGCGGCAATGACCGTCAATACGATCGGGAAGAGGATGACGGTCATCTTCGACACGGGACGCGGAGTGTATTCCATGTGAATTCCGCGTTCTGCTTTGGAAGTGAAGAGCCGCATCAGCGGGGGCTGGATGATGGGCACGAGGCTCATATAGGAGTAGGCTGTAACTGCAATGGCGGCTGCAAGACCGGGCGTGACGAACATGCTGCCCAGCTTTGAGTTTACGTAGATTACCGTCGGGCCGTCGATCGCGCCGATCATACCGATGGCGGTCGCTTCTGCCAAGTTGAATCCAAGCAGAATGGCGATGATCAATGTGGCAAAGATGCCTAAATGGGCAAGGGCACCCATGATGAACATGATGGGCTGGCTCAAAAGCGGACGCAGGTCGAGCATTGCCCCGACACCCAGGAAGATCAAGAGCGGGAATAATTCATTTGAAATTCCGGCTTTGTACAGAATTCCAAAAAAACCTTCAGGGCCAATCATGTTTGCAGATACCGGTAAGTTACCCAAGATACAGCCGAAGCCGATGGGGACAAGGAGGTTGGGTTCATATTCTTTGAAGATGCCAAGATAGATCAACACCAACCCAATCACCACCATGATAAGCTGAGGCCAGGTAATTGTCAGTAATCCGCCTAATAAACCTGTGAAATCCAAGGTCATGGCTGAATCCTTTCGCGGTTATTCAATGTCCAATAATGCTGAGCCGTAAGCCACCCGGCTGCCATTACTGACGAAGATTTTGGTTACTGTACCTGACCGTTGGGCCCGAATCACATTCATGGCTTTCATGGCTTCGATGACGACCAACGGGTCGTTTTGTTTAACGGTTTGGCCTTCTCTTACTTTGACCGCATTGATCACACCCGGAAGCGGTGCTTTGACTGTATTTGCACCAGCCGCCACAGCCACAGGTGCGGCTGCCACCCGTGCAGGGGCAGCAACAGGAGCCGAGACTGCCGGTACCGATGCAGCAACTGCAGCAGCAGGTGCATCAGCGTCCAGGTTTTCGGCTTTAACGGTCATTTCGATACCATCAATTTTCAAAAGAACTTCATCGGCACGCGGATCATTAAGGATTTCTATTTCGTAAGGTTTGCCATCAACTGACAAGCGGAAGTGTTTCATCTCGTTCTCCTGGTGGGCATACTTGAGTTCAAACGACGATTCAGATGGAATTGGCCCCAAGAATTGAGGAAGGAGCCTGTGGGTGGATTTGCGGCTGCGAACACCGATTGTGCCCGGGCTAAAGCAACGGCGATGGCTGCCACCCGGCTCAGATCCGGTTCTACAGATGCCAATTCAGGCTCATCAATTCCTTCGACATCCTCTTCGTCGCCAGATTCTTCTTCTTCGGGTTTGTCTTTCAAGAAGCGGGTCATAAGGCTGACAAGTCCGGCGAATAGGGCAAGCGCCGCCAACAGGACGACGATGCCAATTCCGGATATTTTTAACGCAAGGAGCAGGTTATTTTCCATAAATTTACCTTCTCACTACAGAGGGATGTTGCCGTGTTTCTTGGGTAGTGATGAGGATTGTTTATTGCGCAGCATATCCAGGGAAGCGATCAATCTCTGGCGGGTTTCGCTGGGCAGAATCACCTCATCCACAAATCCGCTGGAAGCAGCAGCATAGGGATTCTGGAATTTATCTTTGAATTCCCCAACCAACTCGTTGCGCATGGTTGCGGCTTCTTCAGGCGCCTTTTGTTTGAGTTCGCGACCGTAGAGAATGTTCACTGCACCTTCAGCACCCATTACCGCAATTTCAGCCGTCGGCCAGGCAAACACCATATCTGCATGTATATGTTTGGAACTCATGACGATATACGCACCGCCGTAGGCTTTGCGGGTAACCACCGAGATCTTTGGGACAGAGGCTTCAGAGAATGCATAAACGATCTTTGCGCCGTGGCGAATGATGCCGCCGTGTTCCATGGTGGAACCGGGCATGAATCCCGGGCAGTCAACAAAGGTGATCAACGGAATGTTGTAGGCATCGCAGAAGCGGACGAATCGGGCAATTTTATCCGATGCGTTGATATCCAGCACACCTGCCATAACGGCAGGTTGGTTGGCAACGACACCGATGACTTCACCGTTCAAACGTGCAAAGCCGATGACTGCATTCTGTGCGTAGGCGGCTGAGACTTCAAAGAAAGAACCGAGATCTGCGACGTGATTGATCACATCGTGAATGTCGTAAGTTTCATTGGGCTCGACAGGGACGACAACATCAAGTTCCTTGTCTGCTCTGAGGGGGTTGTCGCTGGAGGCGATTCGTTTTGGAGCTTCAGTATTGTTATCTGGAATATACTCAAGCAGTTTCTTGACCGTCGCGAGGGTATCTTCTTCGTTCGCGCCGACGAAATGGGCAACGCCGCTGACCGAACTGTGTGCCAATGCACCGCCAAGCGTTTCAGCGTCGATTTCCTCACCGGTCACTGTTTTAATGACTTCCGGTCCGGTGATGAACATATTGCTCTGACCCTGGGTCATGACGATGAAATCGGTCATTGCCGGCGAATAAACGGCTCCGCCCGCGCTTGGTCCAAGCATGACGCTGATCTGGGGGATAACGCCGCTTGCCTGCACATTGCGGTAGAACAATTCGCCAAAAGCTGCCAGGCTGTAGATGCCTTCCTGGATGCGTGCCCCGCCGCCATCATTCATGCCGATCACGGGAACCCCGGCTGAAACGGCCAGGTCCATCACACGGGCTACTTTTTGGCCGGCAACTTCACCATAAGATCCGCCCATCACGGTGAAATCTTGTGCAAAAATAGCAACTTTGCGACCGTTGACGGTGCCAAAACCGGCAACCATGCCATCGCCCAGCGCCTTGTCCTTGTCCATTCCAAATTCAACATGGCGGTTCGTCATCAAACCGTTGATCTCTTGAAATGAGCCCTCATCCAGGAAAGCAGCTACACGTTCGCGGGCTGTTTTCTTGCCTTTAGCATGTTGGGTGTCAATACGTTTTTGACCGCCACCCAAAAGCATTTGGTCACGAAGATCTGCCAATTTTTGATTCACGGCAGCATGACCCTGTTCTGTTTGCTCCATTTAAACCTCCATTAAGATAAATGATGGGGAATAATCTCTTATTCTATAGTGTAATTGTAGATGTCTGACATTTCAAGTGATAGGATTCGCAATATACGACGTTGATTGTCATGTTTGATCTATATTCGTTTTTCCAAATACGACACTGCAAAACAAAGACAGGCAGAAAGGTGTATTCTGCCTGTCTGAAGAGCTAAAATTTTGGTTATTCGCGCCGGTATGGCTTGAGCATTGCAGCAGGTGCCTGGGCATTGCGGCCACCGATGGTGAGTGCAATGATGGTCACAATATAGGGCAGCGCCAGGAAAACTTCATAGGGTAATTTGAATCCCATCCCCTGCAGCCGCAGCTGAAGGGCTGAGACGCCGCCAAAGAGCAGGGCGCCCCACAACACTTTGTTCGGCTGCCAGTTGGCAAAGATGATCAACGCGATGCAAACCCACCCGCGTCCGGCGATGATGCCAAAAGTGAACGAACCCAACTGCGCGATCGAAAGGAAAGCTCCTCCAACCGCCATGAGACTGCCGCCGATCACCAACGCCAGGGTGCGCAAGCGAACCACGTTCAAGCCCGCAGCATCCGTCGCTTCGGGGTTCTCACCCACCGCGCGGATTTGCAACCCAAAATTGGTTTTGTAGATCACCCATCCGACAAGGGGGATAAGCGCAATCGAGATATAGGTGAGCAGGTATTGGCTGAAGATGGGACCCAAAATGGGTGAACCTGAGAAAATGGAAAGCTGCTTGAACCCTTCGATGCTGGGGTTCACCTGGCTCTCACCAAAGATCAGGCGGAAGCTGTACAGCGAAAGGGCAGTGAGCAACAGTGTGATACCCAAGCCTGAGACGTGCTGGTTGACGCCGAGTTTTACCGAGAACAGGCTCATCAACAAGCCTGCCAGTGCGCCGCTCAGCAGCGCTGCCAATAACCCCAACCATACCGATCCGCTGGTGGCAGCCACGGCAAAGCCGGTAAAAGCGCCGAAGAACATCGTTCCTTCGATTCCAAGGTTCAAAATCCCGGCACGTTCACAAAACAATTCACCAAGAGTCCCAAAGATCAATGGAGTGGCGACCCGCAAGGTCGCTGCGATCAAACCTACAAGAAAAGTATCCATCAGACCCTCTTAATCCGGTAATTTTGTAGAAGGAACATGGCCAATGTGACCAGCAGCAGCGTATTTTGCACCACGTCTCCCAGGTAAACCGGCACACCTAACACCCGGCTGACGGTCTGCGAGCCGGTGCTGATAAGACCGATGAACATGGCTGCGATCGTAGCACCGATGGGGTGCAGACTGCCGAGCGTGGCAACGATAATTCCGGTGTAACCGAAGCCGTTGGATATCGATTCGATCAAGTGGAAGTGAATACCGCCGATCTCAACCGCTCCAGCCAGGCCGGCAATCCCGCCGCTGACCAGGGCTGCAATCAGCATGGTGCGGGTGGTATCGATGCCGGCAAATTGGGCGCCTGTCAAGACTGGCGCCGGAGGCGCGCATTTTTAACCCAAGCGGCGTGCGTTTGATCAGGATGTAAACGATCACCACAACCAGGAGTGCGATGATAAAACCGATATGCAATCTTGATTTGGGGAATAACCGGGCAAAATGAGCCGCATCGCTGATCTCAGCCGATTGCGGCCACCCGGATACCGGGCTGCGCCACGGACCGTTCAGCAGAAAGCTGACAAAGAACATGATGATCGAATTCATCAAAAGCGTGGTCACCACTTCATCCACTTTCAGCTTTACTTTGAGCAGCGCCGGGATCAACGCCCAGAGCACGCCGCCCGCAAAACCTGCGATTACCATCAGCGGGATCATCACGATCCCGGGGAGGTTGGTAAAGGTGATGCCCACCCAGGTTGCCGCAATAGCGCCAGCGTACAGTTGCCCTTCAGCGCCGATGTTGAAGTATCCGGCTGTGAAGGCAAAGGTGACTGCCATACCCGTCAAGATCAAAGGCGTGGATTTGACCAGCACCTCTAAAGCAGAAACCTGGCTGGATAATGGCGTAACAATAAAATTATAGAAAGCGGCAAATGGATTGGCGCCTGCCATGAGAACGAGAATGGAACAAAGTAAAAATGTGACCAGCACTGCCACGATAGGGATAACGATAACAGCCCATCGGGGAGCGGGGGTGCGTTCTATTTTGAAGTTGAGCACGTTATGACCTCCTTTCCTCGACTTGCCCTAGCAAGCGCCAGCCATCATCATGCCGAGTTTCTCGGCAGTGGCATCAGCAGCAGGGATAATTCCTCTAATGCAGCCTTCGTAAATCACGGCTATCCGGTCAGATAATGCAATGATTTCATCGAGATCTTCAGAGAGCAGCACCACGCCCGCACCCCTGTCGCGTTCTGCAAGCAGTTTGTTGCGAACGTACTCAGTGGCACCTACATCCAATCCGCGGGTAGGCTGCGAGGCGATCACCAATTTGGGTTTGCGGCACAGAGCCCTGGCCAGGATCACCTTTTGCATGTTCCCGCCGGATAATTTCCGGAGCTGGTCGGTGGGTGAAGCTTTGATCTGAAATTCGTCAATATATTTTTTTGCGTTCTCGATGATAGCTGGCTGGTCGAGCAGTCCGTTATGGATGAACTGATCCAGGTCTTCAAGGGCCAGGTTTTCAGCGACCGAGAGGCTGCCGATGGAGCCTTCATGGCGGTCTTCCGGAGTACGACCCACCCCGGCTTCCGTGATCGCGTGTGGGTCCGCCTGGGTGAGATCGACCTGCCCGAGGTTGACACTGCCCTCAGTGGGTTTGAGCGTCCCGGTAAGCACCTGGGTCAATTCCGTTTGACCATTGCCTGAAACGCCCGCCACGCCCAAGATCTCGCCGGCATGCACCTCAAAGGAAACGTCTTTCAAGGTCGGATGACCTTGCTTGTTATTTGCGCTCAGATTCTTGACCGTATAGATCACTTTGCCAGTTTCGCGTTTTGATTGGCGTGAAACGCCGAACGTCTCGCGTCCAACCATCATGTTGGCAAGATCTTGCTGCGTGGTTTCATCTTTGCGGACTGTACCGGTTACATGTCCATCTCGTAGAACGGTAATACGATCGCAAACAGTCATGACCTCGTGGAGTTTATGACTGATAAAGATTACCGAAAGTCCGGAATTAACCAGACGGAGGAGAGATTCGAATAGAACTTCAACTTCTTGAGGGACAAGAACTGCAGTGGGTTCATCCATGATCAAAATTCTGGCATTACGATAGAGCGCTTTTAAGATCTCTACCCGCTGTCGTTCACCAACAGAAAGCTGTCTCACCAGAGCCGCAGGTTCGACATGAATGCCGTATTTTTCTGACGCTTCTTTGACTTTCGCTTCAATTTCTGGTTTTGAAACAGTGTGTTTGTCGTGGTAGCCTAAAACGATATTTTCCGCAACAGTTAAGGTGGGTACAAGTGTGAAATGTTGTGTCACCATGCCAATACCAGCCTGGATGGCTTGCTTGGGTGAGGTGATCTCCACTTTTTGACCGTCAATAAAAATCTCACCTGCATCTGCTTTATACAGACCGTAAAGGATGCGCATTAAAGTCGTTTTACCTGCGCCATTTTCACCAAGCAGGGCATGAATTTCACCCTTTTCAAGGCAAAAATGTACATTGTCGCTCGCCAGAACATTTCCAAACTGCTTAGTAATGCCCAGCATTTCAACTGCGTACATAATTCATCCTTAAATTAGGGCGGCAAACACCATGGTGTTTGCCGCCCTACATAAATTTAGTTCACAGCCGCGGGTTGGGCTTCATCAACATCCACACGGAACAAACCGGAGTTGATTTCACCTTGTCGCTTCGTGACGGTCGCCAACAAGTCGGCAGGGATCTTGCTCTCAAGATTGTGGAAGGGGGCTAATGTTGCGCCGCCTTTTGCCATCATGCTGAAATCTTTCAAATCCATCGCTGTATAAGCTTTGGCTTTGACCTGGGCAACCACGTAAGCTACGGTTGGGTTCATATTCCAAACCGGGCTGGTGATCACGGTATCGGGGGCAAGGGAGTTCTGATCGCTCATGTTACCAATCGCGAGCAGACCTTTTTCCTTGGCAGCATCCACCACACCAAAGCGCTCGGCGTACAATACATCGGCACCACCATCGATCTGGGCTAATGCAGCTTCCTTCGCAGCAGCAGGATCAAACCAGCTGTTGATGAAGGTAACGAGGATCTTGGCATTCGGGTTGACTTCTTTGGCACCCTTGATGAATGCGTTGACCAGACGATTGACTTCGGGAACAGGATATCCGCCGACAACACCGATCGTTCCGGTTTTGCTCATCCCTGCGGCAAGCATACCCGAAAGGTAAGCCGGTTCCTGAATCCAGTTATCAAAGACCGAGAAATTGGGATCTGCCGGGCCAAGACCGGAGCCAAAGACAAATGCAATGGCGGGATAGTCTTTTGCTACACGGCGCACAGCTTCTTCATTGCCAAAACCATCGCCCATGATGATGTTTGGTTTTTGTTGATCGGCAACTTCACGCAGGATCCGTTCCATATCGCCGGAATATCCAATATTCTCGGTGTAGGTGTAGTCGATCGTGCCGGCATCTTTGGCAGCATTTAATGCCTGGTGGATCACGCCGTCCCAGGGTTCTTCGATGGGGGTCGCGTAGGCGCCAAAGACTTTAATTTTACCGCTGGAAGTGCCGGTGTTGCTCTGTGCACACCCTGCAATGAGGGATGTGACGATGAGCAAAACAACTAATACTGGTACAAGTTTCTTAGACATAATTCTCCTCCCGAAAAGGCACTAGGTTTGAATAAACACATGCTACACAACCCAACATTTAGAATTTGATCCTCCTGAAAGATGAATTTTTATTGCTCGGATAAATTCTCCGTTCGATAATCCAAATGAGCTTTTTATGCCAGTGGCAAACCTGCGAGTATGTTCAAAGGATGGCTTATGGACCGCAGGATCCGAAACACAATATGCCCATCATCGGGGGTCAAGCCCGGTTGTCAACAAAAGTATTCCGCAGTAATTACCAGATTACAATAATTAACAATAATTTGATTAAACTACTATAGTAACAACCAAAAAACTTGTCAATCTAAAAAACCCTTAAATAAGGATGACATTTGTCACTTAACAATACGCCGTAGAGGATTTTCCCCTACGGCGTTATTCAGTTCGGCGATCAAAAGAACTACTAGCTGTTTTCCTTGTAGATCTGATCCATTTTTGCCTGGTCGACCACCCTACCGTGACTGATCACGACCAGCGGTTTTTCGTGGAAGCGCAGGGCTTCGAGAACGTTGGGCTGATCGAGCACGACGAGATTTGCGGTCTTGCCGACTTTGAGTCCATAGTCATCCACGCCGATACACTGGGCAGCATTGCTGGTGACCATATCATAGAGGGTTTCCATGTCTTCCCTGGTGGTGTACCAAAGCAAGTGTGAATTCAGGAATGCGACCTCGAGCATATTGTTGCGCCCGTAGGGGTAGTAAGCATCCGAAATGTCATCCTGACCCAGGCAAACCAGGACGTTCTCTTCCTGAAGTTCACGAACACGGGCATGCAGCGGTCCGGTGTGCGGATCTGACACCAGCCCCATTTTGGCTTCCTTCAACAGGTGCGCCAGCTTCTGAAGATAAGGTTTGGGATAGAGCGACATGGCGCGGGCGTGATGGGCAAGCGATCGACCCTGCCAACCGGTTTTGATGGTTTCGAGCGCCATCACTTCCAATGAGCGCAGACCATTATCTCCGGCATCATCCACCAGCATCGAAACGGGCTTATTGAATTCCTGCGCGATTTTGAAGCAGATGCGCACGTGTTCGGCGATATCAGCATCGGTATATTCAATCCAGGGGATACCGCCGACAACATCACAGCCGAGGCTCATGGCTTCGCGCATCAGTTTTTCGGCGCCGGGTTCACGTGCCAGTCCGTCCTGGGCAAATGCGACTACCTGGATGTCGACGATCCCTTTAAATTCCTCGCGGGCTTTAAGCAGGGCTTTCACACCTTCGAGCCTGGCTTTGGAATCTACGTCAGCGAAAGCACGAATATGCGTGCAGCCATAGCGCCCGGCCAGTGCCGCAGCCTTGCGCACGTTCTTGATGATCCACTTCTCATCGTAGTTTTCTTTGACTTTCATCGCCGCTTCAATGGCGGTCATGGCTTTGCCCATGTCAGCGCCGTGATAATCTTTGAGTGCAGCTTCGTCCATCATCATCAAGGTGTACACTTTGCACATATGCAGATGGGTGTTGACGAATGATTCGGTGACGAGGTTTCCGGCAGCATCCACCTGAGTGGTAGCATAGCCTTCAACTTTGGGGGAGATGGCCGCAATCTTGCCAGCAACAATAGCGATATCAACTTTCTCATTGGTGCGCAGCATTGCATTGCGGATAATTAAATCAAACTTTTCTGCCATGGTTTTCCTCTAACTTGATAAGTTGGATATTAATACTACAAAACGCCTGCTGGATTGAGTTTCCAGCAGGCGTTGGTTTACTTTACGATCCCTGCATCCTGCATAGCAAGGTAAATCTTTTCCGCAGAGTAAGGAGGACCAGGCAACCTGAGGCCTGTGGCGTTATAGATGGCATTACCCAGGGCAGCAATTGTTGGAACCATGGGATGTTCGCCGACCCCACGAGCTCCCCACGGACCGTCATCCTGGGGGACTTCGACGAAGGGTGTATCGATGGGAAAGTCAACATCCGGTGCGGTGGCGATGCGATAATCCACGAAGCTCGGGTTGATCATGACGCCTTTTCTGAGCATGATCTCTTCGAACATGGCTGAACTCAGCCCCTGCACGAAGCCGCCTTCGATCTGAGATTTCACCAGGGTCGGATTAATGGCATGACCCACATCGAAAGCTGCTGCGGCTTTAAGGACGGTGATCTTTCCGGTGTTCTTGTCGATCTCAATATCCAGCGCTTCACAACCCGTGGTGTAGTGCACGACCGATCGGGTACCCTGACCGGTTTCGGGGTCGAGGCCGGTAACGTAAGACGGCATGAAATTGCCGCGTCCGATGATGGGACCGCCGACCCAGCCCTGGTCGTTTTCTTTTGGAATACCATAGATGGCGATATTCTTGAGAGAAGTTTCCTGCTCGGTCTTGTAGGAGACAACAATTCCGTTGACGATATCCAGGTCATCGGCGTTCTCGTGCCAGGCTTGCGCCACAACATCCAGGATTTGTTTGCGGGCATCGAGTGCGGCATTGCGCACGGCATTGCCCATGCTCCAGGTAAGACGGCTGGCGACCGTTTGCCACTCGTACGGGCTGTACTGAGTGTCTACAGGACCCGCAATGCGTACATTTTCGTAGGGAACGCCCAGTGCTGCAGCAGCCATTTGGGCCATGACCGTGAAAGTACCCTGACCAATTTCCTGACCGCCCAAGCCTACTGTGACATGCCCATCTTCCGCCAGTTCCACCCAGGCGCTCGATCCAGCGTTGGGGGGCATGGCAGGGGCTTTCCACATGATGGCGATGCCACGACCGCGCAGCTTATCAGGGCTGCTGGGTTTTACAGCTTCGGTCCATTTGATGGATTTGGCAACGTTGTCGATACACTGGTTGACACCGTTCGCGTGCATGATCATGCCGGTATCCAGTTTATCGCCTTCTTTAACCGTGTTCATCTTCAAGAATTCAACTTTGTCAAAGCCGGCTTTTTCGGCGAGTTCATCCATTGCCTGGTCGAGCCCGGTATGCAATTCAGACATGCCGAATCCGCGGTATGCCCCGCCGATGGGGTGGTTGGTGTAGACGCAAATTGAATCGGTCTCGACGTTTTCGATGTCATACGGGCCGGAGCTCGAATAGCCTGCGGCACGGACGACATTGACACCGTACTCAGTGGAGCCGCCGCCATCAAAATACATCATGTTTTTCAAGCCAAGCAGGCGGCCTTTTTCATCACAACCGACCTTCACGGTGATGGTCAAGCCCTGGCGCACAAAATTCGTATAGAATTCTTCCTCACGGGTGAGAACAAATTTTACCGGCCAGCCTTTGCATTTGGTGGCAAGCGCTACGGGAATGGCTTCCATGGTGACGCCGGCTTTGGAACCGAAACCACCACCTACAAATGGGGCAATGACCCGTAAATCCGTTGGGCTGATCTCCAAACATTCTGCAATTAATGCACGCTGGGCAAATGGAGATTGTGAAGATGCCCAGAGGGTGATCTTGCCTTTATCATCCATCATGGCTGTGGCAACATGGGTCTCGATGGGCACATGTTGAATGTGAGGAATTTTGAAGGTGCGCTCAACGATGTACTTGCATTTGGGCCAGGCTTCTTCGAGGTTGCCTTTGCGGATCTTGAAGTGGTTGGCAATGTTGGTACCGGGTTTGGGGAAGATGAAATTGGGCACTTCATAATCGCCAAGATTGGGGTGAATTAATGGTGCTTCCTTTGAAGCGCCATAAACCGCGTCGAATACCGGTTCGAGTTCTTCGTATTCAACATCGATGAGTTCGAGAGCTTTCATCGCTATTTCGTTGCTGATGGCAGCCACTGCAGCCACACCTTCGCCGATGAAGCGAACCCGGTCGATGGCTAGAATGGTCTTGTCTTTCAAATACAGGCCAATTTTGTTGGGGAAATCTGCACCGGTAATGACCGCTTTGACACCCGGCAGCGCGCGGGCTTTGCTCACGTCCACTTTTTTGATCAAGGCGTGAGGCAGGGGACTACGTTTTACCCGGGCGTACAGGATTTTATTGCCAAATTGAATATCTTCGGTATAAACAGCAGAACCAGTCACTTTTTCGTAAACATCATTACGCGGCAAGCTCGCACCGATTGGACTGGGGTTTTTTTCTTTATTTTTCACGTTTGCCATAGATCGGCTCCTTAGAGGATATTTTCAATCCCTTTTGTTTCTCTACCCAGGCTTACATCTTTGCTGCTTCTTTGACAGCTTCGACAATCCGTACATATCCTGTGCAGCGGCAAAGATTTCCAACCAGGGCTTCACGGACTTCGTGCTCGGTTGGGTTGGCATTCCGCGCAAGCAGCGCAGTGGCTGAGATCAACATACCAGGTGTGCAAAAGCCGCACTGCACGCCGCCGGTTTTGATGATCGCTTGCTGCACTTTGCTCAACTGACCACCCTTTGCCAGTCCTTCGACGGTTGTGATCGTGGCACCTTCGCACTCCGCAGCGAGCACCATGCAGCTGTTGACGGGTTCGCCATTCATTAAGACCGTGCAGGCTCCGCACTCACCTGCAGTGCAGCCATTTTTCGTGCCGGTCAAAGAAAGCTTATCGCGCAGCATTTGGAGCAATGTCATATTGGTGGGGACATCTACCGTTTCGACGAGGTCGTTAACAGTAAGTGTGATTCTTTGAAAGCCCATAGTACCTCCAAATAAAGATCAAACAGCCCTTGATCGGCTATTTGCTGATTTTCTTCCAAGTTTCCGTTATCGCTTCACGGGTTAAGTTTCTAACCATGAATTTGCGGTAGCGGGCAGAGCCGCGTACATCATCGATCGGTGTGACAGAATCCATGGCTGCCTGTGCTGCTTCGGCGATGGATTCCGCTGTGATGGATTTCTCAGAGAGTACTGCCTCTGCTTTTAATGATTCGTATGGAGTGGGGGCAACTGAGGCCAGGGCAATCCGGAATCGATAACCAGATTTTGTTTCATGGGACGGATAACCAAGAACAGCGACACCCACGATCGAGAGATCGCCAATCGTATTCCGTCCAAGCTTTTTATAAGTACCGACGAATCCTTTTGGCGGAATGGGGAGGGTAATTGAAATAACGATATCACCCGGTTTCAGTACTGTCTTACCAGGTCCGAGAAAGAAATTGCTTAATGGCACACTATAAAAACCGCTCACTCCATGAACATTTAGAACACCTTCGAGAATCATGCAAGTACCGATCGTGTCGCCGGCGGGAGAAGCATTGCAGATGTTGCCGACGATCGTTGCCCGGTTGCGAAGCTGATAACTGGCAACAGAACGAGCCGCTTCGGCAAGGATGGGGTAGTGTTTGAGAACGTCCGGGTGGGCTGCCACTTTGTTCATCGTCACTGCGGCACCGATGGTCAACCCTTTGTTGGGGTTGAACGAGAGTTCATTGGTTCCGTCCAGTTGCTTCACGTCGACCAGGGTGCCGGTTTTCCAGACACCGTCGCGTAAACGGACGAAACTGTCCGTTCCACCTGAGAACGGGCGTGCTTCGCCGGCATGTTCAGCCAGGAATTTGCTGGCTTCTTCCAGCGAAGAAGGCTTCAAATATTCTAGTTCCGGGAGTCCTGGATGTGGATTGATCATATTTGTTCCAGTCTTTTTCGTGGTCGCGTGTTTTCCAATGAGAGGTCAACGGAAAACACGCTACGAGATGTTCCCTCCCCCCAAAGGGGGAGGGAGATTAAGATCCGATTTGAGAACTAATCGTTGATGTTTTCGCGTTCCTTAACACCAAACCAGGAAGGTTTGACGAGCAGGAACAGGGCATTGAGGATGATACCGCAGAAGGCAGCGAAGACGATCGCGGGGATGCCACTCGGGAAGAACCCAGGAATGGGGAAGGGGAACAAGCCATTCGGCAGGCCCATTGCTCCACCGATACCCAGCACAAGGATGGTTGCGCCTACAGCCAGCTGCTTGGGATCAAACAGGTTGACCTTTTCGCTCTGGATGAGTGCAATACCTTGCATGCCAATGACACCGAAGAGATAGATGGACAAGCCACCGACGACTGCAGTTGGCAGGGTTTCCACAACGCCAGCCAGCTTGCCAATGAAGCCTAAGAGGATGGCGATGACGCCGGCGGTCATCAAAACCGCGACTGAGTAGTTTCGGGTAATGGCCATGAGGCTGTTGTTTTCGCCGTAGTTGGTGCCTGCGCAGCCGCCGAGGAAGCCAACGACCAGGTCATCAGAACCATCAGCCACAAGGTTGAGGCCGATGAGTCTCTTGATTTCGACTGGTTCGCGGCCGAGTTCTTTGGCTAATGCGTCGATGTAGAGGCTCATCTGATACAGGTGGGCAACCGATTCGGGAACGGTCGCGATAGCGATCAGGGCGATGCTCAATAGCGCACCCCAAGCGTTGGGATCACCAAAGGCGGGCAGGGTGATATTGGGGACACGAATCCATTCGGCGGCTGCGATTTTGCCGAAATCGATCATGCCAGGGAAAGCCAGGGAGACCAACCAGCCGACGATCGCGCCGAAAAGAATGGGAAGCATGCCGACCAATCCTTTACCCTGCAAGTACACAGAGAAGGCGATGGTGACGATCAGGGTAATAAAAGCAACACCCCAGTTCGACCCAGCTTCTGAAAGAGCAGTACCGGCAAGCGCGATACCGATGATGATCGCCACTGAACCTGTTATGACCGGAGGCAGAACTCTATCCAGCGCTTCTTTGCCGACTGCCATGATCAAGAGACCGATGAGGATTTCAATTACAGCGGTACCCATGATGCCGACCTGCACGATGCGGACACCTTCAGGACAATACGTTGCAGTGCTCACGAAGCAGTCTTTCGCATACAGGCTCATGACCGTGATAATGACGGAGATGTAGCTGAATGATGACCCGTAGTACATGGGGATGCGGCGTCCAGAAACGAGCAGGGCTACGATTGTGCCAATACCTGATGCAAGCAGGGTGACGCCAACATCAAATTTTGTCAGGATCGCAACGAGGACGGTCGCGGGGAACATGGTCAAAACCTGCTGGAAACCCAGCGAGACCATTGCACCAAATGGTGGAACGTCTTGCGGCAGATAACCTACAGCTGATGTAACCTTTGTTTCGGCTGTTTGCGCCATAATCTCACTCCTTATCAATGTTTGGGTTGCAAAATAAAACAAAAAAACACAAAGAATTTATTGCCGGGTTGCCCTACTATTTGAATAAATCGCACCTCCAGCGTTGAAAATTTAGAAAACCAAGAAACATCAGGTTTCCAGGCTCTACAAAAAAAAGCCAATCCACTCCACCTTTATTAACACAATTTAATGTGTCTGGTTACAGGGGAGTTGAAAAGGCTCGTTGTAGCCACTTGGTACGGAAAATAGTTTTGACATTCAGCATCAACAATAGGGTCGATTTTGATTGATCTCATTTTTTTCCGTGTGTTACATGGTCTATTTGAATGTCTCTCAACTATTCGCCGTTCGTTTATTCGGTTGGTAAATAAACACAACCCACTGGCCTTAATATCAATGTAGGCAAAATTATGGTACGGTTCATAATAAGTGTTTCGGGATAAATACTACTTCAATTTATCATAGCATGAATGGAAATCAAATTCAAGTTTAATTGTCAAACAATTGAAAAGATGTGATTAATGTAATCAGCAGGCGCGAGAATTCGATCCCCGGTCCTATTACCACTCACCCATGGAGGGATTGACAAACCACCGGCTTTCCACCATAATCAACGGCAGTCTTCCATAGCCTTTTCCAAGCTTCCTTATAATCTTGTAACGCAGGGATCCCAAATGAAATTTGATACTGGTACGATCGTGACGATTGTCGTTGTGATGATTTTTTATCTGCGCCTGATCATTTTGCAGCGGCAAAAGGTAAAAGTGGCACGCTACCAATATTCCGCCGCGGATAAAGCAAAAAAGAAAAAGAACGATGCTGACCCCCTGAAAGTTCAATGGAGCGCTTTGGGGGTGCGCGTCCGCAACTGGTGGATCGCCGGTAGTGGGATCGTTTTGATCATCTTTGGCGCTGTTGTGGTGGGCACGCAATTTTTGGGGTCTTCACTCAGCGCAGCCTGGTGGGTACCCGTCAACGTGGGTATCCTTCTTTTTGCCCTGGCGCTGAGGTAAACGAATATTATGCCTGAAAACAAAAAGATCTGTCCAAATTGCGGCCAGGAAGACCTGGTTTTCAAAGTTCGCGTTGTATATCTTGAAAGTCTCGAAAAATTGAAAAACTGGGAAAGCAGCAAGACTCCAGAATTGGACCGCTTCTTAAAGGAGAGCGGTCAGAGCGGGAAGCCTAAAGCCGAGATGACCAAAGTATTGCGCGACCTGGTACAGCAGTTTAGTCCCCCATCCGGCAAACCCCAGGTATTGAGAACCATCAGCCCGGATATGGTGGTGGTTGCCTTTTCAGCGCTCGCTCTTTTTATTCTCTACCAGATTTATTTTACCCAACCTGAGATATTCTGGTATATGGCGGCGCTCTTTGCCATTTTTCTGGCGAGCTTCTTTATTTTCCACAAATCCATTATTTCCCGCTTTCAGAAACAGAAATCAATGGATACTGGATCGATCGAGGTGATTCAAAAAGCGATCGGCAAGTGGATGAAAGTCTCCTATTGCCTGCGTGATAACCTGATCTTTGAACCCGGTAAGGCTGAAACCGCGCCCCTAAACGAGTTGACCCGCTTCCTGATCAAGGCCAGCTTGCCTGAATAAACTTCCCGCATCATAATTTCTACGACTCAGTCATGAGCCGTAGTTTTTTCTCAAGATAGGCCGGGTTCTTATATCATGGATACCATCTTGGAATAAACACGGAAAAACCTATTCAGGTTGATTTGTGGAATCTTTTTAAATTGCAGTGGGATCATTCATGTGCCATGCAACTGGTCAACAATCCAGCCTTGCCTTTTGTAAGTGATTGATTTATTATTAATTTTGCTTTAAGCCAAAAAGCACCAGAGTTTGAAAGACCCCAATCTAACAGGAGGAGAGAAGTGAAAAAAAGAACTAGTTTCTTGTTTGTGCTGATTTCTGTTCTTGTTCTTAGCAGCATGGTATTGAGCGCCTGCGCTCAACCCACCGCCGCACCTGCGACGACCGAAGCGCCTGTCGTGACAACTGCCGCCCCCGCGACCACGGAAGCCCCCACCGCCACCGCAGAGCCGAAACCCCTTGGCACCGTTGACAACCCCATCATCATGGCATTGGCCCCATCAGCCACTGCTGACCAGTTGACGGTTGGCGGAGATGCAATTGCCAAGAAACTCAACGAACTGACCGGCTATACCTTCAAAGTCACCATCCCCAACAGCTACACTGCCTTAATTGAAGCTATGGCTTCTGGCAATGCTCATATTGGTTGGATGCCGACCTTTGCCTATTTGCTGGCAAAGCAAAAAGATGCCGCAAATGTAGCCCTCGTCACCGTTCGCAATGGTGCTGATTTCTACGGCGCGCAATTTATCGCCAATGTCAGCAGCGGTTTCACCCCATACTTTGATCCCGCGACCAACAAAAACACTGCCGACGCTGCCACCGCCCTCAAGCAATTTGACGGCAAACGCCCCTGCTTTACCGATCCTCTGTCAACCTCAGGGTACATTATCCCCGGTGGTCTGCTTTCCCAATACGGTGTCAAATATTTGACCCCGGCTGCAGTGCAGGGTCACCCCGCAGTGGTTTCTGCCCTGTATGTTGGCGGCATCTGCGATTTCGGCGCCACCTACATCGATGCACGCACCAGCATTCAGAAAACTTATAAAGATGTCATGGACAAAATCGTGATCATTTGGCGTACCGATAACATTATCCCGAATGATAATGTTTCCTACTCCACTGCCATGCCTGCTGACGTAGCAGCCAAAGTTACCGCTGCATTAATTGAGATGTCAGATACTACTGATGGTCAGGATATTCTCAAGAATATGGGCTATGAGATCCAGGGGCTGAAGGTTGCTGAAGATTCGTTCTACGATCCCTTCCGCGCTGCACTTCAGGCTTCAGGTATCGATATTACCACCATGGTCAAGTAAGAAATTCAGTTGATTTGCTGGGGGGGAGAAGGCATCCTCCCCCCCTTTTTTATAACCCCAGTTCAAGGATTACACAGTGCTTAAGGTCGAACACTTAACTAAGGTTTACCCAGGCGGAACTGTTGCTCTAAAAGATTTGAGTTTTGAAGTCCAGGATGGCGAATTCCTCGTAGTGATCGGGCTTTCCGGCTCTGGAAAGTCCACTTTGCTGCGCTGTATTAATCGTCTGATCGATCCCACAGAGGGAAAGATCACCATGGATGGTGAAGATATTACCGCTGCCAAGGGAACCGATCTCCGTCACATTCGCCGCCACATCGGAATGATTTTTCAGCATTTCAATCTTGTCAAGCGCTCTTCGGTGATGACAAATGTTCTGAATGGACGTTTGGGGTACTTAAATCCCTGGACGTCGACGCTTGGGATTTTTCCCCACGAAGAGAAAGAACGGGCGCACACTGCCCTGGCGCGCCTCGGGATCGATGATAAGGCCCATTCCCGCGCAGATGAACTTTCGGGGGGGCAGCAGCAGCGGGTAGGCATTGCCCGAACGCTGATGCAGGAACCCAAGCTGATCCTGGCCGACGAACCAGTCGCCAGCCTGGATCCCGTTTTGGCTCATTCCATTCTTCAGTATCTCGAACAGTTGAACAAAGACGACAAAGTCACAGTGATTTGCAGCTTGCATTACCTGGACCTGATTCAGCGCTATGCCACCCGGGTGATCGGTCTGAAAGATGGCATCAAAGTATTTGAAGGGCTGCCGTCCGAGATCAACCGCCTCAAATTCAAAGAAATCTATGGCGAAGAAGCGCAGGATATACGCGCCACTGCCCTCGAATAGACCCATGGCGAATTCTAGAACTCCTTCAAAATGGTTACCCATACTGCTGTCAATACTTCTGCCCGGCCTCGGGCAGGTTTTTCTGCGGAAATTTAGAGCCGGACTTTATATTTTCCTGGCCTTCGCAACGTCTCTGGGTGTTGTTTTTTGGTATACCGGTTCATTCGCAAATGGCAATCCCTTCTGGTTCGTTATTCCTGTTTTGATTTGGGTCTGGAATATTTTTGATGTTGTCCTCTATCCTAAAGGCAGCAAAGCCATTATTCCTTTGGTCCTTTGGCTACTGTTGGCGTATGGTGTCGGCGGCAAGGTCACAGAATTCAATTTGCCGGCGTTATTCGAAAATGCCGGGCGGTCTACGACTATGATCCAGCAGATGCTCAACCCGGATTTCATTCAAGCCCGGACCGAGAAGCGGGTTGGCTTCTCAGATATTGAATCGCCTTGTTCTGCATCACCGGCTGCCCCGAACCACACCACCGGTGAAATCGAAGTTAATGTCGTCCAACCCTGCGCGAATGTTGGAGATGTCATCACGATCATCGGCACAGGGTTCTGGCCGAATGAAGTGGTACAGGTTGCCTGGCATAATCCCATTGGCGGTCAGGCAATGAGCACACAAGCCACCCCCGATGCAACGGGAAAAGTGGAATTGAATTGGGAAGTGCTGCCGATCGTCCATTCCACCGCGCCAGACCCGACGATTCCTCAAATCCACCGTATTACGCTTGAACAGGATCGTCCGATCGGCGGGATTGAGCTCTCTGCCACTGGCGGGTACATCCTTCAGGGTATCGCTGAGACGCTTGGATTGGCTTTTCTCTCCACGATCATCGGCGCTCTCTTTGCCATACCTTTTGGATTTTTGGCCGCGCGAAACCTGATGACCGGAAGCCCCGTTGGCGCTGTAGTTTACCTGGTTGTTCGAACACTCTTGAACATCACCCGTTCGATCGAAGCCCTGATCATGGCAATCATCTTTGTCATCATTGTGGGGCTTGGACCTTTCCCGGGAATGATCGCCTTAACCATTCACACCACTGCCGCACTGGGAAAACTATATTCTGAAGTGATTGAAGGGATCGACCCAGGACCGATCGAAGCCATTCGTGCCACTGGAGCAAATTATCTTCAGGTGGTTCGGTATGCTGTTATTCCGCAGATCGTCCCGTCCTTTACTGCTCTAACGATCTATCGCTGGGATATCAATGTTCGTTCCTCCACGATCATCGGTTTTGTGGGCGGCGGAGGCATCGGGTTCTTCTTATGGCAGTGGATCATTCTGCAGGATTTTAGAGCAGTTGGCTCGTCGTTTATTGCCATCGCTGTCATCGTGATTATCATGGACTTCTTAAGCGCCCGCATTCGGGAACGGTTGGTGTGATATGAGCCGATTAAAATCCATTCTCAAGTTAATTGGCAAGATTTTGCTCCCGATTGCTTTGATCGCATTCTTAATCTTTAGCATTCGCGTGACGCAGCCGGATCTCGGTAAGTTGATCTCGTCAGCCCCAAAAGCCAGGTCGATCCTTTCACAACTGCTCAGTCCCGAAATCATTGGGCGGGAAGCTGTGAAGGAAACCCTTTCGTTGGTGGTGTCTGTGCCGTGCGGCAGCGTTCCAAATCCTGAGCTCGTTCAATCTGGTCCCCGCCTGGTGGTGGAACCAGCCTGTGGCAATGTCAAGGATAATCTGACGCTGCAAGGTTATGAGCTTCCCAAGAACGCCGAGCTGTCACTCCGCTGGATTTTACCAACCGGTGGTGTATTGAGCATTCGTAATGCAAAGACAGATGCCAATGGAAATCTTACTGAAAAGATCGAGATCAGGCCGATCACTGCCGCAGCAAATGGAACCGCAGCCCAGATATCCACCGAGATCACCCTGCCCAACGGCAAGCTCATCGCCTCTAAAACGCTGAGCGATGTCGTCGACGCGATGCTTGTGACCATATTCATGGCGCTCATCTCGACGACCCTGGGAACCATCATTGCCATACCCCTGAGCTTTTTGGCAGCTTCGAATATCATGCGCAAGGGGAAAGTGGGCACGGCTGTTTACTTTGTTGTACGCAGCTTCTTGAGCATTATTCGTTCTTATGAAGCGTTGGTGTTGGCCACGATATTCGCCATGATCGTTGGTTTTGGCAGCCCCTTTGCTGGGGTGATCGCCTTGACGATCACGACCGCGGCCTCGCTGGGAAAGATGTTCTCTGAATCAGTGGAGGGCATCGATAACGGTCCGATCGAAGCTGTTACAGCCACCGGCGCCAACCGTTTACAGGTGATCATGTACGCCGTGGTACCCCAAATTGTCCCTGACTTCCTCTCCTTCACCATCTACCATTGGGACATTAACGTCCGTATCTCCACCGTGATCGGGTTCGTCGGCGGCGGCGGAATTGGCTATTTCCTCTCACAGCGGATCAACACTTTGCAGTACAGCCAGGCGGGCACAGCCCTGTTTGCCATCATCCTGGTGGTTTGGGCGTTGGATTTCTTATCTTCTGAAGTGAGAAAGCAACTGATTTAGGTGCTGTGCAAAATGGACAGGGATGGCGAAAGCCATCCCTGTTTTTACTTAAAGCCAGCCTTGAAGTTTGTATACCCCCATGCCGATGTATTCCTTAAGAGATTTGGTCAGCAGCGATAAATTGCTGTAATTGGGAATGAGATTGATCATGAATTCCTCAACATTGGGATGCCAGAGCCGCTGCCAGGCGATTTGCGTGACGGTAAAGTCAGCAGGAGCGGGGATCACCGCACAACCTTCTTTTTCGAACAACATCACTGAACGCGGCATATGGGTGGCTGAGGTGACGAGCAGAACGCTCTGCAAGTTGTTCTCCTTGATCCACCCGCAGGAATAAACCGCATCTTCATGCGTATTTTGCGATTTTCCCTGGATGATGATGGCGCTTTCAGGCACGCCCAGCATCTGCATCACCACTGACATATCCTGCGCAGGCGATTGAACCCCCGTGCTGAGGAATTCGATATCCCCTCCGCTGAGCAGCACGCGGGAGGATTTCTTCTGTTTGTACAATTCTGCGCCATAGAACAGGCGGTCGGCTGCTGCGTTCAACTCAACTGTCGGGCGTGGAGCATTTTGCGGCTCCGTGGCGCCACCGAGGATGACGATCACATCTGCGGCAGGAGGGTCGCCCTGGGGCAGGTATTTCCATTCCAGGCTGCGGGCGACTGAATAGGCGACATAACGGTTACCGCCAGCGAACAATAGGAAGAACGCAATAATTACCATCCACTTTGCAAACCGCCTTTTATTCCAGAACAGCCACCCCAGGACAAGCAGGAACGCGGCGGCACCCATCGGGTAGACGAGCAAGGGAATGAATTTAGAGAGAAAGATAAACATGATTGTGCCCCTATGATAGTACTGTAAAATTTAACTCATCTCATCAAAGCAGAAGGAAAACCTCATGGACTCACAAAATTCAGGTCTATCCATTTTTCTAATTCTACTCGAAGTCGCAGCAAGTATTTTTTATCTTTACTGCGCATGGCGAATTTTCGAAAAAGCCAGGAAACCCGGCTGGGCTGCCATGATCCCCATCTACAATTACCTGGTTTGGCTTGAAATAATCGGGCGGCCCTGGTGGTGGCTATTCTTATTGGTCATTCCCATTGTGAATATGGTAGTGGGAATCATCATGGTTTTCGAAATGGCAACGGTATTCGGCAAAAGCACTGCATTTGGTGTTGGTTTGCTATTTCTGACATCCATATTCATCCCTATCCTGGCGCTTGGAGATGCTGCCTACCAGGGTCCGCTGGCAAATTCTTAGCCCTGTTGAAACTCTTGGTACCCGGAAAACACTCAAGGTAGCCGGATGTTCGTTGGTTTTCTTCAGGTTGCGTTATTGATTAGTGGATAGTATGATATTCTGAGAAACCATTTCGATGCTGACAACGATAAGCCAATGAAGACGGATATACCGGTCATTCGCACAAAGATAATCATTCCGCAGCGCCGGCGTGAGATCATTTCGCGTCCAAGGCTGCTGAATATTTTGGAAGATATTCTCGAGCTCAAGCTGCTCATCCTGGCTGCCCCCGCCGGTTATGGCAAAACCTCCTTGCTGGTCGACTTCTCAAAACACACCCAACTGCCGATGTGCTGGTTGGCGCTCGACCCGCTGGATAATGACCTCAAACGCTTTACCACCCATTTGATCGCTTCGATCCATCACCGGTTTACAGATTTTGGTGAAGATTCATACTCCGTTTTGGCGAATATGAACCAGGACCAGATGGATATCGAACCGATCATTTCGGCAATTGTCAATGATGCTTACGATCACATCAGCGAGCATTTTGTGGTGGTCCTGGATGATTATCACCTTGTGCGTGACAGCAAGGAAGTGGAAGCTTTCATCAATCGCATCATCCTGGAGATTGGCGAAAACATCCATTTCATCATCGCCTCCCGCACGTTGTTGACCTTGCCGGATCTGTCACTGCTGGTTGCCCGTTCTCAAGTCGGCGGGTTGAGTTTTGAAGAGTTGGCATTTCTGCCGGATGAGATCAAACAGCTTCTTGAGACGAATTATCACCAGGATGCGCCGGATGCGAAAATTAAAGAGCTGCTCGAACAAACCGAAGGCTGGATCACGGGTCTTTTACTTTCCACCCAGCTCTCGCAAAAGGGGGTGGATGAACGGGAACGGGTAGCCAGGGTCTCCGGGATCGGTATTTATGAATATCTTACCCAGCAGGTCTTTGACCGGCAGCCCGCTGAAATTCGCGAATTTCTCCTGCGCACCTCCCTGCTCGAAGAATTCGATGCGGATATGTGCGAGAAGATGCTGCGACCCGTCGACCGTCAGGCAAAAGCCCACTGGCAAACCCTGATCGACCGCGTGCTCAATGACAACTTATTTGTATTGCAGGTGGGTGAAAGCACCGTCTTCCTGCGCTACCATCATCTCTTCCGTGATTTTCTGCAAAACCGGATGCGTCTTGAGCGCCCGGAAGAAACTGAAACCATCGAGAAAAAACTCGCGTCTTACCTCGAAGAAACACGCGAGTGGGAGCGCGCCTATACCATCTACGCGCGTCTAAACGATACTGAACATATCGCTGACCTGATCCACCAGGCAGGTCCGGATTTGATCGCTGGAGGGCGTTTAGTGACGCTTTCTTCGTGGTTGGATGAACTTCCCAATGATGCGCTCGAGGTTCATCCTGAGCTTCTTTCGTTAAGGGGATCAGTTTATCTCATCCGCGGAGATTTGAAGCAAAGCCTTGAGTATTTTAACAATGCGGTGGAACGGTTGCAGTCAGGGGCGTTGGTTGACCGGATCGACGCCTTCAATCGCCGCTCAGCAGCCTTAAGGCAGCTGGGAGAATACGCTGCTGCCATGGCAGACGCAGAAAATGCCATCCGCCTTTCTAAAGATGATACGAAAAACCTGATCCAACTGGCAGAAGCCTTACGCTCGAAGGGTATGTTGCTTATCCAACAGGGTCAAATTCAAGATGCGCTTGAGGTATTGAACGAGTCACTGGCGCTTTACCGTCAAAAAAATCTCGAGATGGATGTAGCAAAGATCCTTCTCGATCAAGGTATTGCTTACCGGAAGCTGGGAAAGTTTGTAGAAACAGAGAAAGCCTACACAGCTGCATTAAAGATCATCCAGGCAGCTGGCAACGCCATGTTAAGTTCCAATATTTACAATAACCTGGGGTTTTTGCAATACCTGTTGGGGCAGTACGACAAGGCGATTTCATCTTTGGATAAGGCTCTGCAGTATGCCAGGATTGCTTGTTATCCTCGATTGGAAGAATATACACTTACCAGTATCGGTGATCTCTATCGGGATCTTGGCGCACTCCAGCAGGCACGTGATTCATATTTGAAAGCTTGGGAAGTGATTCGATCCACTCCGGACCAATCTCTTGAACTCTACCTGTGTTTATCAGAATCTGCCTTGGAGCGGATCGCAGGAAATTTCGCAGTTGCTGCTGAAAAATTGCTCCAAGCAAAGTTGAAAATCGGGTCGAGGGGGACCGCCTATGAATTTGCCATACATGATGTTGAGGAAGCGGCACTTTCCATCCGCCAAAGAAAAACCGGCGATGTCACCTCAATGTTGCAGAAAGCTTATTCGGTTTTCGAACAGGGAGGTCATCTATTAGAGGCTGATAAATGCGAACTCTTAATGGTCATAGGCTCCAATGGTTCAGATGCAAAACAAAGAACTAAAAAGATCGCCAATCGCCTTTTTGCAAAATCCATTTCAGAAACTTCGGTCCATGCATTATTGACCCTGGGGATAGAGTTCAAAGAATTTCTGGAATCCATTGATCGTTCGATCCAACCTAACAAGGGAATAAGTGATTTCCTACATGAAGTAGAGGATTTGGAAAGAAAGATCCCGGATATTCGCAAGGCTCTGCGGGGTAAAACGTCATTCATCCCAAGCGTCCAGGCGCATATTGTCATTCGCACTTTGGGCCGCATCCAGGTAAAAGTGGGAGAACGGTTGATCACCACTGCAGATTGGAGAACGCAGACCTCACGCGACTTCTTCCTGTATTTGCTTGCACACCCCGAAGGCACCACCAAGGAAGAAATTGCAGAGATATTCTGGCCTTACGGGACTGCCGAAGCCACCCGGCTGCGATTCAAAAATACCATTTACCGCGTGCGCAGGGCAGTGGGAACGGATTGTATTTCATACATCGATGACTATTATCGCTTCAACCGTTCGATCGATTACGAATACGATGCCGAAGATTTTATGGGCGAACTCTCCGCCGCCAACGCTGGCGATACACCGGCAGAACAAATCAAGCATCTCAAATCAGCCATTAATTATTACCACGGAATGTTCCTACCCAAATTGGACATGGAATGGGCACTGGTCCTGCGAACGCAAATGCAGCATGCCTTTATGGATGCAGTCATCAAGCTGGCCAACTTATATTTCCAGGCTGACCAGTACCAACCTGCCATCCACACCGCCAATCGTGCGCTGGTCGAAGATCCGTGCAACGAAGCGGCACACCGATTGATCATGTTGGCTTATGCTGCCATTGGCAGCCGGGCGGATGTGGCCAGGCAGTTTGAAAAATGCAAGAAAATACTCAAAAGTGAATTGAATGTGGACCCTGCTCAACAAACCCGGGCGCTTTTCGACATGTTGATGCGTTAATTCACTCATTATTCCCCAGCAGTTTAATTGATAATCGAATAGAAATGCATCCTGCGCAACCTCGGAGGTTGTCTAATCTTAAATATTCTTAAAAAATGGTCAATTTTGCATCCTGTTTTGCATCCTGTTTTGCAGCCTACTTTAGTGGATAATAGAGGTTAGACATAACCCGAATCTATTTTTTCTATATAAGGAGAATCAAATGAAAACCCTGACCTCGAATGCTTCCTTCTTTGCCATGAAACACGCCAACACCCTTCGTGTGCTTATCCTCGTCCTCACCCTCGCATTGTTTGTTTTTGCAGCCGGTGCTCCTGAAGCCACTGGTACAGTCGGACGCTAATCGACATCAATGATCCTGGTCACCGCAGTCTTCATCGGCCTGGCAGCCGGTCTCGTCCGCGCATGGGTGAATAAATCAACATATCGTGCTTCTGAGCTTCGCTACCCCGGATTAGTGATCCTCGCCTTTATTCCCCAATTCATCGCTTTTTCACTGCCAGCCACCCGTTCAAGCCTGCCCGACAATGTGGTGTCTGCACTATTAGGTTTTTCTCAGGTCTTTCTTCTCGCATTTTCGATCTTTAACATCCGTAACGTAGGTTTTTGGCCGATGATCCTGGGTTTGGTTGCTAATCTTTTGGCAATCAGTTTGAACGGCGGATGGATGCCGATCAGCCCTGAAACGGTTCAAAAACTACTTCCAAATGCCCCGGCAGGAACGTGGTCAATAGGAAGTCGACTTGGATACGGGAAAGATATCGTCTTGACCGTGCAATCGACAAAACTATGGTTCTTGTCAGACCGCTTTATGCTACCTGATTGGGTGCATTACGGAGTCGCGTTCAGCATTGGCGATGTTTTGATGTCTGCCGGCGCGATCTGGTTGTTATGGAACATGGGGAAGAAGACAAAAGAGTCTTCCAAGGAGTTTAGCCATGAGTAACATTTTTCATGATTTTGATCGACCTGATACGAAAGCCCCTGTAAAAGAACATGAATACAGCAGAATTTTGACTGCAGCTGTGGTCAACGAAAAATTCCGCAAACTTCTCCTTTCAGATCCTGAAATGGCTGTCCGCATGGGATTTGGCGGCGAAGCTTTCCATTTGGACCATGCAGATACCCGCATGCTGGCTTCCATCCGTGCCACTTCACTGGCTGAATTTGCCCGCCAAATGAATAGCACTGGAATGATGACCGGCGTATCCTGCACTGCCGCCGATTAATCAACCTTATTGGTCTATCTGGTAATCCCAACCAACTGGAAGGTGTGGGGGCGGTTGATTGTGGCTTGATCGATGATCCATTTAATGTGGAACAGGCATGAGCCATTTTATTCATAATGCACCGTATTATATAGCCGGAGGAACCCCAGCACCCCTCCGGAAACCTCAAGGGAATCTCCTTGAGCTTTCGGATTTAAGTCACTTTTTGCTGGGTGCAGATACCCCCCAGGAATTGATGGAAGATGCAACGCAGCATATCGTAGAAATACTGGGCGTGGATTATTGCAAAATCATTTTATTGGAAACGAACCAGCATTTTTATACTCGAGCTGCTTATTATCGCAATTACATTGTTGTCCGCAACCTGGCGAACCTGCCTGAAGGAAAAGCGGCAGAAAAGCTCTTTAACACGGTACTGGACGCCAATACATTAGCCACAGTGAATGCCGATGAAAAAGGCCTCACTGTCGAAGAACGCCTGGCACTCGGTTTGAATTCGGTCTCGCGGGTGTTTATCTTACCGATGAGCGTTGATCTTAACCGAATCGGAGTGATGGTGATCGGCGACGGTCTTGGATTCAGCATGGATTTCCAGCGCGAGGATACGCGATACCTCATCGATCTGATCACAGATCAACTATCGAACGCCATTTATCGATCGCGCATCAATCAGCAGATGGAAAACCTCTCACTCGAGACCGTTTTGGCGTTGTCAAAAACACTCGAAACCCGTGATATTCACAGCGGGTTACACAGTAAGGGCATTGCAGAGCTCTCTGAAAAAGTGGCCACCAAATTGGGCTGCAATCCCAAAGATGTTCGTGAAATTTGTTGGGCGTCACTGCTGCATGATATTGGCAAAATTGGAATCGAAGATCGCATCCTCCGGAAACCGGGTCCGCTGGATGATGAAGAGTGGGAGAAAATGAAAACCCACCCTGAGATCGGGGCGCGAATCGTGAGCGAGATATCTGGGCTCGAATCGCTCGCGCCAATGGTAAGAAGCCATCATGAAAGAATGGATGGCACGGGTTATCCGAACCACCTGCGGGGAGATGAAATCCCGCTAGGCGGCAGGATCCTCGCAGTGGTAGATTCTTATTGTGCGATGACCGAAGGGCGGGTGTACCGTCCTGCGATCAAGACCGAAGAAGCCATTCAGGAATTGATCAAAGGCAAGAACACTGCATATGATCCTGAAGTGGTGGATGTGTTTGTTGAGATACTCAGTTCGTGAGATCAGGTTAGAAAACTGGATCGGTTATGTCTGCTCTTAGTTGAACCTTTGGGAGGGTTCAACTGGCGTACTAGCAAGGGGGAAAAAAGTAGATGGCGGGTTACCGCGCCATCTACTTTTATATGTGCACAATGGTCAATTTTGATGAAGATAATTCTCGCTTCCGCGGAGCTCGAGAACTTCGCCAAAGTAAAGCCGGTGATAATCCTGTTTGGAATAATTGTTCATTATCCGAGCATCTATAAAGCTGTGCGGATCCATATCCTGGGAATACATTTTCCGGCATTCAAGCACAAGGGATGCTTCGGCAAAGGAGGGCGAGCCGATCTTTGTGGAAGCTATTGGGGTTAAGCCGGCTTGGGCTATCTTGTTACCATCCCGCCCTGAGATAGCCCCGAGGAGCTGTAAGGCAGGGCGAAAGTCTTTCGAAAATCCGCAAAGGCTGAAGTCGGGATACTTGTCGATGAATTCAAAGGTGTAACGGGTTGGACGGACTGCCACCTGGGCAAAAGGACGATTCCAGATGGTGCCGAGGCTTCCCCAGGAGATGGTCATACAGTTGAATTGACCTGCCAGAAAATCACCGCTGGTCAGGAGGAACCAATCATCATCAAATAATGAAAAAATATCAGTATTAAATTCTTTCAAAGATATGGAATTCAGCATGAAGTCGCCTTTCGTTTTATGTTCCAGTTAGTGTAATCCAAAAAGGAAAATAAAAAAACCGGCGGTTGGTCCGCCGGTGTGTGTGAGCCCCTGGTTGAATTAGTAATTTGCACTTAGCGAATAGCTTCTTGGGCTGATTTTGCCGCTGACCTTGCCATAGGCATAAGTTTTGTAGTAATCAGCCGGGTTTCCATTCAGCGGAGAGGCAATCACGAAAGTGCGTCCCCATGAATCGTTTCCATTTTTGGAAAGGCATGTTTGAAGAACGAGAACGTTTCCAAGACCATACGTGCGGTAGAAAAGATCGGTACTGCTGAGCTGGGCGCCCGGGTTGTTAAGGTCAACAAAATTGGAATAGGGTGAATATGGATCGAGTGCCTGGTACTTTTGGATTTGATCGATCCTGAAAAGATCGATCGAACCGTCGCCATAAATAACCGAGATCACATCTCCGGTTTTCAGATTGTAAAAGTAAGCGCCCGCCATGGTGTTATGCGCGAGTAAACCGGTGGAGCCGTACTTGCTCGCGATCCCAAATTGCGTCAGAGTGTTGGCTTTGGTGGAGACAAAAGAAGCATTCCCTGAAGGTTGTTGAACAACGGGAAAAGCCATGACGTTGGGGGAGTAAACGCCCACCAGTTGACTCGTGCGCCCATTCTTTAGAGAGACTGCAAATGACTCAAGCGATTGCAGAGTGGAAGATGGAGCACTTTGGGCACCGGAGGAAGCTGTATCGGCGAATACTTTTGTGAATGGGGAAAAAAGAAAACAGACTGCAAGAGCAGTCGTGAGCATCAAGCGTAACGGTTTCGAAGGAAAATCTCGCATCAGAATTACCTCAACATAACAATAAAGAGCCTAAAATATTACTTATCCGAACACAACCATTATAGTAATGTATTGGTAATAAAACAATAATTTTTAGATAATACGGGAGAGGTCTTTCAATCTTGTTAAGTGGTGGCACCAATCGTAGAGAAGCTCGCCGATAGGTTGTATTCGCCGATTGATGAACCTATAATTAAGGAGACCATAAGGGGAAACTGGAGTTGAGGATGTCTTTTTGGCGTTACAGCATCATTCTGGTTGTCTTAATCAGCCTTGTAGCCGGTTGCACTCCTCAGCAACCAGTCATTACCCCCACGCCAACATTGACGGTGACCGCAACGCGTGAAAAGCCAACAAACACTTTCACTCCTCCAGTGCCGACAGCTTCACAAACACCTTCAACCCCGCTGGCTACGGCGACCCAAAAGATCAAGCACATGGTCACGCCTTCAAACCCAGCAGAACATTTTGAATCACAGATCATCGACCCGGATTCTTCAGCGTATGCCAACTCGAAAAGGGTGGTGGCTGGGGATAATTTCGAATCTGGAAGTTATGAGCGCCCATTCAATTCGGGCAGCATGGACAAATACTCTCCTGACCTGGATATCCTGCAGGCAGGGCTGTCTCGTTCTGGCAATTGGGTTTATGTGACGATAAAACTGGCAAGCGCTCCCCGAGGAAGCCTACTTTCGGGCTCTTATGGAGTTGAAATCGATGTCGATCTCGACGGTCGCGGGGATGTGTTGGTTGTCGCTCGAAAACCGGGAATCATGTGGTCGGTGGAAAATGTCTCCGTTTGGCGTGATGCAAACCGGGATGTAGGCGGCGCGATTCCGATAAAATCTGATCTTGCCAAAAACGGTGACGGATATGAACAGAAAATATTTGATTCCGGGCAGGGTTACGACACAGATGCAGCCTGGGCGCGAATAAACCCTGGCGATTTTAGCTCGATACAAATTGCATTCAAGAAATCGATCATTGACAATGACAAGGCATTCATGTGGAATGCCTGGGCTGAGAATGTGATCTCGCCAAGTCTTTTTGACTATAACGACCATTTCACGTTGAGCGAGGCTGGCTCTCCGTTGATCACTCAAAGCCAGGCTTATCCGCTCAAGGACCTGGCAGTTGTGGATAATACCTGCCGCTGGGTGGTTGGGTTTGAACCCACAGGAACGGAGCCAGGGTTGTGTCCATTGATGATCGATCGAATACCGGGGGTTTCGGATGCGACGATTCGCGGACTGGTGTGGTACGACCGCAATGCCAATTTCTACCAGGATCCTGGCGAACCAGGGTTCGAAAACCTGACTTTGAACCTTAACGAAGGTACGTGCGGCTCTGAGGGGAAGGTTATGGCTGCGGTTCAGACGTCCATCGATGGAACCTATGAACTTAAGGGAATTCAACCTGGAAAATATTGCCTGTCAGTGATTGGACCCATTCCAACAGGGGTCAGTCCAGTCACCGGGTCTGGTCCTCAGACGGTGGCTCTCAAGGCGGGGAAAGAAGTCAAGCTTAATTTTCCATACGTAATTTACAGCCGCTGACCGGTTTCACCGGTCATGGATGGTAAATCACTACCAAACACTGGAGTAAGGTATGACAGAAGGATTCGTACGGAAAACGATCCAAAGATCGAACTTTAGGTCATTGGGACTGGCAGCATTTGGCTTTATCGTCCTCGTGCTCATGGCATTTGTCCTCTCCCGGTATTATTATAATTTTCTCAAAGGTCCATTTACCATTGACCAGAATGAATTGTTGTCAATAAAAAAACCGGAAGACCGCCTGGAGTATTATCTGGTTGTGCAAGGGGACACTGCTCTAGACACAGGATATCAATACGTTGCGACCAGCGATAACGGCACCGAATCGGTGGAAAAGTATTATTATGCTTTACCCATTCAAGACCGTTTATTGCTCGTCCGCACAGCACAGGCAAATCTGCTCGATCATTACACAGGCTCATTGATTTCTATGCCGGAACAGGAAATGACAGAGGTGATCGGTGCTCTCGAGGTTGAATATCCTGGTTTGGAAGGTGTATTCTTACCTGCGCTGCTCGATACCAAGGATTTTCGGGAAAATGGATATTGGGGCATCGGCGCAGCGATCCTAACTTTGATCCTGTGTGCCGTGCTTGGCATTACCGTGCTACGACGCACTTTGGACCCGCTCAGTCATCCAATCATGCGGGGGTTGGCGGTCTATGGCAATCCTGAATTGGTTGCTGCACAGGTGGAAATGGAGATCGATCCAACAGCCCCCAAGCTCGGATCAGCCTGGGTAACTCAAACGTGGCTCATCGATTCGCACCTTTTTAAATTGAATGTAATGCGTATCAACGATATTGTTTGGATATACAAGCACGTGACCACACACCGCACGTACGGCATTGCCGTCAGCAAGACTTTCAGCGCCATGGTCTGCGATCGTGACGGAAAACGGATTTCGATCCAGGTAAAAGAAGCCAAAGTTGACGAATTGCTGCATTCGTTGCAAGCTCGTGCCCCCTTTGCCCTGACAGGCTATGATTACGACATCGAGAAATTGTGGCGAAAGAATCGCCAGGAGTTGGTCAACGAGGTTGATCGCCGAAAGCGGCAGGTATCATAAACAGCAATCGACCGCCAGTCTTCTTCATGGCGGTCGATTGTTTTCTAAAGCTAA
>CAVQOS010000010.1:0-11224 GCA_963714465.1 uncultured Chloroflexia bacterium | reverse complement strand
TGAATCAGATTATATCAGCATCCAGGCAGAGTTTTAGGGTTTGTCAAGATGCCGAAATTACGCTTGAAGCCAACCCCGGAACGGTAACCCTGAATAGAATCCAGCAATATGCTGCCAGCGGTGTGAACCGCTTCAGTTTTGGTATGCAATCTGCTCATCCTGATGACCTGCGAATCCTGGACCGTTTGCATACATTCGAGGATGTGCTAGCGGCGGTCAAGGCATGCAAAATTGCAGGGATTCGGCATATCAATCTTGACCTCATTTTTGGCATCCCTGGTCAAAGCCTGGAAAGATGGAAGACAACCCTGCAAAGAGCAACCGATATGGGCGTGGATCATCTTTCGGTTTACGGGCTGACCATCGAAGAAGAGACGCCCATGGCTCGTTGGATCCAAAAAGGCTTGCTCGAGCCCCCGGATGACGATCTTGCAGCCGACATGTACGAGCTGGCGGAAGAATTCCTTGAATCACAAGGATTTGATCAATACGAGATTTCCAATTGGTCGCGCGGTGAGCCTGCCCAATGCAGGCATAACCTGCAGTACTGGCATTACGGACCCTATTATGGTTTTGGCGCAGGCGCTCACGGATTCATCAACGGCACGCGAACTGAAAACGTTTCGCTCATCCCCGAATACCTAACGCGGATTCGCGAAAAATTGCCCCAATCTTACCCGGCCAGCCCGGCAATCAAGGAAGCCAATCAATTAAGCTGGTGGGATCAAGCCCAGGAAAGCATGATGGTGGGGCTGCGATTAACTGCCAGCGGAGTCTCTGCCACAGGATTCAAAAAGAAGTTCGGGGTCGGGTTTGACGAGCTTTTCGCGGTGCAAATAAAGCGGCTAATCAACGAAGGGCTGCTCGAAATCATCAACGTTCCAGAACGCAGCCTGCGGCTGACTCGCAAAGGCAGATTATTGGGAAATCAAGTCTTCCTGGAATTTGTAGGGAATGAACCGCCGCGTAACATTTCTTCCACTAGTCACTAAATACATCCACCCTGGTTCCTTGACCGACCGTGTTCATCTTCGATAGATCGGCTCCGGGGGTTAGCCAGCGAAACATCCATTTAGCTTCGCTCATACGCATATTGACGCAGCCATGGCTCATGGGCACACCAAAATTGTTGTGCCAATAGGTACCGTGGAATGCCACCCCATTCGTCGTCTCGAAGAATGAGGTCCATGGTACGCCTGGAAGAATATAGGCTTCGAGGTCATCTGTAAGCTGCCCGCCGCCCATGTGCTTGGAGGGCATTTTGGATTGAATGTAGAATCTCCCGGTTGGGGTATCCCAGGGTATCTGACCCTCAGGACGATAAGCAAGCCCGGATGAGATTTTCGTTTTGAGGACGATTTTATCGGCTTCGAAAGCGGTCAGTTCCTGCTTGACGATGGACACTTCCACGTGCTTTTGATCGGACGGGATCTCCGGATGAATCGGCGTCAGTTCCTCAAGACCCACAAAACGGACTTGCCTGGCAGGAACATAGTAATCCAGGTTATCCTGGTTTAACATCTCGTCTTTGATGCGATACCAGAGCGTACCATCGGGTCTCTCGAGCATCCCGACGACCCAATGTACCGATTCGTAATAAAGGCGATAAATCTGTTCCCATTCTTTCGCAGTGCGGTGCAAATAAGCCTGCGCGTATGGTACGCTGATCTCAGCAATGTGGGGACTGGTGCCTAGATTTGTTTGAACCGGGTTCAGCTTGACTTGTACCTTCTGCATGTGAGCTGAATGGATATATCCGCCCCAAACACGGTACCAGAGAGGGTTATATTTTGGCTCCCCATCGGAAATTTCTTCATAATAGATATTGACAATTTCATCACGATAGCGTTGGAAGAGAATCCGACTGGTTTCGTCAGGCTTGCTGTGTACGCTCACCGAAGCAATTGCCACCCTGGCAAGATTTTCACCGTCCTGAAGCTCCCCAAAATCATAGGAAGGTCTGAAGGCCAGGCTGGATAAACCGAGGGCGCTTATTTTCAAAAAATCGCGGCGAGAGAATGATGTTTTCATCGTAAATGCATTATACCAAACAAAATAAGAGTAAAATTGTCGACTTAATACTCGCGGAGGTTCATGAGAGATTCCAGTGAAGCTTTCATGTAATATCGGCGATAAGCAGAAATCTCTTTAGCGTTAAATTTTAGCCTTGTTTGAAGATCGGCAGCTTGATGTGGGTCAGGGCTGCCGCCTGAGGTTATGCGGATTTGATCACCGCCCATCTGGACCAGGCTAACCAATCCTTTGGCTGCATACCATTCAATGGCGAGGTGGATGCATTCATCGCTTGTAGCCATCTTCGCTGCCCATTGTGAAACGGAAATTGCATTCGCTTTATCCTTGGTTATCAACTTGAGGATCGATCCGATCTCCTTCAAAAAGAAGCCAAGGTCGTTTTCAGCGGGCAGGTTGCCCAGGAAGAAGAGAGTGGCAGGTTTTACTTTTTCAACGGTTTCCAACAATACCCTGGATGACGGGGGGATTGTAAGAATTGCCACCGCTTGAGCTTTCTCCAAGTGAATTCTGTCGACACCGAAAGGTGGGTTCGGGGTTGCGCCTTCCTGCCAGACAAGTCCATGCTCCAAATTCAATTCAGCCAGGATATCGGGGGTAATTTCTGCAGATGTACGGTAATCCACCAGGTGCATTTGTCTCTTGGTTTTGCGTCTACGAATGACGCTTTCGTCTTGAGACGGATGGAAATCAACCCACTCATATTGGATTTGAGGACTACCCCGATAGATATTCAGATGAGCCGTGTAGGCAAGATCAAATTTACCCTCGGGTAGGGGAAGGTCGGCTCCCTGCCACCATAAAATTCTGTACTCTACTCCCTGCTCATCCTTGACGAAAGCTTGAAGGTGTTCGCTGTTGCGACCCAGCACAGCCGTATCTTCGAGCGTTAACCCGGATGCTGTGAAGATGGGAGGCGGATTCCCGGCTCCGAATGGGGCCAGCCGGTCAAGATCGGCAAGCAGGTCAATTTTGACCTGCTCCAAATTCAGGCTTGTTTCGATTTGAAGTTCAGGTTCAACCGGGTGATCGACTGCCATTTCAGCCACGGTCTGCTGCATGCGGACGCGAAATTCCGGCAAGTGGTCACCTTTGAGTGAAAGCCCGGCTGCCATGGGGTGCCCGCCGAAGGTAAGCAACAGATCCTGGTTCCGGGTGAGGGCAGCTGTGATGTCAATCCCTGCGACTGAGCGGGCTGACCCGCGCAGAATCCCATTCAAGTCGCCGCTGAATAAGATGACGGGGCGATAGGTCAATTCAGCCAAACGTCCTGCGGCAATGCCGATAACCCCGGCAGGCCACTCGGGATGGGAGAGGATCAAGAGAGGTTGCCCAAGCAGGGCAGGGTTCGAGTCGAGTTGTGCCATGCAGCCCTCAAAAACCTGGCTGACCAATACCCTCCGGTTGGCATTCAGGGCTTCCATTTGATTGAGGGTGATGTTCACCTTGGTGACATCGTTCGAGAGCAGCAGGTTCACCATGGGGTTGGCGTCATCCAGGCGACCCACAGCGTTCATGCGGGGGGCAATATAGAAGCCAATGTGTTCCTCGTTGAGTCGGTCGAGAGGAAGATCGAGCAGCTCTGCCATTTTGCTCAGAAACAGGCGGGGCGCAGTGCGAATGCGGTTCAAGCCTGATTGAACCAGAAAACGCGTATCCCCCTTGAGAACTGCCATGTCTGCGATGCTTCCCAGGGCGACAAGGTCGTGCAGTTTTTGTGTTTCACCTTCGAGACTGTATTTCTCCAGCAGTGCCTCAGCCAATTTATACGCTGCACCCACTCCTGCAAGATCATGCAATGGATGCCCTTCAGGCAGGAATTGCGGGTTGACGATCGCGAGAGCTTCGGGGAGCGTTTTGGGGAGTTGGTGGTGATCGGTGATGATCAGGTCAACCCCCACCGTTTTCAAATAAGCTGCTGCATCATTTGCTGAGACCCCGGTATCACAGGTAAGCAGCACCTTCATGTCTGGTGTGAGGAAGTTCTGAAGCGCTGACAATTTGATGCCGTGAGATTCCTGGCTGCGGATGGGAATGTGGAAATGCAACTCTGCCCCAATTTTCCGCAAGGTATCCACGAGGACAGCGGTTGCGGTTTGACCGTCGACATCGAAATCTCCCCAAACACCGATCGTCTCGTGCTTGGCAACCGCCTCCAGGATGCGGGTCACGGCTGCGACGACCCCGGGTAGCGCTTTGGGAGGCTGGGGCGTATATTTGGTGTAGTCCAAGAAAGCCGCAGCGGATTCAGGGGTTTTGATCCCGCGGCGGACGAGAGATTCCAATAAAAAGTTTGATCCGCCAAAGCCGCGCTTAAGCTCGGGTGGGATTTCCAAGGGTGGCGGATAGATCCATTTTTGCGTGATCTTCATGAAGGTCAGGTCCTATCCACTAGAGCGATTCGAAATCGATTTCAAAGGGGTTTTCATCCGTTCCGGAGGGTGAGAGCACTTCCTCGTCGCTGCTGCCGGCAGAACTGCCGCGCCCGCAAAACGATCTGAATGCACAATACTCGCAGAGCCGGAGGTTATCGGTCTTTGGGAATTCTTCTCTGCCGTTCATCGAGTTGATTTCGGTGACCAGCCTGGAAAGTTCTTTCTCATCCTTTTCTAATTTGGCTGCGGAGTATTCCATTTCAATGGGCAACAAAGGGTGTTCGGGAAACCAGTAGATCATTTTTATGTTTTCGGGGTCCACCGGATCAGACTGGGTTAAGGTTTGACTGGCTTGGGTGACCACATAGGGGTAAACCTTCGATTGGGCGCGGCGGATGAAAGCCTCACGGTTGGGTACCCGCATCGAGGTTTTCCAATCATAGATCAAAATGCTCTGATCCGCCTGGACGATGATCAAATCCACCTTGGCGATCAGGCGAAAACTGTAAAACGGGATGGACAGCATTTCTTCGACGTAGTATTTGTTATCGGCGAGGTGCAGTTCAAGGGCTTGAAAATTGTCCCACCAGCGTTGCAGTTCTTCGTCATGCAGGGTAGCTTGAATGCTCTCCGCAGGAATACCCGATAAGCTTTGTTGGACAAGGACATGGAAAGTGTGACCGAGTTCCATCAATTGCTCCTGCTCCAACACTGGTTCGGATTCGATCGCCGGCCATTCCAAATGCTCGATGTAGCGCAGATAGAATCGCCGCTTGCAGTCGAAATAATCCTGCAGGTTTTGTTGGCTGAACGAAAAATCAGGCGGCAGCATCTTTATTCTCCATCGTTGAAATCATGGCTTGAAGCGGCAACGACATGGTACTGGTTTCACGTTTCCCGCTGTTCCAGGTGATGATCAGATTTTCACGCGCGCGGGTGATGCCTACGTAAAACAGGCGCAGCCGCTCGGCAGCGTAATCTTCCCGCGCCTGCAGCGTTGCGTCACGGTTGGAGGCGAAGACCGCAGGAATATCATGGGCGATCAAGGCTCTCAGTTTGGCAAGCAATTCGGCTTCAAGGTTGATCTGCCCGTTGACAAACCATTTTTCGCTGATGTATTCGTCGCCTTCCTGTGCGGATGGAAAGTCATAATTATTCACTGAAAGCAGGTAGACCCGGTCCCATTCCAACCCTTTGGCTTTGTGGTAGGTGAGGACGAATACCTGTCCTTTGTGTTGGTCCGGGTTGATCCCCGTTTCTTCTTCGCTGAATCCCAGGAATTTGCGCTCGTTGCTTGAAATTTCTTTCAATTCATCTGCAAATTGGATGAGCTGGTATTCAGGATGATTGGCAGCGCTAAACTCGAGCAGGAGTGCGAACTTATGTGCAAGCGCGAGTTCAGATGGAGATGAAAATAAATCCTGGGCAAGCGTGAGTACCAACTGATCGATCGGCAAAGAAGAGGCTGCCTGCCAGCGGAGCATTTTCTTGATGAAGTCTTGAATGATTTCCACATCCTCTGGTGTAAGGTCAGAAACGCCAAAAAGGGATTCTACACTCCGCTCAGCATTTGGGTAGAAAAGCTCCTCGAGTTTTGCCACCCGGCGCAAAACGGCAGCCAAGCGTTTGATCTGTTCATTCTCTTCGATCGATGCTTCCGGGGATTCGTATATCTCCTGGAAAGCATTGGAACATTTTACAGATGATGATGGATCTGCCAGTGACAAGAGCAATTTTTGGATTACCCGTGCGGTTCTACGCGTTGATTGACTGCTCTTCAGCATTTCTACAACCGGGATACCTGCCTGGTCGAGCTGCTCAACCACTTTTTCACCATGTTTACCAATAGGGACGAGTACCGCCACCGTCTTGTCGGGGTTTTGGGGCAGCCAGTTTTTGAGCGAGTTGACCACCAGTTCGATCTCTTTTTCGGGTTTGATCTTCGCTTTATGAATATAAACGGCATTGGGTTGATCGGGCGGGTTGGGCTGCGGGTCGCCAGGGGGTGCCGGTTCGATCAAGGGTAGAGTGAGGGAACCCCGCAGTTCTTCCACCGGGTGTTCGGTTTCCGTCCAGCGAATGAGCGAGTTTGCCAGGCGGATGATGCTTAAATTGGAGCGCCCGGAATTGGGAAGACTCTGCCTGATCACCGCCGGCTGTTCCATGAACTCACGCAGATATTTGGGGTTGGCTGTGGTGAAGGTTTCGTAGATCGCCTGGTTGGGGTCGCCCACACGAACCCAGTTGCCGTCCCTGCCGATAAGCAGCTCCAATATCTTTTCCTGCAAGAAAGACGAATCCTGGGCTTCATCTTCGAGTACATAAGGCCAGCGATAGCGCAGGCGTTCGAGGTATTCGGAATCTGAAAGCAGCACTTTGTATGCCAGGCGGATCAGATCGGTAAAATCGACCGCATTTCTAAACCTCAGCCCGCGCTGGTACTGCGTATAGACATCAATCGCCATGTCCATCATGGGGTCATGCAATTTATGTTTCTCGATCGCCTGCTTGATCTCAGCCGGTTCCACCTGAAGGTCCTTCGCCTGGGTGATAAAACTTGTATTGATCGATTTGAGCAGGTTGTTCCATTGTGAATTGAGCCGGCTGGAAGATGAATTTTCGGCGTCGGCATTGATAAAGGTTTGGGTCAATTCGGGATGTTCTCGCAAGTATGCCGCGGAGATCTCGTCCACCATTTTGCCGGCTTCACCTTCATCGATGATAGTAAATTGTTCAGAGATACCTGCTTTTTCAGGTCGTTCGCGGATGATATCATGCGCCAGTCCGTGCAGGGTACGAACGCGGTAGCCGACATTTTCAAGCAGTCCGGCTTCCTTGACGAACCCTGCTATTCGGCTGCTGAAATTGTCCACGGCTGAATTGACCAGGGTGACGATGAGCACTTCCTGGTCAGATTTTATACATTCGTCGAGAATCAATTGTGCTGCCAGGCAGGAGAGGGTATGGGTTTTTCCGCTCCCTGGAACAGCCGAGACGCCCATCCATCCGCCGCGGTACTTGAGAACTTCGGCTTGATGTGGGCGTGGGTTAAACATGATCCGCCTCTTGATGTTTGACGAGCTGCCTGCGCAAGGTTTGAATGGCGTTCACCAGTTCGCCGCGTTCTTCGTTCCCCTGCTCGTTCATCCCGGAGATGCCGAGATAAACCTTGTCTCTACAGCGGCTTAACAACCCCGCTACCAGGCGGTCCAGGCTCTCTTGATTTGTGGCGTATTCGAATGCTTCAGTCCAGCGGTTGGCTGGATTCCATTGGCGGTTCAGCACATAAGGCTGCGTCAGGGGCTGGTCAAGGCGCGTCCACCATCCATGCGACCCTACATCCAGCCAGAATTGATAACGCACAGGTTGATTGCTCATCAAGAAGGTAAAAGCCGGTGCCAGAAGGACAGCATTCGCCTCCATTTGCTGCTTCCATCCGCGCACGGATTGGGCAGCGATCAAGCCGTTATCCAGCAAGCTGACATACTCTTTGCCCACCGGCACCTGGAGGGGGATCTTTTCTGCAAGCACGGATTGCCGAAATTTCCTGGCAGACTCGATCAGGCGTGCCGTAATGGAGGCTGCTTCCTGGTTTTGGTAGAAACAATAGCCAGGCTGAGAAAGCTTTTCACCGAAGAGACGGCTGAAAAAGATATCCAGTTCGTTCACAGGCTGCTCGCGAAACTTGATCAGCCAATCGCGCAGTCCTTCATATTTTTCACCCAACGAAAAAGTGATGCGTGACTGCATTTCTGCCAGGATTCTCTCGAAGGGAGTTAATGGTCCTTCCGGTTTTCCCGGCTGGTACAGCGTTTGAGAAAGCAGGTCTGCCCGGATCAAGTCAGCCCCGGCAAGGGTTTGCACGAATGCCTGCCGGACTTCATGTTTGGTCGGAGTCAGATGCCAGTGTGGGAAGGCAATTTTCGCCAGGCACAACAAAGCCCGTGTGACCGGTTCATCCCTCAAACTGCGCGAGGGGCGGAAAGTCTTGACCGGGATCCCTTTCCTTTCAAAACGATCGAACAACGAAAAACGCAATGAATCGCTCAGATAAGGCGTAAGTACCGTGATCTCGTTGGGCTGTACATTCTTCTCGAGGAGCTGTGCCACCTGGGCAGCGGTCCAATCCATCATTTCGGGATAGAAGCGAAAAGAAGCTGACATCGAATGCGCCTTCCCAATCCATGGATGCTTCGCTCGAAATGCTTTTCTCACGAATGGAACGGTGGAGGACAGACTGGAAGGAATGGATCGCTTGTGATTGCACCAAGGATTCGGAAAAGACTACTTTCTCCTGGAGCCTTGCGCCCAAAGTGTCTGCAGAAGCCGGGTCTGCTCCAAGGAATGAACGGAATCCGCCGCCGGTATCCTGGATGAGTAAGGCGGAATCCAAATCAGGCAGCCACTGGGCGATGAGGTCATGGGCAGCGGGAACGTCTTCTTCGATGTTGTCATAGATCAGGTGTCGATAATTTCTCATCAGATACTGGCGGCAAAGCAGCGAGTTCCAGAGTTTTTGGGTAAAAAGTTCGAATTGCAGCGAGTAATCCAACAGGTTGTTTTGAAGGCAAAATTCGCGGAACTTCAAAGCGCATTCCTGTGCCTGGTCGTAAACCACCAACTGCGTGGCTTGTCCCACCCACGCATTTTTCAAGCGTGCGCCAATTTCATCGAGCGGAAAACCGACCACCGCAGATTTATTGATGTTGTCCAGGATCTGGCTGTACAGGCGGTTCGGATCCACCGTAATATTCTCGAAATATCCTTTTTGTAACAGGGGTTGGATCACCTGGGCCATGTAGTACTGGGCTGACTCGAGCGTCAGAAATTGGGGCGGGTGTGTGGGATTCGAAAAGCCGCTACTTTGTGCGACCATTGGCCAAAACAGAGAGAGCATCCGCTGCGCAAGCCCACCTAGCGTGACCACAGCCGGTTCACCGCCTGCCGGGAACTCAGGGCTTTGGATCGCATGGGCGTAGGGAATCCCCAGGCTTCTTTGAGGCACCAGGATCAAAATCGAGCGGGCTGGAATACCGTTGCCGACCATCAGTTTCAAGCGCTCGACCGCAGCCGTGCTTTTACCGCTGCCTGCCGGTCCGGTGAGGAGCGTTTTGCTTTCAAACAGGCGGTCGAGAAACGCCTGCTGTGCTTGAGTGAGTTCGCTGAAATTCACGGTGCAATCCTAAGCGCTTAATCGTATGGCAACCCGGCGATGCTGTGCAGTACGGCGCGGGTGAGCAAGGCGTCAGCCGCCGAGCGGTGGGCATTCGGCAGGGGTATCTGGAAGTACCTTCCTGCCTCTTCAAGCTTGAAGTACTTCATGGATCGCCGGATCGGATCCCAGAGTCCTTTGAAATCGGAATAAATCAGAAGTACATCCAGCATGTTGAGATTTTCCCGCCAGGGGAGACGGTAACGCAGATGCGACTGCTGCATCATTTTGAGGTCAAAAGGGGCATTGTAGGCAGCGATCGTCCGACCGTAGAAGAATCCGCGGATTTTAGGCCAAAGAACCGGCCAGGTTGGAGCATCCTCGACCATGGCATCAGAAATGCCGTGGATCATCTGGGCATCCCTCGGAATGGGTTGGGTGGGTTTGACTAGCGATGAAAGAAGGATCGTCCCGTCATAATCAATGATCGATATTTCGATCACTTCGTCATTTCTTCCCAAGCCGGTTGTTTCGGTATCGATATAAACAGGTTTTTCTGAAACCCTGGCTTGCGCCAGGCGAATTGCATTTTCGCGCGAGGGCGAGGCAGTTTCCATGGATGAATCTCCATTGATTAGGGTTGATCCCATTCTTTTATTTCATCCAGCTTAAAGGTAAAGTTGGGCGTGTCGAGGGCACTGACGAAAACACCAAAATGTCCTTTTTCATTCAATGCATCGTCACCAACGGTTTTCACTAGTACCCCATTGACGTATATCGCAAAGGTATGCTCTTTGACCATCACTCCCAGACGGTTGGTTTGATCTTTTCCGGTGAGGGCGCTTGGCGCAGGGGTCCAATCCAAAAGGGTGTGACTTTTGGAGCCATCCCAATATTGCATATATGTTTGACCGTCGCATGAAAGCGCAACGTAATACCCGACCCCGTCATCATAAGTGGGGGCGCGGAACATCAATCCATAATGATCCAACCCGGCGCAGGAAACAGTGGTGAATGTTCCCTCGAGATACAAATTTCTAGCCATACGGCTGGTCAGGCGCCAGCGCCAACCCTGGTGCACCGCAAGACTCCTGAAGACAAGTGATCCATCGATGGCTTCAATATGAATCGCATTGTCTTCATAAGGGGTCTTTAGACCAAAGGCGCTTCCGGAAGTAAAGGTATCTGAGTAGGTCGGTGTTCCCAGGGACAAAACCGGATCATCAGGAGAAATCGTGGGGGTTGCAGATGTGGTGGATGCGGATGTTGGGGTTACCGTAAGCGTCGAGAGGATGGAAGTCGGCACAGGCGTTTGGGTTGATGGAAAAGTCGGCCAGGCAGTCAAAGTTTGGGCAACTTTTGTCGCAAGGTCTTGAGCGTTTGGCGTCGATTGTTGGAAGGGATAACTGCATGAAGACAATAAAAGGATCGCAGCGATCAATAGGGGTAATAGTCTGCGCATTTCGATACTCCTTTCCTCAGGACATCCTTTAATATACTATAGTGTAGCACTATGGGGTTAGTGAATGTCCGAAAACGTCATGCTAATCTTGAACAGCATAAGTGTGATAGTGATTATTATCCAAATTCGAGAAGAATGCTTGTTGTATAATTATCACGACCTGAATGAAAACATATATCATCCAACTTGAGGCACATGACGACC
>CAVQOS010000009.1:0-7503 GCA_963714465.1 uncultured Chloroflexia bacterium | reverse complement strand
CCGTTTAAGGTTGGCTTTGTTAATCCGAGCTGATGGATGTTTGAGGTTCGGACTGGGTATTGGTCTGATGCGCCCTGGCATACGTGCGTTGTAACGATTGCACCGTGCTCGAACCGGCGACCATAAAGTAGGAAAGGGTTGGCAATAATTGCCAGTAAGGGAATGCATAATTCCGGACCTCGTACAAGTAAAGTGTCGAGAACAGGATATACGCCCCCATCAAAAATTCAGCAGCAGCGACTGGCGAAAGTTTTAAGGCATAACTGTTTTTCGCCCATTGCTCGTTACCGCTGGACAAATTGTATTTAGGCGTCCGTTCAAAAGTACCGGATTCTTTGGAAAATCCGCTTAAAATCCCAAATGTGCAGTTGATCGAAATTCCCACTCCCAGGAGGGTTAAGGCAGGCAAAAGCAAGACTCGTTTGATCAATGATGGATTGAACTCAGACTTCGCCATCGTGTACAGGAAAACTGGACCCAGTGAGCCGATCATCGTCCAACCAAAAAGATACATATAATGCGGCGCATAAAGATTGATGGGGAATGTCAGCAGCAAGGTGATGACAGTAACAGGATAAGGGATAAAGAGCATGAACAACTGCATCACACCCATGATCCTTTGTCCCAGCGTCAAATGTGAAAACAACACTTTTCCCAGCAATTTACGGGATACCTGGAGATTCCCTTTGACCCAACGGACCTGCTGTTTCTTCAATGCGTCCATCTGGGCGGGAACTTCCGATTTGACCACGATTTGAGGTACATAAACGTAGTGCCAACCAGCAATTTGAGCTCGATAGCTCAGGTCGATATCCTCGGTCAGGGTATCTCCCTGCCATCCCCCTGCTGATTCGATGGTAGCCACACGCCAAAGACCGGCTGTGCCGTTAAAAGACATCAATAGGTTAGCACCAGCCCGAGCCGTTTGCTCGACAACAAAATGGGCATCCAGGGCCATCCCCGCCAGGCGCGTGATCCAGTTGTAATGATTGTTGATATGTCCCCAACGGGTTTGAACAAACCCGATCTGAGGATTTTGGAAAAACGGGACGGTTTTTTTCAACCAATCTGATTCGGGGAGGAAATCGGCATCAAAAACTGCCACAAATTCACCGGTCGCGCTTTTCAGAGCCAATTCCATCGCCCCGGCTTTGAACCCGGTCCGGTCCTCGCGGTGCAGCATTTGAATATTCACGCCGCGCCGTTGGTATCTCGCAACGAGTCCATGAACCAGGTCTGTCGTCGAATCGGTGGAGTCATCCAATACTTGAATCTGCAGTTTCTCTGCTGGATAATTAAGGTGAACGATGGACTTGATCAAGCGATCCACCATATAACGTTCATTGAACACAGGCAGTTGAATGGTCACCAACGGCCATTCCTGCTTCATCTCTGGTGTGGTCTGGTTCCAAATTCTTTTACGATGAATGAGAAAAAGAATACTCAAGGTCAAGCTGTTCATGCTGAACAAGAACAATACCACAAGACAAAGTGCATAAATGCTTTTCAAAAACAAAAGAAATATCGGCGAAATCATAGCACGATCCAATAAAACATGATGTAGTTCTCCTCTTATCTATCCCCGTTATACCCCTCCAACATAAGAAGATGATTAATTAACCTAAAAAATCAGTCTTAAAATTCTTGTATAAAGCAACAAAATTGAATGAATTAATTCTCGAAGGTTATCATAGGATCAAGGGTAATAAATAAATCACTCCGGCATTCGTCCCCATTTCAATGTAGAATAGAAGAAAATAAGAAAGCAGAGGAAAATCTTTTGTCTCAAATAGAAGACTTCATCAAACGTTTTCCCCCGGATGTGCAAGATACCATCCGTATGATATGGAATTCGCTTGGGACAACCGAACAGACAAGTTTTCTCTCGATGCTCACCTCGTTTCCCAGCAATCCAAAACTGATCCGCAACCTGGTCAAGCTTTCGACTGTCCAGTTTCGCCAGGCTTTCGGGCACAAACGCAGTGTGGCGATTATTGGACCTGCCAATGTGGGCAAATCCACCCTGTACAACCAAATGGTGTCCAATAAGATCGACATGGCAGCAGTGGGTCCTCTCCCCGGAACAACGCGCACCAACCAACCCGCTGACGCCGGTTTATTCACCGTGGTCGATACCCCGGGGGCTGACGCAGTCGGCCTTATCGGAGAACATGAACACGAATTGTCGCTTTACGCTGCCCAGCAGGCAGATTTTTTGGTATTGGTTTTCGACGCGCTCCAGGGGATTAAAAAAGGCGAAAAAGCCCTGTTCGATGAGCTTGCCCTGCTCAAGAAACCTTACATTGTTCTTTTGAATAAAGTCGACCTGGTGGGACCAAAACTCGTTGACAGCATTGTGAACAAGGCGGCTGAGAATTTAGGTCTTTCCCCCGACCAGGTAATCCCGATCGTGGCAAAAGACGGTAAGAATCTCTCTCGCATCCTGCTCGCAATAGCGTCCGCAGAACCTGAGATGGTTGCCGCTCTGGGTGAGGCTCTCCCGGAATTTCGCTGGCAGTTGGCATGGAAATCCATTGCCAGCGCAGCATCGATTTCGGCTGCAATAGCCCTCACCCCGCTACCCGTCATTGACTTCATCCCCCTGACAATCACCCAGGCGGTCATGGTTGTGGGAATCGCCCGCGTTTTTAATGTAACAACGACAATTAAAGTTGCGACCGATCTGGTCAGCACCTTTGGATTAGGCATGCTTGCGCGAACCCTTTTCCGGGAACTCAGCCGGCTGGGGGGAATCCCGGGTTGGCTGCTGGGAGCAGCACTAGCCGCTTCCACCACCATTGTGATGGGGTATGCAACCGTTCTCTGGTTTGAAAAAGGACAAAAACTATCTCCTGCGGCGATGAAACAACTCACCCAGGAATTTACGAAGTACATGCTTGATATCCTCAAGGGGTTCGGCAAGCACAAACCCACCAAAGATGAGCTTTATGCCCGGATCAACCAATCGCTCGAAGAATCACCGCTGGCTTCAAGCCGGGCATCGCTGGACAAAGAAGTAACTGACCTGGACTGACTGGACTCAAGGATGCTCCGTAGGGTATTGCATAATTACCCTACACACTACTGGTCCTCACGCGCAATTGACGAACCCACCTGATGCGGTTATGACGAATCTGTCAGGCGGGTCGGAAGGTCGCGGCTGTTCTTCGCCACCTGGTCTTCCAAGGCTTGCACGCGGGCAGCCAGTTGTCCTACCGTTTGATGAATGAGGGCAATTACCGCCTCTTTCCCTTGATCATAGGCGGCGCCAATTTCTTCATCACTGGGTAGGTGAAACCGTTCCATGTCCTGATTGTGTTTGCGTTTTACGATTTTGGCAATGTTAAGGTACTATTTGTTTTAATGCCTGAGCAGTTACAAACAATCCAATAAAACAAGATGTAGTTCTCCTCTAGTCTGTTTTCGTTAACTCGGTTTGTTTAAAAACAGACTTTTCGATTGATTTTTAATCATACCCATTGCTTAAACTTGTTACTCACGATAAAGGAAAGAAAATGGAAAACCTCAAGAAGACTATACGCAAAAAAGACCGGCGCATTGTGGTCATGCATAGTCTGGTGGGTGGAACAGGGGTTTACCCCCGATAGCGAAGAAATGGTTAATTCGTTTTTGACCATGTTCAACCCGGGCTTACTATATGCAGTAACCAGGGAAAGAAGCCGATAAATTAAGCAAAATGACATAAAGCTCCTCTGAAGTTGGCTGCAGAGGCAGGATAAGAATTTTAAAGAGCGGAGAAACGAATAAACCTCTGTCTCTATGGTTAATGCATAGCTAGGGTTGTCTCAGGTCAGTTGAGCATGGCAATTCAACGATGAACACACTGCCGCGCGGGGAATTATCTTCGACGCGAATGGTTCCGCCATGAGACTGAACAATCTGGCGTGTAATCGTCAATCCCAGACCGGTACCAGGTTGTGAGCGGTCGGCACGGTAGAAACGCTGGAAAATTCGCTCGCGGTCGGCCGGGTCGATACCCTGACCGGTATCCGCCACACGGATTTCGATGTTATTGCCGCGAGGATGGGCGCTAACCCCAATTACACCCCCGGTGGGAGTGTACTTAATAGCATTATCCACCAGGTTGGTGATCACCTGCACCAACCGGTCTTCATCTCCCAACAACCAGTTCAGGTCAGGTACATCCAGGTTTAACTGCACCCCAGCCTGGGCTGTTTGGGGGCGAAACTTTTCGGTCACACCGCGCACCAGCGCGCTGATGTCCACAGGCGATTTATGCAAGTCCGCCATCTCAGTTTCCAACCGCGCCAGGGTCACCAGATCCTGCACCAGGCGGTTCATCCTGTTGCTCTCATTGAAAATTGTTTCGGCTGCCTGATGAATCTCTTCCGGGGTTTGCGAAACACCGTCCAGAATCGACTGTGTAAAGCCCTGGATAGAGGTCAACGGGGTTTTCAATTCATGCGAAACGTTAGCGACCAGATCGCGCTGCGACTGTATCGCATTCTGCACACGTTGTGTCATACGATTGAACGAATTCGCCAGGAGGCGCACCTCTTCCGGACCTGTAGGTATAATAGGCTTGTACCGCCCGGCGGCCACCGCATCCGCCGCCAGACTAATACGCTTGAGCGGTGAGCTGATCCATTTCGCCAATCCCAAGGCGATCAATAACGCCAACACCAGTCCAACGAGACCGGTCAGCACTACCGGGCGCAGGAATTCGTTGGTAAATAACTCAAAAATGAGCAGCCGCGGGCGGCTCACTGCCAGCAACAGATAGGAATGCGCGTCGATCGATTGGACCAGTACCAGCCAGAGGCGGTTCGAATCGTCGCGCAGAAAAGCAATTTCGTTACGCTGCGCCAGAAGCTTCAAACGCACGGGCTGTACGCGTAAGCGAGCTGCCGAATCCCCTTGTGAATCGGCAACCATCGTCCCATCCTCACGCACGAAAACCACCCGCGTGTTCAACAGGCGCGCAGCTTGCTCCATCAGGTCAGCGTCCGGGGTAGCGGAAATGGAAGTCAGTAGCTCGGTGTGCGTACTGACCATGCGTTGGGCTGTACGTAGTTGTTGGGAAGCGCTCTCGTACACCAACGGGTTTCGCAACAGACTGGCCAGCAACCCGGCACTGAACAGGCACATCAGCACGGCAATCAACAAGCCGTAGGAAAGCAGCAGGCGTGTGCGCAGGGATGTGCTCATTTAGGTCACCATCTTGTAGCCAATACCGGGTACAGTTTCGATCTTCACCTGACTGGAGTGTAGTTTCTTGCGCAATTGGGCAACGTGCACATCCACGGTGCGCGTCTGCCCGTAAAAATCGAACCCCCACGCCAACATCAACAACCGTTCGCGGGTAAAAGCTACTCCAGGATGAGTCATTAGTACATGTAGCACTGCGAACTCCTGAGCGCGTAGCGCCACTAACTCTTCACCAACACGCACTTCGTGCTGTTCTGAGTCCAGTGTCAAATCGCCGTAACGCAACGCGCCAACGGATTCTGATTCACCCTCGCCGGGTGCTGTACGACGCAGCACCGCCTTCACGCGCGCCACCAACTCGCGTGGGTTGTACGGCTTGGTCAGGTAATCGTCCGCGCCTAATTCCAGCCCGAGTATCTTATCGATGTCCTCATCCCGGGCTGTGGCCATGATGACTGGCACCGAGTTCTTCGCCACACGCAACGCCTGACACACCGCCAGTCCATCCATCACCGGTAACATTATATCCAGCACCACCAGGGCAGGGTGAAGGCGTTCGATCGCCTGCAGCCCGGCTTGCCCATCCATTGCAGATTCGACCGTGAAGCCTTCGCGCTCCAAATATAAACGATCCAATTCAATGATATTGGCCTCGTCCTCAATGATCAGAATTAATTCGCCCTTCATTTATTCAGTCTCCTTACGATTCTTGTTTCCTCATTCTATAGCATAACTGGTCGGGTAAGCGAAACGCTTACAATTTTTTTACACTGCTATCATACCCGCATTACTGGATGGTGGGATGATAAGGATGATCAAATTCAACTAACAGCCGATTGACGGAACATGATCTTTCAACCCATCCGCCAACGGCTAAGAAACCAAGGAGAATGTATGAAAACAAAGAATGTAATCGCAGTATCCGTAATGTTATTAAGTGTTTTGGCTTTTGGTCTCTTTGTCGCATTTGGCAGCGCCGGGGTAGTAGCCGGACAGTCCCTTGCTGATGAAAGAACACCTGTCCCCTGGAGAGAAACCATCGCTCCGATACGCGCTACCCTGTCCGCCCTGCCAACACTGGATGGCACCGCCCTCGAAAACTTGCTGATCCGGGAGAACCTGGCCACGAACAACCAGCAAACCCGCTTGACCCTGTCACACACCGTCGCTGAAGCCACCCAGACGTACATTGACAACCAAAAGAGCACCGGTAAAGATACTTCTTCGCTGGAAAGTGCCTTGAGTGCTTTCACCCAGGCTATCAGCCAGTCCGAGGCTAACAACGCCGCGGCAGCCAGCATGTTGGCCAGCCCAGCCGGGTTCGATGCTTCTGGTCAGGTTGTCGATCGGGACACCGCACTACAGACCTTGCGCAGCGCCGGACAGTATTTGCGCCAGGCGCACTTGACAATCACGCAAGCCACCCTCAACTTGCGGATGGCACTGCAATCCTACCGTGGTCAGTAAGTGAGACAGGAGAGTCGTCGATGAAAAACTCTTCCACGAACATTATGCGCCTGGCGGTTATGCTGTTGCTGGTCTTCGCACTCAGCGGGTGCGCCTTGGGCGGGCGGCGGCTGAACTCTACCACAACCCCGGACCTATCCCAGCCGCAACAAAACCAGCCCACGACCTCCCCTGGCGGCACATCCACCACTCCAGGTGCGGTTGAAAACATTACACCTGCCACTGAAGTTGTTTCGCCAGATGCTTCCAATGACACGCAAGCAGAAGACCTGCTCAACTTGATCAACACACTAGATGCCGCCAATCAGGCTGGTGATCCATTGGATGATCTTCCTTAACCGTCTCGTCCCATAAATACATGGGGCACATCCGCAAAGTAGTTACACTCCACCCCTTTTCTTTTGTAGATTTGGGGTGGAGTGTGCAATTCTTCAATAGCCGTTCCCGAAATATCGTTAGCGTAGAATGATCCGGCGCTTTCCCATCCACTGCCAAGCCTACAAAATATTTCGCCGGTAGATTCTCGTTCACATATACTTTCCCCTGTCTCTCTGACAATTTGTACAAATAGGCAATCACTTCCACTTTCAACACCAGTGCCGGATCAAATGGCAGTCGCCCTACTCTACTCCCTGTCCCTTATACAACTTGATCAGTCGCTCGGTGAAATACCCCCAATCCACCACTTCCCGCAGTTTTCGTAGAAAGTGTTCTTGTGGGACAATCCGATCATATAGATAATCTCCAAAATAGGAATTTGAGTTGGTTTCAACATATCATTGGTGTTCCATTTTTTCACCTGCCTGATGAGGATGCTTAATTGAATCATATTTGGCCATTATGGTC
>CAVQOS010000008.1:0-36378 GCA_963714465.1 uncultured Chloroflexia bacterium | reverse complement strand
ACCCCTGCTTGTCTGTCCGCTCGACGCGCAAAATGCCGCGGCATTGAGAAGTTGTTTTAACTGGCTCAACCCGCAGTTATTGGGTCTGCAAACGTCGATCGGAATGGGTGACCGGATCGGGCTGGCAACCCCGGGTCATGTGCGTGCCATGCGGTCTGCTGCTGGAAAGGTCGCGCCCATTTTTGCTCAACAATCCATCCGCGAGATGAAGCGGACCGGACGGACTCCCCAGCAGGTGATGGATGACGCAGCCTGGGGGATCTTTGCTGAAGGTTGGCAGGTTGGTTTCGGCGCGGATGCCGATCACCTCAAGACTACCGCGGACATTGATGCCTGTTTGCAGGCTGGATTTTGCTTTTTCACCATCGATCCGGGTGAATACGTCGATAACCGGGCGATGACTACCTCGGTCAGCATGCTGCGCGAATTGTCCGAGCTCTTACCTGTGGATATCCAACCGCGCAGCAGCGGGTTATTGGGCAAGACGTTTGAGTTCGAAGGCAACTCAGTTGCATTTGACGAACGAACCTTATTTCAAGCCGCAGGCAAATACGGAAAAGCCATTAAACACGTTGCCTTGATGTATGAACATCTTGTCCAAAGTGCTGGTGACCAGCCCTTCGAGCTCGAGGTCTCTGTAGATGAAACCGACCAACCCACCACACACGCCGAGCACGTTTACATCTGCATCCGAGTTGAAGCGGCTGGGGGTCAAATGGATCAGCCTCGCCACCGCGCTTTGTTGGTCGCTTTGAAAAAGGAGTCGATTACATCGGAGACGTGAACGCTTTCGAGGCAGATATCGCCGGCCATGCTGCCATTGCCCGCCAGTTGGGTCCTTATAAACTCAGCCTGCATTCAGGGTCGGATAAGTTCAGCATTTACCCGGCAGCCATGCGGCAGACAAAAGGACTGGTGCATTTGAAGACTGCCGGAACAAGTTACCTCGAAGCCCTGCGGACAGTCTTCATGGTGGATCCCGGACTTTTCACCGAGATCTATCAATTCGCTCGTGATCATTTTGAAACGGATAAAGCCAGTTATCACATTTCGGCAGAATTGGATCGCGCTCCGCAAGCGGATGCCGTGATGGATTGGTCAGGCTTGCTTGACCAGTTCGACGCCCGCGAGATCCTGCATGTGACTTTCGGTTCGGTATTGACCGAAACTAATGCACTTGCTGGCCAGGGGTTCCATAATCAGATTATGCAGCTGCTGGATGCGCATGCAGAAACTTATGCCGAAAATCTTCAAACGCATTTCACGCGTCATTTGAAACCATTCCTGGCAAAGGACTAACCCTTGGATAAACAAACCTTCTCGAGTTTCACTGATTTCTCAGAAAAAGTGGCGGTCGTGACCGGCGGTGCCGGGGTTTTGTGCGCCGAAATCTGCCGCTCGCTTGCCGCTGTCGGAGCCAGGGTAGCCGTTCTGGATTTGAACACCGTGGCTGCAGAGACTCTCGCCGCTGGTATTCGAACTACCGGAGCCGAAGCCATCGGCGTCGGATGTAACGTGTTGGACAAAGCCAGTATCGAGGCGGCTGCCCACACAGTTTTAGCAAAATACTCCCAGGTGGATATCCTGGTCAACGGTGCCGGCGGAAATAAACCGCAAGCCACGACCAATCCAGAGCAATCCTTTTTCGATCTTCCTGTGGATGCGCTGCGCTTTGTGTTCGAGCTAAATTTGCTGGGAACCATCCTTCCCAGCCAGGTTTTTGGACGGCTCATGGCTAAACAAAAATCGGGTGTCATCCTGAACATCTCGTCGATGAATTCCCTTCGCCCATTGACCCGCATTCCAGCGTATTCGGCAGCCAAAGCCGGTGTGAGTAATTTTACGCAGTGGCTGGCCGTCCATATGGCGCAGGAGTATTCGCCAGAGATCAGGGTCAACGCCATTGCCCCAGGTTTCTTTTTGACGGATCAGAACCGCTTCTTGTTGACCCAGATGGAGAATGGTGAACTCACTGCAAGGGGAAAAACCATCCTTCAGCAAACGCCCATGGGGCGGTTCGGCACCCCGGCAGACCTGTTGGGAACGGTGATGTGGCTGCTTTCACCAGCTTCAGCCTTTGTGACCGGTATTGTAGTACCCATCGACGGCGGATTTTCGGCCTTCAGTGGTGTATAAAAAGGGATGGTTAAGGTGACCCCTATTGATGCTCAACAAATCGCGGATACCGGCATTCTTTCTTCAGAGTCCATCCAGCAGACTTTAGCGGAAGGTTTTTCGGGTAAATTTACCGGGCAACGGGTATTGATCCTGGTGCCCGATCACACCCGCTCACTTCCCCTGCCGTTCCTTTTCCGCACCCTCGTCGAGCTTTTGAGTGATGCCCGAAGAATTACCTTCATGGTGGCTTTGGGAACTCACCCGCCCTTGAGCGAAGATGCCCTCGAACACTTGCTGGGTATCACGTCAGAGGAGAGGCGGACAAAGTTCAGCCATGTCAAAATTCTGAATCATGCCTGGAATGACCCGGCTGCGCTGACGATGCTCGGACAAATGAAGGGTGATGAGATAAGGGAAATTGCCGGTGAGAAATGGCACCCTTCCTTACCGGTTGAAATTCCTATATCCATCAACAAGGCGGTTTTGGAATGCGACCAGATCCTCATCCTGGGGCCAACCTTCCCGCATGAAGTGGTTGGTTTTTCGGGAGGAGCCAAGTACCTCTTCCCCGGCATTTCCGGTGCCGAGATGATCAATGCCACACATTGGCTGGGTGCTTTGAGCGGTGTGGTGGGCACGATTGGCATCAAGGATACACCCGTTCGGAAAATGATCCATGCCGCTGCGCAGCGGCTGCAAACCCCGGTCACGCTTGATCGCGCTGACCGTTGAAGGGCACGACCTGAGCGGAATCTTTATCGGAGATGTTCTCTCGGCGTGGTCTCTTGCGGCAGACTTATCCGAAAAGCGCCACATTCATTGGTGTGAAAAACCTTTTCAGCGGGTGCTTTCCTGTGCCCCCAGCATGTACGATGAGCTTTGGACAGCGGCAAAAGCCATGTACAAAATCGAGCCTGCGGTGGCGGTGGGCGGCGAGGTGGTCATTTATGCGCCGCATTTGGAAGTGGTCAGTTTTGTTCACGGCAAATATATCCATGAGGTAGGCTATCACATCCTGCCTTATTTCCTTGCCCATTGGGAGCAATACAAACATATTCCACTCGGGGTGTTGGCGCACAGCACACACCTGCGTGGTTCCGGGGTGATGGAAGGATCGGTCGAAAAACCGAATGTCCGCGTGACCCTGGCGAGCAAGCTCCCGCCAGAAGAGTGCGCCAATCTGAACCTGGGCTATATGGATTACACAGCGATATCCACGGCAGATTGGCAGGATCGTGAGGATGAAGGCATTTTGTATGTACCCAGGGCGGGCGAGATGCTCTACAGGGTGAAGCTGTAACCCCGTCGATGGATGGCAGCGAAGGGTGCAAGTATTTCAATGCGAATAGGAGAGCTACAGTGAGTTATGGGTTGAATATTCCACCGATGTCTGAGCACGCGTTTGATTTTATCTCCCTCGGAGCTTTGGTTCACCGCATCGATCCGGGTATCGTTCCCTTCCGCAAAGCAACAGAATGCCAGATCCATGTCAGCGGTGGCGAATTCAATTGCGCTGCCAACCTCTCGGATTGTTTCAGGCTGCGCACCGGAATTGTTACCGCCATGTCGGATTACCCGGTCGGAGATTTGATCGACGGACGGGTACGGCAAATGGGCGTCACGCCATTTTACAAACATTTCGTTCACAACGGGGTGAACGGTCCGAACATGGCTGCCGTTTACAGCGACCGTGGATTTGGCGTGCGGGCGCCGGTGGTGTTTTACAACCGTGCCAACGAAGCGGCTGCCTTGCTTAAACCGGGAGATTTTGATTGGAGCCGCCTGTTTGACGGGGGTATCCGCTGGTTCCACAGCGGCGGGATCTTTGCTTCGCTGTCTGAAACAACGGGTGAGTTGATTATCGAGGGCATGAAAGCAGCGAAAGCTGCAGGAGCGGTGACTTCATTTGATTTGAACTACCGCGCCAAATTATGGAATCTCTGGGGAGGACCCGAAAAAGCCCAGGCGGTTCTCAAACGCATCGTTGAGAATGTGGATGTTCTGGTGGGCAACGAGGAAGATTTGCAAATGGGTCTTGGCATACCGGGACCTGGCGTGATCAGTGCGTCAAAACTCGATCCAGCCGCATTTGTTGAAATGATCGACCGGGTTGTGAAACAATACCCGCGAATCAAAGTGGTGGCGACGACCTTGCGCGAGGTCCAGTCCACCAACCGGCATCGTTGGGGCGCGGTGGCATGGATCGACGGCAAAGCCTATTCCTCGCCGGTGTGCGACCTGGATGTGTATGACCGGGTGGGGGGAGGCGATGGATTTGCTTCGGGGCTCTTCTATAGTCTCCTTACTGATGAAGATCCGCAGGAAGCGGTCAACCTGGGGTGGGCACACGGCGCATTATTGACCACTTTTCCCGGGGACACAAGCATGGCTACACTTGAACAGGTACGCAGTTTTGCCAAAGGCGGTTCAGCCCGAATCCAACGCTGAAACTTGAGCGGTTCCAATAGCAAGTGCAACTGAATCAATGTAAAGGTAGTTGACCACCAGAGGAAAATTTTGCCATTTTATGCACACGTGTGCAATCAAATTATTATCCTAAAGGAGCAGAAAATGAGCGACACAATGAAGGCATGGTTGATCAAAGAGGCAGGCAGGCTAGAGATGGAACGCATCCCCATCCCCCACGTGAAGGATCCTGATGATGTTCTATTAAAAGTGCATTATGTGGGCATCTGCGGCTCGGATGTAAAGATCGTGGAGGGCAAACATCATTTCAGACCGAACACTGTGATTGGTCACGAGTTTTGCGGTGAAGTGATCGAAATCGGCACGCATGTCCACCACCTCAAGATCGGCGACAGAGTGGCCGTCGATAACAACATCCGCTGCGGGCAATGCGAATATTGCCGCCGCGGTCTGACCAGCCAGTGCGTGGATATCAAGACGAGCGCCCTGGGCGTGATGCGCAATGGCGGGTACGCCGAATTTTGCCTGGTTCCAGAAAAACAGTGCTTCATCCTGCCCGATGAGATAGATGATGTGTTGGGCACACAGGTGGAAACCCTGGCAACCGTGATGAACGGCATGAACACGCTGCAAATGATGCCCTATGAATATGTCATGATCATCGGATTTGGTCCCATCGGTTATTTATTTGCCCAATTCGCCAGGAATATTGCTGCCAAAGTGGTGGTCACCGAGGTCGATCCATTCAGGATCAGCGTCGCCAGGCAATGCGGACTCACAGTCTGGAATCCCAAAGAAGTGGATGTTGTGGAAAAGATCAACGAATTCACTCACGGATATAAGGCAGACATCGTTATCGAAGCCACGGGCAATGACCTTGAGACAGCCTTGAAATGCGTCACCCCTGGCGGCAAAGTACTGCCCTTCGGCATGGATTCGTCTGTAACCACCACCGTCGTCCCTAATGAGATCACCCGCTGGGCGACCAAGATCCTTGGGTTATACCTGGGTCAAAACACGATGGTGCCTTCGATCCGGGTGTACCAGGAAAAACGGCTCAACATGGAACCTTTCTTTACCAAAGTGATTCCCATGGACGATTGTTTGAGCGCATTCGACATGCTTGGGCTGGACATCAAAACCATGGGTCATCACGACAAGAGCGCCATGAAAATCGTCATGAAGGTCCAGGCATAATCGGCAGGCATTCTATTTCCAAGTCAGCGCCTTGAGGAAGGAACTGTAAAAATATGGCAAACAATGTAAACATCGCGGTGATCGGAACGGGAAGAATGGGCAGCGTTCACGTGCGCAACCTGGCACGTTTGATCCCTGAAGCGAATCTTGTGGCGATATGTGACCTCCGCCTGGATGTGGCGCAAGCCCTGGCAGATGAGCTGGGCATCCCTCGCGTCGTCCAGGATTATCACGAACTCCTGGCTGATCCGGCGATCGAGGCGATTTTGATCGCCACCAGCACTGACACCCATGCCTTCATCATCAAAGATGTGGCTGCAGCCGGAAAAGATATTTTTTGTGAAAAACCGCTGGCTCTCGATCTTGCCAAAATCGATGATGCCCTGGCAACAGTCAAAAAGGCAAATGTCAAATTACAGGTCGGATTTAATCGCCGCTTCGATAAGAGTTTCCAGAAAGTTCGTGAGGTCGTAGCTTCTGGAGAAATCGGGCGACCCTGCATTCTGCGCATATCTGATCGCGACCCGGATTACCCGGCGATGGAATTCTTGCGCGTTTCAGGGGGCATGTTCCTTGACCAAACGATTCACGACTTTGACATGTCCCGTTTCCAGATCGGTGAGATCGAGGAGGTCTACGCCGTCGGGAGTGCCTTGCTCAGGCCAGAACTCGATGAGTTCGGCGACATAGACACCAACGTATTGACGTTGAAATTTGCGAATGGTGCGGTCGGAACGATTGACAACAGCCGCAAGGCAGTGTATGGGTACGATCAGCGCCTGGAGGTGTTTTGCTCGAATGGCACCGCCATGGCCAACAACGAAGCCGAGACAACCATTGTCAAAGGCGACGCGCAAGGCTTTCATACAGCTCCGCCGCCTCACTTCTTCATGCAGCGTTACGCTCCCTGCTATGTCGAAGAGATTCGCCAATTTATTGAATGCGTCCGCGATGACAAGCCCACCCCCACCAACGGCGAAGATGGCCTGATCGCAGTCGGGCTGGGGTATGCCGCCTGGAAATCATTACATGAAAATCGACCGGTGAAGCTTTCTGAAATTCTTGACGAGTAGGCCGTGTATTTTGAGGCTAAGGTGAAGTGAAAAAGAAATGAAATTACAAAAAGGAGAAAATGATGTCTGAAAACAGAGTACCAAAAGGCTATCTGCCTACCAATCAACCTGATCTCTTCTTCGAAGATAATGCGGTCGGACGTTTGAAGAAAGAAGTATGGGATGCGAGCGACGCCGAGATCGATGCCATTTTAGCGGATTATGGGGTTCCCTCGCCAGTGGAATGGGCGAAACCCGGGGCATACATTCAGACCACCACCCGCTGGCAGGTGGAAGAAAACCGCAAGAAGAACGATATTGTATTTATCCCTGTAGGCTGCACCGAGCTGCACGGACGGCACCTGCCCAGCGCATCCGACACCCTGTATGTCAGCGCCATTTGTGAAGGCGTACGGCGCTTTACCGCGAAGACTGGCGCCCCCATCAACCTCGCCCTGCCCCCATTGAACTACGGCGGGCACCCCTTTCATCATCTGGGCATGCCGGGTACCGTGATCGTGCGGGAGCATGTTGTGCGCGAAATGATGATCGATGTCATGCTGGGGTTATGGAATGATGGATTCCGCAAGCAGTTGATCGTCAATAACCACGGTCAACTGTGGATGCTCGAATCGGCGATCCAGGAATTTCAGAAACGATACCAACTTCCAGGAATTTTCCGCGTCATCGACTGGCACCGCGGGGTGCGGGAGTTTTTCCGGTCAAGTGACCGCGGCGGGCAGATGGATACCAATTTTGTCCATGCGGATGAATCAGAAACTTCCCTGGGCTTGCTGCTGCATCCTGATATGGTGGACATGAATTACGCCGTCGATACCGAAGGCAAGAGCTACCTGCCGGAAGGACATTTTGACAAGTCTGTCGACCCATTCGGGCGCCCCAGTCGCTGGTCAGAGGGCGAAGGTCACTTTGCGATCGAAATTGCGGCAACGCCGGAGGGGGTGGTCGGGAAAGCAAAGTCCGGTTCAGCCCAAAAAGCGAAACGACCCGTCGCTGCCATATTAAAGTATCTCACCTTGTGGCAGAAGGACGTCCTGGATCGCTTCCCCGCCGGCAGCGTGCCGCCGGTCGAGGAAGTTACCCTGCGTTCCGCCGAGGATATGGAACCCTACCTGCGCGAACCACTCAGCCCGGGATGGAAATCTGTTTACGGTTTGCCGCGCATCGGTCAGGGCACAGAAGTATAGCCACTCACGATCATTTCTTTCCCTGACCTCTTTCAGCCAAATCGCTTAAGTGTCAGGGAGAGTAATTTATTTCTGAAGAGGAGAATAACGATGGCAGGAAAAATGCTAGGGGTTACCCTGGTGGCCGATTGGGCCCCCAAACCGGGGTTTAAGCTTGGCTCCAAGGACATTGAAGGTGTCCAGACTTACCTGGGCAGCCAGGTATGGCGGAATCCGAAACTGGAAATTCGCGAATATGACATTCCCACTCCGGGACCGGAAGAAGTGCTGATGCAAGTCAAAGCGTGCGGGATCTGCGGATCCGATGTTCACATGGCACAGGCGGACAAAGATGGGTATATTTTCTATCCTGGGCTGACCGGATTCCCCAGTATTCTGGGTCATGAGTTTTCGGGTGTGGTGGTGGAAGCCGGAAAGCAAGCCTACGATAAACGCACCAATAAGCCCTTTAAAGGGGGTGAATTGGTGACCACCGAGGAGATGCTTTGGTGCGGACAATGTAAACCCTGCGCCGACGGCTACCCCAATCATTGCGAAAGGCTGAATGAAGTCGGCTTTAACGTCAACGGTGCATATACCAGTTACATTGTGTTGCCCGCCCGTACTCTCTGGAGCCTTGAACCGCTGCGCAAGAATTATAAGGAAGCCGATATTTTTGTGGCTGGCAGCCTGGTTGAACCTACCTGCGTGGCATACAATGCGGTTATCGAACGCGGCGGAGGAATCCGACCGGGGGACAGGGTGGTTATCCTTGGGGCTGGACCAGTGGGAATTGCGGCTTGTGCCATCTTAAAACGGGCCGGGGCATCGCAGGTGATCATCTCCGAAACGCAGCAGGAACGCGCGGACATGGCGCTGAAATTGGGCGCTGATTACCATGTCAACCCGGCAAAGGAAGATTTTGCTGACCGGGTGTTGGAAATCACCGGCGGCATGGGAGCGGATATGTTCATGGAAGCCACCGGATTGCCCACGGTTGTTTATCCCGGCATCGAAAGGGTCATTTGGGAAGGACGAACCCTAAATACTACGGTTGTCGTGACAGCCAGGGCTGAAGCCAAAATGCCGGTGACCGGAGAAGTTCTACAGGTAAGACGCGCCCGGGTTGTTGGAGCCCAGGGACATTCCGGTCATGGCAACTTCCCCAGGGTTATCGAATGCATGGCAACAGGCATGGATATGACGCGTATGAGCACCAAAAAGATCAGCCTGGAAGAGCTGCCGGAAAACATCATCGGCTTGCAAACCAACCGGTCTGAGTGCAAAATTACCTATATTGCTCGTTAGTCTTTACGTCAGAACAGGTGGCAGTTGTGATTAAGAACTGCCACCTGTCAAAGGAAGTTGATCCATGAAATTGTCTGTTGTCCTTTCGACCCAATTTGCCCAATTTCAGGCGGCCACCTTTAAAGGGGATCTCGAGACGAATCTCGAGAAGATTGTAAGAATGGGGTACAACGGGGTCGAGCTGGCCATCCGCGACCCCAAGCTGGTCAACCTCGACGAGCTGGTAAAGACGATACGTAGACACAACCTGCTCGTCCCTGCGATCGGCACTGGTCAGGCTTGGGGGGAGGAAGGGCTTTCATTCACCGATCCCGATGGCTCGATTCGGCGGAAAGCCATCGAGCGGACCAAGAGTCACATTCCAATAGCTGCCCGTTTTAAGGCAGTCATCATTATTGGATTGATCCGCGGGATCGTCAGCCCCGGGGTGGAGCAGAAGCAGGCAGAACAATGGCTGTGCGATGCCCTACAGGAATGCAGCGCATCTGCGGGGTTGGAGGATGTCCGGCTGGCGCTCGAGCCGATCAACCGTTATGAAACCACTTTGATCAATACAGCTTTGCAGGGGAAAGAGTTAGTTGAGAAGGTAGGCGCCCCTAACTTCGGGCTATTGTTGGATACCTTTCATATGAACATCGAAGAACCCCAAATTGAAACGAGTATTCAAAGCTGCGCCAAGCATATTTTTCACTTTCATGTGGCTGATTCAAACCGCTGGTACCCGGGTGGGGGTCATTTGAACTTCAGCTCCATCCTGGGCGCACTGGTTTCCACGGGTTACGATGCCTGGGTTTCCGGTGAGTTTCTGCCAATCCCTGATGCCGAAACCGCTGCACGCGAAAACCTCCAGAACATTCAGAAGTTCCTGTCTTGATCAGGAAAAGTAATTGTTAAACCGAATGCATTTTTACAGCGTGTCCAAATTTATCAAACCAATAGCTCTTTTCGTCAGGGGTCAACCTTGGCAGTGATCGAATTTTCCTTTGCATATCGACGTTTATTTCTTTTGGAAATTTGATGCTTATTTAAGATCAATTTGATGACCTTTGACAAGAGCGATTTATTAATCCATTGCTATAATTTAAAAATCAACATCCCTGTTTTGGGTGGATAAAACAATTCCATATTTCCTGTACGAAATCTCTAGGAGGAGACAAATGTCGAAAAAAGTTGGGACCCTTTTGATTCTGGCAATGCTGGCAATGTTGGTTCTTGCGGCATGCCAAACACCCGTTGCAACAACAGAAGCCCCTGTGGCAACCACCGAAGCACCAGTGGCAACCACCGAAGCTCCAGTAGCGACGACCGAAGCACCGCTTGTCATCACTGACACTGAACTCAACGTACTGTGCACCCCACAGGAAGAGTGGTGCCAGGGGATGAAACAGGAATTCGAAACGAAATACGGTATCACGGTTAACTATGTTCGTATGTCCGCCGGTGAAGCCCTGGCCCGCATCGAAGCTGAAAAAGACGCTCCCACCTTTGATATCTGGTGGGGAGGCCCCATTGACAGCTTCGTTTCTGCGAAGGGCAAAGGCTTGCTTGAAACTTATGAATCGCCAAATTTCAAAAACATCCGCGACCCAGAATTGATGAAGGATGTTGACAACCAGTGGGTGGGGATTTATGTCGGGACCCTTGGTTTTGCCACTAACACCACTTGGCTTAAAGAGCATCCAGATGCCAAAGCCCCCACTTCCTGGGACGACTTGTTGAAACCCGAATTCAAAGGTGAGGAAATGGTCGCTCACCCTTCCACTTCCGGCACCTCCTACACCGCCCTATCCACCATTCTCCAGATTCGCGGTGAAGATGCAGGCTGGGAATACATCAAAAAGTATGCCGCTCAAATGGCTTCTTTCACCAAAAGCGGCGCTGCCCCTGCCAAGTTTGTTTGCCAGGGCGAAGCGGCGGTTGCCATCGTTTTCTCTCACGATATTGTGAATGAGATCGAAAACAATAGCTGCCCGCTTGTGCTTACCTTCCCGGCTGAAGGAACCGGTTATGAGATCGGCGGAGAAGCCATCCTGAAAGGTGCCAAGAACGTCCAGGCTGCCAAGTTGTGGTATGACTGGGCAATCTCACCAGAGGGACAGGCGCTCGGACCGAAATATCATGCTTACCAGGCTCCCACTGTCAACGGTGTTGAACTCTCGCACCCCGAATTAATGGATGCCAAATTGATCAACTATGACTTCATTTGGTCGGGTGAAAACAAGACGAGCGTTGTCGACAAATTCACCAATGAAATTGCCACTGCTGAAAACTTGAAACAATAGCGCTTGATCTATAAATTCTGGGCGGCTATTGCCGCCCAGAATTTGTTCACAGGAGGATTATGAAGACCACTTCGTCAAGCCAAGATTCTCCCACCCCAAAAGCCTCAGGTTTTATCAGACGAATTCGCGAATTTTCACTCATCGGCAGAGACCCGGTGCTCTCCATCAGCCTGATTCTCTCCGGGATCTTCATTTTTGTATTTGTTGTTTTTCCTTTATACCGTTCAATCATAGGTGGCTTTATCTCAAAAGAAGGCACATGGGATGTCACCTATTTCGCAAGATACTTTGATACGTATTATGGTCCTTCCCTTCGTATCGCTTTTACCGATACCATGCTGATGGGATTGCTGACAGCCACGTCCGGCACACTGGTCGGTTTTATTTTTGCTTATGCGGTGGTGCGCTGCAATATCCCGGGTAAACGATTTGTGCATTGGCTCGCCCTTGTTCCTACTGTCTCACCTCCGTTCGCGCTGGCTTTAAGCATGATCCTGCTTTTCGGTAGGAATGGTCTGATCAGCCACAAACTTTTGGGGATTGACTTCGTTCAAGGAATGAATGACATCTACGGCCTGGATGGATTGGTCATCGTCCAAACCATTACTTTCTTCTCAGTTTCGTATCTCATTCTCAAGGCAATGCTCGAACGCTTGAATCCGGCAATCGAAGAGGCAGGGGCCAGCCTCGGGGCAGGCCGGTTTCACTTATTCCGAACCATTACCTTACCCCTTTTAATTCCTGGAATCGCAGGTTCCTTTTTACTCTTGTTTGTAGAGTCGCTGGCTGACTTGGGGAACCCCTTGTTTATCGCAGGCAACACGACGGTGTTATCAGCACAAATCTTCCTGGCAGTCGTAGGAGAGTATAACTATCAGAAAGCTTCCGCCTTATCTTTTGTGTTGATTATTCCCACCCTGGTGATTTTTCTGGTACAGCGCTATTACGTGAATCGCAGGACCTATATTTCTGTAACTGGCAAACCCGCCGGCTCGCAAATCGTTGAAAAGGATCCTGTCATTCGTTGGGTCGTCAATGGTGTGGCTTATCTCATCATTGCATTTATCATCCTGTTATACGCAACGATCATTTATGGCTCTTTCAGTACTGCCTGGGGCGTGGATTTTACACCAACCTTAAAGTATTGGTCGATGACCATGACCCGGGGAGTGGAAGCCATCCTGGACACCACATTCTTAAGTGCGCTGGCGACGCCATTTGCTGCAATTTTGGGAATGATCATCGCCTGGTTGGTGGTGAGGAAAAAATTTACAGGCAAAGATGCGCTGGATTTTAGCTCCAACCTTGGCGGGGCTGTCCCTGGCACCATACTCGGGATCGGCTTTATCCTGGCGTTCAATAAACCGCCTCTCGCACTGGCAATTGCCGTCTACGCAGTGCTGGCATTATTCCTTGCTCAGATTGTCGGCAAAAATGCAGCCGAGAGAATCGTCATCTTGATCATCGGAACTGCTATGGGTGTGGGTCTGACAAAATTGGACGTTCGTTCCATGTATTTTTCGTTGGGGGGCATCTACCTGGCGATCGCATTGATGTTGATGATCACCCAGCGTAAGTTCACCAAACCCCTGGTGGCGGCACTTTTGGGCGTGTACGTCATGTTGACCAATTTGGCGGTGGTGATCACGAAACCTATTGCAGACATCAGCCGCACAATGGAGAGAGGGTTCTGGAGCAATGCGGTCTCTCAGCTCCCGGACTATATTAAAGTGCTGATCCAACCGACTCCTGCCCTACTGGCCATCGTACTGGTATTTGCGGGCGTGCTGCTTTTACAAGGATTAAAGGGCAGAGGGCTGCGAATGGGATTAGGAAGCCTGTGGCTTGCCGTTCCGTGTGCGCTTTCGTTTGTTGGGGTTCCCTTTGCCATGGTTGGCGGGGCATACATCATCATGGCGGCGTTTATCGTGAGAAGTCTGCCAGCCTCGGTCCGTTCCGGTGTGGCATCTTTGCAACAGATCGACCCTTCGATCGAAGAAGCCTCAAACATCCTGGGTGCTGATGCGCAGTATACGTTTAGAAAGGTAACCCTGCCGCTGATCCTGCCGGCTCTTCTGGCAGGCCTGATTTTCAGTTTTACCAGGCACATGACCAGCCTTTCTGCGATCATTTTCCTGGTGAGCGCCAAATGGCGGATCGTGACGGCTTCGATCTTGAGCGAATGGGAACAGGGCGGGGTGAGCATTGCCGCAGCCTATTCGACGGTCATTATTGTGTTCGTGATGATCGCCATATTGGTTCTCAATCTTCTCCTTAACCGGTTATTCAAAGGCAGAGGCTCAGTCGACATGAGCCAGGGATTCTAAATTACACAACCGAGGTAAATCCATGTACCTGACCCTAGAAAACATCACCAAAGTCTTTCCTCCACGGGGAGGAGTCAGCGAAATCACAGCCGTACACAAAGTCAACCTGGATATTGAAAAGGGTGAATTGGTCACCCTCCTCGGACCTAGCGGTTGCGGAAAAACAACCACGTTGCGCATGATCGCAGGTTTTGAATTTCCTACCGAGGGTGAAATTATTTTGGATGGTCAGGCGATCAACTCGCTGCCCCCGCATAAACGGGATATGTCGATGGTTTTTCAGAGCTATGCGATCTTCCCGCACTTGAATGTTTTTGAGAACATCGCTTACGGGCTGAATGTGCAGCGGCTTTCCAAGGCAGTCATCAAGGAGCGGGTGGATAAAGTGCTTGGCCTGGTTCACCTGGAAGGATATGGCGACCGAGCTCCGACCCAGCTCTCAGGAGGACAACAGCAGCGCGTGGCGCTTGCCCGCGCCCTCATCATGGAACCAAAAGTATTATTAATGGATGAACCCTTATCCAACCTGGATGCTAAATTGCGTGAAGAAATGCGCACCGAGATCCGCCGTATCCAGAAAGAGATGAATATCACCAGCGTATATGTCACCCACGACCAGATCGAAGCCATGACACTTTCAGACCGGATCGTGGTGATGAACCTGGGAGTCATCGAGCAAATAGGTACGCCAATGGAAATGTACCGCTATCCCAACAGCCGATTTGTGGCTAATTTCATTGGACGTGCAAACTTTGTGACTGGCGTTGTGGAAGAGCAAAATAAGGATGCCTTAACCGTAAAAACCCTTGAAGAGGTTATCCCATTGAAGAATGTGACCCGCACCTTCAAGAAACAGGAAGCGGTTACCTTGATCGTCCGCCCTGAAATGATCCGGGTAAAGAAAACCGGCGAATTGTTCAAAGGCATCATTCGCAGGGCGGTTTATCTCGGCAACGTGATCGAATATGATGTTGAAGTTGGCGGTCAATTGATCACCGGATTGGAAACAGATCCATACGTGTTGGAGCTTTTCCCCGAGGGCGAACAGGTGACCGTCGGTTTTGCGGAAGGCTGCATCCAGGTGTTACCTGCCGAGAAAAACAATGATTGATATTGAAATGATCGGCAATTTTGCCAAAGACAAGATCATTGTGGACGGCGTGGAAGAAATCAATTCGGGCGGCGGGGTTTATTTTGGCAGTATGGCAGCCACGCGGGTCGGCGCCCGGGTGGTAGTGGTGACGAGGCTCAAGCAGGAAGACTTTTTCAGGCTGGATGAGTTACGCGCGGAGGGGGTTGAAGTGTTTGCCACCCCGGCAGATGGAACATCAGGCATCGCCAACTATTACCAGTCTGCCAACATGGAAACCCGTATCTGCAAACCGATCGGGTTTGGCGGAAAATATACGCTCGCAGAAATTCCGGACTTAAATCCAAAGGTGATCATGCTTTCCCCGCTTTTCGCGGGTGAATTCGATCTCTCGCTGCTGCAAGCATTAGCCAAACGGGCTCCGGTTGCGATGGATATCCAGGGGTTTATCCGCGTACCCGTGGGTGACGACCTGATCTTTCAACCCTGGGCAGAAATGGTCACGGGCTTGAAAAGTATCACAACCCTTAAAGTGGACAAGGCAGAAGCCGAATACTTGACCGGGCTGTCCGACATAAAGGATGCTGCCAGAAAATTGCACTCCCTCGGACCCGAGGAAATCGTTCTGACCCAGTCCTCTGGCGTGACCGTCTTTGCCAGCGGCAGATTTTACCAGGCTCCGTTTACCCCTCGTTCTCTTGCGGGGCGCACCGGACGAGGAGACACATGTTTCTCGACCTACATTGCCAGGCGATTAGTGGGGGATGCTCAATCCGCCTGCGCGTGGGCGGGAGTGGTGACCTCGTTGAAACAGGAAAAACCGGGCCCATGGAAGGGAACGATAGAAGAAATAGAGAGTCATTTGGCGGGAAGCGCTTAACGCTGTAAATCCAAATAATTGATGAGTGTGTCAACCCAATTTATGAGCTGAAAATCCCCCCCCAGACATCTCAGTTTTGGAGGATTTTGCTGATGCGTTTGGTCACGGCAACGATCGTCAAAATGGCTGTAGCCAAAGATATCATGAGCTAATATTACGCGTCATTACTATTGAAATTATTCCACGCCGCATTTTAGTCAGGATGAATGAATCATCTCTGGAAACTGATGATGTCATGCTCCTGTGGGGGATATGCTGAAAGCGCGGTCCTGCTACACCAGGCCGTTTTGGATCGCATAATAGGTAAGTTCGGCATTCGTATTCATGTGCATCTTTTCCAACAGGCGTGAACGGTATGTACTGATCGTTTTAGCACTGAGCGCCAGTTCGGCTGAAATTTCCTTGACTTCCTTGCCGGATGCGATCAGGCACAGCACCTGGTACTCGCGGTCTGAAAGTTGTTTATGCAGGGGTTGGTCATTATCATTTCGGGCATACATCACCAACTCATCAGCCACAGAAGCACTGATATATTCTCCGCCATGCAAGATTTTTCGGATGGCTCGCACCAGTTCTTCCGGTGCGCTCTCTTTGTTCAAATACCCGGCGGCTCCGGCTCTGATCGTCCGCACCGCATATTGATCTTCCGGGAACATGCTCAGGATCATCACCGGCAATTGCGGATGGTCATGCTTGATTTGTTTCAACGCTTCCAGTCCGTTGCCGCCCGGCATGGTCAGATCCAGCACTACGATATCCCAATGCTCATTGCTGACCAGAGTGAGCAGTTCATGGGCATTCTTCGCTTCGCCAAAAGTTGCCTGGGTGAAGGCTTCAGCCAGAATTTGCTTGACCCCCTGGCGTACAACAGCGTGATCATCGGCCAATAGAATTTTAAGCATCACCTTCTCCAATTTGTTTCAAATCAATTGATTGCTGCAATGGAATAGTTACGACAACAATGGTCCCATCACCTGGTACGCCACGAATCTCGAAATTGCCCCCCAACCGCTTGGCTCGCTCACTCATTCCAAGCAGACCTAACGAATGCAGACCTGCGATTTCTTGGTGTTTAATTCCTACTCCATCATCATGCACCTGGAGTGTCAATAGATCAGACTTGGCGATCAGTTCAACTTCAACATGATGAGCCTTTGCATGACGCGAAACGTTCGTCAATGCTTCCTGAAAAATACGGAATATTGCCAGCGACTGCGCGCGTCCCAAAGTCAAGTCTTCAACCGGCACACTCACTTTGCAGACAATGCCAGTGCGTTTTTCGAAATCGCGAGCTTGCCATTCTATGGATGCTCCCAGGCCGAGGTCGTCCAGCATCCCTGGCCGCAGTTCGGTCGAAATGCGCCGAACGGTTTTGATCATTGTGTCCATCTGTTCTGTAACAGTTTTGGTCTTTTGCGCGAGCTTGGCGTCCTTCTTTACCAGCTGATCAGTCAACCATGACAGGTCAAACTTCAAAGCAGTCAAGGCTTGCCCTAATTGATCATGCAGTTCGCGTGAGATTTGCGTCCGTTCCTCTTCGCGTGCCAATTCGATGCTGGCAGCCAGCGCCTGCAACTGTTTGGATGACTCCTTAAGTTCAGCGACCGTCTTCAGACGCTGCTGGTAAGCCAACGCATTTTGAATGGCGATGGAAGCAGAAGGAGCGAGTGCCATGAGCATTTCTTGATCGCTGATAGTAAAACCTTCGCCGTTCTTCTTATTGCGAATGTCAAAATAAGCCAGAACCTCACCTGCCGAATCCAGGATCGGGGTACAGATGATCGAGCGCACGTCTTGATTGATGATAAGGCTATGGTCCATTTCCGGATCAGTGGCGGCGTCGCTTGTCCCATACGGGATTTTGTGCCTTAATACCCAACCCGGAATTCCGCTTGTCACAGGCCAGGTATGTTCAAATGAGATTGGAGTACCCTTATGAAAATATTTCTTAACATTCATCCCCTCTGGTGTGTGCAGCCCTGCGAAACCGCTCTCTCCGTCGACTATTTGAATGGCTTCCTGTGCCAGTTCGTCCAGGATGGTATCAATATCAAGTGTCGAATTCAATTTGTTACTGATGCGAAACAGCGTTTGGATCACGACTTCCGACTGCTTCAATTGTGCCAATGCTGCGCTCAGTTCAGCAGTGCGCTCGTTTACGCGTTGTTCAAGTTCCGCATTCAGACGTTGACTCTCACGATAAAGTCTGGCTTTATCCAGATAGATTGCAATATGACTCACAAGATTCTCAGCCAGGGCGAGGGTAGTTTGATCAAAATGGCGGCCTGATTCTGCAGCCACAAAAGTGATCGCCCCGAGGGTCTGTGGACGTGTGGTAAGTGGAACAATCATGTACGACTTGATTGCCGCTGACACCGCTAACAGGTCTGAGGACAAATCGGTAACCAGTTTTGGTTCGCCGCTGCGGAACACAGCAGGCAGTCCGTCGATCTCATTTAGAGGCAGGTAATTTTGCAGCCAATCATATGACGCTTGCAGTTTCGTCATTTCGGCAGGGGCTAATGCAACCTGCTCGATCGAACCATCGGATTGAAACAAGTGAATGGCACACCAATCAGCAAGCTGCGGTACTGCGAGTTGCGCTAGAGTAGTAAGTGGCGTCTCATAATCCATGGCATCATTGAGGCGCGCGCTGGCTTCAGCCAGAAGCCGGTTGGCTTCCTGGAGCTGCTGGTGCTCGGTGTTGTCCGTTGAAAATGCAACCATGCTGATCAGACTGTGTTGATTTTGGATGAACGTGACGCTGAAATGATTCATAAAGGCAATGCCATCCCGCCTTTTTACCCGAAATTGCCCTGACCAGCAGTCGCCATTCTGTAATTGACTCATGTTCGCATTAACCGTTTCCATCAAAAGAGGGACTGAAAAAACCTCGTTCAATGTTGCGATTTCGCACTTCCTCTTCTGTCCAGCCATAAAGACCTTCAGCGAACGCATTCCAGAACACGATCCGACCTTTTAGATCGACGGCCAGAATTGCCTGATCCAACGAATTTAGCAACAGCGTTTGAAGGTGAAGTTTTTCCCCATCGGATAAAGTCGTCGATTGCTTCTTCATCTATTATTTCCACCTTTCTTTCGAAGTAACTTCAAAATCTCAAAACTGCAGGAAAACAGTTTGTTTACTCCATTATAGCCAGATAAAGCCAGGTTTGTAGTGGTAAGAAGGTAGCGTAGGACAAACACTGACAACGGAGTTCGTTTGTTGATTACAGTATCTTCAGGGGTGTGCTGATAGCCAAAATCGATCCAGATGGTTATAGTCAATAATGGCAGGGGAATTCATTCAACCTTCAGTTGAACCTTGTCGATTTTCACCGACATTAAACAGGGCGTCGATTGTAATTTGCGGGTTCATTGATCCTCTACCCATAGACGCACAGGTTAATACAGGTTTTACCCTATGCATGCAATTTGCTCAAAAGGAGATTTAGGATGAATAAAAAACAGGAAAATCACGCACACAGACGTTTGGCTGATTTTGCCTACGCAGCCGGTCTGTTATCCCTTGGTGCTCGTTATTGCTCTGAGCTTGACGAAAGGTGTTGCTTTCGCAGCACCCCTGGCTGCAACGGCACCAGGTTTGGGCGAAGCAGCGAGTTATTCGGTGCTGGGTAAGGCAGGTGTAACCAATACCGGAAATTCTGTACTTTCGGGGAATGTTGGTGCAGATAGTTCAATCACCGGTTTTCCCCCGGGTAGTGCAGCAGCGCAAATCATAGCCCCTGCAGTAAACCAGGCGGAAGCCGATGCCAGTACAGCAGATCTTGCCCTTACTGCGCAAGCGGGTAGCGCAACAAGTGCGGGGCCCGACTTGACGGGGGCTGTCCTTCTTCCAGGTGTTTACAGTGTGGGATCAGCTCTGCTTTCTGGAGCTCTTACACTCGACGGCGCTGGGGTATACATCTTCCTGGCGGATGCTCTTACGTCAAGCGGCTCCGTGAGTATGATCAATGGGGCTAATGCTTGTAACGTGTTCTGGCATGTTACCAGCAGCGCATCCATCACAGGAGGTTCATTCGTTGGAACGATCATCGCTGGCACCAGCATCACCTTCGGTGATGCTGTAACTTTGGACGGTCGTGCATTAGCGTTGACGGGTAATGTAACCTTGATTAATGATCAAATTTCCGGACCAAGTTGTGCTGTTACGGCTCCAACAGCAACAGTCGCACCCACCGCAACAGTCGCACCCACAAGTACGGTCGGACCTACTACAACGGTCGGACCTACTGCGACAGCCGGTTCGGCTGCTGCGGCAACCGCAACTCCCCAGTCTCTTTTGTCCGTAACCGGGGTTGACCGGGCTGAGGTGCAAGCTCTCGAGACTCGTCAATGGATGCGGTTTGGTCTGGGAGTACTGGGTATCGGGCTGGTGCTTGTCGGATTTTCGCTTCGGCGCAAACTATCGAAATAGGAACTCACGCACAAACCTGAATGTCTTCCTCAGTTAGGCCTTTATACAAATACTGGGGAAGACAGCCTTGGGTTAATAAAGAAATGCATCATCAATGCCTTGTGGGTCGAAGCTGACTTTAGTGAGGTTGTGTTTGCGAAACCGGCTGATCATAGGTAGATGGTTAATTGTTATAGGCTTGCTTGCCATCCTGGCGGTAATCGTTACAGGCCTGGTAGATGCCAGCCAGGCTTCAAATCCATTTGACCAGGCAGCCGACTCAGATCAATCGGGTCAGGGTTTTGCACCGATAATGGTTTCCCAGGCGGGTCTACCCCAGGGAATGGGTGCTCCCACACTGCCATCGGAAACCACTGGCCTGAATGAAAGCATTCAATCCACGCCGAAAGGTGCAGTTGTGAGTCCAACAGCCACCGTCACACCTGCGCCCACCTGGAATCCGGATCGGATTGTCATTCCGGCAATAAAGTTGGATGCGCCTGTAAAACAAGCAAAGGTCGAGGAAATTGTGGTCCAGGGAACAACTTATAGAGAATGGGTGGCACCGAATTCTTTTGCCGTTGGTGAACTCGGAACGTCGGCTTCGCTGGGAGCTTATGGCAATACGATACTCATCGGTCATCACAATGTCTACGGTGAGGTATTCGGTCACCTGGTTGATTTACATGTCGGAGACCTGATCCTACTCTATTCAGGCGATAAAGAATTTGCCTACACTATTAGTGTTAAGAAGATACTTCCAGAACGATGGCAGACTGTGGAAGTGCGTCTCGAAAATGCTCAATGGATTGCCCCTTCCCAGGACGAACGGTTGACTTTGGTCACCTGTTGGCCATATGAAAGCAATACTCACCGGTTGATCATCGTAGCAACACCGATTGATCTAGCTTCGATAAGTGATCATGAGATCATTCCACGACTCACACCTCATCCCACCCCGAATTGAAATTGGCTACCCTTTTCACTGATGTAATGAATCGATGTGAATGTAGTCCAAACACTGACAAAAGACCTGACCATTCGCCTACAACTATTACAGCTTCAGGCTGATATTCAATTGCAAAGGGAAACGATATAGTCAATAAAGGATAAAGAATAGCTTTTCCATCGGTCATGTTGGTGCAGAGACAAACAAAGTGAACCGAGATGTGGAGCGTTGTATGGCAAGTTCTTAATGACTGTATCTGAACAAACAAATGGTGTTGGAATCACGACATCCTTCATTATGCATGACACCATTTTCCCTGAAGAACACAGGAAATTGCGTGTTTGTAGGCGCTAAATCAATCAAGTAAAAGGAGAATCGTATGGACAGCACCCAAATCATCATCGCTGTTGCTGTATTGATAGCCATTGGTATTGGAATCATGTTTGCTGCCAGTACAAGGCGCAGTAATAAGATGCGCGAGAAATATGGTCCTGAATATGATTTAACCAAAGAAAAAGCTGGCAGCAAGGCAGCGGCTGAAGCAGCTCTTGCTGAGCGTGAAAAGCGGGTAACCGAACTGGATATCCGCGAATTGAATCAGGGGGAGCGAGATCGCTATCATGCGGAATGGACTGGAATCCAGGCTGATTTCGTGGATGAACCCCCGAAAGCTCTCGAAAAAGCCAACCTGCTGGTAACCGAGTTAATGATCGCCCGCGGATTTCCTGTGGCCGATTTCGAACAGCGAGCAGCCGACGTTTCCGTCCTGTATCCAAATGTAGTGTCAAACTACCGCCAGGCGAATGAGATTGCATTGAAGAACCAACGCGGTGAAGCGTCAACCGAGGAACTACGGCAGGCGATGGTTCATTACCGTTCGCTGTTCGAAGAGCTTTTAGGATCTGCGAAAGTAAATGACGTTAGTGTTAACGACAAGAAAGAAGTGACCCAATGACATGGAACACTGGAATGAATGAAGAGCCGGAGAAAGTTCCGGAGCCTGTACCTTCAGGTGAAGAACCGAAGAATGAAGAAACCAAAAACTGGTGGGAGAAGGATAAGATGCCCGAACCCAATGCTGAAGAAAGCGTGGAGACAAAGGATAATGGCATCATCCCGGAAGCCAGCCGCGAAGAAGTTGTGCAAGAACAGATTCCACCGGTGGAGCCCAAAGCCGTGGAAAGTAAGCCATTAACCTGGCTCAAAAGCGAAGAAGTGGACGAGCTCAAATCGCGCTGGAACATGATCCAGGTCCAATTTGTCGATGAGCCGCGCAAATCTGTTGAACAAGCCGATGCACTTGTAGAAGAGGTTTTGAAGCGTATCAACCAGGCATTCACTGATCAGCGAGCTGCCCTGGATGCACAATGGGTCAACCACGAGGAAGTTTCAACTGAAGACCTTCGGGTTACGCTACAAAGCTACCGGGCGTTCTTCAACCGTTTTCTCGCTTTTTGAAATTAGCCATCGGTAATCTGCTGTCTGCTTGAATGTTCTCTGCGGGGTATAAGGGGGCTTTCGCTCAGCAGAACATAATAAATAAACAGACAGTAATTAGCCGGCTCTCAACCTCAGATTGAGAGCCGGCACCAGTTCCAGGCATAAAACGCAACAATGCTCGCAGGCAGAAGAATTTCCCCTTTCCATCTCCTGGTGGACGTTTCCGGCGTGTAGTCCAAACACTGACAGGATACCTAATCATTGGCTTACACAGCTATCAGCCTCGTGCTGATAGCCAGCAGACGACGAAAACGATACAGTAAATACAGCAACATGAATGATTGCTGTGTAGTAATGCTGGCACACATTTCGGAGGAAAAAAAATGAATATCCTGATTTATCTCATCGTAGCAGCAGTAATTGGTTGGATAGCCACTTCAATTTTGCACGACCGCGGCGGCTTGTTGATCAATATCGTTGTGGCCGTCGTCGGCGCGTTCCTGGCAGGGTACTTCTTGAGCCCCATTTTCCATATTGGGACGATCAATGATGCAATTACTCTCCCAACGATGATCGTAACGCTTTTGGGTGCCATTATCCTGTTGGCGATCGTCAATCTCTTCCGACGGGGTTCGAGAGTATAGCTCCCCAATTGTCCTCAGAAGCACGATTGTGAGCTCTTCAGCGATTCGCGGATAAGCTCAAAGATCGGACAGTAGGATAAAAAGTAATGAGTTACACCAAAAAAGAAACAAATTTGAATAAATCAATACGGAGGAACAAGCTATGAAATTTACACGAAGTATCGGAATGTTATTGCTGGCCATCTGGCTCATTCTGTATGGGCTGATCGCTCTATTCAGTTTAAGTTTTAGCGGCCTGGGTGTAATTATGGGGCTGCTTGCTCTTGTAGCTGGCATCTTCGTTTTGCTGGGTCGTTAAGATCACTTTTATAACCCTCTATGAATCGACTGGAGATTTGATCGATCATTCAAAAGGAGAAATCTCATGTTATGGACCATTATCATCATTTTGGTAGTTCTGTGGCTTCTTGGCTTTTTTGGTAGGAATATCAGCCCGAATTTCCCGAAAACTGGAAATTGGGTACATATTTTGATTGTCATCGCCGTGATCCTTATCATTCTGAATCTTCTTGGGATTGTTTAAATTTGATGCGCTTCGATGATTCGACCGGAATCTTCGAATTGAATAAGCACCAGTTTTGTAGCAGATATTGCTACCTACCTTCCGGTAGATCCACTGAAGGGTAGGATGCATTAAGGAGAAACCGATATGGATGGGACCAATGATGTCTTGCTTGGAAAGTGGCGTGAGCTCAAAGGCCTGGTACGGCAAAAGTGGGCAAAAGTCACTGATGATGATATTGCAAGATTAAGCGGAAAGACCGAAGAGCTTGCCGGTCTATTACAACAGCGTTATGGGTACGGCAAAGCCCAGGCCGAGTACGAAATTAACAACTGGCTGAAAGAGCATGATCTGCACTCCACGAAGTAAAATTGGTCAGGACAGTTTCTTTATATATACTTGCCCCGGTGCCGGGTGTTTTGTTACAGGATCAATAAAGTTTTACCGTAAAGAGGTCACCTCTAATTTGTCAAAGTCAACAGCTTTGACTACCACCGGGAAGAACTAAGGAGAAAACCATGTCTGATAATCAACATATCGATGACGAAGCTGTGGATCGTCGTGAAGAGAAAGTGACCACGGAACAGCCGGGTTATGTAGCGACGAAGCAAGTTGTCCGCGATGTGGCTGCCGAGCAACGTCTGCAGTCCTACAAGGTCAACCGGTTCGTTTACACGCTGCTGGGCATCCTGGAAATCTTATTGGGGCTGCGTTTCGTGTTGAAGTTGATCGCAGCCAACCCGGATGCCAGTTTCACTGCCTTCATTTACGGCATAACGAAAGTCTTCCTGGCACCGTTCAATGCCATATTGGGGACACCTACATTCGGAGGATCGGTGATCGAAGTCACAACTCTGATCGCCATGGCGGTTTATGCGTTGTTATTCTGGGTCATCGCACGTTTGATCGCAATCGTGATGGATCGTTCCACTTCACGCACGGTTACGACCTCGTCACAGGAGCATCGAACGCCTCCAGGTCCGGGACAATAAGACACAGACCTCTCCCTGTCTGTGGGTTCAGACACGCCCGGGGGTTGCAATATGGGAAGCCCGCCTGACCCCCGGGCGATGGAAACAAAATTCTTGTTAAGGAGGCAATAATGGTCATTTTACCTGCCATTTTATTTTCACTGATGTTCTTTACAGTCGCCGGCGTCAACCTGATTCTCTCCGACTTGAATGCTGATGAGTTGAGCAGCATCGGTGTTGATAAAGAGTCTTGATCGAATATCCCTGGCTCACTATTCAGCTTTCGCGAGAGAGCCTGGAATTGGGTTCAGTTGCGGTGTGGGTAGATTGCACGATGTCAACAGAAAGCTCTGAACAATCTACTCTTTCAATTAACGGTTGATTGCGCCCATATTGATTTGGCAATAAATATCAAAGGAGGTCCTCATGAAAACATGTGCTGAAATAATGACAATCAATCCAACCTGCTGCTTACCCACCGATACGGTTGCCAAAGCAGCTCAGCGGATGCAGAAGGAAAATGTTGGTTCCATCCCGGTTATCGATAGCGAACAATCCAAAAAATTGATCGGTATCGTCACCGACCGCGACCTGGCATTGAAGGTTGTAGCTGATGGACATGATGCCAAAATAACCGAGGTTGGCGATGTAATGACCGACAAGGTCGTCACCTGCCAGGGGGATGACGATATTCAAAAAGCAGTAGATGCGATGGCGAAGTATCAGCTTCGGCGAATACCTGTGGTGGATCACGATAACATGATCCTGGGGATCATCTCTCAGGCAGATATAGCAACACGGGGCGTTCAACCAGAAAAAACTGCCGAGATGGTCAAAGATATTTCGCAGCCGAAAGCTGAGAAATAAGTGACGTTGATCACAGGGCATGCAAAGGTCAGGTAGGTATAAAACCAGGCTTAAGCATGCCCTGTGATTTGATTAAGGACTTTCGAATGATGCAGAATCGCCGCCAGAACCAGAAGGAAACCCAAGACAATCCCGAAGACAACCCGGCGCTAAGCAACGTTATCGAACGGAACATCCGCACCATCATCCGTTTACGCCTGGATGCGGCTCACAAACGCGGAATTCAAGACCGGATTGCTGATGGTATTACCTCGTTTTCTGGACGAATGATCTTTGTGTATGTCCATATCGTCTGGTTCGCTGTTTGGATCTTGTTGAATACTGGAAAGTTCGGAGTGCGTCCCTTTGACCCATTTCCATACGGTCTATTAACTATGATCGTTTCGCTTGAAGCGATTTTCCTTTCCACCTTTGTTCTGATCAGCCAGAACCGTTTGAGCAAAGAAGCCGAGAACCGGGCTGACCTGTCGATGCATATTGGTTTGTTGACCGAACACGAGTTAACCCGTGTGCTGCAAATGCTGGATATCATGCAGGACAGAATGGGGATCGAAAATGACAGTGATAGTGAATTGGCCGATCTTGAGATGGAAACCAGGCCTGAAGATGTACTGGCTGAAATTGACCGTCTTCAGCAGAGGATGAAGTCCCGATGAACAGTAAAGCTCTGCGATTTTCGCTTTGCAGACAATGGCTTGGGTTGTGTAAAGTAGAAACGCGCACATTAATGGAAAGCCGGAAGAGATAATGGAGAAAAGCATGTTACTCATTCGCAGTGATGACGGCGCTCGAAGAATTGTGTCTCTTGTTACATGCCTATTCAATTTGGTCTCAAATTCTCCAACAATCGTCTTCGCGCCTTTCTACCATTCTTTCAGTGCGAAAATGCCGATCAGAAAATTTGAGATTTCCGAACCATGCATTGGACGCCTGCCAATCGTGCCCGGGAGCCAGGCATTATGATGGCGCCTATGGAAGAATGGACCTTTCGCCGCGTAGCATGGACTACCCTCGTTTTCGTTATGGTAGCCGTCGGCTTCTGGCTTCTATATCGCTTTTACTCAGTCGTTTTTATCCTTTTTATTGCCATTGCGTTCGGAACTGCAGTCAGGCCGATGGTAGACTGGTTATCCCGTCGAGGGCTTCCCCGGTTGGTGGGGGTTTCTCTTGTTTTCTTTGTGATCTTTTCTCTCATCGTTGGCTTTGGACTGTTGTTGTTCCCCTTAATTGCTGAGCAGAGCGGCAAGATTTCCAGCTCCCTGGCGGGTTACTATCAAATACTACGTGATTGGCTGGTCAATAATCCGAGCCCAATCATCACCCGTTTGAGCATTTCGCTCCCAGAAACGTTACAGATTTTTACGCAAGTCCAGAAAACTGGAACCGAGATGCTTGCATCAGCAGAACAAGTTTTAATTTTTCTAACGTCAGCGATCAGCATGCTCTTTATGGTTGTTGCTACCTTGTTATTGTCTGTTCATTGGACACTGGATGGGCCTCGAACCATCCAATCAATAATGCTCCTGGTTCCGATGGACAAACGTGAGACCATTAGCGAGTTAATTTCGGCTATGGAAGCCAAGGTTGGCTCTTTCATCAACGGACAAGCTGTTCTTTGTGCTGCCATCGGTATTCTGGCATTGGTTGCCTATTTACTTATTGGGTTGCCCAATGCATTTGTGCTAGCCTTGGTTGCCGGTGTGTTGGAGGCGGTGCCAATGGTAGGTCCAATCCTGGGGGCAATACCTGCCGCGATTATAGCCTTATCCATCAGCCCTACGAAGGTGATCTATGTGATCGGTGCAACGATCGTGATTCAGCAATTGGAGAATAATTTGCTTGTCCCACGAGTGATGCGCAAAGCGGTGGGAGTAAACCCGTTTGTTTCCCTCCTGTCGATATTTGCTTTTTCCTCGTTGTTCGGTATTGCCGGCGCGTTGATTGCGATTCCAGTTGCCGTCATTATTCAGCTCTTATTGGATCGATTTGTCTTTAACACCGGCGCGTTGGAATCGGAGGTTTCAGAAGGTCGCGATTATACGAGCCGGCTGCGTTATGAAACTCAAGAACTGGCGCAAGACCTGCAAAAACAGGCAAGGCACCATAAAGAAGGTTCAGAACAACAAGTCATCCAGATCGATCAAATGATGGATGAGATCGAGGCAATCACCACCGATCTGGATGCATTATTGGCACAGATTAATGCTCCGGGTGAATCATGACAAAAAAACTGGTAAAGATCGGAATGGCTGTCATGGTCACGTTACTGGCGCTGGTGGTGATGTACCAGTTCCGGATTGCTGTAATTTACCTACTCATCTCAGTAACACTCGCGGCAACGGTACGTCCACTGGTTCAACGGCCGGTCAAGCGCAAGCTTGTTGTGCGCCTGGCATGGATTCTTTTGTATCTGGCTGTTCTGGGTGGAGCGGTTTTTTTACTTTATCAGATGGGGAAGACCGCGGTCAATGAAACCCAACAATTGGCAGGTACCTTTTCAGCAAATGATCAATGGAAGCTGCCTGGTTGGATGGGAAGGGGCCCGCTGCAACAAACGTTACTTGCAGCCCTTCCACCACCAAGCGTTCTCTTGGAAGCGATCACTGGCATCAAAGGGGGGCTAGTGCTTCCGACCCTACTTGGTATAACCCAGGGAATTGCCGGAACTATCACTACTGGCATCGTACTTATGCTTTTGACCATTTATTGGATTGTCAACAAGGTCCATTTTGAACGGCTTTGGCTCTCACTGCTTCCTTCTGATCAGCGCAAACGGGCACGTGAACTTTGGCTTTCCATCGAGCCTGACCTCGGAGCCTATTTACGCAGCCAGTTGGCAGTGGGTCTGCTGGCGGGGGTGTTGTTAGGTTTGGGGTACTGGGCAATCGGGTCGCCTTACCCGGTTTTGCTGGCTGTTCTTGGCGGTTTGGCAGCTCTCATTCCTGTGGTGGGGGTCGCCCTGGGAGTGATTCCTCCTCTCTTGTTGGGGCTGCTCGCAGGCGCCCAATCCGGTTTGATCACGGTCATCTTTACGCTCATCGTTTTGCTTGCCCTGGTTATTTGGGTAAAGCCGCGCCTGTTTAGCCGTCGCTGGGATAATCCTATTCTCACCCTGGTCATATTGATTGCCTTCGCCCAAGCTTTTGGCTTAATCGGCATTATCGTCGCGCCGCCGGTGGCAGCAATATGTCAGATGCTCTGGTATCTGCTGGTGATCCATAGAGAACCTTCAGGGACTACCGTTCAACTGTCAAACCTCAAGGAGCGGCAAGAACATTTGCAGGAAACGATCAATGCGTTGGACGAACCCCCTCCGGAATTGGTTGCCAACAGTCTGGCGCGCCTCACACAACTGATCGAAAAGGCAGAACCGCTGTTACTGGCAGATCTACAAGTGGGCGACCTGCCTGACGCCTCCAACAAGTCTTTACCTTTGCCAGAGCCGGCCATTTCTGAGACGGATCAACCGGATTAAACAAAATCCCAGAAAAAAGGAAAACGATCGTGAATGAAGGGCGGCGCCTGGTCGAAATGAGGCCAGATCATTGTCAAAGCTCTTAGTGACGTAATGACTCAAAATAAAAAGTTACTTTAGAGGTAACGTTGCCTCAAATAAAAATGTTACCGAAAGATATTCCATAATAGAGCGATTTTCGAATCAATACTGGTTCTCAGCGCCACAGGATTCAAGTGAAAATACTGGTTGGTCAAACGAGCTTTGATTTGAATCGAGATCGAATCAAGGGCCAAGACCCGGCGAAAAGGTGTAGTTGCTTGATCATACGTGTGGATTACTTTGCCGTCAACTCGTTGTTTGGAAATCAGTTTGAGAACGGGCTGGAAGAAGTTAATATACAGGCGAAGATCAGAATAGATGGATCCTAACAAGGTCAGTTCCTCAGGGGTTTCCAGGCGGTTATAACCAACAGTATGGCGCACGACAGACCAATTCTTTTGCTCTACATGCGCCTGATCGTTCTTTTGGTAAGGACGAGAACGCGTGAAAGTGATCTGCTCGGAAAGGCAATATCGGTAGAGAGTGTCATTGATGAATTCACTGCCATTGTCTGAGTCCAGTCCTAAAAGCGGAAAAGGCAAGTTCTTTCGCAACTCACCAATGGCTTGAGAAACGGCAAACTTCGCAGGCTTTCTTTTTAATTCTTTAAATATTCTTGCATCCCTTCAAGTTTCTTGCATTCTTATGACGTCAGCGATTCTGAATTGGCCACTGCAGCATATTCAAGCTCACAAATTTCTATATTTGCAGTGCGTAGAAAATCCATGGCATTTTCATCAATGCGATAACCAACATGATAGATGAGGCGCGTCACACCGGCATTGATCAGCACTTTGGTGCAGTTGATACACGGAAAATGGGTGACATAACACGAGCACCCCTTTGTGGAAACGCCATGCAGTGCAGCCTGGATGATGGCGTTGGTTTCAGCATGGATGGTACGAATGCAATGCCCATCCACAAGCAAATGTCCAATTTCGTCGCAATGAGGTTGTCCGGCAGGAGAGCCATTGAATCCTGTGGTAAGGATGCGCTTATCGAGCACCAGCACACAACCTACAAAGGCGCGATCACAGGTACTGCGCTCAGAGACGGCATAAGCGATTTTCATAAAATAGGAATCCCAATCAGGCCTCATGACGATTTCTCCTTTGGATAATGGTAGCATAAGTTGGATTTCAACGGAACTGGAAAGCGGGATTTGACCGCGTAAAGCTCGATCCAGGTGATCGCCTGGTCTGGTTGATTGCCTTTATCCAATCTATAGGTTCAACTTCTTTGATCGTAATTGGAGAATATTGGGATTCTTTACGTTTTAAGAATATTGACTTTATTCAACGACTCTGGAGAAATATCGCCCCGCTCAATGTTTATTGCCGGGAAGTAACTATCGCTCACAAGATTGTTTTGGGCAAAAACAGACTGAATGGCATTGGCAATTCTCGCTGATTGGCTTGCGTAGGCGAAAAAGAGAGCAAACTCGGACCCGCGCCAGAAAGAACCGTCACTATTGCGCCTGCTTCTGCCGCAGCCTCTAATAGCTGCGGACGCACCGGGAATGAGCGGCAGACGGTAAGGTTGGTGCAATTTATCCCGCATGGCTATTCTCAGTAATTCCATATCTCCAGTGCGCAACGCTTCAATGACCAGAATTGAATGGCTTACGTTGAATACTGCGTCGCCGAATGCAATCTGACTGGGAAGAGCAGCTCGCGCAACCTGAGTAGGAAACATAAAGTGCGGATGAACAAGTACCAAATTTAGCGAGGCTACAGGCAGGTTCCTGGAGACCACCTGATCATTTTCTAATATTGTGGCTGTCAGTCCTCCCAAAACACAGGGAGCCACATTATCAGGATGACCTTCGATTTGCGTGGCAATCCTTAATTGGTTATCCATATCGGTTGGCAGACCAAGAATGGCAGTGGCGGCAAGAATTCCAGATACTGCAGCCGCCGCACTTGAGCCTAAACCGGAGCCAAGCGGAATTCGATTGGTACAGGCTATTTTCAAATTCTTAGGAAGCTCTTTATTATGATAATCTGCGAACTTTTTCATGGAAGAAAAGACAGCATTCGTCGTATCTCTTGGAAGTTGGTCAGATCCAACTCCATTGATCTCAATGGATAATCCTTGTCCCTCAGAAGAGATTTCGACTTCATTCCACAGATCCAAGGCAAGCCCGAGACAGTCAAAACCAGGACCCAAATTAGCAGTAGTTGCTGGAACACGGATTAAATAGCTCATCGCTCTCTCAGTCATTTGCCAGGTAATCTTCCAGGGCGTTCATTTCTGCAGGAATAATCCGCGGTTTTGCCATATCGCGGATGATAATATCCGGATCTTTCAATCCATGACCTGTGCAAACAGCAGCGACACGTTTTCCTTGAAGCTGAATATTGCCGGCTTGTAATTCATGCGCCAATCCGGCGACCCCCGCTGCTGAAGCAGGTTCCACCCAAATGCCATTACTCGCGAGCAATTTTTGCATACGCAAAATTTCCGAGTCGCTGACTGCGATAATACGTCCTTTTGATTCTTCCGCTGCCATAAGGGCTTGCTCCCCGCGGGCAGGTTTACCAATTCGAATCGCAGTAGCCACGGTCTCAGGATGATCCACAGGATGCCCTAAAACCAGAGGCGCTGATCCCTCAGCCTGGACGCCTAGAATCTGCGGAAGACCAGTTTGCTGGCGGGCATGAAGCTGAGTAAATCCCATCCAATAAGCAGAAATATTGCCTGCGTTTCCGACAGGCAATGCCAGCCAATCTGGGGCGGCTCCTAAAGTGTCACAAATTTCAAAAGCTGCGGTTTTCTGACCCTCGAGCCGGTAGGGATTCAGCGAATTGACTAACACAATCGGATGTTCTTGAGAAAACACAACAACCAGGTTAAGCGCATCATCAAAGGAACCATCTATTTGGACAACCTCCGCTCCATAAGCGACAGCGCCGGCTAATTTTCCGGCAGCCACTTTACCCGCTGGAATGATGATTATTGAACGCATTCCAGCTCGCGCTGCGTAAGCTGCGGCAGATGCAGCGGTGTTGCCGGTGGATGCGCAAATGACTGATTTTGCTCCGCGGCCGAAAGCTTCGCTGATTGCAGCCGTCATACCGCGGTCTTTGAAGGAACCTGTCGGATTCATCCCTTCAAACTTAATATACAGCTCAAAACCTCCGCCCAGTGTGTCTGCAAGATGGGGTACGGGGATGAGGGGGGTGTTCCCTTCCATTAAAGTGACGGTTCGGGAATAATCGGGAATATCGATATAAGGACGATAGCGTTCAAGTATCCCGTTGTATGCAGGCATAAGACCCCTTTATTTCTTAATATAGCCCAATTTTACCAATAACTCGGCATTGTAAATGGATCCGCCGGCTGCACCGCGGATGGTGTTGTGCGATAGAACGACAAACTTTATGCCAAAAATCGGATCGGGGCGGATCCGACCAACTACGGTTGACATACCTTTTCCGGCAAGACGGTCCAGGCGGGGTTGGGGTCGGTCGGCTTCGTCGCGGACGATAATCACAGGATTGGGTGTAGAAGGGAGGTCACGGCTAATTTCTGGAGCCTGGTAGCTGCGCATGGCATCGATCACTTGCGTGGGTGTGGCTGATCGCTTAAGTTCAATGGACAGGCAAACCATATGCCCATCCACCACAGCAACGCGATTTGCATGTGCAGAAACTTGAAAATCTGCCGAAACAATTTGGTTTCCTTCGATTTTTCCGAGTATCTTACGAGGTTCACTTTCCACTTTCTCTTCTTCACCGTTGATAAACGGAATGACATTGTCAATGATATCCATCGAAGGAACACCCGGATATCCAGCACCTGAAAGCGCTTGCATGGAGACAGCCATTACTTTATTCAATCCAAAGCATCCATCAACGGCTTTAACGCAACAGCGATTCCTGTACTTGTGCAATTGGAATTTGTGATGATTCCACCCTGTCCAACCACGTAGCTTTTGTTGAATGGGTAGAATGGCCGCTTGCTCCGGATTTATCTCTGGAAATAGCACGGATACATCAGGGGCAGAGCGAAAGGCAGAAGCATTGGAGCAGACCACTGTTCCAGCTCGAGCAAAAGACGGTTCGAGATCTATCGCTGCGTCAGCGGGAAGCGCAGAAAATGCCAGAGGGACAGATGTGGATTCGGGGTTCGTCTGGTAAAACAATCATATCTCTAGCCCACGCAGGCATATCGCCAGGAAGAATCCAATGGCAAACCTCCACATATTTGTGTCCAACACTGCGATCGGAAGCCGTCAGGGCAACCACTTTAAAATACGGATGGCAATCCAAGAGCTGGATAAACCTTTGACCGACACTGCCAGTGGCAGCTAAAACGGCGACTGGAATCCGATCAGGCATGCTGAATTCTCCTCATTAGCTGGTCCTCGGCTGGATCATTTGATCAATCTATGCAGGGCTAACAACGCTCCTTGAATTTGTGATGCTGACACGACCAGGCTGATGGAAACCTCAGATGAACCTTGAGCAATCGCGATCACATTTACTTTTCTTTCACCCAAAGCAGTAAATACCCGACCAGATACTCCAGGCGTAGATTTCATACCTTCGCCAACGACGGTGATTATCCCTATTTCATCGCTTGCCCAGACACGGTCGATATCACGCTTTTTGATCTCAGCTTTGAATGTCATCGTAAGCTGTTCAACAATCTCCAATGACGAAGTTGTTGGTATGGCAAAACAGATGCTCTGTTCTGAGGATGCCTGCGTAATCAGTGGAACGCTGGCTCCTGACTTCGCCACCGCTTCAAAGGTACGCGCCGCCACACCTGGAACGCCCAACATTCCGCGACCTTCGATCGTAACCAATTGTAAATTCCGGATTATTGTGATGGCTTTAATGACCCCTGGTTGGGCTTCAAGGTCGGCCACCAGACGTGTACCGGGGTGGGAAGGGTTGAATGTATTGCAGACGCGTAAACCAATGCCTGCTTCAATCACCGGCCGAATTGCTTTTGGATGAAGAACTTTCGCGCCATAATAGGCAAGTTCAGCAATTTCTCTGTAGGAACAAACGGGGACTGTTGCAGCATCTGGCACCAAACGCGGGTCAGCAGTCATGACGCCATTCACGTCTGTGAAGATCCAAACTTCGTCCGCTGGCAACACGGCACCGATCAAGGCTGCAGAATAATCACTACCCCCTCGGCCAAGTGTGGTGATGCTGCCATTTTCAGCAGAAGCAATAAATCCGGTAACAATGGGTACTATTCCCTTTGATAAAATCGGGTTGAGAACTGAACAGGTTAGTTTTTTGGTCTTTGCGATATCCGGGCGCGCATCGGTAAAATTGGAGTCTGTTCGGATTAATCGGGTCGCTTCGATGGGTTGTACGGCAACGCCTGAAGAATGGATCGCAGCCGCAAGAACGTGAATGCACATTCTTTCACCTGCAGAGGCGATCTGGTCCATAATGCGTGGGGTGGTTTCTCCAAGCACTGCAATCGCCTGGCATAATGAAACGATTTGAACAATTATCTTTTCTACTGCGGCTAAAGCATTTTCTCGATCAGGGATGCTGGAGATCAATGTTTCGGCGATCTCGCCATGACGCCGGCGAATCTCATTCGCCCCAGATTCAATTGTTGCAGTATTACCCGATGTCATTTTCAGCAAAAGATCAGTTACACCACTCAATGCAGAAGTGACTACGATCAATCTTTCCCTTTGTTTCTTTTCAGTGGAAACAATCGAAACAACCTGACGCATGGCGTCTGGAGTTCCAACTGAAGTACCGCCAAATTTCATCACCAATGTTCGGTTATTAAGATACTCTTTCTTGGATATCATTAATAAACCTCCAAGCACTTCAAAAAATTATGAATGGTTTTCCGATGAAGTTAAATTCGTAATTTAGTTAGGTATTCTTAGATGACAAAACGTTGAGTTAGAGGATGACCCACTATATATAATCAAACATTATACAACTCGTAATCACAGAGATGATTAAGAAGTCTCGATAATCTTCGAGGTTCCTTCTCCTTCGTAAGAGTGAAGAAAAATGGATGATCTGGACACTATCGCGAACACACCATGTATGCGTGTAGAGTAGACCTAAGCGGCGGGTTACGGTTTTGCTAAATAAGAGTTTGAGAATAGGGGAGGAAAAATGAAACTGGGTTGGTTAGAGCCACGCTCTACCGACGTATTAATACTTAATGTCCGACAAAAATGAAAAGACATTCCAATACATACCAGAATTCTTAATAACACTCCGGAATACTTCTGAGATTCCCCCAATGAAGTATTCCGGCGCCCCCTGCAAAGTGATTAGAGCTTTTCCAGGTATAGGGCATGGTCTGGCAGTGCCAGGCAAACCCTGTATTTCTTGAACAATTCCGTGCCAATAATCCCGCTCTTGCCGGTGACCCTGAGGGTGGTTTCCAGCAGCTCGGGCAGCACGCCGCAGCGCAGTTCGAGTTGTACATCTCCCAATGTAACCGGTATATTGAACACCTGGGTCTCAAATTCGCCCAAGCCTGGATAGAAATCCGTTTCCTTGCCGATAGCGGTGTATTTGGCTGCAATCTTTTGCGATATGTACGAGAGCTTCGTTCCGGTATCGATGAACACCTGGTACTCAGCGCCATCGATCACGCATGTGGCGATCGGCGACCCCATGAAGTCAGCCAGGGGAATCGCTCTTACAGGTTTAATTTGGGGCTGGTCACTAAAGCTGATCCTGTCCGAAGGCAGGTCGAAGGTTACGAAAAACTTCTTCAGTATGTCCGCTCCCATCACGCAGCCGATATGCGTCCCCACCATTTTTTCCAGGGTGTCCAGGGTCACACCCATGAACCCCGGTGAAAGGGGGTGGGCTTGGTTCAGGAAATAGAACTCTTTCTCTTTTCCGATACTGATGGGAACCCCGGTGTCTACCAGTACCTCCTGACCTTCGATCTCGGCGATCAAGTGCCCATTGACCATCTTGAGGGTGTAGTACCGCATGCGTTCGCGACCTCTTCGATTCTCGTATTCCTCCAGGTGGTGCCGTTTGCGGGATTCCTCATTCATTCCCGCGCTCATCTCAGAAGCCAGGAATTGGAATTTGCTTTTCATTTCTGGTGACATGTTGAGATTGTGTTCATCGATCGAGGTTTGCATCAAGCTGTTGGCACCCAGTCGATTGCCAGATTTCTCCATCTTCAAAGCTTCATTGG
>CAVQOS010000007.1:0-8445 GCA_963714465.1 uncultured Chloroflexia bacterium | reverse complement strand
ACGCACATGACCCGGGGTTGCCAGCCCGATCCGGTCACCCATTCCGATCGACGTTTGCAGGCCCAATAACTGCGGGTTGAGCCAGTTAAAACAACTTCTCAATGCCGCGGCATTTTGCGCGTCGAGCGGACAGACAAGCAGGGGTTGTCCCCCCAATTCAGAAGACTCTCCCGCAAACCCGGCCGGTTTTACGAAATCACCCAAAACTACCAGGCGCCGCCCCGATGATGTTTTTGCCAATGCAAATTCCTGACCCTCTTTCCTGATGATCGAATGCGGAAAGATGTCAAAAGTGGATGTGAGAAACTTAAAAGCGTCAGCGGTCATGATCCCTCTAATGCAATGTGTTTGGCGATGCGCAAGATCGACGGATGAGCAATTTGCCTTTCAATATTTGCACGATGGGTTCCTGGTTTGGTTCGGCTTGAAACTTTGGATCCAGGAGTTTCAAGACGAGATGGGCAGCTTCAGAACCGATGAACCGCTTTGGTTGATCGAAGGTCGTCAAAGGTGGATTGGTAAATTCCGAGAAAACGATGTTGTCAAACCCGGTGACTGACATTTCTTCGGGAACGCGGACTCCTGCATCCTGCAATCCCCGCAGCACGCCTGCCGCGATCAGGTCGTTGAAACACACGACCGCGGTAGGGAGAGGGTTCAGCGAAAGGATTTGTCCCACCCCAGCCAGCCCTTCTTCAGGTCCGCCACCGGATACTCCAAGGAGGTATTCGGGGGGAATTGCCAGGTTCGAAGCAGCCATTTCCTGCTGGAAGCCGCTTTTTCGCTCCAAATCAGTACGTCCGGAAGACGAATTACCCAGATAGGCAATCCTTCGATGACCCAGCTCCACCAGGTAGCGCGTCACCTGGCGGCTGCCATCGACATCGTCATGGTAAATGGAGTAGCGGTAGTCTTCAGCCGCCTGATTGTTGACCACAACAATGGGAATTCCATACTTGAAGAACTGGTTGCTCTGTGCCTGGCTCAAAGAGGCTGAACATATGATCACGCCGTCCACCCGGTGCTCTCGCATCGACTGAACGATGCGCCGCTCCTTTTCCGGGTCGTGCTGCGAGGCTGCCATGAAAAGGCTGTAGTCATTATTTTGAGCCACTTCTTCGATCCCGCGCAATATTTCTCCAAAAAACGGATCATCCACATTACTCACAATTACACCCAACGCCTGCGTCCGATTGGTTTTGAGGCTGCGTGCAGCCGCACTGTGCATATACCCCAACTCTTCGGCAGTCTGGCGGATGCGTTTCGCCGTACTTTCAGCAATTAATGGGCTGCCATTCAACGCTCGCGAGACAGTCGAGTGAGAAATATCGAGCCGTTTGGCAATATCTTTAATGGTTGTTGTCATGGATTTCCTATGCACACGTTTGCATTATCAGTTTACCCAGTGTATTGTTAAAAGTCAATTCCTCTACGAAGAAGGCTCGAGAGAGACAAGCGAATTTGAAAATATGAGACAATTGATTATCACAGACAGAATGCATAAAGCGGATCCATATTTCCAGGCAGTGATCAAAAGCGTTGAGAAAATGATCGAATGCGCGCGTACAACTGGGGTAGAAATCGGATTGAAAAATCGGTATCGTTATGTTGACATTCCAATTGTGGACGAACTCCAACAGCTGCTCGACCTTTGCGATGAGAATTGGTTTGATTTCCAATATGACGTGGGTCATGCGCATACCCTGGATGTTCTGGGGTTATGCCGTCACCAGGAATGATTGGAACGCTATGGAGCTCGGATGATCGGAACGCACTTACACGACGTTATCGGGATCACCGACCATCAAGCTGCCGGATCAGGCGATGTCGATTTCAAGTGGGTGGCGCAGTACGTGCCCGCATCTGCCTATCGCACACTAGAAATTGGAGCGCAAGTTTCGGAGGACGAATTCACCACGTCGATGGAAGTTTTGGCAGACGCTGGGATTATTAACAGGCTGTAAAATCGGAGGACAAACATGTTAAAAATCTTCAAAAAACGCCGAAATGTGTTTATCAAATTGATCCACGAGCAAGCCGCCCTCACCCTTGAAGGCATGGAGCTTTTAAAATCTTATGTCACCGAATGCGACCAGTTCGTCGCCGACAAACTGACCGCGAAAGAAAAGGAGGCAGATGAAGCGCGCCGGATCTTGATCGACGAGTTGAACCGCACCTTCATCACGCCCTTTGACCGCGAAGATGTTTTTGCCCTTTCCCGCGCCATCGACGACGTGCTGGATTACGCCTACAGCACGATGACCGAGATCATCATCCTCAAAGTCGAGCCCACGCCTTTCATGGTGCGCATGTGCTCATTGCTGCGGGATGCGACCTTTGAGTTAATGGAAGCGGTTGATCGTCTGCAGGATCATCCGGGGATCACCTCCGAACATGCTTCCCGCGCGAAAGCCCTGGAGAACCGCGTGGAAGAAGTCTATCGTGAAGCGTTAGCTGACATGTTCAGCGAAACAGATGATGTGCGACACGTGGTGAAAATGCTCAAGCTGCGTGAGGTTTACCGCCACTTAAGCAACGCGGCTGACCGCGGCGACGAAGCCGCAAATGTTTTGGCAGATATTGTAGTAAAGATGACGTAGGAGACAAAACATGCCTCTACCGCTTATCATCTTGATCATTTTCGGCCTCGGATTTGACTTTTTAAATGGGGTTCATGATTCCAGCAATGTAGTTGCCACGATGATCTCGTCCCGTGCAATTCAACCGCGGACCGCCTTATTTTTGACGGCCATCGCAAATTTTATCGGGCCGTTTATCTTTGGCGTAGCTGTTGCCACAACCATCGGTGCAGATATCGTCTCTCCCGAGCATATCAATATTGATGTCTTAATTGCAGCCCTGGCGAGTGCAATCGTCTGGAATATCCTGACCTGGATATTAGGAATCCCTAGCAGTTCTTCACATGCGTTGATTGGGGGGATTATCGGTGCTGTTGCCATCGGTGCGGGATTTAATGAAATCAAGATCGATGGGATCCTTAAGGTGATCGTCGCACTCTTTGCCTCACCTGTAATCGGTTTTGTTGCAGGTATATTGGTCGCAAATTTGGTCCGGATCCTTTCCTGGAAGGCATCGCCTCGAGTCAATGGCCTATTCAAGAAACTTCAAATCGTCACGTCGATCGGCCTCGCCTTAAGCCATGGCACCAACGATGCGCAAAAAACAATGGGAATTATCACGCTGGCATTGGTGATCACCGGCATTGAAACCACTTTTGAGGTGCCTTTTTGGGTAATTCTGATATGCGCTACAGCCATTGCAGTTGGAACATCTATTGGGGGTTGGAAGCTGATCAGAACCCTCGGAGCAAAGTTCTACAAAATTCGTCCATTGGATGGTTTTGCATCCCAGGCAGCTTCTGCAATGGTCATTTTAACAGCATCGCTGTTGGGCGGACCTGTGAGTACCACGCAAGTGGTGAGTACAGCGATCATGGGGGTGGGCGCATCTGATCGGAAGAGTAAGGTCCGCTGGGGTGTTGCTGGAGAAATCGCATCCGCCTGGCTCTTCACCATCCCTTCCACCGCGCTATTGGCAGCCGGCATTTATTGGCTGATCTATAAAGGCGTCCCGTCTATCATCAACTTTTTCTAAAGGATCATTCATGGAAGCATCATCAAAGCAATATGACATCATTTTTGCAGGCAACTACACCAAGGACACGATCATCACCCCCAACGGTACCCGGTACGTGGATGGCGGCGGGTTTAACTATGCAGCCCATGCCGGAATAAGTTTGGGATTGAAAACTGCCGCAGTCACCCGCCTGGCATTGGAAGACAAAAAAGTGGTTGATGCGATCGAATCTGATGGGATTGACTGCTACCCAACCTATACCCCCTCTTCGACGTTGATGACGCTCGAATATAAAACGGAAAACGTGGACATACGCAATTTGTATGTCAAAGGCGTGGCGGGGACGATCACAGCCTCGCAGTTCGATGGACTGGAAGCCAAGGCAATTGTCATCAGCCCAAGTCTAAGGGGTGAGGTTGAACCGATTTTCTTCGAGACCATGCGGGAAAGAAGCGGCACAATCCTTTCTGCGGACGTTCAGGGGTTCGTACGGGTCTTGCGCGATCAAACGCTTGTTTACGAACCCTGGGACGAAATGGCCGAGGTATTACGAAACGTTGACATTCTTAAATCCGACGCGGTTGAGGCTGAATTCCTGACCGGTAAGAAAGACATCGAAAAAGCCGCCAGGAGTTTCGCCAGTTTGGGCCCAAAAGAAATCATCCTCACCCATAAAGACGGTGTTCTAATTTATGCCCAAGGTAAAACTTACCAGTACAAATTCTTCGTCAACACCCTGGACGGTCGTTCAGGCAGAGGTGATACTTGTGTTGGAACGTATGTGGCTAAACGCTTGAGCCTCTCCCCTGCGGAAGCCGGCAAATGGGCTGCGGCGGTCACCAGTTTGAAAATGGAGAAGTTGGGCGTGTTCGACCGCTCAATTTCTGATGTTGAAGCCTTTATTCATGAAAAATATAATCACACCTCGCTTTACTGAAAAGCAAGCCCAAATCGACCTGAAACGGAAAGAGATCGTAGACCATTATCCAGAAGTCTGGGCAGCTATGATCTCCGAATGGAACACGCCATTCCCGGATGATCGGGTCTGGATGATGAGTTCTGCCAACTATCTCTTTCGCACCGGCGGCGTTCATTGGGCAATCGACCCTCTCTCGTTGAATTGGCGCATTGCGGAAGCAGCCAAAGTGGACCTTGCTTATGACCTTCAGAATCTGTCATTCGTTTTAATCACTCACAGCCATATCGATCACCTGGACTTTAACTTGATTGCTGCATGCCAGGAATTACCCATCCGCTGGATTGTCCCTGATTTTCTTGTGTCAACCATGCAGGAACGGGTCAACTTACCGGCGAGCCGAATGACGATTGCCCATGCAGGTAATCGATTGGAACTTGAGGGATTTCGCATCACCCCCTTTGAAGGTCAACATCAAGCCACCCAACCGGATGGGAGGACTACCGGGGTTCCTGAAATGGGATACCTGGTGGAGCAATCGAAAAAACGCTGGCTGTTTCCTGGAGATACCAGGATCTATGACGCGAAGAGGCTGCCGGATTTCGGGCCGGTGGATGTGCTCTTTGCTCACCTCTGGTTGGGTCGCGGCAGTGCATGCTGGAACCACCACCGTTATTGGATGCATTTTGCCAGTTTTGCGCTGATTTGCGCCCTGCTCAAATTATCCTTACCCATATGCATGAATGGGGACGCAATGCACATGATTTTTGGGATGGGTCGCATGTGCAGCAAGTTCTCGAGCAATTTCAGCGCCATTCACCGGCAATCCAGGTCACACCCGCCATATCTTGGCAAGAGCTTGAGGCTATAATCTATAAAGCTAGGGCACATTGAATGGGTAAAATTAGAAAGAGAACTGAAACCTCTTGATTTGGAGTTCAAAATCCTATGCATGAAATTTATTCACACCCAGCTCTTCCCGCAGATTTCACGTCGGTAAAGTGCATCGAAGGTTACGAACACATCAAAGCCGATTATTCCGCATATTTGACGGACGAATCCAAAATCAGCTCTCTTCCTTTTGATTTCTTATTCTTCCCCAGGAGCGAAGCCGAGCTGGCAGCAGTCATTCGTGAAATGTCGCGAAGAAATATTCCCCTGACCATCGCGAGCGCGCGGACCGGTCTGGTGGGCGGGAGTGTGCCCAGGGAAGGCGCGATGATCTCTTTGGAGTATTTGGATCAGGTGGAGGCAATCTATTATGACCCCATGGCAGAGGAATGGCGGGTCAGGGCTCAAACAAGCGTCAGTCTGAAGGGACTGGCGAGCATGCTCCAATTCAAGAAATTCACATCGGTTGAACAAAACGCAGATCCATTTGTGCAGGGCGAGTTGGCTCGATTCAAAGCAGACCCCAATAATTACTTTTACCCGCCCGACCCCACCGAGATGAGCGCCTCGTTGGGCGGTTCAGTGGTGACCAACGCGTCCGGCGCACGCACCTACCGCTACGGCCCCACACGCGCTTGGGTGCGGGGGATCCGTGTATTCCTGGCGAACGGTGAATTTCTGGATATTCCGCGGGGTAAATATTTCGCCTCTCCGGCAGGCAAATTCGTTGTCTATGATTCCAGCGGAAAAACGTATTCTTTCAATATTCCGGATTACCCGCTCCCCAAAACCAAAAGCACCACCGGTATTTTTACGGCTCCCCAGATGGATTTGATCGACCTGTTTATTGGTTCTGAAGGTGTATTCGGCGTGGTCACCCGGGTGGATGTTGCGCTAGTAAAACACGAAGATAAAATATCCATTGTGCAGTTCCTCGACTCTGACGAGCAGGCGATGAAACTCACCCAATTATTGCGCTCCAACCAGCGTCTCCAATTGGATTTTCTGGAGTTTTACTCGGAGAACGCCTTGAACCTGTTGCGGGAGCGCCAGGTGAGGGAACCATCAACCGTAGGTATGCCGCCTTTGCCAAAAGACGACCGCTCGGCACTCTTTTTCGAAATGAGCTTTGACCCCCGCTCGCAGAATTTGGATTTTAGCGAACTGGAAGCGACGCTTGCCAGAGGCGGTGCAACCCTTGACCATTCATGGGTGGGCTACGAATCTCGCGAACTGGACCGATTCAAGGTCTTTCGGCATCTCATCCCTGAGACTGTGAATGAGATCATAGCTGAAAGGAAGAAAACAACACCCGGGCTGCACAAGCTGGGAACCGATCTGGCAGTGCCCGACGAATACCTTGAAGAGATGTGGGCGCTTTATCGTGACAGCTTAAATACCTCAGCCCTGGATTGGCTGGCATTTGGGCATATTGGCAACAATCATATTCATGTGAACATCCTTCCCAGAAATATGGAAGACCAGGAGAAGGGTCTTGACCAGTATGCCGTTTTTGCACAAAAGGCGGTCGAATTTGGCGGAGCTGTTTCAGCAGAGCACGGCGTTGGCAAGATCAAAGAGAAATTCTTCCGCTTGATGTACACTTCTGACCAAATTGATCAGATGAAGCGGGTGAAAGACGCGCTTGATCCCCAGGGATTATTCAATCCCGGAAATATTTTTGGCAATTGAGGATCCTCAAATGAAAATTGTCGTGTGTGTTAAGCAAGTTCCTGAAGTGACCAACGTCCAGGTGGACCCTGTCACCGGGACACTTATCCGTGAAGGGGTCAGCTCCATCTTGAATCCGTTTTGTGAATACGCGCTTGACCATGCCGTACGCATCGCTGCAGCAAACGAGGGAGTTGAGATCACCGCGATCACCATGGGTCCTCCCCAGGCGAGAGATGTTCTTCTGCGCTGCATGGAATTGGGTGCAGATGGCGGTATCCTCGTGACTGACCGTAAATTCGCCGGAGCGGATACCTGGGCGACCGCCAACACCCTTGCAGCTGCTATTCGCGCAACTGTCCCCAATTTTGACCTGATCCTCGTCGGAAAGCAAGCCATCGATGGCGATACTGCCCAGGTCGGCCCGGAGCTGGCTGAAATCCTGGCGCTGCCCCAAATTACCTATGGCGTGGAAGTCACCCTTGGCAGCAATCACAAACGCGTGCAGGTCAAAAGAGAAGTGGAACATGGATATGAGATCATCGAAGCCGTTCTCCCGGCTTTGATCACCACCAGCAAAGGAGAGATCGTGCGGCGGGTACCCTCTTTACAGAACCTGATTGCTTCACGAAAAAAACCGATCCGGGTGGTCAATGCCGCTGAATTGGATCTTCCCGAAGAGCAACTTGGGTTAAAAGGATCATTCACCCAGGTGGTAAAAGTCTTCCCGCCCCAGCAAAAGAAAAGCGGTCAGCTCGTACAAAACGTTGAAGCGGAGAAAGCTGCGCATGAGATCTACACTTTCCTGAAGAATGCCAGGTTTATATAACCCGAATGGTTCGATATTACCTGTATAGAACGGGGTTGTAAGGAGACATTATGCTGATCATCAATTATGAAGATTGTACTGGATGCAAACTTTGCGTAAATAACTGCCCTTTCGGCGCGATGATCTATGAAGATGGACGGGTACAGGTAAGCGAGCTTTGCACGCTGTGCGGAGCTTGCGCAAATGTCTGCCGCAAAGGTGCCATTCACATCGAAAGAAAACAGGCTTCACCTGAAGAACTAGCCAGGTACAAAGGCGTCTACGTCTGGGTAGAATTTGAAGCGCAGGACGATGGTATAAAACCCAGAAAAGTAGCGTACGAACTGTTGGGCAAAGGTCGCGCCCTGGCTGACCGGGTCCGCGGGGAGCGGCGTCTCCAGCCGGTGGAAGGCGACCGGGAGCGCCACGTCGAGCGTCGCCGTTCGCGCCGAGACGTTGCGAAGCGTCGCCACGATTCGGGCCGGAGTGCCGAACGGCACGGCAGCTGTGGCGAGCGGCACTGACCTTCTCCAGCAATACGAAACCGAACCAGTAAGGACAC
>CAVQOS010000006.1:0-13490 GCA_963714465.1 uncultured Chloroflexia bacterium | reverse complement strand
GGAAAAGTTTTTGGCGAGGTTATTGGATGGGGCATTGCTAAACGAGGGCGTCGAACCTTCGTACCCGGCACTCTGGCTGAGTCGAAATCCGATCAACCAAACCATTAGAATCCGTGAAAACACATCGTGGAGCTGTCATCATGGGGTTGAACGCTGGAATGACGATTGCGGCTGCACGTCAAATGCCACTTGGAAGAAACCTTTGCGGGATGCCATGAATATCATCGCGGGGATGATCGATCAAGCATTCGAGAGTTATGCAGGACAATTTATTCATGATCCGTGGGAAGCGGTCGAAAATTACGCAGATGTGCTGCTGGATAAGGTCAGCGCTGACGAGTGGCTGGCTGACAAGAGCCTTAGCGCATTGACTATCGACCAGAAGATGCATCTGAAAAGCTTGTTCGAAGCCCAAGTGGAACGGCACCGGATGTTCACCTCTTGCGGTTGGTTTTTCGATGACTTTGACCGGATCGAGCCGAAGAATAATGTGGCTTACGCCGCGCACGCCATCTGGCTGGCAGAAAGAGCCGCTGAAGTTGACCTATATGACGAAGCGATAAATGCATTCAGACCGGTTGTGAGTGTTAAATCCGGTCTGAGGGGTGATGACGTTTTTGGCACAGCATTTTACCGGTTCCGCAACCGGTGTTAGGGTGAACTCGGCAGGCTCAATCTTTCAATGATGCTGCCGCTTCCATTAATTTATCCAATTTGTATTCAGATGGTTCTTTAATTTCGTGCAGTTTTGTGAGAATTTCATGGCTGCCCAAAATTGTCTCGACTACATCGCTGCGGTCGATGACTTTTTGCGTGAGCGATTCGAACACTGGCAGTAATGTGAGCAGCTCCTCGAAATCAGTATAGGCATCAGCATCAAACCACACCTGGTCTTCAAATCGATTTACTTTGAGGAAGCGTTGGATCTCCGGCTTGGTCATCCAATTCCGCAGGATGGTGGAAAAATCAAGTTTCCTGCATTGCGAATACCAGCGCTGCTCTGTGATCATCATGCGGATGGCATCCACGCATTGTTCAGCTTGGGCTGAATCGGAGCCCATCTTCTTCAGAGTATCTTTTGCGACACGGTTTAGCTGCCATTCGTCGAACCATACAGCAGAAACTTCTTCAAAGTGAGTGGGATCTTTCAGAAATCCCAAACCGTGCAGCATAGCTGAATATGAGAAAGGATGCCAGTTTTATCGGCGAATCGTTCAATGATTGTGCCAATTGTTCAGCCACCTGTTTCGACGCGGATAAACCAGCTTGTGCCAGCCATTTGTCCAGGCTTCTCATCTTCAATGCTGCGCGCAGCGAGGTTTGAATCTTTTGGTTGTGGTGCTCGAAGTCGATCTCGATTCCAGTCGTCCGGCTGATGCTCTGCAGTAAGGTATTGATCAATCCGGGAGTTGCATCAGGCAAAACTGGATCAAGAGTTAGATCTTCGACTGAGACGTTCATCAATTCCTGTAAATGAGAGGGCGATAGCAGCTCCATGGCAGCGTTGAGAATCGGCTGGATGAGCATCGTGCCCAACGCAGAATCAATATCCGGAACACCATTTTCTCCCAACATCTTGTAGAGCCGGTCATAAGAGTGCCAGGCATCCACGGTGACCTGTTTGAAATCGATGAAAACGTGCGATTCGTAACCGTTCAAACGAAAATGCAAACCGTCCTGGCGAATTTGAGAACAGGGTCTCAAATATTGAAGTCCACTGATTTGGTCTCTGAAGATCAGATAATCGTTGCTGCTTGTCTGGTTGGTCAACTGAACGGCGATCTGGGTTTGCGCCATTCTCTTCTGATTGTCCGACCTCACCAATTGCGAAACGGATGTTTTTATCCAGCCCTCGGTTTGGGGGAAGGCATTGTTGTACACGACCAGGGTTTTGCCTGATTTATGCGAATTGGTGTAAGCATAAACGTTTTCGTTTACCGAACCATTCGAAAGGTAGAAATCGAACAGCCAGAAGTTTTCGACCCCGGCAAACAATTCTCTGCGGTGTAAGAGCGGTGCGATTTGCTGGTTGTGGCGGCTGACCAATTCAGGATCAGGCTGCTCGTCAATATAAGCTCGGCGAAATTCCATGCCGTATTTTTCAGAAAATCCTTCCACCTGGCCGTGCCCGTACATCGGCAGACCTGGCAGTGTGGACATCAATGCGCAAATTCCGAAGTATTTGTCGCCTTTGCCAAATTGGTCAACTGCGGTGCGTTCATCCGGATTGTTCATAAAATTGACGTAGCGTTTGAGAATTTCAGGTTCAAATTCAAGCGTGTTCTTCAAAAGCTGGCGGTAGTGAGCATTATCCTCATTGCGCAGCATATTCATGAACGCGCTGTTGTAAACCCGGTGCATTCCCAGGGTGCGGACGAAATACCCTTCCATCATCCAGAACGCCTCGGCGAGCAGCAGCGTATCCGGAGCTTCTTTGGCTACCCTGTCCACCACCTCACGCCAGAATTCGACCGGCATGGCTTGATCGAACTGCTGCTGGGTGAGACTGTGTTCTGCCCGCGATGGAATATCTCCCCCGGTTCCGGGCTGAGGGAACCATAAGCGTTGGTAATGCTTTTTGGCCAGGGTCATGGCAGCGTCGAAACGGATGATGGGGAATTTACGGGCAACATCCAGAATGGTCTGAATGACCGTTTCACGTACTTGAGGATCCAAATAATTGAGTTGGGCGGTGTCATTCCAGGGCATGCTGGTACCATCATTGCCGTGGTAGATATATTTGGTGTCTCCGTTGCTCTTGTCGATCCGGCGAAAAACAACCGCAGCGTCGGAACGGTCATAATAATGATCTTCGATTTGGATCACCACACCCGGGTCGGAGGATAGGTCAGGTCCCTGGAACGAATAACTGGGAAAAGGGCTTTGATCCACGGAGACAAACCGGTCGGGATGGTGCAGCACCCACTCGGAATCGATAGCCATGTGGTTGGGAACCATGTCGCTTGCCAGGCGAATACCCAAACTCCATGCCCGGTCATGCAGCACCTGGTAAGCTTCAGTACCGCCAAGGTCTGCAGCAATATCATAAGAATGAAGCGAGTAAGCCGATGCGATGGCATCTGGATTGCCCAGGAGCTGTTTGATCTTTGCGGATGCATGACTGCGTTCCCAAAGCCCGATCAACCACAGCCCGGTGAAGCCACGCTCCGCGAGGGTCTTTAACTCCTCCTCGGGGATTTGATCCAGGTGTGTGATGTTTTTTTGATACTTTTTTGATAGCTGGTCCAACCAGACATAGGCATTCTTGGCGATGAGTACCAGGCGGGGCATCCAATCGCGATCGGCGCTGAACATTTCTGCTTCTTCGGTGCCGAAGACATTTCCTTTGCGATAAACAGGTACTTCCACCGGTCCAGGACCGCCAAAGCCCAGCTTGTTTTCCTCCTTGAGCACGTCCAGTCCGATTAACAGGCGGTAGAGAAAGCTTCCGAGCAGAGAAGACCATTTTTCACGGATGTATTCCAGTTGACCGCTCAAATCGTTGGGAACGGCGATGGATGGACTGAGCAGCATATCCACCAGGGATTGATTTTCCGGGCCAAACTTCAGTTCTTCCTCGAAAACTTGACGAATGGTATGGAGCGCAAATTCAAAGTGAGGGTTACTGGTGAGGTCAGGCGATTCGAACAATTCTTTGAAAGGTTTTAATGCCGGGTTTTGATTTTCGATCCAGTAAAGCAGAAGTTCTTCGAGCACATTTTCGCGATTCTGAATCCCATTCGTACTCTGGGAGAGGTATTCTTCAGGCGTCAGGGTTTTGGTGTAAACAGGGTTCGGAGGAAATTCGGAAACGAACAACTTAAGAAATGCCTGGTAGGTCTCATGACCAAACAACTTGTCCAGCATGTTGTCAATTTCGGCAAATATGGAGCTCTTCTTCTCGTCGCGGTAAAGCTGAATAACATAATGGAAAATTTCATCGATCAAACCCATCGCATTTGCCTGACCCACTTTGATCGCATTTTCAGGAAAATGGATGAGGTCTCTTTGTTTGTTCAATTTCTCGGCGAAACGTTTTACCGCTTGAAAATTGAGAAATATGGCGCTGCCATTATACGAAAACAGGGTTTCATCGACCCCGTATTTTTCACGAACGCGCTTTGAAATGTGGAATTCCATAAAATGCCCCTTTTATCTCGATCTTAAATCAGCGAGACACAAATCACATTTCTTTTATTGTATTGACAATTTCCAAAGTTCCAACCCAGGATTCGTTTGAGTTTTCAAGGGTGAGTTCACCAGCAACCCCATCATGTTTTTTCAAAGATTCGATGACCCGATGCGTGACCGCAGCATCCCAATGAAATAAGGAAACCACATCTTTCTCGCGGGCTACACCCACCGAGCGCAGATAGGTCAGAACGATGGTACTCCGGGCTTGCGCTTCAGCGATACCACGCGATTCCTCGATGAGGTCAGGATATTGGAGGTGGGTGAGATCATAAATAAAGGCATAGTGCCATGCGCCAATATCGGCGATAGCGACGGGCAGCACACGAAAGTCCATTTGGAGTTGGTCAAGGGCGCGATTGAAGGGACCCGAAGAATTTTGCCCTGAAAGGTGGGCTTCCTTGCGTAAATTGATCGTATCCAGGCGGCCTTTATCGACAAGCGTTTCGAAGATCAACTTCGTTTCAAGAGATAAATGACCCGTTCGATAATCATCAGCAAAGTCATCTTCAGGTGAGCCGTAATTCGGTGATAATGCGTAAAAATAAGGGAGGAGTGAATGGGAGATAAATGCATTCTTGTGTTTGAGAATGCGGCCGTAATACCAGACATGTTGGTCGAGGAGACTATCTTTCCACCCCCAGGCGATATGCCCGGGGTCATCATTGTCGTCAGGTACGGGCCGGTCACCTGCGACGCCTGCCCATAAACTGGGTAGAACCACACCTTTGACCGGCCAGAAGAAGATGAATCCCCTTTCGTTTACAAATTGGACGGCATCCTTGGGTGTTTTGAGGCGGGCTTTCTCATCCAGGTGAAATGTTTTTGACCGATACGCGTTGACTTGTTCCAGTGAAAGGGTCTGCATTTTTCCTCAGAAATAGTTTACCATGAAATTATGTTCTATATCAAGGATAAAAAAATACCGGGAGGATTATTCCTCCCGGCCTGATATCGACCACCTTGATCAGATTCTGAGGATGTGGGTGATGATATTGGATCCACTGCCGCCAATGTTTTGTGCCATTCCGACGCGTGCCTTTTCCACCTGGCTGCCGACGGCTTCTCCACGTAATTGCTGAACAACTTCCACGATCTGGTACATCCCAGTCGCGCCCACCGGATGCCCGCGGGCTTTCAGCCCTCCCCGGGTAGCTACAGGTATTTTCCCCGAAAGCAGGATTTCACCGTCCAATGCCATTTGCGGACCTTTCCCTTTTTCGGCGAAACCGTTAGCTTCCAAAGACAGAGCCGCCATGATCGAGAAGGCATCGTGCAGCTCGAACAGGTCGATATCCTGTGGGGCCAGACCTGCCTGTTCATAGGCCATTTTGCTGGAGAGGTACGCGGCTTTCAACCAGGTTGGCTCGCTGCGCTGGTCGATGGCGATGGTATCTGTCGCAGCGCCTGACCCGGCAATTTTGACGATCCGTCCCACGGCAGAGCTTCTCACCCGATCCAATGGAACCAGAATCGCCGCAGCCGCTCCATCACCGATGGCTGAAGCATCCATTAAGTTGATCGGATCAGCGATCATGGGGGCTTTTGCATAGGACTCCGTTGTAATGGGTTCGTGAAAACGGGCGAAAGGATTATGCATGGCGTTGGCGTGGGCATTGACCGAAAAACCGGAGAAATCTTCTTTTTTCCAACCATACTCGTACATGTAGCGCCGCATGATCAAAGCGTTAAGCGCGACAAACGAAAGCCCCTGACCAGCTTCCCATTCAGCATCGGCGGCAGTCGCCAGTTGACTGGTGATCTCGTCTCCCGGGGAGTCGGTCATTTTTTCAACTCCGACCGCCAAAGCCGTGTCCACTTCACCGGAAGCCACTGCCATCAGGGCGGTGCGGAAACTCGCGGCACCCGAGCTGCATGCCGCCTCGGTGTGGAAGGCTTCGCTGTAACGCATACCGATCCAATCGGCAACGTAGGCGCCAAGGTGGAGCTGCTGGTTGGCGGAGCCCGACATCATGTTACCGACATATACGGCGTCAACCTGATCGAGGCCGGCATCGTGTAAGGCTGCCAGGGAGGCATCTCCGGCAAGTTCCCGCAGGGATTTCTCCCACAACTCATCCACTTTTGTTTGACCGATTCCGATGATCGCCACTTCGCGCATTATTTGTCCTTTCGATGATTACTCACAATTGGATTATAAGGGCAACTTCTCTCAAGAACTATCAACTTTCTCAAGAAAAGCCGGGTTTATAATTTGTTAATTATGAGCCATCCAAAAGACACCAGGAGCAGCATGTGAGCCGTCGAATTTCAACATTGATCCCAGCATTGATCATTTTCACAATCCTGACAAGCGCCTGCGGGATTGCATTTCCAGGGTTAACCCGGCAAGGAACACCCGGCAGCGCCAATACCGGATCGGGTCAAACAGATCCCTTAATTAAGCGCACACCTACATCCACATTCATAACCCCTACCTTACAAGGGCTATGGATTTCAACTTCTCTTCCAGGTCAATTACTCTCTGCTATTTCCAAGATCGATACTCCACAAGCCGTCGATGAATCCACGGCTGCCCTGGTACTAAGGCAAATCTCCAGTAGTGAATCCGCCCAGAACTTGATCCATGAATCGGATTGGCTTTTTGCCCTGGCAGCACCTTTCTTCACCGTTCGCGATGGGGTAACAAGTGAACAACTGCTTCAGATCTGGTGCGGAGAGGCGAGCGACGACCTGTCGACCATTCAGTTGGAAATGGATGATTCCACGTTTGCGGCTTTCACAATACTGTGGGGGGACCCGTCTTCAGCGGCGGTAAGGATCAAACCTGCGGATGAATTACTATCGGATACCTGGGCTGGGTCAAATGTTTGGGCGCTCATTCCATTTGAATCCATTACACCAAAATACAAGGTACTCAAAATTGACGGGTTGAGCCCGCTCGACAAGCCTCTCGATATCAACAAGTACTTATTGACCGTTAAGTATGGTTTATTCAGCAACGGCAATCCGGATAAAGAAACCAACACTACTGTAAATGCCCTTAAAACGCAGCTTCCATTGACGAACCGTGATGAAAGCCGCATGACGGTGCTGATCATGAGCGGGACGACCGCCATGACTCGCGCCACCGCTTTCAAGATCGAGACCAAGGGTATGGATTACATCACCAGCGGGGTGAGGGATTGGTTCCTGGGGGCTGATTTGCGGCACGTGAGCAACGAGGTCTCTTTTGACCCGGACTGCCCCAAGCCGGATCCTAATTCGACGAGCATGAGGTTCTGCGCCGACCCCAGTTATATCCAGATACTGGAAGATCTGGGTATTAACGTGGTTGAATTGACGGGGAATCACGAAAATGATTATGGGCCTGAATACTTCGCCCAAACTATCGCCACATATAACGAGCTGGGATGGTCGATTTTTGGCGGAGGGTTGACCCCTGAAGATGCAAGAAAACCTGCACTCATCGAAAATAACGGCAATAAGGTTGCCTTTATCGGGTGCAACCCGGTTGGACCTGCCAATGATTGGGTCACCGATACGCATGCGGGCGCCGCAAAATGCGACCCGGATTATTATTATGCCCAAATCAGTGAACTCAAGCAGCAGGGGTACGTGGTGATTGCCACATTTCAGCACCAGGAGATTTACCAATATATGTATGGCGATTACCTGAAAGCTGATTTTCGCCAGGCAGCCGCAAGCGGGGCAGATATTGTCAGCGGGGCGCAGGCGCATTTTCCAATGGGGTTTGAGTTCAATAACAATGCTCTCATCCATTACGGCATGGGCAATTTCCTTTTCGACCAGATGGATTATCCGGTGGTAGGAACGCGGCGCGAATTTATCGACAGGCACATCATTTACGACGGCAGATACATCAACACCGAGCTTTTGACCGCATTATTGACAGATTATTCCCGCCCGCGCCCAATGACTGAAGAAGAAAGAACCCAATTCCTAACAGACCTGTTCACTGCAAGCCAGTAAGAAGATTTTGGAGGACAGTATGAAGCTATTTGATATTTCACTCAAAATTCAACCTGGAATGGTCGTTTGGCCTGGGGACCCGCAGGTTGTGATCGAACAGACGGAGAAAATCAGCGCCGGGGGCGAAGTGAACCTGACCCAGTTTGCCATGAGCGCCCATACCGGCACTCACATCGATGCTCCGTTCCACTTTATCGATGATGGCAAAAAAGTTGATGAACTCAACCTGGAGGATCTATGCGGTCCGGTGCAGGTGATCCACGTGCCCAGCAATGTCTCCGAAATCGACGCCGGTGTGATCAAAGGTGCCGGGATCGAACCCTTGACCGAGCGGGTGATCTTCAAGACCTCGAATTCGGAATTGTGGCGCAGTCACCCGGGAGAGTTTATCAAGGAGTATGTGGGAATTACCGCTGATGCTGCTACGCTGCTTGTGGAAATGAATCTCAAATTGGTCGGTATCGATACTCTTTCGGTCGCTGCTGGAGAGCACATTCGCGCTACTCACGAAATTTTATTGGGTGCCGGTGTAATTTTGCTGGAAGGTCTTGATCTTTCTTTTGTTTCGGCAGGCAGGTACACCTTATATTGCCTGCCGTTGAACCTGGCAGGAGCGGACGGGTCTCCGGCACGCTCGATACTGGTTGAAGCATAGATCAATCTTGTAAATAGCGGTGCAGATAGGGTAGAGACTCTTTCTCGACCACACTTAGCCCGGATTCATTGCTCCTTTGCACTATGTTCAATAATTGCTGTGTTTCTCGGATCAAGCGGGCCAGGTCGTAGTCATAAAATCGGTCTGGGGCGTCACACAGCGCCTCCAATCCACGCTGAAGAACCTGGATGGCTCCGGTTTTGTTCCCGCGCAAGAGATGATAGAACCCGACCCCGATTTGTAGTATCCCCTGGTAAATGACCCGGTTCGGATCGAATGCGTTTCTCCAAGCGGATTCGAGGGCTTCGTGGGCTTCGAAGTATTCTCGCTGGTTGAATCGCTCGATCCCTAATGCGACTATGGGTGGAATTTTATGTTCTTTATGCTCTTCAGGGTTATTTTCCTGCTTCAATCGCTGCAACCTTTCGAAGAATTCAACATCTAAACAATTAGTAAAGCGGATGAATTCATTTTATGATAGGATAGGATTAAAACATAATGTCGAGGTGGGGTTTATGATCGAGCTGCCAGATTCAGAAATTTTGCCGCTTTCGATGGAACACAATATTTGGACGTGGTCGGCGCAGTCGAGGGTCAGTCCAATTCCGGTGAAAAAAGCAAAAGGCGTCTATTTTTGGGACGTAGATGGAAAGCGTTACCTTGATTTTAATTCCATGGTCATGTGTGTCAACATTGGACACGGCGATGAGCGCGTGATCCAGGCGATTGTGGACCAGGCAAGAGAACTACCGTTTGCGGGACCGCAAATGGCCACCAAGCCGCGGGCGGTGCTCGGTTCGTTGCTTTCGGAAATTACACCTCCCGGGTTGACGAAATTCCTTTATACGCTGGGTGGTGCAGACGCCAACGAAAATGCCATCAAGTTTGCGCGGGCGGCCACCGAAAAGACAAAAATCCTTACCCGGTATCGATCCTATCATGGTGCGTCCTACGGCGCATTGGCATTGACTGGTGATCCGCGCCGGACAGCCTGGGAACCCGCGGTCATGCCAGGGGTGGTACATTTTCTCGACCCCTACCGTTACCGCTCCACTTTTCATCAAAACCAGCCGGATATCAGCGACCAGCAATTTTCGCAGGATTACCTTGACCACCTTGAAGAGATCATCCGGTTCGAGGGACCTCAAACTATCGCTGCGGTGATGGTTGAACCGGTCACAGGCACGAATGGAGTCATCATTCCGCCGGATGGGTATATGCAGGGAGTACGGGCGCTTTGCGATAAATACGGCATCCTGCTGATTGCCGACGAGGTGATGAGTGGATTTGGCCGGACAGGGCAATGGTTCGCGGTGAATCACTGGAACGTCATCCCCGACATCATGACCATGGCGAAAGGATTGACATCGGGTTATGCGCCTTTAGGCGCAGTTGCGATGAAACCTGAAATTGCGGCCACGTTCAATGATAGAGTGTTCGAAGGCGGACTCACTTATAACGGACATCCGATCTCACTCGCGGCAGCCATCGCAACCATTCAGGTGATGCAGGAAGATGCCCTGGTGGAAAAAGCCCACGATACCGGATTGGTTCTGGCGGATATGCTGGCGGAACTCGTTGACAGGCATCCATCGGTGGGGGATGCGCGATCCATAGGGTTATTCGGCATCCTGGAAATTGTGAAGAATCGCAAAACCAAGGAGCCGATGGCCCCATTTGGCGGGTCGAGTAAAGAAATGACGGCTTTCAGAAAATACATGCTCGATCACGGGGTTTTCATTTACACGCACTGGCACACTGTGCTGCTCATTCCGCCGTTGATCATCACGCCGGAACAACTCGCAGAAGGATTTCGCCGTTTTGGAACGCGCGTTGGAAATTACCGACCAGGCAGTGAGAGAATGATTTGGATAATAAAATGACAGAATCTACAACAAAAACAGAAAACAATTCACAGCACGAAGCAATACTCATCCTCGGATCCGGTCCGGCGGGGTTATCTGCAGCTCTCTACGCTGCGCGCGCGGAATATGCACCCCTGGTATTGAGCGGCACCGATCTCGGCGGTCAGGCATCCTTGACCAACACGATCGAGAATTATCCCGGATTTCCCAATGGGGTGGGCGGTGTGGAATTATCAACGCTGCTGCAGAAGCATGCCGAGACGTTTGGCGCAAAAGTCGAAATTGATACTGTAACCAGCGTCTCCCTGGCGAAAAGACCTTTTGAGATCAAGACCTACGATAAAACATATCTTGCGGACAGTCTCATCATTGCCACGGGTGCCAGCCCTGTACAACTCAACGTTCCCGGCGAAAAGGAATACACAGGTCAGGGAGTTTCGTATTGCGCCACATGCGATGGATGGTTTTTCCGGAATAAGAAAGTAGTGGTCGTCGGGGGCGGTGACAGCGCGCTTGAAGAGGCAATTTTCCTGACGCGCTTTGCTTCCGAAATTATCCTCGTTCATCGACGGGATGAATTTCGTGCCGGGGCTATTTTGCAATCGCGACTCGAAGCCAATAAAAAGATTCACGTAGTATTTAACTCTGTGGTCACCGAAATCATTGGGGAAAACGGAGTAAAGAAGGTCCGGCTGAACAATGTGAAAACCGGTGAAACATCGGAGCTTGAGACTGATGGTGTGTTTATCTTTATCGGGCATTCCCCCAATACTGAGCTTTATAAGGGGCAGCTTGACCTGGATGAGCGGGGATATATCAAAATAGACAATAAGATGGCAACTTCAGTTGAAGGCGTTTTTGCCGCAGGCGAGGTGGCCGATCCCATTTTCAGGCAGGTGGTAACGTCTGCCGGAATGGGCGCTGCGGCTGGGATGCAGGCGGCCAAATTCCTGACAGAATAATTAACATAAAACGGCGCGCCTTCAAAAGCGCGCCGTTTTTTAACTTTGAATCTACTACGGGGTGGGAGCGGTCGTATTGGATGTGCCGGACCAGCCAAAAACGCGCATTTGACTGACCTGTCCATTGGTTTGGTAAATGGGCTGCCCATCCGTTGTCGAACCGGTTTGGCGTACAACCACCACTGACCAGCGGAAAATGTGGTTGGTATTGTCGGTAGGTCGAAGGCTGACCGGGACGATCATCTTGGTGTCGGTGACGTACTGGACGATCTTATTGCTCCCGCCAGCCGTGACGTCTTCCACATTTACCGCATAAGCTTCATTTTCACGCAGCGTTCCCGCGGATGCCCATTGCAGGGTGATGGTATCGTTCGCGCTGGTAAAGACGGTGCCATCTGCCGGAAGCAGTAAATTGACCGCCGGGTAAGGCGGGGGTGCGGTGGGGGTCGGGGTGGGCCCTTCGGTGGCGCGGCGCTCACATAATGGAAGCGACAAGAACATGCCCACAATCACATTATCACTGGTCATGTTATTGAAGTTCTTGATCGAGTCGACACTAATGTTGTAATTGAGGGAGATGGAACTTAACGTGTCGGAGTCTTTAACCTGATATTCAACCACACCGCAGGCCTGGCTGGTAGCTTCTGCAGGTGCCAGGGTCCCGGTAGGCGCTGGTGAAGCTGTTGGAGTCGGCCGGGGGATGCTCAATTTCTGATTTTCATACAGCGTTCCGCAATCTGGAGGGAGATTATTCAGGTCGACAATGGCTTGCACCGACACATGATACACGGCTGCGATGTTCGCGCAATAATCACCACTCTTGACCGTATATTCAATCGGTGGCTCGGCAGTAGGTGTGGGTCCCTGGGTGGCGGTCGCCGTCGGCAGGGGGGATGCGGTGAAAGTGGGTGTGATGGTGACGGTCGGGGTGGCTGTTCCAGTGCTTACTTTACCGCTCGATTGCAGTGCGAAAAAGACGATCACGGCTCCAAGTGCCAGGATGAGAATTCCGACACCGATTGCCAGTGGAAGACTTAAATTTTAATTCCGGCAGCCGGGTGGATTGGACAGGGGCAGAATCAATTTTCTTTGGATTGGGGGTTGCAGTAAATGTTCTGCCGCAGACGAGACAGCGGGTAGCATTTTCGCTCAGCCGTGTTCCGCAAGTCGGACATACTTTTGTTGATGATGGGTTTGTTTCTGAAGTCATAAACTCTCTTTTCCAGGGGTTATAAGAGCCCGCATTATACCATAGGCGTTACGGCTCAAATTCTCCTGTTCAGGGTGGGTGGAGTGTGTTATTCTACGCAGCATGCAACACACAAGTATTTATTACCATATTCCATTTTGCCGCAAACGGTGCGGATATTGTGATTTTAACACATTTGCGGGGCTTTCCAGATTCATGCCTGCTTACGTTGAAGCACTCTGTCAAGAGATCGAAATGATCGGAAGCAAGTCTGATCCAGGCGAAGAAATCCATACATTGTTTTTTGGAGGCGGTACACCGTCACTCTTGAAATCGCAGCAGGTGAATCAGATTATATCAGCATCCAGGCAGAGTTTTAGGGTTTGTCAAGATGCCGAAATTACGCTTGAAGCCAACCCCGGAACGGTAACCCTGAATAGAATCCAGCAATATGCTGCCAGCGGTGTGAACCGCTTCAGTTTTGGTATGCAATCTGCTCATCCTGATGACCTGCGAATCCTGGACCGTTTGCATACATTCGAGGATGTGCTAGCGGCGGTCAAGGCATGCAAAATTGCAGGGATTCGGCATATCAATCTTGACCTCATTTTTGGCATCCCTGGTCAAAGCCTGGAAAGATGGAAGACAACCCTGCAAAGAGCAACCGATATGGG
>CAVQOS010000005.1:0-68140 GCA_963714465.1 uncultured Chloroflexia bacterium | reverse complement strand
GATGATCGCTCGACAGGCGGGCTGCAATCAGGCGGTCTTCCTCGGTCAGGTCGTCATTGGCATCGATCAGCCACAGGGCAACATCCGCATCCTGCAGACTCTCGGCGGCTTCCGAGTTCATGTATTCGCCCAGCTTGTGCTGTGCAATATGCAGCCCGGGAGTATCCACAAAAATCAGTTGTGCCTCCGGAAGGCTGAGAATACCCAGTTGCCGGCGGCGGGTTGTTTGCGGACGGGGCGACACGGCTGCGATTTTCTGATCGAGCAGCGCGTTGATCAGCGTCGATTTGCCGACGTTGGGGCGTCCAATGACCGCTACATAACCTGCGCGGTGAAGAGTGGGTTCAGTATCCATTTATTTACCTTCATTATCTAAAAGCGTTTCCACCTGGGTGACTTGAACACGCGGAAAATGTGAATTGACGATGAAAATGGCTAAGAGTATTAAAGCACCACCTACCAGAACATGCCAATCCATTTTCTCACTTAAGAATACTGCCCCCAGTAAAACCCCCACGAGGGGGAACATGTAAGTCGTCATACTGGTGCGGGTCGGTCCAACTGAATGCAGCAGAGAATACCAGACAAGGGTGGAGATGCATGATCCAAGCAATCCCAGCCAGAGTAAAGACACATAAGTCGTCGGTAAAGCTGGGAGTTTGAAAGGCGCCTCAACGATCAGCGCTGCGGGGGCAATAAAACACAATGAGGCTGCCATTTGCCCAAACGAAACGGCTTCCACCGGGATATCGCCGGATTTTTTTCGGGCAAAAACGCCCGAAATGGCGTAACTGCAAGCTGCAATGAGCATGAAGACGATCCCCAGGGTGATCGATCCAGAACTCCCGCCTGTTTTATTTAACATCAAGAAAATCACACCTGAAAAACCGATCAGCAGACCGGCGACTCTATTCACCGTAAATTTCTCATCCTGCAGAAAAATAGGGGCGATCAGGATGGTGAACAGGGGCACGGTGGAATTAAGGATGGCTGCCATGCCTGACGAAATGGATTTCTCGCTCCAGGAGATCAAGGCGAATGGCATGGCCACGTTAAAGAATCCCACGAAAGCGAACTTCCAAAACCATTTGGCCTTAAATGAAGTTTTGGCTGAGAGCACAAAGAAAAGCAATCCCAGCGTGGCAAAGAAGACCCTGAACATCACCAATGTGAGAGGACCGACTTCGCGCAAGGCGATTTTTATCCAGAGAAAAGAGGATCCCCAGACCAGCCCCAGGAAAAGAAATTTAAGCCAATTTTTGGCCGACAATGGTATGCTCCTCCAGGTTCAAGAGCCAGGCTTTGGTTTTGATCCCTTCAGCGGCCGAATAACCGGTGAGCGCACCGTTCGCGGCGACCACCCGGTGGCAAGGGATCAATAGGGGCATCGGGTTCCTGCCGAGAGCCGCGCCGACGGCCCGGCTGGCCGTGGGGTTGCCCAGCATCTTTGCGATCTGACCGTAGGTGAGCACTCCGCCAAACGGGATCTCGCAGGTCAAGTGCAGGACCTCGCGTTGAAACCCTTTGATCTCACTCCAATCGAGGGGAAGGTCAAAAGCTCTTCGCTCGCCTGTGAGATATTGCGTCACCTGTTTTATGGATTCTCTTAATAATGAAGAAGCTGGTTGCACTTCAGAGAATGAATGATTTCGCGCGCCCAAGTATACTTGAGAAACGCCATTTGAGGTGCAGGTAATTTCAATGGTACCAATCGGTGAATCAAAAAGTGTAGATTCTGTCATTTAATTCCTGGAGAGCAACGGGATGATGGATGGTTGGTTAATGGCAGTTCGCGTATTTCTATTTCATTTTCCGTATTTATTGCGGATTTGAACAGACATTTCCACAAAAACGGAGGATTTTGACGACAACATTGACTTGTCGTAGGGTTAGCGTAGGGTAATGGTCAAGTAATATAAACAAGGGTCGGATATTATATTAGCAGGGCGACTTCTCTTCTTCTCCTCCTTAGTTTTGAAAGCCGGGGTCGGCGTCCCCGGCTTTCATGAAATTATAATAGTTATTCTTCTTCCTGAGGGTCCTCGCAAGTTCATTGCGAGGGCTTTTCATTTGAATAAATCGATGCTGTCCAGACATTCTTTTGTGATAAACTTGTGGTTTGTGGGTAGTTTAATCCATCCTCAAGGGAGTGAATTATGGAAAATCCTAAAACTTTCGGTGTCGATGTTGCCGGGGTTCATCGCGAATTAACCCTTTTCGAGATCAAGCCTGGTTTGAGAATCGCCATTTTGAATATCCTGGGCGATGTAGAATTTGTCCAGGTGGCAGCCAAAGCGCTTGCTGAAAAATTGGAACCGATCAGTTATGATTTACTGATCTCCGCCGAGACGAAGAGCATTCCTCTGGTTTACCAATTGGCTGTCGATACCCAAAAACCCTATGTCATTTTGCGTAAGAACTATAAACCTTATATGGGCAAAGCGCTGCAGCATGAAACGCTGTCCATCACCACCGGTCAGACGCAAACACTTTTCCTGGATGAAAAAGACCTTGACCTCATCCGCGGGAAGAAGGTCGTGATCGTGGATGATGTGATCAGCACCGGGTCGACCTTGCAGGCGATCCAACTGATCGTCAAAAAGGCTGGAGCTGAGATTGCCGCCGAGGCAGCGATCTTTACCGAGGGCGAGCGCGCGAAGTGGGGCGAGATCATTTCTCTCGGGCATTTGCCCGTCTTCTCTGACTGAAGCAAAAACAAAGGTCGTCCGCCTGGGCGACCTTTTTGATCATTTTAGCTCGGCTCCCTGGCTGGCATGGCAAAGATACACTTTGGCATTTTCCCCGGTTCGGGAATGATAGAGCTTTTGCCAGTTTTGAAATAAATCCCTTCACATTCTGTTCGAGTACCAGGTTCACGGTACAGCCGCCAAAGCCTGCACCGGTCAGACGCGCTCCAAGGCAGCCGTGAAGTTCCAGAGCCGAAGAGGCGAGGACATCCAGTTCGGGAATGCTCACCTCATAATCATCCCGCAGACTTGCATGGGTTTCGACCATCAGTTCGCCAAATCCCTGGGCGTCCTGTTCGGCCAGGCGGTTCAGGGCTTGCTGCACCCGTGCGATCTCGCTGACGACATGCCTCGCTCGTTTATAGACGACCCCTGGCAGGATCCCCTTTTCATTTTCCAATTGATTCAGGCTTACATCGCGCAAGGAGTGAATGCCCGGGTAAATTTGCTTCAACAGGCGGACGGCGGTCTCGCAATCACTGCGGCGTTCATTGTAGCTGGAATCCGTTAAAGAGCGTCGAACTCCAGTATCTGCGATGACAATGGCTGTGTTGGGGGGAAGCGGCACCGGTTTCGATTCCAGCGAGCGCGTGTCGAGGAGTACTGCATGATCTTTCACGCCGTTGGCGCAGGCGAATTGATCCATCAAGCCGCAATTCACGCCCACATAACGGTTTTCGGCTTCCTGGCAGAGCTGTGCCAGGGTCAGACGATCCAACTTCCAGCCCGCGGCTGCCTGCCATAAGACAGCAAAGCCGACCTCGATCGCAGCCGAACTGCTCAGCCCGGCCCCGATGGGAATCGTGGAACTGTAACTGACCTCCAACCCGCGGATCTCAAAGCCGTGGTTCATGAAAACCCAGGCAACTCCGGCAGGATATTCTGCCCAACCCGGCAGCTCTTCGCCGTGGATATCCTTTTTCTTTTCCAGGCTTTCCAGCGAAAACGCGCAGGTGCTTTGCAAATCCAGGGCGTGTACCGTCACGGTAGCATCTATCACTTGGGTTGCGTTAAAGGTGACATAGCGGTCGATGGCAGCCGGCAGGACCAGCCCATCGTTATAGTCAACGTGCTCTCCCAGTAGATTTACCCTTCCGGGGGAAACCACTTTCAGGGGACGATTGACGTTATTCATCATTGTTGGAATTTCCCTGAGAAGCCTTGATGAGCCGCTTTTTGCGTTCATGATCAAGGCGTTTAATGGCGATTTCGCGTTTCATGGCGGATGACCGGTCGGTCACTTCTTCGACATAGACCAACCGCACCGGACGGTGGAAGCGTGTGTATTTTGCTCCGTGGCCAGAATTATGCTGTTTTTCACGCCGGGCGGGATCGATTGTCCAGCCGGTGTAATAGGTACCGTCGCAACATTCAACAATGTAGCAGAAATACCCCATGGGATTATTTCTTCTTGCGCAGCCTGCCCCCGAATAGACCGGTGATACTTTCGGTTGCTGACAGCGTTGACTCTTGCGGGTAGGAACCCCAATCAGCTTCCAGGCGGTGAGAAAGCCATTGTTCGCGCCTTGTTTTTGCCTCTTCAAGGATGGCTTGCAGGGTGGCGGCATCCTGTGATTCAATGGCGTCGCTGATCTCTTTAAGGTTGGCAATCATTTCGTTGAGCAAACGCGCGGTATGTTCGCTGTTCATGAGGGCGGTTTTGCCCAATTCTTTTTCTTCATCCAGAAATTCTGCTGCGAAAGTGGTTTTCAGATAGGCCATGCCCGCCAGGCGTTCACTATCCCGCCAGCCAGGCTGGCTGGTGGTGGCGTTGACCAGGGCTGCGGCTACCAGCTTCGGCAGCAGGTTGATGGAGGCATCCACGCTGTCAGCCTCCAGGGGTTCAGAAAAGTAAGCGTGGGTTTCCAGCAGTTGAGTCAGATCGCCTGCCAGTTTGAGAGCATCATTATGCGTCTCGGATGTGCTGGTGATGATCATGGCGCCGTCTTTGAACAGGTCGGTATGAGGTTCGCCCGCGATTTCCTTGGGAACATCCAGGTAGGCGGGGTTGATCACGGGGGTCATTGAAATGAAATGGCGGTCTTCGGGCAAAATCTCCTTTGCCCATTGAATTGCTTTTTGGCGGTTTGGGGAAGTGTCGATCACAAACGCGCCAGGCTTGAGGGTAGGAGCAATCTGCTTGAGGGTATCTTCAACCTGATCAACCGGGACGGCGAGGATCACCATGTCGGCATCCTGGACGGAAGAGGCAAGATTGTAAGCCAGGTGATCAATGGCTTTCTTCTTCAACAAATTCTGCCCAAGTGTGGGTGAGACATCGATGCCTGTGCGGGATATTTTGTCTTTGCGGATCTCTAATGCCATTCCGATCGACGCACCCACCTGGTGCAAGCCGATGATTGTCAGGTTTACCGTCATGTTTTTAGACTCCTATCAACAATTGACGCAGACTGATGAGCGCCGGGTTCATGATCGAACCGATGAGATCAATTCCCACCAATGGGAGGAGAAAGATCAACGCCATCAGGACGATCGGGCCGTAGGTCTGAAATTTGGCATAGCTGTTTGCCCAGGTCTCGGGAAGGAAGAATTCAAGGATCTTTTCACCATCCAGCGGGGCAACCGGGATGAGGTTGAAAATCATTAAAAGCAGGTTGATCGAGACAAACGTAAACAGAAATTCACCCATGGAAGGGAGAATGCCGCTGCCTGCGACCAATGGTACAAGACCGAATCGCAGGGGGATGGCACCAAGGATTGCAAGAAGTAAGTTGGCGCCGGGTCCTGCCAGTGAAACCCACATCATGCCGGCAGAGGAGTTCTGCTTGAGGTTGTACGCGTTCACCTGCACCGGTTTTGCCCAGCCAAAGCCGACCAAAATCAACATCAGGCTGCCGATCGGGTCAAGATGCGCCAGCGGGTTAAGGGTTAAGCGGCCCATACGGCGCGGGGTATCATCTCCAAGGCGGTCAGCCACGAAGGCGTGCATAAATTCGTGAAAGCTGAGCGCGATCACGAGAATCAATAACCTGGAAATGAGAACACTTGGAGAAAGATTAAGCATATTGGCTTTCACCCTGGGTAGTTGGATTTTTACGATTATAACATGGGATATAATCCCCTTATGATCCCTGACTATCAGATCGGTGACATCGTGAGACTGCGCAAGGTGCACCCCTGTGGCGGGTACGAGTGGAAGATCATCCGTCTCGGGGCGGATATCGGGCTGGAATGTCTGACCTGCCAGCGCCGGGTGATGCTCAGCCGCCGCGAGTTGGCGCACCGCATGAAGGCTTTCGTGAAACGCGCCGGAGAAGATCCGGCTTCCTGAGAATTTTGCAACCCAAAAAGGCGCTATCCGGAGTTAATCAGCCATTAAGTCGCAATGGATTTGGAATGCAATTATAATTACCAAATATGCCAATCTTCTCGGATAACAGCCTCGATTTTACATCGCGCAGCGCAGATCAAACCCGACGTTTGGGGATGCGTCTGGGTACCTTATTGCGTGTAGGCGATATCGTTGCCCTCACCGGCGACCTGGGATCAGGGAAGACCACGTTCATCCAGGGGGTTGCCCAGGGGTGGGGATCGACCGATGCCGTTTCCAGCCCGACGTTCGTTTTGGTAAACCAATACCGCCGTCCGGACGGCGCCAAGCTGCATCACATGGATGCCTACCGGATGGAATCAGCCCTCGAAGCGGAAGATCTGGATATCGATACGATGTTGGAGAGCGGTTCGCTCCTCGTCGAATGGGCCGAACGAATTGCACCGGTGCTTCCTCAAGAGCAGTTGACGCTCGAGATGACGTGGGTGGCAGATGAACAGCGCAATATGCTGTTTATTCCCCACGGCAAACGCTATCAAGAAATATTAGCCGAATTCCGGCGCCTGGCTTTTGGAGGGTAAGATGCTTTTAGCGGTAGACACATCCACCCAGATGATGGGGTTGGCGCTTTACGACGGCAACCAGGTGCTGGCTGAATCCATCTGGCGGACTCACAGCCATCACACTGTCGAACTGGCGCCTGCGATCGATGAACTCCTTCAGCGCACGGCGATCAAACCCGCTGAGCTGACCGTGCTCGCCTGCGCCTTGGGACCCGGTTCCTTTACCAGCCTGCGGATTGGATTGGCGGTGGTGAAAGGCCTGGCGTTGTCGCTGCACATTCCCATTATCGGCATCCCCACGCTCGATTTTCTGGCTGCATCCCAGCCATTGCAGGAGTTTCCGATGCTCGCCTTGCTTCCTGCAGGGAGGGGCAGGATGGCGGTGGTCCATTACGCTGTCAAAGACGGCGCATGGCAGGCGGAAGATGCCCCCAGCGTGATGACCACAGAAGCGATTTCTGATAGCATCAACGGCCCTACCTATATATGTGGTGAAATGACAGCGGATGACCGCCAACAGTTGGGTCGTAAGTGGAAGAATGCCATGGTGGCTTCACCCGCCCGCTGCGTCCGCCGTCCTGCCTGCCTGGCAGAGCTGGCGTGGAAACGCTGGGAAGCCGGCGATGTGGACGAACCTGTCTCGTTGTCGCCGATCTATGTCCATGTTGCGGAGGCGATCCCTGACTGATCCAATCCTGGATCCGGCGAAGGTGGTCATTCGCAAAATGATTGCCGCCGATTTGGACCAGGTGGTGGCGATCGACCAGGTGTCGTTTTCGCTGCCCTGGCCTGCCAGTTCCTTTAAATATGAGCTCAACCAGAGTCAGACATCCCGCTGTTGGGTGGCAGAATACCCGGCAGGTGAACCCCAAACCCGTGTGATCGCCATGGCTGTGGTTTGGAAGATCATCGACGAGCTTCACATTGCGACGATCGCTGTCCTCCCGGAATTTCGTCAAATGCAGGTCGGTCAGAAATTGTTGGGAGTGCTATTGAAAGACGGGGTAAACCAGGGCGCGGTCAATGCATTTCTGGAAGTGCGTGAAACCAACCTGGCAGCCCGGGCGATGTATCAGAAGTTTGGATTCAAAGAAGTCGGCAAACGGCCGCATTATTATTCAGACACACAGGAAGATGCGATCTTGATGAATCTCGAGCCGATCCAACCTGAACTGTTGGATGCAGGCGGTTAAGGTAAAATGAACCTCAGGTTCAAACCCGAACCATCCGGAGGTTGCAGTTGAACGCAATTGAAACACTCGCTGAAGTAGGTGGGCAGGTGAGAGCCTGCGAAAAATGTGCCCTGCACTTTTCGCGTAAGAATGCGGTCCCAGGCGAAGGTCCATCCAATGCGGACATTATGTTTATTGGCGAAGGCCCAGGTTTTTACGAAAACGAGCAGGGACGCCCATTTGTGGGGCAGGCCGGAAAATTCCTCGAGGAACTCCTGGCAGAAGTGGGGCTGACGCGCGAACAAGTGTTCATCACGAATGTGGTCAAATGCCGCCCGCCCGGCAACCGCGACCCGCTGCCCGAGGAACTGGCGGCATGCAATGGCTACCTGGATCGACAGATCGATGCGATCAACCCGTGCATCATCGTCACCCTCGGACGTTTTTCGATGGCGAAATTCCTGCCAAATACGAAGATTAGCGAGATTCACGGAAGATCAAGTTGGGTAAACTCGAGATTGATCGTTCCAATGTACCATCCGGCTGCAGCCCTGCACCAACCTTCCCTGAAATCGGTTCTGATCCAGGATTTCAAAGGATTGCCGGCAGCGATCGAGCAGGCTCGCAAGGGCGGACACAAGAAAATCGAAGAGGAGATCCCGCCAGCTCAGGACCAACCTCCCGAAGAAACGTCAGAACAACTCAGTCTATTTTAAAGGGGATGCGAAGAGAAACTTTATGAATACTAAAGAGCAATTGATCAAGAAATTCGAAAACAAAACCGCCCGCGTCGCGGTGGTGGGTATGGGCTATGTCGGTCTGCCATTGGCAACGGTCTTTGCCGATGCCGGTTTTGATGTCATCGGGGTCGATCCGGTCAAAGAGAAGATGGATCTTGTCAACCGCGGCGAGAGCTATATCATGGACGTTCCCACCGCTCACCTGGCAGAACTGGTCAAAGCTGGGAAGATACGAGGAACCTCCGATTATTCGGTACTGCGCGATGTAGACGCCGTTTCGATTTGTGTGCCCACGCCCTTGCGCAAAACCGGCGACCCGGACCTTTCCTTTATTGTCAACGCAACGGCGAGCCTGGCACCCTATGTTCACCCGGGAATGGTGGTGGTATTGGAAAGCTCCACCTATCCTGGCACCACGCGTGAAATGGTGCTTCCTGTACTGACCGAGAAGAGCGGGTTGGTCATTGGCGAAGACCTGTTCGTGGCTTTCTCGCCTGAACGGGTGGATCCTGGACGCAAAGATTGGACCACCAAGAATACCCCCAAGGTGGTGGGCGGCATGACCGAAGCCTGCACCGAAGTGGCTGCTGCCTGGTATTGCCAGGCATTGGACCAGGTGGTCCCGGTTTCGTCCACTGAAGTTGCCGAAATGGCCAAGCTGCTCGAAAACACCTTCCGCATGATCAACATCGGCTTGGTGAATGAGCTGGCGTTGATGTGCGACCGCCTGGGTGTGGATGTCTGGGAGGTGATCGATGCTGCCGCGACCAAACCCTTCGGCTTTATGAAATTCTCGCCGGGTCCGGGGCTGGGCGGGCATTGCATCCCCATCGATCCGCTTTACCTTTCCTGGAAGTTGCGCTCGTTAAATTACACCGCCCGCTTCATCGAGCTGGCTTCTGAAATCAACACGGGCATGCCGCGTTTTGTGCTCACCCGCGTGATGGATGCGCTCAATGACCGCAAGAAAAGCCTCAACGGCAGCAAGATCCTGGTGTTGGGGGCGGCTTACAAACCCGATATCGACGATCTGCGCGAGAGCCCGGCGCTGGATGTAATAGGTCTGCTCGATAAAAAGGGAGCTGAGGTCAATTATCATGATCCCTATGTTTCTTCCTTGCAGTTGGAGGGGAGAACCCGTACCAGCGTGAAGGATTTGGACAAAGCCGTCGAGGAAGCCGACTGCGTGGTGATCATCACCAACCATAAGGTGTACGATTACGCAAAACTGCTGGATTCGGCAAAACTGATCGTGGACACCCGTAATGCGTTGGGCAAAGCGGGTTATCACAACCCGAAGGTGGTGCGTCTCTAATGGCAAAATACCTGGTCACCGGAGCCGCCGGATTTATCGGCAGAAGAGTCTCTGAAATGCTGTGCGAACAGAGTCACCAGGTGGTGGGGGTGGACAACCTGAACGATAGCTATGACGTCCGCATGAAAAATTGGCGCCTGGAACAACTCAACCCGGTGAACGGATTTCATTTCATGCAGCGGGATATCTGCGATGCGCAGACTTTCACGGAAATCAGTGCGCAACACCCCGATATCAACGCCGTGATTCACCTGGCCGCCAGGGCTGGCGTGCGCCAGGCAGGAGAAATTCCAGGTGCCTACTTGCAGACCAATGCCGCAGGTACCTTGAATGTTCTTGAATGGTGCCGCAGCTCCGGTGTAAACAAGATGATCCTGGCCTCCACCTCGAGTATTTATGGCGCCAACCCGCCTCTGCCGACCACCGAAGAGGCGGACTCGAGCCACCCGCTGCAGATCTATGCCGCGAGCAAGAAAGCCGCCGAAGTGATGGCTTACGTCTACCATCACCTGTACAACCTGGACGTGACTGTTTTCCGCTTCTTCACGGTTTACGGTCCTGCCGGCAGACCCGATATGGTGATGTTCCGCTTTGCGCAATGGGTGGCAGAAGGCAAGAAGGTGACGGTCACAGGCGACGGCAATCAAATGCGCGGGTTCACTTTTGTGGATGACATTGCGCGGGGTGTGATCGCCGGACTTCGACCCATGGGGTATGAGATCATCAACCTGGGCGGGCACGAAACCGTGACCATCAACGATCTGCTCACCATGATCGAAAGCCGCCTCGGCAAGAAAGCGGTGATCGAAACCATTGCCAAGCATCCCGCAGACGTGGATGCCAATTGGGCAAATGTGGATAAAGCCAGGCGGCTGCTGGGATGGGAGCCCCGTGTCACGCTGGATGAAGGGGTGACGTCACTGGTGGATTGGTATCTTGCGCAAAGATCCTGGGCAAGCCAAATATTGACCCCATGAACTCTTTACGGACAAAAGTCACCGACCTCCTTAAAGATGACAAAATCCTGCGCCGGGTATTGCGCAATACCGGTTATATGTTCAGCTCGCAATCCATCACCCTGGTCCTTTCACTGGTCCAGAGTGTGTTTGCAGCACGCTTGCTTGGCACCACACTCTTCGGTCTGATCGGCATCATCACCGCGTTCGTCAGCAACATCAACCGCCTGTTTTCCTTTCGCATGGGTGAATTCATCGTCCGCTTCCTGGGCAAGGAATTGAACGATCGCAATATTGACCGGGCAGGGGCAGTGGTCAAAGCCGCGGCGGTTACCGAGGGTCTGACGTCATTGCTGGCTTATTTAGCCTTGTATCTTCTCGCACCCCTGGGAGCACAAATTTTTGCCAAAGACCCGAGCGTGGTGGGGATGATCCGCTTATTCGGGCTGTCGATCTTGGCCCAGTTGACCACTGAAACCGCCACCGGGATTCTGCAAATCACCAACCATTTTCGCACCCAGGCCGTGATCAATTTTATCCAGGGCCTGGTGACCGCCGTGATCATTTTCATGGCTTTTCTGCTGAAAGCCGATATCATGACCGTGTTGTGGGCTTACCTGATCGGCAAATTCATCACCGGATTGGCCCCCACCCTGATGGCGGCGATCTATCTCAACCGGCATTTGAAATACGGCTGGTGGCATGCTCCAATATCCCTCCTGCCTTCTTTTAAAGAAATGGCGCGTTTTGCCGTCAGCACCAACTTAAGTGGGACGGTGAAGATGCTTGCCACCGAAAGCGAACCCCTGTGGGTGGGTCTCTTCCTGGGTCCGACGGCGGTGGGGTTGTATAAAGTTGCCATGGCGATTGTCACGCCCCTGATGATGCCCATCACCCCCTTCATCGCCACCACCTTCCCCGAGATCACGCGCAGCGTTGTCGCCAAAAAATGGTCCCAACTTAAACAGCTTCTTACGACGGGTGACCCTGATCTCGGGTGTTTGGACGGTAGCAGTTTTCCTGGGGATGGCGATCTTCGGGCGTTGGGTGATCACGGCTTTTTACGGTGCTGAGTTTGTCGGCGCCTACCCGGCACTGATGATATTGATCCTTGGCTTCGGCGTTGCGAACATATTCTTCTGGAACCGGACACTGCTGCTTTCCTTCGGCAGGGCAAATACACCGCTCCTGGTCCTCGCCGTTGCGATGATCTTGAAAGTCGGGTTGGCGTTCGTTGTGGTCCCGGTGTATGGGATCAACGGCGAAGCGTCGCTGCTGGCAGGGAATCTCATTCTCTCGGTGGGGGCGTTGGTGGCGATCGGATTGCTCCTGGTGAAAAGATCGGAAAAGCTCGATCCCGAGGAGATGCCGGAGTGAAGATCGCGTATATCGCTTCGGCACAAATCCCCTCCACGCGAGCCAACAGCATCCAGGTGATGAAGGTTTGCCAGGCGCTCAAACAGAACGGCGAAGAGCCCAGGCTTTATGTTCCGGGGCGCAAACATCAACCCTGGGAGTCGTTGAAACGCCAGTACGGCCTGCAATCCGAATTCGAAATCCACTGGGCGCCTGCCTGGCGGCCATTAAGATACGTTGATTTCGTCCTGCGCGCGCTGCTTTCGGCAAAAAGGTGGCAGGCGGACCTGGTGTACACCCGGATGCTGCAGGTGGCACGCATGGCTGCGGGGCTGGGGTTTCCGGTCATTCTTGAGCTGCACGACCTGCCTTCAGGTAGGTATGGGCTTGCCCACATGAAAAAATTCCTGCGAGCCTCCACCCGCAAGCAGGTGGTATTGATCACACGGTCCCTTTTGGATCTCGTCGAAGCTCAATTGGGTGAGGCAATCCCGGCGGATGAGATGATCATCGCCCCGGATGGGGTGGACCTGGAAAGATATGCAGACCTGCCAGACCCGGCCGCTGCGCGAAAAGCCCTGCATCTCCCCGAGAAATTCACCGCGCTCTACAGCGGTAGTTTTTACCAGGGACGCGGGATGCAAATGTTATTCGACCTGGCAGTTCATTTCAGAGAGATGACTTTTTTGTGGGTGGGCGGCAAACCCTGCGAGATCAACGAATGGCAGCAGAAGATCCAGGCAGCGCAGCTCGACAACGTGATCCTGCCCGGGTTTGTGGATAACGCAGAACTGCCTACCTACCAGGCGGCCGCGGACCTGTTGTTGATGCCTTACAGTCAAACCGTGGCGGGTTCCAGCGGCGGAAACATCGTCCATGTGACCAGCCCGATGAAATTGTTCGAGTATATGGCCTGCGGGCGAGCCATCCTTACCAGCGACCTGCCGGTGCTGCACGAAGTGCTGAATGAGGAGAATGCTGTCTTTTGCCCTCCCGACGACATTTCGGCATGGGTGACTGCCATTCGCTCCCTGGCCTCCGATTCACCCCGGCGCGAACGATTGGCTGCCCAGGCATTAGTAGATGTTCGCCAGTATTCGTGGCGCAACCGCATGGAAAAGATCATCAATCCCTGGAAAACGTCAGATAAGAAGGTGGATCATGGATAAACGCTCAACCCTGATCAAGGACGGACTGATCTCGCTGGCTGCGGGATTGGTAATTGGACTGATCCTGGCGGCATTTAGCGCACCCCCGTTTTTTCAGGCGTTGTTCGGAGCGTTCGTCCTGACTGCCCTGAGCAGCTTTGGGCTGATCCGTGCCTGGCGGGGCATGGGAGTTGAACGTTCGCTGGCAATTATCATGCTGGTATCCTTTTTCATCCATATCTTTTTCGGTATCCTGTTTTACTCGCTTTTACCGACGGTCGGTTATGACACTCCTGTCCAGAATGCCGGTTATATCGAATCTGACGCGTACGAACGGGATACTGCAGCCATTCAACTGGTGCAGAGCGGGGAATCGATCTTTGCGCCATTTTTGAAGCAGGTCAAGTCGGATCAATACGGCGGGCTGCTGACCATTTCTGCCCTGGTTTACATGCTGTTCAGCCCCGACGCTGCCCGACCGCTGCTGATCACCCTGCTGGCATCCTTCGTCATGACCGCTGGACTGGCGTTCTTCTGGTCAGCCTTGAAAGGCTGGTTCAGCGAGCGTTTTACTTTGATTGCAGCCTGGGTACTGGCGCTTTACCCGGAGGGGATTTTGCTCGGCAGTTCGCAGATGCGCGAACCCTTTTTGATCGGGTTGGGGTGCATCGCCTTTTGGGCTGCGCTGCAGTGGCGCACCCATAAGCTCAAAGCTTTTTTGGTCTATCTCGCCAGCCTGACCGGGCTGATTTTGATCTCCGCGCCGGCGGGGATGATCATCGGCGGAACCTGCCTGGCGCTGGTCCTGCTCGAATTCACGATCACCGCCGATAAAGCCGTGAACCGTTGGACCGGGATAGAAGTGCTGGCGATATTGGGCTTTGGCGCGGTTATCAGCGGTTGGATGTGGCTGCAGCCGACGCTCTATTATGAGGTTTACCAGGCGCAGACGGGCTCGGGCGTGCTGCAGTGGCTCTTTGAGGTCATCAGCCCGGCGTTGAGAATTCCCTTTGTCACGGCTTACGGGCTGTTGCAGCCCGTCCTGCCGGCGGCAATCGCCGACCCGGCTCTGCCATTTTGGACGGTGCTGGGGATCATCCGCGCCGTTGGCTGGTATTTCATGCTGCCGTTCATGGCCTACGCCTTGTTTTCCATCACCCGCAGCAAAAAAGAGAAGAACGGCTGGATCTTGATCCTCGTGGCTGCCGTTTTCTTTATCTGGACGGTTGTCTCATCCGCCAGGGCAGGGGGAGACCAGTGGGACAATCCGCGCTACCGCACCATCCTGCTGCCGTGGATGGCGATGATCTTTGCCTGGACCTGGCTGCGCATCAAGGCGATTCACCCCGCCTGGTTCTGGCGCTGGGTGGCAGTGATCAGTGTGCTTACGCTTGGATTTACGAACTGGTATTTTGCCCGTGCATGGGATTTTGGCTTTCACACATCATTGAGCAACATTATCGCGGTTATCGGGATTCTTTCCGGACTGATCCTTGTCAGCGGCGTGGTTTGGGATTGGATTCACCGGCCTAAAAAGATCAAGCCTGCAAAGGAACTCCCCCGTGGATGAACCATCGAAAACGGTGCTCAAGCAGTACACGCTGGATGCTGCCAGCATCCTCAAGCAGAGCATCCTTTTGATGGAAGGCGGGCAGTTGAGTTTTTATCGCGTGGCAGCCGCCCAGTTGCGCATCCTGCTTTGCGACACCACTTTTAGACATGACCGGGTCGAAGACATCTCCATCCTGCCGATCTTATTCCCCCAGATGAAGCTCTCCCCGCTCCAAGGGTCGAAAAACCCAGGGTCGGTCAAAGCCTTGCCGTTGACGGATTGGCTTGCGCAGCCAGCCGGGCAGGGGCTGGAATTGACCGTGCGCCAGATGATCCGGCGCATCTGCGATGTGGACGGCGGCGCGCATGTCGACCCCAAGCCGGTGAATGGCATCCCGGCGGGGACGAACCAGGCGGAGTGGATTTTGATGATTTCGAAATTGCTGCTGCCCGAATTGGAAAAGGCTCTCGGAATTCAGCCCTAATGCACCCAGGAACCAAGATCATCCCAGGCATACTCCAAATGACCGGCAAGCTGCTTGCCGGCTTTTTTTCGCACCTGGTTGTAGGCATACTGCAGTAGAGGCAAACCGCCGACCTCATCCAGCCTGCGCCCGATGCGGATGGCTTCGATATTGCGGGATTGACCATTGAAGAGACCGCCCGGGTGCTCCGACAGATAATCTTCCGTTTTACCGATCTTGACCAAGGCATCGATCAGGTCGGCAACTTCTCTCCGGTTTGCGGAAGGGTAAGGTTTTGGGCTGAAAATACTTGAAAGAAACCCCATGGCTATCCTCGAATGAATGATTGAGTGGTTAATTTCATCATACTATACTATTTCGGGTTTGTTCAAATAAAATTGATTGCAGATTTGCGAAATGGGTCGATTTTGCATCCTGTTTTGCATCCTGGGGGTGAGTATACTGATTCAAGGTGAGCCGGGGTTGGTACACAGTGAGTAGGGGGTGATAAGCCAAAATCAAAAACAACCCGATCCATCTCAACGATCGGGTTGTGCTATTTCTGCCAGGCGCATAAAATCAATTCGAAGCACAATTTCCAATCAGCCTTTGATTGAAGAGGACCCTTGCGACTCATTTACCTTTCCCCCCATCTGGATGATGCCGTCTATTCCTGCGGCGGCAGGATCTGGCAGGATGTGCGCCGCGGCGACACCGTGGAGATCTGGACGATCTTTGCCGGGGACCCTGCGGGTGAATTGTCGCCCTTTGCGCAGGAATTGCACGCGCGTTGGGGCAGCGGCGTTGAAGCTGTGAGCCGGCGCCGCGAGGAAGATCGGTCAGCCTGCCGCATCCTGGGCGCCGGGTACAAACACCTGGCGTATGCCGACTGCATCTACCGCAGGCTTCCGCAGACCGGGGAGCCGCTGATCCAGAAGAACGAAGACCTTTTCGCGTCCAATCCAACCCGGCGAAGAGGGGCTGATTCAGCAGATCGCCGCAGAGCTGTTGGCGCTGAATCCGCAAAAATCGCTGCTGGTCTGCCCGCTCAGCCTTGGCGGGCATATGGATCACCGCATCACCCGCGCCGCCGCCGAGCAAACCGGGCTCCCCTTGGCTTATTATGCCGATTATCCGTATGCTGCCGACCCTTCTCTCGATCTTCGTGCTTTCGTCCCCGAGAATTGCAGGTCGGAATCATTTACGCTGGACGAGGAAGCCGTCGAAAAGTGGGCGCAGGCTATCGCGGCTTACACCTCTCAACTCAGCAGTTTCTGGTCATCCGAGGAGGAAATGCGGAGTTCGCTGGCTGAATATTCCCGCTCCGTTGCCGGGCGCACCTTATGGAAATGTAATGCTTATAGCCATTTTCAATAGAGAATCTGTGCTATACTGATATTTGGGTAACCATGGATCGTACTTACTGGCCGAAGTGGGCGCACTCATTACAGCACTTTAAGCTCAAGGAACTCTCTCTGGCTGTACTGGAGGGTGCCGGTCCGGTAAAGGGAATACTCGCTCAACTTATGCTCGCCGGAATCCCTTTTTTTTCGTCCAACGCCCGGGCGCAGTGGAAATCTGCCGCCGAGATGCTGGAAGACAGGGATGAAAGCCACACTTTTGCAGATTTTTTACGCGAGGAGTAATGGCTGTGGGGAATCTAGAACCATTGGTGGGGAGTTTCATCGTCCTGGTTACGGTTGCTTTTATCCTCTTTTTTTCGTTAAAAAGCTATCGCTCCAAGCATCCCCCGGTCTTTCGCCGGATTCCAGCCATCCAACGCCTCAGGCGTGCGCTTGGACTGGCGGTGGAAGAAGGCACGGGCATTCATATCTCCCTTGGCAAAGCTTCACTGCTCCAGCCCTCGAGCACATCGGCGTTCGTGGGGCTGAGCACGCTGCACCGCCTGGCGCAGCTCAGCGCCACCAGCGACCAGCCGCCCGTCAGCACCAGCGGCGACGGCAGCCTGGCGGTGTTAAGCCAGGATGTGTTGATCACGGCAGCGCGCGACACGAATACCTTCCAGATGTACCAACCCGACCATGGTCAGCTTTCCGGTGTGACGCCGCTTTCTTATGTTGCCGGGGCGCTGAATGTGGTCAACGATCCCAAGATAAAGACCAATATTCTCATCGGCAACTTTGGACCGGAAGCCGGATTCTTATCTGTTGCATCCGAAGAAAATGGCTCGTTTACCCTGGCAGCCAGTGATTCCTTGAGCACCCAGGCGGTCTTTTATGCCACAGCCTCCGATCCCTTGATCGGTGAAGAACTGTACGCGGTACCTGCGTATCTGCAGTACAGCGCCGCCCACCAGGCAAGCCTGCAGACGCAGGACATTTTACGCTGGGGGATCGTGCTGGTGATGATCGGCGGGGCAGTCCTGAAAGCGATGGGCATCCTATGAGATCACCCATCGCAGCATTTGTGGCATTCGTGGTTGGTGGGATCGTGCTCGCGGGATATTTCACCGATGCGCCAGCCTTGCACGCCATCCGCACCCCGCTCCTGGATTGGACGGTGATCCTGGCGGGAGTGGCAGGCCAGGTGGCGATCCTCAACCTGATCTTTGGCGTACACATGAAGCGTATCCGCGATAAAGCATCGCATCCGGTTTTCAGTTATCTTGTAATTCTGGCATTTTTCATTGTTTTTATCGCCGGGATATTGCTCGGCCCCACGAATCCTGTGTTACAGAACGTCGTCACGCATGTTCAGATGCCGGTCGAAGCCAGCCTGATGGCGGTGCTTGCGATCACCCTGGCTTATGCCTCTCTGCGATTATTGCAGCGCCAACGCAACTGGATGGGGATCGTATTTTTTGCGGCGACCATTTTTTTCCTCGTGATCAATAGTGGAGTGCTTTCCTTTTCGTCCGAGCTTCCCGTGCTGCGCGATTTTGTCTCGGCGGCTCACCAACTGCCTGTCGGCGGAGCACGCGGCATCCTGTTGGGCATCGCCCTGGGCAGCCTGGCGACCGGGGTACGTATCTTAATTGGGGCAGATCGACCTTATAACAATTAACCATGACTGAAAAAATCTGTCCGGTATGCAATCGTTCAAATCTCCCCACTGCCACCCGCTGCTGGTATTGCCAGTCGCTGCTGGAGGATGAGCCAACGTCCAGTGGGACTGAGTCCGCTGCACCAGGACCCGCCGCGGAAGCGGGTAAGGGTGAGGGAGATGTCCCCGAATGGTTGGCGCGCATCCGTGCGCGCAAAGCCATCGAGAACATGGAACCTGCGGCCAAGCCTGAGTCCGAAGAAAATCAAAGCGAACCGCAAGAACCTCCTGCCGAGGAAAAAGTCGCATCCGAACCCAGGCAGCCGGGCATCGATCTGCCTGCCTGGATCACCGATTTGGGTAAGGAGTCGGAATCGACCCCTGAAGTAAGCGAACCTTTACCGCCCAAAGCGGATGAAGGCGCAGGAAATACGGATTGGCTCAAGAAACTTACCGCCTGGCAGGCAGAGGAAGAACCTGAACCTGCTGCCCCAGCGGAGGCTGAGGCAGAAAAAGCGCAGGGTATACCCCCAGCTGATAATACGCCGGAATGGCTGGCTGAGTTCCTCGCTCCCGACGCTGCACCGGAACCAGGAAGCGCTGTCGAATCAGTGGAACCTTTTGACGAAGGGGCTTTACCCGTGGCGCTGCCAGGGGAAACCAGAGTCTTGCCCGAGGGAAGCGGATCCACCGGCGAAGCTGCGCAGGATGAGGCCTATGACTTTTCACAGGAAGAGGAAACAACATCTCCTGAGGAAGATCAAATTCCGGCTGTTGATGAAAGTGAACTGGAAGCCGGTTTTACTCCGTTGAGCGTTGAACTGCCTGCCGAGCCAGCGGTAGAACCTCCGGATGTGGTCAAAGAAGCCGCGCATCAAAATGGCACCGACCTGGATTGGCTGACCGACTACTACGAACCGGTTGTCGAGGAACCTGCCAAAACTGCGCAGGATGCGCCGCCCGAAAAACCGGACACCCAACCCCTGACACCTTTTTTGGGCGTCCAGGAAAACGATTGGGCAGCCCAGCCCGTCGAACCGGAAGAAAAAGCAGGCGAAGAAACCCCGGAAAAGGACATGGAACCGCCTGCTGCGAGTGCGGATTGGATGGAGAAACTACGCCCTGTGGACTCCGGTCCGCTGGTTGGCAATGTCACACCTCTCGTATCCTTGACCAAAGAAGGACCGCTGGCGGGGATCCGCGGGGCGCTCCAGGGCGCGGAACTGCCGGATATCTATTCGAAACCGCCCATTTATACCAACAAAGTGCAGGTGACTGATCGCCAGGCGCTGCGAGCTGATTTACTGAGCAATCTTTTGGAAGAAAAAGCGCCGGAAGAAGTGGTGGTGGAAGCCAAAGCACCTGTCCGGAGACGTCTGCTCAAGATCCTGGTCGGAGTTTTGCTGCTGACCGTGGTATTCGGGGTTTTGGTGGCTGCCCCAGGCACATCCTTGCTGCCGGTTCTCTACCCGCCTGAAACGGCGAATGCCTACACCTTGATCAACGGCCTGGGCAGTGACACACCGGTATTGATCGCCGCTGATTTTGAAGCAGGCCTATCTGGCGAAATTGGATTTACATCGCAATCCGTGATGGAACACCTGATGCTGCGCGACGTTCCACTTGCGGTTTTTTCCAGCAACCCGGTGGGATCGGTATTGATCAACGAAATGCTCAGCAGCGCGCAAAGCAAAGTGGGCGCCTATGACCTGGCTTCCAGGACGGTCCAACTTGGCTACCTGGCAGGCGGATCGGTCGGGCTGCAGGCTTTGGCGGTCAACGTGCGGACAGCTTTGCCCTACACGATCGACCTTTTCCCGGCGTGGGATGCAGGTTTGCTGCAGAATACACACGCCCTTTCTGACTTTGGTGCCCTGGTGGTGCTGACCGATGATGCCGATACCGGCAGGTATTGGGTGGAGCAGGTGCAGCCAGCCTTGGCTGGAATTCCGTTGATCCTGGTGACGAGCGCCCAGGCTGCCCCGATGCTGCTGCCCTATTATGAAAGCGGGCAGATCAGCGGGGTGATTGCCGGGATTTCCGGCGGGTCAGCTTATGAGCAGCTTTTACAGCTTCCCGGCAACTCGACTTATTATTTCGGGGCTTACCAGGTGCTCGTGCTGGCGGTCATTTTATTGATCCTGATTAGCGGGGTGGTGAGTTTGGTTCGACCCGAAGCCAACGGTCGCAAAGCATGACAGAGGGTAAAGCAAGATGAACATCGATGTAGTCTGGACATTGGTCAGCCTGGTGCTTACGCTTTTCATCTTCAGTTATCTCTTTGGAGATAACCCTGTCTTTCGTTTTGCCACCGCCATTTTTATCGGTGCTGCTGCCGGGTATTTTGCCGTCGTCATCATTTACCAGGTGCTCCTGCCGCGCCTGGTTGTCCCCCTGATCCAGGGTTCAACCCTCGCTTTTGTCCCACTGGTTCTTTCGGGTTTGTTATTGACCAAGCTCTCTCCGCGCATGGGCAGGTTGGGCAACATTCCCATGGCGGTGCTTGTGGGGGCAGGGGCTGCCATTGCCATCGGCGGGGCGGCTCTTGGCACCATCTTTGGCCAGGTCAAAGCCTCGATCGCTTTATTTGGCGCGCAACCCGTTCAATCTGCCACGCCCGGATGGCTGATGGCGCTTGAAGGCATCTTCCTGCTCTTGGGCACCGTTTCAGCCCTGGCCTATTTTAATTTTGGCGCTCGTGAAAAACCTGGAGAACCACCGCAACGCACCTGGCTCTCGGCGTCACTCTCGGGCATCGGTCAATTTTTTATTGCGCTGACCCTCGGCGCGATTTTCGCAGGTGTTCTTACGGCAGGGCTGACTGCACTGGTCGAACGGGCCGATTTTATTCTTCAAACGATTACGGCATTGTTTATCGGATAGGTGTATGGGTACAACAGTCCTGGATGCGGTTTCTCTCATAGCACTCGACCTGGGTTCGGTCAATACCCGGGCGCATCTGTTCGACGTTGCCGATGGGCAGTATCGCATCATCGCCTCGGGATCTACCCCTGCCACTCTCAGCGCACCCTTCTTTGATATCGGAGAAAGCATTTACCAGGCGCTGGACCGCCTGCAAAAGATCACAGGGCGCATCCTGATGGACAAGGAAGCCAATTTGATCCTCCCCAGCCAGGCAGGCGGCGAAGGGGTTGACCGGTTGGTGGTCACGTATTCCTGTGGAAAACCCTTGAACCTGTTCACTTTTGGTCTGCTTGGGGATGCTTCACTCGAATCGGTGAATCGCCTGGCGGCAACGATCTCTGGCAAACTCGTTGAGAGCATCGGGGTCAATGACCGGCGCTCGAAAGATGCGCAGGCAGATGCGGTCTTGAACGCAAAACCAGATCTGATCCTTTTTGCTGGCGGGACGGATAATGGGGCAAGCCGCTCTGTATTAAAAATGGCAGATCTGATATGCAGGGCTATGCAGATGATTCCCGCAGAAGAACGCCCCGCCGTCTTCTTTACCGGGAACCAGGCGTTGATCCCGTCGATCAAGGACAAAATTGAGCGCTTCACGGCCATCGATAGTGCACCGAATATTCGCCCGCAGCTTGACCGGGAAGAGATCGAAAAGGTCGGTACGGTGCTTTCACCGGTGGTCAACCGGATCCAGTCTACGCATGTCAGTGGTTTGGATCGGATTGCTGACATTTGTAATGCGCCGCCAGAGCCTTCAGCTTCGGCCATCGGAAAGACTGTCCGCTTCTTAAGCGTCGTCAATGACCCTCAAAAAGGGGTCTTGAGTTTTGATATTGGTGCCGCCAGTTCAAGCGTCGTCGCGGGTTTCGCCGGTAAAACTTCGGTGAATACTTTTCCATTTGGGACCGGCAGCGGGTTGAACGAGTTCCTCAAGAAAGGCAGGATCGAGCAGATTCGACAGTGGCTGCCGAAGGCGATCTCTCTTGAAGACCTCAGGGATGCCCTTTACCAAAAGACGCTCAGCCCTTGCAGCATTCCTGCGACAAAAGAAGCGCTCTTGATCGAATTGGCGGTCGCGCGGGAGATGCTGCGCGAAATGGTTCATGAATTGCGCCTGCGGGGTGCGTTGACTGCCGGCGGATATGATCCGATCCTGGTCAGCGGTTCCACGTTGACCCGCGCGACGACGCCCCAGCAAATTCTACTGACGCTGCTGGATGGGATTCAACCTGCAGGAATTACCACCCTGGTTTTGGACAAACATTCGATTCTTGCCTCTCTTGGGGCGGCAGCAGCGGTACAGCCTTTCCTTCCGGTACAGGTGTTGGAATCCACGGCATTCGTCAATTTAGCTACCGTGGTGAACCCGGTGAGTGAAGGTCGGACGGGCACCGAGATCATTAAAGTCCGCCTGGAATACGAATCCGGCAAATTTGCTGAAATGGATGTAAAAAAAGGCACGATCGTTGCCCTGCCGTTAAAACAAGGCGAAACCGGCAAGCTTTATTTGGAACCCCAACACCGCACCCGCATCGAAGCCAGTGGTTTGGTTGAAGATTTCTACAAAGTGAATGGCGGTATTTGCGGTGTGGTGATCGATGGGCGTGGCAGACCCCTCAATCTGCCGCAGGATGAACTGAAACGCGAAGAACTGTATAGCAGTTGGTTGATTGCACTTGGTGGATAATCTGGTACAGTTATTGCATCAAGCATTGTTGGAGTAATTATGCAAGCACAGGTCCTCAATATACGCCCGGTCGCCAGGATACGCCGCAGTCATCGACTGCCGGTTCCTGGCAATGTGCTTGTGCGTACCGGACAGACCGTATCCAGCGGAGATCTCCTCGCAGAAGTCGATCTGCCAATTGCGCAGGTGACGGTGGATGTTGTTCGCGCCTTGGGATTGGCTTCTCCCCAGGAAGCGGAACAACTCATCCAGCACAAAGTTGGAGAACGCCTGGAAGAAAAGGATATCATTGCTGAAACGGGAGGGTTATTCTCTCGCGTCATCCGCACGCCTGCACCCGGCTTGATCCTCTCCATTAAAGATGGCAATGTATTGATCGAAACGCAAACCAGGCACATCACTCTTGAAGCACGTCTCCCAGGGCTGGTCACAGAGATACAAAAGAATCAAAGAATCGTCATCGAAAGCAATGGCGCGTTGATCCAGGGTGCGTGGGGAAATGGCAAAGTCGGCTCTGGGCTGTTGGTGAATAAATGTGATACCCGAGAATCAGCTTTGACCCCTGCCAAGCTTGGTCTTGACACTCGTAATAGCATTCTGATCGCCGGGACCTGCACCGACGAAGCCACATTGAACCAGGCGGCGCAAGTGCTTATTGCAGGCCTGATCCTCGGCAGCCTGCCTTCACGCTTGATCGCGGCTGCGGAGAAACAGCCTTATCCCATACTGGTGACAGATGGTTTTGGCTTGATGGGAATGAATGAAGTCGCCTACCAACTCTTATCAACGAACGAGGGCAGAGAAACCTCGATCAGTGCGCTTCCGATGGACGCGCGTAAGGGGATTCGCCCTGAAATTGTGATTGCACTCCCCGTCGAAGGGCAGCCATTCGACGACGTTCGCGAATACGCACCCGGTCAGATGGTCTGCGTCAACGCTTACCCGTATGCCGGCGAAACAGGAATCATCGAGAAGGTTTTTACGGCCAATGTGCTCCTTCCCTCAGGGTTGCGCGCACCGGCTGCTGAAGTCAGAATCAACCAGGTGAAGAAATTGATCCCCCTGGTAAACTTAGAAGTGATCTCAATAGAAAGTGATTCATCCGCTGAGGTCAAATAAGGAGGAACGCCATGTCATTAGACAACTATGATGAGAAACAATTCGCAGAGGATCCAGGTGAGGCTGGTTTAACACCGGAACCGGAAAAGAAGCCAACCAACAGGAATTTTTTGCTAGCCATTGGAATTTTGGGAGTGATCTTTGTCCTCGCCTTGATCCTGTTGCTGCTGGTGGCTCCCCGTTTGATCGCAGCGCAAAACACCGCGCGCCAGGAAACGGCTGCTGCCATCAACGCCGCGAACACGGGCACCGCAGCCGCGGCAACCGCTGCCCGCCAGGCGCAATTGGCTACAGCGACCAAGGTTCCTGCCACGAAGACACCGGTCAAGACGAGCACCCCGATCGCAACCGCGACTTCGCGTCTCTCGGCGGCTGAAATGGCGACCGTCCAGGCTTTGCAGACTCAAATGGCTGGTCAAGGTGGAGCAGCTGCGGTAACAGCCACTCCTCGGAAAACTGCTACACCAAGGGCAACCTCAACCGCGCTTCCAACCACGGGCTTTGCTGATGAAGTAGGTCTGCCCGGGCTGCTGATACTGGCAGCGGTGATGATCCTGGTGATCGTACTGGCTCGGCGCATGCGGGTTTCTCCGCACTAAGAATTTGGCTCAGTCTGAGGTTAAAAACAGGCGTTTTCAAAAAGAAAACGCCTTTTTACATTAACCATGCGGCTGATTGATTCTTTTATTTGCTCACATTTTCGGCAATTTGGTTTCCATAGGTCAGCAAGGCTTTGACCATTTCGCGGCTTCTTCCCTCTGCATAAATGCGTAATACGGGTTCTGTACCGGAAGGCCGGATGAGCAGCCAGGAATCGTCGCCCAAAATATACTTGACGCCATCCCGCGTGCAGACTTCAACGATTTTCTCGCCGCCAAGTTCCAGGGGCGGTTCGTCGACCAGGTTCTGCACCATTTTTTCTTTTGCCACAGGATGTTTCAAGCGGATATCCGTGCGTTCGTAGAATACCGGTCCAACTTCGCGCTGCAGGTTTTCCACCATTTCAAACAGGGAGGTTTTGGCCGAAGAGACCATTTCGATGATCAACAAGCCCATGATGATCCCGTCGCCTTCGGGAATGTGACCTTTGAATGAAATCCCGCCTGATTCTTCGCCGCCGATGAGCACATCTTCTTTGAGCATGTAATCGGCTATATGGTTGAATCCCACCGGTGTTTCATGCACCTCGAGCCCATATTTTTTCGCCAGGCGGTCGATCATGCGGGTGGTTGAAACCGTACGCACCACCGAGCCCGTGAGATGCCGCTTTTCGTACAGGTGAGTCAATGCCAGTGACATGATCTTATGCGGGTCGACAAAACTGCCGCGCTCGTCCATTGCGCCAATTCGATCCGCATCTCCGTCAGTGGCGACGCCAAAGGAGCCCATACCCGTGGAGACTGCTCCTGCGAGGGCGCCCAGGTATCGTTCGATGGGTTCGGGATGCACTCCGCCAAACCCAGGATTCATTTCGCCGCGGATCTCCTGAATTTCACATCCACATCCCTGTAAAATCCCGCGGATGACGCCGCGCCCGGAGCCGTACATGGAGTCGACCACAAACCGCTGCGGATTGTCGGCGATCAGATCGAAATTGATCAGCTTGCGTAGATGTTCATAGTAAGCCGGGATGGGATTGAAGCGCTGGATCAATCCCTGCTGGCGCGCCTGGTCAAAATCCATCAGGTTCGGGCCGCGGGCGCGTTGTTCATTATCATTCAGATACATCTCGACCAGTCTACATTGTTCCGGCAGAGCCGAGCCGCCGTAAGCAGATTTTAGCTTGACGCCGTTGTAGCGCGGCGCATTGTGCGAGGCAGTGATCATCACACCGCCGATGGCATTCAATTGTTGGACGGCGAATGAAATCACCGGGGTCGGAGCATCTGCCTGGGCAAGATAAACCGTGTATCCGTTGGCTGCCAGAACCCGGGCAGCTTCGGTTGCATACCTGTCAGAAAGAAAACGCGTGTCGAACCCAACAACCATTTTCTTGGGGTCTGGAGCCTGTGCTGAATTGGCACAGTTATTCCAAACATCGGTTTCGACCGCATCCGCGATAGCCTGGGTTACCTGGTGCAAATTCGAAAATGTGAATGTGTCAGAAATGACTGCACGCCAGCCATCGGTTCCAAAATGAATTGTCATAAATTACTCCAAGAGAGATTTTTTGCCTTTTCGATGAATTTACTAAAACTACCAACCCGGCGCAGGGGTTGCCGTGGAAATTAAGCTTCGTACCACCCAGCCTTCCACGCCTTCATCGGTAAGGACATGTACCCAATAATTGTTATCTGCAAAGACAGTTTCAGGCAGTACCTGCACCAGGGCACCGTTGAGCAGACTGGCAAGGTATTTGGAATTAAACGTGGGTTCTTCCCGAATGATGATGCCCGTCGACCCGGTGACGTTCACTTTTGCCCACACCGGGGTGGGTTTGGGTGTGATCGTAACCGTTGGCGTGTGGGTGGGGAAGAGGGTATTGGTAGGCGTTGCACTTCCTACAACAGCGGTCTGTGTGGCTGGCCTGGGAGAGGGGGTCAGGGTTGCTATTGGAGCAGGCGGGCTGCCTGAAGGCAGGATGCCTGGCAAGGTTGCGATGGGGGTCATTTGCTTTTGCAGTGCCGCACCAAAGGCACTGGAGACCACCAATCCGTAGACTGCTGCAGCCAGGACGATGACTGTCAACAGGACGCCAAAAAAGGTAAAGGGTCGAAGTTTCATAAAAATCAACAGGATCGACCCTATCAAAAGTACCCATCCAACATGCACCGCAGCCACTTTGAGCGCTTCGGGGAACAATCCCGTAAATCCGCTCGTCAGCCCAAAACCTGCGATCCCAACGGGGATGTAGACCTCATAGGCAAGGGCTACGCTGGCAACCAGCGAACGTTGTTTGGGGTTGCGCACGGTCAGGTAAATGGCCAGGACTGCGCCAATCGTCAACAGGAAGAAATCGGGAATGGTAAATTGAGTATGCAGAAGGGCTTGATCGAAGACCAAGCCGGGTAAAAGCTTGGAAATCCATCCTCCCAGGGCACCGGTGCCAAAGACAAAACCCGCACCCAGCAGCAACGCGCCGAGGGATTGAACAAAAAAGGTCAGCGAACCGACCGCCGAGCTGAACCCAAGCCCGATGAGGGGAGCCATGAATGGGGAGAACAAAGCGGCAAGGACAAATATGGCAGGGCTGTTGAGCAGAATCCCGAGGGCAAGAACCAGTCCGGAAAGCAGGGAGAACAAAAAGAAGTCGAAGCTGGGAACCAACCGGTCAGCGATTTGACCCACGAAGAAAGCGCGGTCGCCTTTGCCAGGCGGAACGACGCTGCGGCGTCTGCGCCGGTGGTGTGGAAGCACAGCTTCTGGCGCAGGTTCAAGCGGGGTAAACCCTTCCGGGAGATTGGTCATTGTCTCAATGTCGCGATCATTCGGTTAGGATGTTCGAACAGGTCTAATGCTGTAAGTATATCTGAAAAAACAATATCCGCCGATAACAGGGTGGGACCATAGGTTCCTTCAGGGGAAAGGACGCAGATTCCAAGGGCAGCCTCTTTGAGCATGCTCTGGTCATTGGCACCCTGACCGATGGCAGCACAGTGCTTTGCCCCCAGTGAACGCAGAAACGCAGCCTTTTGACCGGCTTCAGCACCTGGCGCCAGGAGGGTCGCCTTTGTGCCCAGCATTTCGTCGATTTCGGCTTGCCTGCCGTTGGTATTGGCGGTGATCAGGTGAATCTCGAGGAGCTTCTTCAAGGAATGAATTCTCTCAGCAACACCTGGAAGGAGCACACCGTCCAGCGCGAGTGTGCCGTTCACATCGCATACCAGGTGCTTGATGATTAACTTGTCCATTCCCGGAATGGTCATTTCGATCATTCCATTATTATAATACAGTCGAAAAAACCATGATCTTCAGGTAAAATGAAGCACATGCGACCTCAACTCAAAACTGTGATCATTCTTGTGCTAATCTTCAGCATTCTTCTTACAGCTTGTTCGAACCCATCGCCAACGCCTGGCGTGGACACTGCCACCCCAACTTCTGCAGCGACCCCTGTGCCGACGGCAGAACCTGAAAGGTTGGTTTACGTCTCCGCTCTTCCAGCCGATGCGGATTTGAACGTACCCTTGTTAACTCAATTCGCCGGCGAAAACGGGCTTCAATTCGTGCAGGTCGCTTCCCTGGGTGCACCACCCCTTTCTACTGCCAGGATCGTCGTTTTTAGCGAAGCCCCGGCTGACCTGCCGGCAGTGCTCGATGCCAATCCGGAAGTCCAGTTCATTGTTCTTGCCGGCACGGACCTCATTGGCAGATCCAATTTAAGCGTAGTAGCTACCAAACTTGAGGATGTCTATTTTATGGCAGGCTACTTGACCACTTTGATCGCGTATGACTGGCGTTCAGCCGGTTTGGTGACCGGGGATACGACACTGGGCGCTGGAGCAGCCGATGCATTTGATAATGGCGGCAAATATGTTTGCGGGAAATGTAATCCTTCTTACCCGCCTTTGGTTGATCTGCCCCAGGTGACCGCGTTGCCCAAAAGTGCAACGTCAGCAGAGTGGTTGAGTGCGGCGAATACGATGCTAGCCATGGGTGTCAAAGCCTTCTTCCTGGACCCTGCCGCAGCGACACCGGAAGTTGTGGCGCAAATCAGCGCGTCCACGATTACGCTGATCGGAACCACCCCTCCAATCGCAGGAACTGAAGCATTGTGGGGGGCAACGATCACAAACGACAATTCGGCAGCTTTGAAAGAGGTTTTGACCAAGGCGTTCAACGGTGAAGGGGGTCAGCAAGTTGTTGTTCCGGTCACGCTGACCAACATGAATACCACCCTGGTCAGCCCTGCACGCCAGGACCTTTTCAATCAAACGGCTGAATTGCTTTCAACGGGAAAACTCGCACCGCTGAGCATTCCATAAGAAAAAAGGTCTTTCGATCGACTGTAAAGGCCGATCTTCGTTCTTTCAACTTGGCTTTGTTTATTAGGGCGAAGCTACGTTTATTCGGTGCGCCTTATGATTGTTTGTAAGGGCGAAGCATTGTGCAATCGGTGAGGTTTTGGGTTGCATGTAAGGGCGAAGCATCGTGCAACCATTTTGTCTATAAAAGACCAATAGAGTGCACGACGCTTCGCCCACGATTAATCTACACCTTACACGTTTTGCTTACTTCAAAGCAGATTATTCTTTTTTTCCGTTTGTTCGCCGAGAAACTCGGAAATGGTTGCTTCCCCTGGTGCTGAAATCGCTTCGCGTTTGAACACCTTGTCGATGGTCATCCACAGGATCTTGAGATCCAGCCCCAGCGACCAGTGATCAACGTACCAAACATCCAACTTGAATTTTTCTTCCCATGAGATGGCATTCCGTCCATTCACCTGCGCCCAGCCAGTGATGCCCGGCAGCACGTGCTGGCGGCGGGATTGTTCGGGAGAGTACCGTTCGAGATACGAAATCAATAACGGCCGCGGCCCCACCAGGCTCATTTCACCAACCAAAACGTTGTAGAGTTCCGGCAGTTCGTCCAGGCTGGCCGAGCGGAGAAAGCGCCCCAGGTGGGTTAAGCGCTCGACATCCGGCAGAAGTTCACCGTTTGCATCACGGGCATCGTTCATTGTGCGGAATTTGTAGAGAGTGAAAATTTTATTATTTATTCCAGGGCGTTTTTGACTGAAGATCACGGGTTTTCCGAGCTGGATGCGCACGAGCACAGCCACCACCGCCATCACTGGCAGGAGAAGCAGGGTGCCCGGAAGGGTGAGGACCAGGTCGAATGCCCGCTTGGCGAGGGGAACACGATGTGCGATTTGCGGAAGTTCCATTGGATTCATTTTACCAAAGAACACGCCGGGACGGTTTTGCGAGATTACGATATAATTCACCAATCTAAACGCAATTTATGGGGAACCCTTGCTCCCTACTACTGAGTCAAGCCATCCAAACACTTGATTCTCGCAGAATAGAACAGAAAGGTTGATATGCCAGAGAAAAAGGGTCGTGTATTTTCCGGTGCCCGCCCGACAGGACGCCAACACCTGGGCAATTACCTGGGAGCCATCAAGAATTATGTGGCGATGCAGGATGAATACGATTGTGTATATTGCATTGTTGATTTACACGCGCTGACCACGCTTGAAACCACCAAGGATCTGCGCCAGAATACGATCGAAATGGCATTGGATTGGCTGGCTGCGGGTCTCGACCCCAAGAAATCCATCATTTTCATTCAATCGCAAGTAAAGCAGGTGACGGAACTGCACACCATCCTGTCGATGGTGACCCCCCTGGGAAAATTGACCGACCTTCCGACATTCAAGGAAAAAGTCCGCGAAAACCCTCACAATATCAATTACGGTTTGGTTGGGTACCCGGTACTCATGTCAGCCGATATTCTCCTGTATAAAGCGGATCTTGTACCGGTAGGTATCGACCAGGCGCCTCATATCGAATTTGCCCGCGAAACGGTGCGCACATTCAATCACCATTTCAATACCAACGTACTGGTCGAACCGCAGATGAAAGTCACCGAATTTCCCAAGATCATCGGCATCGACGGCGTGCAGAAGATGAGCAAGAGCCTGAACAACGATATCGAAATTTCGGCAACCCCTGAGGCAACCCGCGCCCGGGTGATGCAAATGGTCACCGACCCGGCCCGCATTCGGCGCCAGGACCCTGGCAACCCGGACGTGTGCAATGTTTATTCGCTGCACAAGATTTTCTCCACACCCGAGCAGATCAACATGGTCAACATCGAATGCCGCCGCGCCGGCATCGGCTGCGTCGACTGCAAAAAACTGCTGGCTGAGAATATTAACAAGAATCTCGAACCCCTGAGAGCCAGGCGCACGGAACTGGAGAAAGACCCGGATGGCGTGTGGGATATTCTCAAAGATGGCGCCAATCGCGCCCGTGAAATCGCTGAGGCGACCATGGTCGAAGTGCGTCAGGGCAATCGACCTCCCATAAGAATCCAAAGCGCCTGTGAAAACAGGTGCTTTTTCAAAGGAACCGAGAATATGCGCGCATTATTGCAGAGGGTGAATCATAGTGCGGTTCGGGTAAATGGGCAGACGATCGCCAGTATCGATCTCGGACTGCTCATTTTGATCGGAATCGGACCGGAAGATACGACTGAAAAGGCTGCCGGGCTTGCCAAGAAGATCGCCCAAATGCGGATATTCGAAGACGGTCAGGGAAAGATGAACCTCTCGCTGCTGGATATCAAAGGGAAGGCCATCGTCGTTTCTCAATTCACCCTGTATGCAGATACCCGCAAGGGCAACCGCCCCTCTTTTGTCAATGCGGCGCCTCCCGAGTTTGCACGTTCCCTGGTGGATCAATTCACTTTGGAATTAGCCCAATTGGGTGTGCGCGTTCAATCCGGCGAATTTGGGGCTCACATGCTGGTTGACCTGGAAAATGACGGTCCAGTGACCATCTGGCTCGAAGGCTAAACTTCCCAATTCCGCCAGAGGACCGCATCCAGTTGCACTGCAGCGGCGCCTGCTTCGAGCAGCGTCTCGCCATCGGCTTCAGAAAAAATTCCCCCACCGGCAATCACTGGCAGATCGAACTGCGCCAGGCGGCAGACGGTTTTGAGCATTTGCGGAAAAACCGATGGACCATAGATTCGACCCCCTGCAATGTGATTTTCCACCTTCAACATCCCCTTGGGCGCTGACAGGACAACGCCGGAAGCTCCTGCTTCATGGATGGGCTCGATCCATTCGGATTGAATTTGATCCACACCGATGCATACCATCAGCGGAATTTCTCCACTGGCAGCCCGGATAAGGTCCAAAATCAATTTAAGGCCCATCCCCGGTGGGATTCCCAGTTCTATCATGCCAATATTTTCCAGATCTTCGAGGGGTTCGATCAGCCCCCGCAGTTCATCCGGTGTTTGCGCCAGTATATTCACCCAGACGGGGACGGGTATCTTGGACCATTTTTCCGCGTATTGCTGCAGAACCGTGTGAATTCCCGGGTTGGGAAATCCGGTGTGGAGTAGAAATCCGCCGGGGAAGGTCTGAACCAGCCGGCGAAAGGCTGGCTTTCGCGGCAGCAGACTGATCGGATTGGTGACGAATGCCCCCATTGGCTTGACCCAATTGGATCGCGGCGGCGGAAAATAACCCAGGAATCCGGTGGCGTTCATCCATGGAGAGGAGAGCTCAAGGCGGTCCAAAAGATCTGCCTGGCGGGTCATTCTTCCTCGCTCAATTGGTTCAGACGAAAAACGGGACCATCTTTGCAGGCTAAAAGCCAGCGCCCGCTGACCTTTACCGAGCACACCCCGCAAGCGCCGATCCCGCCGCAGATGAGGGGGGTATCCACCAGCGCTTCGGATTGCATGGGAAATTCCCTTATGGATTGCAGACCTGCCAGGTCGCGCAGCAAGCCCAGTTGACCCAGCGGCACTTCGACCGCCAGGTAATCTGCCCATGCGAGGACTTCGCTCAAGGCCTTCAGCGGGAGAAATTCAATTTCGACGGGTAGATCATCGGGAGCGGAATCGCTCAGCAGGGCGGTCTCGAAGGTTGTTTCCAGCACATCAGACGCCAGTTGCAGCAACCGCTGCCCTTGATTTCCACTCAAGTCTGCCAGGACGAGGTGGCGCATCGTTGCCGGAGGATGAAACCCATTTCCCATGGGTCCATGCAGGTAAATCTCAGTCCCGGGCTGCCAGTCGGCTGGCAGCGGCGGGGAAATGGTCAGTTCGCTACCCTCCACCGATCTGCAAAAGAGCGGAACGGGGAGGATCGGCTGCATTCCTGCTGACCGCGCAAGCAGGTATTGCCCGGGGAGGGGATGCAAGGGGCTTTCACATTCCAGGCGCATCCCGGTTCCGTTTGGACTGAAGAAAATCTCGCTGATACTCGCGCGCGTCTCGTTCATTGGTTTCATTATAGTACGGGCAAACATTGTTTTTCGCCATTGTTTTTCATTTTTGGAACATGTTGGATATAATGTTGCCATGGATAAAAATGAGCTTCATCCTTCAGGTAAAATGATTCGCCTGACCAGCCTGTCCAAATGTGCGGGTTGAGCTTCAAAGCTGAGCGCTGATGCGCTGGCGCAGGTGCTGCGCCCCATGCAGGAAGTTTTCGATCCTTTGGATTATCCATCTCTTGTGGTGGGGATGGAGTCTCCAGATGATGCTGCGGTGTGGAAATTGGACGATTCCCGCGGCCTGGTATTGACTACGGATTTCTTCACACCGGTGGTGGATGACCCATTTGATTACGGCCGGATCGCGGCTGCCAACAGCCTTTCGGATGTTTATGCCATGGGAGGGAAACCTTTCCTGGCACTGAATATCTCGGCGTTCCCTCCCTCGCTGCCGGTGGAGATCACCCAACAGATCATCCGCGGGGGCGCTGAAGTAGCCAAATCAGCCGGCGTGGTGATTGCTGGGGGCCATACCGTGCAGGATGACGAACCCAAATACGGATTGGTCGTGGCAGGGATGGTCAATTTGGACTCCATACTGACAAAATCCGGCAGCCGGGTGGGCGATGCGCTTTACCTGACCAAGCCGCTTGGATTCGGCACGATCACGACCGCTTTGAAGCGGGGTATAGCAAAACCGGAAGACGTTGCCGAGGCTGTGGCGTGGATGACCCGCTTGAATCGACTCGCCAGCGAACTTGCCGTTGAATTTCAACTCAAGGGCGGCACTGACATCACCGGGTACTCCCTCCTGGGGCACGCTTCCGAAATGGCGCAGGCGAGCAAGGTGGGCTTCAGGTTCATCTTCGACCAGATCCCAATACTGGAAAGTGCAGTCCCTTATGCCAGGGAGCACATCTTCCCCGGGGGCGCTTTTGATAACCAGCTTCACTTTGAGGGCGGCGTGCACTGGTCACGCGAACTGGAAGACTACCAGAAGATGCTTCTTTTCGATCCGCAAACCTCTGGCGGCTTGCTGCTTTCTGTTCCAGCCGGCAGGAGCGCCGAATGGGAATCCCGTGCACTGTCGATCAAACTGCCGGTATGGAAGGTCGGTGAGGTGATCCAGGGCAGCGGCATCGAAGTTGTCTGAACCTGCAAAACCCCGGTGTAAACCCCGGAATCCCATCCTAACCATTGCAGCGCATTGATGCAGCAGGCATTCGCCTGATCATCGGGAAAGTCGAGATTGGATGTTCTCATTTAATTCTCACCGCTCACCTGTTTATAGTCGAAAGGGGATGGTCGCAGCCAGTCAGCCGTTGGCAGCCGCTGCAGGCGTGCGGATATTGGAATCCGGCGGAAGCGCAGCTGATGCTGCCGTTGCAGTGGCAGCCGCCCTGAATGTGACAGAACCCGTCTCCACCGGGTTGGGTGGGGATGTTTTCGTCCTCTATTATGCTGCATCCGAGAAGAAGGTTTTCGCGCTGAACGGCTCCGGGCATTCTCCAAAGGCGCTGACCCTGGAACGCCTGGCCAAAGAGGGGTTGGCGCACGACCTGCCTCCGTTCCATCCTTATACCGTAATCGTTCCAGGCGCTTGTGCCGCCTGGTGTGACCTGGTTGAGCGCTTCGGGAAGCTTCCCTTGAGCCAGATATTTTCGGACGCGGTCGAGTTGGCCGAAAAAGGATTCCCGGTGGCGCCGATCGCCTCTTATTTCTGGCAAAAGGGAGCTGAGAGACAGTTGAGCCACTCGATCAACGGACGTGAATTGACGCTCGAAGGCCGCGGTCCAAACCCGGGAGAGATCTTCACCAACCCGGGGCTGGCGAAAACCCTGCGCAAGATTGCCGAGGGCGGAAAACAGGCTTATTATCGCGGCCCGATCGCCGAGGCAATCGTTGCGGTCCTAAAAGAAGCCGGGGGCTGTATGAGCCTGGATGACCTGGCGCAGCATAAAAGTCAATGGGTCGAACCTGTATCCACCACTTACCGCGGGATGCGCGTTTGGGAATGCCCGCCAAACGGGCAGGGGATCGCAGCCTTGCTGGCACTTAACCTGCTCGAGGGTTTTGACCTGGCTGCGCTCGACCCGCTATCTGCAGACCACCTTCACCTTGAAATTGAAGCGATGCGCCTGGCATTTGCAGACGCCCGGCGCTATGTCGCAGACCCAGACCTCGCGCCAGCACCTCTTAACGGTTTATTAAGCAAGGAATATGCCGCCGAGCGCCGTTCGCTGATCGACCCGCGCAAAGCTGCAAAAACGGTCCGCTTCGGCACCCCGCTGGGTAGCTCAGATACGGTCTATTTTTGCGTGGTGGACGGCGCCGGGAATGCCTGTTCGATGATCAACAGCAATTACCTGGGGTTCGGCACGGGAATTGTTCCTCGAGGGTGGGGGTTCAGCCTGCAAAACCGGGGTCACAACTTCTCACTCGATCCCCGGCACCCCAACGCGTTGGGTCCAAACAAGCGCCCGTACCATACCATCATCCCCGGGATGATCACCCGTGAAGCAGATCAAAGTCTGTATGCACCGTTCGGGGTGATGGGTGGGTTCATGCAGCCCCAGGGTCATGTGCAGGTGGTCACCGCCCTGCTCGATCACGGACTAAATCCGCAGGCGGCGCTGGATCTTCCACGCTTTTGCATCGAACCAGACGAAGAGGAAGGGAGCGCTGCACTCGAAGAAGGGATTCCTGCTGCAAGCTTCTCGGAGCTTGCGGATTACGGTCATCCGGTGCACAAGATCATGGGAATGGAGCGTTCCCTATTTGGACGGGGCCAAATCATCCGCCGCGATCCTGAAACCGGCGTGCTCGAGGCGGGTAGTGATCCACGCGCCGATGGGTGCGCCCTTCCTGCAATGTAAAATATAACTCTTTTAATATGGACAAAGTGCACCGTTCTAATCTGGTTAGTGGTGTTAAAATACGCACATGGTAGATGTTTCTGAACATATCCAGGGAATCCTGAATACCCTGCCGGATAAACCCGGTGTTTACATCATGAAGAACGCCGCCGGGCAGGTGATCTATGTCGGCAAGGCGATCGTCCTGAAAAATCGCGTCCGCTCTTATTTTCAGGACCGCGGACAGGTGGATCGAAAAGTACGCAAGCTGGTCGAGCAGATCAGCGACCTTGAGTGGATCGTGGTGGGTTCCGAGCTCGAGGCCCTGATCCTCGAAATGAACCTGATCAAGAAACACCGTCCGCGCTTCAACGTGCGGCTCAAGGATGACAAACGCTATCCCTATATCAAGGTTCACCTGGCTGATCCGTTTCCCAAGGTAACCGTCACCCGGCAAATGGCAGAGGATGGTTCGCGATATTTTGGCCCATACACCAGCGTATGGGCGGTTCATCAGACATTGGATGTTCTACGCCGGATCTTCCCTTATCTCACCTGCGACCGAGTGATCACCGGCAAAGACCCGAGACCCTGCCTGTATTTTGATATCAAGTTGTGCTCCGGGCCCTGCATCGGGGCGATCGACCAGGTCAGCTACCGGCGGATGATCAGTGACCTGTGTTCCTTCCTGGATGGACATACCGAACCGATTGTCGACAGGCTGAAGAGCGAGATGTCAGAAGCCTCTGAGCAGATGCGTTATGAAAAAGCAGCCGTCATCCGCGATCAACTCAACGCCATCGACAGAGTCGTGGAAAAGCAAAAAGTCATCACCAATGACAAGAGCGATTCGGATGTGCTGGCGATGGCGCGCTCGGATGGCGAAGCCTGTGTTCAAATCTTCTTCATCCGCAACGGCAAGCTGCTGGGGCGCGAATACTTTGTGCTCGAAGGCACCGAAGAGAGCAGCGACAGCGAAGTGATCAGCGAATTTATGAAACAGTTTTACAGTGAAGCTGCGCTCATCCCGAACAAAGTCCTTTTGCCGGAGGAGATCGAGGAAGCACAGATCATCAACCAGTGGCTGAACACCCGCCGCGGCGGTCAAAAGGTGGAATTGCTTGTGCCAAAATCGGGGGTACCCCAGGAACTGGTACAAATGGCCACCGAAAACGCAGTCGAAACCATGCAGTCTTTGCGGGTGCAGTGGAATGCTGACAAAAACAAGCAAACTGAGGCGCTGGCTGAGTTGCAGGCGGCATTATCTCTCAAGGTGCCGTTGAATCGCATCGAATGTTATGATATTTCCAACACCCAGGGAACGGCATCCGTGGGGTCGATGGTGGTATTCGAGCAGGGTGTGCCGGCCAAGGCGCTTTACCGTCATTTCAACATTAAGACCGTTTGCGGCCCGGATGACTTTGCCAGCATGGAAGAAGTGCTCTCGCGCCGCTTCAAACACTGGCGCTCATCCCAGGAGCAAACCGGACCCGGGGTGAAACATGACCCATCCTTTTCTTTTCTGCCGGACCTCGTCATCGTGGACGGTGGAAAAGGTCAACTGGGCAGGGCAGTCAAGATCCTTGATGAATACGGCTTGGCAGATAAGGTGCCTGTGGTTGGACTCGCGAAACAGCAGGAAGAGCTCTTCCGACCCGGCAGTTCGGACTCATTGATGCTGCCGCGTCATTCGCAGGGACTCTACCTGATCCAGCGTATACGCGATGAGGCTCACCGTTTTGCCATCACTGCACACCGCAAAGCCCGGGGAAAGATCGGGGTTGCTTCAAGGTTGGACGGCATCCCCGGCATCGGTCCGATCCGCCGCAAATCTTTATTAACGCGCTTCGGCAGCATCGAGGCAATTAAAACCGCTTCTTTGGAAGACTTGATGAAAGTCAAAGGCATCACCGAAGAAATCGCCCACGCGCTGCAATCAGGTCTGGAATAAAGCAGATCAACCCGCATGATCACTGTTTTAAACGAATCGATCTCCGAAATGTGAAGAGGGGATTGTTACCAATGCGCCTGTTATGAAAACCTTAATCGAGAGCCGGGTAGGCTCAACCACCCTGATCAATGGCAAACCCTTTGACGTATTTGCCGGCACCGGATACCTGGGATTGCAAAGCCACCCGGATGTGATCCGGGCAGCGGCCGATTGCCTGGAGCGTTACGGCGTATCGACCGCCATCCCGCGGGGAGGGTTGGGCGAACACCCTGTGTATTCAGAACTGGAAGCCCAGGCTAGCGCCTATTTTGGAGCAGAAAAGGTTAGCCTGTTTGCCTCCGGCTACTTGGGACCGGCGTTCCTGGCGCAGTCAACGTCGACCCTGTATGACGTGCTTTTCATCGACAGCGATGCGCATTTTTCCATTTGGGATGCGGCTCAAGGCACAAATAAACCCATTTTCGTTTACCACCACAACGATCCCCAGGATCTGGAAAAGCAGCTTAACACCCACTTGCAACCGAATGAGCGTCCGCTGGTGTTTACCGATGGCGTATTTCCGATCTCGGGTGAAATCGCCCCAATTGATACCTATATCCCCCTGGTTCAAAAGGTAAATGGCTTGATCTACGTGGATGACGCGCATGCAGCCGGCGTGTTGGGTGCTCACGGCAGGGGCACCGCTGATTATTTTGGAATTCAAGACGGCAGCGTGCGTAGCTGCGCCACGCTCAGCAAAGCCTTTGGCACAGGTGGCGGTCTGATCTATGGTACAAAAGGCTGGGTCGAAGCATTGGAAAAAGATTCAAGGATCACCGCCGGAGCGAGCAGTATTCCCATCGTGGTGGCAGCCGCTGCGGCAAAAGCGCTGCAAATTGCCCGAGAAGATCCAGGTCTGAGACATAAGCTCTGGCAAAATGTTGTCCTGGCAAAACAGGGCGTCGCAGAACTTGGATTTTCGGTCGGAAACTCACCTGTCCCGCTGATTTGCATCCCTTCGCAGCCCGGGTTGAACCTCGTCCGCTTGCGCGATGAACTCTTTGAAGCCCAGATTGCGGTGGAGTGGGTTCAGCAATATACGAGCACCCCGGCTGGAGGCGCACTGCGCATAGCTATTTTTGCGACCCATACGTATGAACAAATCCAGCGGTTGATCAGCGAATTGAAACGGCTGGTTTGATCCCCTGGCTTTATGCCTTTTTATACCTTAAAAGTTGCTCTCTCGTTTTTGCGGGTGGTGAGGGAGATCAAGACCCCGCCGCAGACAAATAGCGCCAGGTTAAGGATGAACGGCAGGATGCGGTTGACTTCAGACAAACGCCCGGCGATCCAGCCAAAGGGAGTTGTCCCGAGGATGATGGCAACACTCATCAGTGCCATGATCCGTGCCCGATCTTCAGCATTGATCGACAGGGTGGTCAAAGAATCCAGCAACGGGTTAATCAGCGCCAGTGCCAGTGCTTCAAGGCAGACGCTAAGCGCCAGTAATGCATAATTTGCCTGGGGCATCGTTACCAGCAAGATCTGGCTCAAGATGAATGCCCCCAATCCCATCAAGAACGGCCGCCTAAAATGAAATGCATTGATCCTTGGCACAAGGGTGAAGTAAAGGATCAACAAGGTTACCGAGCGAACCACCGAAAAAATGGCGAGATTCGGTGCTGGGATATTCAGATGCTTGGTCACCAGGATCGACCAGAAAGTGCTGTTCACCATATTGATGATATTCAAAATAAGCATCAACCCCAGCACCCGCAAGGTGGCAGGGGTTTTGATGATTTTGAGGATTACTTGAGGATATTCCGTGAAGGCGACGTGAATGGGCTGGTGCCTGGTTTCCTCCATCCGCTGCTTTCCGCGTGTGGTTTCATCTACCAGGGCGTTCAACAGGAAGAATTTTGCCGACATCATTACCGCTGCAAACACATAAAGTCCCCTCACCGCCGGGACCAGCCCAAATTTGAGAATCACGAGCCCTGCCAGCGGTGCAAAAAAGGCGGCGAGGAGTTGAGCAATATAGATCCACGAAAAAATATGCACCAACAGGTTGGAATCGGTATCTTCCACCATCAAGCAGGTCCATGAAGTAGCGGTGATGCGCCAGACACTGTTGAAGATGATTGCCACCACAAAATAACGATAATCCTGGGCGATTGCCCAAATCACGCTGGGAACGCTCCAGGCAAGGAAGTCAAAAAGAAAAGTGGCGCGCTTGCGGCCGATTTTGTCGGTGATGGCACCGCCCAGCAAGGCGAAGAGCACCTGGAAAACCAACCCGATACTGACGATCGTGCCAATCTGCAAATCACTCAGCCCAAGTGCCAGCATATAGACCGAGGCATAGGGAACAATGAGATAATAGGGAATCCCCCACATAGGCTCAGTGAGAACACATGCGCGGGCATTTCCTTTAAGATTCTTCAGGGTGACGATAAGCGGGTGAGTAGCCAAAGCGATCCTTGAGGAGTATCATTCCAAAATTGAGAGGGTTGGTTCTACGTCTTTTGGAACACACACCAACCAGTTTTCATTTTACATTTGTACCAGATTCTACACCATGGGTTGGTTTTTATTTGAGTATTGCACAAAACCTGACAGTGGGGCAAAATAAGACCAGCCCTTAAACCTGAATCGTTGACATGGCCATAATTGCGGATGCGAAAGTAAATCAACCCAAACCGAACGGGACGCTGTTGCGCGCCTTCGGTTATTTACGTCCTCATTGGAAACTGACTGCAGGGGCGTATGGGATGATGTTCCTAATCGACGGCATCAGCATGCTCAGCCCGCTGATCATCAGTTGGACGATCGACAACACCATCGATAAACAAAACCCTGCGATGTTGAGCCTGGCAGTGGGTGGGCTGCTCCTCCTGGTCATCATCAAGGGTGTTTTGACTTATTTCGAGGGGCGCTGGACAGAGACGGCTTCGCAAAACGTGGCGTATGATCTGCGCAACGAGTTGCAGCGCAAGATCACGTTGCTTTCCTTTTCGTTTCACGACCAGGCCGAAGCCGGGGACCTTCTTTCACGTACCATCCAGGATGTCGAACGCATTCGATTTCTGACAGGCCGGGCGACCTTCCGCGTCATCGAAGGCGTGGTGTTGATGCTCATCACAGCCGGAGTGATGATCTGGTTGAATCCGCGTCTGGGACTCTTGGCGATAGCCGCCATGCCGTTGTTGGTTTACCAATCCCTTCGTTTCGGCCGGAAATTCCGCCCGCTTTCGCTTCAGATCCAAAAGCAGTTGGGTGTTTTGACGACCCGCCTCGAGCAAAATTTACGCGGGGCACAGGTGGTCAAAACCTTTGCCCAGGAAGACGCAGAAATTGTTCGCTTCGAAGCAGAGAATTCAAAATGGTTTTCCCTGTCAGCTCTTTCTGCACGCATGCAGTCGCAAAATATGCCGCTGCTCAATTTGATCGCAAATATCGGAAGTGTGATCATCCTGTGGTACGGCGGGTCGCTGGTGATCAACCACCAGTTAAGCCTGGGCGAGCTGGTGGCCTTTACAACGTATATGGGGCAGCTTCTTTCCCCGATCCGCCATTTGGGAATGGTTCTGCCAGCCATCACCATGGCAGGCGCATCCGGCGACCGGATTTTTCAAATCCTCGATACCATCCCTGCGGTTCATGACGAACCAGGGTGCCGTCAGGTGACGTTTTCCAGGGGAAAAGTACGCTTCGACCAGGTTTCTTTCGGTTACGGGCGCCACTCCGAGGTATTGAAGGGGATTAGCTTCGAAGCCGAACCCAACCAGGTGATTGCCCTGCTGGGGCCGACCGGGTCTGGCAAAACCACCGTGGTCAACCTCATTCCCCGGTTTTACGATCCCATCGGCGGGAGTATCTGCATCGACGGCGTGGATTTGCGCGAGGTGAAAATCAACTCTCTACGCAGTCAAATCGGGATGGTGCTGCAGGAAACGACCTTGTTTGCAGGAACAGTTTTTGAAAATATCCGCTTTGGCAAGCCCGGCGCCACCCGGCAGGAAGTGGAAGACGCTGCCAGGGCTGCCCAGGCTCATGAGTTCATCCTCAAAATGCAGCATGGATACGACACCCTGGTCGGAGAAAAGGGGATCACTCTTTCCGGCGGTCAAAAGCAGCGCATTGCCATAGCGCGTGCCCTCCTCACCGATCCACGGATTCTCATATTGGATGACGCGACCTCGAGTGTGGACAGCGAAACGGAGCATTTGATCCAACTCGCGCTGGAAAAAGTGATGCAGCACCGCACCACCTTTGTCATCGCGCATCGCCTGAGCACCGTCCAGAAGGCGGATTTGATCCTCCTCCTGGATAAAGGCAAAATTGCAGCGCAGGGAAGGCACGAAGACCTGCTCTTGACGTCACCGCTCTACAACAGTATTTACCATCAGCAGCTCAAACCAAAAAAGCAGAAAACCGCAGATCTGACCGAGAGTAGCAAGCCGTCTGGGGAAGAGTTAAAGTAACCATGGGATTTGGAATCGGAGTCTCTTCACCCGGGATGGGTCCGCGCGGAGCACTGGAAAGTTTTTCCAGCGGAGAGGACTCAAAGGGCAAAGTGTTTGACCGGCATATCATGCGCCGGTTATTGGGATTTCTTAGCCCTTATCGCTGGCAGATGATTGTTGCCTTCATCGCCATGCTCATCGTCTCGGGGTTGACGCTGCTTGTTCCTTACCTGCTAAAAATTGCGGTCGACCAGTATATCACCGCCGGAGATACCAGGGCTGGCTCGTATTTCGCTCTATACCGCAGCCGCATTCATCGGTTTGTATGTTTTTTCGGCATTGCAGCAGTATCTTCTTTCAAATGTGGGGCAGCATGTACTCGCAAACATGCGCAGCGAGCTTTTCCGACATTTGCAGATGCTTTCGATCGGATACCAGGATACCCACATTGTGGGTGTGACCGTCTCGCGGGTGATGAATGACGTGGCTACCATCAATGAGTTGATCTCACAGGGGCTGATCACCCTGTTCGGAGATGTATTTATCCTGATCGGCATCATCGTGGCCATGATGTTAATGAATGTACGCCTGGCGTTGCTCACCTTTACCGTGCTGCCGTTGATGATCCTGGTCACCTACTGGTTTTCGAAACGGGCCAGGGGGGCTTACCGTGAAACCCGTACCTCGGTTGCCCGGGTGGTTGGCGACCTGGCGGAAGATATCTCAGGCGTGAGAGTGATCCAGGCTTTCGGACAGGAGGATACATCGCAGGTACGCTTTGACCATGTGAATGAGGCAAACCGCAAGGCGAACATCGATGCCATGACCCTATCCTTCGTGTTTTTGCCTGGGGTAGAATTTTTAGGTGTCCTGGCAACCTGTATTGTCCTGTGGTTTGGCGGAAGGTTTGTTGGAAGCGGCATCGTAACGGTAGGGGTGTTGATCGCCTTTCTTTCTTATGTCACGCGGTTCTTCTCGCCCATCCAGGAATTGAGCCAGATGTACACCACCATGCAATCTGCCATGGCAGGCGGCGAACAGGTGCTCAAACTGCTGGATACCGAACCTGAAGTAAAAGATGTCCCAGGTGCATTCGATTTGCCGCGCATTGCCGGCGAGATCCGCTTCGAGGACGTATCCTTCAGGTACCGCCCGGATCTGCCTGAAGTGCTGCACAATATCAACCTGTTGATCCAGCCGGGTCAAACGGTGGCTCTGGTGGGTCCGACGGGTGCAGGAAAAACTTCGATCAGCAACCTGATCGCACGCTTCTATGAGCCGACTTCCGGCAGGGTCTTGATCGATGGGCACGACATCCGCAACGTTACCCAACATTCGCTGCATGAACAATTGGGGCTGGTACCCCAAAACTCGTTCCTCTTTTCTGGAACGATTGCCGAGAATATCCGCTTCGGCAAGCCGGATGCGAGTGATGAAGAGATGATGGCGGCAGCCCGTAAAGCCAACGCCCATGACTTTATTACTGCGAAACCTGAGGGCTACAATACGAAAGTGCTGGAAGGCGCGGTCAATCTTTCGGTCGGACAGCGCCAGCTCGTGTGTATTGCCCGCGCCCTGCTCACCGACCCCCGCATCCTGATCCTCGATGAAGCCACTTCGAATGTGGACAGCCTGACCGAGAGCCTGATCCAGGATGCATTGGGCAAACTGCTAAGCGGACGGACAGCAGTGGTGATTGCTCACCGCTTGAGCACCATTCGCAATGCGGATTTGATTTGCGTGGTCGACAATGGTCGGATCATCGAGCAGGGGAAACACGACGAGCTGCTCAGCCTGGGCGGAATTTACGCTGACCTTTATTCCCGGCAATTCTCCGGCGATTAATAAAAGGATTTGAAGTCTTCTGTCGCCTGTACCAGTTCAGCAGCCATAGATGGAATGCGCGACCAGTGAGTGCCGTCCGGTACCAGGCGCAGCTCAGCCCCGGGATACTGTTGTGCTAGCTCGACGGCTGAATAGGGTGGACAGCAAAAATCCAATTGACCCTGCACAATGCGGCAGGGAATACCTGCAAGGGAACCGACCCTATCCAGGATGTAATTTTCCTCATTCATAAAGAGATTGTGCACCATATAATGGCATTCGATCCGCGCACAGCATAGAGCCAGCAGCGGGTCACTTTCCGGTTGGGGGTTGTCATTGATCAATACCAGCGAATCTTCCCAAGCTGTCCAGGCTTGGGCTGCCTGCATCTGCAACCTTTCATCTGCTCCGGTCAGGATCTTGTAATAGGCTTGCACCAGGTTTCCGCGTTCTTCGGGGGGAATCAATGCGTTGAAGCGCTGCCAGGCGGTCGGAAAATACTGGTCGGCGCCGGCAGTGTACATCCACTCCAATTCACGCTTACGCCCCAAATAGACACCGCGCAGGATCAGCCCCAGCACATGCTCTTTGAAGTTTAAGGCATAAGTCAATCCCAGGGTGCTCCCCCAACTCCCGCCAAAAACCACCCAACGTTCAACCCCCAGATGTCTGCGTAATTTTTCAATGTCATCTACCAACGCCCACGTATCGTTTTCCTGCAGTTCGGCTTGAGGCGTGCTTTGAACGGCTCCGCGCTGCGCGAAAAGGATGATCCGGTAGAATTCAGGGTCATAGAACTGGCGGTAGTAATCCCTGAGTCCAACCCCCGGGCCCCCGTGCAGGAACAGGATCGGAGCCCCTTTGGGATTACCGCACTCCTCATAATAAAGCGAATGCAGGTCCGACACTTTCAACATGCCGGTTTTATAAGGCTGGATTTCTGGGTAAAGGCGTCTTAGTTCCATTTGTTCCTCTCACTCTTCCAATTCGCGCAGCCGCCCGGCGGCGAATTCGGGGGTAAGGTCACGCTGGGGCATCGCCAGCATTTCATAGCCGACCATGAATTTTTTGACGGTTGCGGATCTTAACAATGGCGGGTAGAAATGAGCATGCAGCACCCACTCAGGATGGGCATCTCCATCAGCAGGTGCCTGGTGGAAACCCATTGAGTAAGGGAAAGACACGCCAAAGATTCTGTCGTAACGGCGGGTGATGTCACTGAAAATCGCAGCCAGAGAGGATTGTTCCTGCAGTGTCAGATCGGCAAGGCGGGCAATTGGACGGTGTGCTGTAACCATTATCTCGAACGGCCAGATCGCCCAAAAAGGTACTAATGCCGTAAAATCCTTATTCGTTGCAACGATGCGCTCACCGATGCGTTCTTCTTCCTTCAAATAATCGATGAGTAAACCGGATTGATGGAGTGCAAAATATTCCTTTTGCGAAACCAGCTCTTTTGCAGGTTCATTGGGTATGCTGTGCGTCGCCCAAAGCTGACTATGCGGGTGCGGATTCGAACACCCCATGATCTCGCCCTTGTTTTCGAATATCTGCACATAGCGGATCCAATCCAATGCCTCGAGTTCGCGGGATTGGTTCACCCAGGTATGGATCACCTCTTCCACTGCAGCCAGTGGAAGCTGGGGAAGGGTCAGGTCATGCCTTGGAGAAAAACAAATGACGCGGCAAATTCCTGTTTCCGCTTCCGCCTGCATGAGTTCATGCTTGTGCACCGGCGCGCCCGTTGCAGCGGTTTCTAGTAACAAAGCCGGAAAATCATTGTCAAATACATAGGTACCGCTATAAGCTGGATTCTTTTTGCCGCCGGCACGAGTATTGGAGGGACACAAATAGCATTCCGGGTCGTACGCAGGGAGTATGTCCTGCGTGCTTTTCTCAACCTGTCCAAGCCAGGGACGCTGCGCCCGCTGCGGCGAAACGAGCACCCATTCACGGGTGAGAGGGTTGTATCTGCGATGAGGTGAATTGAACATGCAACGCTCCTTCGTCGATCGTGAAAATTATAGCTCATTCCGCTTTGTAACAAATTTGGAAGGTTGTTTGACATTCATCCTGCGCAAGGCTAAAATGATATCAAGAGTAACCCCATTCCCACCTGGTTCATCGAATGAGGAATTTCATTGAAAAAATGGGCTGACAAATACATCATCGGTCTGACCGGAAGCATCGGAACTGGCAAAAGCGTTGTCCGGCGGATGCTTGAACATCTCGGGGCTTATGGCATCGATGCGGATGCGCTTGCGCACCGCGCCATGGCTCCCGGTGCGCCTGGATATAAGCCTGTCGTAGAAACCTTTGGAAAATATATTCTCAGGCCTGACGGGCAGATCGACCGGGAAAAGCTGGCGCGGGTGGTCTTTAACGATCCAGAGGCATTGACCAGGCTGGAGGAGATCATTCATCCACTGGTCACCCAGGCATTGGATATTCTCATCCGGAGGGCGAGCCAAAAAGTAATTGTTATCGAAGCCATCAAACTGGTCGAAGCCCGCATCAATACTGATTGTGATTCGTTGTGGGTGGTCTATGCACCTTCCGAGATCCAGATGAAACGCCTGGTGCAAAATCGCAAAATGAACAAAGTGGACGCGCATCAGCGCATCGCAAGCCAGGTTCCGCAGGAAATTCACATGAGCGCGGCGAACGTCGTCATCAAGAATGAATCTTCCTTTGACGATACCTGGAAGCAGGTGACGCAAGCCTGGGCGCGATTCGTTCCGGCAAAAGAAGCCAGGTTTGCGCCTGCCTCTCAACCGGTCAAACTTCCGCTGGGCGAGGTCACCGTTCACCGAGCCGGACCCAAGCAGGTCGAGGAAATTGTTCAAGTACTCAATCGTATGCGCAAAGGCGAACCGCCGTTAAGCCGGAACGATGTGATGGCTGAATTGGGAGAAAAGGCATTCTTACTGCTCAACATCGAGCAAAACACAATGGGTGTCATCGGCTGGCAGGTGGAAAACCTGGTGGCGCGGACCACCGATATTGCTTTGGATTCGCTGCTACCACCGGCTCAGTACCTGCCCGTGATGATCCGCGAGATGGAACGTGCCTCGTCCGATCTTCAGTGTGAAGCCTCTTTGATCTTTGTGCCCCCGCACCTGGCGAAGCACGATGCGCTCTGGAAGAGCCTGGGGTATGAACCCAAAGAGCCCCACGACCTAGGGGTGATTGCCTGGCAGGAAGCGGCAGAAGAATCCACCCTGCCGGGATCGACCTTGTATTTTAAACAGTTGCGGCAGGATAGAGTTCTCCGGCCGATCTAGTGGATTGTCAGAGTCAGGAAAAGCATAAAATCACGTGCCAGATTTATTGACTGAGATCGTTTATCTGTTCCAACGCCTGAATTGGCTGAGTGTCCTGGACTTATTCCTGGTCACAGGAGTATTTTATGGCATTATGGCACTGCTGCGCGATACGCAAGCCATGGCTTTATTGCGTGGTGTGATTTTCCTCATTGTGGTACTGGCAATCTTCACCAGCATCTTCGATTTACCCGCATTTTCATGGCTGGTAGCGACGGTTCTACCCACCCTTTTATTTGCCATCCCTGTCATCTTTGCGCCGGAAATCCGCAGAGGATTGGAAAAACTGGGCAGGGCAGGGACCAACCCCCTGACGAGGCGAGCCTCGTTAACTCAGATCGAAGAAATGCAGCAAACGATCCATGCTGTGGTTACAGCTTCTGCCCGTCTTTCAGCCCGCGAACACGGCGCCTTGATCGTGATGCAGCGCTCAGACAGTTTGCATGAGTATGTCCGCACCGGGGTGAGGATGAACGCCAAGGTTACCCCTGAGCTGCTCCTGCAAATCTTTTATCCAAATACGCCTTTGCACGATGGGGCGGTGATCATCGATCAAAATATGATTGTGGCAGCCGCCTGTGTGATGCCTCTTTCAGCCAGCGGTGTTTTGAACCGCACCCCCGAGCGGCAAATGGGATTGCGCCACAGGGCAGCCCTTGGAACATCGGAAGCTACGGACGCCATTACGGTGGTCGTCTCTGAGCAGACCGGTTCGATTTCCATAGCTCATAACGGCAGGATGATCCGCAGGCTGGATAGCGAGCGCCTGGAAAATATCCTTCTCGCGTTTTACCGCCCTTCAGAAACGAAGGGACTTCAGTTCAATCCTCGAAATTGGCTTGCCAGCCTCTTTGGACAAGGGAAGCAGGAGGATTAGCGTGGAGCGACTTCGACAAATCACCCGCAATCTCCCCACTTTGTTTTTGTCCTTCCTGTTGGCTGTGATTGTTTGGGCGCTGGCTGTGAATTCGATCGACCCATCGGTGGAAAAGGTTTATCCCAACCCCGTCACGATCGAGGTGATCGGGCAGGCGCCCAACCTTGTGATCACGAATCAACTGCCTGAGACGATCGCTGTTACGCTGCGCGCGCCAAATTCCATCTGGAATAGCCTGGTGGATGAAAAAGCACCGGTGCGGGCGATTGTTGATCTTTCAGGGTTGTCGGTCGGACCGCATGTTGTACCGGTGCAAATCCAAATCGGTATTCGCCCGGTGGAAATCACTTCACAGAACCCGCGTTCGGTGAATGTTTCACTTGAACAGCTCGAAACCAAATCGATCAATATTACGGTCCAGGAAACGGGTCAACTGGCGGTCGGCTATCAGGCAGCCCCGGCTACACTTTCCGAAACAAGTGCCACCATCAGTGGTCCTTCTTCCCTGGTCGACAGGGTGACTGCGATAAAAGTGGTCAATGACCTGACCGGGGTGAAGGATAGCATTAACCTGACCCTGCCTCTCCTGCCTGTGGACGAGAATGGGGTGGTGGTAAGCGGAATCTCCATCAATCCGGAAAAGATCACGATCACGCAAAGCATTGTTCAACGGGGTGGCTATCGCAACCTGGTGGTGAGGGTTGTGACGGTTGGTCAAATTGCCAGCGGCTATCGCTTGACCAGTATTTTTGTGTCACCCCCTACCGTCACCGTTTTTTCGTCTGATCCGGCGTTGGTGAGCGACCTGCCCGAATACATCGAGACTCTGCCATTGGATCTTAGCGGATTGAAAGATGATTTTGAATCCCAGGTAAGCCTCAAATTACCCGATGGGATCGAATTGGTGGGCGATCAGCAGGTGAGTGTTCAGGTGGGTGTCTCTGCGATCGAAAGCAGCCTGGCTTTGACCAACGTAATCGTGGAAGCATCTGGATTGGCTTCTAATTTGACGGCGCAGATCACACCGGGAACAACCGATGTTATTATCGGAGGACCATTGCGTTCGCTCGAGACGATCAAAGTCAGTGATTTACGGTTACTGATCGACCTGACGGGAATGCTGCCGGGCAAATATGTCATCACCACAGGATTTTCTCTTAACAATCAAGATTTGCAGATCGACAATCTGCTCCCCGCCTCTTTCGATGTGGTCATTTACACCAAAGGCACCACTCCTCCTCCATAGGATCATCCCTCCAAACCAACAGCCAGCGCAAAGCTGGCTGTTTTTGTCTGATTTTCAGGGTAAAATGAATACGAAGCGAGGAAAGCTGGATGATACCTAAACCTGTTGTAGCCCTGGTCGGAAGACCCAATGTTGGAAAGAGCACTTTATTTAATCGTTTGTGCGGCGAAATGATGGCGATTGTGGATGATACCCCTGGCACCACTCGCGACCGGCTTTCCGGTCAGGCTGAGTGGAATGGGGTTTCTTTTGATGTAATCGACACAGGGGGTATCGATCCGACTTCCAGCAGCAGCAGTAAAAGCCCCTTATCCATCGGTTCTGCAGACTTTATCAAAGAAATCAAGGCACAGGCGATGATGGCTGTCCAGGAGGCAGACGCTGTGCTCTTCCTGGTGGACGCCATCAGCGGGATCACCCCGGCCGACTTTGAAGTAGCGCAAATATTACGTCAAAACCAGAAGGTCGTGGATGGAAATTCCGTTCCGCCAATATTTTTGGTGGTGAATAAGGCCGATTCAGACCGGCAGCGCAACCAGGCAGCAGAATTTTATGAGCTTGGTATAGGCGATCCCTATTCCATCTCGGCAGTTCATGGTACGGGCACAGGCGATTTGCTGGATGACCTGGTAAAATCGTTCCCCAAATTGGTGGAGGAACCCGAAGATGATCTGGTACGTATAGCCATCGTCGGAAAACCCAACTCGGGTAAATCCAGCCTGCTCAACCGCCTGGTGGGGGAAGAACGTTCGATCGTCAGCCCCATTCCCGGAACCACCCGCGATGCGGTGGATACGGTCATCGATTATGAGGGGATCCCCGTCCGGTTGATCGATACAGCCGGAATCCGCAGGCGCGGAAAGATCGACCCGGGTGTTGAAAAATACTCCGTTGTACGTTCGATGCGCGCCATCGAACGCTGCCACGTGGCTTTGCTGATGATAGACGCCTCGACCGGGATCACAGCGCAGGATGCTCACATCGTCGGGTATGTCAAAGATGCCTGGAAAAGCACGGTTGTGCTGGTGAATAAATGGGATTTGGTGGAAAAGGATAATTTCACCATGCAGGAATTTACCAATCAGATTCGGGAAGAACTCAACTTCGTGGATTATGTCCCGATCCTGTTTATTTCATGCAAAACGGGTCAACGGGTTGACCAGGTGATGCCGCTGGCGTTAAAGGTTCAGGAAGAACGCTTGGCGAGAGTCACGACCGGCGCTTTGAACCGGATCATCCAGGCAGCACAAGAGCTGCATGCACCAACTTCTCATGCCGGTACTCCGGTCAAGTTTTTTTACGGCACACAGGTGCGAACAGACCCGCCTACGTTTATGATCTACTGTAATAATCCCAAACTGGCTCATTTTACTTACATGCGCTTTTTGGAAAATCAAATCCGTAAAGATTACCCATTTACCGGTACGCCAATCCGAATCGTGCTAAAATCACGCCATGATTAATGGAGCCAGCATCGAAAATGACTGATTTCAACGGACCGGATCGCCCCACGCTGGAGGATACCAACCAGCCCGTCACACCTCCTGCTGCACCTGAATCGAACCGAAAATTACTTGCTCCATTCCTGGAACTGCTTCAGACCCTGGCATTGGCTGCCATCCTCTATTTTGCAGTGGACGCCGTGCTGGCGCGGGTGATCGTCGAAAACATCAGCATGGAACCCACGCTTTACCCGGGAAATTTCGTGCTTGTGAACAGGATGGCATACCGCTGGGGCGGTCAAACTCACACGGGTGATATTGTCATCTTCCATAACCCCCAGGATCCTGCGGTGGATTACATCAAACGCATCATCGGCACACCGGGAGATACCGTTAAAGCGGCAGACGGTAAAATCTACGTCAACGGGACTGCATTGAACGAACCCTATATCTCGGCACCGCCCGATTACACTGGTGAGTGGACCGTTCCGCAGGATTCAATTTTTGTTTTGGGCGACAACCGGAATAATTCGGAAGATTCACATGTTTGGGGTTTCGTCCCGATAAGCGATGTGATTGGTAAAGCCCTGGTGGTCTACTGGCCTCTCGACCGTTTTCAAGTGGTGTCTCATACAAGCTCTGCAAGTGTTCCCGCCCAATAAGAGTTGTAATGAATCTCAACGCCGACTTGTTTCGTCAGCGAAAGGGTGCGAAAATTATATAAAGTTACTGTATCAAATTCCCATAGATTATGAAAAGAGAGAGTGGCGGCCATGGACTATCCTGCGCAAGGTGTTCACCCAAGGTTTGTCGTGATCAGGACCATAAAGAATGGGCATAGGTTTGGGTACCACCTCTGAATATTCTACATCGAGTTTTTGTACCCGGTGAATGGATCTATTGGGAATAGACAACGGAAGGTACTGATAAGAGTGTTGTTTTAGCGCTTCACAGTTGCGACATAATGCCAGCATGGCACGTAGACCTCGTAAGCGCCAGGAACAACCTCTACCTTTCATGCGGTGAACCACCAGTTTATCTACATTGCCTTCAATGCCCCCCAGATAAGCAGGGAGATCAACCCCACGGTGTTCCAAGTCCAGTAAGCCGTCTTGATTGTTGTGAATATAGCAATAAAAGTCTTCCAGCTTTTGTCTTTCTCTGCCTTCAGATTGTTCAATACGTTGCCTCAATTCTTTGCTTACCGAAGAAAACCCCTTCTCGCATATCTGAGTTACTATCTGTTTTGCTTCTGCTTTGTCATGAAAAGTTCGTCTGGCTGCCCTGCGCAGATGAAACCGATCCAGAATAAACTCTTGTGGTATCTCCATGCGATCAAAGCTATGGCGTACCCATTGGTTCCCATCTCCACCACTGATCAGCATCTTTGTCTCTCTAAGGTCATAATAAAGGTGGCTTTCTCTCACGATCTGTTCCTGCCACATCTCTGAATTCAACCCGATTGCGGTGATGCAGCGCTTATTTTCAAACCGAAAACGGTCTTTGCCGATCTGTTTCCGGCCTGTGCTCATGATGGCCACTCGTACTTCTGCTGATTTGCGCTTTTCACGCTGCAGATGCACCCAAACCCCATCACTCTCTCCATACAACACCGGAGCTTTTATTCTCCCTGCCTCAATTTCCTCTCCGTGCTCAAATACTCTTTCCCGCTCCGCTTCTTCTCCATCTGCTATTCGATTCCCGGTTATCCATGCCATCCGTTGCACTGCGCTATGACTCACAGGTGTCTTGATCAACCAGCTCAATTGATTTGCTGCCAGCCGATACGTTCCCAGACAAGCCAACGAAGCTCCCATTTCCTGTACTCGTCCGCTCATACGTCCATATTTCTCAATTCCCAATAGCTCATCCACTGGTTTTCTGCGTTTCCTTTTTTCATCCAGATAAATCCGCCTCTTGTATCTCACAACTCCTATGCTGCTCACTAACCAGCGTTCTTCTGTCCCTACATTCTGCCAGCCTTTTGGCAGTTTCTCTGCTATTCGGTCGTCTAATTCTTTGATCCCCATTCCGAGTGCTTCTTGTCCGGTTTCAATCGCAATTCCCTGAATTGTTTCTTCCAGGTCTTCTATCCTGATTTTTCGTTCAATTTTCTGTTCCCTTTTTGCTATTCTTATTGTTATACTAATTTGGACAGCTTCGTCTGTCATTTGAGAGTTCCTTTCTTTGTTTGTTTTGCCAACTACAATATTGATTGGAACTCTCTCTTTTTTACACCCTTTCTATGGGAATTTGTGACTGTAACTTATATAAAACTTTTACTTCCTTTTTTGAAAAAAAAGTGGTAATGTTAACAAAATTGAATGGATTTAGAATATTAATTGACAATGTCTGAACAAAGTCCTTCCCTCTTAAATTCGATGATCCCTTGCAGTGAATGCCAGGCAGGTCACATGCATCGCCAGTACATTGCGTATTACACGTGGCTTGGCGATGAACTGATCACCGTGCCTGACTTTCCCGCCTGGGTATGCGATATTTGCGGGCGCTGCGAATATGATGAAAACGCGTTGACCCGGCTGACTTTGCTGCTCAGCCCGAACGCGGGAAAAAATCTGTCTTCCAACCTGCGCTTGAGAAAAAGGGAAAATGTAAAATCGAAGCTGCAGCGTCCTTCGCAGCCTGAATAATTGCGCCGATCATTGAGAAAGACGGGAACACTCCCGTCTTTTTTGTTAACCATAAGAAAATCGAAGCAGCATCAAAGAAAATCCTATAATCTGGATCTCCGCTTCAAGTAGATAGATATTCCTAAGCAATGGAGGTATTTAATATTGGAATTAATTGTCGATGATTTTGACCATACAAGCATAGAGTTAGTCCTCAATTATTAGGGTACTTTATACAATAGGCGTATAATCATATTGTTGACAAAGATGTTTATTCGTCTTGATCTTATTGAGGGAAGGAGGGGATAATTTCTCAAATAGGAATTCAGCAAGAAATAGACATTTCACACTTTCGGTCGCTCTAAATCTAAGGAGAAACAATTATGCTTAAGAAGAGTTCAGTTTTTACTTTGTTTGCCATATTAATTGTGATGGCAATGGTCTTGGCAGCCTGCGGAACTGCAGCCACTCCCACCGCGACTACAGCCCCAACCACCTCGGGGTTTGCAGTGGGCGTCGTTCTTCCAACGAAGGATGAACCGCGCTGGATACAGGACCAGACCCGGTTTCAGGATGCTTTCAAAGCTGCCGGATACGATGTCCAGATCCTGTTCAGCGAGGGTGATTCAGCCAAGGAAAAGAGCAACGTTGAATCCTTGATCGCCCAGGGCGTCAAAGTCATCATCATCTGCCCACAGGATGGCACCGCTGCTGCTGCAGCCGCCGCCGAAGCGCGAGCTGCAGGCATCAAGGTGATCTCCTATGACCGCCTGATTTTGGATACCGATGCTGTGGATTACTACGTCACGTTCGACAGTGTTTCGGTGGGTAAAGCCCAGGGTCAATACCTGGTCGACAAAGCCACCGGCACGGGCAACCCGCTGTACCTGTATGCTGGTGCAGCCTCCGACAATAACGCCTTCCTCTTCTTCCAGGGTGCCTGGGAAGTGCTACAACCCAAGATTGCTGACGGAACGTTTGTGATCAAGAACTCGAGTGAAGCGGTAGCGCTGCAGAGCAAAGCCACACTGACCCGGGACGAGATGGGCAAGATCATTGGACAGGTGACCACGGACTGGAAATTCGATGTGGCCAAGAACCTGGCCGAAGCCAACCTGACGGCTGCGAAAGCTGCTGACAAGGGCAACGTCTTCATTCTGGCCCCGAACGATGGCACTGCACGCTCCATTGCAGATGTTTTCGCTGCCGACACCGCTGTGAAGAGTTATGTGATCACCGGACAGGATGCAGAAGAACCTTCCATCCAGTACATCATCGATGGCAAGCAATCCATGACCGTCCTCAAGGACGTTCGCACCCTCGTAGGCGACGCGATCACTGCTGCAGTTGCCTATTTGAAGGGCAATACCCCCGAGAAAACCACAACCTATAACAATGGCAAGATCGATGTACCCGCTAAACCGTCTGTGGTTATCACGGTCGACAAGACCAATGTCAAAGCCGCCGTAATCGATTCTGGTTATTGGCCTGCCGCTGACTTTACGGGCTTGGATACATTAGGCAAGCTGGCTGTGGGCGTCGTTCTTCCGACGAAGGATGAGCCGCGTTGGATACAGGATCAGACCCGGTTTCAGGATGCTTTCAAAGCTGCCGGATACGATGTCCAGATCCTGTTCAGCCAGGGTGATTCAGCCAAGGAAAAGAGCAATGTAGAAGCTTTGATCGCCCAGGGCGTCAAAGTCATCATCATCTGCCCGCAGGATGGCACCGCTGCTGCTGCTGCAGCCGCCGAAGCCAGAGCCGCAGGCATCAAGGTGATCTCCTATGACCGCCTGATTTTGGATACCGATGCTGTGGATTACTACGTCACATTCGACAGTGTTTCGGTGGGTAAAGCCCAGGGACAATACCTGGTCGACAAAGCCACCGGCACGGGCAACCCGCTGTACCTGTATGCTGGTGCAGCCTCTGACAACAATGCCTTCCTCTTCTTCCAGGGTGCCTGGGAAGTGCTACAACCCAAGATTGCTGACGGCACGTTTGTGATCAAGAACTCGAGTGAAGCAGTAGCGCTGCAGGCTAAAGCCACGTTGACCCGGGACGAGATGGGCAAGATCATTGGACAGGTGACCACGGACTGGAAATTCGATGTGGCCAAGAACCTGGCCGAAGCCAACCTGACGGCTGCGAAAGCTGCTGACAAGGGTAACGTCTTCATTCTGGCCCCGAACGATGGCACCGCACGCTCCATCGCGGATGTTTTCGCTGCTGACACCGCTGTGAAGAGTTATGTGATCACCGGACAGGATGCAGAAGAACCCTCCATCCAGTACATTATCGATGGCAAGCAATCCATGACCGTCCTCAAGGACGTCCGCACCCTCGTAAGCGATGCGATCACTGCTGCGGTTGCTTACATCCAAGGGAAGACTCCTGAGCAGACCACAACCTACAACAACGGCAAGATCGATGTACCTGCGAAACCGTCTGTGGTAATCACGGTCGACAAGGCCAATGTCAAAGCCGCCGTAATCGATTCTGGTTACTGGCCCGCGAAAGACTTCACCGGTCTACCGTAAGATCGATTAGTTTGAATTTTGCAGGAATGGCGTCGGCTAAACCCTTCTCCATTCCTGCAATGCTAAACAGAACAAAATTAAGAAATTAGGTATTAAACTCATTCGATTTTGATGTAGCTATAAATCAAGAATTATAGTAAATTAATACAGATCTCATTCCACAAACCCGAAGGTTCAAATTTCATAGTGAGTCGATCTTGTTGGAATATGGGTCAGGCTTTGCTGATAATTTGTTTGTAACATTCAACTCCGAACATTGTTTTTATAACTTATGCCCAAAGGGAGAAAATAAAAACCTATGGCAGAAACCACACCCGTTGTTGAAATGCGGAACATCAAGAAGCACTTTGCTGCGGTCCAGGCACTGCGCGGCGTGGACCTAACATTGCATCACGGCGAAGTGATCGGTCTGGTGGGCGACAACGCCGCCGGCAAGTCTACTTTGATGAAAGTCCTCAGCGGAGCCTATATCCCTGATGAGGGCGAAATTTTCATCGAAGGCAACAAAGTGCATCTGACTGATCCCTTGAATGCGCGTCATCTTGGGATTGAGATGGTGTACCAGGACCTCGCTCTTGCCGATAACCTTGACGTAACCGGCAATGTGTTTTTAGGGCGCGAGAAAGTTAGCGCAAAGATTGGTCCGTTTGGCGTCATGGATTCCAGGTACATGGAACGAGAATCACAGCGCCTGGTCGGGAGCCTCAAAATTGACATTCCCTCTGTGCGCTTATTGGTGGAAAGGCTATCCGGCGGACAGCGCCAGGCTGTGGCGATTGCCCGAGCGACCGGTTTCGGCTCCAAGGTAGTTATCATGGACGAGCCAACTGCTGCATTAAGCGTTGGGGCTATTGCCAAGGTGATTGACATGATACTGGAGCTCAAGGCGCTGGGTACATCGATCATCATTGTCAGCCATCGCCTGGAAGATATCTACGCCGTAAGCGATACGTTGATCGTGATGCGCCATGGACGAAAGGTACGTGACTCTCACATCACCGGCAATATAGATGAGTTCCGCGAACAAGTTGTGGCTTACATGATTGGCGCGCGCGATGACTTTGCCGCTACGATAGTTGATTAATCTCTGCAGGGAGGCTTAGTATGTCTTTCCAGGAAACACTCAAGGCTCAAAGACACTTGATCCGAGATTTCGGCATGTATATCGCGTTCGTGGTGATCGTAATATTCTTTACGATCATGACGAAAGGCGTTTTTCTTTCATCAAGGAATATCGGCAACCTGGTCAATGCCACAAGCTATATCGCGGTATTAGCAGTGGGCATGACCCTTGTTATTGTTATTCGCCATATTGATCTATCCGTCGGCTTCCTAGCAGGAACGCTGGGCGCCGTCGCAGCCATCTCTTTGAAGTATTGGGGGCTGCCGGTGGGTGTGACCATCCCTATTGTATTGGTGCTTGGCACGATTGCAGGGTTGGGAACCGGTTTCTTGATCGCGAAAATGAAAATTCCAGCCTTTGTGGCGACCCTCGGAGGTTGGCTTTTTTACAAAGGGCTGTTGCAGCTTGTGACGAGAAGCACGGGTACGATCATCATCGAAAATGATTTTTTCAATGCGCTGGGAAATGGCTATATTCCAGATATTCCCAATCTCACCTTCCTCCCAGGAGTGCACAAAGTAACCCTCCTCCTTGGTATCATCGCGATCATCCTGTTTATTACCAGTGATTTACGCAACCGCCAAAAGACACAGGCGTATCATTTTGAGGTATTGCCTAGGAACGTTTACATTTTGAAGTTGGTATTCATCTCAATCGTGATCGCCGGCATCACCTGGGTCCTTGCTGGATATCAGGGTCTCACCTGGGCGGCAGTGGTACTCATTGGTGTGGTGCTGATTTATTCATACATCACAACCCGGACCGTTGTGGGACGCCATATCTATGCTGTGGGTGGTAATCCCGAGGCAGCTCAACTAAACGGTATCAGCGTGGAGAAAATCACCTTTCTGGTTTTTGGTTCGATGGGGCTGCTTACTGGTGTCACCGGCATCTTATACGCCTCCTGGCTGCGCTCCGCCACAACGATCGCAGGCACAGGGATGGAATTTGATGCGATCGGCGCGGCCATTGTCGGTGGAGTAGCGGTCGCCGGCGGTTCCGGTAAAGTCAGCGGTTCGATCCTCGGCGCCTTGGTCATGGCTTCATTGACCAACGGAATGAACCTGCTTGGCTCGGACATCTCCATCCAATATATCGTCAGAGCGCTGGTGCTTGTGGCAGCAGTCATCTTTGACGTGGCCACCCGGGCTAAAAAGTAAGAAGGTTTAAAGTCGGATAAATACAACGAGCGGCTTATGAAACCGCTCGTAGTTTATTTAATCCCAGTTCGAATTTCTGACAAAAATGAGGTTGATCGCGATTTTGCTCTGGCTTTGCGTAATTAAGAGCAGGCAATAAGACCTGGAGGCTTACCTCTCAAACTGACCACCCCATGAGCGAAAAGAAAAACCCCGGCAAAAATGAGCCGGGGAGTAGAGCGGGCGATCAGATTCGAATATCATCCCCTCAATGGGGGCGTACGGAGATGAAGTTATGAGAGCGGGCGATGGGATTCGAACCCACGGATATCAGCTTGGAAGGCTGACGCCTTACCACTTGGCGACGCCCGCATCGGACTTGCGGATTATACCATAAAACTCCTTGGCAAATTCTTCGTCGTTACGCCGCAGTTGATGGCTGGTTACCTGAAAGAATTGAATTATGACCACGAAGCGCCGTCCAAAACTGGGCGGCGCTTTAGTGTTTAATCGGTTGAACTTCTGAAATTCTAAATATTAACCTGTGCGATCAGGTGGCAATGACCGGTTTTTGTCTACTGATCACAGGTTTGGATCAAAACACCCGCCAACCCAAGAGCGATCCAGTATACGGGGTGCAAGCCCAACGCCATGCCAAGCAGTACGGCTCCAAGGATAGCGGTCAACGCAGCGACCCAGAAATTGAACAACCAGACGGTTAGTATCCCGCCGATGATCGCGCACAGTATTACCCCCAGCCAGGGTGCCGGGTAACCTTCAACGTATGGCCAGACTTGTTGAGCCAGTGCAATTCCAACCATTGCGCCCGCAACGAACACACCGAGACCTGTGGCAGTGAGCGCAATGACCACGCCTATGATCGCTCCCACACCGAAACCGGCGATGGCTGCCCAGCTTACCCCCGGCCAAAGACTTTGTGCGAGGAACATACCGGCTGCTCCTCCGCCAAAAAAACCAATTACCTGGATCAGGATTTTTACAAGCGAGAAACCTGCCACAAGCAGTACCATCCCTATGATGCCCATGAAGACACGGATCCAGGTTGCGGCGGGGGTGATTTCTCTGAATGCGGTGATGGGAATGATGGGGATTTGCTGCGAGCAGGCTGTCAGCAGAAATCCGGCGCCAAAAATAATCAGGAGGATTCCCAGTGGATTGCGAAATCGGTTAAGATTCATAACCTCCACCTTCTCTGCATAATTCACTTGGTTTTATTATAGAGAGTTTTCATTACTAAAACAATACCAGTAAATATACATCTGATAACACTGACGAACTATCCTGTTCCCGCCGAGGAAAGGCTGATGACCTCCCCGGGCTTGGTTGCCAAAGCTGCGACCAGTACGCGATCGAATTTATCGAGCAGTTTACGCATCTTTGACAGGTCGTCAGCGCTCAAATTTACCGTATCCGCCTGGTTGAACAACACTATCTTGCGGGCGTTTTCTGGGATCCTTTTTAATCCCCCTGCCGGGTCGAGCAGCATGCGAATCGTCCCACCCAGGGTGATCGGCATCCCCGGCAGTATCCCCGAAAGCCGGGCGAATGGCTCGGGCCTGTGAACCCACGCAGCGGAGAGGGGTTTGCCGAGCGCTGAAAGCCCCACGACGACGATGACCGTGCTCACCCAGGCGGGGATCACGGGTTCGTGCTCACCGGGAGCCTTGATTGCGTGCGATCTCGCTCCATCAGCTTCGATGATCAGCGAGACTTGATATTGCTTCGCCAGTACCGCGATACTCTCCGGGAGATCGCCATTGGGCGCTTTAATGCGATCATCCGGCGTCTGTTCACCTGTCAGCAGGCTCACTTTTTGTGCAAGCCAGCCAGGAACGTCGATGTCGTCTGCTGATTTAATCGTAAAGTGTTTGTCTGCCAGATGGAGCTGGTCGGTTCCCAGGTGAGTGGTGGTGGTCACCCAGGCGCATCCGCTGACCTGCCGGGCGAGTTGGAAGACTGCGGTCGTTTTTCCACCTGCGCCGACGACGGCAACATTCAAGGGCTCACTTTGCTGCAGGCTCTCGAACAGGTTCATGCAATCCCTTTGAGCGTTCGCCGAATTTCACTGCGAGAAAGGAGCGCTTCGAGCACACCGCCGCCAACTGCAAGAGATTTGTCGGATGCCAAAAAGCACAGGCTCACATCACACCTCGGGTCAATATCCCCAATTTTCAACCCAGGTTGGACGGGCGTTCCGCTGCGCAGCAATCCGCGCAGCACACCCTTGAACGGCGCGATGATGGATGAATCGGAGATCTGCCCGATGACCTCTCCGGCTTCGACAATTTCGCCAATTTCGTGTTCCGAGGTAAATATACCCGCATTCGCAGCCCGCAGGACGCGGTCGCTTCCGTACGGTCCCACCATCTCGGGTGCGCCCGTGTCAGGTTGGGCAGATCCATGCCAGTAGACCCGTCCAAGAGCAGGTCCTCGGTTGGTCTCGATGACTGCGTCGCAGTTCAAGCCCACCTGAAAACCAGGACCCAGCCCGAGTGTAAAAAGATCGGGGAAAAGCGAATCGGAATTCGGTGATTTCAGCATCCTGCCGTCGACAACAGCCGAAAACGGGAGTTGGTGACTGTATTCGGCGGTTGGGTCGACCGTTACGGCAACCTTTCCGCTTTTAACTGTTTCCAGGATTTCTTCGACTGTCGAGCAAGCCATTCCCTTTACCCCCTCCACCTGCCATTCGCCCTCAAAAATTGCTTCAGCAAAGGAAGCAAAACGCCGCACGCTTAACGGGGCGGCGATTTCGCTGATCACAACGCCGAACCCGCTGCGGAACAGGCGCAAGGCGACCCCGCTTGCCAGGTCTCCGCCGCCGCGGATCAATATCAAGGGTAGTACAGGTCTATCCATGGGTGGGATTATACCCTCACGCCCTTAACAAAAACAGAGAGCGAAACTTCGCTCTCTGTAATCATTCAAACTGCTCAGGTCAGAGTTGGCAATAACGATCCACCCGCTTTTCGATGATCTTGAGACTGTCCTGCCAGAAGGCTTTACTGCGGATGTCAATCCCGAACCGGGCAGCCAGGTCGGCTGCTGGGGCTTCGCCGGTGCTCGCCAGCAGGTTCTTGTAATCAGGGATGAAGTCAGCGCCGCGTTCCTGGTAAATGGCATAAAGACCGGTGCCGAACAGCAGCCCAAAAGCATAAGGGTAGTTGTAAAAGGACAGACCCGTTGAATAATAATGCGGTTTCCAGGTCCACATCCATTTTTGCAGATAGCGTTCATCCAACCCGCTGCCGTAGGTGGCTTTTTGGGCGTTTTCCATGATCTCGCACAACTCGTCCGCGCTTAGCTCCGCTTTTTCGCGGCGTTCGAACACTTCCTTCTCGAACAAATAGCGCGAGTATATATCCACAATGACCTGAGAATCGCCGATCAACTGGGATTCGAGAATGGCTAACTCTTCGGCAGGGTTCTTTACCATCTCAAGGGTTGCGTTCGAGACAATGGTTTCACACATGATCGAGGCGGTCTCGGCGAGGGTCATGGGAGTAAATTTTTGAATTTCTGTTTTTCCCGCTTTGACTGCACAGTCATTGTGAAATGCGTGACCCAGTTCGTGCGCGATGGTGCCTACCTGGTCCAACGATCCATCAAAATTGGTTAGAATCCGGGATTCGCCGACCCCTGGGACTTCCATGCAGAAACCGCCGCCGCGTTTTCCATCTCGCATCTCAGCATCGATCCAGTGATGGTCGAAAGCGTGTTTGGCAAAATTCTGCAATTCAGGAGAGAATTTGCCAAAATTGGTCAGAACGAAATCGCGTGCTTCCGCAAAAGTGTATGTCGTAGTGGATTCACCCACTGGTGCGGATAGGTTCCACCAGGGCAATTTCTCCTGACCAAAGCGTTTGGCTTTTGCCACGAAATAGCGCCTGAACATGGGGAATGAATCTTTCATGGCTTCCAGCATGGCATCGAGCGTTGTGCGGTCGATCCTTGCCGAATCGATCGAACTGTGGATCGCGTCCTTACGCCCTCGATGAGCGTTGAGTGTGTTCACCTCGCCTTTGATCCCGTTCATCGCAGCAGCCAGGGGTTCTTTGACCGTTTCCCATATCTTGTTCTCGGCTTCATATCCGCGGCGGCGCACATCCTCTACGGGGTGCCCGCGCAGATTGATGATGGCAGTAATGGGCATCCGCTGAACTTTACCGTCCAGTTCAAAATCGGCGGTGATTTGAGAAGTGACCGTACCCTGCAGTTTGCTCCAGGCGTTTCCGCCGCTTAATGACAGTTCTGACGCCAGCATTTCCTCCGGACCCGACATGAGGTATTTGCTTTGTTCCGCAGCCTCGCTCAGATAAAAAGAATGGGCTTTCGTCACCGGGTTAAGAGGTACAAAGGCAGAAATGCGTGAAGCAACACTGCCGATCCAGGCGCGGGTTTGGATTTCCAATTTATCCACATTGACCAGGATCTGCTCGAGTTCTGATTGTTTTTTCTGGGCTTCTTTATCGAAAGAATTGGTGGTGACGAAAGACTCGACATAAGCGCGCAGGGTACCCGCTGTGAGCAGGATGGCATTGTAGCGCTGGACGAGTTCGCCGGCAGTATCCGCGATGAGCTGCGCACTGGAGGATGCGTCCACATGGCTAACTTTTTCTGCCAGAAAATTCTTTTGTTCATCCAGCAATTTGATTAATTGCTTAACTGCGGCTGAATATTCTTTGGAATCCAGGGAAGGGTAAACATTCGTCAGGTCCCAATGGGGAGGGGTCTCGAGGGTCATTCTTTCTCCTTGTTTGAGGTGTCTTTTAGCAAGGTTCATTATAAGGCTAAACCCCTTGCTGCTTCAACACTTAAGGAGATCATGAATGAATGCGGGTTTTTTTTGCCTGGCGTGAACGGGCGTTTAGAATTCGGTACAACGTCATAAAGAACAATACCCCTGCCGTGGTTGAATAGATCAACCTGGACCAGTTGAATACAGAATCTGTCCCTGCTCCCAACCCGTGGATGAGCGCGATGATAAACGTCAAATAGCTGAAAAGGTGGATAGCTCGCCAGACCCTGGTGGTGATCTTGCGCCGGACGTAGAAACTGGCGGTAATCAAGATCCAAAGATAAAAGGCGATCTGCCCAATGCCGACAAATTCTGGACGGTAATTGGTGATGCCGAACGGGGTAAGAATTTGCTGTAGACTCAATTTGAGATAGCCATCGCCAATCAGGATCAGACCGTGGAACAGGGCAAAAGCCAGCCCCAATATCGTGAAATACTGATGCAGGTCTATGGCGGTGGGCAGCCCCGGCCAGATCACAGCAGCTTTGTTGGTCACTGAAACGCCCAAAATCATCGAAGCCCAAAGTAAAAAATAAGCAATAATTGCGCTTGAACGTGAAAGATACCAGAAGACTTTGGGTTGTTCGCCGGTGAGCGAGGTGCTCATGCCCGGGATCCAGGCGGGCAAAACTAGTATCGCAGCGGCTGCACCACCGATTGTGGCAAGGAAGATCAACGCCAGTGCCCAAAGGCTGATCGAAGGTTGAATTTGTTCCATGTCGGTTGGGTTATTGGCGGATGGATCCATCTGCACTCCATAAATGTTGTTCAAACAATGAATTTGTCATGATTTCCCCATTTTCAAGTTGTAAAAGGTACGCCAGGTCCGCTTGAGCATCCAGCCATTTCCGCCCATTTTCGCTGCCCCCGATCACCGCCGTTTTAGACGCCGTTTCGGCGAGCATTACATCCGCTGCGATCACCGTGGCAGAAAATACATCACTCACCGCCGGAAGGCCTGTCCAGGGGTCGATCAGATGATGCTGCACCTGTTCGTTTACCAGCCAATGCCGGTAATCTTTGCCCGATGTGGCAACTCCTTTTCCCGCTACCTGTACCAGTGCGATGTTTTCATCCGGAATCAGGGGATTTTCTACTCCGATCAGCCAGGGTGCTCCGTCGGATTGGGCTCCACTGATGGCAATATCTCCTCCAGCATTCACCAGGCAGGGCGCCATGGCTGAAAGCTGGATCATGGCTGTTTGAGCCGACCAGCCTTTTGCGAAGCCGCCCAGATCGAGGTGAACCCCTACCGGAAGGCGAACCTGGTTGGTAACCGGGTCGAGCTCAAAATCTAAAGAAGCAGGCGGAAGGGGGATGTCACCGGAACGAAGAATTTGCGGGAGAGCGGATATGGCATCAAAATCTGCATCGTAGCCGCTATGGATCAGTGCGTCCAACACCAGGGGGGTGACAGTTCCTTGCGATATCTCGCGCATTTTTTTGGCTAGCAGCAAAACATCCATCAGGTCCTGGCTGGCGCTAAAGGGCTTCCCGTTGGAGCGGTTCAACTGACTCAGTTCGCTGTTCGGGCGAAACCGGCTGAAAATAGCTTCCCAATGGTCGAACCAAAGCGGAACCTGGTGGACGGTTTCCAGTACATCACCATCAGTACTGTCGACCGCCACCAGGATCCTGGATCCCATGGCTCGAAATTCAAATTTCTGGATCATTTAGAAGAGCCGGTCGTCGTGACAGGCCCAGGGATGATCACCGGTGCGGCTGCATTTGTGCCGACACTTGGAGAAGGCGCTTTGACGCTTGAAGGGCTTACTTTCCTCAAGGTACTATCGGCGGGTAAAACGCTGGCGGTTTCCCCTGTTGACCGCGGAGTGATTTGCACCAGGGGTACGACTGTCGGAAGGGTAGGAAGCACGAGGGGTCCTTCAACGGTTTGATTCGCTTTTTGAGCTTCAACGAGGCTTTGATTGGAGATTACATTCCACAAGCCAACCGTTCCTGCCAGCGATGTGAGCGCCAGCAGGACTTTGGTCGATCCAGGAAGAAACGTTTTTTTCTTTTTTATAGGTTTTGTAAGCATGATTGATTTTCCAATAGGATGGATTTAATCATCCACTTCAGGAGTCTCGGCGGTGTGTTCGTCATCTTCAGTCTCGTGAGAGGAAGTAGAGGATGTTGACGGAGGCATTTGCACAGCGACGATCTTGCCGGCCAAACTCACATAGACTTCCTGCCCATTGGCAAATTTGATCTCGTACACCCGGCTGCCGTTGTAAGATCCGACTTCGATATCGGTGATGGCTGAATTGCCTAAATAGGCGACGGCGATTTTGGCAGCCTGATCAGCAGTGATCGTTTGGTCCGCGGGTGCGCTGATCCCGTTGAACAGGATCTGCCCGGTGGTCGCATCGACATAGATATTGCCATTCTGGAATTTAACTTCGTAGGCAACTGTTCCGTTATAGTCGACCAATTCCGGTTCACTCAGGGGGTAATCGCCGGCGGTCTGAAAAGCAATCGACATTGCCAATTCTTTAGTAACGGGATAGCTGCTGTTTAGATCACTGGGGGACTGACTGCTTGAATCACTGGTTGAGGTTGAATTCGCGAGTTGCGTGAGCTGCTGGTTCGCCAATTCCAATTGACTGTTCGCTTTGGCGAGCAATGCCTGGTATTCAGCTTCACGCGCCTGGTAGGTCTTTACCGCATCCGCAGCATTGACCTTGGCCGCGTTCCCTGGCTGGTTATTGGCTAAAACGCTTGTCGCAATCCCGCCAGCGACCACTACAAGAAATACAGTAACAAAAATTGAAACGATTAAGCTTTTATTTTTTAACATATTTTTCTCCTATCCAAACATCCCTATTTGTAGATATAATTTATCTGATTTAGATTGACCTTTTCTTGAGAATTTGCGCGAGTTTTCCAATCCAATTCCAAGAATCAAGTTCAATAATAAGTTGAAGGGATGAAATCATGCGGGTACTTTTGATCGAAGACGACAGACGCCTATCTACATTGATCTGCAGTGTTTTGGATGAAGAAAAGTTTAACGTGGATACAGCCGAGAATGGCAATATTGGCTTGGAGCTGGCGCTGCGGGACACTTATGACATTATCATCCTCGATTGGATGCTGCCGGGAAGGGATGGTCCTTCCATTTGCAGGTCCATTCGCTCGGCACATGTTAATTCAGCCATCCTGATGTTGACGGCCAGGAGCCAGGTGGAGGATCGCGTGGCAGGCTTGGAAAGCGGCGCAGATGATTACCTGGTCAAGCCCTTTTCATTTGACGAATTGATCGCGCGTTTGCACGCCCTGTCTCGCAGATTCAACCCTGAAGCCGGGCACGCAAGTGAGATTCGCCTTGGCTCGTTGGTGATGGACATAAAAGCCCATACTGTGCGGCGCGGAGAAGAACCCATTGAATTAACCAAAAAGGAATGGGACCTGCTCGAATACTTCTTGCGCAATCCAAATCAAATATTGAGCCGCAATTCGATCATGGATTATGTCTGGTCTTACGATCACAATGTGCAGCCTGAAATGGTCGATGTGTACGTTTCTTACCTGCGCCAGAAACTCAAATCTCCCGGGATGTCGAATCCGATTGTCACCGTACGTGGGTTTGGCTATCGTTTGGACAGCGACAATGCTTAAAGACCTGCGTCTGCGCTTGACCGTGCTTTTTTTGCTGATCGGGGTGGGGCTGGTGGTCGTGCTGGGAGGCGTGACATACAACCTGCTCAGGTACTATTTTCTTTCCAGTACCGACCAGGCATTAAAATTGAAGATGGGCCTCCAGTTTATCGAGTTAAATTCACCCATACCGGCAGATTTGTACCGGTCCATCAGCGGATCAGGATTGTTTGCCATCGATGCCAGTACGAACCCGACTGGTGGAGTTACTCTCCACCCAGGGACAGGTCAGTCAAAGCGAGGAAGATGAAGTTCGCCACAGGGTGCTTGAAGAAAGCGAATTGGCGGATATCTTTGTTCTGCCATTGTCGATCCAGGGGACACCCATTACGAATCCAACTTTCACCTATAATCCGCTGATCCTCGACCAGGCGGCGTTCCTGCAAGCCGTCAAATATGGGTCAGATTTACGCACGGTTACCACCTCGGACGGCACGCCGATCCGTTTGTTAACCTATCGCGTCGCATCCCAGACGGACATCGCTGCAATTCAAGTGGGTGTTTCGCTCCAACCTGAAATGAATGTGCTTGCTCAGCTGCTTCGTGGATTGATCCTCATCGGAGCTGGGAGTGTTTTATTTATCGGGGCGGGTGCATGGGTTCTCGCTGGAAGGACCATTCGTCCAACCCTGCTGGCTTTTAATAAGCAGCAGGCTTTCGTCGCCAATGCAAGCCATGAGTTGCGGGCGCCTTTGACCTTGATCCGGGCAGAGATCGAAGTGGCAAAGCGTGAAGCAAAGGATCCAAAACAGATCAGCGTGCTCGAAAATTCTCTCGTCGATGCTGATTACATGAAGAAACTGATCGAAGACCTGCTTTTGCTCTCCCGTCTCGATACGCAAACGGTCAAATTGGATAAAGAATTGATCCAATTTCCAGGATTTCTGGAGACAATTGCCGGAAAAATGGAATTGATTGCGGCTGATGCTGAAATTTCGATCAGTGCTGAATCTGAAACGTTTCAATTGATGGCAGACCCCAACCGTCTGCAGCAGGTTCTATTTATCCTGGTGGACAATGCCATCCGCAATAACCAGCCTGGCGGCTTTGTGAAATTGACAGGCAAGCGTCTCGGAGATCAGGTACAAATCGCGGTCACTGATTCTGGCAAAGGGATTCCTGAAGAGCACCTGGATAAGGTTTTTGATCGTTTTTATACAGTGGACGATGGATCAAAATCGGCGCAAAACGGCAGCGGTTTGGGCTTATCGATTGCCAGGGGACTGGTGCATGCGCACCAGGGTAAGATAAAACTTGACAGTAAAGCAGGGTTGGGTACCACAGTGACGATTTCGCTTCCGTTAAAAACGAAAACGGTCAAAAGATCA
>CAVQOS010000004.1:0-398312 GCA_963714465.1 uncultured Chloroflexia bacterium | reverse complement strand
CTTGCCCTGTTGGTTCAGCGTATTGCTGAAGCCGTAGTGGTGCTCGATGCCGATCGTGATGTCGGAGTCGCGCGCGAGCACCTGCTCGATGCGCAGGTCCTCTCGCACCAGCGCGCGGATCTGGTCGAGGGCCACGACGTTCGTGGGGTCCGACACCGCGACGAGGAGCGAGCGCTTGTCGTGGTCGTAGGAGACCGGCAGCACGTGGTAGCGGCGCGCGAGGTCCTTGGGCACCAGCGCGATGGCCGCGGGATCCACGATCGTGTTCTCGAGATCGATGGAGACCTGCCCGAGCGTTTCCGAGAGGATGTCGCGGATCGTGGCCTCGGTCACGAACCCGAGGGTCATACCGCCCGGAAGTACGCCTTGCGGGTATTAGGATTGCGGATCTGCGCCGCGAAGAACTCCAGGAAACGCTTGGCAGCAAGGGGCCGCGCCGCGAACAGCGCCGGCACCATGGCGAGCGCAGCCGACGAACGTAACCGGATGGGGAGGGCCGTGCTCACCGGCTATTTCCTCTTGCCGTCCGTGCCGCGCTGGGGAACGAGGCGCTGCGCCTCGGCCCGCAGGTCAGCCGAGAAGGTCTTGTCCACAGCCTTCGATTCGCCGGACGCCAAGCCTTCGAACAGCAGCCCCTCGAGCCGCGCCCCGGCGGCGCCGGAGTGGGCGGGGAGGGTGTCAGGAGCAAGCATGGTGTAGACACGTGTACATACAAACGGCTACACTCGAGCAATGGTCGAGCGTGTCGGCAGATTCGACTGGGACGAGGGCAATCGGGCCAAGTGCACCCGGCACGGCGTGTCGATCGATGAGATAGAGAGTGTTTTTCACGGCGAGGTCTGGGTCTTTCCAGACGTTGCCCATTCGGATCAGGAATCCCGCTTGCTCGGCATCGGGCGCACCGCGGCGGCACGGTTTGTGTTCGTGACCTTTACGCTGCGGGTGCGCGACGGCGAGCGGTGGATCCGACCGATCAGCGCGAGGTACATGCATGCCAAAGAAATCAGACACTACCAAGCGGAAGTTGCCCGTCGTCAGGACTGACCGGGCCGCTGCGTCGTTCGTCGGCCGCGCCGACCTGTCGCGGTATGACCTGAGCACGATGCGCCCGGTACGGTTCGAATTTGCGCCCAAGTCGGCGCGGCTCAACATGCGCCTGCCGGAGAACCTGCTGGCGGCGGTCAAGGAAGCCGCGGCGGACACGGGGGTGCCATACCAGCGCTTCATCCGCCAGCTGCTTGAGCGTGCGCTCGCCGACCACAAGCGGCCTTCCAGCCGGAGGATGGCCTGAGCGCGCCAGACTGGCTCCAGTGACCGCGACATCCTGAGAACCCCCTATCCGCTGCTTTAATGAATGATTACGTCCTTTATCAATCATCGTATCTGCGCGGGGCGAGTGGGCTTGAGTCCTTCAGACGGCTCCGTCCGACGGCGTCGTGAGCCCCGCCCTGAATGGCGCCAGCGGGCAGGGTTGCCGGATCTGACCGTAGAAATGATCAAGAGCAGTGCCATTGACCTCGTGACGGACCGGCTCTGTGACTCAGATCGCGCCTGCGCTGCAGGCCCGCCGGTCAATACTGTCGGTCGTTCCATCTCGGAACGGCGGCCTCCCACCCCGAATCAGAGAAGGCAGCAGGAGCAAGGCAATGCACTCCCCGGTTTCTCCCTCGTTCTGGTTTCGCTGGCCTTGCTCTGCCCCCTCTCACCGTCCGCGGAGACAGTCACGGCCACGTGTTACGCGCCGAAAGGACCACGCATCAACTTCTTAGGCCGCCAGGTACAGGAACAACAGGACAGCTATTCAGGGTCCAATCCAACGTTTTTATTCAGCTCTCCCGGATGAAGCCCGCAGTAAGCACCCAGCAGATCACAGGTACGTTGTCATCATTCCGCGTACACACTGAAAACTTCGGTCCACGTATGCGGGCGTGAGTCCGGCTATTCGGACCCTTAGTTCTCGCGCGCCGACGCAGACTAGGCTTTCGCCTTCTCGGTCAATCCAGTCCTGCTCGCGGGGTCGGTCCATCCGGTGCGATCGGGGTACTCGGCACGACCGGCGGTGCGCCTTGTAGGCGAAACGGGCCGGGCGCATGATCCCCGTCGACGCGGCGAGAGGGTGGGCTGGGGTCCGGCACATGGAGCGAGCAGTCGTCGCGTCGGAGATCGACCTCTCGAGGCTGGGCCGCCTGCACTGGACACTCGTGCTCGGTGCCGTGGTCCTGGTGTACTTCCTCGCCGGCAAGCTCGGACTGCACTTCGCGTTCGTGCACTCGAGTGCGTCCGCCGTCTGGCCACCGACCGGCATTGCGCTGGCGGCCGTCCTGCTGCTCGGACGCCGCGCGTGGCCGGCCATTTTCGCAGGCGCCTTCCTGGTCAACCTGACGACGTCGGGTTCGATCCTGAGTTCGATCGGCATCGCCGTCGGCAATACGCTGGAGGCCACGGTCGGCGCAGCGCTCGTGACGCGCTGTGCCGGTGGCGCGCGCGCATTCGAGCGGCCGCGGAACTACCTGATGTTCGTATTGCTCGGCGGACTGGTCTGCACGGCGATCAGCGCGACGATCGGCGTCGCGTCACTGGTCGCCGGGGGCCACGCCGCCTGGCAGGATTCCGGCGCGATCCGGCTGACGTGGTGGCTCGGCGATGCGGGAGGCGCACTGATCGTGACGCCGGTGCTGGTGCTCCTGGGCGCGCGAGGCGGTCTCGCGATATCGCGCACCCAGGCCTTCGAGGCCGCGCTGCTGCTGATCGTCGTCGTCGCGACCGGGATCCTGGTCTTCACGCACGCGGAATTGAGCCGCCATCCGCTGCCCTTCCTGTGCATGCCGCCCCTGATCTGGGCGGCCTTGCGCTTCGGCCAGCGCGAGGTCGCGTGCTGCGTGCTGCTGCTCGCGGTCATCGCGACGTGGGCGACCGTCCACGGCCTCGGTCCATTTGCAACGACCGGCGACGACAACGTGTCCCTGCTGCTGCTCCAGTCGTTCATGGCGACGATCGCGGTGCTGACGATGACGCTGGCGCAGCTCGTCTGGGAGCGTAAGGCGGTCGAGCGTGAGCGGTCCGCACTGCTCGAGCGCGAACGCGCCGCGCGGGCCGAGGCCGAGTGGGCGAGCCATGCCAAGGACGACTTCCTCGCGATGCTGAGCCACGAACTGCGCAACCCGCTCGCCGCGATCGGAATGCCGCGCAGGTGCTTTCCGCGCCGGGGCGAACGGCAGCGTTCACCGAGCGCGCGGTCGACATCATCAACCGCCAGACCCGTCACTTGAGCCGCCTCGTGGACGATCTGCTCGACATCGCGCGGGTCTCGAGCGGAAAGATCCTGCTGGCCCGCGAGAAGCTCAACCTCGCCGACATCGTCGAAGGATGCCTGACGATGCTGCGCAGCGGCGGGCGGCTCGGCCAGCACCAGCTCGACGTCGCGCTCGAACCCGCCTGGGTACTGGGCGATCCCGCGCGGCTGACGCAGGTCGTCGACAACCTCCTGACGAACGCGATCAAGTACACGTCGCCCGGCGGGCGGATCTCCGTTCAGGCCGGGTGCGATCGCGACGAGGTCGTGCTGCGGGTCCGTGACGACGGCGTGGGCATTGCGCCGGAACTGTTGCCGCGCGTGTTCGAGATGTTCACGCAAGGACCACGCACCCTGGATCGCGCGCAGGGAGGGCTCGGCCTCGGGCTCGCGCTCGCGCAGCGCCTGGTGCATGCTCACGGCGGTCGGATCTGCGCCACCAGCCCCGGCCCGTCGCAAGGCAGCACGTTCACGGTGCACCTCCCGCGAGTCGACGTCGCGGAACGAACGGCGTCGATCGACGATGACCGCGCGGGCGGTCTCCTCCCCTCGCGTCGCATACTGATCATCGAAGACAACGACGACGCCCGTGAGGCCCTGCGCCTGCAGTTGCAGATCGCCGGTCACGAAGTCCATGTGGCGGTTACCGGCCCCGAGGGAGTTCAGATGGCGGTGCGCATGAGTCCCGACGTCGTATTGCTGGACATCGGGCTCCCCGGACTCGACGGCTACCAGGTCGCGCAACGGCTGCGCGAGGCCGGCGTCGCACGCCGGTTGATCGCCATTTCGGGCTATGGCCAGCCCGAAGACCGCGAGCGGGCGCGCAACGTGGGGATCGACCAGTACCTCGTGAAGCCGATCGACGCCGCGGAGCTGTTTCGCCTGCTGAGATGATGCGCTTCGCGCGACCTCACGGTGCCAGTCGCTGCACGGTCGTCCGGAACCGAGCCTCGATCGACGCGCGCACCACGTGCCGGCCGTCGCGGACGACACAGCGACCGTGACGCCAGACGCGGTCGATCGCGCCGCTGCGCGTCCCGAAAATCCAGCTGTCGAGCAGTGTGTCGCCCGCGCGTCCGGCGAGCGCGGCGTGCGTGGGCGCCAGCGAGAACAGGTCCGCGGGTCGGCCCGCGGCCAGGGCCGGCGCATCAACTCCGCGGCAACCCAAGGCTTGCGCGCCGCCGGACAGTGCGCCTTCGAACAGCGAGCGGCCGGTGGATGCGCCGGTCCGGGATGCGAGCACGTTGCGGGCGCGATGCAGCAGCCGTTGTTCGTATTCGAGCGTCCGCAGCTCGACCGCCGCGTCGATCAGCACGTTGGAATCCGTCCCCACGCCGAAACGCCCGCCCTGTGACGTGTACGGCAGCGCCGGAAAGATGCCGTCACCGAGGTCGGACTCGGTGACGGGGCACAGCCCGACCACGGCGCCGCTCGCGACGATGCCGCGGATCTCGGCGGCGTCGATGTGCGTGGCGTGGACGAGGCACCAGCGCGCGTCGACGCCTGCATGGTCGAGCAGCCAGGCCACGGGACGCTGCCCGCTCCATGCCAGGCAGTCTTCCACTTCCCGCACCTGCTCGGCCGCGTGCATGTGCAACGGTGCGCCGGGACGCAAGGCCGTGACCGTGGCCAGTTCGTCTGGATTGACGGCCCGCAGGCTGTGCGGCGCGACGCCGACGACCGCGTCCGGCAGCCTCCGCGCGTGATGCTCGGCCGATTCGAGCAGGCGCGCGAAATCATCGAGGCCGCAGATGAAACGACGCTGTCCGGGCGTCGGCCGCGCCTGCTCTTCGCCAAAGCTGGCGTGGGCGTAGAACACGGGCAGCAGCGTCAGCCCGATGCCGGTCTCGTGCGCCGCGTCGACGATCCGCCCCGCGAGTTCACCGACGTCGGCGTAGGGCCGGCCGTCGACAGCATGGTGGACGTAGTGGAACTCCCCCACGCGAGTGAAGCCCGACTCGAGCATCTCGACGTACGCGAGCGCCGAGATCGATACCAGGTCGTCCGGCGTGAGGCGTCCGACGAAGTGGTACATCATCTCGCGCCAGGTCCAGAAATTGTCGTCCTCCGGGCCGCGCTGCCCGGTGAGACCCGTCATCGCGCGCTGGAAGGCGTGACTGTGCACGTTGGCGAGGCCGGGCAGGGCGATCGCATGTCGCTCGTCGCCGTCGCTCGCCGCCACGTCGCGTTCGATCCCGTCGATCCGCCCCTCGCGCAGGCGCAGGCGGACCGCGCGCGCCCAGCCGTCGGGCAGCAGAGCGACATCGAACCAGAGCGTCGTCTCGCTCGTCACTGGACGGTTGCCGTTCGTTCGTTTATCTATGGACGAGCGACAGACTACCCGACCCGGGTGCCCTGCAACCAGCGCGCGTCCGCGCGCCGCAGCGAGGAAGGCATTGGAGAACCACGTGCCGCGTCCCGCCTGGCTCGACCACGCGCGTGGCGACGCCCCGGTGCTCGTCAGCATTCCGCATTCCGGCACGGAGATCCCGTCGCCGATCGAGGCCGCGCTCGTCGACCCCTGGCTCGCACGCAAGGACACCGACTGGTGGCTCGAATCGCTCTATGCGTTCGTGCCTCGGCTCGCGATCACGCGCGTGAGGACGCGCCTGTCACGGACCGTGATCGACACGAATCGTGACCCGGGCGGCGCCTCGCTATACCCGGGGCAGGCCACGACCGAGCTGTGCCCATCGACGACGTTCGATGGCGAGCCATTGTACCGATCGGGCAAGTCCGTGCCGGCCGCCGACGTGGCCCTGCGTCGCGGCGACTACTTCGAGCCTTACCACCGCACGCTTGCCGCGGAGCTGCAGCGCCTGCGTGCCCGGCACGAACGCGTGGTGCTGTTCGACGCCCATTCGATCCGCTCGCGCGTGCCACGACTGTTCCAGGGCGAGCTGCCGCAGCTGAACCTCGGTACGAATTCGGGCCGCAGCTGTGCACCGGCGCTCGTCGAGCGCCTCGGCAGCATCTGCGCGGCGTCGGGGTTCACGCACGTGGTGGACGGCCGCTTCAAGGGCGGCTGGACGACCCGCCATTACGGCCAGCCCGCCACCGGCGTCCACGCCGTGCAGCTGGAGATCGCGTGCCGCGCCTACGTCGACGAGCCGGGCGAGCCCCTGACGAGCGCCAACTGGCCGCCGCGATACGAGGCCGGGCGTGCCGAAAGCCTGCGGCAGGTGATCGAACGCCTGTTGACTGCCTGCATGGAGTTCTGCTCCGCGCGTTGAAGTGAGCGGCGGGAATCGGGTCGCGTAAGTCGCGCGCGCCGCGGCCGGGTCGCGCTGGAGCTGCAGGCCTGGACGAACGCTGCAGAGGCCAGCTCGCCCGGGAAGTGCCGCCCGGCACGGACAAGGTGCGCGTTCTCGGCTCGGAGGCCCGGGACGTCGGCGAGGCGACGGTCGACGGCGGCCGTTGCGCGAGTCGAAGTACCGAGTGCCGCGCGCACCCGCCGGTGCAGTATGCTGAATCGACGGGCAGGACGCCCCGGGCGCGGAGGTGCCGGCGATGACCAGACCGAACGTGAAGCTGGGACTCAGGATGATCGGTGAGAGCACCCTCGGCGACATGCGCGTGCCGCGCCTCGGGTTCGGCGCCATGCGCATCACCGGCGAGGGCATCTGGGGCGAGCCACGCGATCCGGCCGAGGCCCGGCGGCTCCTGCAGCGCGTCGTCGAGCTCGGCATCCGCGTCATCGACACCGCCGACGCTTACGGGCCCGAAGTGAGCGAGCGGTTGATCGCGGAGGCGCTGCACCCGTACCCGAAGGGGCTCGTGATCGCCACCAAGGGCGGCGTCGTCCGGCCGGATCGTGCGAGCTGGCCCGCGGACGGCCGGCCGGAACACCTGCGCGAGGCGTGCGAGGCGAGCCTGCGTCGCCTGCACGTCGACCGTATCGACCTCTACCAGCTGCACACGGTGGACCGGAACGTGCCGCTCGAGGATTCGGTCGGCGCACTGAAACGCCTGCAGGACGCAGGCAAGATCCGCCACATCGGCCTGTCGAACGTGACGGTGCAGGAACTCGAGCGTGCACGTCGGCTGGTCAAGGTCGTCTCGGTGCAGAACCGCTACAACATCGCCGACCGGACTTCGCAGGACGTCCTCGACGTCTGCGAGCGCGACGGCCTGGCCTTCCTGCCCTGGTCGCCGCTCGGGCAGGGCGATCGCGACCGGGTCGCGCCGCAACGCATCGCGCTCGAGAACTGGGCGAAAAAGCGCGACTTCTCGGTGCACCAGGCCTCGCTGGCGTGGCTGCTGCTCAAATCGCCCGCGATGCTGCCGATCCCCGGCACCTCCCAGATCAAGCACCTCGAGTCGAACTTCGCGGCAGCGCTGGCGGCACGCCCGCTGTGCCGGGAACTGGCCGCGATGGCCTGAGCCGATGGCGACGAAGAAGAAGCGCAAGCGTCCCACGCGGGTTCGCCGTCGGGCCGCCGAGAACGTCCACACCGTGCGAGCCTCGCTGCACGTGCCCGGTCTGAGCAAGGCGGGCAGCTCACTCACGCTGCAGATTTACGCGCGCGGCGAGAAGATAGGCGAGATCGAACTCGGCCGCGGCTCGCTGTTCTGGCGTGGTGGCAAGCGCCAGAAGCGCAAACGGATCGGTTGGAGCCAGTTCGCCGAGAGGATGGACGACCTCGCGTACGGGTAAAGCGGCCGTGCCGCCACACGTCCAGGCGTCGCCCCTGCGCCATCAGGCCGACCCGCGGCGACTCGCCAGCACGTACAGCGCCGCGGCGACGAACAGTATCCCCTCATGCGAGGCGAGCCCGAGGACGGCGTCCGGTTTCGTCGTGATCATGTGTCGCCTACCCCGGAGATGCATATATATATGCAACCGCGGATCCGAGAGACATATCCCGCCCCACCTGAAGCCTGCAGGCTCGGCCCTGTCGGACAATTGCTGACGACACGCCGACGGCCGCCGATACAGAATGCGGCGTTGGGCAGCGCCGGTCCCGGATGCCGCCGAACGCGCGCGCGACCGTGCTTCGGAACGTGTTCCAATGGGACCCGTCACGGTGGCCAACAGGGAAGTGACTGACCACCGATGCTGACCGACGCCCGACTCCTCGACAGTGTCCGCCGCGGATTCGCGCGGCTCTGGCCGCCGTCGAGCCTGCCCTCCGCCTCCTCGCTCGAAGAGGCTCCGCTGCGGTCGGAGCTCTTCAGTGCCGAGCAGATGGAGCAGCACGGCCGGTTCCTCGCGAGCGCGCACTCGCTCGCGCAGGGACGCGCCGGGGACCAGCTGCTGCCACGCCTCGACGACAACGAGGAAATCCTGCGGCGGGTCTTCGGGCAGCTGACCGACGCGGTGACTGCGGGTCGCCACGTGACGCCGGCGAGCGAGTGGCTGCTCGACAACTTCTACCTGATCGAGGAGCAGATCCGCACCGCGCGACGCCACCTGCCGCGCAACTACAGTCGCGAGCTGCCGCGCCTCGGTCGCGGCACCTCGGCAGGCTTCCCTCGCGTCTACGACATCGCTCTCGAGACGATCGCTCACGGCGACGGGCGCATTGCGCTCGAGGACCTGAGTCGATTCCTCGCGTCGTACCAGCAGGTGACGAGCCTCAAGCTCGGCGAGCTGTGGGCCATCCCGATCATGCTGCGCCTCGCGTTGATCGAGAACGTCCGTCGCGTCGCGCTGCGCATCGCCGCCGGGCGCCACGATCGCGACATCGCGGACGAATGGTCGCGCAGGATGATCGCGACGGTCGAGGAGGATCCGAAGAGCCTGATCCTCGTGATCGCCGACATGGCGCGTTCGAATCCGCCGATGACGGCGCCGTTCGTGTCGGAGTTCGTGCGCGACCTGCAAGGCCAGAACCCGGCGCTGGTGCTCGCGCTCAGCTGGATCGAGCAGCGCCTGGTCGAGGACGGCCTCACGATCGAGCAGCTCGTGCAGGCCGGAAATCGCAGTCAGGCGGCCGACCAGGTGACGCTCGGCAACTCGATCGGCAGCCTGCGGTTCCTGTCGTCCGTCGACTGGCGCAATTTCGTCGAATCGATGAGCGTGGTCGACCGGCTGCTGCGCTCGGACCCGGGGGGCGCGTACGCCGCGATGGATTTCGGCACGCGCAACCGTTACCGGATGGTCATCGAGCGCATCGCACGACGCAGCTCGCGGACCGAACCGGAGGTGACGGAGCTGGCGCTCGGCTTCGCCCGCGATGCGACCGCACGTGGCGCGGGCGGCGGCGGGGGCAGCGAGGACGCCGGGACCCGACGGTCGCACGTCGGCTACTACCTGGTCGATGCAGGACGCAACGCCCTCGAACAGGCCGCGGGGTATCGCCGGCCCGCAGTCGACGCAGCATGCACTCGACTGCGCTGCCGGTCGCTCGCGACCTACCTCGGCGCGATCTTCCTCATCACCGCCGTCCTGTCGGGATACCTGGGCTGGAGCTCGTGGCAGGACGGCCTGCGTGGAACGGCGTTCGGCCTGGTGCTGCTGGTGGCCATGATCGGCACCAGCCAGCTCGGCGTCGCGCTCGTCAACTGGTTCGTGACCGTGCTCGCGACGCCGCGCGCGCTGCCGCGCATGGATTTCAGCAAGGGCCTGCCCGCCGATGCGGCCGCGCTCGTCGTCGTGCCGACGCTGCTCGACGACACTGCGGCCATCGACGACCTCGCCGAGGCGCTCGAGGTGCGTTTCCTCGCCAATCGCGACCAGCACCTGCGCTTCGGGCTGCTCACCGACTTCAAGGACGCACCCGCCGAAACGATGCCGGACGATGCGGCGCTGCTCGACCATGCGCAGCGCCGCATCACCGAACTGAACGCCACCTACGGCACGGACGCGTTCTACCTGCTGCACCGGCCGCGCCGCTGGAACGACCGCGAGCGCGTCTGGATGGGGCAGGAGCGCAAGCGCGGCAAGCTCGGCGACCTCAACTGGCTGCTGCGCCACCCGACGCCGTCGCGCGCCGCGCCGGAGCGCTACTCGGGCGTGGTGGGCAAACTCGACGCGCTGCCGTTGACACGCTACGTCATCACTCTCGACACGCGATACCGAGCTGCCACGCGACGCGGCGCGGCAGCTGATCGAGACCATGGCGCATCCGCTCAACCGGCCGCGCTTCGACGAACGGCTCGGTCGCGTGCGCAGCGGCTACGGCATCCTGCAGCCGCGCGTGAGTCCGAGCCTGCCGGGCACGCGCAGCTCGCATTACGCGCGCCTGCACAGCGGCGAGCCGGGCATCGACCCGTACACCCGCACGGTCTCCGACGTCTACCAGGACCTGTTCGACGAAGGCTCGTTCATCGGCAAGGGCATCTACGACGTCGACGCGTTCGAGCGCGCGCTGGCCGGACGCCTGCCGGACAACCGCATCCTGAGCCACGACCTGCTCGAAGGTTGCTACGCGCGCTGCGGGCTGCTGAGCGACGTCGAGGTGTTCGAGGATTACCCGCCGACCTACGCCGCAGACGTTGCGCGCCGGCATCGCTGGATTCGCGGCGACTGGCAGATTGCGAGCTGGGTGCTCGGACGGGTGCCGGGTGGGGACGGCCGCCATTGCCGCAACGCGCTCTCGGCCCTCTCGAAGTGGAAGGTCGCCGACAACCTGCGCCGCAGCCTCGTCCCGGTCTCGCTGCTGCTGATGCTGGTGCTGGCGTGGACCGCGCTGCCGTCCTCGCTGCCGTGGACCCTGGTCGCCGTCGCGGTCGTGCTCCTGCCGCCGCTGCTCAATTTCCTGCACCGGCTGTTCCGCGTGCCGGACGACGTCTCGTGGCCGCTCCACGTCAAGGCGGTGGTGCAGTCGACGGAAACGCAGCTCGCCCAGGCCGGTCTCACGATCGCGTGCCTGCCGCACGAGGCGTGGATCAGCGCCGACGCGGTCGTGCGCACGACGTGGCGCGTGCTGTTCTCGCGCCGCCGGCTGCTGCAGTGGAGCCCGTTCGGGGACCATCTGCGCAACGGCCCGCCGCCGCTCATGGCCTCGCTGCAGTCGATGTGGATGTGCCCGGCGCTCGCGCTCGTCGCCGCGCTGTATCTGGCCGTGGCGCGGCCCATGTCGCTGTTGCTGGCGTTCCCGATCCTGGTCCTCTGGGCGGCGGCCCCGGTGCTCACCTGGTCGCTCAGTCGCCCGCTCGCCGAGCCGGCACCGAGCCTCACGCGGCCGCAGCGCCGCTTTCTGCGCACGCTCGCGCGGCGCACGTGGGCCTTCTTCGAGGAGTTCGTCGGGCCCGCCGACAACTGGCTGCCACCCGACAACGTGCAGGAGACGCCGGCCCGGGTGGTCGCGCACCGCACGTCGCCGACCAACATCGGACTGGCGTTGCTCGCCAACCTCGCGGCGCACGACTTCGGCTACCTGACCACGGGCGGGCTGCTCGAACGGACTGCGAAGACCCTGCGCACGCTCGCGTCGCTCGGGCGGTTCCGTGGCCATTTCTACAACTGGTACGACACGCAGACGCTGCAGCCGCTGCTGCCGATGTATGTCTCGACCGTCGACAGTGGCAACCTCGCGGCCCATCTGCTCACCCTGCGCATGGGCCTGCTCGAGCTGCCCGACGAGCCCATAGTCGATCGTAAGCTCTACGTGGGCCTCATGGACACGCTGCGAGTCCTGCGGGAAGCGCAGAGGGGCGAACTCACCCCGGAGCAGGCGGACCTGCGCGAGGAACTCGCCGCCGCCGCCGCCGTCGCCGCGACGTCGCTCGGTGAAGCGCGCCGGCGGCTCGACCGCCTGGTCGCCATCATCGAGAAGATCGCGACAGTGGGCGGCGCCGAGCCTGCGCCCCTTGCAGACAGTCCGGCCCGCGAGTGGGCGCGGACGCTGCTCGAGCAGTGCCGCGCCGAGCGCGACGGGCTGGCGTTCATCGCGCCGTGGACGTCGTTGCCTCCCGCGCCGCACGCCTTCGAGACCCTGCTGCCCCCGGCGGGCATTCCGAGCCTGCGCGAGGTCGCGGCGTTCGAGGCGCGCATGCTGCCGGCGATCGGCAATGCACTCACCGCCCACGCGGGGGACGAAGAACGGCGCACCTGGCTGCTCGCGCTGCAGGACGCGGTCTCTGCCGGCAGCAGCCTCGCCGAACAGGAGATCGCGACGATCGAGCAGCTCGCGCGCGAGGCGGCCGAGTTCGCGGCCTTCGACTTCGACTTTCTCTACGACACCAGCCGGCGGTTGCTGGCGATCGGCTACAACGTGACCGACCGTCGCCGCGACTCGAGCTACTACGACCTGCTCGCGTCCGAGGCGCGCCTGAGCAGCTTCCTCGCGGTCGCGCAGGGCCGGTTGCCGCAGGAGACCTGGTTCGCACTCGGACGCACGCTGACGCTCGCGGCCGGTGAGCCGGTGCTGGTCTCCTGGAGCGGCTCGATGTTCGAGTACCTGATGCCGCAGCTCGTGATGCCGTCGTATCCGCACACGCTGATCGAGCAGACCAACCGCGTCGCGGTGCGGCGCCAGATCGAGTACGGCCAGCAGCGCGGCGTGCCGTGGGGCATGTCCGAGTCCGGCTACAACATGGTCGACGCGGCCCGCACCTACCAGTACCGCGCGTTCGGCGTGCCGGGGCTGGGCCTGCAGCGCGGGCTGGGCGAAGATCTCGTAATCGCGCCCTACGCGTCGGCGCTCGCGCTGATGGTCGAGCCGGAGGCCGCCTGCGAGAACCTGCAGCGCCTCGTCACGGAGGGCGCGCTCGGCCACTTCGGCATGTACGAGGCCATCGACTACACCCTGACGCGAGTGCCGCGCGGGCAAGACAAGGCCATCGTGCGCTCCTACATGTCGCACCACCAGGGCATGAGCCTGCTCGCGATCGGCGACCTGCTGCTCGATCACCCGTTGCAGAAGCGGTTCGCGGCCGACCCGCTGTTCCAGGCGACGCTGATGCTGCTGTACGAGCGGATTCCGCGCTCGAGTGTCGTCCAGGCGCACCCCGCCGCGCTGCCGGTGACCCGCACGACCGCCGACCTCGCGGCGCCGCCGATCCGCATCGTGACCAGTCCCGATACCGCGGTGCCGGAAGTGCAGCTGCTGTCGAACGGCCGCTATCACGTGCTCGTCACGGGCGCGGGATCCGGCTACAGCCGCTGGAAGGACGTTGCGGTCACGCGCTGGCAGGAAGACCCCACGCGCGACCACTTCGGCAGTTTCTGCTACCTCCGCGACGTCGCAACCGGCGCGTTCTGGTCGAACACTTCGCAGCCCGCGCGCCGTCCGCCGGACGCCTACGAGGCGGTCTTCACCGAGGGACGCGCCGAATTCCACCGGCGCGACCGCATCGCGGGCAGCCTGATCGAGACGCGCACCGAGATCGTCGTCTCGCCCGAGGACGACATCGAGCTGCGTCGTATCCGGCTGATCAACCGCTCGGACGACCCGCGCGTGGTCGAGGTGACGAGCTACGTCGAGGTCGCACTCGCGCCGCCCGCCGCCGATTCGCTGCATCCCGCGTTCAGCAAGCTGTTCGTGCAGACGGAGCTCGTGCGGCCCAAGCGGGCCGTGCTGTGCACCCGCCGCGCCCGCGGGCATGGCGAACAGCCGGGGTGGCTCATGCACCTGATGTCGGTCTATGGCGGCGAACCGCGCGCCTTGTCGTTCGAGACGGATCGCGCCAGGTTCGTCGGGCGCGGCCGCTCGCTCGACAGTCCGCAGGCCATGCTGGTGCCCGGGCCGCTCTCGAACAGCGCAGGCTCGGTGCTCGACCCGATCATCGCGATCCGCCAGCAGATCGTGCTCGAGCCGGACGAGCCCGCCACGATCGACCTCGTCACGGGCGCGGCGGCCACGCGCGAAACCGTCCAGCACCTCGTCGAGCGATACCAGGATCGACGGCTGGCCGACCGAGTCTTCGATCTGGCCTGGACGCACAACCAGGTCGTCCTCCAGCAGTTCGGCATCTCGGAGGCCGAGGCGCAGGACTACGAACGGCTCGCGAGCTCGATGATCTATGCGAACTCGTCCATGCGCGGCGACGCGAGCCTCATCCTGCGCAATCGCCGCGGCCAGTCCGGGCTCTGGGGGTACTCGATCTCGGGCGACCTGCCGATCGTGCTGTTGCAGATCGCCGAGATCGCGAACCTCGGACTGGTGCGCCAGCTGCTGCGTGCCCGCGCGTACTGGCGCTCGAAGGGCCTGGTCGTGGACCTCGTGATCTGGACCGAGGACCGCTCGGGTTACCGGCAGCAGCTCCACGACGAAATCATGGGGCTGATCGCCGCGGGGGTCGAAGCTAACGCGATCGACCGCCCGGGCGGCGTGTTCGTCCGTCCCGCGGACCAGATCTCGCAGGAGGATCGCGTGCTGCTGCAGTCGGTGGCGCGCGCGATCGTCGTCGACAGTCGCGGCAGCCTGGCGGAGCAGATCAAGCGTCGTCGACCGTCCGAGGTGAAGGTGCCACTGCTGCCGGCCGCGGCATCGCGCAGCGCGGCGCCCGCGGAAGCCGCCGCGATGGCGCCCCGCACCGACCTGATCCTGGCGAACGAATTCGGCGGGTTCACGCGCGACGGACGCGAGTACGTGATCACGCTCGCGCCGGGCAGGGCCACGCCGGCGCCCTGGGTCAACGTGATCGCCAACCCGGAGTTCGGCAGCGTCGTGTCCGAGAGCGGCGGTGGCTACACCTGGACGGAGAATGCGCACGAATACCGCCTGACCCCCTGGCACAACGACCCGGTGACCGACGCGAGCGGTGAGGCGATCTACGTGCGCGACGAGGAGACGGGGCGCTACTGGTCGCCGACTCCGCTGCCGGCACCGGGCACCGGCCCGTACGTCAGTCGTCACGGCTTCGGTTACAGCGTGTTCGAGCACATCCATGCCGGGATCCGCACGGAGCTCACGGTCTTCGTCGCGGTCGACGCGCCGGTGAAACTGCAGGCCCTCAAGCTGCGCAACGAATCGTCGCAGCCGCGGCGGCTCAGCGTGACCGGCTACGTCGAGTGGGTGCTCGGCGACCTCCGCGCCAAGACCTCGATGCACGTCGCGACCGAGGTCGATCCCGAGACCGGCGCGTTCTTCGCGCGCAACGCCTACAACACCGAGTTCCCGGACCGGACCGCCTTCTTCGACGTCGACGACGCGAGCCGCACGTACACCGGCGACCGCGGCGAGTTCCTCGGACGCAACGGATCGCCGCAGCGCCCGGCGGCGTTGTCGCGGACCCGGCTCTCGGGCCGGGCGGGCGCCGCCCTCGATCCCTGCGCCGCGGTGCAGGTGGCGGTCGACCTCGCCCCCGGCGAGGAACGGCAGGTCGTCTTCCGCATGGGAGTCGGGCACGGCGATGCCGGGGCTCGCGCGATCGTGAACCGATTTCGCGGCACCGCGTCGGTACGCACGGCGCTGCAGGCCGTCTGGGACTACTGGCACCACGCGCTCGGGGCCGTTCGCGTCGAGACGCCCGACGAGTCGCTCAACGTGCTCGCGAACGGCTGGCTCGTTTACCAGACGCTCGCCTGCCGGCTCTGGGCCCGCAGCGGTTACTACCAGTCCGGGGGCGCGTTCGGCTTCCGCGACCAGCTGCAGGACGTCATGGCGCTGATCCATGCGGAACCCACGCTCGTGCGCAAGCACCTGCTGCTCTGCGCCAGCAGGCAGTTCCTCGAGGGCGACGTGCAGCACTGGTGGCACCCGCCCGCGGGACGGGGCGTACGCACGCGCTGCTCCGACGACTACCTCTGGCTGCCGCTCGCCACGTGCCGGTACGTATTCGCGACCGGCGACACGGGTGTGCTCGACGAGACGGCACCGTTCCTCGAGGGCCGCCAGGTCAATCCCGGGGACGAGTCGTATTACGACCTGCCGGGTCGTGCCGGCGAAACCGCGTCGTTGTACGAGCACTGCGTGCGCGCCGTGCGCCACGGCCTGCGCTTCGGCCCGCACGGCCTGCCATTGATGGGTTCCGGCGACTGGAACGACGGCATGAACCTCGTGGGCATTCACGGCACGGGCGAGAGCACGTGGCTCGCCTTCTTCCTCTACGACGTGCTGCGCCGGTTCGCGCGCCTCGCGCGCCTGCGCGACGATGCGGCCGTGGCGCAGGAGTGCGACGCGGCTGCCGAACAGCTGCGCGTCAACGTCGAGGCGCACGCGTGGGATGGCGACTGGTATCGCCGCGCCTATTTCGACGACGGGACGCCGCTCGGGTCTGCCGGCAACGAGGAGTGCCGGATCGATTCCGTCTCGCAGAGCTGGTCGGTGCTGTCGGGGGCCGGCGACCCCGAACGATCGCGCCGTGCCATGGACGCCGTCGACCAGCACCTCGTCCGGCGGACCGACCAGCTCGTGCAGCTGCTCGACCCGCCGTTCGACAAGTCGGGCCTCGATCCCGGGTACATCCGCGGCTACGTGCCGGGCGTGCGCGAGAACGGCGGCCAGTACACGCATGCCGCCATCTGGACGTCGATGGCGTTCGCCGCGCTCGGCGACAGCCGGCGCGCCTGGGAAGTCCTGACGATCATCAACCCGGCCAACCACGCGCTGACGCGCGCCGCCGCCACGAAGTACAAGGTCGAACCCTATGTCGTCGCGGCGGACGTCTACGCGGTCGACCCGCACGTCGGCCGCGGAGGCTGGACCTGGTACACGGGCTCGGCCGGCTGGATGTACCGGCTGATCGTAGAGTCGCTGCTCGGGCTGAACCTCGAGGTCGACAAGCTCAGTTTCCGGCCGTGCCTCCCGTCGCACTGGCGCGACTACACGATCCACTATCGGTACCGCGACACCCCCTACCGGATCCACCTCGTCCGCCGGGCGGTCGTCGGCGCGGCCCGGGCGGCGCTGCGCGTCACGCTTGACGGCGTCGAGCAAGCGGATGCAGTAGTGTCGCTGGTGGACGATCGACAGGAACACGCGGTCGAGGTCAGTCTGCCGGAGGGGGCCTCGCCGTAGCCCGCTCCCTCCGCGGGGCGCCGCGCGCAGGATGCCCTGGACTCAGCGCGAGATCTCGCGTGAGATCACCACCCGCTGGATGTCCGAGGTACCTTCGTAGATCTGGCAGACCCGCACGTCGCGGTAGATCTTCTCGACGAGGTAATTCTCGACGTAGCCGTAGCCGCCCAGCACCTGGATGGCGGCGGATGCGACGCGCTCGGCGCGCTCCGAAGCGAAGAGCTTGGCCATGCAGGCTTGCTTGAGGCACGGCTGTCCCGCGTCCTTGAGCGACGCGGCATGCAGCACCATCTGTCGCGCCGCCTCGACGTCCGTCGCCATGTCGGCCAGTCGAAACGCGACCGCCTGGTGCCCGGTGAGCGCCTTGCCGAACGCGCGCCGGTCGCGGGCGTATGCCAGCGCCTGCTCGAGCGCGGCCTCCGCCATGCCGACACTCTGCGCGGCGATGCCGATGCGGCCCGTCTCGAGGTTCGCGAGCGCGATGCGGTAGCCTTCGCCTTCCTCCCCGACGCGCAGCGCCTCCTCGACGAATACGTCCTCGTACACGAGTTGCGCCGTGTCCGAGGCGCGCCGCCCGAGTTTCTTCTCGACGCTGCCGACGCGAAATCCCCTGCGGTCGGTCGGGACGATGAACGCCGAGTGTCCCTTCTTGCCGGCGGTCGCGTCGGTGGCGGCAAAAGTGATGACGATTCCGGCGATCGCGCCCGACGTGATGAACTGCTTGGTGCCGTTCAACACGTAGCCGCCGTCGGTGTGTCTCGCCGTCGTGCGCAGGTTGGCGGCGTCCGACCCGGCATGGGGCTCGGTCAGCGCGAATGCAACTGAATCGAGCAGAATGGCATCACAAAGGGGTCCGCACATACGGTCGAGAATGGAGGTTTGCAGCAAAAATCTTTGAATGCTTTCGGGTTGCAATTGCAGGACCTCTTCCAGTAGATAATCCATTACAAAACGATGACTGCCCGTGAAAGATTGGATAAACCCTGCGGCGTCTTTATGCCCCTGCATTGAAATCGCTGCCAGCTGTAAACCAGCGATCCATCGCTCCGTACGTGTTTCCAGCGCGGTGATGATTTCAACAGAAAGACCCAGCCCGGTCACCTGGTTAAGAAGCTCGGTTGCTTCGTCAGGGGTGAAACGCAGGTCGGCGGCACGTAATTCAGTAAGCTGCCCGCGGGCGCGGTATCGCGCAAGTGGAAGTTGGGGGTCCTCACGGGTGATGATGACCAGGTGCATCTGCGGCGGCTGGTGTTCAACCAAAAATTCCAGGGAATTGTCCACCGGTTGAGAATCGATCGAGTGGTAGTCATCAAGAATAAGCACAAAATGCTCGGGGATAGTGGAAATCTCGTTAAGCAGGATCGTTAACAGAGGTTCGAATTGCGTCAGTTGAGGGGATTGGAGTGCAGCCAACAATCCCTCGTCTATTCCGGGAGTAATCGTCTATAACGCCGCCACCATGTAGGAGATAAAACGTGCCGGATCATTATCGGCTTCATCCAGCGATAACCATGCCGCCAAACTGCCGCACAATTGCTCGGGTGGGCAATCCCTGGGACCAGCGACCCATTCGCTGACCAGTGTAGTCTTGCCAAAGCCGGCGGGGGCAGAGATGAGGGCTAGCTTGCGACCTGACGAAAGCCCTTCGTTCAGCCGCTCCACCAGTCGGGGGCGCAGGACAAGGTTAGTCCCAGGTGGAGGGATGTAAAGTTTCGTGAGGAGAAGGGAATCGGGCTCTTAATCAGTATACAACTCGCCAAAATAGGCCGCTGAATATGCTAAAGAAACAATGAGGGATCAAGAAAGACAGGCATTTGCGCGAGTCAATTGCCTGTCTTTTCTAGTGATAATAGGTTGTACGTTTTCGGTTTTGGTGAAATATGCACTTCAATAAGCGTAAAATGTTCTAACAGCAATGTAGACTACGGCAAAGGGGTTGGAGTCGTGGCAACCCGATATTGCGCCTGGATTGAAGGGAATTGAGGGACAACGGAAGCCCAAATATCATATTTCTTTACGCCGTATTCTGCTTTGGCACTTTCGATAAATGCTTTATAGATGGATTTTTGAACGGTCGTCATTTCATCAGCCGTGAGTTGGCGTTGCTCATGACCCAGTACTTGAATAATGTGATAACCAGCATCAGATTTTACCGGGTCACTGGTTGCGCCCACGCTCAAAGACCAGGCTACATCTTCAACTGCCTTTGGCATCACACCCCGGGCAAACCAACCCAGGTCACCGCTGTAGGCATTATTGGACGCATCCAATGAATACTGTGCTGCAAGATCAGTCCAATTGCCACCTTTTTTCAAGCTCGTCTCAATTTCATCCGCTTGTTGTTGGGTTGCCACCAGAATATGTCGAGCCCAAACCATATCTTGTTCAGGCAAAACTTGTGCAGCTAATTTGTCGTAAATTTTTCGTTCATACAAAATGGTGGACACGTGTTGGCGCAACTCGCTTTCACTGAAAGAGGCGTTTGTTTCATAGTTGGCGATCACTGTGGCATACAGATTCTGATAACTATTGGCGGTATATTCGGTTGCCGTAGGCGCATTGGTTGAAGTTACAGTAGCAGGAATTTTCGTTGCCATGGGTTCGGGCGTTGACGTTGAAGACCTGTCGCCTGGAGTTGCATTTACCGAGGTTTCTATTGTTGAGGACGGGACTGGGGTTGCGGAAGGCGCACGAGTGGGAATCATCGGTATTGGAGTGTGGTAAGTTAATGTGCTCTGCAAGGCGGATAAAGTCGAAGTGGGATAGGACGTGATTGTCGGTGAAGGAATAATTGCTGTGGGAGTACCATTTGGATAGTATTTAAAACTCGACTGGATGGCGGCATCCACCTCTGCATCGGTCACAGTAATACCCATCGATTGGGCTTTTTGCACCAAAGCTGCTTCGCCAACCATGGTATTCAAAATCGTGTTGCCGAAGTTGACGTAATCATCCAGCTGGTTCTGTAATCCAAGCAATTGAGCTTGCAGGATCGAAGCGAAGCCGGAAGATGCATATGTCTGAAATGTTTGAATATTCAGGTATCGTTCATAGCTTACGCGATCTGTAAATTGCTTGACGGTGATGGTTGTATTGCCCACCTTCGCTACAGGGCGGGAATCTTTCAGCACCGTATTGTTAAGAATGGTGTAGGTGATCAAACCCACAACCACCACGATTGCCGCAATGATTCCATAACGCAGAATTTTATTGGTGCTTTTCCCTTTTTCAACATTACCGCTATGTTTCCTGGTTAATTCCTTCGGCGACTTCTCTGAATTTACCTTGGTCACATCAACCTCAATAAGATGGGATGAGCAGGTGAGAATTATTTCTCTACACCCCACTCGCAGTTATCTAGTGAATAGCTTCGGACCTACCCTTTTCTCTGCTAGATGGAGGAAAAGTCATTCTACACGAAAGTATGATTAGCGGTGCAAAGATCCTTTGATGAGCAAATCTGTGACTGAGAAACACTGCGAACAGACCTTGCCAACCTCCGTCACGAATCGACAAATTATATCGCTTTCTTTGTGTTCAATGCTGATGTTTTCATCTGCATATTAATGGGACATTTTTTGAAAGGGCGAACTAACAGCGTAAAAGGAGGTTATGCTCAAATTCCTGGTTCTTAATCTCAGACACCTGATATTTCCGTTGAGACATGTATGAATATATCTTCATTAAATGAAGTGCACATTAAGCATCACGAACATGAAATCCGGATAATTGCGGAATACTCTACTAAATCGCCGCCGCCGGCTTCAAAGGAACTCAAAGTGGTTACGCGTTTTGTTCAAGCAATCCTAAACCGATTGGGGGAACACGGGTGCAGATGACCTTAATGGGAGGGGTGTTTAGGGTTTGTGCGCTTCACTGAGACCACCTTCAAATTGAGAGATTGAATCTTGTTGAGGATACCGATCAGCGCGGCTTGATCAGGGACCTTCCCAATCAATATTGTCTTACTTTTCGTGTCGTAGCGAATCACCAATTCATTAAACCAATCCGACCAGAAATCGCGTAGTAGTCCTTCGATGCAAATTTCATCATCATTCGGCGTTTTCATGTGGTTTTCTATTTAATAAGCATAGGCTTAAGGTTCTCAGCCCAATTGCGTATGGCGTTCCAATCCAGGTGGTCGCCTTCCTTCCAAATGCCAAACAAAACCACCAGGCGCATCGACAGCGTATTGAAAGAGAAGGGCAGCTTGGAGAAATCCAACGCGCCAGCAAAATACCCCTCGCTGACAGGTCGCACAAGTTCTGCCACAGGTCTCATCCATTCCTTCAAGCCCTCCCTATACTGGTCAGCATTCGCCATCGAAAGGGTGATGCAAACCATGAAAGAGGCGAAGGGTTTGCGCGAGAGTTCTGCCTGGTGATCGCGCATAAACGCCATGGCTTCCGGAAGCCATTTTTGTCCATGGATGGCGCTCCCAGCCACGACAGCCTGATAAGGCGAAAGGTCTTTTACGTTTTTCATGGGCAGCACATCCACCAGGGCGCCACCCTCAGACAAAGTCTTGCCTATCGCTTCAGCGACACCTGCCGTGGAACCTGCCTGGCTGGCATAGGTGACAAGAATTTTGTTTTCCATATTGTTTTCTCCAAATTCAACTTCTGGTAATGGGTAAGGTTCCTGGTTCGATTACAGGATCGTCATGCCGGAACCGATGAGTACTGCACTGCTCATACCGATTCCGGCAGTTTTAAGAAATTCACGTCGGGTGGTGGTTTTAGGTTGCATGCCTACACCTGTGCAGAAACTTTGAACAATTGTTTACCGACCAAATCCCAAATGTAGTCTCGCAATGTAATGACCAAGTTTATCCACCTCAACGTCGAAGTAATCATTGCTAAAAGAGATCGAAAGCTGGGCAAGCAAAATCACCAGGTAGCCAAGCAGCAACCGTGTCAGTAAAGGGTGAGCCCCTGAAAGGATTGCCCACAACGCGCCAAGAAAATAAATTGGCAGACTGGATATCAAGAATTGAGGGCGTGCCAAACGCAATAGCTTTGCCATGGGATGATCCGCTGAATCAAAGCGTTTAATTTCTTTAATAAATTTACCCGAACTCTGATTACCTGGGCTTGCTAAAGGGACGCCTCATCAAAATCAAGCTATATAATGGACGAAATTTGCCATTAATTGTATGAATTATCAATTCACTGCGTTATCCAGGCTTAAGCCTTTGCATTGTATGGCCTGGAGTAGAAATACTTCTTCGCCAGCTCGGTAGCCACAACGTAGAGTGATGTCAGCCCAATCAAAGCCAGCATGAGCGGCGCGGGTAAGGGGATAAAGCCAAACACAGAAATAAATGGAAGATATGGTATCACAAGAGTCAGCGCTATGAAACCCAGCGAGGTTAATAGCAGGTATTTGCCAGGGCGGCTGCGGAAGAAGACATGCCGCGTTCGGATAACCAAGGCGATGACGAGCTCGGTCATCAAAGATTCGATGAACCAACCCGTTTGGAATTCTTTTGTAGAAACATGAAAAACAAACAGTAATATTCCAAAAGTTAGGAAGTCGAAGATCGAACTGACCAATCCAAAGAGGACCATATAGTTGCGGATAAACTTGTTGTTCCACCTGTGCGGCTTTGCCACCATTTCCGGGTCGACATTATCTCCAGCGATGGTTGTGGTGGGGATATCGGATAGGAAATTATTCAGCAGGATTTGTGGTGCGGTTAGGGGCAGGAACGAAAGCAGCAGGGATGCGCCAGCCATACTGAACATGTTCCCGAAGTTCCCGCTGATGGTGGTAAGAATATACTTTAGCGTATTGGCGAAGGTCACACGTCCTTCATCAATCCCTTGCCGCAAAATATCCAGGTCTTGTTTCAATAACACAAAATCAGCAGCCTCTTTTGCCACATCCACGGCTGTATCAACTGAGATACCCACGTCAGCGGCATGCAGAGCAGACGCATCATTGATGCCATCTCCCATATAACCTACCACATGCCTGGTCTTTTTCAGCGCAAGGATGATCCGCTCTTTCTGGTTGGGATCCACTTCGGCAAACAGGGTGGTTCGTCCCACCAGGTGCCAGAGCGCCTCATCCTTCAGGTCGTTCAGTTGACTTCCGGTGAGCACCCCTTTGAGCGGCAAATTCACGGCTTCAGCAACATGCCGGGCTACCTTCTGGTTGTCACCGGTGATGATCTTAATTTCCACCCCTCGTTTGGCCAAATCGACGATCACTTGCGCTACATCAGGTTTTGGCGGATCGAAAAAGAGCAAGAAGCCATCGAAGTTGAGCCCCTTTTCATCTTCTGGTGAATAAACGCCAGTCCGAGCTTCAACGGGCTTCGTTGCCAGGCCGAGTACGCGGAAACCTTTTTCACTCCAATCGCTAAACCGTTTTTCAATATCTGATCGCGACTTGCTATCCAGTATTTGGGTTTTCTCTCCAGCTTGCACGGTTGTGCAGACATCTAAGACATTTGCTAATGCGCCCTTGGTGATAAGCATATGCTTTCCCTTGGCATCGGCGGTGACCACACTCAGCCGTTTGCGAATGAAATCATAGGGAATCTCGTCCACTTTTTGGTCACCGCTGATATCCACCTCAGCCTTCTTTGCTGCATCTTGAATTGCAACGTCCAACGGGTTGCTCAAGCCGGTCTGGTAATGGGCGTTGAGATAAGCGTAGTGCAGGACGTCAGGGGAAGGCTGACCTTGAGTGTCAGTGGCGCCATCCAGGCTGACGATCCCTTGCGTAAGGGTACCGGTTTTATCAGTGCAGAGAGTATCCATGCTGCCGAGGTTCTCGATTGCATTTAGGCGGCGCACGATCACCCCGCGTTTCGCCATATGCTGTGCCCCGTAAGAAAGCGTGATACTGATAATGGCAGGCAGGAGCTCTGGAGTCAGCCCTACTGCCAATGCGAGGGCAAAAAGGAGCGAATCCAGTACTGGTTTGGCGAGAAATACATTGACTGCCAAAACAATGACTACCATCACCAGCATGAAATAGGTGAGCATATTCCCGAATTGGCGGATACCGCGTTCAAACTCCGTTTCTGGCGGGCGCAGTTCAAGATGTTCTGCCACCTGACCGAATACGGTGGCTTTTCCTGTCTCGACAATCAGTACCTTTGCGGTGCCACTGCCCACACTTGTACCCATAAAAACGCAGTTGGTCCGCTCTGCAAGGCTGGCATTGGCGGCTACTGGCGCCGGGGTCTTTTCCACTTGAAAAGTTTCACCGGTGAGCACAGCTTGATTAACAAAGAAGTCTTTGGCTTCCAATACGATACCGTCCGCCGGTATTAGGTTGCCAGCGGATAACATCGCCACATCGCCTGGAACGGTCAACTCGGAGCGAAGCGATTGGGGTTCGCCGTCCCGAAGCAAGCTGGTTTTGACAGTCACCTGTGCACGCAATTTTTCCACCGCGTTACCGGCAGTATATTCCTGAACAAAACCCAGGATCGTGCTTCCCAGTACAATGGCGAGCACGAGGCTGGCATCCACCCACTCCCCCACAACCGCCGAAATTATTGCCGCAACAATGAGGATAAGCACGAGTGGACTCTTAAATTGTTTCAACAACAGTCTTAATGCGGTTGCCTGCTTCTGGGTTGAGATCGTGTTCTGCCCATATTGCTTCAGTCGTTGCTCGGCATCTGCTTGCTGAAGACCATTTTCAGTTGTCTTTAATGAAGTAAGAAGCTGCTCTGGTGCAACACTCCAATAAGCAACTTGTGGTGACTCGGCAATTTGCTGCACCTCTGCGGGGGGTGTAGTGGAAGATTTACTTGTCGGTGGGTTCATTCAACTCCAAAAAATCTCTGGTAAGAAAAACCGGGTGCGGTGACTTCATAAATCTCAGGCTGCTCGCCCGTAGGTCATTCCCGCATTTGTTTGTAGGTTGAACTTATTGTACAAAATGTCGGCCTTGTCGATCCATGCAGGTGTTTTCCTTTGATCATTCGGCATCTCACTGTCTTTATTAATCTCCATTTACTGGACTGGAGTGAGTTATTTCTTATCAGTTTGTTTGGCTTCAGCCGATGCAACTGGCTGGTTCACAAAAAAACGTGTCTTTCCCCAGCGATAAAATTGAAGGATGGCTACCAAAGTCAGGCTGCCGAGAAGATAGGCTCCCAATACGTCGCTCGCCCAATGCTGACCCAGGTAGATGCGCGACGGTCCAACCAAAACGATCAAGACACCAAAAAAAAACAGCAGAATGCTTCGTTTTGTCGAAGGTTTCAATAAGCTGAATGCAAGGAACCAGACAAATCCAAAAAAACAAATATAGAACATCACATGTCCACTTGGGAAACTGTAACTATCGAGTGGAGCAAATACATTTACCAGGGCAGACGTCGGTCGCGGACGTTGAATGAGATCCTTGACCACCAGGTTAATCCCGGTTTCGAAGACCGCAGCGACAAGCGCCGTTACGGCTTCCCAACGCAGACCTAATCCATAGATCAATAAAACGATCAACCCGGTGATAATCATGGATTGGGGACTGAAGCCCGGCCAACTTACAGCGCTCATCAACGAACTAAATAATGGAAAATCGATCGACTGGATGGCTCTCGTGATCTGAAGATCAATGGGAAATGAAGGTGTCGTTTTGACCAGAAATGTCAAAATGCCAAAAGCAACTGCTGCTGTGACAAGCGTCCCCTGGAACACTACTGCTCTATAGCGGCGGACAGGCGCAGGCGCTCTCTCAGATCGCACGGCGTTTAGCGCTGAATCCTTGATCTTCTCAACTGGGTATTCGTCTTTTTGGGATGCCATTTTTTCGCTTCCCCGAACTGAAGATTTTCTAATTAAATAATACTTTCCCCTAATTCACCACTAATTATTGGTGCGAAATCAGGTTCAGGCAGGTTCAATTTTACCTTTAACAGTGCGCTTCCCCGAGACGGGTTCATTTGACTTATTTCGCAAGAACCGCTAATGGATTCTGAAATGTTACTATACCCGACTCTGGCGTTCCTGCCGGTAATGTCGTTGCACCTGGCGTTGGTTTTTTTGATTCATCGATTTCTGCAGGAAGAAAGGATGCCTTCAGAGCAGGGTTAACCAATAATGGACGACCTCAATTATTTGAATGATAGCTGTAGACTATGCGCAATAGCAAAATACGGTTTTCTATTTGCTCAGGAAAAATTGGAATATCTGATCATTCAGCCCAGGCAATTCTTCATGTCCAAAATCCGGGAAGATCGCCATTGATTTCCGGGATGTGATTTTATTGTAGGCCGCGAATTGACTGGAAGGCGGACAAACAGTATCCATCAGGCCTGTGCCCCAAAGGATATCCGCCCGAATCCGGGACGCCAGGTTTTGAATGTCCACATATCCAAGCATCTCAAAGATGTCAGACTCATGCCTATGCTGGGGATCAAAATGCCGGAAGTATTCGGTTAATTCCAAATAAGCGTCTTTGGCCTGATCCATTTCCCACACGCGTTTGTAGTCACTCAGGAACGGATAAACGGGAGCGGCTTTTTTGATGCGCGGCTCCAATGCCGCACATGCCACGGTGAGAGCCCCACCCTGGCTTCCGCCAGTTGCGTAGACCCTATTCCCATCCACTTCCGGCATGTCCATGACGATCTTTGCCAGTTCGGCTGTGTCCAGAAAGTTCTGGCGAAACAGCAGTTTCTCCGGTCTGCCGGCCAAGGCATCCTCCAGGCCGCGGATGATGTGACCATGTAAGGTGTTCCCTATCACTCCTCCGCTATCTTCAGACAATCCACCCTGCCCCCGGCTATCCAGAGCAGCAACAATAAAGCCCTGTGAGACAAAATTCAGCTTAGAAGACCAATCATTCGAATCAGAAGAGTATCCGTGAAAGATCAAGACGGCAGGACAAGCTGACGTGATCTTTTCGGGACGCAGGAATTTTGCATGCACCCGGGCGCCCCCCACTCCGGTAAAGTAAAGATGAAAACATTCAACTCCCGGCACTTGAAAATCAGCAGGTTCGAGTGCAACCTGGGGGTCAACCGAATGCATCTCGCTAAGAGCTTTTTCCCAATAGTCGTCAAAATCAGCCGGTCGAGGGTTGATCCCTGTGTAGGTTTTTAATTGCTCAAGCGGAAAATCGAAAGTCAGCGGCATGGCTTCCTCTCCTTGAATAGATCAAGTCAATCTTGCACAGAAATCTCAATAAGACAATCCGAAGCCAAATGGATAGAGCGGATTCTCTGAGTCGTGCGGAAGATCCGGTTTTTGGTTGAGCACCGCTTCCATTGAACTGGGAAGCTCGAAAGGCAGTTTGCCCTCCGGACGGGCTTTACCAAAGACCACATTCATCACCGCCGTATCATTGGCACCATACTCGCCCAAAAGCGCCTTTACCCCTGCACTGATTTCGGGGATGACAGCAGGGCGGTCGAGGTACAGCACAACAATGGTGGGTACTGTCTGTGTCAAAGCCAGGATCTCGCTTTTTTCCTTGCCCTTGAAATCCAGGTCGCCGTGATGAAAATCATGAGCCATGGGGTTCTTTGTCTCGAGCGGCACCCAGGGGGTATCCAGGCGCAGAATGGCAAAATCTGCCTCTTCAGGCGTATCCACCACTTCTGCATAGCGAGCTGCAACCGCCGCATCGATATTTTTGACGTAGAGCTTCGGCCAGCCTTGCATGGGTAGGATGTGCTGATCATTTTTGAGCAGGGTCATCGCCCGCTCTTGCGACGCAAGCCCGGCAGCCAGCGAGGTCGGATCACCCAGGACCTGAGAAACCTTGCTTTCGTCCACAAATGGCGCATCGAACAACCCCAACTGGAATTTCAGCCGCAACAGCCGGCGCACAGATGCATCGATCCGTGCCTCGGAGAGTCGTCCACTTTTCACCAGTTCGATCACGTATTCAGGGCAGCTTTCACCGCCAAACTGATCCACTCCGGCTTCGAGCGCCTTGAGCACCCGTTCGGTTTCGCTCAGGTGCTCGACTCCCCAGGCTCGGGCTGGCCAGACGGCATCCTTAAAATGAACGTCCGCGATCAACCCCCAGTCGGTGCAGATCACACCCTCAAAGTGGTATTTTTCGCGCAGCAGACCGGTAATGATCGCCTTGTTGAACGACATCGCCACATTTTCATCTGTCTGGTCAATGGGGACGCCGTAATAGGGCATGATGGCTGCTGTATTGGCTTCGAAGGCAGCCTCGAATGGGATCAGGTGATAATTGAAATTCTTGCCGGGATAGATTTGACCCTTCTGATACTCAAAATGCGGATCCAGACCTTCATTTTGCGGTCCGCCACCCGGGAAATGCTTGGTCATGCAGGCTACGCTTTGGGGTCCGAGGGCTGCGCCTTGAAACCCCTTGATGTAGGCCTTAACCAAACGCGCGGTCACCTGGGCATCTTCGCCAAACGTCCCGCTGATGCGCGGCCAGCGCGGCTCCGTGGCCAGATCGATCTGCGGGTGAAGCGCCACCCGGATACCCACGGCAAGATATTCCCGCCGCGCGATATCGGCAAACTGCTGAACAAGATTCGGATCATCCAGCGCGCCAAAACCCAGGGTCTCGCACCACTGCGAAAACTCGTTGGCTGCCATCGAAAAGATGTTGCGGGTGAAGTGGTTGCGCGGGTCAGAGGCGATCGTGACCGGGATACCGAGCCGGGTTCGTTCAGCGAACTGTTGCAATTTATTATGCCAGGCTGCCACACTCTGCGCCCCCGGAATATTCCAGAGGTTGAAGGAATTCATTTTGTGATCAGCAATTTGATTCGCCGCAGTCATGCCGAACCCGTCGCTGCCAGGTTTCTCTTCGATCGTTCCGTCCTCGGGAATTACAGAGCCGTTGATGAACATCATCCCGGCTTTTTCTTCCAGTGTCATCTGCCCCAATAGATCTTCGACCCGTGCTTCAATGGGTTGCCGCGGGTCTTCATAAACATCCAATTTGCCGTTTTTGTTGAGATCACGAAACGGCAATCCTTGATCAGTTTTGATCAGCCCGGAATACTGCCTGACGATTTCGTCGGGAAGGTTGGATGCCTCACTCTGGCTTGTTTTCATGGGTTATTCCTCAGAGCAATCTATTTGCCAAGATGATGAACCTGCATCAACAGCCCATCCACGATTTCTTCTGCAGGCTTATTCAACGCTCCCTGTTGGAACATCAGCACACTCACCAGGGGCATATCCCCGATCATGTCCATCATGTCCATCCCCATGCTGCTTCCATTGCCGGGATCTTCATCACCGATGCCAAATGCCGCTCGACTCTTGGCCATAACATCTTCAAAGAAGGAGGTAAACACAATCTTACCCTTCGGGTCGTCCATCCACTCACGGATGGTGGAGTGCTTATCGAGAATGCAGGGGAGACTTAGCGTTGATTCAAGCGTCACGGTCAGGGTTTGGCGAATATCGGCAGCAGAAGCCGCAATCAAGAGGTCAAAATCTCCATCCTCGGTGATCCATTGTTTATACGAGGGGTGATAGTAAGCGAAGGCGCGAAAATCGAGCGGAATGGAGATGGATTTGGTCTCGCCAGGCTGGAGTTCCACTTTGACAAAGCCCTTCAACTCTTTCTCGGGACGCACCAATTTGGATTTCTGGTCGTGGACGTAAACCTGAACAATTTCCTTACCGGCAACACTGCCCGTGTTGGTAACATCCACCGTTATCGTTACGCCTTCCATATCTTTGAATGTTTGTTTCGAACCTTTTGGATTGCTATAGGCAAAGGTGGTGTAACTCAGCCCGTAGCCAAAGGGGAACAACACGGGCACCTGTTTGGCATCGTAGTAGCGATAGCCGATGAACATCCCTTCACCGTAACGTACAGCACCCGCCCCTCCCGGCCAGTTGATGTAGGCCGGCGTGTCAGCCAGTTTAATCGGGAAGGTTTCAGCCAGTTTCCCGCAGGGGTTGATCTTGCCGAACAGCACATCAGCAATCGCCACACCGCCTGCCTGCCCCATCATCCAGCCTTCCAACACCGCTGCCACGCCGTCGATCCAGGAATCCATTGCCACAGGTGCACCGTTATTGAGCACCACAACGGTTTTGGGCTGGACTTTTGAAACAGCTTTGATCAGCGCCTCCTGCTGCACAGTCAGGTTTAAATCGGAACGGTCGTACCCTTCGGATTCAATATAAGAGGGCAGTGCAATAAACAATCACTGCCACATCGGCAGACTTTACCAGCATAACCGCCTCATCGATCAACGCCTGGCTAAAGGAGCTATCCGCCGGGTAACCCTCGGCATAACTCAATTCAGCCCCTTCGGATTGAGCCTGCAGTTCTTTGAACGGGACAGCCACCCTGGTGGGGTTGACGTGAGAACTGCCGCCGCCCTCGAAATGGGGATCTTCTGCTGAGCGGCCGATCACAGCAATATGCTCCTGACCCTTGAGCGGCAGCAGTCCGTTATTTTTAAGCAGCACCATGCCTTCGCTGGCGATTTTGTACGCCAGGTCATGATGTTTGTCCACATCGAAGGTTCCGTTTTTAGGCGTTTGCTTGGCTTTGAATACAATGGTCAAAATGCGGCGGACAGATTCATCCAGAACGGCTTCATCCAGCTTCCCGCCCTTAACAGCCTCCACAACCGCCTTGACGCGCTGCGCCTGCGGACCGGGCATTTCAAGGTCGAGGCCACCTTTGAGCGAGGCAACGCGATCATGCACAGCACCCCAATCCGAGACGACCAGGCCTTCGAAGCCCCATTCATTCTTAAGAATCTCGGTCAAAAGATGATAATGTTCTGATGCGTAGGTGCCGTTCAGCTTGTTGTACGAACACATCACAGTCCAGGGTTTGGCTTTCTTGACCGCCTTTTCGAATGCCGCCAGGTAAATTTCACGCAACGTGCGTTCATCCACTTCAGAACTGATGCTGAAGCGTTGGAATTCCTGGTTGTTGGCGGCAAAATGCTTGAGTGATGCGCCCACTCCCCGGCTTTGCATGCCAGTGATCAGGCTTGCAGCCATTTCGCCAGCCAGGTAAGGGTCTTCAGAGAAATATTCAAAATTGCGCCCACACAGGGGGGAGCGCTTCATGTTTGCGCCGGGGCCAAGTAGAACGTCCACATTCAATGCTATACATTCTTCTGCCAACGCCTCACCCATTTTGCGCATCAGCTCCACGTCCCAGGTGGAACCGGAGCAGGACGCGGTGGGAAAACAAGTGGCAGGCAGGCTTTCCTGATTTACGGCATGGATATCCGGTACGCGGCGGAGGCCGTGCGGACCATCCGAAACAATCATTTCCGGTACACCCAGGCGTTCAACAGGGGTCGTCGTCCACCAGGTGGCGCCGGTGCAAAGTGCGGCTTTTTCTTCGAGGGTCATTTTTGCGATGATGGATTGGATTTGCTCGGACATGGGTTACTCCTTGTTTAGTATAGGTGGTGATTATTTCGCCGCGCCATGCGCATACGAATCGTAGATCGAACGAACTTTGAACGCTGCCTGAACCTGCAAAATCGTCCAACCAGCAGGAACCGGTGCAGTGATTTCAACCGTGCGACCTGCGGGCAGGTCGAAATAATTGTCGCTGAATACCACATCCGCGCCGTCCAACGCACATTCCACCAGGCGCGCCAGGGAGAGAGCACTCAGTTCGATGTGAAGCAGCCCCTCTTCGATATGCAAATAATAAGAGATTGCCGGATCTGTCAAACTTAGATGCTTGGTGGGTACGAAAAAGGCTGTTTGACGGGTGATCAATTGTGGACCCCTGCCAGAGTTCAGCGATAAAAACCTCTTCCCGGCGTGAATCATCGTCAAGATTGCTGGAAAAATCGAGTTGGCAGACGGGTGTCGCAGCAAATGGAGCAACCCTTACGGATTCTTCGCTTGCTTGAAGTACCTTGCCATCCAGCGTTTCCAGCGACCAGCGTACAGACCCTTCCCAGGGCTCGCGCAAGTCACTGGTAATGGTCACATTCTGCGCAGTCGGCTGGTCTTCAATGGACAACAACAAGGGCGCGTAGAAACGACGTGCGGCATAATGCAGAGCTTTCCAGCGTCCAAAATAATCCAGGCTCGACCAGGAAGCTACCGGCCAGCAATCGTTGAGCTGCCAGTAAAGCGTGCCGGCAACCCGCTTCGGATGCCGCCGCCAGTGTTCCACACCATAACGAATGCCTTCAGCCTGCAGCACCAGGCTCAAATACACCAGTGATTCAAAATCCTTGGGCAACCTGAAGGAATCCAGCATCTGGCCGACCATCAGTGAATTACCACTTGCGTTCTTCTGGTGCATCTCCATGATGTAGGAAGTCATATTCCAATCGGCTTCCTCAGCATAAGTACGGATGGTCGCCAGGGGCGGGAGCGCTTGAAAACCGAATTCACTCATAAACCGCGGATATTGGTCGCGATACGATGTAAAGGGCTTGCGCCCGTGCCAGACATCCCAATAATGGGCGTCGCCCTGCTGCTGACCGTTCGGATTCTCGAAGGGAGTATTCGAAGAGGGTGAGCTGGGCCAGTAGGAGTGATTCGGGTCTTCAGCAGCGCACCATTCAGGTAAGGTGTGATGGAAGAATCGGTCATAGGCATCTTTCATGTCCTGGTACTCAGGACCCTTCCAACCCCAATCCACCCAGCCCCATTCCATCTCATTGTTGCCGCACCACAACGCCAGGCTGGCGCGATGGCGCAGGCGGCGAATGTTTTCGACAACCTCGGTGTGTACATTTTCCAGGAAAGCCGGGTCATTCAACGGGTACATGCTGCAGGAGAAGATGAACTCCTGCCACACCAGGATACCGTAGCGGTCGCAGAGATCGTAAAAACGTTCTTCCTCGTAGAATCCCCCGCCCCACACCCGCAGCATGTTCTGGTGCGTCTCGGCTGCAGAACGGATCAACCCTTCCAGTGACGCATCCGTGATGCGAGTGGGAAAAGAATCTGCCGGGATCCAGTTGGACCCTTTGGCAAATATCGGCAGCCCGTTAACCACAAAGGTGAAGGAACGCCCCCATTCATCCGGCTGTTGACGCAGTTCGATGGTGCGCAGCCCGAGCTGATAGTCTCGCTCGTCCAGCACAAGGTCAGATTTTCGAAGTTCTACTTTCACATGATACAGCGGCTGGGCGCCGTAGCCATTCGGCCACCAGAGCTGCGGATTGGGAATATCTACCTTTAATGTGCTCTCATTACTCGGCGTGACTGCAACACTGGTCTCAAAAACCTGCCCATCCGGTGCGACAAGCGTCAGAACTGCCGAGCAGGGTAGATTGTCGAAGTTCTGAACGGCTACGCGTGCTGAGACAGTCACCCAGCCATCAGTGTGCTGCTGACTGAGGGAAACATCTTCGATTCTTGCGCCATCAAACGCTTCCAGGCGAATATCCTTCCAGATACCCATGGGAGGCAGTTGGGGTCCCCAATCCCAGCCAAACTGGCAGGGTGCTTTACGCAAGTAAGGACCGCCCGGAATGGCCTGCGAAACCCCGAGCATGGGACGGACGGCTTGCTTTGCAGTGCAATAACCCACGGGGGAATCAAATACAATGCGCAGGTCATTTTCGCCATTCTTAAGTAGAGACTTCACATCCCAGCGATACTGCCTGAACATATTTTCGGCATGACCCAATTCGGTGCCATTCAAAAAGACAGTTGCCAGTGTATCCAGCCCGTCGCAGACCAGCCAGAGTTGCGCCCGGTTCAATAGATCTGGATTGAAAGCGAATCGATGGCTGTATTCCCAATCTTTTTCGGCCACCCATTGGACACGCTTTTCGTTGTCACCCACAAACGGATCGGGAATCTGGCCCAATGCCAGTAGATCAGTGTGTACACCGCCAGGAACAGTGGCAGGGCACCATTCCTGCGTACCTGCCTGACGAAATTCCCATTTACCTGCCAAAGATTGAATTTTCATGCTAATTTCTCCGAGGGTTGTAATCTTCTCCAAACATCCTGCAGACCCCGATAATCAACCAGGATGATGCCTTCTTCTTTAATAATCTCTTTTGCCACCGTGGAAGTCCAAAAGTCGAAATCGGTCTGGCGCTGATGCTGATTCGCCGGTTCCAAAACCAACAATTCTGCATTGTCCATCCCCGGATGAACCGCCCATTCATTCAGACCGGCAGGTAACTCGTGAAGCAGCCGCGGATAAACAGTCGATTTCGAACTCGGGTCAAGACCGTAGCTATCCAGGAAGACTTGATCGATGGTCGGGTACCCGCGGTTCTGTAATTTTTCAATCAAATCGCGGTCGATCACACGGAGTGCCAGTCCGTATTCCACAGCCAGGCGGACCATCAGATCAGGAATATCCTTTCGGTCGCCGAAACGCAGGGCATGCCAATCCAGGTGAGTGGGTTGGAGCCCGGCCGCCAGCACGGTTTCGATCTGCGCCCTGAATTCCAGTTCCACCTGATCCAACTTCGCCTGGGCGCGCAGGATAGGCTGTGCATCGAAATCATAAAAATAGCCGCTCGCATCCACCAAAGAGGGTACTTTTTCCCTGGATGTTATCGGACCCCAACGGTAATCGATCGGGTCGCTGATAAGGGTGAGATGAATGCCGAAGGGAATTTCAGGATGATCCTTGAGGAAATGCATGGCGTGGAGCGCCCAGGGGCAAACGACCATGAGGCTTGTGGACTGGACCACCCCCTCGTTCAAAGCAACAATGATGGCTGTATTGATGGAATGGCACATCCCAAAATCATCGGCATTGATGATCAATAGCCGGGCGTCAGGCGGAAAACCAAGCAACCTGCTTGTTAAGTTATTGTTTATCAGGCTCATTTAATTCCAGGGGTTCAAAGGAAATTTTCCTTGCAGACGGCATTTACTATGCAGATGGCTCCACTGGGCAACCTCAACTCAGTCAGCAAAAATTGTTCATGTTTGTTTACGGTTGCGTCCTAAATTGTCGAGTACTGCACTGTCGAGAGATCCCATGCTTCATGAATCTTGGGAACATCACTGATCAGGCGTTTAGTGTACGCTTCTTTTGGATGAAGAATTACCTCATCAGCTGTTCCGCTTTCAATTATTTTCCCATGTTCCATAATATAAACACTATCCGACACGTAATATGCCAGGCCGATATCATGGGTGATAAAAATGATTGTCATCCCAATTTCATCCCGCAGCTTCATTAACATGTCCAGGATGGTCGCGCGAGAACAGGCATCAATCATCGAGGTGGGTTCATCTGCCAGCAGGACCTTGGGTTTCAGTAAGAAGATGCGGGCGATCATCAAGCGCTGCATTTGACCGCCGGAGAGCTCAAAGGGATATTTATTGGTCAACTCGTCAAACTTCAAATTCACAAAGCTGCAGGCTTCTGTAATCATGGCGATTTTTTGATCTTTCGTCAAATTTTTACCGTCGCGCAATTTTATACAGTCCAGCAGTACAGTATCGATCTTGCTGAAAATATTGTATGAGCTATACGGATCCTGGAAGATCGCCTGGATATTCCTCCAATATTCCTTTTTCTTTTTCTGCGTACTGATATCGCGCTTCTTCCCCATAAAGAAAATCTCGCCTTCGGTAGTACTGATCAACCCCAAAAGCATCTTGGCCAAGGTGGTTTTCCCACTGCCCGATTCGCCTACGATCGAAACAAATCCGCCCTCGCTAAAATCGAAATTTACATGATCAACGGCCATAAATTGCTTGCGGCCAAGCCCAAATACCTTGGTAAGCCCTTCACCCCTCAGACATGAACAATTCTCGTCAGCCATTTTGATATGCCTCTCTCAGGTGTTCTTCAGTAAATATACAACGGTAAGCACGATCACCTTTTATTTCACGCAGATCGATTGGATGGGTCTTGCATTCCGGTATTACGTATTTGCACCGTTCAGCAAACTGGCATCCTGTGGGTGGTTTTTTAAGATTGGGCGGTACCCCGGGAATGGCGGTGAGATGGACATTCCGCAGCCCGCTTTCCGGCACAATGATCGAACCCATGAGCCCCTTTGAATATGGATGAAGCGGGTCGAACACTGCTTCTCTTGCAGTTGCCTTCTCGACGATCTGCCCTGCGTACATGACCATGATATCATCAGTCACGTTGAAAAGCAGGGGGAGTTCGTGCGTGATAAAGATCATCGATTTGATCAAGCCTTTTTCCATCAAGTCCATCAGCATCTTGATGACCATTTTCTGACTGGTCACATCCAGCGCCGAGGAAGGTTCATCAGCGATAAGGATCTTCGGTGAAAGGATCACAGACACAGCGATCACAGTCCGTTGTTTCATCCCGCCTGAAAGCTCGACGGGATATTTTTCCAATACATCTGCGGGAAGCCCCAAAATCTCGAAACGATCCCTGGCAAGGTCATAAATATCTTTTTTGCTTACTTTCGGATCATGGGCATGGATCACGTCTTCGATAAAATTGATGATCCGCCGGGTGGGGTTGAGCGCGTTCATGGCTGCCTGGGGAATATAGGCAATCTCATTGCCCAGGATCGATTTTCGAATATCGTCAGCCGCCATCCCGGATATATTCTGCCCATCAATGATGATCTCACCGCTGGTGTAGTGTAGCGGAGCAAAGTAATACCCCATCAGACTGAGCGCAAGCGTTGACTTTCCGCAGCCGGATTCTCCCGCAATCCCCAGCGATTTTCCTTCTTCGACCTTTAGAGAAACGTGATCGACCGCGTAAACATCTTCATGAAACCGGGTGATATATTTTGTGGTTAGGTTCTTTACCTCTAGTATCACTTTTGACATTGCATTCACCTAGTCCCTCAGAGCAGGATTGAATACCTGATCGAGACCTGTATTCATTAAATTCATCGAGAATGTAATCAGGGCAATGGCTATGATCACGGGGAAGTACGCCCACCATTTGCCCAGGATTTGTGCCTGGTAGATCATCGCCCAGTTCATCATCAACCCTAATGTTGGCACCTCAGAGGTCTTCGGTCCCAATCCGATGATCGACAGGCTTGCCTCGATCAAGATAGCCGAGGAAATCTGCAGGATTAGCGCCATCACCACATAAGATGCGATGTAGGGCAGAATATCATTGAGGATGATATGGAAAACTGAATGACCAGATAATTTTGATAAATTCACATGGTCGCGATTTCGCAAAGAAATCACCTGCGACCGCACCGCCCTGGTTGTCCATACCCAGGAGGTAAGCCCGATCACGATAGCGATCGTTACTGCACCGCGTTGCTCCTGTCCGATGCTGAATGAAATCAAAACTAACAATACAAAACTGGGGATGACCGTAAAAAGATTGGTGATGAACATGATAAAATCATCCACCCAGCCGCCGATGTACCCTGCCAGCAATCCCAACGTCAAACCGATTGTAGTTGCAATGATACCTGCGACAAAACCGATTTCAAGCGATACCCCCATCGCTTTGACCAATTCTGTTAATACGTCGCGTCCGAAGTTGTCGGTTCCAAGGGGGAGTACCCGAACATTCGCCACCTGATTGATATTCACGTAATCAGATTGGTTGGCGGTGCCCATCTGTTCCAAGGCACCCGTTTGCGGGTTGAGGGCTGCAATTATCTCCCCTTCAGTTGACAGGATCCCCTCGAGTGAGGTGTTGAGCCTTTGATAATATCTTTTCTGAGCGAAGATCATCCCAGGGATATTCTTTTGGGGATCGTAATTTTTTTCCCAGAGACCCAGGAGAGCTGCCGTGTCCGATATATCGATTTGGTCCGCCGGAATGCCATCTGCCACCAACCAATCCTTCATGGCTGTACGATCATCGTTGCTTAATTTACTGGCAATCCGATTGGCAGCAGCATCATTTAGATTAAGGGTATAGATATCAGTGGCATTAATGCTATCGTAAGTATTGACGTAGATCCCAGGCGGGAAGAAACTTCCTTGCGCAATGATCCCTAAAGGAGCATCCTTGACAAAGATCGGGTAAATCAACACCGTCAGCAATAAAGCCATAAAAATGACAAAGCCAACAATGAATTTTCCGGAGTGAAAAACCTGTTCGAGTGTATGTTTCATAGCTGCATCTCTGCCTAATCTGCCTGCGCTGCTTTAATGCGCGGGTCAATAAAGCCATAAATGATTTCGATGGCAAATGTTGCGATCAATACCATCAAGGTGATGATCAAGGTGACTGCTGAGATCAGCGGATAATCTCCTCCCTTTACACTCTGTAAGAGCATATAACCCAGCCCTGGATAACTAAAGATGATCTCCGCGACCAGAGCACCACCAACCATCGTGCCGATGGATAACGCCAGACCGGTCACCTGCGGCAGCATGGCATTTCTAAACACATAACCTACGATCTTTAGGTCCTTGATGCCCATAAAACGAGCGTACTTTACATAATCAGCATTCAGCTCGTAGATGGACATGGAGCGCATGCCGACCGCCTGACCGCCAATGGCCACCAATACGATCGACCAGAATGGCAATTGGTAATGAACGATTACCGACCACACAAATTGCCAGCTCAGAGTGGGGATCAGGTCAAAGCCGTATCCGCCGGATGTCGGGAACCATTTTAGATCAACGGCAAAAATCACCAATAAAATAACGGCCATTCCAAATGCCGGGAGATTGCCAATTAAGATACTTACAGGCAGGACGACTTTATCGAAACCTTTTTTGACATAGGCTGCGATCGCGCCCAGTGTATTTCCAATGATCCAACCGACGATGATCGCCGGAAACTGCAGACAAACCGTCCACCAAATGGAAGATCTGATAATATCAACCACCGGTCTGGGATATTGGGTAAAAGATGCGCCAAAACTACCATGCAGGACATTATTTACATAGAGGAAGAACTGCGTAAGCAAGGGTTTGTCTAGTCCAAACAGCGCGGCGTATTGTTCGTAGACCGCTTTCATGCCTGTTGAGCTGGACATGCCCTGGGCTAACCTGGCAACAATGCCAGCCACTGGATCCCCTGGCATCAGCCGAGGCAAAATAAAATTCAATAAGAAAGCCGCAAACAGGGTAACCACAAACCAAAGCAATTTATTAAGGAAATACGTTCGGTATCCTTTCACTGGAATACCTCCTTGTATCGAATAACAGCCATGTTCCGGGTTTACCGGAACATGGCTTTAAGACTCGGTTACAAATTACTTGACAAGGGTCAGGTTATAGAGACATGCAACACTGTAACCATCTGTGCAATCAAGCGGCGGTACAGGAGGATTGCTTCCATCAACTTCATTCGGGAAGCTCGTCCAAACACTCTCGTTCACAGTGTGGAAGGATTGAGGACGATACATCAGGGTGAAGGAGGGGATATCGGTCAAATAGATCTTGACTAACGCTGTGTAGTCTGCTTTAATCGCGGCAGCATCGGTTAGTGTGGGGATTTCATTGATCAATTTGTCGGCGTCAGCATTCTTGTAACCGCCCCAGTTGCCGTTCCAATTGTTCGCGGTTTGAGCGTATACACCATTCATCAAATGGTTGATACGTCCCCAAGGCTGGGTCGGGCCAGCGCCATCACTCCACATCATGAAGATGTCGTAACCAGCGGCGATCGGCCAGTTGGTGACAACCGTTTGGTAGACTGCCCACTCGGGGAAGTTACTCGTGATGTCAATCCCAATTTCTTTACCAGCGGCAGCAACCACTTCAATTGCAGCCTGCCAATCAGACCAGCCATTGGGAGCGACTGCTACATAGTGGAGTTCTTTACCATTGAATTCACGATTACCATCTCCATTGCTGTCTTTGATGCCGGCATCATCGAGCAATTTCTTGGCGCCGGCGATATCCTTGCCAACGAACTGCAGATCTTTGACGGCAGCATGGTCATAGAGTGCCTGCTCGCCAGCGGTCGGGTTCATAAGTGACCGTGGAACCTGGGCGAACGTTGCGGATTGGTTGGTCATGGCGTTGGCAATGATGGTGTCATAATCTACAGCAATGGCAATCGCTTTGCGGATTGCGAGCTGGTCCAAACCATAGGCGCCCAGGTTGAAGTAAGCGGTCGGCAGGCTCGCGCCAATTCCGTAAGGAGCATCCGCAATGTAGGTGGAGATGGGCAGGTTGTCTTTTAGCCATAGGTCCTGAACGTTGGCGTTGAACTGTTGGCTGACATCCACTTCACCAGCCTGTAAGGCGGTTGTACCGGCAGCATTATCTTTATAGATGATGTGAGCAAGGTACTTCGGAGCAGGCAGTTTACCCCACATGGAGGCATCCTGACCCCAATAGTTGTCATTGCGAACGTAGACAACTTTGGAATCATCAGCAAAGAACGCTCCGTAAGGACCGGAGTAAACAGCGTCTGATGCGGTATCTGTCATAAAAGCGGCTGGGTCACCACAAACACGAGCTTCCAGTTTTTGTGTCCATGCTTTTTGCATTACATAGTTAGTGCTCACATAAGCCTGGACAATCAGGGGATTGACGGCTTTGCCATCGGCGCCCAGTTTGGCTTTGATGACGACGGTTTGAGGATCGGTAGCCACAATGTCAGCAATGTAATCTTTGTTTCCGACACCAACGTTATCCTGGTATTTGACATGTGAAGCCCAGGTATAAGCGACATCATCTGCGGTGACTGCAGTGCCATCACTCCACTTTGCGACGGCTTTGATCTTGAAGGTGATCTCGGTCCGAGCAGCGTTCCAGGCATAATCGCCATCTGCCAGCAGCGGATAAACCTTGCCATCAAGCATGTCGTAGATGTACGGGGTTTCGAACATGATTACGCGCGCGTTGTCCTGTTGGGCAATGGCCATGGCATTATTCATGTTGGAAGAGTACGGGTTCCAACCAACAACTGAATTCCATTGTTGACCATTGAAGTACAGGGTTTCATTGCGCGGCAGGGCTGCAGCGGTTGCGGCTGCTGCAGAGTAATCAGGAGCAGGTGCAGCGGAAGGTACGCAAGCTGCAGTAGGAGCTACAGTAGTAGGGGCTTCAGTAGTAGCAACAGGTGCTTCAGTAGTTGGAGCTGCTGTGGTCGCTGGTGTACCGCAGGCGGCTAACAGCATGCTGAAGACGAGCAAAACAGACACAACAAGCAATATACGTTTCATTTCTTCTTTCTCCTTTTAAGCTCGAATTGGATATGGCTTACGCACGAAAGTAGATATGTATGATATTGACTGCCTCCTTCCAAAATTTTAAAAGTTTACCATCACATTTAGAGAGCGTTCCCAAATAAGCTTTAAAAACCTACACAATCCATTCTGCTCTCAATCCGTTTTGGATGCGCCGCAGGATTCACGAACAACCAGTTCCGTATCCATGATCACCTTCTGAGTGGTCTTGGTCCCGGTTTCGATAATATTGATCAGAACGTCCACCGCCAGGCTTCCCATCTGAACAATGGCCTGACGCACGGTAGTCAGAGGTGGTATGGTTTTCGACGAGGCTGGAATATCATCAAATCCCACCACTGCCACGTCTTCTGGAATGCGGAGATTGGCATCCCGCAGGGCGCGCATCGCACCAAATGCCATCATATCGCTGGCAACAAAGACGGCATCCGGTTTGTACTTTAAGAGGCGCTGCATGCCTTTATAGCCGCTTTCCTCCGTAAAGTCCCCTTCTGCCACCAATTCAGGCTTCACTGGATGGTCAGAATCTTGCAGCGCTTTCACGTATCCCTGGTAACGGTCATAACCCGCCACCTGGCTTTGCTTACCGGTGATCGTGGCGATGCGTTTGTACCCAAGCCGCACAAGGTGCATGGTAGCTTTGCGCCCTGCCTGCACGTTGTCTACATCCAGGTAATTGACATCCTCGGTTGGATGGCGTCCGATCAAAATGAACGGCATTTTACTTTCGATCAACGACTGGATGATCGGGTCGTCCATCGCGATCGAGGCAACGACCACCCCATCCACCAAACCATTATGTAAAATGCGCGAAATCATCCGCCGTTCGAACTCGGGTTCCGCCAGCCAGAGCATGACTGAATAATCGCGGGTATTGCACAGGGCGGATATACCCTGGAGGAGTTGAGGGAAATATGGGTCGGTAAAAACAACTGCAACGCTGGCAGGGATGACTACACCTATTACGTTGGTCCGCCCTGTTACAAGCCCCCTGGCAGCCAGGTTCGGTTGAAAATTGTAACTATTGATGACTTCCTGGACTTTTTGGCGTGTGCCTTCCTTGACATTCACTTCAGCATTGATCACCCGCGATACGGTTGAGCGGGAGACGCCACTGAGACGTGCGATATCTTCAAGGGTGAGGGGCATGCGATTCTTACGAATTCCTTTTCACCAGAATGGTCGTAAAAAGAATCAAACACCTGCCGGAAATTTCATGCGGCTATCCCGTTTTTTTTCCATTACCGGGGTGTACCGCTGTATTGAGTCTAGTCTTGAATCGTGGTATGATTATGAGAGCGCTCTCATTTTCTACAGTAATTATATGATCTTTTTTGAAATTGTCAACTCCCTTACAAAAATGGTGACCGAAAGACCAATCCGATAACGTTGCACAAATCCTGAAACCGATAAGGAGAGCCTTCCCACGAACGATCATCCACTCCCCAACCTCCCCTGGCAGGAACGGCCTTCCGGGTGCCAAGATGTCGTCTGGCGCTACAGCGCCAACCCGATCATCCCCCGGGATCTGATCCCCTCCTCCAACAGCATTTTCAACAGTGCGGTAGTGCCATTCAACGGCGCCTTTGCAGGCGTCTTTCGTTGCGACAATAAACAACGTGAGATGAACCTGAATTGCGGTTTCAGCACGAACGGAATCGATTGGCAGATCGACAACGACCCCATCCAGTGGCTGTGTGATGAGCCGGAGATCGGTCAATTCCAGTACCGCTATGACCCGCGCGTGGTCTGGCTCGAGGATCGATATTATGTCACCTGGTGCAACGGCTATCATGGTCCAACCATCGGGATCGGCTACACCTTTGATTTCGAGAAGTTCCACTTCATGGAAAATGCCATGCTGCCGTTCAACCGGAACGGCGTCTTATTCCCGCGCAAAATCCATAACAAATATGTCATGCTCAGTCGTCCAAGTGATAACGGGCACACCCCCTTTGGGGATATTTTCCTCAGCCAATCGCCCGACCTGATTCACTGGGGAGAGCATCGCTTCGTCATGGGGGTCAAAGATGGGTGGCAGAGTACCAAGATCGGCGCCGGTCCTGTACCCATTGAGACGTCCGAAGGCTGGCTGCTGATCTATCATGGCGTATTAACCTCCTGCAATGGCTTCGTATACAGCTTTGGCACAGCCTTGTTGGATCTGGACCAACCCTGGAAGGTGATCTACCGCACCAAACCTTATCTACTCAATCCACGTGAGCTATACGAAAACGTGGGGGATGTCCCCAATGTAGCCTTCCCATGCGCCACCCTGGTGGATAAAGAAACAGACCGGATGGCAATTTACTACGGCGGTGCAGATATGGTCACATGCCTCGCTTTTGCCAAAATTTCCGAAATGATCAATTTTATTAAAGCAAATTCTTATTAAGGCAATCGCGCGGATCAACGAAAGGGAAACGACTATGAAGTATGGCTGGTTTGATGATCAAAACCGTGAATATGTGATCACCCGTCCTGACACTCCCCTGCCCTGGATCAATTATCTGGGAAACGAGGCATACTTTGGGATCATCTCGAACACTGCCGGCGGATACTCATTTTACAAGGATGCCCGGCTGCGCAGGTTGACTCGCTACCGGTATAACAATGCTCCCCTGGATTCAGGCGGACGCTATATTTATCTCCGGGATGACCGGTCGGAGGATCCATGCTTTTGGTCTCCAACCTGGCAGCCTACGCGGAAAAAGCTGGATGCGTATGAATGCCGTCACGGCATGGGATATACAACCATCCAGTCAAGCTATGCCGGGATAGAGTCCAGCTCAAGATACTTTGTCCCACTCGGTGAAGCCCTGGAAGTCTGGGAATTGACCCTCACCAATACCCGCCGGGAAACCGCAGGACTGTCGGTCTTTTCGGCCATTGAATTCTGCCTCTGGGACGCCCTGGACGATGCCAACAATTTCCAGCGGAATTATTCCATCGGTGAAGTGGAAGTCGTGGACGGGGTCATTTATCACAAATCGGAATACCGCGAACGCCGCAATCATTTTGCATTTTTTGCCTGTTCAGAACCGCTGCAAGGGTTTGATACCCAGCGCGATGACTTCCTGGGTCCCTACCGCGGCTGGGATTCCCCCCTGGCTGTTGAGAACGGCATGACGACCCAGTCGATTGCCATGGGTTGGCAGCCTATCGGCGTGCAGCATGTCAAAGTTACCCTGGAACCCGGAGAGTCAAAAAAGGTACTCTTTCTCCTTGGTTATCAGGAGAACGAGCCATCAAAGAAGTTCGATCCCCCATCATCTCAAACCATTAATAAGCAAAATGTCAAACCGATTATTGAGCATTACTTGAAGCAAACAACGGTCGATGAAGCATTTTTAGCCTTGCGCAGCTACTGGGACGATCTTTTGGGAAAATTCCAGGTATCAACCCCGGATGACCACACCAACCGCATGGTGAACATCTGGAATGCCTACCAGGTGATGACGACCTTCAACTTTTCCCGGTCAACCTCGTATTTTGAATCAGGCGTGGGTCGGGGCATGGGATTCCGTGATTCCAACCAGGATCTTTTAGGGTTCATGCATCTGATTCCAGCCCGGGCTCGGGAACGTATCCTGGACCTGGCAGCCACACAACTGCCAACAGGCGGAGCCTATCACCAGTACCAACCTTTGACCAAACGCGGGAATAATGACATTGGCAGCAATTTTAACGATGATCCCTTATGGTTGGTGCTTTCTGTCTCCGCTTACATCAAAGAAACGGGCGAATGGAAGATCCTGGACAGTCTGGTTCCGTTTGATAATCAACCTGGGAGTGAACAACCCCTTTATGTTCATTTACAAAGATCGATCCAATACACAATGGACCGGTTGGGACCGCATGGTCTGCCCCTCATCGGCAGGGCGGACTGGAATGATTGCCTGAATTTGAACTGCTTCTCAGATCAACCCGGGCAATCCTTTCAGATCACCACCAATAAGGATGGAACGGTTGCAGAAAGTATTTTCATCGCCGGGCTGTTCGTGCTTGCCTGTAAAGAAATGGAAGAAATCGCCAAACGGTTTGGGCATGCAGACGAAGCTTCCAGTATCCGTGCATCCAGGTTGACCATGGAAGAGAGAACAAACCAGGCTGGATGGGATGGCGAATGGTTCCTGCGGGCGTATGACAATTTCGGTAATCCCGTTGGTTCAAAAGAGTGCGAGGAAGCCCAGATCTTTATTGAACCCCAGGGGATGTGCGTCATGGCCGGGATTGGCGTTGAAAACGGCAACGCCCAAAAAGCATTGGATTCCGTGGAGAAACGTCTTTCGGGCAAACGCGGAATTGTCCTCCTGGCACCTGCTTTCACTCATTACCACCTGCACCTTGGAGAAATATCCTCTTATCCGCCGGGATACAAAGAGAACGGAAGCATTTTTTGCCATACCAACCCATGGGTGATGATCGCTGAGACCAGGATTGGCAGGGGCGACAAAGCGCATGACTATTATTTGCGGATCAATCCGTCTGTTCTCGAAGCGGAAAGTGAAATTCACCGCACGGAACCCTATGTTTATGCCCAGATGATTTCTGGACCCGAGGCAGTCAAACAGGGTGAAGCCAAAAATTCCTGGCTGACCGGGACGGCAGCCTGGAATTATGTGGCGATTACCCAGCATATTTTGGGTATCGCGCCGACATTCGAAGGGCTGCAAATTTCCCCGGTCTTTCCGCAAGGGTGGAAGGGATTCAAGGCAGTGCGAACTTTCCGCGGGACACAATATGCCATCACCGTCGAGCGGGTTGGTCTGGGAAACCAGGTTGAAATAAGCGTGGATGGGAAAATGATTCCAGGAAACATCATTCCCCTTCCCCCTCGCGGCGTTGAGAATGTCAATGTGATGGTGAAGGTCAGCTAATATCTGAGGGTAATTCCTAACCAAATTACTCGCGATGTTTCGGAACAGACACCCGGAGATGATGCACAGCACCATCCCTTTCGAAAATGTGCCTGCTGTTCGCACAGTCTAAAGTGGAACCACTTATCTTCTGTATCCTGCCATCACTCAGGAATACCTGGATGGTCGGTTCGGGAGAAGCCTGGAGAATCACGGGTACCTGGCAGATGGAATAAGCCAGTGAATCCACCGGCAATTCAAGCTGCCCCCAATGACCGGCGATATCCAGATACTTATAGCTGGATGGTGAACGCAGTAATTCACCGCGGTCAAAAAGTAAGAAATCGAATGCGGTACAACCATTCACGATCGTAAATCCAAGTTCGGCCTGGCGCGCCAATATCTCTTCTTTCACCATACCGGACATACCGGGCTGCTTGGCTCCCTGTCCGGCTGGTGTATGCGAGTAAGGGTCCGTAGGGAATGCACCGTATTCGGCCGGAGTCTTGTTAAAGCACTGCCCGGCGCGAATATCGGCATAACGTTCGATCAGTGCAGCGGTGGAAGGCTCGCTTCGCGTACGCAGAATGGTTTCTTGGACCGCCAGCAGCAGCTTCGACACCATGTGCCAGTAGATACTGCCCAGGCCTTCATAAGCAAAGAAAGTTCCAGAACGCCCGGTGAACTGGTCGTGATGGAAGGTCTGCTCAAAAATTGTTTCAATCCGCTGACTATCACGGGATACCAGGTCGCCGAAGCACGGTTGGGATTGCAGCGCATCCAGAGCATGCTTCACATCCTTGCCATTGTGAATATTTCCGGCAAAGTGAAGCTCACCATTTTGATCGCGCACGAACAGGCTCGCATCCCCTGCCTTTTCCAGTTCACTTACCAGTGCCACGTCTTCCACCTGTTGTCTTGCAATTCGATTCTTTTCAACAAACCCTTTCAATTCCCGGTCAGGATAGAGAATATAGCTGTGCTGGTCAGCCCGATAGAGCGGTCCTGAACGCAAGCTGTTCAATAGATCCAGTGACTCATCCCCTGAAAGCAAACCAGAAGAAAGGATTGCCACCTGTCCTTCCAACATTTCATAAAGTGGACTGACTGTTGCGGTCCCGGAGAATAGATGCAAAATATTATAGGAATGGAAGAGTGCATCGCTGCGGCGGTTGGCATGCAAAGTGTGATCGACAAAGCGCAGAGCCGTTTCGCAGAAGCCTGCCAGGTCTGCCCGATCGAGCGCCGTGGTCTTTCCTGTAAAGCCGTTCTGGTAAGCCTTCCAGCGGTAATCGCTGCCGGCCTGTCCCAGGGCATCCATCAGAGTACGCCGCTGAGTATCATCGAAACCACTTGTCAAAACAGGGATGAAACCGGTCAGGATCCTGGCGATCTCTTCGAAGAATTTAGCGACCTCAGTGTGAACTTCAATCGGTTCGCTAGTGCTTTGTGTGAGCAGGTCATGCACAAAAACGATGAAGCGCCGCAAATAAGCCAGGGTCACCACCGAAAGACCTTTGCCGACCAGGGCATTATTGGCGTCATTCCACTCGGGGCGTTGGGTGTTCATCCAGATGCCGCCTTCGGGTACAAAATTGACCAATTTCGCCAGCAGCAGGGTCAACAGTTTTTCCATCAATGTTCCATAAAGCACCTGGCCATCTGCGGATTGCACCAGTCTTCCATCGTTCCCCAGATGCTTTACCCTGGCTTTGATCTGTTTTTCCAACTCCCAATCGAACCGGATGGTATTGAATGGATCTTCCAGCACCTCAAGATAAGGTTTTATGCGGAATGGTACATTAGCATAGCTGAACAAAGGCTGTGATAATTCCTCCTGCAGAATTCCAGGGTGAACCCTGGCGCTGATCTCCATCAGTTTGAGTAGATAGATGATCTGGTGGTCACTCCAATAGCCAATATTCGCCCAAGGGTCATTGGGTGCTGGAGTTTCCCAGTCAATGCCGTGCCGCGTAATTCGATAAGGATTGTAACCGTCGGGGGTCGTGGCATTCAGGAAAACCGAGATCATGCTCTCGGTATATTCTGGGTAGGAATAAGCCAGCGCTTCCCAGTTCTGGAAGATGTCGCGCCAGTTGCCTTCATAATCAAGCTGCTGTGATCCGTCCTTGTTCTTGACGCTGATCGAAAACCGGTTCCACGGCCGGCTCGGGTCGCCGTGCCGGCGCGAAAAGGACAGCGGCAGGTACGAATTTGCCAGTCGCATCAGGTCAGGCGCGGCGGTTGAATTGGCGCGGCCATGCAGTTCTTGGATCGATAATTCATCCGGCAGGTCAGCAAAGAAAGCCGCCTGCGCGGTGAGAACGCTGCGGTTGAGCGAAGTCACGTAGTGGATAAAATCAGCCTTGCAAACTTTATACTGGTCGGGAAAATATCCCCCGCGCATTTCGTTGAACATCACATTGGCAAAATGGTGTGAGGTAAGCAAAGTGTGGTTGGTCACCTGCAGCCCATTGGCACTGGCAACGATCTTTTCCAAACTGGAGGTATTCGCTGCCAGGTCTTCTTCGAGCAAGGTTGTTAAATCAGCGGGTGTGTTCTGCAACAGTTGGGTTTGATGAACCACAGCCGCCGCATCCTGATCCACATCTGCAACGATATGCCAGGAGCGCTCAGAATTTGCCGGCAGCTCCAAACTGGCATGGACAAAGTAAGCCCCACGCTGACCCCGGATTTCAATTTCAGTCTGCACCCCCAATCCCGCACGGAAAGCATCCAACTGCCTCGAGGAGAGTAAATATCCATCCTCCGCCAATCCAACCTGCCAGGCGACTGTGGACAACAGCGATTCGCTCGGTTCTGCCAGGTCGGTCAGGGTTGAATTGAGCATGTAAACACCCAAACCAGTTTTTGGATCGAGTTCACTGATCTTGTATGCGTCCAGAAGCGGACTGAACGTATTTTGGGACTGGTCTGTTACATTCGCGGGGAGTAGATTTTGAAATCCGTCCAGAACATCCACGCTGCAAGGGGTCGAGGTATTGTTTATCAGCCAACTGCTCTTAACGAAGCCGAAGGTATCGCCGGTGCGCCAGGCGGTGCGGTAAGTCAGCCCCAGGCTGCGATTGATCTCTTCGAAAACAAGGACATTCCCCGGGATATTTTTGTACAGGCTGCGTTCCACTTCATATATTCCCTGCTGACAAGCTGAAAGCGGCTCCCAAAGGGACTTTTTGCCATTCCGCTCGACCAGGAATATGGCTTTTGCGCCGGTATTCTCGTTATTTTCGGTCAGCTTATCGACGGTATAGTAAGGAAATAACGCATGGTCCGCATTGATCCGCCCTGCTGACAGTCCACCCGTGGAGGCGATGAACATCCAGTGGTTGGAACTGCTCACCAAACTCATAAAGAACGGGGGCATGGAGTCGTAATTCGAAATTCTATAAAAAATCTCATCGAAGAGGTGAACGTATTCTCCAAGTGGGGTATTTTTCTGCGGCTGCTGTAAAGTGTCACCAATGAAAATCGGGGGAAAAGTCGCGTTCATCTTTGCTCCTGGAGGAATGGCTACTCTTGCCGGTATTGTCGAATGACTCGATCTGCGTTTATTCTACTTCTTCTGGGTGAAATGTATCTGCGCAAGCAAAGAATTGACTTATATCAGGTTTTGCCGAAGCTGGACTGGACAAATTTGAACAAGCTGAACACCAAAGACTTTGTTGCAAAGAGGATACTCTGTGTCCTGCCATAGAATCTATTACCTGCCGAAGCACAAGAAAACCCTTTGCAATGTTCTATGCAAAGAGCATTCGAGGATGTTCAACTCCCCGCAGCCAATATAATAGCTATTCAAGACGGTGAATTATTCCCCGGTTTTGGGGATGTAATGTCCTTCGACCCACTCTTCCCCCTTTGGGCCGACTTCTTTCTTCCAGACCGGTACGATTTCTTTCAAACGGTCGATGCCGTAGCGGGCAGCCTCAAAAACACCGCCATCCCGGTGAGCAGCGCTGCAGGCGATGAGGGTGGTCGGGGTGCGCGGCATCAGCCTGCCGATGCGCTGCACAATGGCAATTCCCTCCACCACCGGCCAGCGCTCGCGAATCTCTTGCGCAACTTGTTTCATTTTTGCCTCGGCCATCGGGATATATGCCTCGTACTCAAGGTACACCGTCTCCCGTTCATCCCGCACGGTTTCACCGCGAACCATCCCTGTAAACACCACCGCTGCGCCGGTGGTCGGCAGGGTAATCTTCTCAACCAGGTCGTTCAAATTGAGCTCTTCTTCAGTGATGGAAATGATCAATGGAAACTCGCTCATGCCTTCACCAGGGATTCATTGATGATGTCGCCTGACCTGCCGCCGTGTTTCTCGATCAAGCGAATGTTTTGGATGCGCATGGTCTTTTCAACTGCTTTGGCCATGTCATAGACCGTCAATGCAGCCACTGAGACAGCCGTCAGGGCTTCCATTTCAACGCCTGTTTTGCCGGTGACCCTGTCCGTTGCGGTGATGATCACGCCCGGAAGGGCATCGTCCAACACAAGCTCGACCTCAACGTGGCTGAGAGGTAAGGGGTGGCATAGGGGGATCAGATCAGAAGTTCTCTTGGCTGCCTGGATTCCGGCGATCTGGGCCACGGTTAGCACATCGCCTTTTTTGATTGCCCCGGCGCGGATCAACGCCAGTGTCTCTGGTTTCATCTGGACCTCTCCGCTGGCAATGGCGGTCCGAATGGTATCCGATTTTTCGCTCACATCGACCATGTGGGCGCTGCCATTGGCATCAAGATGCGACAATTCTTTGCTCATGATGGGTCCTTTTCGCTTTCAAAACCGAAATGATACAACAACTATCCACCAATTTGAGACATGTAGCGCGTATCAGGGCAATTGTGATCTGCCAATTCGTGCCCTTTTGGTTTACTGGCGACAGCTTTCAGCAAGAAATCCGTGAGGTCAGCCCCTGATTGCAAGGCTTCGCGGATGGAAATCTCTTTATCCACCAGCAGGCACGAGCGCAAGCGGGCATCCGCCGTCAAACGCAGACGGTTGCACTTGTTGCAGAAATGGTTTCCCAGGGGAGAGATAAACCCCACTGTTCCAGGCGCACCCGGGATTTGAAAAGTCCGCTCCGGTCCGCTTCCGGAAGGCGATTCAACCGGTTGGAGATGGAGGTCGGCCAGCATGGAATGCATTTTCTGCACCGAGACGTACCGTTCTGCAACCGGAGGAAGACCACCGCCCCAATCCTCTTCATTGGCAACCGGCATCAGCTCGATGAAGCGCACATGCCAGGGATGCTCAAGCGTGAGCCGCGCCAGTGAAGGCACGTCGACATCATTGAAGCCGCCCACCACCACGGTATTGAGCTTGACCGGCAGTAATCCGGCAGCTTCTGCCGCCAAAATCCCTTTCCAAACCGTGGCAAGGTTGCCAAAACGCGTGATCCGGTGGAATTTTTCCGGGTCCACGGTATCCAGGCTGACATTTACGCGTCTCAACCCGGCATCTGCCAGGGGTTTTGCCAGACGATCCAGCAGCATGGCATTGGTTGTCAGGCTGAGATCCTCAATGCCTGGAATGACCGCAATTCTGCGCACGAGTTCCAGCACATCCGGTCGGACAAGCGGCTCACCCCCTGTCAACCTGATCTTGGTGATCCCCAGGCTGGCAGCGGCTTCAGCCACCCGCACAATCTCATCCCCGGTGATCACGGCTTCCTTGGGAAGCCATTCCACCCCGGATTCAGGCATGCAATAGGCACAACGCAGATTGCAGCGGTCAGTGATGGAAATTCGTAAATAGGTAATGGCTCGTCCAAACGGGTCGATTAGCATAGGGATTATACTCCAGCAACCATAATTAATTCAGTAATCGAATTGACTCACAATTAATCTTACTTTAGAAAACGACGTTGACTCAAAAAGAATGTTACTCTAGTGCGGATTTCAGATCCGCAGAGGGAGAATATGATGAGTCAACGCAGCAAGCGGGAGATGATCGAAGCAATTCGTCCGCGGTATTTGAAGGCTAACAAAGCCGGAAAAGAACAAATACTTGATGAATTTGTAGCCACCACCGGTTACCACCGAAAGTACGCTATTCGGGTATTGAAACACGGCCCCAAACCCAAGGGATTGAAAAAGCCAGGACGCCGAAAGAAATACCAGGGCGAAGTGGTACAAGTTTTGGAACAAGTTTGGGAAATCTATGGTCGCATTTGTTCAAAGAGGTTGCACCCCTTTCTGTCCGAAGGAGTCGCTATTCTTGAAAGATGCCATGAACTCAGCTTGTATCCAGAACTAAAGCAAATGCTATTGAGTATGAGCCCGGCTACGATAGATCGTTGCTTACAAAAAGCACGCTTTATCCATCCCCAGCACGGTCTCTCGACTACCAAACCGGGATACTTGCTCAAAAAAGCCATTCCCGTTCGCACCTTTACTCCCTGGGAAGATGAACACCCAGGCTTTCTGGAAATTGATCTGGTAGCTCATTGTGGCCAAACGACTGAAGGAACCTATCTGAACACCCTTACAGCCACTGATTTGGCCACTGGATGGACAGAATGCCTTGCCTTACCCAATAAAACCCAATTTGCCGTTTCTCAAGCCATTGGTGAGTTGCGAAAGAATTTACCATTCCCTCTCTTGGGTTTGGACTCAGACAATGGCAGTGAATTTATCAATGACACTCTCTACCGATATTGCCTTTCCGAGCAGATCACTTTCACGCGTTCTCGTCCTTACCAAAAGAACGATCAGGCACATGTAGAGCAAAAGAATTGGTCTGTCGTGCGCCATACTGTTGGCTATGACCGCCTGGAAACCCCTGAGGAACTATCTTTGTTAGGTTCGATCTATTCTGACCTTCGGTTGTATATCAATTTCTTCCAGCCTGTGCTAAAACTGGTGGATAAAGAACGGGTTGACGGTAAAACCATCCCCACGTATGATCAGGCTAAGACTCCGTTCAGAAGAGTTCTGGCTCTTGATTCATTACCAGTTGAAATCAAAGCTCGCCTAACTGATCAATATTTACATTTGAATCCAGTAGCATTGAGAGCCAGCATTGACACAAAGGTAGCTCTATTGTGGAAGATCGTTCGGTAACATTCTTATTTGAGGCAACGTTTACCCTAAAGTAACATTTTATTTTGAGTCATTACGGTAATCGTAAGGCGGATGATCGGAGTTGAAGGAATGGCTGTCTTCACCTGGGTTAACCTCCGCTTACGGGCGGGAAAAGAGCGATCTCATCACCCTGAGAAATAGGCTGTGAGCGGCTGGCAAATTCTCGATTGACAGAGATCAGAGTAGTTTTTAAGTAAGGCTGAATTCCAGGGTACAAACGCGTGACCTCGTCCAATAGGTCAGACACGGTGGCAGGTTGGCTGACCTCAATGGATATCTGAGACTTACCAACTCTTTCTTTAAGCGAAGCAAACAAATGAATTGAATATTTCAAATCGTCACCTGTAGCTATTAAGCATACCACCTCTCGCCAAAGACTTTATCTGTTCTTTTTCAAAAATGGCTACTATTCGGGCGAAGTTGATCCATTTATTAGGCTGGAAGTTTGATGTGGATAGGATTACTTTGGGAGTCTTGGTTTTTATCAAACCACCGATCAATAAGTAGGGTTCTGAGGATAAGCTGGATTTCAAAAACATAAGATATTTTTAACTTATTCTCTGCTTAAGTTAATTTCGAGTAAGTCTATTCAATATATCATATATTTCATTGGTTGACTTACAGCCCGAATTGACTCACAATTAATCTTACTTTAGAAAACGACGTTGACTCAAAAAGAATGTTACTCTAGTGCGGATTTCAGATCCGCAGAGGGAGAATATGATGAGTCAACGCAGCAAGCGGGAGATGATCGAAGCAATTCGTCCGCGGTATTTGAAGGCTAACAAAGCCGGAAAAGAACAAATACTTGATGAATTTGTAGCCACCACCGGTTACCACCGAAAGTACGCTATTCGGGTATTGAAACACGGCCCCAAACCCAAGGGATTGAAAAAGCCAGGACGCCGAAAGAAATACCAGGGCGAAGTGGTACAAGTTTTGGAACAAGTTTGGGAAATCTATGGTCGCATTTGTTCAAAGAGGTTGCACCCCTTTCTGTCCGAAGGAGTCGCTATTCTTGAAAGATGCCATGAACTCAGCTTGTATCCAGAACTAAAGCAAATGCTATTGAGTATGAGCCCGGCTACGATAGATCGTTGCTTACAAAAAGCACGCTTTATCCATCCCCAGCACGGTCTCTCGACTACCAAACCGGGATACTTGCTCAAAAAAGCCATTCCCGTTCGCACCTTTACTCCCTGGGAAGATGAACACCCAGGCTTTCTGGAAATTGATCTGGTAGCTCATTGTGGCCAAACGACTGAAGGAACCTATCTGAACACCCTTACAGCCACTGATTTGGCCACTGGATGGACAGAATGCCTTGCCTTACCCAATAAAACCCAATTTGCCGTTTCTCAAGCCATTGGTGAGTTGCGAAAGAATTTACCATTCCCTCTCTTGGGTTTGGACTCAGACAATGGCAGTGAATTTATCAATGACACTCTCTACCGATATTGCCTTTCCGAGCAGATCACTTTCACGCGTTCTCGTCCTTACCAAAAGAACGATCAGGCACATGTAGAGCAAAAGAATTGGTCTGTCGTGCGCCATACTGTTGGCTATGACCGCCTGGAAACCCCTGAGGAACTATCTTTGTTAGGTTCGATCTATTCTGACCTTCGGTTGTATATCAATTTCTTCCAGCCTGTGCTAAAACTGGTGGATAAAGAACGGGTTGACGGTAAAACCATCCCCACGTATGATCAGGCTAAGACTCCGTTCAGAAGAGTTCTGGCTCTTGATTCATTACCAGTTGAAATCAAAGCTCGCCTAACTGATCAATATTTACATTTGAATCCAGTAGCATTGAGAGCCAGCATTGACACAAAGGTAGCTCTATTGTGGAAGATCGTTCGGTAACATTCTTATTTGAGGCAACGTTTACCCTAAAGTAACATTTTATTTTGAGTCATTACGCAGCCAGCCTGAAAAATAGACACCCTATTTCCGTAAACCAAATCGATTGTTTGTCAGGACCTGAAGGAAAAAGTGCTCATTTCAGATTTCTTCGCAATTAAGACAGTCAAAGGGAGCAGCTTTGCGTAATGCTTAAATTGATCTTCCAGATTCGATCAAATGAATTGCACTTGCCTTGAACAGCGCCAGTACTTCTTTACCCACTTCCAAATTCATTTCCTTTGCCGAAGACCGGGTCACTAAAGCTGTCAGGGAAAAACCTGCTTGAAGCCGAAATCGGATCAGTGGACCCTGGTTAATCATCTGTATAATTCGGCAGACAATGTGGTTGCGCGCCGTGGATGGCTTACTCTCCGGCTCGCTGCTGGTAAGGATGATATCCTCCGGGCGCAGGCACACGTAAACATGCGTCCCAGCTGCCAACTCCCCCACAGCTTCCACGGTTAACCCATCCACCTGGATTTGAAGCAAGCCTTGTGACTTGCTTTTCACAATGCCCAAGATAATGTTCTCCACACCCACAAAAGAGGCGACTTCAGGGGTGGTGGGATGATCGAAGACATTGACTGCGCTGTCCAACTGGTGCAGACGCCCCTTAAAGAAGATGGCCACCCGGTCACCAATCGCCAGCGCTTCTTCAAGGTCATGCGTTACATAAATGCATGTTTGATTCGTTTTTGAGAAAATCTCTCGCAGATCGCCCAGCAATTCCTGCCGGGTGGGTGCATCCAGTGAGCTGAAAGGTTCGTCCATTAATATCAACTCTGTCTCAAGGCAGAACGCGCGAGCCAGGCTGACTCGCTGGGCTTCTCCCCCTGAAAGCCCGTTTGCCCGTCGTTTGGCCAGATGGGCAATGTGCAACTGGTCCATCCAGTACTCCACCCTTTTGTGAATTTCTTCCCCGGCTATGCCTCTGAACCGAAGACCGCTGGCGATATTATTTTGAACGGTATCGCTCAACAATAAGGGAGATTGAAACACAGTGCTTACCTTGCGGCGATAATCCAAGTCAGCAAGGCGAGGGTTTTTTGTGAAATTGACTGAACCAGAAGTCGGTTTTTTCAACCCTGCTGCCACCAATAGGAGGGTGCTTTTCCCCGCGCCATTGGGACCGACAAGAACCAGCACTTCGCCTCGCCCGACCGCCAACTCAGGTACATCCAGGATGGTGGTTTGTTCAGCCCGGACAAGGATATTGTGAAGTTCGAGAAGAGTATCCATTCGCCTATTTCCTGTGCTGCTGGATATTTGTCAACGCCATATTCACCAGGAACGCGATGGCAAGCAGGATGATGCTCAAGGCAATGGCTGAAGCAAACAGTCCGCGGCTGGTTTCAAGGACAATGGCGGTAGTCAATACCCTCGTCGACCCTTCGAGGTTGCCGCCGACCATCATCGATGCGCCAACCTCAGAGATCACGCTGCCGAATGCGGCGATCAAAGCGGCGATCATGGGCAACCTGGCTTCTTTCCACAGGGTGGTGACCATTTGGAATCTGGAAGCACCCAACCCCAACAATTGGATCCTGATGCGTGGATCCATCTGCTGCAAGGCAGAAGTCGTCAACCCTGCAACCACTGGGAAGGCAATGAGTACCTGCGCGATCACGATAGCCGCCGGCGTATAGATGAGATGCAAATCCCCCAAGGGTCCGCTTCGCCAAAGAAAAATGGAAACCACCAGGCCAACCACCACCGGCGGTAGCGCCATACCGGTATTGACGACACTGATCCAAAAACGGCGGGTGGGGAAATGCGAAAGAGCCAGAAAAGTCCCAAGCGGCAGCCCCAACAGCAAGCTGATGAGTGTCGCCATCGCGGACACTTCCAAAGAAAGCAAGGTGATCCGAACGACTTCCGGATCACCTTGAATCAATAACTGAAATGCCTTGAGAATTCCATCGAGGATATTTTGCATCTACATTATTCTACATGTTTATTCCGGTTTGCCTGCATCTGCGATAAATAGCGCCTGGCCATACTTGTCCACCCCAAAGGCGGCGATCAATTTCTGTGTGTCTGGCGCAACCAGCCAATCTGCGAAAGACTTTGCGCCCGTGTAATTCACTTTTGGCCATTTATCCGGGTTTACTGTAATGACGTGGTAGATATTGAGCAAGGCTTTGTCGCCTTCATAGAGAATGGCCAGGTCCAAAGTATCTTTCATGGAAAGATACGTGGCGCGGTCGCTCAGGGTATAGCCGGCTTTCTCCGAAGCGATGCGTAACGTGTCACCCATCCCCTGGCCGGTTTTGATATACCAATCACCCTCAGGGGTAATCGCGGCGGATTTCCAGAGGGTCAACTCGGCTTTGTTGGTGCCGGAATCGTCACCGCGGGAAACGAACACTGCCTTGGTTGTTGCAATGGCAGTGAAGGCATCCTTGGTGGAGGCGCTGCCGTTGATCTTGGCGGGGTCAGCTTCAGGACCAACGATCACGAAATCGTTATGCATTACCAGGTAACGATCCTTGCCAAACCCACCTTCCATGTAGGTTTCTTCTGCAGCGGGAGCGTGGACCAGCAAAACATCGGCGTTGCCTTCCTGTCCCATCGTCAAAGCCTGACCTGTGCCTACGGCTACCATTTTGACTTTATACCCGGTCTGCTGCTCAAACAAAGGCAGTAAATAATCCAGGAGACCCGAATCACGGGTGCTAGTCGTCGTCGCCAGGATCAGGTCCGGGTTCGCAGGGGCGGTGGACGCAGGTTGGGCTGCACAGGCAGTCAGCAGCATGCCCAAAACAACAATGACAGCGAATAACGAAAATACTGGTCTCTTCATTCTCTCTCTCCTCTTTAATAAATTGATATTTGTCCATCAATGCAATAAACGCAACTACTCGCCTGTAGCGTTTGCTGGAGCACTGTTTACCATTAAGATTTGAGGGCAGAACAAGTCATACTTGATTTATTGTGCCAAAGGATTACTGGTTAGTTCAGATAAGCAATTATTGTATAATTGTATAGATACTATTATACATAAAATCATACGCCTTGAATGACTTGTTGTCAATATTTTGCTTCCACAACTATGAAGTGGTGTAGGATTAAAGTTGTAAATACTAGGCTGTCAAAACCTGAGAAGCGATATGGGCGAAGACTATCTTTATCTTAAAATTGCTGCATCCATCCGCCGCGACCTGGCGAACGGGATGTATAAGCCCGGTGATACCCTACCCCCCATCCGGAGTTTTGCGGAAAGTTGGCATTGTACCATTGGCACCGTCCAGCATGCGATGCAAACACTCGCTTCTGAAGGGATGGTTTCCACGCATATCGGCAAAGGCACAAAGGTGATCGGCCCGATCACGCTGCTGGCAGATGACCCGCTGCGCCGGGCGAACCTGGTTCACCGCGCTGAAACCTACCTGCTCGAAGTAATGACTTCCGGGTACACGACCGTCGAAGTGGAAGATTCCTTCCGGATCGCGCTCGACCGCTGGCGCAAGATATCCTCACCTAATGAGGGTGTGAATCAAAAAACGCTGCGGTTTGCAGGCAGCCATGACCTTGCGGTTGCATGGCTCGCCACCCACTTTAGCGAATTTGCCCCCGGCTATCAATTACATTTGACTTTTTCCGGCAGTCTCCCCGGTTTGATGTCGCTGCTCGAAGGCAAGGCTGACATCGCCGGGTCTCATCTATGGGATGACGAATCGGAAACATACAACATTCCCATTATTCATCATCTGTTTCCCGGAGAAAAGCTGGCTTTGATCACGCTGGCAAATCGGAGGATCGGATTTATGGTAAAACGGGGAAATCCCAAGAATATCCGCAGCATTGAAGATCTCACCCGCCCTGAAATCCGCTTCGTCAATCGCCCTGCCGGATCTGGCACCCGGGTTTATTTTGATTCATTGCTGAGAAAGAAAAAGATCCAGCCGGAAGCGATTCAGGGATACGCCAACCAAAAGTCCACCCATTCAGAAATCGCCGCCGAAGTGGCTGAAGATCATGCGGACGTGGGTATCGGGCTCGAAGCGGCTGCCAAATCCTACAACCTGGAGTTTGTTTTCCTGACTATGGAGCGCTATGATCTCGTGATGAAACAAGATATATTTGACCTGGCCCCCATCCAAGCCATGATTTCGTGGCTCAAGGGAAATGAATTTCACCAGTTACTCGAGCATTTGGGCGGTTATGAGCATGGCGAAAGCGGACAGGTCATCTGGTCGTGAAACCGGTCGTATATGTTCTATGAATCCCAGGAGTTTAGAAAACCTGGCTAATATTGAAACAAATCCGGTCGAATCTGCTCCACCCAGGCGTTAATTCCCCCCACCAAATTTTTCACTTGAGCGAAGCCGGCATTACGCAGCAATAGCACCGCGCGGGCGGATCGTCTTCCCGTTCTGCAGAAAAGTATCGTCTCCCGCTGTGTATCCAATTCAGCCAGGTGACTGGATAATTGTTCGAGCGGGATCGAAATCGCGCCCTTGATCACAGATACCTGTTGTTCAATGGGTGTACGTACATCGACCAAAACCGGGGGATTGGGTTGATCCAATAGCTCTGCCAGTTCTTTGGGTGATATTTTTTCATTCGCGGCGAGGACAATAAGCTCCTCGTCTGCGCAAAAGCGTTTTGAATCGACCAGGGTGGTAATTGTTGGGGTCTTGCCGCAGACCATGCATTCGGGTTGTTTGGGCAGTTTAACCGTTTCAAACGACGCATCCAGCGCATCATAGATCATCATCTGCCCATACAGCGGTGAGCCGATGCCAAGCGCCAGCTTGAGCACTTCTGTGGCTTGCAGCGAGCCGATCACCCCTGGCAAAACACCGAATACACCCGCTTCCGAGCAACTGGGTGAAAGCTCCGGGGGCGGCGGTTCTGGGAAAATACAGCGGTAGCATGAGCCGTACCGCGCATCCAATACGCTCACCTGACCTTCAAACCGGTAGATCGCCCCATAAACATCCGGGCGACCGGTGAGAACACATAGATCGTTGATCAAATATCGCGTGGAAAAATTATCGGAGCAATCCACCAGGATGTCGTAACTTGCGGCGATCTCGGTTGCGGTTTTTTCATTGAAACAATCGTCAAAAGCATCCACTTGAATAAACGGGTTGAGGGCAAGCAATCTTTCACGCCCGGATTCTGCCTTCAACTGTCCAATATGCAGGCTGTCGTGCATTACCTGCCGCTGCAGATTGGAAGCCTCGATAACGTCATCGTCCACCAGCCCAATCCGACCCACCCCGGCAGCGGCAAGATAAAGTCCAACCGGAGAACCCAATCCTCCAGCCCCGATGATCAGAACGGATGCGGCTTTGAGTTTTCGCTGACCTTCCAATCCCACTTCGGGGATCATCAGGTGGCGCGAATAGCGAAATAGCTCTTCCTGCGAAAAATTAATGGTCACGGGAAGATTATAATCCCTTCTTCAAGGTCAGCCCCCATTCAAAAAAGTTCAGTCGATGGCTACCATCACGCTGGAGGCTTTGATGACCGCATATACTTCTTTGCCTGCCTTTAAGCCTAGAGCTTCCACCGAGTCTTTGGTGATGACGGAAACGATGGTTTCACCATTTGCCGTCTCGATGATCACTTCAGAATTTACAGCTCCGGTAACGATCTCTTTAACTTTGCCCTTCAAAATATTCCGCGCACTGATCTTCATTTTTTCCTCCGGGTCAATCAACTCATTTGAATGATTGTGCATCTCTATTATTGCACTTATTGCTATAAAGGTTTACAACATAATTTTAGGATTGCCACCAACCACGGGACAAAAACCAAGTCAATCGTCAAGTGCAGCATCCCCAGAACCTAAAATGCCAAGATTCTTCGGGTGAAACGCAAATTATGCCGCTTTACGCTGATTGTCAAACGATTGGAGATCCAGCGGAAAAGATCATGGTTTCTGGTCCGCGAGATCGTCGCCGGGTTGAAAAGGCCGGGTCCCGTCTTCAACGAGTGGTGCGCAGCAATTCGTGATAATGACGGGTTTCTTGCGATTCGCCTGATGGCGTAATTTATAAGTCGTCAACCCAACCGCGACACCCACGAATAATAGAGCTCCCACATACCAGGGCAGCGAAGCTGTTTCCTGTAATTCAACCACCATCGGGGTGGGTCCGATGGTTTGTGCCAGCACTGGACGGACCATTGATTTCGGCAGGATGAATACAAATGCAAGAATCACAACCCATAAGAACTTTCGCCACATAATATCCCTCCGAACAATAAAGTTTAATCGACCCCTGACCCAGAAAACGAGGATCGACTCATTTCCTTATTCATTTCCGCTCTTCAATGAGAAGAAGACACATCAAAGAGATCAGAATCTCTCTCAACTACCCGAATAATGGCAATAATGAATAGAAGTTTACATTACAACCTGTTGTTAGGGCAACCTGCCATTTGACTTTGGTCAGCACGCTTTCGGGAGAATCCTGAGTGAGGTTATAATTTTCTTGATGATCCATTTTGCGGGCAATTTTGACCTATTGCAGTTTGCAGGATAATTTAATGGCGGCCTAGTAGTTGAATGGTTTTCTGAAGGATTAGCGAACTGGCTATAGAGTACGTACTTTTCTTCTTTTCTTCAGGAGATTCATGAAAGTTCTCAACGGGCAATCAGAAGAAAAACGAAATCATGTGAAATTGGCTCGCGTGCCCGCGATTAAAAGAGCAAAACGCTGGATTTTGCTCGGTGGAATTGGACTGGTTCTAACAGCAGTCATCATTGTCATCGCAGCAATTCAACCCGAAAACGCCTCTTCTCTATCCGCAAAAACAACAACACCTTCATCAATCGCACAGACACTTCACGTTAATTTGGGTTCATACCCTCAAACGCTCGATCCGCAAAAATCGTCTTCCGGCAGCGACATTGCTCACCTTAAGTTGATTTATGAAGGTCTTACCCGCCTGGATGCCAACCTCGAAACCGTCCCTGGCGCCGCTGAAAAATGGGAATACAACTCAGATGCGACCGAGTTGACCTTCACCCTGCGCGCGAATCTCAAATACAGCGACGGCAGTCTTTTGAACGCCAAACGGTTTGAGTATTCCATCCTGCGCAATATCGACCCTGCGACCGGCAGCAGCCATGCCTCGCTCACCGATGACATTATTGGCGCTCAAGAATGGCGCAGTGCCGACCTTTCCACTACCTCCCCCGAGAAGCTTGCAGCGCTCAAAGCAGCGGTCAAGGTTCAAGCGCTGGACCGAAAGGGGAATCCCTGCACGGATTATGACCAAAAGGATTGCCGGATCCTCAAGATCGGTCTCATGCATCCAGCTTCCTATTTTCACACGCTGATGTCATTATGGATCACCTACCCTACGAGGCAGGAATCCATCGAAATTGGTGGCAATAACTGGTGGACTTTTCCGCAAATGCAGATCGGTAATGGTCCCATGGTCCTTTCCTCTCTTGAACCGAATTCGAAGGGGCTTTTTACCCCAAACCCAAATTATTGGCGCGGCAAAGCCAGGATCAATATTGAGGTTCGTTATCTCCACGATTCTGCTGCCTCACTCGCATCCTACCGGAACGGCACATTCGATATCATTCCTTTGGATGCAGAAAATTTGGCTGCAGTGGAACAGGATGCGAGCCTGAATTTGGAAAAGAAGAGCTACCCGGGAAGCTGCACGGATGCTTTGATGTTCAATCCAATGAAAGAACCCTTCACCGACCAGAAAATCCGCGAAGCATTTTCGGTTGGATTCGACCGCGGAGCTTATATCAATGAGGTTCTCAAAGGTCTGGGCGTACCAACCCTCAGCTGGATCCCCCAGGGCTTTCCTGGTTCTGACCCTAAGGGAAATCGTTTGGGGTTTGATCCGACAAAAGCGCAGGAAGCCCTGGCGGCTTCGAGCTACGCTTCCGTCGATAATCTACCCGGCATCGTCGCAACTTACCTTGATACGCCGCGCAACCGCACCCGCTGGGAGTGGATAGCCGCGAAGTACACTGAGGTTCTCGGTGTTTACATGACGCTCAACCCGGTGAGTGCCGTCACTTATGCCTCGCTGACCAAAGATCCCAATACCGCCCCGCAGATGTTTCTCCTAAGTTATTGCGGGGTTTATCCAGATCCCCAGGAATGGCTCTCGGTTTTCCGGAAGAACGGTGTCGTCAGCGAACAGACCGGTTATTCGAACCCTGAACTGGATGCCCTGTTGACAAAGGCAGACTCAACAACTGATCCTGCCGAACGGATGTCTTTATATGAAGAGGCACAAAAGAGGCTGGTCGATGAGGTTCCTGGCGTTTTCATTAATAACAATATCAACGCCTTCCTGGTAAAACCACACGTCAAGGGGGTTCAGACCACCCCCATGGATTCAGGTTGGCCGGGCGAGATCGATCCGCTAGCCATCTCAATCGAATAATTTCGTCCTGCAAAAAGATGGCTGACTTGTGTAGACATGGAGGAAGAACCATGCAGTATGGATATTTCGCTGACGAAGCCAAAGAATATGTGATCACCCGTCCTGACACACCTTTATCCTGGAGTAATTACCTGGGTTCGACGGAATACGGAGCGATCATCACCAATAATGCCGGGGGATATGGGTTTTACAAATCCGGCAGAAAAGGACGCTTTCTCCGCCTGCGGTTCAACAGCATTCCCATGGACCAACCCGGACGCTACTTCTACCTGCGCGATAATGAAAGCGCTGATTATTGGTCAGCTTCATGGCAGCCGGTCGGCAAACCCCTTGACCAATACCACTCCACCTGCCGCCATGGTACGGCGTACGGTGTGATCGAATCAAACTACGGTGGAATAAAGTCCGAAACAACCTATTTCGTACCGTTGGGTCAACATTTCGAATACTGGCGGATGAAGGTCACCAACGAAAGCGAAAAACCACGGGCTCTCTCGCTTTTTACCTATTGCGAATTTACCAATCAATGGGACACGCAGCAGGATCAAGTCAATTTGCAATATTCACTGTTTATTATCCGCTGCGACCTGCTGGATGGAAAGATGCTCCGGCTTGCCATCCAGGATAATCTCACCCCAGAAACCGATGGTGCATTTGAGAATGACAACACCCAGGTATGGTCGGTGATCAGCGGCGCCGCCACACCAGAACAATCACATAGATGCATGGAAACCGTCCACGAACGACTTGCCACCCCGTATGGACTGATGCTGGCCGTCCCGCCTTTTGTGAAAATGCCGATCGATGTGATGCGTGCGGTGGTGTTCAATCCCGGGGTCAAGGAAAATTCAGGCATCTTCAATCATACCGAGGGCTGGGGCGTAATGGCTGAATGCTTGTTGGGTCATGGCGACCAGGCTTATGATTTCCAGTCAGCTTTAGAACTCGCTTTAAAATAACATGCTGATCGCTGGGATCCCTGTTGAAAGCAGCCAGTAAATTCCGGCGGCTAAAAGCGCGGTCGTGGGGATCGTGAACAACCAGGCAGAGAGGATCTCGCCTGCCACTCCCCAGCGCACCTGGCTGACACGTTCCGCCGCGCCGACGCCCATGATCGACGTACTGACCACCTGGGTGGTGCTCACCGGACCGCCGATCAATGAGGCGGTCAAAATCACAATAGCGGATGCTGCCTGGGCGGCAAACCCATGCACAGGACGAATTCTATAGAACTTGGATCCCAAGGTGCGGATCAATCTCCACCCGCCCACTGAAGTACCGATGGCGATGGCTGAAGCACAGATAAGGATAACCCAAAAAGGGACATTAAAGGATTTTTCCACACCCGCGATGACTAATCCGAGGGTGATGACGCCCATCGTTTTTTGTGCATCATTCGTTCCGTGACTCAACGCCAAACCAAGCGAAGTAATCACCTGGAGTTTCTTGAACACTCCATTGATGCTTGGCGTGGCTTTCCATGAGAGCATATAGACGATATTGGCAATGATCATTCCCGCAAGAAAACCGATGATCGGAGAAACGAAGAGGGTCAGCAGAACTTTGAGTACGCCTGCCATTTGAATTTCTTGTAACCCCGCTCCGATGGCGACAGCACCAATAATTCCCCCGATCAAAGCATGCGAAGAACTGCTGGGGATTCCTAGTATCCATGTCAGGATATTCCAGACGATTGCACTTGCCAGGGCCGCGATGATCACCAGCAGATTCAAGTGGTTGGAAGAAACAATTTCATTCCCGATGGTGTTCGCAACAGCCACGCCAAAAATAAAGGGGCCGCTAAATTCAGCGACTGCAGTCATAATCAATGCCGTCCGCGGCTGAATTGCGCGGGACGAGATCATCGTCGCGACGATATTGCTCGAATCATGAACACCGTTCAGGAAATCAAAGATGATCGCTAAACCGATCAGAACTATCAATAATGGCGGCATGCAGGTTTCCTCTATGTGGTCTTGACGACAATATCCGCCAACACATTTGCGGCTTCGTCGCCGCGGTCAGCCGCGTTGCTCAAGTGGCGATAAACCTCTCGCAGCTTGAGCATTTTCACCACGTGCCGCACATCATCCGTTTCACTGAACATGTCCGCCAAAGCTTCACGATAGACTTCTTCCACCCGGTTCTCGAGGGCTTTTGCCCGGGAAGCATGTTCGGAGGTAATCCCCGGATGGTCCTGCAACCGCTCCACCGCTTCCATTAACTCAAAAGTTGCATCCCGCAGCAATGAACACATGCGCACCATGAAGGGCGTGGGCTCGACTTTGAGGATGATGATCTCGGTCATCGTGCTGTAGGCATAATCCAGCACGTCGTCGATGGCACGGGAAAGGGCAAAAACATCTTCGCGGTCAAAGGGCGTGATGAAAGTGCGGTTCAATTCATCGATCAAGATCCGGCGCGCTTCATCCGCCTCTTTTTCTTTTGCGGTCAGTTTATCAGCAATGATCTGGTCAGGCGCGGTGACATAAGACTTTCAAAAGCTCCATGCCTTCCAGTGTGAGGGCAGCTTGTTCGTGGATCAATTTGATAAACACATTGCGGCGTTTCATAAATACTTTTAACATGACCAGTCCTTTCTCACCGTTTTTACTGAAATGAGTTACAACGAGCTTCCACTGGGATCCTCTATAACAGGTTTACCCTGCGTAACTTCGAGCGGAAAGTTAGCGGTGACTTTTGGGGGCTGGTCACCTGGACAGCGAAATCAACGACACATGGACTATGCTGTGACAGGTTGATTCCTGGGGCAAAACATGGGCGGAATTTTATGGTACGCCAATTATAGACCTCTTCTGCAATTTATCCTTCTGAACTAAACCTGCGCATTGGTTACATTTTCCCGTGAGGCATTACGACCTGCCGTATTTCTTGGCTCTGGTGTTTTTTCCGACGAGCCAAATCTTCACAAAGGATATCCATGCTAAGGAATCGGTTTAGTTAACTTGCAACAAAAGCTCCACAGAACACTCAAAGGTGCGAATGAAATTGATGTTTTTATGGACGGCTTTTACCTTTTCAGAATATCTGGCGGTTGTCATGCGATATTGATGATTTTTGTAATGTTGTAAAGACAATATAGAGCCTTATACTAGTTTTGAATCGTTTAACTTATTTTAATCTTTGAATATGAATATTCGGCTTCTGGTTATTTAACTTACTAGAGGAGATCCCACGGGTCGCAATATTTACGTGTGACTGACCTGTCTCCTTGTCTCTTGTGGTGATTACGCAAGGTTTAATAAACCTGCGATGTTTTCATTTTTATCCATGCCTGGTAACCAGGTAACCATATCTTGTATTAAGCGCATCATTGCGCCAGGAGGCAGAAAATGAACATTCTTTTCATAGTAGGCGGTGGGACTCTATTTCTCATCCTCGCTTACCGCATCTACGGTACGTTCGTATCGAAGAAGATCTTTGCCCTCGATGATACGAGGGTTACTCCCGCCGTTGAAATGAACGATGGGATCGATTACGTGCCGACTGATGCGAAATTCCTCTCGGGTCAACACTTCTCCGCTATCGCAGCAGCCGGTCCTGTTACGGGTCCAATTATCGCAGGCCTCGCGTTTGGTTGGGTACCGACGTTGATCTGGATCCTTTTGGGGACGGTCTTTATTGGCGGGGTGCACGATATGGGCGCCTTGATTGCATCTGTGCGCAATAAGGCTAAATCCATCACTGAAACGGTGCGACAGAATATTTCCAGGCGGGCCTGGATTCTCTTCAATCTGTTCATCTATTTCACCCTGGTCATGATCATCGTTGCCTTCACCGACATCACTACCTCTGCCTTCGTGAATACCATTGATATTGGCGGCGGCATTATGGTCGGCGGTGGCGCCATCGCCACTTCATCCATGCTTTATCTTGCCCTGCCTGTGGTCATGGGCTTTTTGCTCAAATACACCAAACTCAACCTCCTTTGGGCGACCGTCATCTTCCTGCCCCTGGTCGGTGTAGCCATTTGGGTGGGTCAATTCATCCCCTTCAACTTGCAGGCTATGTTGGGCCTTGCAACCCCCGCAGCAGCTCAAAAGATATGGAACGTTATCATCCTCATCTACTGCTTCGTTGCGGCAATCATTCCAGTCTGGGCACTTTTGCAGCCCCGCGGACATTTGGGTGGTTACTTCCTGTATGCCTCCATCCTTGTGGCTTTCATCGGCATTATCTTCGGCGGCTTCAAGATCCAATACCCCGCCTTCACCACTGCATTTGGTGATTCCAACTTCTGGGTCCCGATGATGCCTATGCTCTTCATCACTGTAGCCTGTGGAGCGTGCTCCGGTTTCCATGCATTGGTGGGTTCCGGGACAACTTCAAAACAACTGAAGAAAGAAAGCGATGCCAAAACCATTGGCTACGGCATGATGCTGGCTGAATCGGTAGTGGCAATGATCGCCCTGGCGACGGTCATGATGATCTCCAAAGACAACGCTCTGGTCAAAGCCGCACCGAACTTCATCTATGCTTCCGGTCTGGGCGCCTTCATGAAGTTGATCGGTGTCGCCCCGGCCTTCGGCATTTCCTTTGGCTTGATGGCTTTCACAACCTTCGTGTATGACACCCTGGATGTCTGCACCCGTCTTGGCCGCTATATTATCCAGGAACTCACCGGTTGGAAGAGTTGGGGCGGAAAAGTCGTGGCAACTCTCTTGACTGGTGGCGTCCCGCTTGTCTTGATGACCATCACCCTCACCGATGCAGCCGGAAAACCTGTCCCCGCCTGGAAACTCTTCTGGACGACCTTCGGTGCCTCCAACCAGCTTTTGGCTGCCCTGGCTTTGATCGGCGTCACCGTCTGGCTGCTCAACACAGCCAAGAACAAGAAGGCCTGGATCGCTACCATCATCCCCGCCGCCTTCATGTTCGTCATGAGTTCCTGGGCTTTGGTTCGGATGTTCCTCCAATACACGGTCGTTGACGGCGTGTTTGGCTTCCCCGCTGGAGCCAATGTGATCATCCCGATCATGTGCCTGATCTATATTGCCCTGGCTGCCTGGATGGCGGTTGAGACTGGCGTAACCTTCTGGAAACGCGGTCGGCGCACGATCGAGCCTGAGGTTGCGGCTGCTGATTAATTTCCTCCAATTCTGTTGATCAAATCAAACCCGTCTGGGAAAATTCAGGCGGGTTTGGCTTATTAATAAGAAAGGTCATAAGATACACGCAATTTCGAATTGGTTTAGGGTTAATTTGATTGTGAATGTGGCTCTGCGAAAATATTTCATAATTCCCGACCAGCCCTACAAATCATGGGTTTACCACTGCTCTACGGCTAATATTCTCATATTCTCTTCATTTTGGACGTGCTAAAATATAAATGGATAAATTAGACTGGTTTAGTTATGGATAAGAAACAAAAGGAACAACTTCGCATTTTACTTAAGGCACGCCGGCGTGCCAATAAGGTATTGGCTAAACGCCATGAGCTTGAACGCGAAAAACAAGTCTACCAGGCACGCAAAGAGACCAATGAGGAATTAAAGAACCGCTATATCCTGGAACTCACAACTATCGCGCAGGAAAGCGGCATCCTGCCCATGGCCGAACTTGCTGCTCTTCAATGCGGCGGTCTCCTGACGCAAGACGTGAGCTATTACATTTATTACGGCCTTGCCACCAGCAGCTTGCAGCAAACCGCTGAAATCGCTGAGCATGGAGAACTGCGGGCTACATACCTGGCATTAAGAATCACGTGGGGAGAGCCTGAATGTATGAACGAAGTGGAAATTCGGGTGCATAAAAATGGACTGGTCACCTTTCACAACAGCTATCTGCCGTTGTTTCGGGTCGTGTGGCAACGGTATCCTCAGTTACTGCAGAAAATGCTCACCAGTGCATTGGAACACCCGCGCCAGCGGACAGCGCCGGTAAAAAATGGTGTGTAAATCGCAAAATAACAGAATCCAAAGACCCTCCCCCCAGGACGAATATCTATAAAGCTTGTTGATCAGGAATAACAAGCCAGCGTCAACTCGAGAAGGATAATGGTTATACGTTGCGGCTGGACAAAGGCCCAGACTATCATCTGAGTAATATGCGTTGCCGCAAATGATTCAAAAACCTTACATGAACGCCAGATAATAGCCTGTCGACGTCGGTGTTTTCCGAGGAGAAATCTTTTTGGCAATTTCTAACCTGTTAGCCCCTATGTATCTTTCAAATCTAAATTCAAATTTGAATTCAGGTACAATAAATTCAAATTGTTCTTTGCCCAAAACTTGTTAAAATTCGTCGATTGTATTTGATATTTCAAACGAACGAAAAAACATAATAGAATGAAGATGAGGTGAATCGATTGGCTTTGAAACTGGCCGCTGCTGAAATAAGCAAGAAGTTTGATTCCTTTCTAGCCTTGTCCCCTTGTTCCTTTGGATTGAATGCCGGAGAAATCACCATCTTATCGGGGCCGAATGGATCGGGAAAGACAACGCTGCTTTCCTGTTTATCGGGTCTCATCCGTCCTACCAGCGGGACGGTAACTGTAGGGGGGTTTGACCTGTACCGGGACGAAGTCGAAGTCCGCCGCCGCATGGTATTTGTGCCGGACGTTCCGCGTTTCTACCTGGAATTAACCGCCTGGGAACATATGCGCTTTATTGCCATGGCCAACAATGCAATGCTGAATTTCGATCAACGGGCGGAAAGTTTACTGCGCAAGCTGGGACTTTGGGAAGCAAGGGACCTCTTTCCCCATCACTTTTCGCGCGGTATGCGCTTGAAATTGGGGCTTGCCCTCGCATTGATCCGCCCCTTCGAAGTGCTTCTGCTGGATGAACCGACCTCAGCACTCGATATCGAAGGGGTTGGATTGCTGAAAGATGAACTGCGCAGTTACCGCGAACAGGGAGCTGCAATCCTTTTATCCACCCATGACCCCGATTTGATCAACCAGTTTGGCGATCGTAACCTGGTCATCCATTCCGGCGTCATCGAGGCTTCGTGATGCGCGCTGTGCATTGGCTGCGATCCCGCCAGGAAGAACGCGAACTGGCCTACTGGCTGTCGTTTGTTGCCTATGAACAAAGTGACCGCTCTTTCATCAACCGGATCTACCTGGTATATCTCATCATTTACCTTGGTGCCTTGCTATTTGCCACGCTGATTTTCTTTGCAAGCGGCGGCGCACTTGTGCTGCGTTGGCTCAACCCGGTGGATCCGATACGATCAGCCCTCTTTCTTGAGGTCCTGCTTTTGGGCGTTTGGAGCGTTTTTGCATTTTGGCAATCCTTGAGACGCAGCCCGATCGTTTTTTCAGAGCAGGACGAGGTTCTGATTTGCCAGACGCCCGTCAATCGCCGTCAAGTGACCCTGCGTTGGATTCTCATGCCCTGGTTGAAAAGCGGGGTCGTGTTTTGGCTGGCGGCCATCGTTCTTGGATTTTCAGTGGCAGAGATCACCATGCCGGGAGCCATGAGTGCGGGTCGCATTTTTGAGTATGCCGGGTACGGGCTTCGCAGTTGGGCAGTGATGGTCCCGATTCACTTGGGATTGTTTGCCCTTCAATGGGTCGTGGGAATCCTTCGTCTGCAGAAGGACGTGGAACGGCGTTGGCTGGCAAGGCCTGGTGATCCCTGGCACCATTGCATTTTTCTCGTTACTGCTGGTCTTTATTTTCAATGTAGCTCCTAATTCATCCATTCTCTGGCGCAATATTGTCGCTGCTCTCACCAGTCCATTGCACACCGGTTTTAGTTCCGGCAACGTCTGGACTTCACTTCTATCGGGCGGGCTGTTTGCCTTCGTCGGGCTCGGGATCATGGTTTGGATTTCGGGCAGTTTCAGTCTTACCCGGGCCGCCCAGGAAACTCGGGAGGTTGAAATTCTCGAGACCGCCCAACGATATGGGTTCAGCTCTTACGCCAGGCAAATACAGGATCAACGACGGCTGGGGGTACGAAGGGCTCCTTCCAAACTGCCGGAGTTAGCAGGAGCTGGGGTGCTCATTTGGAAAGATATCCTGCAGTCGCAACGCGCTTTCCGCCTGTCATCGCTCTTTATTTGGTTGAGAATATTTCTGCTCATGTTGAGCTTTGCCATACTCCCCGACCTGGGCAGCCGCGCCCTGGTAATAAGTTATTGGGTGATCCAAATCGGTCAGGTGTCGGTGGTTCGCATCCGCAGCGATCTTTCCCGCTGGTCTCTGTTTCGGCAGCTTCCGATCCCTGTCAGGAAATTTCTTCTGTTTGACTCTCGTTCCGGTTTATCTTTTGTCGCTGCTGGTCAGCCTGACCGGGCTTTTCATGGGTTCTGCCATTTTTAAGACATCTGTCCTTTACCTTGCAATCATCCTTCCGGGGATCACCGCTTCAGTAGCTGGAATGGCGGCTTTTGACGTGATCCGGCGGGCTCGCAGTCATTTGTTAATCGCCGGATCTGCTCCGGATGTCAGTGCCGGAGGGATACTCCTCGGGTTGGTTATTACGGCTGTTCCCGTGTTGACCGTTACCCTTCTCCCCGGAAGTATTGGTCTGGTTTTGTCATCAATCCTGAGCCTGGGATTGGGAGTGTTAGCTTTCACACTCGCGGTCCGTTCTTACCAGGCGATCGGTGATTCATGACCCATTGACAATTTCCTTTTTTTAAGAGGAAAGGTGAAGAAAAACAAAGGCGTTTTCCAAATGAAAACGCCTTGTTTTTTGTGAGATTACGGAAATCGATCAGTCCAAAGAAACCCGCATGCGGCGTGCCAGCCCGATCACCAGGATCATCACTGCTGCCATCGCCAGAAGACCCGGCAGCCCTACTTCATCCGCAAAACCCGTGGTGGGAAGGGTTGTAGCTCTGGGTGTAGCCGTTTTCGTCGGAGTGGCGGTCACAGCAGCGCCACCGACCTGACCAGCCATTTGAGTCTGCAGCGCCTGGACGGTTGCCATTTCAGCCGCGGAGAGACGCGAAGTCGCGGTTGCGATTGGGGTGCTCGTCTTAACCGGTGTTTTCGTGGCGGTCGGCGCCTTGGTTGCTGTAGGCAACCGGGCAGCAGCGGTACCCGTGTTCGCAGCGTTGATGGCGGCAGCAGTTTCCTGGCGTGCCGCGTTTTGTTGGGCGATCAAGCGAGGAGCCACCACGAGCAGCAGGATTAAAGCCAGGATAAGAATTGCTCCCAATATTCCCAGGGCTGTCAGGAAGGTCCGGTTGGAAGGCTTCTTTTCCGGTACAGGGAGCTGACCGTTCGCATCAGGATCTTCATCAAACTGTCTTTCATCATAATTGGTCAGTGACATGGTGTTCCTCCGTATTCTTGATCAGTAAACATTCATTTTCTGTAGAAATTACTTCTTTTGTCGCCGGGATGTTTCCATCCTCATGGATGATTCTGCTTCTGCACTGGCGGGGGCAAATTCAATACTTGGGACGGAACCGATCTCGCTATCCACACATCCATTATCAAACACACTAACCTTGAGAATTGCTCCCATTCATTCTGTTGCAATAATTGTGCCTGATTATTCATCTCACGTGATCTTCCGGCGATTCGAAGGGTTATTTGCTTAGCTTGCGCCAGGACTTAAGACCAGCTGCAGTTGATTCTGTTCACTAATCGTTCGAAAGGCTTTAATCTTGATTTTGTTTTTCTATCCATTGGCGAAATTCAACCTGATGATCTCAAAGAGGAAAAGTCATTGAATAAAAGAGCCCGCACACTAATGGGTTCATCCTCCTGGCATAGCTGCTTTCGAAAGTTCCTCCCAAACTGACTTTGTTACTATAATTGAATTGAATCATACGGCTTGTGGAATCGCTCAGTTGATCCTTCAATCAGCAAGAGGAAAATTTGGCAGAGAAATTTCCTGAATCGTTGGAACAAAAAAAGGTTTTACGTAGAATCGGATTGCTGGTTGTCTTGGGAGCCGCAGTCTATTTGATCCTTCCCCAGATCACAGTCCTTGAAAACTCCTTCCAAGTCCTCGCCAAGATGCTCCTCTGGGCGGTGGGGCTGGCTTTACTTTCCCAGGTATTGAGTTATTTTGGCAGTGGTTACCTGCTGCAAAAGACACTGGCTATTGCCAGGCAGAATGTTTCGTTGATGCTCAGCACATTGATCGTCTTGGGAGCCGCCAGTGTATCCATGGTCGCAGGGGGGACAATCGGCAGTTCAACAGCGATTTATCGCTGGACAAGTGGAAAAGAAGGCAGCATCGAGGGCGCAACCCTTGCGAGCCTTTTACCCTCATTGTTTAACGACATGGTACTGGTAATCCTGTCTATCGTCGGACTAGTCTATTTACTGTTGGCTCACAATTTGACTGAAATCCAGGTCATCGGATTCAGTATCACCCTGGTCGTTTTGGGTCTGCTCTTCGGCGTTGCCATTTTGGCAATGAGATACCAGGATCGGACAACCGGAGTGATCAATTGGATTTCCGCTCTTTTGGCACGCTTTCGAAAGAAGGCGTACGATCCAGATCTTACCCGTAAAGAAGTGGATAATCTATTCACCGCTTGGGAAGCTTTATGGCATAAAGGGTGGCATCTCCTTGCCCTTGGGGCATTCCTGAACGTGTTTTTTGATATGTTTACCCTTTATTTCTTGTTCGTGGCCTCTGGGCACGTGGTCACCATTGGCGTGCTGATCACCGGGTATGCCTTGCCGATACTCCTGGGGAAGATGGCATTTATCCTCCCAGGTGGACTTGGAGTGGTAGAAACGAGTATGACAGCGCTTTTTTCCTCACTGGGTATTCCGAGTCATATCGCGGTGGTAGCGGTGTTGGGTTATCGCCTGATTTCTTTCTGGATTCCCAGCATTTCCGGTTTTCCAATTGCCGGCTACTTGCAGAGCCGGCGCGCGAAATCTGCTAAAACCTAATTTTCTGCACGGGATGAGTTTTGATACTACAAGGATCTCACAGCGGGAAAAAAGCATCTCTTCACCCGGCAGGATAACGTAGAGAATCCAGATGGGATTTGGTCAAGAAAATTCAAATAAATGATTTACCTGATTCGAATATAGCGGAGATGTTGTTCAGTCAATTGGGTGCTTGACAAACCCTTCACAAAGACGTATTCTATAAGCGAACGTTCGCGCGAACGTTCGCTTATCCCTGAAGACGGAGGTAGCATGCTCAAACGAGTGACCCTAAAGCAAGTTGCTGCGCGGGCTTCGGTTAGTTATCAGACCGTCTCCAAGGTAATTAATCAAAAAGCGCATGTTTCCGATGAAACAAAAGAACGCATTTGGGAAGCCGTGCGCGAGATGGGCTACACGCCCAGCTATACAGCCCGCAGTCTGCGATCTCAACGCAGCAAGACCATTGGCTACTCATGGGAACCTTCTCCTCCTGACCAGACCAACCCGATTCTCGATGAGTTCCTTCAAAGTATGTTTAGAAGCGCCGAGACTTGTGGTTATTACTTGCTTTGTTTTCCGTATCATGCAGAAATTTCCAAACAGCTTGATATTTACCGCGAGTTGATCGACACCGGCAGGGTGGATGCATTTGTGCTTTCAATCGTCAACTATGATGACCCATGTGTAAATTTTCTGGTTGAACGTAATTTTCCATTTGTCGCCTTTGGTCACCTTGACGATCCGACGAGTTTTCCTAATATTGATGTGGATGGCGGATTGGGATTGCATATCGCTGTCGAACACCTGCTGTCGCTTGGGCATCATAAGATCGCCGCTCTGGCATGGCCTGCTGATTCGCGCGTTGGTAATAATCGTATGGAGGGCTATTTTTCAGCCTTACATGAAGCCGGGATCGATGCACTTCCCGATTGGGTCCAGCGAGGAGAAGGTAGCTACGATGTTGGTTTCAAATCCATGCTGAGACTTCTGGAAATGCCGGAACCTATTCGCCCCACCGCCGTCGTCGCGATGAACGACCTGATGGCTATCGGAGCCATGGCTGCAATCCATCAGAAAGGGCTTCGCCCTGGCAAGGATATCGCAGTCACAGGTTTCGACGATACGCCCACCGCCCGCTACTTAAATCCACCTTTGACAAGTCTGCGCCAGCCGATCTCTGAGATCGGCCAAAACTTAATGGGAAGATTGATTTCTTACCTGGAGACTGGCACCTACCCAGAACCATTTGGCGAGCTGGTTGCCCCCCAACTGGTGATTCGTGCCTCCACAACCGGGATAGAAACTGGATAACCCTGCAACTGGAAAGGAGAGAACCACAAACAAGACAAGAATGAATTTCATTCCACCGAATAAAAAAAGGAGTCGCCTTCTCCGGCAAGAGACAACAGGCGACCCCGACGCGAGGGTCAAAGACCCTGCGCTGTCGTAGTATAACATAACGTAAATTTAGTACGTTTGTATAAGATTCAGGAGAAGAAACGATGAAAAAGATATTTACCTTGGTCACCTTCTTGATTGCCCTATCCATGCTCATCGCTGCCTGCGGTCCGGCGGCAACAACTGCTGCCCCAACGACTGCTGCCCCCACCCAACCCCCAGTAGAAACCACCGTGGCTCCAACGGCTGTTCCCACCAAAGCGAGCCTCTGCCCGGTAGAGGTTGAACCGAATGCCGTGATCACATTCTCTGGTTGGGGAGATGAATCCGAACAAAAAGTTTACCGCGACACCATCACCCGGTTCAAGGATATCTGCCCGGATGTAACGGTAAATTATGTCCCAGTTCCAACCGATTTTCAGACCAAGTTGAAAGCTCAAATGGCTGGCGGTACTGCCCCGGACGTGATCTATGTGGATGATCAGTTGATGACCGCATTTGCCCCTTCCGGCCAACTTTTGGCGCTGGATGACCTCATGGGCACCGCAAAAGTGACCCGCGAAGATTTCATTCCTGCCCTGCTCAAGATCTTCACCCTGGACGGCAAAACTTATGCCCTGCCGAAAGACTGGGGTACGCTCGGTCTGATCTACCTGCCTGAAGCCTTTACCGATGCTGGCATCGCCGAACCGACAGCCAACTGGACATGGGATGATATGCGCACTGCAGCCAAAGCCATTGCTGACAAGGGAAAATTCGCCGGCTTCTGCATGGGCGCTGACTGGGCTCGTTTTTCGCCCTTTGTCACGTCCAATGGCGGCGCATTCGCGTCGGCTGACTATAAGACTGCCACACTGGATACCCCCGAAGTGAAAACCATGGCCACCCTCGTTGATGATATGTTCAAGGAAAAGAGCCTTGTCCGCCCCGCTGATATCAGCGCTGGCTGGTGTGGAGAAGGCATTGGCAAGAAACTGGTTGCCATGACCACTGAAGGCGGCTGGATGGTCAACTTTATGAAGACCACCTATCCAGACGTGGTTTGGAAAGCAGTGGAGATCCCCTCTGGTCCAAAGACCCGGGCTGACGTGATCTTTACCAACGGTATCGGCATCAATGCTGCCACGAAATTCCCCAAAGCTGCTGCAGCTTTCTTGTTCTACACCACGGGTCGTGCCAACCAGGCTGAGATCGTCAAAACCGGTTTTGCCTATAGCACCCACCCCGATCAGGCTGACCTGATCGTTGATCCTAACGATAAGGCGATTGCCGCTGGCGGCTTGCTGCCCGATACGATCGTCGCATACTGGGGTCCAAACACCGGCAAAGTTAATGACGCCGTATCCCAGGCGCTGGATCGCATCTTCCTCGGAGATCAAACGGTTGACGCAGCTTTTGCACAGGCACAAGCCGAGGCACAAACTGCTCTATCTGGTCAATAAGGATTCTCTAGTTCCACGATGGTTTCATGTGGATTGAAACCTGAACGATCCTGGGTTCTCCAACTCGAGGTTGGAGAACCCAGGCAAGAGAGTAACAATCCCAGTGGTAGCGAATACGATCGAGGTGCAAAATGCAAAATCAAGCAAAGAACCCCGGCCGGACTGGAACAATAGTCGCTGCATTAGTATTTGTTGGTATCGTCCTCATTATCCTCCTGATCGCGCTTCTCAATGCACCCACCATGGGCGGTCCAAGAGTCATGGCGTCTGTGCAAACCTACCTTGCCGAAGTTAAGGCGACAGCGATTCCATTCATTATCGTTGTCGGAATTTTTGCCTGTGTCATCGCCTTCTTTGCCGCTCGCGAGCTGCGCAAAGTCTGGCCCAATATCCGGCACCGCACTGAATTGATCACCGGCTATGCCTTTATCGCACCCTATCTTCTCGTTACGCTTACCTTCACCATCGGGGTGATCCTTTTCGCCCTTTACATTTCATTCACCAAATACGACATTTTCACCCGTCCAACCTGGACCGGGTTATCAAACTATGCCGAAGCCTTCAAAGGGTTCACTGATTCGACCAAGCGCGATTTTCTCCAATCCCTTTACAACGTTTTGTGGTACACCATCATCGTCGTGCCCATCCAAACCTTCCTTGCCATTCTTGTGGCTGTTCTTCTGAACGCACCCGTACGCTTCAAGCAATTCTTCCGTACCATTTTCTACGCACCCAGCGTCACCTCTTCCGTGGTGATTACAATGATCTTTATCTGGTTTTACTTAAAAGCCGGTTATGTGAACTACGCCCTTGAATCTGTCCTTGGTTGGGTGGGCATCAATTTCACACCGATCAACTGGTTAGGCGACCCTCGCGGTTTGATTCAACTCATTGTCGAGGCATTCGGAGGAAACATTCCTTCCACCCAATGGTACCTGCGCGGCCCGAGTATTGCCTGGATGGCCATCATGTTCCAAAACATCTATACGACCATCCCCACCTTCATGATCATGTTCCTCGCAGCGCTGCAGGATATCAACCCGACACTTTACGAGGCAGCCAGCATTGACGGTGCCAGCGGCAGTCAGAAATTCTTTAAAATAACCATACCGATGCTGCGGCCTATTATTCTGCTGGTGGTCGTCCTTGGAACCATCGGCACCTTTCAAGTCTTCGACCAGGTCTACCTGGCGACTTCGGGAGGACCGTTAAAGACATCCCTGACGCCTGTGTATTTGATCTTCACAGAAGCCCTTGGGATCAACGGACCCATTACCATGGGGTATGCATCCGCCCTGGCCTTTATCCTGGGCGTGATCATCTTCGCAATCACGTTCTTCCAGCGCCGGTTCATTGAAAGCGGCACAGAACAGTATTAGGAGGAGCAAAATGGTAGGCACAGATCAGAAACTGGCACAAGCTGACCAAACGCACTTTGTCTCGCAGCGATTAGTCAATACCACTAAAACCACTTTGCGGTATCTTCTGCTGATCATTATTGGCCTCGCCATGTTCACTCCTTTTATCCTGGCGATGATCGGTACCTTCAAGACCGATCTTGAAATCACCGCATTCCCGCCCAAGTTCCTTCCCGCTGTGTGGCATTGGGATAATTGGTCGCGGGTTTGGAATACCGATCTCGGTCAGGGCGGCACCTTCCCGCGCTGGCTATTCAATACTGCCTTTTTATCCGTCACGATTTCTGTTGCGCAGGTGATCTTTGGTTCCATGGCAGCCTACTCTTTTGCCAGGTTGAAATTTGCCGGAAAGGATGCTGTTTTTAACTTCATGCTCGCAACCATGATGATCCCCGGTGCGGTCACTTTGATCCCAGCGTACGTGCTGATGACCAAGCTGCATCTGATCAATACCTTCTGGTCGCTGATCTTACCCGGGCTGGTAGGTGCGGGCAGCATCTTCACGTTAACTCAATTCTTTAAGTCCATTCCAAAAGACCTGGAAGAAGCAGCTTATATGGATGGCGCCACCCATATGCAGATTTTCCGCTCGGTGATTCTGCCATTAGCCCGACCTGCACTGCTTACTGTATTGATCCTGCAATTCCAGGGCATGTGGAATGCCTTCCTGCAGCCGCTGCTGTATTTGAATTCCCCCGACCATTACGTGCTCAACGTGGCGCTGAGTATTTTTCGCCAGCAGTATAAATCTCAATGGAATCTAACGCTCGTTGGAGCCATGTTCAATGCCATCCCAGTGATGCTGATCTTCTTCGCCTTTAGCCGGTATTACATCGAAGGCGTTGCCTATACCGGGATCAAGGGCTGAGCTCATCAACCTTATGCCAGGAGTGCGATGAGAGCGGTTTTACAGATCATACAAGACACATTCAAAGATATCTGGGCTGATTTATGGACTATGCTGGCGTGCAATCTGATCTGGTTGATCGCGAATGTGCTGATCATTCCCGGTCCACCTGCCACACTGGCGCTGATCTATTTCGGAAACCGTATTGCCCACGGTGAAGTCACTGATCTCAGCGACTTTTGGAAGGCGTTCCGCAGCTATTGGGGTCCTGCCTGGCGATGGGGAGGGATCAATCTTTTCGTCATAATATTCCTGTTGGCGGATGTTGCCATTACCGGTCATCTCAGCCAGGGCTTGTGGAAATCCTATTTACAGGGTCTTTACCTGGTCCTGCTTGCCGTTTGGCTCGCGCTCCAGTTCTTTGCCCTTCCTTTCCTTTTTGAACAGGAAACCATGAGCGTGCGTATGGCATTGCGTAATAGTGCAGTAATGCTCGCAAAAAACATGGGCTTTGGGGTTGCATTGCTGGTTTTTTTGGTGCTTATCCTCATTGCCAGCACCATCATTTTTATGCTCAGCATGATGTTTGGGGCGGTTTTCATGGCTTGCGCAAGCAACCGGGCTGTTTTGAACCGGTTGGAAAGCCTAAATCAATTACGCGAGAGCGCCTAGAATTCATTTTTAGGAGTACCTGATGCAGTTGAAACGCCATTCGTCCAATCCAATTCTTCTTCCCATCCCAACGTCGGATTGGGAAACTTACAACGTACTTAACCCTGCCGTGATTAAGCATAATGGGTTGTTCCACATGTTTTACCGCGCCCAGGGGTTGGATTGGGTCAGCCGGATCGGATATGCGGTCAGCATCGACGGTATTCGCTGGAATCGCCTGAATTGTCCCGTGTTCGAGCCCGCGGACACGAGTGATTCACGCGGTGTGGAAGACCCGCGGGTGACCGAAATTGAGGGTGAATTTATTATGGCGTATACCGCCTACGGAAGTGAGTTTAAGGGTGAAGGCAAGCCAACCCATTTCGGCGGGGGAATAATGCCGATGCTTGCGCGCAGCCCAAACCTGATCGACTGGGAACGAATTGGACCGATGGTGAAAGGCGAAGACAACAAGGATCATGTTTTGTTCCCGAGGCGCATCAAAGGAAATTACGTGGCATTTCACCGTCGTTCGCCCAATGTTTGGTTGGCTGAAAGCTCCGATCTGACCCATTGGACTGAAGGATCCATGCGCCCGATCTTCGGTCCGCGACCTGAGAATGGTTGGGATTCTTTGACGGTTGGTGCAAGCGGGGTGCCCATCGAAACCGATTATGGCTGGCTGATGATCTATCACGCTTATGACTCATCCCACACCTACCGACTTGGCGCCTGTCTGCTCGATCTGGAGGATCCGTCTGTTATGGTCCACCGCCCGAAAGATTTCATCTTCGAACCGCAAGAAATTTGGGAGCTTCGCGGCGATGTTCCCAACGTGGTGTTTTCATGCGCCAATGTGGTGGTGGGCGACGAGGTGTACGTTTACTATAGTGGGGCTGATCATGTCATCGGTTTGGCGACGGTAGGTTTGGCAGAACTGCTGGATTATGCCCGGTTTGGATAGAATTTTTAGCTCAAAATATATTTTTATTTGTACAGGTGAAACCATGGCAGATCTTTGGACAATTTCCGAATCTTCGTTCGATCCATCCCGCCTGCGTCATAACGAGACGGTGTTTACCCAGGGGAACGGTTACCTGGGAACGCGCGGTGCATTTGAGGAATCCTATCCAGAAGACCAACGGACCACCTTTGTGCACGGCATATTTGACGACCTGCCAGTGGTCTTTACCGAACTGGTCAATTTCCCCGACTGGTTGGAATTGGAAATCCTTCTTGCCGGGGAGCGCTTCAGCCTGGCGGAGGGCGAATTGCTCGCCTTCGAACGCCATTTGAACCTGCGCAACGGGCTGCTCACCCGTACCCTGCGCTGGCGCAGCCCACAAGGACGCACAACTCGGATGGAGTTCCGGCGTTTTACCAGCCTGGCGGATATCCACCTGGCGTACATGCAAGTAGCCGTGACCCCTGAAGACTATTCTGGAAAAGTCGAGCTGCGCAGCGGGTTGGATGGCGGGGTAGATAATCTGAACTTCAAACATTGGAATTGGCAGGAACAGGGCATCGATGGGCGAACATGCTGGCTGAGGTTACGAACCCATACAACCGGTATTGCAGCCGGGATGGCAGCCCGCATCCACGTTGCAGCGGATGAGACAGTGGAGTCTCATGCCTGGAACGTACATGGTCACCCGACCGTCGCTTTTCAAACGCAGGCTAAAGCCGGGCAAACCGTCCACATGCAGAAAACGGTCGCAATTGTCACAAGTCGGGATGCGCCTGACCCGCTTGCAGTGGCTCTTGGCAAAGTAGCGTCAGTTGATAGTCAAAGCTGGGAAGAGTTGTTTCAGGCTCACGCAAATTGTTGGGAGGAAGAGTGGCGGCGCTGCGATGTGATCATCGAAGGGGATGATGAAGCTCAACTGGCAATTCGCTTTAATATTTACCACTTGTTGATCGCGGCGCCGCGCAATGATGAGTGGGTAAACATTGGTGCAAAAACCTTGAGCGGGTACGGCTACCGTGGTCACGCGTTTTGGGATACTGAAATCTTCATGCTGCCCTTCTTTACGTTTACACGTCCCGAAATTGCCCGTAACCTGCTCTCGTACCGCTTCCATAATCTGCCGGGGGCGCGTGAAAAAGCCGCCGCTAACGGGTATCACGGCGCGCAGTATCCCTGGGAAAGTGCAGGCGACGGGCGCGAGGTCACCCCAACCTGGGTGCCCAATCCAAACGACCGGGCTCACATGATCCGCATCTGGACGGGTGACATTGAAATTCACATTTCAGCCGATATCGCCTATGCCGTCTGGCAGTATTGGATGGCAAGCCGGGATGAGGCATTCTTATTCGAACGCGGAGCAGAGATGCTCATTGAAACCGCCCGATTTTGGGTCAGCCGGGCTGAGTGGAACACGCAAAGCGATTATTACGAATTTACGGATGTCATCGGACCTGACGAATACCACGATCATGTAGACAACAACGCCTATACGAATCGTTTGGTGCGGTGGCATCTGCGCCAGGCTCACCAGCTGGTAAGCTGGATGAAAGAACATGATCCACAGAAAACACAGGCGTTGTTTGACCGCCTGGAACTGAAAGAGGAGGACCTTCCCCATTGGCTGCACGTGGCTGATCACATCTACTGCCCGGTGGAAACGAGCACCGGGTTGGTCGAACAGTTCGACGGGTATTTCAAGCGCGAAGACGTAGACCTGGCAGCGCTTGAACCCCGTACCGAGTCGGTGCAGAACCTGCTTGGGATCGAAGGCGCCAATGATACCCAGGTGCTCAAACAACCGGACGTGGTCATGTTGATGTACCTGCTGCCGGAGGAAATTGACCCGCGTGCCGCGCAAAAGAACTACGATTATTACACCGCTCGCACCGATTTGACTTATGGATCTTCGCTAGGCCCTTCCATCCAGGCGATCATGGCAACCCGCCTGGGCAGCCTGGACCAGGCTTATGAAAACTTCCTGCGGGCAGCTCGCGCAGACATCGAAGATGTACGCGGCAACGCCGGTGACGGCATCCACGGTGCATCAGCCGGCGGTCTTTGGCAGTCAGTGGTATTCGGCTTTGGGGGGCTGCAACTTCACGAAGAAGGATGGGAACTCGTCCCCAAACTTCCAAGCCATTGGACACGCCTTTCATTTAAATTCGTGTGGCGCGGCGAAGAAGTGAGCGTCGATTTGAAAGGTAACGAAGACACAAAATGACGATCAAGGCTTTTCTTTTCGATCTGGATGGGGTACTGACCGATACGTCCGAGTTCCATTTTTTGGCGTGGAAGCGCCTGGCAGAGGAGAACGGGATTCTTTTCACCCGGCAGGATAACGAAGCCTTGCGCGGTGTTTCGCGTCGTGAATCATTGGAGCTGATGCTTAAAGGGCAACCTGTCAGCGAAGAGCAGGCCAAATCGATGATGGAGCTCAAGAACGGCTACTACCTGGAATTGGTCAAAAAGATGACCCCTGCCGACCTTCTGCCAGGCGCAAAAGAGATCCTTGAAGAATTGGGGAACCTCAAGCTAAAACGGGTGATCGTTTCAGCCAGCAAGAATGCACCCCTGGTTGTCGAGCGCCTGCAAATCGCTGGGTTGATCGATGGTCTCGTGGATGGAACATCGCCTGCACGCTCAAAACCTGCGCCAGACCTGTTCCTGCTGGCTTTAGACAAGTATGGGGTGAACCCACCCGATTGCCTGGTAGTGGAAGACGCGACTGCCGGGGTTGAAGCCGCCCATGCGGCCGGGATGCGCGCGGTGGGATTGGGTCCGATCGAGCGGGTGGGCGCCGCCGAATTGGTGCTGCCTTCCCTGGAAGGTCAACGGGCAAGCGATATCATCTCCAGGATCGAAAAAATTGCCTGATCTTCAAAAAACAGCTTACGCGGTGCACATAAATTAAGCTCTATGCATTGCCTTTGCGGAACTGCGTCTGGTAAAGGCTGGCATACAGCCCCTGCTGCGCCAATAAATCAGCATGCGTACCCTTTTCCACAATTCGTCCCCGGTCGAGAATCAAGATCATGTCAGCCGCGAGGATGGTGCTCAGGCGGTGGGCGATGACGATGCTGGTCCGCTGCGCCATCACTTTTCCGAGGGCATCCTGGATAAGTGCTTCGGATTCGCTGTCAAGGCTGCTGGTGGCTTCATCCAGCACCAGGATGCGTGGGTTTTTCAGGATCACCCGCGCGAGGGCAATGCGCTGCTTCTCGCCGCCGCTCAGGCGGTACCCCCGCTCACCCACAGTCGTGTCGTAGCCATCCGGCAGCGCCTGGATGAATTCGTGGATATTGGCGACTTTGCAGGCGACTTCCAACTCTGCCTGTGAGGCATTCAAGCGCGCGTATTGCAGGTTGGTGCGGATGGTATCGTGAAAGAGATAGGTCTCCTGGGTCACCATGCCGATTTGTGCCGAGAGTGATTCGAGCGTGAGGTCGCGCAGATCATGCCCATCGATGCGGATGACTCCGGAACTTGGGTCATACAAGCGCGGAATGAGGTAGGTGAGAGTGGTTTTACCCGCACCGCTTGGTCCCACCAGGGCAACAAGTTGACCCGGTTCGGCGCGGAAACTCACCTGTTCCAACGCGACGCTGCGAGCCTGGTTGGTGCGGATGACCTCTTCTTCCTTCTCTCCGCCAGCCGCTTCTCCCGAAAGCACAGCCGTTACGTTTTCGATACTGCCGTAGCGGTGCACATCGCTGAGCAGATTCTCGTCGCCCACCTGGTATTTGAAGGAAACATTATCGAACTCGATCAACCCTTTGCTTTCATACAAGATGAGCGCATCGGGTTTTTCAGCGATATCCACCGGAAGATCAATGACTTCGAATACCCGTTCAAAGCTGACCATGGAAGTGGCAAACTCCACGGGTGCATTGGCCAATCCTTGCAGCGCACCGTATATTTGCCCAAGGTAAGCCCCAAAAGCGACAATTGTGCCGACTGTGAATGCTCCCTTAATTACGTAATAGCCGCCCAACCCATAAACCAGGGCAGTCCCTGCGGCACTGATCAAGCCGATGATGGCAATAAAAATCGACCCGGTGAAAACCCTGTGGATGCCCATGTCGCGCACTTGGGCTGCCCGTTGACTAAAGCGGTCCACTTCCAATTCGCTTCGCCCAAAGAGCTTGATGAGCAGGATACCGCCAATATTGAGCGTTTCATTCATCATGGCATTCATCCGGGCATTGGCTTCCATCTGTTTTCGAGCCAGGTCGCGCAGGCGATTGCCCAACAGGCGGGTTGCCAGGATGAACAAGGGAAGGATCGCCACGCTGATTAAGGTCAGCCGCCATTCAAGCGTCAGCATCACCGAGAGTAATGCCACAGCCTGGACGATCTGGGTGATGATACCCACCAAGGTGCTGCTGATGGCTGTTTGCGCTCCCACTACATCGTTGTTCAGGCGGCTCATCAACTCGCCGATCTTGGTGTTGGTGAAAAAGCGCAGCGACATGCGCTGCAGACTGGAATAAAGAGCAATACGCAAATCGTAGATCACACCTTCGCCCACGCGCGAATTCACCCGGCGCTGGGTCACATTGATGGCACCGTTCAATGCGGGTATCAAAAGCAGTGCCAATGCCAGCAAAATCAAGCGGTGAATGTCTCCTGCGGGGATGGTTTTATCGATCATATCCCGTAAGATAAGCGGGGTGAGCAGCATCAGTCCAGTTTGCGCCAGGATCAGCAGCAGCATGCTGATCATCAACCCGCGATAGGGTTTTGCATAATGCAGCACGCGCTTGAGAAGCTGCCGCGTAATTTTTGGGGTAGTGTCAGGAGAATTGACCAGCCCTCTCATACCCAGATGCATACCCATTCATTTGCCTCGGAAATTGTGTCTCAAGATAATTTGATTATCATCCCCATAAGTGTTTTTTCCAACCCCGAAGAATAAAGCAGTCCACTGAGATGAAGTGAACTGCTCGTAGTGTGGACGAACCTAACATGTGAAATCAATGGGGCATGCTCTCTCAGGGTGAATCATGCGCCGCCTCTCCCATCGTCACTTCAACCGTGTGTGGTTTTCCATCATCCACCAAAGCGATCAGATGATCGTCTACAAATGATCCGTCCAAGCTTACAGCTTTCACATGCTGAGCCACATGATCTGGATTGGCTACTTTGATTTGATACTTTGCCGTGCCGAATTGATAAGTCATTTCAAAACCGTCCCAGGTGGGCGGAATGACCGGATCAATGCGGAGTGAATTTCCCATTTTATGAAAACCAAGCAGTTCTTCCACTCCCAGCCGGTACATCCAGGCAGCCGAACCCGTGTACCAGGTCCATCCACCGCGTCGCTGATAGGGCGGCTCGCTGTAGATATCGGCACACATCACGTAAGGTTCCACCCGATATTCATTTGCCTGGTCGTTTGAATTGGACAGAAGTACCGGATTGAGCATATCGAAGAGCTCTACAGCCTGCTTACCTTCACCCAGCCGGGCAAATGCCCAGGCAGACCAGATGGCCGCATGTGAATATTGCCCGCCGTTCTCACGAATCCCCGGGAAATAACCCTTGATATAACCGGGATCGCGTTCAGTTTTATCGAATGGCGGCGTAAAGAGCAGTGACAAGCGGTCCTGCGGCAGCACCAAATGTTCCAACACGGATTGCATCGCCTGGCGGCTGTGACCCGGGTCACCTGCACCGCTTAATAAGGACCATGATTGCGGCAAAGCATCGATCTGGCATTCAGAATCCTGGCTCGAGCCGAGTGGCGATCCATCATCATAGTAGGCTCGGCGGTACCAGGCACCGTCCCAGGCGTTATGTTCTACAGCAGCGGCATATTCTTTTGCCATGGTCCGGTAACGCCTGGCCTTCTCGGCGTCACCCCTCTGGTCACTGATTTTAGCGAAGCGCTCCAGCACGTCGCATAGGAACCATGCCAGCCAGACACTTTCGCCTCTTCCCTCTACACCCACCCGGTTCAAACCGTCATTCCAATCGCCGGTACCCATCAAGGGCAATCCGTGCGCCCCCCTTGTGGCGCCTTTTTCGATGGCGCGTTCACAATGGTCGAGCAACGAATAGACGTCCTTTGTCAACGGAAATTCGTCGTAACGTTCGGTTTCATCCTGGTTTAACGGCGCCGCATCGAGGAATGGGATCTTTTCATCGAGGATGCCCGCGTCACCAGTGGTCTCAACATACTGGGCAGTGACATAGGCCAACCAAAGCAGATCATCCGAGATGCGCGTGCGTACTCCGCGGCTTGAAGGCGGATGCCACCAATGCAAAACGTCGCCTTGAGTGAACTGGCGTTCAGCCGCATTGAGGATTTGCCCGCGTGAAATCGTGGGGTCGATCGCGAGAAGCGCCAGCACATCCTGGAGTTGGTCGCGGAAACCAAATGCGCCGCTGGGTTGGTAAAATGCCGACCGGCCCCAAATGCGGCAGGAAAGACTTTGGTAGAGTGTCCAGCGGTTGAGGATCAAATCTGTCGCAGGTTGGGGGGTATGAACCTGCACCGCACCCAATAGATGATCCCAAAAGGCATGAGTACGTTCCAGGGCGGCTCCAACGTAAGCCGGATCATGGTATTTTTTGGCCAGCCCAAGCGCTTCTTCCTTATTGCCGCCCTGCCCCAGGACAAAGTAGATTTCTTCTTTTGCGCCTGGAAGCAAATCGAGGTGAAGCTGAAGGGCGGCGCAAGGGTCTTCGCCTGGACTGAGACGAGATTCAAGACCGATGCGGCGTAAGGCTGCCGGACAGGCAGGGTCGCCGGCACGACCCAAAAACTCGGTCCTGTCGGCAGTAAGCCCATGCAGTGATTTGCTGGCGATCAAAAAAGCAACCCGCTGCCCAAATTCGGCATTGTATGGGTTGGTTGCCAGCAAGCAGGCTTCGGCAGCGTCATATTCAGGAATGATATATGGTGCTGACGCAGCATGGGTGGTTCCCAATACCCATTCAACATATTGTGTAGCAGTGATGCGCCTGGGGTGGTTCCAGGTGTTTTCAATCGACAAATGGATGATCTTCACCGGATCTTCCGGGCTGGCGAAAAGCGTCATTTGCTGGCGCAGCCCATGCGAGGTATGGTCGAAGATGGAGTATCCCGCGCCGTGTGTCACGCGATAGGGTTGATCATCTCCGGCAGGCAAGGGTGTGGGCGACCAGACCTCTCCAGTTTCTTCGTCACGCAGGTAAAGGGCTTCACCGGTAGGGTCGCTGACCGGGTCGTTTGACCAGGGGGTCAGGCGATTTTCACCGCTGTTCACCGCCCAGGTGCTCTGGCTGCCGCTCTCACTGACCATGAAACCAAAATTCGGATAACCGATCACGTTGACCCATGGCGCGGGAGTGCTCTTGCCGCGCGGAAGGTCGATCACATATTCACGTCCATCCGGGCTGAAACCGCCGTACCCGTTGTAAAACTGCAGAGGCGCGGCAGCCGGTAAAGAATCTTCCCCTCCTAAAGTCTCAAATGTTTCGCCATACCTGGTTGGCGTAAATTCAGGCAAATGATGCACCTGGAACGGGTATTCGGGCATTTGATCATTAAGCGTTCCCAGGTCGCCTTTGAAGATGAAACGTCCGGCTGTTTGCAGCAAAGCAGTCTCTTCTGGATTGATTTGATCAGCATAGAGGATGAATATGCCGCCGCGTTGGTTGAGCCAATCCTCGCAGTTCAAACGGGTGACAGTGCGGTAAAGTATTCCATTCAGTTCGGCGCCATATTCGGTGCGCTGCTTATTCAGCAATACGACATCCGCCATGAAGCGCCGGTTGCGCAAAAATTCCTGGACCCCCAAAACTTCACGAACCAGGTCAATTTGTTTTGCATCATCGATTTCCACCAGGATAATGGGGTAATCGCCTGAAATTCCAAACCGCCACAACCCTGACTGACCCAGGCGATTTGAGGCGATTGTTTCTGGTGACGCACGCACGACCTTAAATGGATATTGCAGAACCGAAAGAACCTGCAGCGTGTTTTTAAGGGTTTGGGTATCGAAATTCTGCTTACCCAACCAGGACTGGGCAGAAATATCGGCCTGGCGGAAGGTGCGATCGATCAGCGGCCACAGGCTGTAACGCGCCGCCAAAGCCAGGACTGCTTCACGGCTGTCGCCAACGAAGGTCAGATAAGCCAGTTCAGAATTTGCATGGGGGTCCAACTTCGACTTCCTGTCCCAGCGAAAAGATGGGATCAAGCGTGGCACCGGTCGTCCCCGTAAGATAATGGTCGCTCTTGAGCGCAGTTGGATTCCGCAGCGACCTGCCGCGCCCAATAAACTGGCTGCGGTCGGATTCGTGCCGTGCATCCAGTCGTCGAGGATTCGTGCCTTCCATGCTTTCCAAAACCAACATATGACCCAAAAAAACAGGCTTTTCATCCTTGGAGCGTAAACGCCGCGTGAAAATTTGGAGATTATATTCTGGAATAAATTCGCTCTCAATGAACAATTTATTGAAAGCGGGATGGCGCGTATCTCCAGCCTGTTGGGTGAGGATCACTTCTCCGTAGGATGTCAAACGCAGGCGGGACGAGTGGTTGCTCATGTTGAGTAAATGCACGCGGCGGATCTCCACCGGGTCATCCGGAGAAACAGTCACTTCCATGGTTGAAGAAATGCCGTTCTCGGTGCGACGATAGACCGCCATGTGGGCAAAATAGGTAACCTGCATATTGGATGGGTTACCGGGGATGGGCTGATGCCCTGCCGACCAGGTCCTTCCCACAGCAGATTTCCCACTACGTTTGGCTTTCATATCCTGGATGTAAATCCAGTTTCCCCACGGGTCGAGCACAGGGTCGGCCTGCCAGCGAGTCAGGTCTACGCCGCGCCAGGTGCTATACCCGCTCCCCGTGTTGGAGATCAATACCCCATAATCCCCATTTGAAAGGAGATGCATCTGTGGAATTGCGGTTTGGACGGGAACATTCCACGGGTTGACCTCGACCGGAGCAGTCACCAGGCGTTGAACGCCTTTGACTTCTCCTGTGAACGGGTTTTGCAAAGTCGGAGCCTGGGGGATTTGTTCCTGAAGCAGCAGCTCCACACTTTGAATCCGCGGATCAGAATGCATCCGCCTGACCATGACGTCGTGATGGAAATAATTGACCAAGGCCATCATGATCATGCCCTGGTGGTGCGCCATGTACTCATAAACAACTTCAGCGGTATCCCCGGCGAGCAGCCGGTTGGACGTAAAGTCGATGGATTCGTACATGCCGTACAACCCAAAACAGTTCTTCGCCATCAGGCTGACCAGGTTTTTTGCCACCGCGGGGGCGTCGTAACCAATCGCCATGAGAGAAGCATAAGGGGCAATCACCAGGTCATCGCCCAGTCCACGCTTAAAACCGAGCCCCGGTACCCCAAAAGCACGGTACTGGTAATTCCGGTTTGCATCAAACCGGAAGAAGCCGGCTTCAGAGATTCCCCACGGAACCCCCTTCGACTTTCCATAAGCGATCTGATGCAGGACTGCACCCTGGGTACTATCTGAAAGCAGGGTGCCCGGGTACGAGCGCAGGAACAACGGCGGCATCAAGTACTCGAACATGGTCGCGCTCCAGGAAAGCAGCACATACTCGCCTTCCACCCGCGTAAGCGGTCGGCTCAACTGCAGCCAGTGGGAATGCGGAATTTCACCTTTCGCCAAAGCAATGATGGAAGCGATCCGAGCTTCCGACGCCAATAAATCATAGTGGTTGTTATCGAGGAGACCTGCATCAAGGTTGTAGCCGATATGGAACACCCGCCGCTCAGGATGATACAGGAATTTGAAATCCATCTCGTCAACAAATTGCTCGGCATGAGCTGCCAGCCGCGCATAGGTGCTGATCAACGCATTCGCATTGGTCCTGGTTTGCGCCAAAGCCCGATCGATTGCGTCGAGCCAATCTGCAGCAGTTTTTGCCTGGGCATTCAAACCCGCAATATCTTCTTCAGGTACGGAGACGTCATTCTTAACTGTTGATCTTTCGTGCAGCAGATCGCGCAATGCCGCTGTGTGACTAAGACCCACCTTTATGGCGGTGTTGATCTGTCCGAGGATCGGGTTGTAAGGCAAATTGGTGCGCAGATCGTTCAATACCTCCATATAGGGAGATTCGCTGAAAAGCTTGGGGGGCTGTTCGAGCAAAACGATCCACGGAACGAGTTCACCCAATGTGCGTTGGATTGCCTCGTGATGACGGTCAACCTGGCTGGCAACTTCCTCCAGTTTACGCAATGATTCCAGAGTAAAAGCAGAACTGCCCACCGTCACCAGTTCACCCAAACGACTGGATACATCCTGCCAAAATGGACCGCTCACAACCTGAAAAATCGAATACCACTGCCTTGGATCTGTGCGAACCGCCAGGATCTTATCGCGCATTCTGGCAATACGATCATTGATCTCTTCAACCTGGCGGTCAAATTCAGGTTTTCGCATCCCAGTTAATATCTCGGTAAGATTGGAAAGTGTATCCAGGTAACCCTGCCATAATTCCCAACGAAAGATGAAGACATTCGGCATATTCTTGGCTGCTTGAGCGGTGATGATCAAGCTGGCTGCCAGGTTGCCGCTATCAACCGTGGAAACATATCGCGGGGTAAGCGGCTGCAAGGTGATCGTGTCGTACCAGTTAAAGAAGTGCCCTCTGAAACGTTCCATCTGGTCGAGTGTTTCGATGGTCGTGGATAGCCGGGTCGCCAAACCAAGCTGATCCAGGTAGCCCATGTCGTAAGCAGCCAGGGTGGATGTGAGGAGCAGACCGATATTGGAGGGCGAGGTTTGGTGAGCGATAATGCCCACGGGCGTCTCCTGGAAGTGATCCGGCGGCAGCCAGTGATCTTCAGGACCCACAAACCGCTCAAAGAAACCCCATGTTCGCCTGGCAACCTGCCTGAAAAGGTCAGCCTGCTCATCGCTCAAAGGAGCTTTGCGATAGACAATCGGTTTATCCACCCATTGGGCGATCATTGGAGAGAACATCCAGAGCAACAAAAGCGGAGCAGCAACGATCAATGCCGGCGACACCCCCTGGCTTTGGCTGCTGTGAACAATCTGGATTCCACTGCCCAGGATCACAGCCACCAGGGTGGATATACTCATTTTCAGCCAGGCTTCATTTCGATGGGTTTCAAGTCCGAAAAGACGGGCAGTTTGCGCTGCGGTGGTCCACTGCAGCAGGTCATGATGGCTCACCAGCATGCGATACAAGGTGGTCAGGATGGCATCCAAAGAGTTGTATGCTTCATAGGGGATGAAAGCGACTGCCAATAACCAGCGGAATAAGTCCCATCTCAAAGGATGGAAGGCTGCAGTAAGGTTTTTGCCGCCGATCGTTTGCAGCGTTCCCCTCACCATACTGGTCAGGAGAGGAATCCCCAGGGAGAGTAATAAGATGGCTATCCATAGACCTGCAAGGGATGGCATGGTCAGAAAACCTAAAAAGAAAATCAGTAGAAGAGAGGGTGAAAGCAAGGAACGCAAGAGGTTATCGAGCATTTTCCACTGGTCGATGCCAGAGAAGTTGACCCCAAATTTGTCCGGGCGGATCAGCCAGGGGAGGAGTTGCCAGTCTCCACGAATCCAACGCTGTTGGCGTTTGACCTGGACAAAATAGTTGGGTGGATAATCTTCAACCATCGTAATATCGGTGACCAGCCCAGCCCGCCCCATGATCCCCTCCAATAAATCATGGCTGAGCACTTTGTTTTCGGGGATATGATGATTCACGCTGCGTTCGAAGGCATCCACATCGTAGATGCCTTTGCCCACATAACTGCCCTCGCCGAAGAGGTCCTGGTATGCATCAGAGACTGCCCGGGTGTACAGATCGAGGCCAGTATCACCGGCAAAGATGCGGGTAAACCAGGAATGATTGGCGCTGCGCGGATGGATTTCCATGCGGGGTTGCAGCACGGTATACCCGGAAGATACCTTTCCATCAGCTTCAGTAAACCTGGCATGATTCAATGGATGGGCGAGCGTGCCCACCAACCGGCGGGCAGCACCATGCGGTAAGACGGTATCTGCATCCAGCGTGATCACAAATCGGACACTTTGCAGAGCTTCGCTCTTTTTTGTGTTGCCGGTAATGTTCGAAAACGAAAGCTCCTTACCCCCGCGCAGGAGCTGGTTCAATTCATGCAGTTTCCCGCGCTTGCGCTCCCATCCCATCCATCTTCCTTCCGACGGATTCCATAACCGCTTTCGGTGAAGCAAGTAAAAAACTTGAACGTCCTCGATCGCTGGTCTGGCGAACAATTCATCGTTTTGAATACTTTCAACTTCAAATACTTCAACCGTACTGTCATCGTTGGAAGAGTGATCAGGAGAGATCGAGCGTCTGTATTTTGTGTTCAATTTCTCAATAGCGGAACCGGCATACTTGAGCAGGGGCTCATCCTCAGGTAAGGTTTCACTATCGGCATCCGGAAAATCGGTGAGCAAGGCAAAAAGCAGACCCGGTTCGGGGTTGTGAAGAAAATGCATTTCAAGCTGGCGGGTCAGGCTATCCACATCCTCATGGTTGGTGATCAGGGCGGGAATCACGACCAGCGTTTGGAACGGGCTGGGAATTTCGTCCTTGAATCTCATCTTGGGCAGGATGCGCGGTTTGATCCTCAAGGTGACCAACCAATTGATCACGCTGGAAGATACTGTCAATACGGGAACCAGCAGAGCGATCCCCAGGACAACGGTCAGCACCCAGCGCCAGAGAGAATCTGACGAGATTACCCCATGCATCCGGACTTCAAGTGAAATCAGCGCCAAAATCACCAAGCCCAATAGGAAGATGCTGCTGAGGTAGATGACGTTTGAATGCCTCAACACCCATTGTTGGAATTTCTTTTTTATATCGGGGCGGTAGCCGATCTTCTCTTCCAACACGGCCTGGCTTTTTCCGATCAGGTACTCGCCGATATGGGTGAGTGGTTGTTCAAGGACTCTTTCGAAACGATTTGAATCCAAAGCCGGATCGCTGAGTTCCGGGTCTCCCGCGCTGCTTTCGCGGGCAAGGTCGATGGTAGACTTCGCCACTTCGTTTTCATCGCGACCTGTCGCCAAGGCGAGTTTCTCGATTTTTTCCCGGTAAAGGTTGCGGGTGGTGAAATCCATTAACGGGTAAATCCCGGCAGGGTCGAGGCGAAGCGTTTGATCCAGCCTGGACACCGATTCAAAAAAATCGTTCCAGTTCTGTTCGGTAATGCTGCGGAAGCTGAGAACAATATTGGCAACAATTCCACTCGCAATGGAATCATCGGGAACAGATTGTGATCCCGTGGAAGTTTCTGTGGTGCCGGCGAGATGTGGCAGAAAGGCAGGGAGGTCGGGAGTGGTCTGGGGGTGAATGATGCCCAGTAGGGTTTGTGCCAGGGCTTCGATCAGACTGTAGCGCAGAAAGATGGGGACAGCCCATAATTCGCCCATGGTCAATGGTACCTGGTCCTGCACCTGGACCAGAATGGTTTGAAGGTTGATCGTGTTCAACGCGTAGTCTTGTGAATATAGCACTGCCCTTGTTATGGCGTAGATGCGCGGCAAACCCTTGAACGACCCCTTGAGCAGCTTGGGCAGCTGGCGATAGTAGCCCGCTGGTAAATCCTCACCGATTTGCAGCAAAGCTTGCCGGATGACGTAGTAATTGTCCAGCACCCACTCAGAGGCAAGGCTGAGGGTCAAATCGCGATTGGAAGCATCGAGGAAATAGGCGTGCGCCTTCGCCAACCAGTCATCATATTGCTTTAAGTCCCGCCCACCTAAAACGACACCTTTATCAGGTTTGGCGGTTAATGATGCGACCTCTGTATAGTCGTTGATCAGGGTTTGGGCTAATTCCTGAATTTGTTCGGTTTTTGAGGATAAGAGATCTTCCGAGAGCGACAGTTCTTGATCTCGGTTTTGGGGTTCAGGGTCATCCGCCATACTTAACGTCTCCCGGATTTTTCTGCGGCAACCTCAGCCGCGGTTTGCCTCACCTGAGAAAGGGGAATATCCTGAATCACCAGGACGGGTTTGGTGCCGTGCTCAATGTAATTGCGCGTGACGGTCCCATAAGGCCAGGTCACCTGCCCTGAATAACCATGTGCACAAAGAATCACGATGTCGACATCTTCTTTTTCTGCCAATTCATGGATGGCAGAAACCACGCTGACACCTTCCACCACACAGGTATCGCACTCGACCGGCAAACGTTCTTTCATCTCGTTCAGGTATTTTCCCACCGCCAGGTGGCTGACCCTTAACAGTTCTTCCGTAAGTTGGCTTATTTCAACCGGAAATGGTTCAGGAATGGGCAGTTCAGGTGGTCGTATCACCGCCGCCAAATAGAGTACGGATTTTTCGACATTACCGTCTGAGGGCTTGCTGCCAGGCATCTCACCCCGTGCGAGCTCGATACCGGCAGAGAGAGAACATTCAGCCCTGCGTGAACTGTCAATGGGGAGGAGAATCCGCCGATAATGCGGAATGATCCCAGCTACGTTCGGCCGGTCATAGGAACGTACGATCAAAACAGGTAAATAGATGAGATTGATCACTTTTTGGGTGACGCTGCTGATATTCCACCTGCTCAATCCGCCAGACCCATGCGTACTGATCACCAGTAGATGGATATCCTCGGTATGAGCAAAGTCAACAATGTTTTCGGCAGCTTTTCCTTCACGAATACAATACTCCACCCGGCTGTTCTTTTCGTCCTCTGGTATCAAGTTGGTTTCACCCAGGTTTTCGCGAACGCGGGAGGCAATCCCCTGCATGTATAAATCGGCCTCAGCTTTACGGATCTGCCAATTCAATGGGTCGACCGCTTTTGGATTTTCGTGATAAGAAGTCGGTTCAAGAACTTGCAGGAGGAATATCTTTGCATTAAATATGCGAGCGAACAGTTCAGCATGAGGTATTGCTCCTTCTGCAAGTGACGAGCCATCCAACGGCACCAGAATTCGATTAAACATGTCAAAACTCCATTCCCTAAGAACCGGCAAAGACCACATGAACTTATCCCGGCCAGAGTGCGAAGTGCTTCAATGCTCATTGTAAAGATCAAATAAGAACCCACATTGCGTCATCCAATGAACGCACGGGCTCTTCCGGTTTTGCTCGCGACTAAACTAAATATTACGTCGATGGAGTCCGGTAATCATTATGCAGAAATGTCCTGCAAAACCGGAAAAGATAAGTGTATTCATTGTACCGTAAATGACGCCTTTTAACCGCTTTGCTGATTTGATTATACAAGAACGCGTCCTTCCATCCCATCCATCGTTATCCTATTAATTATACGACTTATAAGATATTTATTATCATTATTAACATTAAACCGCGCCTCGTTTAAACGGGTCAACGCTCGTCAAACGAACTCGTTTGCGAAGGGCAAAAAGCAACTCGTTTAGAGAAAAATCCACAACCGACCATTTTAAGGTTCTTCCAATGTAAGACTGCTATCGTCACAGTAATGACAGAATTGAGCACCATAATCTGTGTAAGGAGAACCTATGAATGAATTAAGCCAGATGCACGCCAGCCTTGTTACCGCAAGTACATCAAAACTTAGCGGAAAAGAATTGAGTGCGGTGATCGCCAAACTCCCAGGTTGGCAGATGCACACAAAGAAAGGTGAATTGCAGATCGAAAGATCATTCGCGTTCAAGGATTTTGACCAGGCGCTTGCCTTCACCAATAAGGTCGCGCAAATTGCCAATGCAGAGAACCATCACCCTGCCATTCTTACTGAGTGGGGCAAGGTGACCGTCACCTGGTGGACGCATAAGATCAAAGGGCTGAGCTATAACGATTTCATCCTGGCTGCAAAAACCGATGCGTTGCTGGAAAAGTAAGGGCGGCGTATTCGCGATCCATACAACCGGAACCTTCTAATCGTCGCGTACGCCCCATTTCAACGCAGAATTAACTCCGGACGAAAGGATTTCTATCGGAATAAATATGGATAAAACTTGAGCTTTTTGCGCAAAATATTTATGGTAGAAATGGAGACTGCCATGGAAAAGGAAATGATCGAAAAGGATGTAACAAAAACGACTGGTTTTCAAGCAGCAGACATGTATGAGCAATTCATGGTGCCGTATGTGTTCCGCCCTCTTGACTATGTCAGTCGACTCACCTTATAATGAAAGCAAGAAGCTGTCTGTTTAGTGGTCTACCAATGGAAGACAGTTTTATGGAGGTGGCTATGGATGAAAATACTACCCAAACGGGAAAGAACGAAAAATTCGAAGAGGCTCGCCAACACATGCATGCAGCGCGTGAAAACATGCATAAAGTTACCGAAGCCATGATTCCAGAGGGCTTACGCGAAAGCCAGCGTGCAGCCCGCAAAGAATTTCTGTTGGGGCTGCGCAGCTTGGTGGATGCAGCGATCGAGCACACCGAAAAGCCAGCCAAATAACGCTTTGTGCAGCACGAAATACGAGAGGGCATGAAAATCCATGCCCTCTCGTTAATTAATCACCTGTCCCTGAATGCCTGATCAACGCCCAAGTAAAGTCCAGAGCAGTGCCAACAAAGCCGCCCCTGCGAGCCCCGCTGCCAATACCACCTGGCCTGCAAGGTAAACCTGCACGGCACTCAGCAAAAATGCGCCGAACACCACCGCCCCTGCAGTCTTGCGCTGCGAGCGTTCCAAACGCTGCACCTCGCGCGTCAGAGAAGGTGTGCGTACTTCCAACCTTCCCTGCTCCATCCGGCTGATCAGCGAATCGGTTTTCCCTGGCAGAGCCAGGATTAGCTGCAGCATTTTGCCCAGTTCGTCCAGCAGCGTTTGCCACTTGCTTCCCCCATCGGACTCGACCAAAGAACCGGCATACGGTGCAAGGCTGGTCCAAACATTGAATTTTGGATCAAGCCCCGTACACATGCCCGAAAGAATGCTCACACAGCGCCCCAGTGAAATAAAGTTTTCCGGTATCTGGAATGGCATTTCGTATAACAAGTCGCCAAACTCATCCACAAATTCACGCGCATCTTCCTGGTGCATCTCTTTCATCTGCGCAGTCGATTTTCCCCACAAACTCTCAAAAACGCGTTGACTGGCACGTTCGAGGAGTTCTGTTTCAGCCCCAGGCAGGAGCAGGTCCAGCAACTGGTACGCCTGCACCAGGCGGTGAGCATCCCGGGTGCCCACGGCGATCAACACTTCGCGCAATCCCTTGAAGGTATTATCCGGCAAGGTTCCTGTCATACCAAAATCGACAAACACCAGCTTCCACCCTGCTGCGGCGTCACCTTTCTCACCCACCTCGACGAATAAATTTCCAGGATGCGGATCGGCATGAAAGAACCCGTCTTCAAAAATCTGTTTCAGGTAGGTATCCAGCAACCTCTTTGCCACTTCTGCCCGGTCGATCCCGGCAGCTTCGATGGCTGCATAATCGGTAATCTTGATCCCGCCGACATCTTCGAGGGTGAGTACGCGTTTGGTGGTGTGGCTCCAGATGACATGCGGCACCCGTACTTTCGCATCCTCTTTGAAATTCTCTGCAAATTTTTCGGCATTTTTGCCCTCATGCAGATAATCGATTTCTTCGTACAAGGAGCGGCTGAATTCGTCCATCAACTTTGGCACATTGGCCCGCTTGCTGATGAGTCGATAATTCTCCACCCAGCGTCCCACGATTTGCAGAGCGGAAAGGTCGACATTCACAATTTCCTCAATGTGCGGACGCTGGACCTTGACCACAACCGTTGGGCACGGCGCTCCATCAGGCTGAGTGTCACACAATTGAGCACAGTAAACCTGACCGATCGACGCTGACGCCAGGGGAACACGTTCGAATTTGCTGAATTTTTGATCCAGCGGCATCCCAAACTCAGCTTCGATGATCGCCTGGATGGGCTCGAAAGGTTCCGGAGCAACTTCATCCTGCAGCCCCGAAAGCTCATCCGTGATCTCGCGCGGCAGAACGTCCAGCCTGGATGACAGGAACTGTCCAACCTTGATCATCACGCCGCCCATCTTTACCGCCAGTTTACGAAAACGGATGGCGACATTTTTCATGCGGCGCGCCCGGGTCGAATTGGATAAGCGGCGCAATCCCAGGTGTGGCAAAATCAGTTCCCAACCGATCAGACCTAAAATGGTCCATCCAAAGAACCATAGAATGCGAAAATAACGTTTTCTGTACATAAAAATGATTATAACATCCACTTATCCTGTGCTGTTGTTTGAAAGCGCGAAGCTTCGTGCATTTAAGGTTGCATTGGCCGTTTGTAAGGGTAAAGCTATGTGCATCCTTATGGTAAATAGAGACAATTCGAAAGCACGGAGAGGAAGTGCGTAGGGGTGGGTTTTGCGGTTTTCGCCCCCACCCTTACATTACCCATTTTGCCTACCTTTTTGCACATTCTATGCGGCTTCAGGTTTTTTGTAAGGGCGAAGCTACGCGCATTCTACGCATCTTTTTCTACCTCGACGGTTGCGCGATGCTTCGCCCCGCATATTACCTTCACCCAGGCTTTTTAATTACCTCGTGGTTGCACGAGGATTAGCCAATACGGTTTTTACCTACACGCGTATGCGTTTTACCTGCCTCGGGGTTGTCTTTTGGAATAAGAGCTACAATAATCAATAGCGCAAATGAAATCTTGATCGCATTTATTGAAACAATAGGGAGACTACATGGACGGTATCGACCACAATCACCTGGAGATTTTGAAGAATATCGCTCACAGGGTAATGCTGGAGCGGGGGTTGCTCCCTGATTTTTCCGCTGCCGCCCTGGCTGAACTTGGACGGCTTGAAGCAGCCACGGTCCCAAATGACAACGCTGCCGGGTTCCGCGACCTGCGTAACCTGCTTTGGTGCTCCATCGACAACGATGATTCCCACGACCTGGATCAGCTAACCGTGGGCGAGGATTTACCGGGAGACCAGGAAAGGATCCTGGTGGCCATTGCGGATGTGGACTCGCTGGTCAAGGAAAATTCCGCCATCGATCAGCACGCGGCGCATAATACCACCTCGGTGTACACCGCCGCAGAGATTTTTCCCATGCTGCCCGAAGCACTTTCCACCGACCTCACCTCGTTGAATTTCAACGAAGACCGGCTCGCATTCGTGGTGGAAATGATCATCGCCCTTGACGGTTCTCTCGTACGTTCAGATGTCTACCAGGCGCTTGTCCGCAATCATGCCAAGTTGGCTTATAACAGCGTGGCAGCCTGGCTGGAAGGCACCGGGCCTGCGCCCGATGCGCTGACTGCGGTCAAAGGCTTGGATACGAATTTACGGCTGCAGGACAGGATTGCCCAACAGATTAAGAATTACCGCCAAACCCGCGGGGCACTCAGCCTGGAAACCATCGAATCAAAACCGGTTTTCGATGGTGATCAACTTCAGGCTCTCATCATCGAAGAACCGAACCGGGCAAAAGAGATCATCGAAAATTTCATGATCGCTGCCAACGGTGTCACAGCCCGTTTCCTCTCAGCTCACAAATTTCCCTCCATTCGACGCGTGGTCCGTACCCCCAAACGTTGGGACCGGATCGTCGTGATCGCCTCTGACCTCGGGACCAGGCTTCCAGCAGACCCGGATTCGAAAGCGTTGGAGGAATTCCTGGTAAAACAAAAAGCAGCTGACCCTTTGCGATTCCCTGATCTTTCATTGACGATCATCAAACTGTTGGGTGCAGGTGAATATATCGCCGAAGCACCGGATGGCAACCTGGAAGGACATTTCGGTCTTGCGGTAAAGGACTACAGTCACTCGACTGCCCCCAATCGCCGCTTCCCCGACCTGCTCACCCAGCGCCTCTTGAAGGCAGCGCTGCAGAAGCAGCCCGTACCTTATACCGTAGACGAGTTGAACACGCTAGCGGTTCATTGCACTGAGGCTGAAGATGCGGCAAACAAGGTCGAACGCCAGGTCGGCAAATCGGCTGCAGCGTTACTGCTGGAGAGCCACATCGGGCAGCAATTCGACTCGATCGTCACCGGCGCCGCTGACAAAGGCACCTGGGTGCGCCTGCTCACCTTCCCGGTTGAAGGAAGACTGGAGCGCGGCTACCAGGGTGTGGATGTAGGCGACCGCGTTCGCGTACGCCTGGATTCGGTCGATGTCCAGCAGGGATTCATCGATTTCAGCAGGGTGTAAATCACAAAACCGGGGTGCAGAAAAATCTGCACCCCGGTTTCTTTTTAAGGGAAAGACCCTCAAAATCGCAATTCTACTCCTCCCACTGCGTGTGGAAGATACCTTCTTTATCCAGGCGGCGGTAGGTATGCGCGCCAAAATAATCCCGTTGAGCCTGGGTGAGATTCGCCGGAAGGTGCTTCGAGCGGTAGGCGTCAAAGTAGGAGAGTGAAGCGCTGACCGCCGGCATGGGAATGCCAATTCCCACGGCTGTCTGCAGCACATCCCGCCAGGCTGCCTGCCGGGTCAGCACTGCTTCGGCAAAGACCTCATCCAGCAGCAAGTTGGGCAATCCGGGATTGCGCTCAAAAGCTGCGGATATGTCATTCAACAGGCTTGCGCGGATGATGCAGCCTGCACGCCAGATACGCGCAATACCGGCAAAATCCAAAGTCCAACCGTATTCTTTCGATGCCGCAAGCAGCAAGCTGAACCCCTGCGCATAGGATGTGATCTTGCTCACATACAAGGCATTTTCGGCGGCTGCGACCAACGCCGCTTTATCGCCTTTATATCGATCCGCTTTGCCCAGTACCTTGGAGGCTTCAACCCGTTCGATTTTAATGGCAGAAATCAGGCGTGCTTCCACTGCTGCATTGATGGTCGGGATGGCAGAGCCCACATCGAATGAATTTTGGGTTGCCCACTTTCCGGTACCTTTTTGGGCAGCTTCATCGAGGATCAAATCAACCAATGGTTTACCGGTTTCCCCGTCAAGACGCTTGAGAATAGTGGCAGTAATCTCGATCAGGTACGATTTCAACTCCCGCTGATTCCATTGGGAGAAAATTTCCGCCAGTTCGGCATTCGAAATGCCGGCACCGCGGTGCAGCAGATCGTAGATCTCGGCGATGAGCTGCATGTCGCCATACTCGATACCGTTGTGCACCATCTTGACGTAATGACCTGCACCGCCGCTGCCGATCCAGGCGACGCAGGGTTTGCCATCCTCGGCTTTGGCAGCGATCGCGCGCAGCATGGGCGTCAAGCTCCGCCAGGCTGAATCCGCGCCGCCCGGCATCAAGCTGGGTCCCCACAACGCTCCGCTTTCGCCGCCCGATACGCCCATGCCGACAAAGACCAATCCGTCAGTCTCCAAGTCTTTCACGCGGCGTTCGGTGTCTTCAAAAAACGAATTTCCCCCATCGATGACAATATCTCCAGGGTGAAGGTAAGGTTTGAGCGCACTGATGGCTGCATCCACCGGCTTGCCTGCCGGAACCATCACCAATACGACGCGGGGTGTCTTCAACGATGCTGCAAGCTCCTCCAATGAATTCGTCGCTTTGACAGTGAATCCCGCCGGCAGGTGAGGGTCAATGTCGTATCCGATGACAGGATAACCGTTGCGTTCAAAGTTAAGAGCCAGGCTGCGTCCCATCACCCCCAGCCCTATGATTCCCAAAGAGTAATCTGTTTTCATCCATTCCTCTTTTCTGCAATCCCCGGGAGTTGCCTTCCCGTTTGTGGCATCGCCAGGTCCGAAAATCCATCAAACCACAGAGTCAAACACAACACCAAGCGCTTGACCGGTCGATTGTGACGATCCACGCTCGTCCTCCTAATTATCGTACAAAGTCACCAGATGTACAGTTGGGTCAGGGTTTGTCTTTTTTTCTGGACCAGGCATTTGTAAATAACCCTCTGTCATGGTTGTTTCCTATGCTTGACTCCATCCAACAAACAAAATTGTCAAGCCAATTTACCATTAAATCGTGATACCTTAAGTAGGACAGCGCTTTGCCAAGGCTTTCGCCGAAGTTCAAACCAGACGCGGATGAATCGTCCGTTCTGTGACTCTTCGACGAGAAATCAAGGAGGGAGCAGCATGAATAACCCGTTTGAAGCCTACGAACAAATGATCCAGTCCTGGCAGGATCATGAATATGCCAAACTTGAAAAAATTGGTGTGGACGATTCCTTATTGCCCTTGAAGTTGTTTTTATTAGGCCGCGACGCTGAAGCCCAGGATGCGCTCTCAAACGTGGAAGATCAATTTCTCGGAAACACCGATACGGCGTTCATCCTTGAAGCTAAACTCGTCAGTGTTCCTTTTGACCCTTCTACAACCGCAGAAGTCGATTTGGCGAAAGAGATTACTTCTCTCTACGACAGGGCATATTTTGCCAATATCACCCTGGCAAATGATTACATCAATCATGATGAACCATTAGAAGCGATTTCCTATTACCAGAAGGCAATTATTGTGGCCCCTCATTCGGAAAAAATCATCTCCGACCTGGTTTATATTTGCATTTTGGCAGAACGACCAAAGGAAGAGCATTCCTACCATAAGTTATTGAAACTTCGCATCGAAAAGATATTTGCCGAAGTAGGGCTTCTCGGTTTATCCACCAAGTCGCGCAAAGTTGCGCTATGGGTGCTCCTCGGACTTCTCTCTTTGCGCATATATTCTTTGATCGTTTTTATCCCGTTGCTGGCATTCTTTGCCTATGGATTTGTGACCTACAGAAAAACGGATAACCGGTTGATCAAGTACGTTACATCCCAGTACCTGATCTATCTCGGAATTTTTACATTTTTGAGCTTGTTTCTGCATTTTGTCCTCTAGCTGTGATAACGGCATGATCGTTCCGTATGGCAATACTTTGCAAAGAATAGTTCTGGACAACCCAGGATCTGTCCAGGTTTAGCTTACACCGCAGGCGCATTCTCCTGGATTACCGGGACGCGTAAAGGATCAATAGGCAAAATACCTGGTTCGTTTTCTTCAATGATACTTATTACCACAAAATTGGGTGACAAAACTCATTGCGTGATGAAAAGGTCGAGATTATAATATATTCGTGAATACGAATATATCCACCCCGGTACCTGCTGAAGAAAAGATATCCAACTTACTTTCCGTGATCGGGCAGCCCGCTCGCATCCAGATCCTGGTCATTCTGGGTTCCGAGGAGGCGTGCGTATGCCACCTTGAAGCTGTGATGCGCATGCGCCAGGCAAGCATTTCGCAGCACCTGATGCTCTTGCGCAAAGCCGGGTTGGTGACCCCTCAACGCGAAGGTCGCAATATCTTCTACCATCTCGCTGACACGAAAATCAATGACCTGTTACGCCAGGCAGTAGAACTTGCAGGGCTCGACCCGGTTGAGCTTCAAAGATTAACTCTGAGACCCGCTCCGGGCTGCTGCTGCCCTCATTGCAACCCTGCATTGGATCCGTCACTGGCATGCAAAAATATTCCTTCGACCCAACTTTGATGAAATCAGGAGAATCATTTATGGAACAAACAAGCATCACCAAAAGGCTGTCTTTTCTCGATCGGTACTTGACCCTGTGGATTTTCCTCGCCATGGCGGTAGGAGTCGGCTTGGGATTTTTCTTTCCAGAGGCCATCGCTGCCTTCAATTCAGCCGTTTCAGTTGGAACAACAAATATCCCCATCGCGATCGGGCTGATTTTGATGATGTATCCGCCGCTTGCCAAAGTCCATTATGATGAACTGGGGAAGGTTTTTCGCAACTGGAAAGTGTTGGGGCTTTCCCTCGCGCAAAACTGGGTCATCGGCCCAATCCTGATGTTCCTGCTGGCCATCATTTTCCTGCGTGGTTACCCTGAATATATGGCGGGGCTGATCATGATCGGGTTGGCGCGCTGTATCGCCATGGTCATCGTCTGGAACGAACTGGCAAAAGGCGACACCGATTACGCTGCCGGGTTGGTGGCGTTCAACAGTATCTTCCAGGTCTTGTTCTACAGCATCTATGCTTATGTTTTCATCACAGTTCTTCCCACCTGGTTTGGATTGAGCGGGTCGGTGGTGCATATCACGATCGGTGAAATTGCCAAATCTGTCTTTATATACCTCGGTATTCCCTTCCTCGCAGGGTTCATTACCAACCGCGTGCTCATTCGCTTGAAAGGCAAGGAATGGTATTACGGGACCTTCATTCACAAGATCAGCCCCGTGACCCTGATCGCCTTGCTTTTTACCATCCTGGTGATGTTCTCGCTCAAAGGTAACCTGATCGTCACCATTCCTCTGGACGTGGTGCGGATCGCCATTCCGCTGTTGATCTACTTCGTGGTGATGTTCCTGGTCAGCTTTATGATGGGCAAAGCGGTAGGCGCAAATTACAAGCAGACGACAACATTGTCATTCACGGCTGCCTCAAATAACTTTGAGCTCGCCATAGCCGTGTCCGTAGCGGTATTTGGACTCAACTCAGGTCAGGCGTTTGCCGCAGTGATTGGTCCGCTGGTCGAAGTGCCGGTGATGATCGGCCTGGTCAATGTGGCCTTCTGGCTGCAGAAACGCTTTTTCAAAAAAGAAATTGTCATCAACAATTAAACATTTGGGTTGATGGCTTCTGGAGACAAAGCACAGGGCAGTCAAAAAATCGACTGCCCTGTGCTTTAGCTCTTCAAATTCGCAGTTCTAAATCTTAGCTGATAAATTCGGTAAAGGATTGCAAATCCTGCCCGGGGAAGTAACGTTCGATAGCAATGTCTTTAAGCGCATGCTTGATCTCGTCGCGCTCGTAGCGTACTCCGACCAGCTTTTGTTCCAAACCATCCGGTTCGAGCTCGGCAAAAAAATCGCCGTAAAACTTGACCGTTTGGATGACACCCTTCTTCACATCCAGGCGCGCATCGATCTCGCCGCCGGTAAAACGCTGACGCTTTTCCACGTTGAAGTCAGGGGAGTGACCATAAGTCCAGTCCCAACTGCGGTAGCGTTCTTCAGCCAGCACACGCACGGCGTCCCAATCCTCTGCGCTCAGCGGAACCCGCGGGATGTCAGCGACGCCTTCGAAATAGGTTTTGAGCACAAGATCTTTGAAAGTCTCGATGTCCATGGGCTGCTTGAGATATTCGCTGATATTGGCGACACGGCTGCGCACCGACTTGATCCCCTTGGATGCAAACTTATTTTCGTGGACGTGCAGCGCGTCAGACACATGCGTAAGATCACTGTTGAACAACAATGTGCCATGACTGACCATGCGTCCGTGAGAGATATACTGCGCATTACCCGAAACTTTGCGCTCCTCGATCTGGATATCATTGCGCCCGCTCAGTTCAGCCGGCACATCCAGTTTTGCCAGTGCGCGCACCACCGGTTCGGTGAATTTACGGAAGTTTTGAAAATTTTCAGGTTGGTAATCGGTAATAAAGCTGAAGTTCAAATTACCCAGGTCGTGATAGACCGCTCCACCCCCTGAGAGCCTGCGCACCACGTGGATGCCGTGCTCTTCAACGTATTCCCGGTTGATCTCTTCCAGGGTGTTTTGGTGCCGTCCGATGATGATCGACGGTTCATTGATATAAAACAAGACCAAATCCTCGTGCAGATCCGATTGGCGCTGCATGTATTCTTCGAGCGCCAGGTTCACCGCCGGGTCATGCTCATCCAGATTATCCACAAATAACATAGGGGTCACCTTGACCGTTCTTGTCTCAAAGGGTAAAGAATTATATGTTTCCCGATTGGAAGTGCCAATAATTCATTCGTGTGCATTTGATGGCACTCTATCACATCAAACCTTTGAACATTCTACTCTACTATAGTGGATTGGGGGAGACGCCGCATGTATCAAATGCAAAAAATGGAGTTTTGTAAAGGATCGCCCAATCCAACGATGGTTGCAATGGACCTCACTGAAGTTTCGGCAATTCGTAGTCAAACCCTGAATTTCTTCCGCAAATAAATATCGCAAGCTTAGGACGTGATTTCAATCTGCGGTTCAATGATGATCTTGGATTTAACAGAATTAGCCACCAGACTGTATTTTTGGGCGCTTTCCAAAGCCCGCAAGGTGCGAGCCCGTACAACCTCCGGGGTTTCACTTCCAGCGGCTATGCGAATCACTGGGCGAAAAAGAAGCTGGGTAAAGAGTTCGGTCCGATCCAATTCGATAAGCTTGGTGCCTTCCGTCCGACAGGTGTAGGAGATCAAATTGAGCTTAAAGCGTTCCACTGCCCAGATAAACATCATCATGATGCAGGTGTTGGCGGCTGCAACGAATGCGTCTTCAGGGGTCAACACGCCGGCATGACCCTTGGCATCGGGTGGAGCCGAAAAATCCATTTCCGGTCCGTTTCCCAGCACAAGATGTCCCCAATGCTCGCCTTTCCAGGCAACTTCAGTGTGGTAGGTCGCAGTCTGGTTCATACTTTTGACTCCCGTTGGTTGTAAAACGCGGTGTACGCTTCCAAAACCGCTGCTTCGAGTTCTTTTTCGTGGGTTGGATTGACCGGGTTATATATTCTGACCATTGCCATGAGTTCCGGCATCACCTCGACAACTGAGGCTTTTTTCATTTGAAAGAAACTCTCGAAAATCAGGGGTAGTGCCGTGAGGATGATTTCCTGTTCATTGACGAAAACACTTTGTATCGGGATTCCCGATCCGCAGGAACAGGTGGCTCCCTTTTCTTCCTGCGCAGGTTTTTCGGAAAAATCCCCTGCATGACGGTTCCAGGCTTTGCCCAAAAGCTCATCCACTTTTCCGGCAATCAGGTCGGCGGTCAATCCGACTGCCTGCATCCCTGCTGCATTTAAAGTACGGCTGCCTTTGACCGGTTCCAAACCATGTTCAGCGACCAGCTCAGACACTACGATTCCCACAGCCGGACGGTTGGAGTATTGTTCGGTGCCGCGGAAGGCGCAGCGCTTCTCGCAGCCGTCCACGGCGATTGTGGGATAAAACTTGGCAAAAGCACGGTCGCCCTCGCCACCCGCCAAAAAGAGCGGCAGACAAATGGTGACAGTGTCGCCCGGGCGTAATTTTTCCAGCACCTGCAAAGCTGCCAGTCGACTGACAGTTCCTTCAGCCATTTCCTCACCCGAACAGGAAATGATGCCAACTTTCTTTTGCGGTAGCTCAGGCATGGCTGTCTCCTTCCGCAAGCATGGATGCATCATCCACCACAGCATCGACCTCTTTGGCCAGGGCATCCGCTAATTTTTCTCCGCCTTCGTTGAGTTCCGCAATTCCCTGGGGTTTGAAATCCCGGTAACGGCGGAAAACATCCAGCACGGCAAAGCTCTGCATCACTTCGCCACCACTCTGCTGCACCATTTTTGTGGCGCACGCCAGTTTGCAGCCGTCGATGGTGATGGCTTGATTCTCAGCAATCATCTTGTGAGATTCTTTATTCCCCATGACCAGCAAGGCTAAGGGGACAAGCTGGGTCTGCTCGGGCCGGTCCTCTTCGGTCACCTGATAGGCAGCTACCCGGCTGACGGTGCCAAATGATTTTCCGATCCCGCTGCAGGGAACGATCACTATTTTTCTCTGAGGTTCACTCATTTTGACCCCACCTCCTCCTCGGCTTCCTTCTTCATCTTCTCGAAGTAAGCTGAGGCGTCCATCAAGCGAGACCGGTCATTTTCCCAATCGCTACACTCCACCTCGCACAACCAACCATCACCAAAAGGATCCTGGTTGATGACCTCAGGCGCAGATTGCAAAGCAGGATTGATCTGCATCACTTTTCCGGTGATCGGACTGGTTAACGACACATCGACTTTGATCGTTTCAACTGAACCAAAATAATCTCCAACCGCCAGGCGGGTACCCTCGGGTTTTAGCTCCACAAACGCCATATCGCCGCTGCGCTGCTGCACATAATCCGAGAGTCCAAGCCGCGCGAGATTACCTTCTATTCTCACCCAAATCCCTTCAGCAGTGTAAAAGCAGGTTGGATCCACCCTGAAGGTAAATTTGTCGACGGTTGTTTCGAGGAATTCAGTCATTCATTTTTCCTTTTGATTAATATTCAAAACATTGAATAGAATTAAGGCAAAATTTTGGACGGATGCCAGTGCAGCTCCGCCCAAACTGATTTACTTTTTGAGCCAGGTGGCGATTTCTGATTCGCTGGGGATGCGCCCTGCAGAGACCAATTGATCATTGATCACCAGGCCGGGTGTGGCGAGGATGGGCCACTTAAGGATTTCTGCCCTGTCGGTTACCTTTTCAAATTCTGCTTCCAATTTCAAGTCTGCAGCCACTTTGCGGGCAGTCTCTTCAAGCCGCTTGCAGTTTGCACAGCCGGATCCAAGTATTTTGATGTTCAACATTTCTGCACTCCTAAAAGAAGGATTTTGAGTTGATTAAGAGAAGAATCCAATTCTGTTTACGAACCTGATTTTTCACTGGCGCTGCATTTTGGGCAGGTACAAGCCGCTTTTGGTGTTCGCATTACCGGATCGCTCTGACCGGTGATGCGCCGTACCGCATTGAGGATCTCATAAATGCGTTCGTCAGCCACCCGGTAGAATATGTTCCAACCATCACGCCGGTCCACCACCAATCCTGCTTCACGCAGCACAGACAGTTGCTGTGAGATGTACGCCTGGCGCAGTCCAAGGTAAGCTTCCATGTGGCAAACGCAGTGCTCCCCATCCCTGAGGATTTCCAGGATGGCGAGGCGTACCGGGTGCGTAAGCACCTTGTAGATCTGCGCCTGCAACTCATACGCCTGCAATTCGAGATCGTTCTCTGATATTATATTCAATTCCATGAATGTTATTTTATGCCTGAATCCGAAGCGTGTCAATAGGCTGCATGACGATAAAGATTCAGCATTTGCAGGTATCTTCTCGGACTCGCTGATGTAAAGAAGAATTCTTGATCGGAAAATAACCGGGGATCGGCTCGAAGGTCAAGATTGCGAACTGCTTTGTATTTCAGCAGGCACGGTCGGTTGGCCTGGTCTTCCGCTATTGAGGCTGAAAATTCGATAAACCGCGACGACCAGCCCCAATGTCATCCAATAATAGGGCAGCGCAAAAGTGTCCAGGCTGAAACCCTCGACGATCAAGCCGACGATGACCACCTGCCCGGTGATACCCATCGCCTGCGCCAGTGGGGAGCTGCTGCGCTCATTGGTTCTGGCGGTCTTCCATCCCACCCATAGCCACGAAATGAATACTGAAAAGCCTACAACTCCCGGTCTCCGCCAGGATCCTTACCCAAAGATTCTTGGGGTTCGGCAGGAATGTATTGCTCAAAAATATGCGCAAGACTTCAGGAAGGCTGTAGCCGAACGAACTAAGATTTTGCGGGATAAAAAATCCGCTGTTGCCCAGCCCTACGCCAAAAACCGGATAGAGCAAAAAGACCTTAAATCCAGCAATCCAATAGACGATCCGCTCCGCAAATTCCAGTTTGCTTGCCCAGCCTAACAAGCCCGTGTCCAGGATCACCTGGATATCCAGGAATTGTTGCATGCGCCGGTCGACTTTGGTAAAGATCCAGCCCACAAAGATCAGGATGGCCAGCAGAAAAATAAATAAGAAGAACCAGAACCCGGTATTGAACAAGATTCTTTTTAATGTGTTTGGAGTTGATCCGGATTTCATCATCTTTGACGCAAGCTTTTGCCGGAATGAATTCATCAAGTGCAGGAAGAGGTAGCCAAAATAAACCAGGAAAGCCAGCCAGCCGATCCTTGAATAGGAAAGGAACAAAATGACCAGGCTTACAGCCAGGAGGAGGTTTTCGAGTGAGATCTTAAATAAGCGAAACTTGTGGAAGGAAATCTTTTTAATCGTTAATCCCAGCCAGATGGGGATGTAAAACATATTCAATTGGTGAGCCAGCCAGGAGGGTTCAAATGCCATCCCGTTGACGCGGTTGGCAAACAAAGTATCGCTGGCCGAAATGAACAACTGAAGCTGATAAAAAGCGGCTGGAACCTGCGGCAGGACGATGACAAACAATGCCTGGACCAAGGTATAAACCAAGGCGATGGTGCCGCTAATGTTAACGATGCGAAAGAAAGTCTTCAGTTTTTTCTCATCCGAAATCCATAGGGACGTGACCAGGTAAAAACACACACCGATCCCCAGGGTGATGATATTCGGCAGCTCGTTCTTCCAAATGGGTTCATTCTTGAACGAAGGGATCGGGTAAAAGTAGGCTAACAATGACGAGATCAACGCAATGAGGAAGAATATCAATAGGGGTACCGAATGCTGTGGAACGCCCGACCCTCTCAAAATCCCGGGGAGGAACCAGACCACGACCAAGATCAACAGGAAAACAACCGAAATCGGAGCCACGTCGGTGCCACCCGCGGCTTTTGCCAGCAGTGGAAAGCTGGTGATGGGCAAAAGGAACACGAGCAAGCCCCACGACAGGTTGGTCACAATCTGGTAGAGGCGTTTCATTCGGAAAGGGGGCTCTTTTTAGGAGAATTGAGAAACTCAACGATCAAGAGTGCCAGGATAAAACCGATCCCTGCCCCGCCTGCGATCATCCATCCGCGCTGCCCACGGACTGGCGCGGAAGGGACGGGTGCCTCCTGATATTCGCTGATGTTCAATTCACGGTACAACCCCAGGCTCCCCAATTCTGCCTGGGCGATCTTCTCTGCGTTTTGCGCAATTTCGGCGTCCAATTCAGTTTTACTGGATCCACAATTGGCTGGTGCACCTGAAGCCGTCTGCGTACCTGCCAGGCAGTTCTTCAAAATTGTCTGCGCCTGGGATAATTCGTCTGCAAGAATCGCCTGCTGGTAGCCCGTCTGGAGTGAACTGTAGAACAGCTTTCCCCAGGTGTTGGCGATTTGCGCTGCCGTCGCGGGGTCGCCCCATTGGATTTTCAACATAGTGGAGGTAATTTGCCTCTCCACCGAAGAAATGCGATGAAGGTCGGTGAGCGTCAGATATATCCCCAGATTTTTCTCTTCTATTATGACTTGATTCAATACATCCGGCTGATAGACCAATTCGCCTACATGAAAAAGCGAGTTGTTCACCATGATCTCGGTGATATTGGGATCGACCGTTAATTTTGTATTTGTGGTTACTTTGAAAACCGCTTCGTAGACTGGCGGGAAGAGGTAGCTAAGGCCCAAACCGATCAACGCCCCAAGAATCATGGCGGCAGCAACGATCCACCACTGCCGGTATTGTTTGAATGAAACAAGCGCTGGAGCATAATCGAAATCAGATGCGTTCATGATCACCATGTTTCTCGAGAGGTTTTTTGAGCAAAAGGACTGTCTAATTAATGGATGTATTCCTAGCTAAAAGTATAATCCCGATGAACCCGGCAATCAAACGCCCTGGATGTTCTTTCCACCCTCGTTTTGATTTTTCGGGATCAGCTTGGAAGGGGCGGCTCTCAGGAGACGCAGCACGCCAGTTTTGCCTGCTGCCCAAGCCCGGCAACCCTGATATAAAAAAGCGCACGCACGAAACCTGAGGGGGGCAGGCTTCGCACGTGCACTATTATTGTAACCATATTTCCTCAATGTAAAATGAAAAATCGATCCAATCTTGTGGAATTTTCAATTTTGGAAGTATTTCGAACGTCTACTGGTAAATTCTTAGCTTGATTGACGCTTATTGTGTGCGGTTCTGCTGGTGTTAAGGCGGATGCTATACCTTATTGGAATTGATGCTCTCGAGCATCTATAACCTGAGGTTCAACTGGCTGCTGCCCGCAGGCCTCTTCTCACCTCAAACAAGGCAATTGGGCAAAAATTCATATTTCGTTAATTCAATGCATGTATGATTTGTTGTTGCACCAAATCGTGCCAAAATCGCGCACAGGCAGTTGCCGGGTAAATGAGGTCATTTTGTGAGCGGTCGAACGGACATGGGTTGGAGATAATAAATATTCGGTGAATTCTACGCAAAGAATGCCATTCGCTGTAAAATCAAATAGCTGCAGTTGGGGAATAATGCGCGAGTGTCAAAGGTAATTATCTAACCATCAAAAAGGGAAATACCATGAATGATCTGGAAAAGAATTCTGACGCTTCGACCGGCATTCCGGTTGAGCCTCCTGTAACTGCCATCGATACTTCTACTGTCTCCAATCCAGTGGTCGGCTGGATCATCCGGCTTCTAAAAGGCATGCTGGTTGGAGTCGGCGCCATTTTACCCGGGCTTTCAGGCGGTGTTCTCGCGGTGGTTTTTGGGATTTATGAACCCCTGGTGAGATTCCTGGCGAATCTGCGCTACAAATTCATGCAAAATGTGCTCTTTTTTATCCCTGTTGGCATAGGGGGTCTGCTGGGTGTTTTTGCATTTTCAGCCGTGGTTGATTTTGCGTTCACGAATTACGCTGCCCAGTTCATCTGGTTGTTTGTCGGATTTATTGCCGGCACCTTCCCGTCTCTTTACAAAACATCAGGCAAGGAAGGCCGTAAAGCATGGCATTGGGTCCTGTTGATCGGCGTATCAGTGGGAACCTACTACCTCATGCACTGGATGCAGACCATCAATAACGTCACCATCACCCCCAACATTTGGGTCTGGTTGGGGACTGGAGCACTGGTCGGCCTGGGGCTGGTGGTGCCGGGATTAAGTCCCTCCAACTTCTTGATCTATGTCAATCTTTACCAGCCGATGGCTGCCGGCATCAAGCAACTCAATTTTGGCGTCATTCTCCCCATCACCCTTGGGTTGGCTATTTGTATTTTGACCCTTGCCAAGCTGGTTGCCTGGTTGTTCAATAAAGCCTATGCCTTTATGTACCATTTCATTATCGGCATCGTGATCGGTTCCACAGCCGCGATCATCCCCGGCGGCGTTACCGGCTGGACCATCGCCGTGTGCGCTTTGATGTTCGTGTTTGGTGCCGCGCTTTCATATATTCTTGCCAAAGCTGATGAAGCCCACCCGCACGAATCATTATTCTAAACATCCTACTCACCTTTCTTTCATCGTTCCTGTACAAGGTCTCCTGAAACCAGGAGACCTTTTTGTAAATTTCAAGGGCTTTGTTTAACAGGATTCGCAATTCTATGAAGGATTTCTTATTACTCGAGTTCGTTGTAACAACTGTTGCATTTCTGTATTAAAAGATGTATATTGATGCAACAAACGTTACAAAGAAGGTGCTGATGAACTGGTTAATCTTTCTTTCCCAACTTCCCACCACCCCGTCCAGTTTGCGGGTGACTGTGTGGCGCAAGATGCGTGCTGAAGGCGCACTTGGTCTGCAGAATGGCGTCTGGATCCTGCCGGATAAACCCGAACAGGTTCAATTCTTGAAGGAACTGACAGAAATGATTCAGAAGCAGGATGCAGGAAGCCAGGTCTTCAAGGTCACCGCCATGGATGATGGAATCGAACAAGATATCCTGCAGCGTTTTTTGCAGGACCGCGCAGAAGAATACGCAGAACTCAAAGAACAGTGTGCCCATTTCCTGTCCGAACTCGAAAAAGAGATCAAGCGTCGGAATTTCAGCTTTGCGGAGTTTGAGGAAAACGAACAGGATCTCAATAAACTGGAAACCTGGTTGAACCGGATCAGTCAGCGTGACTTCCTGGGGGGAGACCATGCCAAAGAAGCTGCCGAATGGCTGGAAAAATGCAAAACGGAATTTCAGGAATTTACCGCCCAGGTCTATGCGAACGAGGATCAAGATCACACGCGCAAAATGAGCTACGATCCCGGAAGTATCACTAACGCGCTTCACCCCGGGATGCAGCAGAGTGGGCCAAAAGAGTAAAAAGGTAGATTAATAACCATTGATAAACCTTGAATAGGGCAATTTTAGGAATTCAAACAAAAATATCTACACAACCAGATTTACAGATGGAGGAAAACATGCCTGAAACCATCGAAAGCACAGAAGAAATTAAAAATGAGCGGCTAAGGATCAAAGACCTGCCGCGTAATGTTTGGGCGGTAGGGTTTACCAGCTTTTTCATGGATATTTCCAGTGAAATGGTGCTGAACATTGTGCCGCTGTTCCTGTCAAATGTATTGGGTGTACCCACCAGCATCATCGGTTTGATCGATGGGATTGCTGAAGCTATTGCCAGTATTCTTAAATTATTCTCGGGCTGGCTCTCGGATAAGATGGGGGGCCGCAAGTGGCTGGCGGTGATTGGATATGCGCTTTCTGCCGTATCCAAACCGTTTTTCTATATCGCCAGCAGTTGGGAACTCATCGGCGGAGTCCGCTGGGCTGACCGGGTGGGCAAGGGCATCCGCACGGCGCCGCGAGACGCGCTTGTTGCCGATTCGGTAACTCCCAAAACACGCGGGTTGGCGTTCGGCTTCAACCGTGCCTTGGATAAAGCCGGCGCGGTACTCGGCATTCTCGTTGCTGCATTGGCTGTATGGCTAACTCAAAAAAATAATATCGATTTATCCAAAAATACATTTCAAATGATCGTCTTGGTCAGCCTGGTGCCTGCTTTCCTGGCTGTTCTCTCGCTGATCATCGGTGCAAAAGATGTGCAGGTTAAAGGTCAAAGCGCAGCTCCAAAATTTTCACTGCGGGGCATGGGCAAACCATTCTATATTTTCCTGGTCATCGTCAGTATCTTTACGCTTGGCAACTCGGCAGATTCGTTTCTTGTCTTGCGGGCTCAGAATTTGGGCATGTCAATCATCGGCATCTTGCTCATGCTTGCCGTTTACAATCTCGTGATCGCGCTGGTGTCAACCCCTGCCGGCTCTCTTTCAGACCGGATTGGCAGGCGTAAATTAATCGTCGGAGGTTGGTTGGTTTACGCGGCGATCTATTATGGCTTCGCTTTGGCTCAACAAACCTGGCAGGTGTGGCTTTTGTACGTGGTTTACGGTCTCTATTTCGGTCTGGCTTTTGGCACCGCGAATGCGATGGTGGCAGACCTGGTACCAGAAAATCTGCGCGGGACGGCTTACGGCACTTATAACGCGGTCATCGGACTCCTGGCATTTCCGGCGTCGTTTATCGCCGGTATTCTCTGGCAGGGGTTGGGCAGCTGGCACGGTCTCGGTCCCTCAGCTCCCTTCCTTTTTGGCGGCTCGCTGGCGCTGATCGCTGCCCTTTTGATGGCCTTTTGGATGCCTAAAAACCCTCTACCCACGGAATAGTGATTCTCCTATAGGAAGTTCTGCTTGATGGAGCTTGCAGAGAGACCTAAAAATGGAAAATGATAAGGTGGAGCAAAAACAAAACTGGCATAGTCTTTCGGTGGATGAAACGATTGCGCGATTATCTGCAAATCAAGCTGATGGACTGAGTGAAACTGAATCCAAAGAACGGCTGACGCGGGTTGGTCCGAATGAACTGACCGCCGAGAAGAAAATATCCTTTTGGGAAGAATTCTTCGAAGAACTGCGCGAGCCCATGGTGCTGATGCTGCTGGTCACGGGGGTGCTTTATGCCATTTGGGGTCAGCTATCCGATGCGATCACCATTTTCGTGATCATTTTCACCTTGAATACCGTTGAAGTGGTCAATGAAGTACGTTCCAAAAAAGCAATTTCCTCGCTGCGAAAACTGGCCGAACCCACGACCTCTGTCCGGCGAGGGGGAAGATTTATTGAGATCCCCATCGAGCAAGTCGTTCCAGGCGACCTGGTGCTGCTCCAGCCTGGGCATCGCGTTCCAGCGGATGCCCGCCTGGTTGAAGCTTTCGGTCTTTCGACCGACGAATCCGCTCTGACGGGTGAAAGTCTGCCTGTTGAGAAAAACGCCGGTCTGATCCTGGAACCTGCAGCGCCACTGGCTGAGCGGCGAAACATGGTGTATTCCTCGACCCTCATCAACCGCGGTAAAGGCTCGGCCATCGTCGTCTCCACCGGCATGAATTCAGAAATCGGACAGATCGCAGGGATGGCGCGTACGGTCAAAGAACCAAGAACCCCGCTGCAAGTTCTAATGAGCGAGTTGAGCAATTTCCTGGTCTGGTTTGCCCTGGGGTTCAGCGCGCTCGTACCCCTCATCGGGATATTTGTCGCCCACCAGGACCCGAGGCAGATGCTGCTCACCGGTCTTTCGCTGGCATTTGCCACCATCCCGGAAGAGCTGCCCATCATCATCACTATGGTGCTGGCTTTGGGCGCCTTCCGCCTCTCCAAAAAGCACGCCATTGCCAAACGGCTGAGCGCTGTCGAATCGCTGGGGTCGGTCACCGTGATCGCTACGGACAAAACCGGCACGCTTACCGAAAACCGCATGGAGATCAACCGTTTCGAACCGGATAACCTTAAGCCCAAACTGTTGGAACTCGGCATACTCTGCAATGATGCCGTATCCAATGGGGATGATTTCAGCGGCGATCCGGTGGATGCAGCCATCCTGCGAGAAGCCAAAAAAGCCGGGCTCGACGTTAAAACAGTGCGAACCGAAAACACGATCATTACAGAATTCACATTTGATAACGGACGCAAACGCATGTCGAGCGTGTACAGGAAAAACGACCAGTACATGTCTGCGGTAAAGGGTGCGCCTGAATCCATCCTGGCGCAATCCAACACCATCCTGCAAGGTCGAGAAGTGGTTCCATTGACCGAATCAAGCAGGCAGGTCATTTTGGAAAGGGTAGCCCAAATGGCTGCCGAGGGACTGCGCGTCATTGCCCTGGCATCCCGCAGCCTGCCTCAGGCTGAGAACTCACTTGAAGAGGTTGAATCGAACCTGACCTTTACCGGTCTGATCGCCCTGGCGGATCCGCCACGCCCTGAAGCGCGGGAAGCGGTCGCGTCATGCCAACGGGCAGGGATACGCACCATAATGATCACCGGCGATCATCCTCTCACCGCGCTTGCCATCGCACGCCAGGTGGGGTTGGATGATGACCAGGCTGTGCTGACCGGTCCGGAACTCGATGCCCTCACACAGGAAGAATTCAACCAAACCGTCATGAAAGTATCGATCTTTGCCCGCACCACGCCGGAGCATAAGTTGCGCATCGTCCAGGCTCTGCAAGCTGCAGGTGAAAGAGTGGCTGTCACTGGAGATGGTATCAATGACGCTCCAGCGCTCTCAGCAGCAGATATCGGTGTGGCCATGGGTGAAACAGGCACGGATGTGGCGCGGGAAGCCGGTGACCTCGTCCTTGCGGACGACAACTTTACCACCATCGTCAGCGCAGTCCAGGAAGGCCGCTTGATCTTCGAAAACCTCAAAAAGGGAGTGCGCTATTATCTCACCTGCAAGCTCGCCCTGGTGATGATCACCCTTGTGCCCACCTTACTATTCGTTCCCGTCCCGTTTGCCCCGGTGCAGATCATCCTGATGGAGCTCTTCATGGATCTAATGGCAGCCGCCGCGTTCTCGACGGAAGCCCAGGAATCTGATCTACTCGACCACAAACCGCGAGATCCGAAAGCTAAGTTCATGGATAAAGCCATGTTAAGCAGCATCGCCATTTCATCGCTGGGATTGTTCGCAGCCGTGACCGCCCTTTATCTTTGCACCTGGTACACCACCCAGGATCTCGTCACCGCCCAAACCGTAGCCTTCTTCTCCTGGTTGGTCGGGCACGTTTTGCTGGCTTTCAACATGCGCTCAGAACGCCAGCCTCTGCTCCAGATCGGGCTTGGAACGAACCGCCTGATGCTGATCTGGGGAAGTGTCGTCGTGATCTTTCTACTCCTGATTTCGGTAATCCCTGGCGCGCACCAGGTGATGCGCATCACCTCGCTGACGGTCGCTCAATGGGGCATGATCCTGGCAGCCACGTTGATCGGCACGTTCTGGATGGAAATTCGCAAAGTCATCACTTACCATCAAAAGAAAATTGGTTGATGGTGAAGAATATAAAAACCCCTTGATTCATTAATAGGATCAAGGGGTTTTTTTATCAGGCTGGAATGGTTTGCTCTTCTGCGAGAGCTTTCTTGACTGCCTCGCCGTCTGCAGTCTCGGTCGCCAAAAGCTGCCTGGACAGGCTTTCGAGTGCAGGACGGTGATCCTTCAGCAATTGCTGTGCTCGTTTATATTGCTCGTCGATGATCCGCTGAACTTCCTCGTCGATGGTTTGCAAGGTTTGCTGGCTGGCTGATGCCGTCGATTCATCGCTTTCCAGAAACTGGTATTGTTGAGAGGAATACCGGACTGCGCCTAATTTGTCGCTCATTCCATATTCCGTCACCATGCGCCGCGCCAATTCGCTGGCGCGTTTGATGTCGTCACTGGCGCCTGTGCTGATTTCGTTGAACATCACGATTTCTGCCGCCCTTCCGCCCAGCATGACCGCGATATGGTCTGTCAATTCATCACGGGTCATCAGGTAACGGTCTTCCGTCGGCATTTGCATGGTGAAACCCAAGGCTCCGCGACCATGTGGCACGATGCTGATCTTGGCAACTGGCTCACCGTGGGGAACCAATTCGGCGATAAGCGCATGCCCGCTCTCATGATAGGCTACCGTTGTTCTTTCCTGCTCGTTCATGATGCGCGACTTCTTTTCCAACCCGGCAACCACACGTTCGATCGCTGCCTCATAATCCTGCATCTTTACAGACTCTGCACCGCGCCGGGCTGCCAGTAAAGCGGCTTCGTTCATCACGTTGGCAAGGTCAGCGCCGGTAAAGCCTGGTGTGATCCTCGCAGCCCGCTCGATGTCAAAATCGCGCGCAAGCGTGACATCCTTGCTGTGAATGCGCAGAATTTGCTGCCTTCCGGTAAAATCAGGCGCCGAAACAGTCACTTCGCGGTCAAAACGACCGGCTCGCAGCAGGGCAGGGTCGAGGATCTCTGGGCGGTTGGTGGCTGCCATAATGATCACCGGTTTGCTATTTGCCGAATCGAAACCATCGATCTCGGAAAGTAACTGGTTGAGGGTTTGCTCGCGTTCGTCATTGGTGCCGAAGCGCATATTGGAGCCGCGCGACTGCCCGATGGCGTCGATCTCATCGATAAAGATCACTGCTGGAGCCACCGCACGCGCCTGGTCGAACAGGTCGCGCACCCGCGCTGCGCCTACCCCGACGAACATTTCAATAAATTCAGAACCGCTGGTCTCAAAGAACGGCACCTGGGCTTCACCAGCCGTAGCTTTGGCGAGCAGGGTTTTTCCGGTTCCTGGAGGACCAACCAGGAGCACACCCTTGGGAATGCGTCCTCCCAGCCGCGCAAATTTTTCGGGGGTCTTCAAGAACTGGATGATCTCACGCAATTCGGCGATCGCCTCGTCTGCTCCACCGACATCTTTATAGGTAACGTTGACATCTTCCGGTTTGACTTCTGAAGCTTTACTCTTTGCCACACCAAAGATTCCGCCGCCGCCACCAGCCCCCATGCCTGATTTCCGCAGCTGGCGAAATACCAGGTACCAGAGACCCCCGATCACAGCCAGTGGCAGGATCCACGAGATCAGAAAGCTGCCTATCGGGCTGGGCGGTGCGCTGACGTCATACTTAACCCCTGCCGTGTCCAACTCCTGGATCAGGGTGGGGTCTCCGCTGGGAACCGCATAGGTGATAAAGGGAACGTCGGCTGGCGTCGCTCCTGAACCGGCAGTGTTTTTCATCGTCCCCACAATTTGAGTATCGCCCAGCGTTACATCGATGATCTGCCCGGATTTGATCATACTTTTGAATTCGCTGTATGGAATTTCAGTTTGTTGCACGACCATGGGCTGCAAAATGAATTGCTGGAATAACCAAATGCCGATCAAACCAAAAATCAGATACCCGAGACCAAATCCCGCCTGGGTTCTACGCATTTGATCTTTTAGCTTTTCTTCTTCTTTCTTATCTTCGTCTTTCTTGAGTTGCTTTTTAGGATTTTTCATCTTTCATTCCCTATGGATTCAAATCTCTTTAGAAAATTGCTTGTATAGTCTCATTTTACGGCGATTCACTTCGAATATTTCACTCAACCATTGAAATCGGCGAATTTCCGGCGTTTATTGAATGATCGAATTTCTCAAACCTATCTTTCTTTGCCTCCGTACAATTTGGTAAAACGGAGGATATGAATCAATAAGTCAAATTATTGCGTCTTCTACATCCAATTAACTTTACTGTGTGATTGTCATAGCGATAAAAAGATACTGTTAGAAATTCATAAGAAATTGCGAGGTCTTTAATGAAATGATGTACGGAAGTAAACAGTGCCAACACTTACGCAAAAGGGAACGGATTCAATATTAAATAAGAGAGCCCTCTGGTAAATACCTCCAAAGGGCTCGGATTTTCAACAATGATTTTTCAGCGGTTCCAGATTTCGAAATTCTTATAATACTAACCGCCTGCCAACCATGAACCGTCCACGGGAATAATGGCGCCGCTCAAGTAACTGGCTTTTTCTGATGCTGCAAAAACCACAACGTTCGCGATTTCAGCCATTTCACCCACGCGAGGCATGGTCGCCAGTCGAGCTCCCAACCTGGCGTACCCGAATTCTGATGGGGCACCGCCCAGAGAAATCCCTGAATTGATCCCGCCTGGAGCGATCCCGACCACGCGGATGCCTTGGGGTGCATACATGAAGGCGGAATTCTTGGTCAGCCCAACGACCCCGTGCTTACTGGCTGTATAGGCCACACCGGCAAAGCCGCCGCCCAGTCCGGCAGCAGATGTGACGTTAACAATCGCCCCTCCGCCCTCTTCGATCATCATCGGGATTGCCCGGCGCATGGTGTACATCGGCCCATTAAGGTTAACCGCCAGCACGCGATTCCAAATGTCATCGGTTACTTCGCCAACCGGTAAAAACCGGTCCATGATTCCGGCGTTATTGACAAGAACATCCAGCCGTCCAAATTCGCTCTTTGCCAGATCCACCAGCGCATTGGCGTCATTTTCATCCGCAATATTGACGCGCAATCCGACGGCTTGAACACCGGACGATTTAAGTTCGGCAACTGTGGTATTGAGCTTTTCGCCTTCGATGTCGCCCAAAACCAACTTTGCACCTTCAGCCGCGAATGCTTGCGCAATCGCTTTGCCGATGCCGCCAGCTGATCCCGTGACAATGACCACCTTATCTTTGAAAGACATATGATCTCCTTTTTTATTCTGCCTTACTTGATATTTATTATCGTTTTTAGTATAGCCATTCTTTATTTATAATGCATAAGTTTTTCTAAAAAGGTTACAGCAAATTATTTGGTAATCTTTGTAACCTTTTGCACCAGGTTGCATCTGATTGATACACAAAAAGAAGGAGTTATTTTATTATGAAAGAACCTATCCATGTCACGGATGCAGCATTCGAAAAAGTCGTCTTGAAGTCGAATTTACCGGTGATCGTTGATTTCTGGGCACCCTGGTGCGCTCCCTGCCGCATGGTGGCTCCAGCCCTGGAGAAGATCGCCAGTGAAAATGACGGCAAGTTGATTGTGGCAAAAGTCAATACGGACGATTATTACGAATGGGCACAGAAATACGGCGTTCAGGGCATTCCGACCATGCTGTTCATCTCCAACGGCAAAGTGATCAAAAAACAGGTGGGAGCACTGCCCGAATCGATGCTGCGCAAAGCAGTTGATCAGTTCCTGAATTCGCTGCCTGTAGCAAGTTAGTTTCCACCATTTGGTGAGAATTGGATCTATGATGATGAAAATAGCTGTTCCAACCGATGATGGAATAACTGTCAGCCAGCACTTTGGCCAGGCAACCTACTTTAAGGTGGTGCGCCTGGAAAACAACCAGGTAGTTGATTCAGAAATTCGGGAAAAGGCGACTCATACCCACGGCACCCCTTCAGCGGATGGAACGCACCCGGGGGCTATAATGATCGAATCTATTTCGGATTGCCAGGTGTTGATCGCGGGCGGGATGGGATCGCCGGTGTACAACCGGGCAATTGCTGCCGGTCTCAAGGTTGTTCTCACCCGTCAGCCGGATATAGACCTGGCAGTCCGGGATTTCCTGGATGGCAAGCTCGAAAATGACCCTCAACTGATACACGTCCATTGAAATGACGCAATGCTTTGAGGTACCTCAAATGCAAATCAGTATCTCCCCTTGATACAAGGTATGTATAATGGAAACACACGATTAAAAGGCTTGGCAGGCAATCCCTCGCTAACCTCTCACTGAAGATAGCCTCTCATCAACCTTAATGCCTTTCCTGTGATAAATGTCAATTTAATTGAAAGGAGTGTGGATTATGACGATGGTTAGCGATATGCTGAAAAGCAAGGGAAACCAGGTTTGGTTTGTCACTCCAAGTTCGGATATGCTCGACGCCCTCAAAATCATGGCTGAAAAAGATGTTGGGGCGCTGCTGGTACTGGAAGGCGATCAGATCAAAGGGATCGTCTCAGAAAGAGACTTTGCCCGGGCAGTTGCCAAAGAGGAACGTTGTTCGCTTAACACAACCATCCTGGAATATATGACCCCGGATGTTGTTACGGTAACGCCCGATCAAACCCTCGAGGATTGCATGCGCTTGATGACGAAAGAGCACATCCGTCACCTGCCAGTCGTGGAAGAGAACAAATTGGTGGGCTTGATTTCCATCGGCGATGTGGTCAAGGGATTGCTCTCAGGCAAAGATTCGACGATCAGTCATCTTGAAAATTATATCGAGGGACGCTGGTAGAACGTTCTTATCCAATCTCCAAAGAGTTGACCTTAATTCATTCAAAGCCACAGGCGCTTGAAATCAAGCGCCTGTGTTTTTATTTACTATCGGATCATTTCCCCTCCGGATCACGCATCAAGTTTGTTCAGTCGTAACAACTGGGCATTGATCGCCACAATAATGGTGCTCAATGACATCAAAGCTGCACCCAATGCCGGCGAGAGGAGGAATCCCCATGGCGCAAGCACACCGGCTGCCAGCGGCAGGGCAACCACGTTGTATCCGGTCGCCCAGACTAAATTCTGGTTCATTTTTCGGTAACTGGCTTTGCTCAAGCGGATGATCTTTACCACGTCCAGCGGGTTATTTTTCACCAGGATGATCCCGGCAGACTCCACAGCCACGTCCGTTCCACTGCCAATGGCAATTCCGACATCCGCCCGGGTGAGTGCTGGAGCATCATTGACCCCATCGCCCACCATTGCCACCTTTCGACCCTGCTTTTGCAGCTCGATTACTTTCTGATCCTTATTTTCAGGCAGCACTTCGGCGAAGTAAGTATCGATGCCCAGTTCATCAGCCACCGCTTTGGCAACCGCCTGGCTGTCACCGGTCAACATGGCGACGGTGATCCCCATGGCATGCAGGCTCTTGACCGCCTCCTTGCTTTCAGGTCGGATAACATCTGCCAGGGCAAACGAAGCGGCGACGCTGCTGCCTCTCACCAGGTGCACCACGCTCTGACCCTTGGCAGCTGGCTTGCTGTTCAAACAGCGCCAAATTTTCCGGCAGCTTAAGATTCAGGCTCTCCAGCAGGCGCGGACCCCCAACATAAACCGTCTCTCCACCCAGTTGTGCCTGCACTCCTCGTCCTTCGATCGCCTTGAATGCTGCCACCTCAGGGAGTGCCAAACTGCGTTCTTTGGCCGAGCGGAGAATTCCATGGGCGATGGTATGTTCCGAGTCGCCTTCCACGGCGGCCGTGATTGCCAGGGCTTCGTCCTTATCCTGTGAATTCGTGGTTTCGATCCCGACCACGCCAAAGCTGCCTTCGGTGAGCGTGCCGGTTTTGTCAAAAACCACCGTATTGATCTCGCGGGCTTTTTCAAGCGCAAGGCGATCGCGGATCAATATCCCATTGGCAGCACCTTTGCCGGTCGTGATCGAAACAACAAGCGGGATGGCCAACCCCAAGGCGTGAGGACAGGCAATCACCAGTACGGTAGCCACCCGTTCGATCACTTTCACATCAAATCCAATGGCGATGATCCAGGCAACGGCAGTAATTGCTGCAACACCGAGCGCGATGTAAAACAACCAGCCTGCGGCTTTATCCGCCAGTATTTGTGTATTGCTTTTACTCTCCTGGGCTTGTTTGACCAGGCGCATGATCCCTGCCAGGGCTGACTCATCCCCGATCGCGGTCACCTTTACCCGCAGGCTGCCGCTGCCGTTGATCGAACCACCGATGACCTTTGCGCCAATCCCTTTCATCACAGGTTTGGATTCACCGGTGATCATGGCCTCGTTGATCGAGGATGAACCATCCACGATCTCGCCATCTGCCGGGATACTCGCCCCGGGGCGCACCAGCACGACATCTTCCTTGACCAATTCGCCGGTTCGGATTTGTACAGTGCTTCCGTCGGGGTTCACCCTCTCAGCCATGTCCGGCATCAGCTTTGCCAGGGCATCCAATGCGCCCATGGCCTGGCGGATGCTGCGCATCTCGATCCAATGTCCCAGCAGCATAATATCGATCAGGGTCACCAATTCCCAAAAGAAATCCATCGCCTGGGGGATGAAAAGGGTAGCGGCGCTGTAAACAAAAGCCACACTGATCGCCAGGGAAATTAATGTCATCATTCCAGGTTTACGGTTCTTAATTTCAGGAACCGCCATTTGGATAAAAGGCAACCCGCCGTACAGAAAAACGACGAGAGCAAAAACAGGCGAAATCCAATTGGAGCCCGGAAAAACAGGCATTTTGAAGCCAAGAAGATTTTGCAGCCCCTGGCTGTAAAGCAAAACGGGAATGGAGAGTATCAGCGAGACCCAGAATTTCCGTCTGAACATCTGTTCATGGCCGGTGTGGTCCGTGTGCGCTTCGTGTCCCGCATGTCCTGCGGGCATCGGCATGCCGTTGTGCATGTCGTGCGTCATGCATGTCATTTTTATGCATATCATGCCCTGCCATTTCGTGGTCCATGGGCATGTCATGCTCCATGGGCATATCATGTTTGGGCATATCGTGGTCATGCATCTCATGTCCGTGCATTTCGTGGTTTATCGGCATGTCGTGATGCATGAGTTTTTGGTTCTGTTCTTCCTCAGAAGGCATTTCCTTTTTTTCGTCCATTCGCAACCTCTTTCCATACCTGGCTCCAGAACAAACTTGTGAGCTCTGGCTTCATATGATTTTTCGATGTTTTCATTATAGTAACGCAATGTCAATAAAACATATGAACATTGCATAGGCAATCCTGCCTATACGATGCACGATATCCACTGCAACCTGCAATTCCAAGTGAATTAATCCGCGTAAGGGCGAAGCATCGCGCAACCTTTTTGGCAAACCGAGACGCGTCGAATGCACAAAGAGGTAGGTAATCCACATTGTGATGGGTTTGGACTCAGCACCTACGAAATTCCGGTTCTATATTAGAATCATGCTATGCATAGCGTAAATCCATCCATCAACCTAATCATCCACCCTGCCATTCCAAATCGGTCTCTGCGTTCTCTTATCCTTTTCTTTATCACCGCAGGATGCACAATTCCCGTTGTATCTGCACCTGCTGCCACAGGCACATCAACCGCCACGGCATTCCTACCTGAACCAACATCTACTGAGCTCTCCACCCCCGTGCCTCCCACAAGCACCACCATACCCACGCCGACCAGCACCCCTACAGCAGTGCCTGTCCCCCTCACCCAATATACCTTGAACGTTAATTTCGACTACACGAATCATCACGTTAGTGTAAAAGAAGCAATCACCATCACCAACCGCTGGCAGGATTCACTTTCGTCGCTGGTGCTCGACGTCGAACCCAACGGCTATAACGGCGTTTTTTCGCTGAATTCCATCATCCTCAATGCGGACACCCCTCTCACTTCGGCCGCCTTCACGCTACAAAAAAACCGGCTTGAGATTCCCCTGGTAGATGCGTTGGCACCAGGTGACAAGTTGGTTTTATCCCTGGACTACGACCTTTATTTACCCGCTATTCCTACAGCCAACCCGTACCTGCGCCCCGATCCCTTCGGCTACAGCGATCGCCAGACCAACCTGGTCAACTGGTACCCGTACCTGGCAGCTTACGAACCTGGCAGCGGGTGGCTGATACACTCTCCATACGCGTTTGGCGAACACGAAGTTTATGATGCGGCTGATTACACCGTCAATCTTGAGCTCACCAACGCGCCAGCCGATCTTGTGATCGCCGCGAGTGAGGCAGATACCCTGGCAGATGCTGCCACCGGTGTGCACCATTATTCATTGCCCAAAGCACGCACATTCGTCATATCAGCTTCCCCCAGTTACATGGTCGCCAGCCAGGTGGTCGGCAATACCACCGTATTTACCTACTCCTTCCCCTGGGATACAAATGCCGGCGCAGAAGCACTTAAAGACACTGCCAAAGCGCTGGAGCTTTACAACCAGCTATTTGGGCCTTATGAAAGAACAACCTTGAGCGTTGTCGAGGCTGATTTTCTGGACGGCATGGAATATGACGGACTCTACTTTTTGAGCAATGGCTTTTACAACCTTTACGATGGCACGCCTGCAGGCTATCTGACCGCAATTGCCGTACACGAAACCTCGCACCAGTGGTGGTACGGCAAAGTGGGCAGCGACCAGGCGATCGAACCCTGGCTGGATGAAGCGATGGCGACCTATTCCGAAGCGCTTTTTTACGAAGAGGATTATCCCGATACGCTCGATTGGTGGCAGTCGATCCGGGTGGATTTTTTCGACCCTCAAGGATTCATCAACCGGCCGGTGAGCAGCTATCCGACCTACGACCAATATCGGAATGGGGTCTATTTGAACGGAGCTTTGTTTTTACAGGACCTCAGAAAATGGATCGGTGATGATGCTTTCTTTGCCTTTATTAAGGATTACGCCACGACTTACGCCTATCAGCGTGCGACCACACGTGATTTCTTTGCGCTGCTTGAAAAGCATACCTCTGTGGACCTTTCCCCTCTCATCAGCGAATACTTCGACCCTTCGCTCTACCCTTGAGTTCAAAAAGCCTGCCGGCTGGCAGGCTTTTCTAATTTATAGCGAATGCATGGTCATTATCGCCAAAGACTAAGTGACTATTGCCTTCAGCCATAAATATTGGTAGGGCAGGAGGGTTAATGCCAACTGCCTGTTCTGAACGGGATAGGTCACTGTGGTAAACAGGTCCTCAAGCACCTCGATTGGCTGATCGTCGATGGGAATTTCGACCTGCAGCGTCTCGCCGCTCAAATTATGCGCTGCGATGATGGTCGAGCCATCGGAGCTTCGTTCGAACGCTGCCGCCCTGGGTTCCCCGCACTCGATCCAGGCAAAATTGTGCGACGCAAACACCGCTTGGTGTCGCCGAATTGCGATCATCCTGTGGATCGTCTGCCAGAGGCTGTTCAGATCAACCTCCTGGCGTTCCACATTCACCGCTGAAGCATCATACCCAGGGTCGGTGATGGGAGGCGCATAAAGCTGCAACGCAGATGAGAACCCAGCGGTCTTGCCTGGCGCCCACTGCATGGGTGTGCGCAGACCGTTCCGGTCAAAAAGCGAAACGTTATCACCCATGCCAATTTCGTCGCCGTAATATAGGACCGGCGAACCCGGCAAAGAAAATAAAAGCGAAAAAGCCAGTTCGATTTTTTTACGGTTGTTTTCCAGCAACGGAGCCAATCTCCGCCGTATCCCCAAATTCAGGCGGTATCGTTTGTCGGGGGAATATCCCTCCCATAAATAACGGCGTTCCTCCTCAGTCACCATTTCGAGCGTCAATTCGTCATGATTGCGCAGAAAAGTACCCCATTGGCAGTTGTCGGGGATGGGCGGCAATTGATCCATGGCCCATTGTATCGGACTCGAATCCGCTTTCTTCAATGCCATAAAGATGCGCGGCATCAAGGGAAAGTTGAATGCCATGTGGAATTCATCGCCATCGCCAAGGTATTCAACGACCTCTTTTGGCCATTGGTTCGCCTCGCAAAGCAGCACCTTACCCGGGTAATTTTCTTCGACGAAGGCTCTCATCTGTTTGAGGATGGCATGTGTTTCAGGCAGATTCTCACAATTCGTGTCGTCGCGTTCGATCAAGTACGGTACGGCATCGACCCTGAATCCGTCGATCCCAAGCGCCAGCCAGTATTCCACGATCTTGAACATTTCGCTGACCACTGCCGGATTGTCGTAATTCAAATCCGGCTGGTGAGAATAAAAGCGGTGCCAATAATATTCATGCGTCGTTTCATTCCATGCCCAGTTGGATTTCTCGGTATCCAGGAAGATAATGCGCGCGTCCGCATACTTCTGATCCGTTTCACTCCATACATAATAATCATGATACGGAGATTCGCGGCTCCCCCTCGCCGCCTTGAACCACGGATGCTGGTCCGAGGTATGGTTCATGACCAGGTCCATGACCACTTTAAGGTTGCGCTTGTGGGCTTCGCTGATCAGACGCGAGAAATCAGGGATCGTGCCGTAGACGGGATCGATCTTCTCAAAATTCGATATGTCATACCCGCCATCCCGCAGCGGAGATTCATAGATGGGCAGCAGCCATAAGCAGTCAACGCCGAGGGAGACAAAGTAATCCATTTTTTGTGTCAGCCCGGCCAGGTCGCCGATACCATCTGCGTTACTGTCGTAAAAAGCCCTTACAGAAACCTCGTAAAAAACCGCTTTTTGATACCAATATTGGGTTGCCATGGATGTTATTGATTAACCTTTCACAGAACCGGCAAGCATTCCCCGGACAAAGTACCGCTGGAAGGCGAAGAAGACGATCATGGGCACGATGAAGGAGAGAAATGCTGCACCGGTAAGAATATGCCAGTTCGATCCGCGCGGGTCGATCAGGTTCGTTATCTGGACGGTCAGGACGGGGTGCGCTGACAGGAAGATCTTTGCCACCAGGAAGTCATTCCACACCCACAAGAACTGGAAGATCCCCAGCGAAGCGATGGCAGGCGTAGAGAGCGGAATTGCGAGCTTGGTAAAAGCCTTCCAATGGTTCGCCCCGTCAAGGTAGGCGGATTCGAATATTTCACGCGGCAGCGATCCAATGAAATTGCGCAGGAGGTAAATGGCATAGGGCAGACCGAATCCTGTATGGAACAGCCAGATCCCCAGGAAAGTACTCTGCAGCCCGATGGAGGCGTATAAGCGCGAAATTGGAACGAGCGTCATCTGCAGCGGTACGATCTGCAGCCCTACCAGCAAAGCGAACATCCACTGCCGTCCCCTAAAATCCAGCCATGCAAAGGCATAAGCAGCAAATGCGGCTATGGCGATCACCAGGATGGTGGATGGAATGGTTACCAGCGCTGAATTAAGAAATGCTGCACCCATGCCTTCAGGATTCAACAAATCAGAAGCGTTGCATCTAAATTTGACCAGGATGGCCGGGTCGTTTGCGGCACAATCGCCCAGGTACGTGTTCGTGCCCTTATATCCCACCAGGGCATCTGCATAATTGCTCAGGGATAGCCCGAGACCGCCTGTTCCTTTTGTGGAAAGCTTCTGCATATAGGTCAGCACATTTCCAAGGATAGCCAGGCTTTGATTCGCGTCGGTCGGCAATGCAGGATCTACTAAGTGCGGTCCCCCGTTCACAGGTTTTTTGAGCATCGCCAGGAGTTGATAATCGCGGGTATATTGAGCGGCCACTTTGGGGTCTGAAAGATTAATTTGCGGAAGTGCATTTCCGCCTACCCCATGGCAGGAAGCGCAATAAGTGGTGTAATCGCTCTGCCCTGCAACCGATTGGGGAGCAAAGATCATCCACCAGCCGGTGGTTCGCACAGCTTCTTTGTCACGGAATGAGGAAACAAACAAGCCAAAGGTGGGGATGATCCACAAAAGGCACATGAGGATCAACGCCAGGTTGACAGGCAGGGCTCGGAAAATCTTGTTAAGAGTTCGCAGCGGATTCATCGCGTCTCCTCCTGTTTGTTAAACCGGCGGATGTTGATGATCATAATGGGAATCATCAGTGCTATAAGAAGGACGGCGATCGCCATCGAACGTCCTGTATCTGTAACAATCAATTTGAACATCCGGTTGGCGATGACTTCGGTACCGTAGTTACCGCCGGTCATCACGAACACAATATCGAAAATCTTTAACACATTGATGATCATCGTGGTGGTGACGACCACGATCGTCGGCATGACCAGGGGTACCATCACCCTCCAGAAGGTCTGCCAGGAGTTCGCGCCATCCACCTGCGCGGCTTCGATCACTTCCCCCGGCACCCCTTTGAGTGCCGCAGATAGAATCGTCATACAAAAACCAGCCCACAACCAAACCCCTACGATCATCAATGCAAAATCGTTGATGGGATAGGTGCTCATAAAAGCGACCGGTTTGCCGCCGAGCCCAACGATAATGGCATTCAGTAAACCCGTTTGCACACCCGTTCCGGACTCGATCTTATACATGAATTGCCAAATCACGCCGGCTCCGATGAAAGAGATGGCCATGGGCATAAAAATGATCGATTTGGCAAGCTTTTCGTAGCGCACCCGTTCAGCGAGGACCGCAAAAAGCAACCCGGCAGCCACTGTTCCAGGAACCATCAAGATCAACCAAAGCGCGTTGTTCGAAAGCGCCTGGGTCATTTCTGAATTAGTGAGGGCGTAGCGGTAATTTTCGAAATACACCCCAGCAGGGTTGACCCGCGACACAGTCAACAGATGCAGACTGGGTGCTTGTGCGATCCATAAAGCTCAACACAAATGTGTTCAGCGTAGGATAAACAATAAATAATGCCATGATGAGTAAGGCTGGGAGTAGGTAAAGCCAGGGTGTCCATTTCCCTTGTTTCATGATCGCGGGCATCATAAGTCGTCCCTCCCTTGAATCATAAGAGTTGGAGCGCACAATGTGCGCTCCAACTTGAAACCAAATTGCAGTTACTGTCCTAAAGCTTGTTTTTGTGCTGCAGCAACGGAGTCCAATGCTGCCTGGATATCCCCACCCTGTACAGTCTGAATGATCGCCTTCCATTCTGTATCGCCGAAAGGCGCAGGAATGGTATCGCCAAGATCGGGGGTGAAACCGGTGGCTTTATCGAGTGCTTCCGATTTCTTCACCAACTGCGGGTCAGTGTATTGACCGAGAGCCAGTTTGTTCGGTGAAAGGTCGAACCCGGTCTGAGCCCAGGCCTTCGCGCCATCGGCACCGGTTAAGTAAGCCACAAGAGCCTTGGCAGCCGCTGATTGAGAGAATGCCATCATGTAATCAGCACCACCCTGCATACCCTTGGCACCCGGGAAGGCAAAGAAGTCGTAATCGGTTCCGTATTTGAGCGTGGGGAATTGTTTGACAATTTCGCCACCCGCGAAACCTGATTGTTTGACCATCATGGCCTCAGGGCTGGGCTGGAAGACTTTGTAAATGGCATCCAGGAAGGGTGTATTCAGTGTGCCGTCGCTGCCGCCAACGGTGTACTTTGGATCGGCAGCCCATTTCTTGTAAGTCTCATAGGCGGTCTTGACGCCGGCATCGTTATAAGCCACTTTGCCGGAGATGATATCAAGCACGTATTGGGGTCCCTGCTGGGTGAGGAGAAGGTCCTGAATGAAGTCAGAACCGGTCCAGCCAGTTGCGGCATCGCTTGCAAAGCCCATACTCCAGGGCACGTTCTTGTCAGCAACCATCTTTTCGACCAGGGTATTCAATTCGTCAAAAGTGGTCGGAACGGTATAGCCCAAGGCTTCAAAGCGTGCGGGGCTGTACCAGATGATGGATTTGATGTCGACTTTGACCGGGAGAGCAAATAACTTGCCATTTGCCGTACCGAGATCAGTCCAGTACGAAGCATAGTTGGCAGATGTTGCACCCACAGTCGAGAGATCAACCAATTTGTCCGCATAAAGCGTGAGCGGGGCAGTGGTCGGCCAGAACAAAACATCTGGGGGAGTGCTCTTTACCCGGGTATCCAAAACACCGGCATCGCGAGTAGATTCAGCCACAATCTTAACCCCGCATTGGTCCACAAACGGTTTGAAGATTGCGTTGATCTTTTCTTCCTCGGCGCCTGTCCACTGATACATAACGTTGAGCGTATCGCCAGCTTTTGCATCACCGCAAATAGTGGCGACAGGACCAGTGGTGGGGGCTTCAGTTGTTGCTGCAACCGTCGGAGCTTCAGTTGTTGCTGCAACTGTCGGGGCTTGAGTTGCAGTTGGTGTAGCGCAGGCTGCTGCCAGCATGGCAATCAAGACGAGCGCGATTAAAGGTTTCGAAAACTTTGACATTTCTTATCCTCCTGAATCTAATTGTTACCCATTGAAATTCTCGTGCAAAGTCAAGTTTACGGATCCATCACCTCCTTTATCATAAAAGTTTTCAATAAGTTTTACAACTCTTTGAGGTTTCCACCTGTTGTGGATTCACGCACCACTAATTCGATGTCCAATAATTCGCCTTGTTGTTCCAGCGGTTTGCCGAGGATTAGCCTGGTCAATTGCTCTCCAGCCTTCCTGCCAAGTTGGAACGCCGGCAGACGTATGGTGGTCAAGGGCGGGTCAACGTAAGCTGCCATCGGCACATCATCAAAACCGACTACCGAAATATCCTGCGGGATGCGCTTGCCCGCCTGCCGGATGGCTTGCATTGCGCCGATGGCTACCACATCACTGGCCACAAAAACTGCGGTGGGAGATTCAGCCAGCTCGAGCATCCGCTGCATGGCTTGGTACCCGCTGGCGGAGGTGTAGGCACCTTCCCGGATCAAGGCTTCGTCAGGAACAATTCCTGCTTCGCTTAATGCATTGATATATCCCTGCCGCCTTTGCTGCGCGGATGTATATTCAAGACTGGCATTAGTGATCATCCCGATGCGTTGATGACCGAGTTGAAGTAAATGCCTGGTGGCTGTCGCGGCGCCTTCCACCGCATTGATATCAACAAATGGCAGCGCACAACCGGTGAGCTGCCCCATTAACAGGATTGGAAATCCGCTCTCGTAAATCTTGCTGATTTCTGTGTCGTCCTGGCGCGGACCGGAAAGGATGATGCCTTCAACGAGATTTTCACTGATCAATTGCGAATAGCCTTCGATGTTCGTCGGGTCGTAGGGCTTAAGCAATACGTGAAATCCGCACTCGCTCACCGCCTGCTCGATCCCAAGCATCACGCGTAATAGAAGCGCATCCGCAAATACCTGGTCGGTACTCTGCTGCAGCACCAGGCCGATGGTGGATGATTTTCCTGTAACCAGCTTTCTACCGGAAGCATCTGGATGGTAATTTAACCTCTTGGCAGCCTCGATGACACGCTGCCGGGTGGCTTCGTTGATGCTGATGCGGGTGACATTGTTTAAAACAAAGGAAACCGTGGATCGCGAAACCCCCGCTTCTTTTGCGACGTCAAAACTGGTCACACGCTTGCCAACCAACCCATCCTCCTAATAACACGTGTTAGTAATTTCAGTATAGGTCGTTTTTGGATTAAGTCAACAGTTTTTAATGAAATTCCTGGAATTCAGGCTCGTTGAGTATCCAAATCTACCCTTGCTGGTATCACTCCTTATACCAGCCGCTCCGCGACAATGGCAGACCACTCACGCCAAGAGCATCAGGCTTGACGAACAGGGTCTGGTAGATATTTTGTTTGCGAATCTTAAATCCGTACACCGAACCTGACATATACAGCCGCCAGACGCGGTAGGTGGCTTCATCGACAAATTCGAGTGCCCGCTCGTGATTCTGCTGCAGGTTTTCGACCCAATGCCGCAGGGTAAGCATGTAATGCTCGCGCAGGCTTTCCACGTCTCGCGTTTCAAATCCGCTGGCTTCAGCCTTGCGGATGGTCGTATGAATTTGAACCAACTCGCCATCCGGAAACACATACGCACCCGAGAAATCGTCAGCTTGATTCACTTGTTGCTCCCTGGTGGAGGAAATTCCATGGTTGAGAAATACTCCCTGCGGTTTCACCAGCCTGAAAGCTTTTTCGAAATAACTTTCCAATAGGTCTTCACCGACGTGCTCGAACATACCTACGCTGACCAGCGCATCATACGCCGCATTTTCCGGTATTTCCCGGTAATCGATCACCCGTACCCGGCATCGATCCGCGATACCCAATTTTGCGATCCGCCGGTTGGCATACTCTGCCTGGGGTTTGCTGAGCGTGATCCCGGTGGCGTCCACCCCGTAATGTTGAACTGCCCAGATGACCAACCCTCCCCAACCGCAGCCAATATCCAAAAGTCTCTGCCCTGGGCGCAGGCGTAGTTTTCTGCACAAATAATCCAATTTTTGCTCCTGGGCTTGAGCCAATGTATCCTGGGCGGTGAGAAAATATCCGCAGGAATAGACCATATTGGGGTCCAGGAAAAGAGCGTAAAAATCATTCGAAACGTCGTAATGATAGGTCACCGCTTTTTGGTCGCGCTGGATCGAATGGCGTTTGCCTTCGAGTTTTGCCGGACCGCGCTGCAAAGGTTTCCTGCGCTCTGGTGCCGGAAGCTGTTTGAGTTTATTGTACAGGGTCAACTTCTTCCGCAGACCAACCATTCCCACAGATATTGAATCAACCAGGGAGAAAATGTCCTCAGCTTTTCCTTCGATGTCAATATCGTTATAGAGATAGGCTTCTCCCATCCCCACTTCGGTCCCAGGCAAAAGCATCTCCCTCAAAGCGCCGGGGTGATTGAGCACCAGGGTGACCGAAGCCCCGTCTTCTTGCTGCCAAAGACTTCCATCCCAAAGGCGAACCTGGACGGCACCTGGTTGGCTTTTTGGAAACAACTCATCCAGTATCTCCAGTGAGGTCGTTTTTGCAGCGGAACTGCCTGATTGAGAATTCATTTTGTCTCTCCAATTCAATTCCTGATCCCGAATACCATTAGAGGTTGAGTCAACCCGCATTACAGCAGTTTTCGGTACAGGCGACCTTATTATACAGACACAATTAGTCCGATTCAAGCGACGAACTCATATAAATTGTTAACTTTACACATAGAATCTTCGACTTTTTTGATCTGTATAATGAACTTGCTCTACTAAATAATAGGATTTGAGATTTATAAAAAGGAGAAAATTCCATGGAAGGGTTTTTTAGCAAAATTGAAAAAGAGACCGAGAAGAACGCCTATTTTCGCAAAGTGATTTTCACCGGAAAACACCTGCAGTTGGTTTTGATGAGCCTGAAAGGCGGCGAAGAGATCGGCAATGAGGTCCATCCAAATGTGGACCAGTTCTTCCGGGTTGAAGTAGGCGAAGCCAAATTCGTTCTCAATAACAAGGATGAGCACATCGTCAGCGCCGGAGATGCAGCAGTCGTACCGGCGGGCACCTGGCACAATGTGATCAACAACTCTACGACCGAACCCCTCAAACTTTATACGATATATACGCCCCCCAATCATCCCGATGGCACGATCAACCAGACCAAAGCGGATGCCGAAGCCTACGAAGCGGCATCCCACCACTAACTGTTTGGGTATTTACAGGACACACCGCAGCTTTAAACAAGCTGCGGTTTTTAATGACTAAAATGCTTACTAACTATCCTCCCGGGCATGCCGGGTTTCGTTATTGTGTCGTAAGATGCCTGCATGCGGGCTAAGACTTGATCACGATTTCTATCCAATCGATGCGCAATGGACAGGGTGAATACGTCCGACACCCGATCTACATTCGAATTGTCTGGGAATAGAGCTGCCGTTTCGAGGCGAATGACACAAAAGGGAGGGACGTTAAAGCATAGCTCGATTAATCCAACCAAAATTGTCAGGATTTTGACAGGATTGAAGGCACTCTGCATGCCTACAATGCAACAAGTGCGACCCTCTGACAAGTTCGAGCAGCGTTTAGGCAGATAGCTCAATATTGCTGCTTTACCCGTCTCGATGGCGATAGACCTGCTGCACCACACACGCCAGATCCATGTGCTCACGAATCGACAAGTCAGGAAATTAGCTTTACAGACCGATTAAGGGGGGAATATAATGAATTTGTACCATTGTTGCTGGTTTCCTGGCTGATTTGAAACCGAAGAGGGACTATGAAGAAAACTCGCTTCATGCTAAACCTTGTTTCCGTGGTGGGGTTGGTCGGCTGCACTTTGGTAGCCCCCACAGGTCCTACACTCCCCGCAGATCAATTCCCAACTTCACCCCAACTGCCAACTGTGATTCTTAATACCCAAACCCCTGCGGCTGGGGCTCCGGTCACACCCTTGTTGACCGTGGAGCTGTTGCAGAACAGCACTTACACAGTTCCTTATTATCTAAGGGTCGTCAACCTGACCAATGGGCAATATGAAGGGGGGACAGGCAACGATTATTTGAAAGTAAGCCTATTGCAGGTAGCCCTGGGCGACTTGAATGGCGATGGTACTTCCGATGCGGCAATCCTGCTGGCAGAAAACGGCGGCGGTTCAGGCACATTCGTCAATTTGATCGTCATCCTCGATCAAAACGGATCCCTGGTCCAGGTGAATAGCTCGCAATTGATCGACGACCGCCCTGTGATCCAGTCACTCAACATTCAAGACGCCAGGATCATTTTCAAAGGGCTGATCCACGGACCCAATGATACCCAGGTCGCTCCTACATTGGCGGTCACTCAAACCTACAGGTTCACTCAAGGGAACCTGTGGCTATCACGCCTGGTGCAGCTCAATCAGGACGGAAGCGAGCACAGCATCGATATCTCAAGCCCGGCTTTCGGGTCTGAGGTCAGTCAACACGTGCAAATCAAGGGAAGCATGCCGGCTGCTCCCTTTGAAAATACCCTGGGATATATCATTTCGGACTCAAGCGGGTCACAACTCGACAAGGATTCATTCATGGTCGAGAGCGTAGATGTTGGCGCGCCTGCCACCTTTGACCATACCTTCGACCTGAGCGCCATCCCGTCCGGCACAGTTATCCGCATCTCGCTCTTCGAAGGCGACATGTCAGGTCACAGCGATTTTCGCGTCCTGGATGCAGTTGAACTAACGGTCAAATAGCCTTGAACAAATTCAATCCGAAAACGATGTAAAGTATTCGCAGGAAGAACGGGCAACGTTCTCCTCTTTGAGAAGGGAGCCGGAGTTGCTTTGCATGGGTAATAGACCAGCAATTTGATCAACTTGTCGATCTAGCGTGCACTTAATGGGTGACGCCATGAAAAAGCCGCTTCATTTGCGCATTCTTTTTGCTAAGCTCTCCTGAATAATAAATCAAGAGAGCATTGTCAACAGATTTATACATTTTTTGATTTCATTACGTTCATACCCGTTTGAAATGCAATTCTGGCAACGGCTATATGCGTCAAAACAAGCTGATCAGCATGGTTATTGTGCCACTCTCTGCCATGATGTAAATGCCCAAAGCGATATAAACGATAGGAACGATAATTCTTTCATACTTTTCCAATGTTTCAGAAATCAAACGTATGGTTGAAAGTTTATATCCAATATAGCAAAGAATAGATGTGGCTATCAAAAACACGATGAGAGCAATAACAATATCGAGTCTGGCTAAGGAAGCGAAGTAGGGGATATAGATACCCAAATTGTCTCCACCAGATGCGATTGTGATTAAGGTAATGGTCCAGAACAAGCGATTCGCTTTGGCAGCCTCCAGCTTTTCATTGACTTCCTCGGCTTCATTCTCTTCCTCGTATTCTTTTTTGATGGCTACACGGATTCCCAAAATAATGGGGATTAGACCTAACAGACCGATGATCCATTCTTCAGGGATGAAGTGTAAAATGAATGCGATCAGTAGACTGACGACGACCAAGATGGTTGTGCCGAGATATTGACCACCGATTACATGAAAAATACCCTTCCTGGTTCTCGTCTGGACGAAAATAATCGTAAGGATGAGCAGGTAATCTATGCTCGTCGAAATAAACACAGCCAATGAAGATAGAATTGTTGCGCCCAATTTATTTTTTCCTTTAATATGCCGGAGCATTATTTACGCGAGCTAAACCCTGCCTGAATAGCAGTTCAATATGCTCATCGTTCAGTGAATAATAGACGATCTTGCCGTCCCGACGGTATTTGATCAATTGCGTCTGCCGAAGCGTTTTGAGGTGATAGGAGATCGCCGGTTGCGTCATGTTCAGTAAGGCGGCAATGTCGCAAACACACATCTCCGCAATCAGTAAAGCATTGATAATTCTCAGGCGTGTAGGATCAGCAAATGCCTTGAAAAACTCTGCCACCTGAACAAGTTGGGTTTGCCCCGTCATCTCTATACGCGCTTTTTCAAGAATATCTTCATGGATAATGGTTACGCCACAAAGTGCATCGTCGTTTCGCATATTTGCCAAAAAAACATCTCCTCAATTAGACATATAAGCAAGTGTTTATATGTTAATTGAATAATCTTATTTGTCAATAGACAATATGGGTTAACAAAAAATTCGATAATACTAATACAGTATTTTCAGATGCAGCCTATCAACGCATTCCATTGTGAAAGTAGTACGGTCAATTCCATTGAAAATCCCCCTTCCTCCCCGGATTCACCTCATTCAATACGTCTCGTACCAATCTGAGGCTGGCTCGGGTGACGTATAAAAGTCAATCCAAGGCCGGGCAATGGCGTTACACAGTGAGGTCAGGCGCTCCATGCGCGGACGGATGACCTCCTGCAGAAATTCGCGCCGCTTCCCCAGTTCCAACGGCACGATATCCTGCCAGATCGCCCGCCCGACCGCAACCCCGCTGGCTCCGCTGCGGCAGGCAGCATTCACCTGGCGCATGTAATCGTAATACCTGGCTGAGCCCGAAATCAGGATCCAGGGGATCGAAGAGGCATCAGAAAGATCTTCGCAGGCTTTGAGTAACTGCGCATCCTCGGTGACCACCGTCAAATCGACCGGGAATTCGGCTTCGAAAACATCCGCTCCCAAAGCAGACAACCGCTTTACCGATTCAATGACCACCTCATGCCGCTCGGGCGAGGTCAGTTTGCGTGAATAAGGATCGAGCGAGTAAGAGAGTGCCTCGAGGAAGAGGGGAATATCCGCCGCTTTGCATTCCTGCGCAATCGCGGACACCAATTGTTCGACCTGGGGGGCGGTTGTCGGCTGCGGGATGGTAATAGACCAGCAATTTGACCGCGTCAGCGCCCATCTTCCTGGCTTTCTCAACCGACCAGCCCTGAAGGCGTTGACTCATGCGCTGGGTCGGCTCGCCAGTGTATCCCGTTTCTTCAATCGCCACCACCAGCCCGCGATTGCGACGGCATCACTCCTGCGGTAATACATTGCGCCGCCCCATAGACGGGATCCAAAAGTACCCCGCTTCCGCTCGCCCCAAGCTCTGATACAACCTGCTTCTTGATCGCGATCAGATCTGCATCGCTGACCGAACCCGGCGCATCCGGGCTGAGCAGGCTGCGCAAGTTGTTGCGGTGGTCCACTGCCAGCAACGCGATAGCGCTGGCAGCCGTACTCACCGACTGCAGCCCGCGGATCTTTCCGACCGAGAGAATTTTCTTGTCCATAACTCACCTGTGCCAGGGAAGAAGAATGCTACTTTGCCTTATTATATGATTTTTGCGCAATAATTGGATGAGTCAAAACGAATCTTGGAAGTAATCTTCTTTTGCCGATTTGCCATATCGGATCATCCTATTTTTTGAGGTACGTAGAATATTGGTTACGCTCACATACGTTCTGGTATAATCCTTCTTGCAGCAAACCCCAAATCCAATTTTGGATTTTCGAAGTTTTCTTGATGATCTGAAAAGTCCGTGTTATAATCCACGTTCGCCCCTTACGGGCATTTGAATCATGGTTTAAATCTAACAGCAAGGTGTAAAAGATGACCGACTTACTGAAATCAATCGAAGCCCCGGTAAACGAAAACATTCCGGCTCTGCATTCTGGCGACACCGTCAGTGTGCATGTGAAAATCAAAGAAGGCAATCGCGAACGTATCCAGGAATTTAAGGGTATTGTCCTTTATACTCATAACCGCGGAAATGATTCGACCTTCACCGTCCGCCGTGTGGCGACCAATGGAATTGGTGTCGAACGCACGTTCCTCACCCGCAGCCCACGGATCGATAAAGTTGTGGTGGAACGCAGTGCCAAAGTTCGCCGGTCTCGCCTTTACTTTCTGCGCGAACGCTCGGGTAAAAGCGCCCGCCTCAAACAGAAATTCAATTAGTGCCTGTCTTGATTTTTTCAGGGTGCAACCCACGCCGTGGTTGCGCCCTGTATTGTTTTAATCCGCATTTTTCGGAGGCTTTATGAGCGCACCATTGATCGGCATCACCGTCAACCATCTGACCAGGAAAAACAAGGATGTGGAAGACTGGCTCCTGTCTGCCTACCCCGCTGCTGTGATGAACGCCGGAGGGCTGCCCGTAATGATCCCTAATGAGTTCCCCCTCGATAAACTCGACTTCTTGATCGAAAAGCTGGACGGCTTGATCCTCACCGGTGGAGGCGACATTGAGACCTCGCGCTTTAACGGGGTGGAAAGCGACAAAGTCGGAGGCATATCGCGCGAGCGGGATGAACTGGAGCTTCAACTTGTCCGCCAGGCGCTGCAAGCTGACCTTCCGCTTTTGGGAATTTGCCGTGGATTGCAGGTGTTGAATGTTGCCCTGGGCGGGTCGCTTTTCACCGACATTCCCGCTCAATTTCCAACCACCCTGCAGCATAACTACCCATCCTCGCTCCGATCCCGTGATTTCATTGGCCATCAGGTGGCAGTCGTGCCTGGAAGCCGCTTATCCACAATCCTCAAGCAACCCGAAATCGCTGTGAATAGCCGTCATCACCAGGCAGTCAAAGAAGTGGCCGAAGGCTTGGTCATCTCTGCACGCGCAGCCGACGGTCTGATCGAAGCCCTGGAGATTCCCGGAAAAGCGATTTGTGATGGGTGTGCAGTGGCATCCAGAAAACTTGCAGCACGTAATGGAACATCGCGCAATATTTGAAGCCCTGATCCAGTCTGCACAGGTGTAAAATTATCCCATGGCTGCAAAAAATGCTCCGCTTCTCGGTGTATTTGATTCTGGTATCGGCGGTTTATCGGTTCTGCGCGCCATTCGAGCCCAGATCCCTGCCCAACCTGTGATCTACTTTGGCGACCAGCTCCATGTGCCGTATGGCGCCCGAACCCTGGACCAGGTACGCGAATTTTCTCGCGTAGTCGTCCAATTTCTACTTGCGCAGGGCGCAGCGCAGATCGTGGTTGCCTGCAACACGGCCTCCGTTGCTGCGCTTCACCCCTTGCGCGACGAATTCCCGCAGATACCGTTCGTCGGGATGGAGCCCGCTGTGAAACCCGCGGCTGAACTGACCCAAACCGGGGTGGTCGGAGTGTTGGCGACGTATGCCACCTTTCAAGGCGAATTGTATGCTTCGGTGGTCGAGCGTTTTGCCAAAGGCGTGACGGTACTGCAGGATCCCTGCACCGGGTTGGTGGCTGAGATCGAAAAGGGGAACCTCGACGGTGCTGAAACGCGCGCCATCCTCGAACGGGCGCTTAACCCTATGCTTGAAAAGGGCATCGATACCGTTGTTATGGGCTGCACGCATTATCCATTTGTCATTCCGCTGATCCAGAAGATCGTCGGACCCGGCGTCCGTGTGATCGACCCGGCGCCAGCAGTGGCGCGTCAAACCAGGAGACTCCTAGAGCTCCACAAGCTGCTTGCCCCAGGTGAGTCGCCGGCTGAAGTACGCTACATTACATCGGGGTCTCCAAAGAAATTTGCTGAAATGCTGGTCCATCTTTTAGGCGAGTCGCATTCGGTGGAGCAAGCCTTATGGCAGGACGACGAGACAATCAGCCTCGTCTCATCATCCCACCCTCACCGCAGCCGCCCCGGGAAACACTGATGGTGATTCTGATCACCTGATCTTAAAACGCACTCAAGGAGAAGTCATGCCAAGAATTGATTTGGACGTAAATCCTGTTGATTCCATAACCACGGATGCCATTGGCAAACCGGGTGAACGGGTTTTCTTTTTGCAGGCAACTTCAGAAAACCAGGTTTACACCTTGCTGCTCGAGAAGATCCAGGTATTATCGCTTGCTACAGGGTTGGAGGAATTCTTTGCAGACCTTGCGCAGCGTTATCCAAACCTTTCGCTCATTGCACCGGAGATCGACGAAGAAAAAATGCATATTCACGCCCCGGTTGAGCCGCTTTTCCGCATAGGCGATTTGGCGATTGCGTATGATGAGGAAGACGACAGGGTGATCCTGATTGCACGAGAAATTCTCGGCGGGGAACAACGCGAAGAGGATGTCAGTGTCATTCGTTTCTGGTGTACCCGCGATCAAATGAGGACCCTGGGCGCGTGGGGGGATGAAATTGCCAGCCGCGGACGTCCAATTTGTCCCCTATGTGGGCAGCCGATGGATCCCGAAGGGCATTTCTGTCCGAAGAAGAATGGGCATTCGCATTAATGGTGCCATCAGGGCTTGACCTTACCCAGGAGCAAATCCTCGCGCTTCTCTCCAAAGGTAGGATGGAGCTGGTCGGTCATTTTGTAAACGGAAGCAATTATACGTTCCTTGCCACCCTGGATGACGGCACAACCCAAATTGAAGCGGTGTACAAACCGGTCAAAGGCGAAAATCCGTTATGGGATTTTCCCAACCGCACCCTGGCAAAGCGCGAGACGGCTGCCTACATCTTGAGCGAATGGTTGGGATGGAATTTCGTCCCTCCCACCGTCTTCCGCAAGGATGGACTACTGGGTGCGGGCTCGCTGCAAATTTATATCGATCACGATCCTGAGCAGCATTACTTCTCGCTTCGTCCAACCGAAATTCGTCAGCTCAGACGCGTGGCGTTATTCGATCTTGTGATCAACAACGCTGACCGTAAGGGGAGTCACCTGATTTTTGATTCCCAACACCGGCTTTGGTTGATCGATCATGGGCTGTGCTTTAACACCGAAGATAAATTGCGGACGGTGATCTGGAATTTTGCAGGTGAAGCCATCCCCGAGGATCTTTTAGCTGAATTAAGGCGCGCCCGCAATGCACTGCCGCGGGACGCCGAATTGTTCACACTTTTGCACCCCTACATTACCATTGCTGAGATCAAGGCTCTCGAAAAAAGGGTGTCACACTTGATTGCCGTTCCGGTTTTTCCCTTTCCTCCAGTGGACAGGCGTTCCTATCCCTACCCTCCGCTCTAAGTAGGGTTTTTTCGCAACTCGGAAAATGATAAAATGAACAGGTGAAAGGCGATCGATATGCGCGAGTATAAAATTCTACTGGTGGGGTTTGGCAACGTCGGCAAAGCATTTGTCCGGTTACTGGAACAGAAACAATCCACGTTGAACAGCGAATTTGATTTCAGCACCAAGATTACGGGTATTGCCACCGGAAGTCATGGCATTGCGGTGGATCCCGCCGGCCTGGATTGGAAGCAGGCCATTTCGCTTGCCGAACGCAATCAATCCATCGCTTCCCTATCCTCCTCTCCCGCGCCCCAATCGGTGATAGAAATGATCCGCTCCTGCCCGGCTAATTTTCTATTCGAAAATTCTCCGGTCAATCACCATACCGGTCAGCCTGCAGCAGATCACCTGAAGGCAGCCCTGGAGATGGGCATGCATGCCATCACTGCCAATAAGGGTCCGGTGGTGCATGCCTATGCTGAACTGACTGAGCTTGCTAAGATGATGAAGCGGCGCTTCTTGTTCGAATCCGCCGTGATGGATGGCGCTCCGATTTTCTCGCTATTTCGTGGCCCGCTGCCGGCGGTGGAACTGCGCGGCTTCCAAGGAATTTTGAACTCCTGCACCAATCTCCTGCTGGAGATGATGGAGCAGGGCAAATCCTTCGACGAAGCGGTAGCCTACGGCAAATCGATCGGTATTACTGAAACCGATCCAAGCGCAGATATCGACGGCTGGGATGCCGCCATCAAGGTCGCCGCACTTTCCACTGTCCTCATGGGAGTGCCCCTCAAACCCGATGAAGTGGACCGCACCGGAATTCGCGGCGTGACCAGCGAAATGATGGCGTCAGCCGCGGCTGAAGGCGAACGCTGGAAGTTGGTTTGTACGGCAAAACGCCTGGGCGAAGGTGTCAGCGCAAAAGTGGCACCGCAAAGGGTCAGGCCCAACTCGCCATTATTCAGCATCAACGGTACTTCCTCCTACGTCCAATTCGAGACGGATATGCTGCCGGGTCTCGGGATCGTCGAGAGCAACCCCGGACCTGAGACCACGGCTTATGGTCTGCTCGCAGATATGATCAACGCGGTCCGCAATGGTTGAGCCGGCTGGCGCTTTCTGGATCGCCCATACCCGGCAGACAAATTCCCCGCTGGATGCTATTGCGTTCCTCAAGCAATTCCACCTCCGCCCCGTGTGGTTCAACAGCATCCACACGCTCGGTCCGGTGGTGCTGCCTGACTTGCAGGCAGCCGGGTTCAAACAGGAGTGCGTGATCTATCGTTGGGGTGAATCGTCGTTCAGTCAGCAGCGTATTCTACATGCAGCCCTGCGTTCGATCCTTTTGGGCGAGGCTGAGTTATCCTTGATCCTCGTTCAAAGTGAAACAAGGTCCGCTGCGGTCGTTGTAGCCTCCCACCTTGCGGTTGGACGCTACAACCTGTCTCCCCAAATTGGGTTCGAAGGCTTTTCAGCCTTCAACAAGAATGATTCTTCCTTGCTGGACCAGGTCAAAACCGCGCTGGACCGCCAAATTGAAGGAGCTGGCAAAACCAATGCCCTCCTGCTTTCGGGACTAACGTCGAAACGTCCGGTGAAAAAGGGCAGTCCGTTTGAAAATGCCGCATGGGTGGCTGCGGATGAACCTCCGGCGGGTATTCTCGATTGCTGCGCAGTGTTCGAGGCGTTGATTTCCTCCCGCAAGAAACATGGCCTGGCGGTTGAAGTGGAGCTGGATGGGCTGGTCAATTGGACGGCCATGGAGCGGATATGATCACCTATATTGCGCTTGGTTCAAACCTGGGAGATCGCAGCCAAAACCTGGCTCACGCGCGTGAGCTTGCTGGCAGAACACGTTCGCATCGTCAAGTCCTCCAGCATTTATGAGACAGAACCCTGGGGCGTCGCCGACCAGCCTCTTTTCTTGAACCAGGTGATCGAGGGTGAGACCGAGCTTACCGCTTTAGGGCTGCTCCGATTTCTCAAGCAGATCGAACAGGAAATGGGGCGTACAGAAACGATTCGTTTCGGACCCCGCCTGATCGATTTGGATGTTCTGCTTTACGGAGAACTGCAGATGCAGACGCCTGAATTGACCATCCCCCACCCGCGCATGACGCAACGCGCGTTTGTGCTGGTACCGCTGGCTGAAATTGCTCCCCGCCTGCAGATTCCGGGCACCGGAATGACCGTCAAGGAAGCCCTTGCCGGAATGGAACTCACCAGCGTGCGGAAATTGGAAGGAAATTCATGATCCTCAATCCGTTTTTGGAATTTGGCAAACGCACCTATGTGATGGGGATCTTGAACGTCACCCCCGATAGTTTCTCCGGTGACGGGCTGCTTTCAAAGCCGGGAACCATCCAGGCAGCCCTTGAACAGGCTGAACGTTTTGTGGAACTCGGTGCTGAGATCCTGGATATCGGTGGAGAATCCACCCGGCCGGGTGCCCTGACGGTCAGCGCTGATATCGAACGCGAGCGGGTGGTGCCTGTGATCGAAGCCATTGCTGCCAGCGGGATGAACGTTCTTGTTTCGGTTGACACTTACAAAGCGGATGTCGCCAGGGCTGCGCTTGCAGCAGGTGCCAATTGGATCAACGATATTTGGGGGTTGCGCGCCGACCCCGAAATGGCAGGGGTGGCAGCCCATTCCGGTGCACCCGTGGTGATCATGCATAACCACCTCAAACCCGCCACGCCTGAACTGCAGGAAAGATTGGGCGGGCACTATGTGGGTGTGAAGTACGCCAATCTCATCGAAGAAATCAAAACGGAATTGATGCAGAGCGTCTCCCTGGCTCACCAGGCGGGGGTAAGCGATCGCCAGATCATCCTCGACCCGGGGATCGGCTTTGGCAAAACCGTGGAACAAAACCTGGAGCTTGTTGATCGTCTGCGCGAGATCAAAGCCCTGGGATACCCGCTTCTCGTCGGACCGTCGCGGAAATCCTTTATCGGCTATACGCTGGACGTCCCCCCTCAGGAGCGGATCGAGGGCACCGCTGCCATGGTGGCACTCAGCATCGACCGCGGCGCCGATATCATTCGCGTGCATGATGTTGAGGTGATGGCACGCGTCGCCCGCATGACCGATGCTGTTATAAGAAGACAAAAAGTCTGATTCGAGGGGAAATTACGCAAATGTCGATATCTGTCATTGTACCCGCCTATAACGAAGAAAGCACGATTTGCCAGGTGGTGGATGCGATTCTTGCCGGAGGTCGCGAATTTGGGTGAAATCGTCATCATCGATGACGGTTCACGGGACAGAACCGGAGAAATCTGTAAACAGCTTCAAGGTTCAAATCCGCTCATCCACTATTTTCCGCAGCCAAGCAACATGGGCAAAACGGAAGCGTTGAAAGAGGGATTCAAACGGTCCACTGGAGAGATCGTGATCGTCCAGGATGCTGACCTTGAATATGATCCTCGCGAGATCAACCTGGTGGTGAAACCCATTCAAGACGGCAGGGCGGATGTCGTTTATGGATCGCGTTTCCAGGCCAGAAATCCATCTCAGTCGTTTTATTTACGCAGCTACCTGGCCAACCGTTTGATTACCCTGTGTTCCAATCTCTTTACCGGGCATAAATTCTCTGATGTTGAAACATGCTACAAAGCCTTTCGCGGAGAAATCATCCGCAACATGATCATTACCTCTAAACGTTTCGGTTTTGAAGTCGAGGTCACCGCGAAAATTGCCAAGTTGGCCATCCGGGTGGATGAAGTGGCGATTTCCTATAACGGTCGTTCATATGCGGAGGGCAAGAAGATCGGGATCCAGGATGGGATCATGGCTTTGGTTTATATTGTCAAGTACAACTGGTTCTGCTCGCAAAAATCTGCCTTTTCTAATCTTGACAAGATCGATCGTCGTTAACAAGTTCGTTTGACAGACCAGCCTTCAAAAATGCCCAACCATTGCCTTGGGTTGGAAATCAGGTTTAGGATTTGGATTCTCTACTGCAACTGAGTATAATTCACACAAGAGTTGTCACATTTCTATAGATTCGAGGATCGAATGAGCGATTACCAGGTTTTAGTTATCGGTGCGGGTCCAGGCGGTTATGTAGCTGCCATCCGCGCTTCACAGTTGGGTCTCAAGACCGCCATCGTCGATAAACAGTGGCTCGGAGGGGTCTGTCTGAATGTCGGCTGCATCCCATCCAAAGCTCTTTTGAAAAATGCAGAAGTCGCCTTCACCCTGCGCGAGCGTGGAAAAGAGTTGGGTTTTTCGTTCGAGAACCTTCAACTGGATTACAGCGCTGCTGTGAAACGCAGCCGCCAGGTATCCGACCGCCTCACCCGCGGCGTTGGTTTTTTGATGAAAAAACATAACATCCAGGTGATCATGGGCGCTGCGAAACTCACGTCAAAGAAAACCGTCATGGTCACCGCCACAGACGGCAAGACCCAGGAACTCAGCGCAGACAATATCATCCTCGCCACCGGCAGTCATCCGGCGATGATCCCCGGGATAACCATCGACGGCGAAAAAGTGGTTACCTATCACGAAGCCATCCTGCAGGAAAAACTACCTAAGTCCGTGGTCATCATTGGCGCCGGAGCGATCGGGCTGGAATTCGCCACAGTTTGGAGCGGCTACGGCGTGAACGTGACCCTGGTGGAAATGCTGCCGCGTATCGCCCCCATGGAAGACGAAGAGGTCAGCCAGGAACTTACCAAGCAATTTGCGAAACGCGGGATCAAGATTTTCACCGATACCAAAGTTCAGTCGGTCAAAACCACCGCAGACGGGGTCCAGGTAACCATTTCGGGCAAGGAAGGCGAGCAAACCCTTGAAGCAGAGCAGACACTGGTCGCCACCGGGTTCAAGCCTAATATTGAAGCCCTTGGGTTGGAAGAAGCCGGGGTGAAACTCACTGAGCGCAAGTTCATCGATATCAACGAGAAGATGGCCACCAGCGTGCCGGGCATCTATGCCATCGGCGATGTGACCGGTAAATTCTTATTGGCGCATGTGGCGTCCAAACAGGGCATCCTTTGCGCAGAAGCCATAGCCGGCAAAGAAATTCAACCCATCGACTATACAATGGTTCCGCGGGCAACATTCTGTTCGCCCCAGGTGGCCTCCTTCGGTTACACTGAAGCCCAGGCAAAAGAAAAAGGGTATGAAGTCACGCTGGGTAAGTTCCCGTTCCAGCCCAATGGAAAAGCCCTGGGTATGGGAGAATATGCCGGCTTCGTCAAGATTATCATCGATGCGAAATACGGCGAAATCCTCGGCGCGCACATGATCGGTCCTGAAGTCTCAGAACTGCTGACAGAGCTGACCCTGGCCCAGAAAAACGAGTTGACCATCGAAGAAGTCGCGGATAATATTCACGTCCACCCCACGCTCGGCGAAGCCATTATGGAGGCTGCCGAGGGGGCCATGGGACGCGCCATTCATATATAAAGGCATGGTCTTGATTCGGTTTTGATCTTTCCTCCCCGGTTTCTGAAAAACGGAAACCGGGGAGTTTTTGAGATTTTGTTAATTCGTATTGTTTGTCATTCTGAGCGCAGCGAAGAATCTTAGTCCTTCCGTCCAATACACTAAAGATCCTTCGGCTTTCGCCTCAGGATGACAAATTCGTGATGGCGAAGCGAAGAATCTTGTTCTCCCACCCATTACACTCCAGATCCTTCGGCTGGCGCCTCAGGATGACAAATAGACTCGGCATTAATGAACTCCAATGAATTGTTAATGGAAACATGATATAAACAGGTGAGCAGAAGCTGTTTTTGCATATGCTATAATTTCACGTTGAATTGGGATATTCCACCCCGAAGAGGTGATCATGGTTCTACAAAGAATTGCCCGCGTTTTTGGCAATGATGTCAATAAACGAGAAATCGAAAAGGATTCGCGCATCGTTGACGAGATCAATGAATACGAACAACCCTTCGAGGCACTTTCGGATGATGCTCTAAAAGAAAAAACAACTGAATTTAAACAGCGCCTGGCTGAAGGCGAGACACTGGATGATTTGCTTCCCGAAGCATTTGCGGCTGTAAGGGAAGCCAGCAAACGCACCATTGGTCTGAGGCATTACGATATCCAAATGATCGGCGGCATCGTACTGCACCAGGGCAAGATTGCCGAAATGCGCACAGGCGAAGGCAAAACCCTGGTCGCCACCCTGCCCATCTACCTGAACGCGCTCACCGGTCAAGGCGTGCACCTGGTCACGGTCAATGATTACCTTGCCCGCCGCGATGCACGCTGGATGGCGCCGGTCTATAACGCGTTGGGGCTCAGTGTCGGGGTGCTGCAGATGGCCGCCCGCACCGAAAATGGTCGTATGGCGTTCCTGGTGGACCTTGAACGTGAAAATGCGCGTGAAGATTTGAATCAGCTCAACATGGTGCTGCGGGGAGACGCCTACAAAGCGGATATCGTTTACGGTACCAACTCGGAGTTTGGCTTCGACTACTTGCGCGACAATTTGACCATGACGATGACTGAACGCGTGCAGCGCGGTCATTATTACGCCATCGTCGATGAAGTGGATAATATCCTCATCGATGAAGCGCGTACACCGCTCATCATTTCGGGTCCGGCATCCGAGAATACTGAAGAGTATGTTCAAATGGCACAGGTCATGCGCCAGTTGAACCCGGAAGACTTTGAGATCAACGAAAAAGACAGGCAGGTTTCGCTGACCGAGATTGGCGAAGCCCATATTGAAGAGATCCTGAGTACCCCGCTGCGTAATCCGGATGACCCCGAAGCAATCACTCCCGAGCAAGCCCGGATCCTGGGCTATATCGAACAGGCGCTAAGGGCGCAGCATCTCTACCGGCGCAATAAAGACTACATCGTCCAGGGCGGAAAAGTCGTCATCGTGGATGAATTTACCGGGCGGTTAATGCCGGGAAGGCGCTGGTCGGAAGGGCTGCACCAGGCGATCGAAGCCAAGGAAGGCGTGAAGATCGAGCCTGAAAATGTCACCTATGCCACCATCACCATTCAAAATTATTTCCGCATGTACGAAAAACTGGCAGGGATGACCGGCACAGCACTTACCGAAGCTGAAGAATTCAACAAGATTTACAAATTGGATGTGCAGCCCATCCCGATGAACCTCGAGTACGCAGCCCAGCAGTCCGACGCCACCTTGAAGGTGGTCGACGCGAAGGACAGGCAGAATTATCCCGTCCAATTTTACACGCTCAAATCAGACCCTGACCAGAAGCCGATTTTCTGGCGGCGCCAGGATTTTCCCGACCTCGTTTACCGTACCGAGGAAGGCAAACTGCGCGCCATCACCACTGAGATTGTGCGCACCTTTGCCATCGGTCGCCCCCAGTTGGTGGGTACCACATCCGTGGAACATTCCGAGAGGCTTTCGCAGCGCCTCGCAGCCGAACCTTTGCGCCGGCTTGGACAGGCAATGCTCATTCGTCAAGCCTGGGTCGAAAAGAACAACAAAAGCCCGGAGCTCGAAATCGCTGAACTGGCGTTCCTGAACAAACCGCTGGATGACCTGAATACGTCCGAACTCCGCCAGGCAGCCCGCCAGGCAGGTCTATCCTCGATCAACCTCGAAGACGAAGACAACGCCAACCGGTTGCTGTCCATTTTCGACCTCGAGCCTTCGAATAAGGAACGTTTGCTGAGCGCTTTCCAGGGCGGAATCCCGCACCAGGTATTGAACGCCCGCAAACATGACGAAGAAAGCCAGATCATTGCACGCGCCGGTTCGTTTGGCGCGGTGACCATCGCCACCAACATGGCCGGTCGCGGTGTAGATATTAAGCTTGGCGGCGAGCTGAATGAAGAAGTCCTTTCAGATGTGATCCACGTTCTCGAACGCGCAGGCGTCAAAGACCCGTTTGACCTGACCAACGAAGACCGCCGCAAAGAACTGCTCAAACTCACTCCAGAAGATTATGGGATTTATGAAGAATCCGTTAAAACTTTCCTCGATTATCTCGAGGACATGAAAAGAGTTCGAGCGCTGGGAGGATTGCATGTCGTTGGGTCTGAACGCCACGAGGCGCGCCGCATTGACAATCAGCTACGTGGACGGGCTGCCCGCCAGGGTGATCCCGGATCGTCACGCTTCTACCTTTCGCTCGAAGACGAATTGATGCGCCTGTTTGGCGGCACCTCGATGGAATCATTGATGGGACGCCTCAAGGTGGATCCAAGTTTGCCCATCGAGAGCGGCCTTCTCGGTCGGATGGTCGAGCAGGCACAGGAAAGAGTGGAAGGCAACAACTTTGACGTCCGCAAGCATCTGCTTGAATATGACGACGTGCTGAACGCCCAACGCAAACGCATCTACGGCGAACGCGACCGGGCTTTTGAAAAAGAAGATTTAAGCGAAGACATTGCAGAAATATTGCATGATGAACTGCAGGAACGCGTCAACCAGACCTCAAAAGATGAAGAAGGCACCTGGAAGCTGCTGGCATTCCTCGAAGAAGCGCAGCCTTCCAGTATCTACGAACAGGAAAACGTCCGAACCCCATCCTTTACCCTGCGCTTGATGATGGATGAAGTGCGGCGAAGATATGGCGATGCCGCCTACGACCGGTACGAGTTGAAGCAAGTCCTGCTGAATGTGGCTGCCGAATCACTCAAGCTGGAAAATGAGCACATTCTCTCCAGTACGCGCACCATGATCGAAAAAACGATGGAATCGGTGGATCAAATTCTACTTGAACGCCAGGATGTTTTAGACCGCTTCCTGGAAAGTGCCCGCGAACCGGACGATGAAACCCAACAGGTCTTACGCCCTCAGCAACTGCTCGAACAGATCAGCGGCGAAACCAGGACTCCCCTGCGCTTGAGCTCGGACGAGTTGAAGCGCCTTCCGGATGGTGATCCCGACGTACATGATGCCTTGTCCAAACAAATCAGCAACACCCTGACTTTGCTGGCAGTGAGCCGCCTGATCGGATCGATCGAGCGCCGGTTGGACGAGAGCCTTAACTTGCGCCCTCAACAGCTCGTCGACTTGAATTGGGACGAAATTGGCGACGGCTTGATGCAGTCAGTTCAAACCGTTCTGAATAAGCGCGAGGAAAACCTGGCGTCTGCGCAGGGTCCTGTCGCCCAAAATATCGACACATACCTCAATCGAAATTCGTTGGACAGCCTGGAAGATGACCGCTTGTGCGATCTTCTCCTCGAAATGAGCTACGGAACACGTATCGCCATCGACGCCCGTACACACCAACGCGGATTCCGCAGAATACTGTTGATCAATTACATCTACTTTGCTGCCAGGCTGATCCAGGATCTACCCCGAGCCACGCTCACAGCGGATATTATTGACCACTTGAACGATACGCTGCTGCGCCTCCAAACGGTCTGGGGTAAGGTTGAGTTTGAGCGTTTCCGCATTGCCAATGTGACGGTCAGCCAGTTGGAGCCCTTTACGCGGGACAAATTCGTCGAACTGCTTGGATTGGAAGATCCTTCAGAACTGCTGAACAAAACCGGGGATGAACTTACCCCTGAAGAGAAAGAAATCCTTACGCAGGTCATGGGCAGCCGGACTCAAAATGAGATCAACCGCCACACGCTTGTTTCGGTCATCTCCGATCTCTGGGTGGATCACCTTACCAAGATCGAATCCTTGCGAGTCTCCATCGGGCTCGAGGCATTCGCGCAGCGCGATCCGCTGGTGCAATATAAAGGAAAAGCCTCAGAGATGTTCAAGGATCTCCTGGCGGAAATTCGCGTGGGCGTCATCAGCCGTATCTTCCGCTACCAGCCACGGCGACCCGGCGCATCCACCTCGGAAGAGAAGCTTCCCGCAGCCGAGGCCCAGCAGCAAGCCACCGCCGCACCGGCATTGCAACAAAAAAAGAAAAGAAAACGACATTAGAATCCTGCAAAAGACCCATTCCGGCAAATTCTGTGCTAGTAACTTTATAATTTATTGGGGTATAATGAAAACCTGAAGCCCATGGCGATTTGCTTCACTTGCCAAGTGTTTAATTCACCTTTATAATGGGCTATATCTTATCCATCGGAGTGCACAAATCGCATGGACAGTAACGACGCCCAACTCGAGTCCGGGGCTAACCTCGAGAATAATCAAGTTGATAAAGACAACATGGCCGATCTGCTGGCTGGAGAAGGCTTGGGGATTGATTTCCCTCAGCAGGGTGAGATCCGCACTGGCGTAATTGCCAGCATGACCCCCGGTCAGATTCTAGTAAGCGTGGGAACCAAATCAGAAGGTGTCATCGCCGGCAAAGAATATGAGCTGATCCCTCCTGAAGAACTTGCTGACCTCAAAATCGGTCAGGAAATTCCCGTTTACGTCATCAACCCAGAAGACCAGAATGGTAATCTCATTCTCTCCTACACGCGCGCCCGCGAAGAACAAAGCTGGCAGATCGTGGAGAGCATGTTATCGAGTAAAGAAGCCTTTCACAGCACTGTGATCGGTTACAACAAAGGCGGATTGATCGTTCCCGTCGGCGGACTGCGTGGATTCGTCCCCGCTTCGCAAATCAGCCTGTCTCGCCGCGCCGGTATGACCGGGGATACCCCCGAACAGCGCTGGAGCCGGATGATCGGTCAGGAAATCGATGTCGTCGTGATCGAAGTCGATCGCGAACGTCGTCGCCTGATCCTTTCAGAACGCCAGGCAAGCACTGAAACCCGCGAATCGGTCAAAGAACGCGTGATCGATGAACTCAAAGAAGGTGAAATCCGTACTGGTCGCGTGACCAGCCTGGCTGATTTCGGCGTGTTCGTCAACATCAACGGTGCTGACGGACTGGTTCATCTTTCCGAGATTTCGTGGGATCGGATTCAACATCCCAGCGAAATCCTCAAAGTTGGACAGGAAGTCCAGGTCAAGGTCATCAGCATCGACCGCGAAAAGAAACGCATCGGCCTTTCCATTCGCCAACTGCAGTCGGACCCGTGGGATCAAAAAGCCGCCAAGTTCCAGGTTGGACAACTGGTTGAAGGCACCATCACCCGCCTGACCAAGTTCGGTGCATTCGCCCGTTTGACCGATGATGTCGAAGGTCTGATCCACATCTCAGAGATCAGCGAAAAACGCATCGACCATCCGAAAGAGGTTCTCAAAGAAGGCGAAACCGTTACCCTGCGCATCATCAAGATCGATCCTGCAAATCACCGCATCGGATTGAGCGTGCGCCGCGTAGATTCCATGGCCTATGCCGATATGGATTGGCAGAGCCTGGAAGCAGAGTTCAACGAAAGCGCGCCGGAAGCTGAAGCCGAAGTCAAACCTGAGACTGAAACTAAACCAGAAACTGAAGTCAAAGCCGAAACTGAAGCTCAACCAGAAGCAGAAGCTGCACCCAAGGTCGAAGCCAAGCCGAAAGCCAAGACAAAACCCAGGGCGAAAGCCGAGCCTAAAGTCGAAGCCGAAGTCAAACCAGAGATCGAAGTTGAACCTGAGGACAAAAAGGAATAGGAAGTCATCCTCCGCGGTGCTTCGGAAGCCTGTAAGAACTTCAAGCTCAGACAAAGCGCACCGTAACAGGTGCGCTTTCTTTTATCAAAGGTAGCATGACCTTCATCATTGATGCTCATCAAGACATTGCCTATAACAGCCTTACCTTTTCGAGGGATTTTCGTCTTTCGGCTCACGCCATTCGCGAAAAGGAAAAGGATACGCCCATCCCTGCCCAGAACGGCGGTGAAGCCACCCTGGGCTGGGAAGATTATCAGCGCGGAAAAATCGCGGTCATCTTTTCGACGATCTTTCTCACACCCAAGAAATACAACGGCGGCGCGTTTGAAACCCAAACTTATGCCAACCCAAAAGACGCCCGTCCACTCTTGATGAAACAAATCGATCTTTACCATGAATGGTCAGATGACGGTAGATATTATCAGCTCATTCAAAACCAGGCTGATCTCGCCCGGGTTTTACAACCCTGGCAGGAAAACGAACCTGGCGATCACCCGGTGGGATTGATCCTGCTGCTTGAAGGTGCCGAAGGCTTGGGCGACCCGTCCGAGCTCGAGGAATATTACGCCAGGGGGTTGCGGATCGTTGGACCGGTCTGGTCGGGTATTCGGTACATGGGCGGCACCAACGAAGACCGCCCCTTCGATGCCGAAGGTCGCAAGCTGCTCGAGGTGATGTCTGATTTGAAGCTCCCGATGGATATCAGTCACATGCGCGAGCACGCGGCGCTTACTGCAATGGATCATTATGAAGGAGCCGTTTTGGCCGGTCATGCTTGCTGCCGGGAGATCAACAAAGTGCAGACGGGTGAACGTCAACTGACCGACCTCACCATCCGCCGGTTGATCGAGCACGGTGGTGTGATGGGCATTTTGCCGTATAATAGGTTTCTAGTATCAGATTGGAACCCTTCTCTTCCGCGAGAATCAGTTACAATTAATGACGTCATTCTTCACATTGATCATGTTTGCCAACTGGCAGGAGATTCCAAGCATGCGGCAATAGGCTCTGATTTTGACGGTGGATTTGGCTTCCCCCAGATTCCCCTGGAAATGGATACGGTTGCCGACCTGCAAAAGATCAGACCCGCACTTGCCGAGCGGGGTTACTCGGAAGTGGACATCACAAATATCTTCAATCAAAACTGGTTGGACCTACTGGAGCGCTCGTTACCGAAATGACCGATGAAGTAAAGAAAGATCCCTTAATCCCATCCACTGAAACCGTCGTTGAGAAGAAAGCCCCGCTCACTTTTGAAAAAGTGCGGTTTGGGCTTTATGTAGCCATCGCTGGATTCGTGATTTTTCTCGTGGGGGCACGTCCATCCATTTTTGGCCTGGACCGCAGCCCTGTGGTCGGATTCATCCAAATCGCTGTGATGCTGGTGGGCATCGGGGTCATCTGTATTGGTGGCTATCTCAATGTGAAATCGTATTGGGGAAAAGAACCGGTGAGCATTGCTGCAGATATCGGCATGCGCCTGGTGGCTTCGGGTTTCGTGGTGGCTTTATTTTCGGGTATGGCAGATGTTTTTGGCATCGGGTCTCACCCCTTACCAGGTGTGCCTTACTTTGGTGTCTGGCAAGCCCGCGGCATGGAGATCGGCATGGGGATCATCGCAATCGGTTTAATCATGATGATGCCCTTTACCCGTCACGTCCCCACCCCGCGCAAAAAGCATTAAGAGCTTTCTCCAGTTGGTTCACCCAAAGCACGCAACATCTCTTGATTCGAGTCAAACTTAAACTCGGGCAACCCCAAACGCTCAGCTTCAGCTTTTTCCACCTGGGTCAGTTCTTCCAGCATAGGTCGTTCCACCGGTTCATACCCCATTTCATACAAAGCGCTTCTCACCACGTCGAGATCCACCTCACCCAGTGCACCAAATTCATTCAGATATTGCATGACTGCCGCTGCGCTTTGCACGCCATCTCTGCGGGCAATTCCAACCACCCCATTGCTCGCATTTCGCGACCACCCACCGACAAATATGCCGGGGAGGTCTGCATTCGTTTGCGGATCCATCACTTCATAAGAAGTGCCTTCCACGGGGTACCTGGGGTGCGGCGACTTCACGAACTCAGACCCATTTACAGGCAGCCCAAGCGTCTCATCCACCCGGTCGCCGATGGCAAATATTACCGTGTCCACATCCATGATTTTGAAACTGCCCAATCCCCTGGCTTTGACCGATTCACCATCCATCACGAGGGTGTTTTCTTCGAGTTCTATCCCCTCAACGCCCATGGCTGCGTTACCCAATATTCGCACAGGAGAGTACAGAAAGCGCATGCGGAATTGAGTATCCGATTCCTTCGGAATTCCTTTCGCAATCACTGAATTGATCATCCTGCGCGATGCATCCGGATCCTGACCCAGTGACAGCATCACCGGTGTGACCCGCTTGATCTCTGCATCGAAGTCGGTCAGATCAAGATTGGTGACAAATGATTCCACTTCCTTGCGGTCAAATTTGACTTCAGCCGGTCCACGCCGCGCGACTGCGGTGACTTCGTCGATCTTCTTATGATGGATCAGGAAACGCGCCACATCCGCCATGACATTGCCCACGCCGATGATGACCGCCCGTTTCCCGATTTTCAAGGGTGTCTGGCTGAAAGGGGGAAGGTGATTGTAGTGATATACCACTTCCTTGGCGTGGTAAACCCCCGGCAGCCGTTCCCCTGGCAGCCCCAACCACTTGGTCCCCTGCGCACCGCTGGTGACCAAAATAGCAGAAAATCCCCATTGTTTCAATTTATCCAGGGTCAATGGCTGGTTCTGTCCCACGGTAACATTGCCAAAATAATGAATATTACCGCATCCAAGTATTTGGTTAAACTGGGCACGCAGCCCATCCTTCATCTTTAATTTATCTGGAAAAATGCCGTATTCTGCCAATCCCCCGGGTTTGATATCCCGGTTGAACAGAAACACATCTACGCCGTTATTACACAACTCGCGAGCGGCAAACAAACCCGCCGGTCCGGCACCCACAACCGCTACGCTCCAGTGGCCCATTCCTTCTGCCATGTTTCACTCTCCGCGGATTCGAAATAAGGCTGCAACATTTTTGACAACTTCCATTGAGAATATTATAACCCAGCCACTACCCGCGTATGGTGGCTTATGCTATAGTTACTGAATGGGCTGCATTGTAAAGTCGCATATTTGAAGAGGTCGAAAGATGGATCAAATCACTGAAGTATTGCTCGAAAATGGAATGAAAGTACATCTCAAGGAAATTCACACATCCCCCATTATCAGCCATTGGGTCTGGTACCGGGTGGGTTCACGTTATGAAACCAGCGGAAAGACCGGCATTTCGCATTGGGTGGAACACATGCAATTCAAAGGCACACCGCTCTTCCCAGCCGGCATTCTCGATCGAGCCATTTCGCGCGACGGCGGGTTTTGGAACGCTTTTACTTATATGGATTGGACCACCTTTTTTGAAACGATGCCGGCAGCAAAAATCGATCTCGCACTGCGTCTCGAATCCGACCGCATGATCAACAGCCGCTACGATCCTGAAGAAGTGGCTTCTGAACGCACTGTGGTCATTTCTGAACGCGAAGGCAGTGAAAATGAGCCCATGTTCCGGCTCGATGAGGCGGTCGAATCCGCTGCATTCAATTCTCATCCCTACCGCAACGAAGTCATCGGCAGCGTGGCTGACCTGAATGCCATCCAACGCGATGACCTCTATGAACATTATCGCAAGTACTACAACCCTTCCAACGCAGTGCTGGCGATTGCAGGTGATTTCGACACGCAGCAAATGATTAGCCGTGTTCGCGAACTGTATGGCAAAATCCCGGGCTCCCCCGTCCCACCCACCCTTGTTCCCCGCGAATCTCCTTTGGATGCCGAGAAAAGGGTCGAAGTTCACGGGCCGGGTGAGACGAGTTATCTCAGCCTGGCATACCGCGCCCCTGCCGCCTCTGATCCCGATTTTTTTGCTGCCTCGGTTCTTGACAGCCTCTTTACCGGTCCTTCGAGTTTAAATATGTTCGGCGGAGGCGGAATATCGAATAAAACCAGCCGGTTGTATCGGGCGCTGGTCGAAAAAGAGCTGGCGATTTCGGTCAACGGCGGTCTGCAAGCCACGCTCGACCCCTACCTCTACACGATCACGATCACAGCCAGGCCAGATGTCGACGCCAGCCGGGTGTTCACCACCATTGACGAAGAGATCGCCCGGCTGCAAGAAACCAAAATCAGCCAGGAGGAAATCGACCGCGCGGTGAAGCAGGCGCGCGCCTTGTTCGCTTATGGTAGTGAAAATATTACCAACCAGGGATTCTGGCTGGGCTATACCGAAATGTTTGATACTTACACCTGGTTTAGCGAATATGTGAAGCGATTGCAGGCAGTGACCCCCGAGATGGTCCAGCAGGCAGCCCGGTCGATTTTGAACCGGTCGACGCGCGTTGTAGGTATCTACATCCCGGAAGGATCAAAATCATGAACAAACTGGTTGATGTGAACATCAATTCCCTGCCCGGGCCTCACGATATTCATCGGAAGACCCTGACCAACGGTATTACCATTCTCACCCGCGAAAATTTTCAAAGCCCTTCGGTGGTACTCTCCGGGTTGCTGGGTGCCGGCAGTCTTTTCGACCCCATGGATAAACTCGGGTTGGCTTACTTTACCAGTATGGCGCTAATGCGCGGTACGCAATCGATGGATTTTCAAACGCTTTACAACCGGTTGGAGTCCGCTGGGGCAAGCCTGGGGTTTGCTGCCAGCGTGCATAACACCAATTTTGGCGGTAAAGCCCTTGCCGAAGATCTACCCTTACTCATTTCGACGCTCGCCGATTGCCTGCTCCATCCGGTTTTCCCTGAGACGTACGTGGGACGCTTGAAGACCCAGCTCATCAGCAATTTGACGGTTCGCGCCCAGGATACATCCGATATGGCAGCGCTCACCTTTGACCGCATCCTTTTCGGCGATCATCCTTATGCCCGTCCGGAAGACGGGTTTATCGAAACCGTCCAGGGGATCATGCGCGACGACCTGGTTGACTTTCACCGCACCCATTACGGACCCGACAACCTGGTGATCGTAGTGGTTGGAGCTGTAACCGCAGAGTCGGTGTTCGATCTTGTGGAAAAGGAGTTGGGGCAGTGGAAAAATCCGCAAATGGCGCCAACACCCCAGCTTCCTAAAATTCTGCCCCTGGCCCAAAATGCGCGTGAACATATCTCGATTGACGGCAAAAGTCAGACCAACCTGGTCATGGGCACGCTTGGCCCGCGCCGGAACGCGCCAGATTACCTGACCGCCACCCTGAGCAATAACATCCTCGGTCAATTCGGCATGATGGGACGTATCGGAGATGTGGTGAGAGAAAAAGCCGGGTTGGCCTACGATGCTTCCACCAGTTTGAACTCCTGGATCGAGAGCGGCAGTTGGGAAGTGTCAGCCGGGGTCAACCCCGTCAACCTGGATAAAGCGATCCAGTTGATCTTGCAGGAGCTCAAACGATTTACCAGTGAACCGGTCAGTCAAAATGAACTCGAAGACAGCCAGGCGAACTTCATCGGACGCCTGCCGCTCAGCCTCGAATCCAATTCGGGTGTGGCCAATTCCATCCTCAATCTCGAACGCTTCGAACTAGGCCTGGATTACCTGCAGAAATATCCCGAAAACGTTGTGCGGATCACCCCTGAAGCGATCTTGCAAACTGCACAGGCGTACATCGATCCAGAAAAATTGGTCATAGTCAGCGCAGGTTCAGAACCCAAGTCAGGGAATCCATGACCTCGCTCATTGTCAGCGGGATCGATTTGATCGAGATTAGCCGTTTTACAGAGATCGATCCTGGGATTCGCGCACGCTTCATCCGGCGGGTATTTACCCCTGCCGAACAACTCGAATGTAAAGATATCGATGAACGGCTGGCTGGTAAATTTGCCGCCAAAGAAGCAGTCGCCAAGGCACTGGGCAGCGGGGTCGGACAGGTGAGTTGGCAGGATATCTCCATCCTAAACGATGCTTCCGGTCAGCCCCAAGTGCTACTGAACCGGACGGCAGCCCAAATCGCCGACACGCTGCATCTAACGCAATGGTCGGTCTCGATCACTCATACACGTGAACTGGCTGCAGCCGTTGCCGTTGCCCTCTCGAGTGAATGAGGGCAGCCAATGGGCGGTAAATTACGCATCCTGGGTCTGAGCGACATTGAAATCGGGTTTATTTACAGCCCGATGGTCGTCGACCGTTTTCATAATATTGACATCATTGTCAGTTGCGGCGATTTACCGTATTACTACCTCGAGTATGTCGTCAGTATGTTGAACGTTCCCATGTATTATGTTCGCGGGAATCATGCCAGCAAAGTGGAAGTAACCACAGCCGGAGACCGCACCAACCCCTGGGGCGCCAAGGACCTTCATCAAAAGGTCGTCGAAGATGACACCGGGCTGCTCCTGGCTGGACTGGAAGGCAGTCTGCAATACAATAAGGGTCCATACCAATACAGCCAGAATGAATACTGGTTCATGGTGCTCAACCTGGTGCCGAAACTACTGCTAAACAAAATTCGATTTGGCAGGTACCTGGATGTTTTTGTCACGCATGCGCCGCCCTGGCACATCCACGATGACACCGACCGTCCCCACCAGGGGATCAAAGCGTTTCGCTGGTTGATCGACGTTTTTCAACCCACTTATGCACTCCACGGTCACATCCATCTGTTCCGAAATGACGCCGTTACCCAAACCATGGTCAACAAAACCAGTGTGGTCAACGTCTTTGGGTTTAAAGATCTTGAAATCGAGATCCTGGGAAACCGTTTCCGGGAGAAATAGAGGTTCACATGTCTGATTCTGATCCGTACCATTCAAGCGGTGCGTTTACGCAGCATTCAAAAGAAGATTTTTCCAAAGCTTATTGGAAAGGGTTTTGGCGCTCCATCATCAGTTGGCTGCGCCAATCGGATAATGAACTGCTGCCGTTCGATGAAGTCCGCAAGCGCATCCCCATGCGGGGTCAGCATTATCGCGGACTGCAGCAAATCGAAACATCCAAGATCATCGGCTCTGAAAGCCGCTTCAATGATTTTGACCGCGCCTTTCTTCCGCGCCAGACCAATACTCGCGCACGCTGGGAAAGCATCGATCGCGCTTATTTTGAAGACGTGATCCTTCCGCCCATTGATGTATACCAGGTGGGCGATGTTTATTTTGTCAAGGACGGGAACCACCGGGTCTCAGTCGCCAGGGAACGCGGGCAGGCATTTATGGATGCCTACGTGGTTGAAATCGATATTCCAGGGAAGATGGATACGACCACCAACATTCATAACCTGATCCAAATGCAGGAATATGCCGAGTTTCTCGAGGCAACACACCTTGATCAGATGTACCCGGATGAGAATTTCCGGTTCTCTGTCCCGGGTCAATATGAAAAGATACTCGAACATATCAACGTCCATCGGTATTACATGGGTATGCAAAAAGGACATTCCATCGATGATAAAGAGGCGATCATTGGCTGGTACAAGGATGTCTATCGCCCGCTGATCAAGATCATCCGTAAAAAGAACATCCTGAAGGAATTCCCGCACAGGACCGAAATGGATTTGTATCTGTGGATCATCGAACACCGTTACTATTTGAGCGGAGAGCACGACCGCGCGGTCAGTCTCGATACAGCGGCATCGAACTTTGCCAGGCAATTCTCGCAGCGTCCATTCCCGCACATACGCAAGTTCTGGAACTGGATTAAGGGCATTTTCACAAGATCAAAAAAAATAACATGATAAAACAAACCAGCCGTCAAAGATTTGACGGCTGGGTAGAAAATCAAACCACGATGTTACCCTGCCTGGGTTAATTTTACTCCGAGCCACAAATGATTCGGCAGGATCATTTGATTGGTTTGCACGTCGATCCCTGCACCCTTGGGCGGTTTCTCAGTCACTGCCGCGGGATTCACATAACACAGGTCCGGCTTTTGTCCATATTTTTTCTGGTAATAATCCGTTGCGCGTTGGATCTTTGCCAGCAAATCTGATTTTGGGTCATTGTCAAACCAGAGCATTCCTGTACTCATCTGCATCTCCATAATAACCTCGAACTCTGATAAATCTTTGCTGTATTGCCCTCTATAATAGATACTTTGTTCTAGTATTATTATAGAACACTAGTTCTTGTTTGTCAAGCCCGAGTTTATGCTTTTAATCATGCAATTTTCAAGCCAGGCTCGCAGGCTGGGTGTGTGAGCAGTAGCATTTTTTCTTGTTTTAAGGTATCCTTAATTTCGTTTCAACCACCCTTTCTTATCCCTAATACTCCCATTCCTTCTGGAGGTACTCATGATTAAAGAAACCATCAAGGAAGCTGAAACCCGCATGAAAGGAGCCATCCTATCCCTGGAAGAAGACTTAACCGGGATTCGTACCGGGCGTGCCACCCCTGCATTGATCGACAAACTCCAGATCGAATATTACGGCACAATGTCTCCTTTGATGCAGCTCGCGTCGATCTCCGTCCCTGAAGCGCGTGTGCTTTTGATACGGCCTTTTGACCCTTCATCGCTCAAAGCGGTTGAAAAAGCGATCCTGGCTTCAGAATTAGGACTGACCCCCAACAACGATGGCAAAGTGATCCGCCTCAATCTGCCCCCCCTCACTGAGGAACGCCGCCGTGACCTGGTGAAAGTGGTTCACGGGCGCCTGGAAGAGTGCCGGATTGCCATTCGGAATATCCGCCGGGACGTGATGAAGGACCTGAAGGAATACGAAAAAGAGAAATTGATCTCAAAAGATGATCTCGAAACTGCTGAAGAGGAACTCGAAAAACTCACCGAGCGCATGGCAACCGAAGAAGTCGAAAAAATCGGGGAGAAAAAACAAAAGGAGATCATGGAAGTTTAAGTCCGCTTCCAGTCTGGTATGTCTGCATCCTCATTAAGAATACCCACGCACGTGGCAATCGTCATGGATGGAAATGGCCGTTGGGCAGAAGCCCGCGGTTTGAGCCGTTTGGAAGGGCACCGTGCCGGCACTAAAAATCTGCGCAGGGTCATTCGAGACTGTTTGAGTTTTGGCATCCAATATTTAACGATTTATGCCTTCTCCACCGAAAATTGGGGACGCCCCAAGGAAGAAGTGGACGGCTTGATGACCCTGCTGGAATCCGTCATCGATAATGAACTCGAAGAGCTTTCTGCCGAGGGTGTTCAAATCAGGCACATCGGACGCCTGGAAACCTTACCCCCCTCTTTGCAGCGAAAGGTGGAGCAATCCATCGTGACCACCCACGAAAATCAGCGCCTGGTACTGAATATCGCCTGGAATTACGGCGGTCGCGATGAGATCGTGCACGCCATTCGAAAAATGATCAGCGATAAGGTTCCCCCCGATGAGGTCACCGAAGAGCTGGTTAGCAGTTACCTCTACACCCACGGAACTCCAGACCCCGACTTGATCATCCGCACCTCGGGTGAACTGCGCATCAGCAACTTTTTGATCTGGCAATCAGCCTATTCAGAGTGGTACTTCACGCCGACACTGTGGCCAGATTTTGACAAAAACGAGTTGGAAAAAGCGATCGTATCGTACAGCAAACGCGAACGGCGCTTTGGCAAGTTATCCGGCGGCATCCCGGACGATCCAGATGCTTAACACAAATGATGTCTCACTACGCAAACGCCTGATCGTAATCGATATCATCCTTCCCATCACAATTTTCTTTGCGATGCTTGGGGGAGGATATTTCTTTGCATTCGTTACACTTGTTTTGCTTGTGGCAGGTTGGGAACTCTGGCGCCTGTTCAAGGTCGGCGGTTTTTCTCCATCCCTGGTTGTCATCCTGGGCTCCATCCTCGCATTGACCCTTTCCAGGCAGCTTTGGGGGTTTGAACATAGCGACCTGGTCATTAGCGCGGTTCTTCTCGTCTCGATGGCGGTTCATCTTGTGGAACAACAGCACGGCGCAGCCACCTCAGCCGTAGATTTCATGGTTACGCTGGGTTCGGGCATTTACCTGGGTTGGCTAGGAAGTTACGCGTTGACCTTACGCAACCTGCCCGATGGTCTTTTTTGGGTGCTCCTGGTTTTCCCTGCCGTATCCCTGGCTGATTCAGGCGGATATATTTTTGGCCGTATTTTTGGCAAGCACAAAATCGCCGATAAAGTAAGCCCCAATAAGACCTGGGAAGGTTATGCTGGTGGTATCTTGATGGGTGTCCTTGGCACCTGGGGCATCGCAGCTCTCTTTCACCTCGCAGTCCCTCAAATTACTGCCAACGACGGAATCCTCATCGGGTTAGTCATTTCCATTCTCACCCCTCTCGGCGACTTCGGCGAAAGCATGCTCAAAAGGCAGTTTAATGTCAAAGATTCCAGTCACATCCTGCCAGGACACGGCGGAATACTGGACCGGATCGACTCTTCGCTTTGGGCAGCCATACTCGGTTATGCCCTGATTCTTCTTCTAAAATAATCCCGCTTAATTTTCACAGGAGGAAACATGCTAATCGATTCCAGACCGCCCACCCGAAATCTGGCATTGGATCTTGTCCGCGTGACCGAAGCCGCCGCTCTCTCGGCTGGCAGGTTTGTAGGCAGGGGGAATAAGATGGAGGCAGATAAAGCAGCCGTCGATGCCATGCGGATCATACTTAATACCGTCCCCATGAATGGCATTGTTGTGATCGGAGAAGGCGAAAAAGACGAAGCCCCGATGCTCTTCAATGGAGAATTTTGTGGAAACGGGAACCCACCGGATCTGGATATTGCTGTCGATCCGATAGACGGAACCCGCCCGGTAGCCTATGGGATGCCGAATGCCATCTCCACCGTTGCCCTGGCACCTCGTGGAACCATGTTCAACCCCGGACCTTTCCTTTATATGTACAAAATAGCAGTAGGCCGCGAAGCGAAAGATGTGATCGATATTGAAGCTCCTGTTGCCGATAACTTGAAAAAAATAGCCAAAGCCAAAGGTGAAGATGTAAACGACCTGACCGTTGTCATCCTGGACCGCCCGCGTCATGAAAAGCTCGTGGCAGAAGTCCGTGAAGCGGGAGCACGCATCCGCTTTATCCAAGACGGGGATGTGGCGGGAGCATTAATGGCAGCCTTGCCGGAAACCGGGATCGATGTGCTGCTCGGTATCGGCGGCTCTCCTGAAGCTGTGCTCGCAACAGCGGGCCTTATATGTCTGGATGGCAATATGCAATGCAAGCTGATTGCACGCAAACCCGAAGACCTGGTAAACGGTAAAGCGCTGGGGTACAAGGTGGACAAGGTGCTGATGATGGAAGATTTGATTTCATCGGAAGATGTTTTCTTCGCAGCCACTGGCATCACCACCGGCGACCTTTTGGAGGGCGTGCATTATTTTGCGGATTATGCCCACACTGACAGCCTGGTAATGCGCGGTCTTACCGGAACCTCGCGGCGCATCAAAGCCACACACCGGATCAATAAATTATCCGAGATCAGTATCATTCCCTATTAAATCAAAAACCGGCTCTGAGAATTCAGAACCGGTTTTGACAGGGGGGGAGTTATTTGATCTCGTAGGTCAGGTTGGCGCTTGCCGTGATCAAGAGTTGTCCTGCAGATACTGGAACGCTGCTTGATGCCATGGCTGCACTTCCGCCGCCGCCTTTGCCTTCGTACATGGGCACCGTTCCGCCGCTGGTGGAGACATTGATATTCTGCAAATTACCCAGGGTGATGCCTGCGGCCTTGGCAATACCTTCTGCCTCAGCACGAGCCTTTGTCACTGCCATATCCCGCGCTTGAGCTAACGCCGCATCTTTGTCTGCCACATCGAATGATATGCCGTTGATGGTGTTCGCGCCCGAGCGGACTACTGAATCAAGCAGAGTGCCCAGCTTGCTCAAATCACGTACCGTAATGTAGATCGTGTTTTCCACAACGTAATACTTGCGCGAGATTGTGCCGTCAGGGCCGTAATCCGTCGCCGGGTAAACATTGAAGTTGGTGGTCTGAATATCTTTCATTTCCACACCCAGGGCTTTGACTGCATCCGCAACCTTGCCGGTCTGTACATTACTTGTATTCAGCGCTGTTGAGACTTCGTCGGCATCTGCCCGAACCCCTACATACACATAGGCGATATCGGGTACAAGGTACACTTCCCCGGTCCCATACGCGTTGATCGTGCGAATCTGGGGGGCGCTGGTGGGGTTGATGGTGCAGGCTGCCAGTACGCTGATGATCATTACACTTGCTAAAATTAAACCAAGACTTCTTTTCATTTTAAGCTCCTCTGTATCCTTTGTATCCATTAGACGCCGCATGCGTGTTTTTTGTTCCAGATAAATTATAGCCTTTCCCTTTTTTCTTTGCTTCACCCATGGTGACATCTCCGGCAAGAAAAACACATCCCTGGTTACAAGGGATGTGTTTTCTTTGTTTTGGATGATGAAACCGCCTTATGGGAGCTTAATGATCTGCAGCGAACCCATTGCCAGGCTCACATTCAGATTGATCTGGTTGCCGGAACAGCCAGAAGGCGCCTGGTAGACAAGTTCCCCGTTTTGATCGGCATAACCGGCAGGAAGATTGGTGTCCGTCAACCCTCGGTCCAGAGAAATCTTAACCGCCGCACAGGAGGGGATTTGAAGAATGATCTCTCCCACAGCAGTGTTGATGCTTCCGCTGATCGATTTGCCGCCTGGCAGGTTCAATTTCGGTTTTACCGACACCCAGGTCTGCCTTGATCGTTTGGGTTTGAGTTCCACCCAGGTCGATTTTCATTTCACCTGCACCCAGGCTTACCTGGAGGTCCAAGGGGATCTTCGAATTGACAGCCAGATCCCACAATGCCTGTTCACGGGTGCTGGTGCCAAAAACCACGCCGGGACCCTGAAGAACGTAGGAGCTCTTGCCATTCTTGGGAGCCGTATAACTGGGGGTGTATTGATTTGAACCTGGCAAACTCACATTACCCGAAAGAAGCGAGTTCGCAGCCGCGCCGGCTTTCAGATCAAATTCTCCGGCTGCCATCGAGAACTCAAGCGACGAAGAAGTAGCCCCATCCAATGCCTGGTGGATGGCTACCGGGCGGCTTGCGGTGCCAAAGGGGGCAGCCGCTGCCAGCCAAAAGATTCCGCCGATGAGAAGAAACCCCACAGCTACCCTGCCCAGTACTGCCCAGGTGGAATGGCTCCGTCCGAAGGCAAGATCCAACCCTATTCCAACCAGGAAGACCGGCCACAACTGCAGCAAAAGCTGCCAGGCGTTTTGCGAAAAATATCCCAAATTGCCCAATTGCAGCACCGTGCCAAAGCCGATGAGTACCAGCGGTCCAATCCAACCATCCCTCCGGTAAAGACCGTCCAATCCGCCGATGATGAGTACAACCGGCCAGTATTGCGCCAGGATTCCCCAGGAGGTTCCCTGGATAATCCCAATATTCGTCAGAAATAGTACAGCTCCGATGCTGATCAAAAGCAATGGAAAAAATAAGCTCTTGGGTCTCATCTTTTACTCCTTCCTGGTTACCCTGAGGATGAGCACAACCCCGGCTGCGATCAGTAATATCGCCCAAATCACACCATTTGAAAGCCAGCTCAACCATGGGAAGTGTAATTCTTTAACGATCAGGTATGCGCCGTAGACCACCAATCCGAGCCCGATAACCTTCAAAGTATTCGGATTTGGCTTCCGGACCGCATCGACGAACTCGTCACGCATACCCTCTGCGCGTTCGCGAAGCACGTGCTCATCCAGAACTTCAGGTTGCGAAGCCTGCCCGATTTCTTCCTGGGGGACAACGATCCACATGATGATGTAAGCCAGCACGCCGATTCCGCCTGCCAGGGTGATCAGGATAAAGAACAGGCGCACCAGGGTCGGATCGATACGTAAATACTTACCCAGACCGGAGCACACACCCCCAAGAATTACATCCGTTCGACTGCGATAAAGGCGGTTTTCCATGAATTCCTCGATTCTTATTGTGGCTTTCGGATGGAGCGCACAATCAGGTAAGCCCCGACCCCGAGCAGGATTGCCGACCAAATATAACCAAACACAGAATTTGCCAATGCACCTGTAGTTGCCAGGACGATCAACCCAAGTACAGCACAGATGCCTGCCGGGATCCACGGCCATTTTTCGGCTTTGCCTACCTTCATCAATCCAATAATCCCAAATGTGGCTGCCAGGCCGAAGAAGAACACAGCTCCAGCAAGTGATCCGTTGTAAGGTGAGACAATGGTCACCAATGCCAGGGTAAATAAAACGCCTGCCGGAATGATCGCCCACCAAAATTCCCGATGCATGAGATATATCACCAGGAAGCTTGCCCCGATCATTGCCAGGAAGAACGTCCCTCCATAAAGCTCAGTAAACCTTGGGATCAAGTCGCCCATGGCGATCAATCCGCCGATGCCGGCCAGGGTAAAGCCGGGAATGAGCGCCCACCAATCCTCATTGCTGCGTGCAAAGACGTAGAAAAACGTAGCTCCACCCAACAAGAACAAACCCGCGATGATCAATCCGCCAATGCTGATATGGAACATTTGCTGGATGAAGAAAAGCACGCCCAGGAAGATAAGGCCGACCCCAAAGAGCACTCTTGTCGATTTTGAATTCATGGTTATTTCTCCTTTACTTAATGGATGTCCACTGAGCCAAGCCCGCTTTCGATGATGATTTCCACCTTGTTGGAAGCCGCCTGGTAATCCGGCGATTCATAACGCTCCCCAACATGCGGGAAGCGGGCAGGATTCACGTTGATACCGGAAAGCCCCGATTCCACCTTGATCGACGCAGATACACCCTCGGGTACATGAATGCTGACACTTGCCAACCCCGATTTGACCGTTGCCCTGGTGAATCCGGCCGCTGACGGCATTTTGATTTCCGTCTGGCTGGCGCCGGTCTCGACCAGCAGGTTTTTCACCTGGGTGGCCGAAAGATCCAAGACTTCTTCATTGGCGCCGGTATGTAATCGCAGGTCGATGGGCAGCCGTGGGTTAATCCCCACCTGCCATTCGTAGCCCTTGTTGCCCACCGGCCAGGGTCCTTCAAAGATCCTGTCGGATGGGGTGCGTAATGAAAGGATGGCTTTCGTCCCTTGCATGCTTTGATTTGAAAGGACACCGCCTGTAAAGCGTCCACCCGCCAGCTCGTTGAGATTCGTAGAAGCGCTCACATTGAGCCGTCCGGCTCCGTAATGCAGCGAGATTTCCGCTTCAGTAGCTGTATTCACCGGGAAGGACTCCTGCTCAGGCGTAAGCGTCCCCGCATGCATCCGCGGTCGAAGAATGAACCAGACCCCCAAGAGCACGAGCAGCACCGGCCAGAAAAAGTTCCAGATCCGGTTATCCACCAGTCCCAGGTTGATCGCAAGCAGGACTACCCCTAGAAGCACGACCAAAGTTCCAAAAACAATGCCACTCCGTTTCATTCTCTTTCTCCTTCAGTTTTTCCGCAGTAAATTCCGAATTCCAATAAATAATCCTGCTGCAACGAGCAGTAACGGCCAATAGGGACCTAATATCTTAAAACCACCAAGGAATGCACCAAAAATCAAGAAAAGGATCAGGCTTGTGCCGATCGTATCAACCGAAGATCGCACTGGATAACGATCACGCGCGCCAAGCAGATTTGCCAGCAGCATCCCAACACCCGTAAAACCCGGGATCAGCGTCCACAAATAAGACCAGCTGCCCCAATTTCCGCTGGATGCCTGATAAAAGAGAATTCCGCCGATCCCCGCCACGATCACTGCAGGGACCGCCATGTCTGGGGTTCGAAGCGTAACCCCCAGAATGAGCAAAAGTACTGCCACTCCTTCTATGATCAAGACCCAGGAGTTCTGTTGGTCCACCAGGTCTCGCAGCGAGGGCACGATTTGCACCACGGCAAAGAATGCCCCGGCCAGAATGAGTAATAACCCGATCACAAGTGTCGGACGGCGCTCTGAATTCATCACAACCTCCAATTGAAAAGTTCCATAGATAATCAATATACGCAAAAAACTGGAATAAGGTTGTTTGATTTGCGTTATTCGACCTCCAACTTATGAATCCGCTTAATCAAGCTTGACAGATCGCTTTGTTGGCGTATAATACGATAAATTAAGTCATAATAAGTTTCTTATTGGAGCAAGATGAATCAAAATTGCATGTGTCCCTGGCGGGGATCGAACTGACCACCGCCTGACGAAGAAAACAACCACGGTCAACATTCAGGTGGCGGAAAGCGTCCCCGCACAATTTCACTCCCAACGGAGAAGTTGTAGTGCGCAGGTAAAGCTGATGCCACTTTTGATTTAAGTTGACCGTTTTGTATTTAAATAGCTAGAGGAAACAATGAAAATTGCGAACGACATTACCGAACTTGTAGGCAACACACCCCTTGTCCGCTTAAACAAAATCGTCAACGGGGCGGAAGCAGAAATTGTCGCAAAATTGGAATACTATAATCCTTCTCATTCTGTCAAAGACCGGATCGGCGTGGCAATGATCGACGATGCCGAAAAATCCGGAAAAATCACCAAAGAGTCCATCATCATCGAACCCACCAGCGGTAACACTGGCATCGCCCTGGCATTTGTCAGTGCAGCCAGGGGATACAAGTGCGTACTGGTCATGCCGGATACCATGAGCAAAGAACGCCGCATGCTGCTGCGCGCATACGGCGCCGATCTGATCCTTACCCCAGGCAGTGCCGGAATGTCCGGAGCGATCCAAAAAGCGGAAGAAATCGCAGCTTCTGATCCCCGTTATTTTATGCCGCAGCAATTCAAGAATCCCGCCAACCCTGAAATTCACCGGCGCACCACTGCTGAAGAGATCTGGCGCGATACAGGCGGCAAGGTGGATATCGTGGTCGCAGGCGTCGGCACAGGCGGGACGTTAACCGGTATTGGCGAGGTGTTGAAATCACGCAAACCGTCCAGTCCAGATGATCGCCGTCGAACCCGATGCGTCACCCGTTTTATCCGGCGGGCAGAAAGGGCCGCACGCACTGCAAGGCCTGGGCGCCGGGTTCGTACCCGATACGCTCAACACCAAAATCTACGACGAGATCGTTCGCGTCACAAATGAAGATGCCCTCGAAACTGCACGCCGGATGGCGCGCGAGGAAGGTCTGCTGGTGGGCATCTCATCCGGTGCAGCCACCTGGGCAGCTCTAAAAGTGGCCAGCCGTGAAGAAAATAAGGGTAAATTGATCGTGGTGATCATCCCGGATTTTGGCGAACGCTACCTCAGCACAGCGCTCTTTGCCAACCTGGCGGATTGAGATGGATCACCCTGGAGGGAGAAAGATGAATATCCTGAGTATAACCAAACAAGAAATTAATACCGTTTACCAACGCGACCCGGCCGCGAGATCGACGCTCGAAATTCTACTGGCCTATCCTGGGCTGCATGCCCTGATCGGCTATCGCTGGTCACACTGGTTGTGGAGACACAATCTCAAGCTGCTTGGACGCCTCAATTCGCAGATTGTCCGCTTCTTTACCGGTATCGAAATCCATCCTGGCGCCAGCATCGGCAAAGGATTCTTCATCGACCACGGCATGGGTGTGGTGATCGGAGAAACAGCCGAGATCGGGGATAACGTGACCCTTTATCACGGGGTCACGCTGGGTGGAGTCAGCCTTGAAAAAGGGAAACGGCACCCGACGATCGGCAACGGCGTGGTGATCGGAGCCGGAGCCAAAGTATTGGGCGCGATCACGGTTGGAGCCAACAGCCGGATCGGGGCAAATGCGGTGGTGGTGCGATCCGTACCTGCCAATTCGGTCGTAATCGGTGTTCCGGGTCAGGTGGTGGTACGCAGTCGTCCGCGTGCTGTGGGGGTCGATCTTGAACACGGGCGCTTGCCGGATACGATCGGCGATTCGGTCGCTTCGCTGCTCAATCGCCTGGAAACCGTGGAGAAAATCCTGCATGTCCGCCCAACTAAGGTGCCTGTTGGGAACAAGGATGACGAGTTGCTCGAACCCGCTTTCATCCATTCGCCAGACCACGGCCTCTGGCATGGTGAAGATTTCATGATCTGATGTCAAACCCTTCGATTGGGAATCCCAATCGAAGGGTTCTTTATAGCCCGCGTAAGTCTCCCCTTCTTATCGGGAATCCGCGATAATGGGCTCATCTTTTGTGTGTGCTGCTAAGCATGCTTGTCCAAAGTGGCGAAAATAATGACAAGAATTAAAAGCACATCCGGCTTTCCCTTGCACCGGCCTGGTAAATTCCACCCGAAGCGCTATGGAGTGTTGTCGTTCGTCGTGATCGTTTTATCTGCCTTGATGCTGCGCCTGGTGGACCGGACCAACGGGAAGATCAAATCGTCCGGCAAGACGCGCTGTTTCTACTTGCATGTTCCAAAATCGGTCGAGCGTTCATCCCCCACACCCCTGGTGATCACCTTTCACGGTTTCGCAGAATGGCCGGCGCACGTCATGCGCACCAGCGGATGGAATAAACTGGCAGATCGATACGGTTTCCTCGTGGTCTATCCTGCAGGCTCGGGAATTCCAAAACATTGGCGCACGCGGGGACTAAAAGGCACGCCCGATAATCCCGAGGTGGATGTACAGTTCGTCAAAGACCTGATCCTTTACCTTGAGCAAAAATACAACATCGATCCCAGCCGCATCGTCATTAATGGTTTTTCCAACGGCGGCGGCATCTCGCATCTGCTGGCGTGTAAAATGGCCGATAAAGTCGCAGCCTTTGGCAGCGTTTCTGGGGCTCTCATTTACGCCAGGCAGGAAAACGAACCTGTTCGGCCGGTGCCCCTCATCGCCTTCCATGGGACTGCGGATCCCATCCTCCCGTTCCATGGCGGACCATCAAGGTCATTTGAAATTCCTTTTCCAGTTGTGCCGGATTGGATGCTTAGTTGGGCGGTGCTCAACGGTTGTGAGCCTGCTCCCGTCACAATTTTCCATTCTGTGCATGTGAACGGGATCCGCTATGATGGTTCTACCGGGCAAGCTGAGGTGAATTTTTACACCATCACAGGCGGCGGTCACGCCTGGCCGGGCGGCATTCCCCTTCCCCAATGGCTGGCAGGTAGCACCACGAATGAAATCAATGCCACAGAATTGATGTGGCAATTCTTTTCCCAACATCCGCTTCAACCATAACCCATAAACAAAAAAATTCCACTGCCCGGGAATTTTCAGGCAGTGGAATGTTTTAATGATCTGTGATCCCTATTTGCCGGGTTTTTTCTTGAACAAGGAGAAACTAATCATCGCCACCAGGCCTAACGAGCTGACGATCACCAGCCCGAACCCAATGGTCGGGCGGTCCAATTTTGGCAGCGAGTCGAAAAAGCCGGGCGTGGGCGAAGGCGTGATCGTGCGTGTCGGCGTCGGAGTGACGGGGCGCGGTGTGGCGGTGGGGGTACGGGTGGGACGCTGCAGCGTGGGGGTGCGGGTGGGGCTTACTGTGGGCGTGGGTGCATTGCGAATGATCAACACCTGGCCGACATAAATATCAATTCCGTTCAAACCGTTCAACGCCTGCAGTTGCTCGACGGTTACGCCGTACGCCACGGCAATGCTCGAGAGCGCCTGCCCATATTCGACCTTGTGACTGATCGACCCGTCGGCATTCGGGGTGGAAGTGACGACACCGTAGATATATTGGCTGATTCCCGCATTGACCGTCGTGCCTGAAGTAACCCTGGTGGCGGAGGTCCGTCCGCTGGTGCTCCCACCGGCCGAATAGGCGGCGTGGACGACAAAATAAGTCATCCCGTCGTGTACGGAAACCCCGGCGCCGATATCCGTATAGGCAGGGTCAGTCATCGGAAGCATATGCAGCGAATCTGACCACCAGACTTGAATATTGTCGATTGTCGTCGTCGCAGACCCGCAGGCATAGTTTTCGGTGGCAAAAACCGTTGACCCGCCGCCGTATCCGGCGTCTGCCACCCTGCCGCGAACATCTCCAGGATGGCCCACATTGCAATTCATATTATCGGCTGTCCATTGGGCAGTTCCCATCAAAATGGAGTTGACTGTCAGAGGCAGGCAGTCCATTGGCAGTCCGGAGTAAATTTACACGGTTGATCAAATCACTGGGGGTAACCGAACTCTCGGCTCGAACCCTGGAAACCGGGATCGCCAGCAACACAACAAGCATAGCTATTAAGATGATGTTTTGGAAATAAAATCGGCGCATCGAGCCCATTATACCCGATACGCCGAGGTTTTTAGAATTATCAAGCGCTCAACGCAAGCTGCGTTCTTCGAAGTTCGTCCCCATAGCTTCAGCTACTGTGAGAAAATCTGTCGATGAAATCATCCCAACGATCTTACCAGCTTCATCCACGACAGGAAGATGGTGGATGCGCAGTGATTTCATTAACGCCGCACAATCAGGCAGACTCATTTCAAAAGGAACAGTCTTGACCGGTGTGACCATGATATCGCGGATTTTTAACAGCGCAGGATTTTTCTCCTGGGCCACGATCTTATCGCAAATATCGATCGAGGTGATGATCCCGTAATCCTGGTTTGTTTCCGTCTTTTCAACGATCAGGGCATTCATATACCGGTGGCGCATTAACGCAAGGCCCTCATTCACTGTAGCGTCGGGGTTTACAAACACGACCAAATCCTTCATCCAATCTTTGACGGTCGTCAGCTGCATTCCTCTCTCTCCTTTCAGGTGCCGTGTAATGCTTGAGATATTCGTGCGCTAAATCACTATATAAACTCTATAACATTCAAAATTAAAAGTCAATCGCTGATTGTCAGACGATAATCAGCCTTTTATCATTCGTTGAACTTCCACGTCTTCAATTGGGGGATTAACCGGTGCGCAGTGAGGTCCAGATGGATCGGAGTGATCGATACGTACCCTTCCGCCAGGTCTCCAAAGTCGGTTCCGCTTTCAGCAACCCCGGTCGGGGATTCCCCGCCGATCCAGTAATACGGTCTCCCTCGCGGGTCTTCGCGCCGGATCAGCTCATCGCGATAGATGCGTAGCCCCTGCCTGGATATTCGATATCCCTTCAAAGACGCCTCTTGCAGGTATGGCACGTTCACGTTCAAAAAGGCATGGTCTGGCAGCGGATCTTTGAGCAGTTGTCCTGCAATTTTTCGGGCAACGATCGCCGCCGTCGAATAATCCAGCACCCCGCTAAAGAATTCGGGGGCATCCAATGAAACTGCAATCGCCGGAATACCGGAAATCGCAGCTTCCATGGCAGCCGTCACCGTACCGGAATAAGTCACATCGTGCCCGATATTGGCGTTGGGGTTGATGCCCGAGACGACCATGTCGATGGGTTTTTCGATGATTCCCATAATTCCCAGGGCGATACAATCCGACGGCGCGCCGTCAGAACTGAGCGCGGTGGTTCCATCCGCGAGGATGAAAGGCTTCACCCTGAGCGGCCGGCTCAATGTTTTGACGTGCCCGGATGCCGACCAGTTGTGATCAGGCGCAAGCACGCTGACCTCGCCCAACTTCCGTAATTCCTGCACCAAAGCCAGCAGTCCGGGTGCATACACACCATCATCATTCGTAACCAGGAATTGCATAAAAACCGCCTCTTTGCTTTTGTGTGATAATTATACCGTCGGTTCTTGAAGCACTAGGGCTCAATAGATTAAGTCACTTTGAGGTAAGTAAATCGCATGTGCGTGTAAAGAGGGATAAAACATCGGGCAGCCTTGTAGACCAGGGGGGGCGAAGCTACGTGCAATCTATTCATCTACTTCGCCCAAATCGGTTGCACGATGCTTCGCCCTTACAAAGAACCAGGAGAAACGTCGAATGCACGTTGCTTCGCTCTTACAAAAAGCGGACTACGTCTTTATAAACAAACACAAGAAGGTCCAATGGCGTGGTCGTAATTTGCGGATAGCAGAGTTTGAATTGTTATGATATACTTCTTTGGCTACCGGTCAAACGGTAAGTACCTAATCTTCACGCCCCCTGATTTTACCTGCGTGCCGCTCAGCGGTGAGGGTAAGAGTGGATGGGGACGCCAGAAATAACGCAAAGGAGTAAGTGAATCATGGCTTCGATTATTTCAATGAAAGCCCTGTTGGAAAGCGGCGTACATTTTGGTCACCGCACCAACAAATGGAATCCCCTCATGCGGCCCTATATTTTTACGGAGCGCAACGGGATCCACATCATCGACCTGCAACAAACCGTCAAACTGCTGACAACTGCATACAACCTTGTCCGCGACACCGCTTCCAAAGGCGGAACCGTGCTCTTCGTGGGCACCAAGCGCCAGGCGCAGGAAACCATTTCCGAAGAAGCCATTCGCTGCGGAATGCCTTATGTAACCGAGCGCTGGTTGGGTGGAATGATCACCAACTGGTCCACCATGTACAATCGGATCCAGGAACTGGAACGACTCGAAAAACTGCGCGATACCGGCGAAATTCACCGCTTGACCAAAAAAGAAGGCTTGCTCATCGAGCGTGAAATCGTTCGTCTACAGAGCCGCCTGTCGGGTGTGCGAAAAATGAAATCCATTCCCGATCTGGTCTTTATCGTGGATGTCGTTCGCGAACACACTGCGGTTCACGAAGCCAATGTTTTGGGAATTCCAGTCCTCGCCCTCGTCGATACCAACTGCGACCCGCGCGGTGTGGACTATGTGATCCCTTCCAACGATGACGCCATCCGCGCCATCAAACTGCTTGTGGGCAAGATTGCCGACGCAGTGATCGAAGGCAGAGCCGTGAACAAGGAAGAAGATCAAACCGGTACAGCCGTCGAAGGCGCCGCTGAGGCTCGCCCGGCTGCCGCTGCACGCCCGCGCATGGAAGAGGAAAGCGACCTTGAAGATAAAGACCTTTTGGGCGCGTCCACCCTTGCCAAACTTGGCTCCAAAGTCGACGAGACTGCCGACGAAATTGAAGACGAAAAATAATTTATAAGCAACCGGCATCCTTCCTTTGTGGGCAGGTATCAGCCGAAAGAATAGACTGACGAAATAAGGAATTGAAATGGCGATTACTATTACAACTGAAATGATCAAAACATTGCGCGAAGCCACCGGTGCCGGAATTTTGGACTGCCGCAAGGCTTTGGAACAATCCAATGGCGATATGAAGGCTGCACTCGATTTTCTTCGTGAAAAAGGTCTGGCCACTGCAGCGAAACGGTCCTCCCGCAACGCTTCTGAAGGTGTGGTTGAGCTTTATAACCACGGCAACGGGCGCGTGGGCGTGATGGTCGAAGTCAACTGTGAAACCGATTTTGTCGGGCGCTCAGATGCCTTCCGCACCCTGGCGCATGAAATTGCGCTGCAAATCGCTGCTGCATCTCCCCTATACATCACAGAAGCTGATATCCCGGCTGAAGTTATTGAACATGAGGGAAAAATCGCCACCGCCAAAGCGATGGAAGATGGCAAGAAAGAAGCCATCATTCCAAAGATTGTCGAAGGTGCACTCAAGAAATTCAAAGATGAATCCGTGCTTTTGAACCAGGTGTACATCCGCGATGAAAGCCTTACCATCCAGGGTCTCATCAACGAGAAAGTTGCCGTCCTGGGAGAGAATATCGTCGTTCGCCGCTTTGCCCGTTGGGGTCTTGGTGAAACGACTTCAGAACTCGGACAGGAATAGTGCTCAAAAGACCAACCTCGCGGTTGGTCTTTTCTTAACACACCAGGAGGAACCATGCAAGAGTTAAAATATCACCGGATCATGTTAAAACTGGGCGGAGAATCACTCGCAGGTCCTTCAGGCATCGGTATCGATGCCGCGCAGGCAAGTGATATTGCCCGCAGGGTAAAAGAAGTCCGCGAACTGGGGGTCGACGTGTGCATCGTCATCGGCGCAGGCAACCTTTGGCGTGGACGTACCGGTCAGGAAATGGGAATGGATTCTGCCACTGCCGATTATATGGGCATGCTTGGCACGGTCATGAACGCCCTGGCATTGATGGACGCCCTCGAACACCAGGATGTGATGACCCGGGTGATGACCTCTATCGAGATGAGAACGGTTGCCGAACCCTACATCCGCCGCAGAGCTATTCGCCATCTCGAAAAAGGCCGGGTGGTGATCTTCGGCGGTGGTACAGGCAACCCATATTTCTCCACCGACACTGCTGCAGCACTGCGCGCCACCGAGATCGAGGCAGACGTTCTGATCAAAGCCACCAAGGTGGACGGCGTCTACGACTCTGACCCCAAGAAGAACCCCCATGCCGTCAAATTTGATTCATTGACCTATATGGATACCATCAACCGCCGGCTCGAAGTGATGGACAGCACCGCGATTACGATGTGCATGGAGCACCAGGTCCCCATCCTGGTTCTGAATTTGTGGGATGAAAGCGCCCTCAAGAAAGCCCTGTTTGGCGAACCGGTCGGAACCCTGGTCACCGGGGATTGATCCCCCCCTTCCAGGAAAATTCTTCCCGATATTTTTGAGAATATTGGTGTTTTGATTAATGTCAATAAAAATCCCGAAATCAGTTTTCGATTTCGGGATGATTTTTTATTCTGTTTTTCTGCACACCAGGGCAACCCAATCGCCGTTCTGACGCTGTTCGACGAATGTCAGCCCGTGTTCAGCCGCCGAGGATTTGACGCCCTCAGCCTGCTCAGCCAGGATCCCTGCCAGGATGATCACTCCGCCGGATTCGACCATACGGGCCATCCCGGCATTGAACAAGCGGATCAGCACAGGTGCCAGAATATTCGCCAGCACAACCGGTGCCTGCTTGATGGCAAACTGACCCTCATTGATCTCGCTTACCGATCCCAGTCCACACTCAACCCGATCCAACACGCCATTGGCAGCCCCGTTCTCATTGGTTGCCTTGACGGATGCCGCGTCGATATCCACCGCCAGGGCATGCGTAGCCCCAAGTTTTAGCGCGGCAATGGATAGGATTCCCGATCCGCAGCCGATATCGATCACCGCCTGCCCTGGTTGAACGTAGGCTTCCACCAGCTCAAGGCACAACTGTGTGGAAGGGTGGGTTCCGGTGCCAAATGCCATGCTCGGATCGATTTTCACGGCGATGCGAGCCGGTTCGGGGTTTTCAAGCCAGGCGGGCAGGATGAGCAGCTTCTTGCCGATCGGGATGGGGTGGTAATGATCCTTCCAGGCAGCCATCCAATTTTCATCGGCAATGGGGCGGTACGTAGGCTGCGGCAGATCACGAATGGAATTCAAATACCAGAGGGCTTCTTCCACCTTGCGCCGGTTTTCCTCAACGTTGGCATCATTGATGATGTATCCATAAACTTTTACCGGTCCGTAAGCGGTACCTTCATCTTCGGCATCATTGTACTTAACATTGCTTTCGACAACCACGCCGCCAGAGGTGAAGCGGTCGAGCACTTCAGCGATGGCTTCTGCCAGTTCGCCGTCGACAACGAGCGAGACCTCAAGCCATTTTGCCTCAGCCACCCAGCACCTCTTTCAATTTGTCGACAAAGCTTTTTTCCTGGGGACGCACCTCTGTTCCCAGGGTGGTTGCCATTTCTTCGAACAGTTTGCGTTGTTCAGGGGTCAGCTTGGTCGGCACCTCGACATTGATGATAACCAGCTCATCGCCTCTTCCGCTGCTGTGCAAGATTGGGCTGCCTTTTCCGCGCAGGATAAATACCTTTCCGGGTTGGGTGCCGGCAGGAACCTTCAATTTCGAAGCACCTTCCAGGGTGGGAACATCAATTTCTGCTCCCAGGGTTGCCTGGGCAACGTTGATGTTCAAATCCAGCAGGATATCATTGCCTTTGCGCCTGAAGAACTTGTGCTGTTTGACTTTGATCTCGATATATAAATTGCCGTGGGGTCCGCCGTTGATCCCTGGCTGACCCTCACCTGCCAGTCTTACCTGGTTCCCGTTATCCACTCCGCCAGGAATGGATACATTCTTTTTGATGGTTTTTCGTTCAAGTCCGCGTCCTTTGCAGGTGTGGCAGGGGGTGTTGATGACCTCACCCCGCCCATTACATACCGGGCAGGTGGTTACCTGGACCATCGATCCCAGGAAGGTCTGGCGCACCTGGCGTACCTCGCCCTTGCCGCCGCAGTTCGTGCAGCGTGTGGGTGAGGTGCCTGGTTCGGCGCCGCTCCCCTTGCAGGTGGAACAGGTCTCGTCGCGGGTGATCTCGACTTCTTTTTCAACGCCGAAAACAGCTTCTTCAAAGGTCAAGACTGCCGCGTAATTCAGGTCTGCCCCTCTGCGCGGAGCATTTTGACGTTGGCGCGAATTGCTGGAACCAAATCCGAAGAATTCGCCGAAGATGTCCGAAAAATCGATATTCGTCCAATCCGGCACGCCGCCCATGCCATTCAGCCCTTCGGCGCCATACTGATCGTAAACGCGGCGTTTTTCGGGATCCGAAAGAATCGCATAGGCTTCGTTGATCTCTTTAAATTTCTCTTCAGCATCCGGCTCTTTGTTGACATCCGGGTGATATTTTCGCGCCAGGGTACGAAAAGCAGATTTCAGCTCTTCGTTGGATGCATTCCGGGAAACTCCCAGAATTTCATAATAATCAGGTTTTGCCATAAGTCCTTAATCCACTTACCGGTATTTCTTAACGTTTCAGGGCGTTTGGAGAAATTTTTTTCGAATTCGAAAGAAATCTCCAAGCGCCCCATTATAACGGATTAACCAAAATGAGTAAGGTTAAACTGACTTGAACTCACCGTCAACCACATCATCTCCGCCTTTTTCAGGCCCTTGTTTTCCATCACCCGCAGGTCCCGATTCAGGTGGGGTTTGAGGCGGGGTTTGCGGCTGCTGCTGGTACATGGCAGCGCCAATTTTTTGAACGACCTGGTTGAGAGCTTCAGTGCTGGTGCGAATCGCTTCAGCATCTTCACCACCCAGTGCAGTTCGGACCTTGCCAACGCCGTCTTCAACTTCTTTCTTCAGGTCAGCCGGTACTTTATCGCCGTTCTCGCGCAGTAATTTTTCAGCAGTATAAACCGTGTTATCCCCGTTATTGCGTAATTCGACCAATTCCTTGCGCTTGCGGTCTTCGTCAGCATGAACTTCAGCTTCCTGTTTCATCTTTTGCACTTCGGATTCACTCAACCCGGAGGAAGCAGTGATGGTGATGTGCTGACTGCGGCTGGTTGCCTTGTCGAGAGCGGTCACATTGATGATGCCGTTCGCGTCGATATCGAAGGTGACTTCAATTTGAGGCATGCCGCGTGGGGCTGGCGGGATTCCATCAAGCATGAATCTTCCCAGCGACTTGTTATCGGCTGCCATCGGGCGCTCACCCTGTAGAATGTGAATTTCCACCGAAGTCTGGCTGTCAGAGGCTGTTGAAAAGATCTGGCTCTTGCGGGTCGGGATGGTGGTGTTGCGTTCAATAATGGGTGTCGAAACGGCGCCCATGGTCTCGACTGAAAGGGTCAACGGGGTGACATCCAAAAGCAGGATGTCTTTGACTTCGCCGCCCAGCACGCCGCCTTGAATGGCAGCGCCCACCGCAACGACTTCATCCGGATTGACGCCCTTGTGAGGTTCCTTGTTGAATTCTTTCTTAACGGCTTCCTGCACTGCCGGCATACGGATCATACCGCCAACGAGCACCACTTCGTTAATCTCTTCGGGCTTCACGCCTGCGTCAGAGATTGCCCGGCGTACAGGCTCGAGCGTCTTTTGGATCAGGTCGCCCGTGAGCTGTTCCAGCTTGGCCCGCGTCAGCGTCATCACCAGGTGTTTCGGACCGGTAGCATCTGCGGTCAGGTAAGGCAGGTTGATTTCGGTCTGTTGAACCGTGGAGAGTTCGATCTTCGCTTTTTCCGAAGCTTCTTTCAAGCGCTGCAGTGCCTGGCGGTCGCTGTGAAGGTCGATGCCGTTCGTTTTCTTGAATTCATCGATCAAATAATCCATCACACGCTGGTCAAAATCATCCCCGCCGAGGAAAGTATCACCCGAGGTGGATCTAACCTGGAAGACGCCTTCACCCACATCCAGAACGGAAATATCAAATGTGCCGCCGCCCAGGTCGTAAACTGCAATGATTTCATTCTTTTTCTTGTCCAGGCCGTATGCCAGCGAAGATGCGGTCGGCTCGTTGATGATGCGCAGCACTTCCAAACCTGCGATCTTGCCGGCGTCCTTGGTGGCGTTGCGCTGGGCATCATTGAAATATGCCGGAACCGTGATCACAGCCTGGGTGATGGTCTGACCCAAATAGGCTTCGGCATCCGTTTTAAGCTTGCCCAGGATCATCGCTGAAATCTCTGCCGGGCTGTATTCCTTACCATCCAGCACGACGCGCACGTCTCCGTTGGGAGCTGCTGCCACTTTGTAAGGCACCCTGCCGAGAGTTCGCTGAACCTCAGGGTCGCTGAATTTGCGTCCCATGAAGCGTTTGATCGAAAATATTGTGTTTTCCGGGTTGACGATTGCCTGGTTGCGGGCAGCCCGTCCCACGATGCGTTCGTGGTTTTTGTTGACGGCGACAACGGAAGGAAAGAGACGTTCACCTTCGGCCGAAGGGATCACAACCGGTTCACCGCCAGTCATCACCGCAACTACTGAGTTGGTCGTGCCAAGATCGATACCAATGATTTTTCCCATAGATTCCTCCTCTAGCGAGCTACCCGGACCATTGCCGGGCGTAAGATACGGTCACCAAGTTTATAACCCTGCTGAACCACTTCGATGATCTCGCCAGATTCAAAATCGGGATTTTCTTCACTCGAGATCGCTTCGTGCATCGTCGGGTCAAATGCAACCTTGTTCTGATTAATCCGCTCGACTCCTTCAGCGTCCAAAATCGAGACCAATTTTCGCTGGATCAGTTCGATGCCATCTGCCCAGGCAGCTCCATCCCCCAGTTGGGGGCGGTTCTTCAGCGCGCGTTCGATGTCATCCAGGACCACCAAATATTTCTTGATGATCGAACCGGTGATCGCCTGGGTTTGCTGGGCTTGATCGCGTTCGATCCGTTTTTTGTAATTAGAAAATTCGGCACGTTCACGCTGCCAGCCGTCCAAATTATGGGCAGCTTCTTTTTTCGCCTTGTCACATTCATGCTTGATTTGGCTGAGTTCCGCAGTACTGACTTCGATCATATCAGCGGCTTCGACCTGCTCTTTATTATCTTCGTGAGCATGTCTTTCCTGTGATTTCTCGCCAGCATGTGCCGGGGATTTGCCTGCATCTTTTTTCTTTTCTTCTGCCATAATACCGCCTTCAGTTCTTGATTATTCGTTCAAGTTTTCATTCACCAGGTCGCTAAGCAAACCAGAAAGAAAGCGAACGATGGAGATTGTTCGACCATAGGACATGCGCATTGGACCCACTACCCCAAGCGTTCCTGTCGCCAAACCGGGCGTGCCGTAACGGGCAAGCACCACGGAACATTGGCTGAGGGCTTGTATCACCCCTTCACCGCCGATTAAGACCTGTACCCCGCCGATGGATGACCCATGCAGGACTGATTCGGACAATAGATCCTGCAATAACGGTTTTTCTTCCAGCACACGCAGAGCGCGCCGGGCTTCCTCGGAGCCCGAAAACTCGGGTTCCGCAAGCACATTCGTCAGACCATCCAGTACGATCTCGCCCGAAACGAGAGAATCTGCCTGAACCATTTCTTCAATCACGATTTGCAGGATGTCGACCTCGAGTGGATCGAGTACAAGCTGCAGCACCTGGATCTCTTTGACCGATTTATTGACCAGGAAATTGGTCAGCTTGCCGGCCGAAGCCGAAAGCTGTTCCTGCGGAACCGGCTCGTTCAGGGTGATGAACCGCTGCAGAATTTCTCCGCCTACGGTCACCAGGACCATCAGCACCTGCCGTCCGCGCGAGGCGATCAACTCAAGGTGCTTGAAATGCGCCTGGTCGTGATGGGGCACGGTGACCAGCGAAGCAGCCCGCGATTGGTGAGCCAGCACTGAAGCAGCCAGGCGCGTCCATTGCTCCACATCCTGGCGCATCTGGTAAAACTGGTGACTGATCGTCCGCCTGAGCGCGTCCGGAATTTCGGACCGAAGCACCAGATTTCCCACAAAGAGGCGATAGCCGTCTTCAGTAGGCACCCGCCCGGCAGAGGGATGCGGCTGCCGCAGGTAACCCATGTTGGTCAACTCTGCCAGCTCGTTACGCACAGTGGCAGAACTCATATCCAAATGATATTGTTCCACCATGTGATTTGAGCCCACTGGTACCGCTGAGCGAATATACTCGTGAATCACGAGAGAAAGGATAAACCGTTGCCGGTCAGTAAGATCATTCATAAGGTTTATTTTTAGCACTCCAAGCCTGAGAGTGCTAAAACATTGAGAATAATGATACCATCAGGGAAAAATCAAGTCAAGAATATGACCCTCGTGCCGGTCGATTCTGATAAAAGATTAATAGACACCCTTTTACCTGCATTACCAACCATTGTTGACCCTGCCGGGATTAACCCTTAAAATAGGAGTATGATTGTCCGCATAAAAACTGATGGGAACCAATCGCCTTGCCCTCAGATCGAGCAATCCAAGATCATTTACAGAACTCAGGAGAAAAAATGAGTCCTACACCGTTTGAATCCAAACGCGCCCCAATTTACGCAGAGATCCCTGACGAGAAGTGGAATGACTGGCGCTGGCAGTTGAGCAATCGCTTGAACTCGGTGGAAGATTTTGACAAGGTACTCCGGCTTACTGATAGCGAAAGAAAAGCTTTAAGTACGCCCGGCCTGTTCAGGGTGGACGTGACCCCCTATTATGTTTCGCTGATCCATCCCGACGACCCGGATGACCCGATCCGCAAACAGGTAATCCCCACTGCGGGTGAATTGGACGCTTTTACCGGTATGATGGAAGATTCGTTGGCCGAGGACCGCCATTCCCCGGTGCCGGGGCTGGTGCATCGCTACCCCGACCGGGTGTTGATGCTGGTAACCACCCAGTGCGCCTCGTACTGCCGCTACTGCACCCGGGCGCGTATCGTGGGAGACCCCAGCCAGACGTTTTCTCGAGCTGATTTTGAAGCTCAGCTCGAATACCTCAAGCATACTCCGCAGGTCCGGGATGTGCTGCTCTCGGGCGGCGACCCGCTCACGCTGGCACCCAAACTGCTGGAAGAGCTGCTCAGTAGGCTGCGCGAGATCGAACATATTGAGATCATCCGCATTGGCTCGCGTGTACCGGTCTTCATGCCCATGCGGGTGACCGCAGAACTGACCGATATGCTGCAGAAGTATCATCCCCTGTGGTTGAACATTCACGTCAATCACCCCAACGAGATCAGCCAGGAGTTGGCTGACGCAACCGACAAACTCACGCGTGCGGGGATTCCCCTGGGCAACCAATCTGTGCTGCTGGCTGGCGTGAACGATTGCGTCCATATTCAGCGCAATTTGGTACAGAAGCTGGTGCGCATTCGTGTGCGTCCGTATTACCTCTACCAGTGCGACCTGGTCGAAGGGGCGGGTCACTTCCGCACCCCGGTCGCCAAAGGCATCGAGATCATCGAAGGTCTGCGCGGTCACACTTCAGGCTACGCTGTTCCGACATACGTGGTCGATGCTCCCGAAGGTGGCGGAAAAATTCCCGTGATGCCAAATTATCACCTCAGTTCTTCTGACCATAAGGTGGTGCTGCGTAATTACGAAGGCTTCATCACCACGTACGAAGAACCCCTGGACTATGTCCCCCACGACCCGAAAACCTGCGTTTATTGTCAAAACAAACGCCGCGAACCGGGTCAAACCGGAATTACCGGGTTGCTCGATGGCGATGAAATGGTCATCAAGCCCGAAGGGTTTGACGAACTGCACAACCGCGGCGGCGGTCAGCATCGCCTGCGCACGGACGAGCACAAATGGAAGCCGTTGGGAATTGGGGGTGGATCAGAAAAACAGGCACCTGGTGAATAGGTCCGTCCTATTCTGCTGATTTGGAATCTGTAGTAGTCGACCAAATCAACGATCTTTCCTGATTACTATTTACTAATTACTGACTACTATTCCTGGAGGTCGCCATGCACTATCGCCGCTTAGGTCGTTCTGGATTGAAGGTAAGTGAGATTTCACTCGGATCGTGGGTGACTTTTGGCGCCCAGATCGATGAAACCGTCGCGATTAACCTGATCAAGGAAGCCTATGATCAGGGCATCAATTTCTTTGACACAGCCGATGTGTACGCCAATGGTCACGCCGAAGAAGTGATGGGCAAAGCGATCAAAGACCTCCCGCGCGAAGGGCTGGTGATTTCCAGCAAGGTATTCAGCGCAACGATGCCGGGCATCAACGGCAAGGGTCTTTCGCGAAAACACATCTCCGAATCCATCCGTGCCTCGCTCAAACGCCTGGACACGGATTACCTTGATATCTATTTCTGCCACCGTTATGACCCGGATTCACCGGTCGAAGAGGTGGTGCGCACAATGACGGATTTGATCCAGCAGGGCAAGATTTTGTACTGGGGAACCTCGGAATGGGAACCCTGGCAGGTGATGGAAGCCAACGGCTTCGCCCGCGAGTACAATTTGATCCCGCCGTCTGTGGAACAGCCTCAATACAACCTGTTTCACCGTAAACGCGTGGAAGATGGGTTGATGCCCGTCTGCCGCGACCTCGGCATCGGATTGACGACCTTCAGCCCGCTGTATTATGGCATTTTGACGGGCAAATACAACGAAGGGGTTCCGCAGGGAAGCCGGGCAGCCTTGGAGGATTTTGGCTGGGTGCGTGACCGCATCACGCCTGAACGGATCACTGTTGTCCGCAAGCTGACCGAGGTCGCCAACGATCTGAAGATCACACCTTCGCAGCTTGCCATCGCCTGGATTTTGCGGCGCAAAGAAGTATCGAGCGTGATCACAGGCGCGTCCCGCCTGGAACAGTTGGATGAAAACCTTGGCGCTGCCGAAGCTTATGAGCGCTTGACCGAGGTGGACATCGACCGCATCTTTGCCAGCCTCGGAAATTATCGGGAATAGAAACTTTCTGAAATACGATGAACCGGTTTTTGACCGGTCCGTTGTTATTTATTTGTGTTTATCCGCCAAATCAGCTATGGGATTGTCGTAACTTCAACCTGCCGCAGCTTCGTCCATATCACAGCAATCGCTTAGCGAATTTGCTTTCTCGAAAGATTCTCGTCCCTCTTTGATCGAGAAAACCACCAGACCGATCGCTCCCAAGCTGTCGATAATTCCAATTCCAGTCAGCAGGTAGATCAAGCTCGAGCCGAGCAGCACCAATGACATATAGATGCAGACCAGCGTGCAATTGGCGTCCGCCAGAATGGGAGCGCTGTGCAGAAAATTGCCTACTTTCCGTTTACCCCAGACGAGCATCCACATCATCAAAATGGAAATGCCGGAAATGATGGCTCCCGGCAGCGTCGTGCTGGGCATGTGACCGGTTGCCAGGTTGTAAATCGCAGTGGCGGTCAAACCAGCGGCAAGCAGGAAAAAGGAAACGCCGGTGATATGCAGCGCAGAGCGTTCGAAGCTTGTTTTTGAGGTTTCCGGATTTCGGCGGATGCGCAGCACCATCGCGAAGATCCCGATGCCTGAAATGACCTCGACAAATGAATCGATGCCAAACCCGAAGAGCGTCAACGCTTCGTCTTGGAACCCGAAATAGATGGAGAACAAGCCTTCGGCAAGGTTATACACAATCGTGAACACCGCCAGCCAGAGGGCGTAATTCCAAAACTTATTGATGATCAGGTCCGTCGAATCTTCCATATTGCCTTTCTCATTATCCATAATCACGATAAATCAGATGCATTATATCGCTATTTGTCTGATAAAAACACCCGGGGAATGTACTTGGTTTCCTTTCCCCCGGGTGTGGATCGATCAGCTTCTCAGTCTTGCGCCTAGTTCCTGCTCGAGTCGGCGGATGATGCGCCCGCGTAGTTGTTTGACCTCTTCGTCCTTCAATGTGCGATCTGGCGCCTGGTAAGTCAATGAATAAGCCAGGCTCTTCTTTCCCGCACCGATCTGTTCGCTGCGGAAGAGATCGAACAGGCTCACTTCCTTGAGGAGTTTCCCACCCGTTTGACGGATCAACTTCTCGATCTGGCTGCCGGGGACAACCTCATCGACCACAATGGCCAGGTCCTCGAGCACGGGCGGGAAGGTGGGCAGGTCGCTTGTCTGGCTGAGCGTCGGGATCAACTTAAGCAGTGCATCCAGATCCAGGTCGGCTGCCAAAACCGCGGCTTTGAACGTGGCAGGCCAGTCGTAGCGACTGCGTACCTGGGGATGAAGCTCGCCGAACACGCCGATCTGCACTTCACCCACCTTGATTTTCGCGCATTTTCCAGGGTGGAAGGCAGGGTGTGACGAACTCTCCACCTCGCCCTCAGGCAGATGCAGCCCTTGCAGCAGATCCTCCAAAATGCCCTTCAGGTCAAAGAAATCCATGGCAGCGGTATCTGCGGCTTGCCATCCGCTGAACGCACGCTGACCCGCGAGCACGATTGCGAGGTGTTTATTTTCATCCGGCAGCCCGGGTTCCTCGCCCTGCAGGAAGACCGGACCGATCTCGAAGAATGCCAACCGGCTGCGATTACGCGCGTTGCGCTCTGCTGTATCGATCACGCTCGCCATCACACTGTGACGCAGGTAAGATTTCTCATAGGCCAAAGGGTTCGCGATTCGGATGTACGGTTTGTCGTCGGGGGCAGCACCTGGTGGGATCAAACGCCCTTCGCGTTCGGGGGTTGTCCAGCGGTAACTGATGACTTCCTGCAGTCCAGCTGCCACCAGCAGATCGCGAACGCGCTCCTCTTTTTCAAGGTCAAGGTCGCCGCACTGAGGCGGAAGCAAATCCGACAAACGCATTTCCGGGATGTTGTCGTAACCGTAAACCCTGGCGACCTCTTCGATCAAATCCGCTTTTCCGGCAATCCCGTCTTCGATATCCAGGCGGTGATCGGGGCTGACAGCGCGGATGGTGTCGCCGGATTGCTCGACTTTGAATTCAAGGCGGCGCAAAAGTGCACTGATCTCATCCGCCGGTATCGTGATCCCCAACCAGCGTTTAACATCCACCGGAGTGATCTCCACAACCGGAACGACCGGCGGCAGAGGATATTCATCCACCAAGCCTGCGGCAACTTTTCCGCCTGACCAATTCGCCATCAGTTCCAATCCACGGCGTACCCCTTTTTCACACATCGAAGGGTGTACTCCGCGTGAAAATCGGTAAGAGGCTTCGCTGGGGAGGTTCTGCGCTTTGGCGGTCTTGCGGATGTTGATCATGTTCCAGGCAGCACCTTCGAGCGCCACCGAACGGGTCGCTGCGGTCACTTCCGACTCGCCGCCGCCCATGATCCCGGCAATCGATAAAGCGCCTGCAGAGTCGCATACCAGCACGGTGGATTCGTCCAATTTGCGTTCCACCCCGTCCAGGGTGGTCAGCACCTCTCCTTTGGATGCGGTGCGGGTAATAATTTCCACCGGCTTTCCTTTTGCACGCTGGACAAGGACATCATAATCAAACGCATGCAGCGGCTGACCGATTTCAAGCATGACGTAATTGGTGGCATCCACGATATTGTTGATCGGGCGCATCCCTGCCAGTTTCAAACGTCTGCGTACGATTTCAGGGCTGTCTTTGATCTCAACATTGCGGATGAGACCCAGTACAAACCGCGGGTTGAACTGCGGATTCGTGATCGAGATCGTGGCAAAATCGGCGGTTCCGGCAGGCGGTTGAGAAGGCGGCGTTGGCTGCTTGAGCGGCGTGCCCGTCATGGCGGCGATTTCGCGCGCCAGTCCGAGCATGCTGGCACAGCGGGCATAACTGGGCAGCAGCTTGATGTCGAATACCGCGTCACCCAGCACGTCAGCCAGCGGAGTGCCGGAGACGGCATCCTTCTCCAAAAACAGGATGCCTTCGTGTTCTTCAGAAAGCCCGAGTTCCTTTTCGGAGCAAACCATCGAATCAGAATCCACACCGCGGATCTTCGTTTTTTTGAGAGTGGTCAACACCTGCCCAGGTTGGTGACCGTCATAAAGCGTCGCGCCTTCTTTGGCATAAGCCACCTTAAGCGGCTCGGCGAGCGGACCCTTTCCTTTAAATTCGTACAGGTTGGGTGCCCCGGTCAGCACGATGTGCTCCTGCACGCCGTCGAAGAGTTTGCACAGCACCAGGCGGTCGGCATTGGGGTGCGGCATCACCTCGGAAATCGAGGCGACCACGATCTTCTCGGGGTCCCAGGATAACCCGATGACCTTGCTATCCACGCTGCCGGGTGCTGGCATGGGCAGCCCGATGATTTGAATTTCCTCCACCTCCATCCCCGCCATGGTCAGCAGGTGAGAGGTTTCGGCAATCGACAGACCGGTGTCTGACAAAATCTTTGATCCAGGATAAAGGTGCTCGCATAATCACACTCCAAAATCTAGTGCAGGTATAAGTAATCAGTAATTAGGCAACAAGTGATTCGGTCTTTAAAGTTTTTCCGTGACATTCTTTAAACATAAACCTTCAACGGCTATCCCTGATTACTCATTCCTAATCACTCAATCCTGTTTTATTTTAGAATTGCTCCAGGAAACGCAGATCGTTTTCCCAGAAGTAGCGGATGTCGTTGATGCCGTAACTCAACATGGCGATGCGCTGGGCGCCCAACCCGAAGGCGAAACCGGAATAGCGCGCAGGGTCGTACCCTCCGTTGCGCAGCACGTTGGGATGCACCATGCCGCAGCCGCCGATTTCCAGCCAGCCGCCGCCGCAAACGTTGCAGCCCTTGCCGCCGCACAGGAAGCATTCGATGTCGAATTCAGCCGAGGGTTCAGTGAACGGGAAGTAAGATGCGCGGAAGCGGGTTCGCACATTCTCGCCAAACAACCGGCGGGCAAGATCAGCCAGGGTGGCTTTGAGATTGGTAAACGTGATGCCGGGTCCGACCGCCAAGCCTTCGACCTGGTCGAATTGCGTCTCGTGGCGGGCGTCCACCTGCTCGTAGCGATAGACCATGCCGGGCAGAATGATGCGCACAGGGGGCGGGTTCTGCGGATTCGAGGCAGATGCCTCCTGCATGGCATGGATCTGCCCGCCGGAGGTGTGGGTGCGCAGCACGATCGGGTTGTCGCCGCGTTCGCCGGCATCGATGAAGTACGTGTCCTGCATATCCCGCGCCGGGTGCCCCACCGGGAAATTGAGCAGTTGAAAGTTGAATTCGTCCGTTTCCACTTCACGCGACCGGAACACCTGGAAGCCCATCTCGCCGAAGACACGGTAGAGCTTGCGCAGAATCTGCGTATCGGGGTGCAGCCGTCCGTGCACCACCGGACGTCCGGGCAGGGTAACATCCAGCGATTCATTCGCGAGGGCTTTTGCCAGTTCCTGTTCTTTGAGCGCTTGCATCCTCTCGGCAAAAGCGGCTTCGAGTGCCGTTTTCACCTGGTTGGCTGCCTGACCGACACTTGCACGCTCTTCAGCGGGCAGCTTGCCTAGTTGCTGGAAAACCGCCATGACTGGTGCTGACCGCCCCAGATAGGCGGTACGCCAGGCTTGCAGTGCGTCGTCAGCCGTCGATGCTGAAAGCGCGTCCAATCCAGCCTTGCGGATGGATTCAAGTTCTTGAAGTATCTCGGAAGCACTCATTCGATTCTCCTGCGCTTAAAATAAAAACCCGCCCAAATAAGGGACGGGGAATTGGACCCGTGGTACCACCCTGTTTGGCTGAAACCTCAGCCCGCTTATCCCGGAGAAAAACATCACCGGTTCCCGCGATAACGCTCGAGATTGCGGCTCAGACTACCAACCTCTTCGGGTCTTCCCCTGAACGGCTCGGGAGGGAACTTCATCCGGATTCTGCCGGGCGGGCGTTTCAGTCTACGCACCCGCTTCCCTGTCGGTTTCAACCGGTTTACTTTCCTCCGTCAATGCCTGTTGTCAGTATTATAGCTTGAAAAAAGAGAAAAGGGAATGGAGAGGAAATTCAAAAATAAATTGACTGGATGTATTCTGTGGTTGAAAAAGCATATGATCGCAATTTTCCCGATAAATCGTTTCGATTCGTACGCTCTTTGAAAATGCACGCCCCGCGTTCTTGCGCTTGGGTTTAGAATTAGTTTACCGCTACTCTTTCAGGAGCCCTCCATGCAAAAGAAGTCCGGAGCCTTCACTCCCCGCAAATTCTTTTCCGCGATCTTTTCAAAGCTCAACCCGAAGCGTGAGATCGAGTTGGATGCCTACCGCATCAAGTTCATACGCTGGCAGGCTGACGGTAACGGGTTCAAGGAATGGACCCTCGATTCCGTCGAGTACGGTCTCGAAGGGACGCTCAAGCTCTCGGCTGATGCCGTGCGCTCGGAGGGCGGGGTGTTAACTGGCGAGATGATCAGCCCGGTAATCGATGCAGGTTTCGAGATCGCCAGCGTGGTCCCTTCATGGAATGTGGACGCCCCCGAGGGAAGTTGGATAAAAACCTTTCTACGGGTAAAGCTGAACGAGAGCTGGTCGAAATGGTATAACCTGGGCATCTGGTCGCAATCCGACGATCCCGCAGAGCGTCATTCGCTGAAGGGTCAGGAAGATGCCAACGCAGAAGTCGACACCGACACGCTGGTGCTGAAAGAAGGCGTGAAAGCCGAAGCCGTCCAGATGAAACTCCAATTGAACAGTCGTTCAGATAGTCAATACCCGGTGATCAATGGGGCTGCGCTGGTGATGAATAACCGGCAGGGCAAGAACCTTTCGGTCTCCCCTGGAAATTGCGCTCTGTGGAACAAAACCCTATCCGTCCCCCAGTATTCACAAATGGTTTATCCAGACGGAGGGAAGGCATGGTGCAGTCCAACCTGTGTGGCTATGGTTTTGGCGTACTGGCAGGAGTACAAAGGGCTGCCTGAAGCGATGGTGCGCGAAGCCGTGAAAGGAGTTTTCGATTCGGACTATGATGGCACGGGCAACTGGTCGTTCAACACCGCCTATGCCGCCACCAAGGGAATGACCGCAGCCGTCTCGCGCTTGACCAATCTTGAGGAAACCGAGCGTTTTATCGCAGCCGGGATCCCGCTGGTGATGAGCATTTCATGGAAGCCCGGCGACCTGACCGGCGCGCCTATCGAAGAGAGCGACGGCCATTTAGTGGTGCTGGCAGGTTTCGATGCAGCCGGCAACCCCGTGGTGAACGACCCGGCTGGTAAAGAGAATGGACAGGTCCAGCGGGTGTACCGGCGCAATGAGTTGGAAAGAGCCTGGCGTAAAGGTTCGGAAGGGATGGTCTATATCATCACGCCCATGGGCATCACCTGGCCGGAATAGCTTAGAACGAGCCCCCTCCCAACCTCCCCCAAAATCCAAAAACCGGATTTCAGGGGAGGAGCAGCCCCTAAAATTTCAATTAAAAAGGAACTACCCCCCTATTTTCGATTTTTGAAAATGGGGGGGCAGGGGGGGGATAAAATCTGTAATTACTAGTAACGAGTGCACGCTGGGCAGAAATCTCCGATCGGGTTGCCACGTTGCAGACCATCCCCCTCCCAACCTCCCCCAAAATCCAAAAACCGGATTTCAGGGGAGGACTTTCCCCCTATTTTCGGTTTATGAAAATGGGGGGGCAGGGGGGAAAGTTGATATAGAATTAAGAAAAATGATTTCATTTCCTGAAGTAATAAACACCATGGCGAATCATCGAAGCGACAAACAAGTTTGGTTATATGCCTATCAGCTGCGTCACAATCAGACAGACGCGGAAAATCGTTTGTGGATGCAGCTTAGAAACCATAATTTGATGAACGTCCATTTCCGGCGGCAGCATCCAATTGGCAATTACATCGTAGATTTTTGTGCACCACGGAAAAAGTTGATCATTGAATTGGATGGCGGTCAACATTTGGAGCAGAAGCAATACGATAAAGAACGCACTGAATTCCTGGTCGCCAAAGGCTATCGTGTGTTGAGGTTCTGGAATAATGAAGTGATGAGCAACCGGGACGGTGTCTTATCGGCAATTATTGAAGCAATGAGCTGAATTATTTCCTCCTCCCAACCTCCCCCAAAATCCAAATACAGGATTTTAGGGGAGGAGCAACTCACCAAATCTTCAGACTTTAAAAAAGGGAACAAATTCCCTCCTATCTTCGAATTTTGAAAATGGGGGGGGCAGGGGGGGGATAAAATCCGTAATTACTAGTAGCGAGTGCACACTTGCCAGAAATCTCCGCCCGGGTTGCCGCAGTGCAGACCATCCCCCTCCTAACCTCCCCCAAAATCCTAATGCAGGATTTTAGGGGAGGACTTACCCCTATTTTCAATTTTTTGAAAATGGGCGGCCGGGGTGAATTACTGACAGATGTTCAACATCAGTGGATTTACATCGGAGTTATTCGCCACCTCGGTGAATGTGCCGTTGGTGATCCCGAGGGGCTTGAACGGTGGCGTCGCTTGAATGCCTGGCTGCGAGAGATGCAACACATAACACCCCACAAACGTCTGCTTGGTGCCATCACTCAAGGTTGAGATCATTTTCACCGGGACCGAATAGTTGAGTTGCCCGGCTCCCGGATCATCAATTACCTGGCCAAATTGGGCAGTGACAGATGCGGTCTGCGCATAACCGGCGGCAAAGTCATTATATGCTTCTTGAGGCGTCTGCCAGTAGGAATAAGCTCTTACATATTCCTGTCTGTTGATGGCATTCAGGAGTGAACTGATCAAACTGACAGGATCGCTGCGGTTATCGATGAAATTTGCGCTGCTCAGGTCATCGATCTGCTCGACAACCGCGGGTAAGGTGTTCATTCCGGTCGGATAATCAGCGGGACATGCTTCTGCGAGCGCATCCTTATCCGTCGTGGTCAGGGGGACACTTTTGCCAAAACGTTTATCGATATGCATGGGTTGGATGGGGGGAGCACCGTAATTTCCCGGCTCTGGACGACGCAGAATATAACAGGCGGCAAACTTTTCCTGTGTACCAGAGGTATGGGTGGAATTCAATACCATGGGGACAGTAAAATAAGTACTTCCAGCCGCACCTTCTTGAGAGATCAGGCCGAATACCACATTAACGGATTGAGTATCTTTGTACCCTTCCGTAAGGTCCGCCAGGGTAACATCCGGTGTATTGTTGACGAAGTAAGAGAGTACCCGGAGATATTCTTTTTGGTTAATAGCGTTGAAGTATGAAAGTATCAACGCCGCAGGCGTGCTGCGGTCATCCAAATACGTGCTTTCGCCGATATCAGGCAGTGCTCCGGGTGCGAGAGTTGGCTCCACAGTAGGGGTACCGCTCGCTTCGACGGTGGGCAGCTGCACCTGGGTTTCAGTTGGAGCAATCGTAGGCAATTGGGCGATGGCCGTGGTAGGTGCTGCAGTGGGGACCGCCGTGGGAACGTTGCAAGCGGTCAACAGCAACATTGACACAAATAAAACAGTAAAGGAATTTTTCTTGAACATTGGATTCATCTTTGGCTATTCACTTTACCAAACGCGCTTCAATGCCGGGTTATCCAACGCCTTCCTGCCGACCTTCGCCATATCGGCCCAACTGTCACCGATCTTTATCCGCACCACATCTGCAGTAAAATCGGTTACCGTGGGGCCGTCATTGCTGAGCAGATAAGATCCAACAGCGTAGATATCCACCGGTACCTGAAGTTTTTCGAAGCGGACAATTTTTTCCGGATTAAAGCCGCCGCTGACAACGATCTTGACGTTGCGACAGTATTTTTGAGCCCGTTCCGCCCATTCAGAGGGCAGATCCCAGCTTTCCCAGGCAGCATCCAGCTTTTGCCGCAGGATGAACACCTGGCGCGGATTCACGCCCATATCCAGGCGCGGGTCTCCAAGCGGGGGAACAGATACGTCCCGCAAGGAAGCCGAGGTATCCAATCGCACACCGTACAACTTGTAGCGTGCGGCTTCCTCTTCTTTCCCGGCATCCACCCGTTTGCGATACTCATCGAACATGGCTTTGCAGGTGCGCAACGAATCAGTGACACCGTCGTTATTGAAATCGACTAGGGCGATGCGGCTGATCGTGAGGGGCAGCACCCGCGAAAACGCGATCATCGCTTCAGCGGTATCACCCAAAAAAGCTGCGATCGCTGAATGCGCTACAGTGCCGCCGCCAGAGCCGCCCCACCAGTCACCCTGGGCATCAGTGGACACAAAGGCGCCAAGCGTTCCGGCGTGGTCCAGGTTATAACGCTGCAAGCCGATATTGTAGGCGTAGCCATCGGCTGCCTGTACTTCGTGCAGGTCAAAACGCGCCGGGAAAAACATCATCGGTTTGCCTTTTGCAGCCCGAATTGTCTCATAGACATTGGTCGCGATGCGGGAAGAGCGGGTGAGAATGCCGAGGGTGGGGGTCTCGAGCGCGGCGAAATCACGGTATCTTCCCCGCACGCGCATCACCGGCTGGACATCCAATGGGTCGCCTTCATATTCCACCGTTTCGCCGTCTTCCAAGGCCCACACCTGCAAATTCGCCGAGGTGTTGACAAAGTTCTCGCCTTCGTAGTAACCGGTGCAGGTCTGCAGCATGGTCAGGGCTTTATCCAGTCCGACAACGATCGTCTTGCCGGTACGCCTGGTAAACCACTGCATTTCCACTTCGATATCTCCGCATTGGATGCACTCTGCACAAAGCTCTTTGGGCAGGTTCGGGTAATTTCCGGCATATTCATAGTTTTGCTTCGATAATTCGGCCAGCATGAGCGCGATGTTGACGAAATACTTGTCGGAATACCATCCCTTGCGCATCCGTTCGATATCCAGTTTGAACGTTTCATTCCCCAGCCGTTGATGATTGAATAGACTCATGGTATTTTCCTGTATGTTGATGTTGAAACAAAACTATCATAGCGTTCCAATATTAAAAGAACAAGAGAATTAAGCCGGTCTGAAAGGCGCATATTGATCGAGATCGCCTACAAAAACCGGCAGTTCTTTTCCTCCAAGCATCTGGCGCATGGCTTGAACTTCGCCTGTATGGTACCAGTAATGGTAAATGATCCTTTGCAGCGCCGATCCGATCGTTTGCCCCACCGCTTTCTCATGCAGCAAAAGGTCGCCCTGAAGTATTTGGGTGGTCAATGTGTTCAAAAATAGGTCGGTGGCTTCTGTCACCTGATGCCAAGTCTTGATCACCTCGGTCAGCGACGGTGTACTCATGGGACATCCAAATCCGTAGGTATGGTTGAGTTCAGGATACAAAATGATCTTCTGCGCCCGTTCAAGCCAGGTACGGTGTTCGTGCCAGGCGAGATGACCTATCGTCCAACTGATACAGTTCATCTGACCAAAATGTTCGGCAGCTTCTTCTTCCGAGACTCCTTCAAGACCTCGCAGCCATTCGCTGCGGGTAAAACGTAACTGATCGACCAGCGGATGAGTCATGGATGCTCTCCTTTGATTAGTTGATCCCTTCCATTATCCTACTGAATAAAAAAACTGATCGGGCAATTTTGCTCCCGACCAGCTAATGAGCATTTTCGTTTGGTTCGCCTGGCACGCAGGCGCAAAAGATCATCCTCAACGAAATCCGCTGTTCTCATTCGAGCAGCTTCTCTCTTCCGGTTTCCCATATCCATAGGTCGAATATAGGCTGAGTTCCTGCTGGGTATCCAGGCTGTGGCACACCGGGCATTCCACGGGTTGATCCTGGTTTTCATCTTCCACAAGCGCATCGAAACCCGCGCCGCATGCATCGCAGTGATATTCGTAAACCGGCATTAATAACCTCAATATTTATTGATGATACTCACGAGAGTATCCAGTCATTTTAGACTTGGCCAGGCTTCCTGTCAAGACTTGCGGAGTAGTTTTCACACTTGACACAGAACGTATGTTCGTGTATTATTATAGTACAAATGAACGATAATGAGTTCAGAGGAGGTAGTCATGGCAAGGCGTAACCTGGGTCTCAGTGAAAGACACCGCAAAATTATGGAATATCTGACCAAATTCCAGAATTCGAACGGGTATTCACCTTCCATCCGTCAAATTGGTGACAGCATCAATGTCAAATCGACGTCACTGGTAGACTACTATCTCAATCAACTCCAACAAATGGGATTCATTGACCGCGAAGACCGGATCTCGCGGAGTATTCGCGTGGTTAATCCTATCAGCGAAAATGCTCCACTCAAAGAAAAAGTGACTGAAGCGGTACAGAATGTGGCAGCCACCCTTTCCGATCTGGTCAGCATCCCGCTCGCCGGACGGATTGTCGCCTCCGCGCCCATCCCCATGCCTGCCTCGGACCTGCCTTACTTCGATTCTGAATCCAGCGTGGATATTGCCCGCAGCTTGCTGCCCACGCGTGAAACCAATGACCTTTTCGCGCTCGAAGTCAGCGGCGATTCAATGGTCGACGCCATGATCAATGACGGCGACATCGTCATTATGAAACAGGCGAAATCAGCAAACAACGGCGAAATGGTTGCCGTGTGGTTGGACGATAAGGATGAAACCACCCTCAAGTATTTCTACAAAGAAACCAACCGGATCCGTCTGCAACCGGCCAACCCGAATATGGGTCCGATCTACGTGGATAATCCCAAAAGCCTGCGGATCATGGGCAAAGTCGTGATGGTGATCCGCCAGGTCAAATCCATCGCCGCCTGAGTAACGATCCGATCAAAAAATCCTCCCGAGTTGGGAGGATTATTTTTGTCAGCTATTTGACGAACAACTAAGCAAGTTCGACTACACCACCAGCGGCTTCGAGTTTGGCTTTCGCATCATTGGCTGCTTCTTTGCCAACAGCGGAAAGGACTTTGGCACCAGCGGTCTCGGCCATCGTTTTGGCTTCGACGAGGCCCAAATTGGTAAGGGCGCGGATGACTTTGATGACTTCGATCTTCTTGGGGCCGGGATCTTTGAGGACAACATCGAACTCGGTTTTTTCTTCAACGGGTTCAGCAGCGGCGGCGGGGCCAGCAGCGGCAGCCATGGCAACAGGTGCGGCGGCGGAAACGCCCCATTTTTCTTCAAGTTTCTTGACAAGTTCTGCAGCTTCGAGAACAGAGAGCTCGCTCAACTGTTCAACAATTTTTTCTAAATCAGCCATTTCAACAACTCCTTCAAATTCATAGTGAATTATTTTGTTGAGGAATTTCCCCAACCCAATTGTTGGTCAGCTTATCAGGCAGCGGTACCCGCATTTTCTGATTTCGCTTTAATTACTGCTGCCACGGAACGAGCAGGTTCTGCCAGCGTGCGTACGAGTTTGGTTGCAGGTGCGTTGATGGTGCCAAGTAAAATGGCGCGCATCACAGGCAGGGTCGGTAAATCAGCCAACACTTTAACCTGTTTCCCATCGATCAAGGCTTTGCCGAGGAATCCACCTTTGACTTTATAGTTGTCAGAATTTTTGGTAACGTCGGTGAATACTTTTGCCAGAGCCGGGGGATCCGAGAAAGCAAATCCAACGAGAGAAATTTTCTCAAAGAAGGCTGCTTTTGGAAAACCGCTCTGATCGAGCGTACGGTCGAAGAGGGTATTCTTGACCAGGTGAATCTCGCTTCCAGTCTCACGAACTTTTGCACGGAATGCGTCGATCTCTTTCATGTTCATGCGGCTGTAAGTGAGGACAAACATCGCCTGACTCTCAGTTACCCATTTTTGGTACTGGGCGGACATTTCGCCCTTGTGCTTCTTTGTAAAGGCCAATGAAATCTACCTCCTTCCTTCAGAAATAAAAAGCCTTTGTCTGGTGATGCCAGGCAAAGACTTTTATCGCTCCCAAAAAGGGATGAGTTCGATAGTGTAGTCTTCACCTCGGCGGGAAATTAAGCCCTTGCGGGCACCAGCTTTCTTCGGTGAATGCTCGTTTTTTGCTCGAGCGGTGCAATTATACCACGTTTATTCCAGTGAAATGCTCACAGCCTGCAGGGGATCGACCTTGACGCCGGGTCCCATGGTTGCAGCAACGGAAATCTTGCGGATATAGGTACCCTTGGCTCCGGTGGGGCGAGCTTTCTTGATGGCTTCCATCAATGCGGCAAAGTTTTCGAATAATTTCTGTGCATCAAAAGAGGCTTTTCCAATGGGCACGTGAATGTTTGCGGTTTTATCCAGGCGGAATTCAACACGACCGGCTTTGGATTCCTGGATGACACGCGGCAGTTCGTCAGCGGTAACCACAGTTCCGGCTTTGGGGTTCGGCATCAAAGAACGGGGACCCAAAACACGACCAAGACGGCCTACTTTAGCCATCATATCCGGTGTGGCAATGGCAACATCGAAATCGGTCCAGCCGCCTGCGATCTTGTTGATCATTTCATCTGAATCGGCTACGAAGTCAGCTCCGCCTTCTTGAGCCTTGGTGGCGCCGTCACCCTGGGCAAAAACCAGGACGCGGACGGTTTTACCCAAACCGTGGGGGAGTACAACTACATCGCGTACTTGTTGGTCAGCCTGGCGGGGATCCAACCCCATGCGAATGTGAACTCCGATGGTTGCATCGAATTTCGCGTACGAGGTTTCTTTTGCCAGGGCAACTGCTTCGCGCGGCGCATAAGCCTGGTCATTGTTGACCTTGGCTTGAGCCTCAATATATTTCTTACCGTGTTTCGCCATTTTCTCTCCTTCGTGGTGCAAGCGGACAGTGAAACTGCCCTCCCACAAACTACTTCTCGACTACCGTCAAGCCCATATTGCGGGCAGTACCTTCGATCTGGCGCATTGCTGCTTCCAAATCGTTCGCATTCATATCTTTCATTTTCTGTTCGGCAATATCACGAATCTGAGCCCGGGTTACCTTGCCAACCTTGTTGCGGTTGGGGATGTCGGATCCTTTCGGAATACCGGCAGCCTTCTTCAGCAATTCAGAAGCAGGCGATGATTTTAGAATGAATGTGAAAGAACCGTCAGTGTAAACAGTAATTTCCGCAGGAATGACTTCACCGGCATGACTCTGCGTGCGGGCGTTGTACTCCTTGCAGAATGCCATAATATTGATCCCGTGACCTGCGAGAGCAGGGCCAATGGGAGGCGCTGGGTTGGCTTTTCCAGCCTGGATCTGTAGACGAACTATTGCTTTAAGTTTCTTTGCCACTTTTTTTCTCCTTGGTGGTTATAGCGGGTGAATTGGGGAGCACCCTCCCACAAAATAGCGTAAGGTTGCTTACGCTTTCTCGACCTGTAAGAAATCAAGTTCGACGGGTGTTTCACGACCGAAGAAGTTGACCATTACCCGAACCTTGGTGCGTTCCATATCGATTTCTGAAACCTGGCCCCTGAAATCGTTGAATGGACCGTCCACAATGCGTACGCGTTCTCCAACTTTGAATGAGACTTTCACGTGCGGTGCTTCGGCTTCCATACGCCGCAGGATCTGCTGTACTTCTTCAGGGCGCAGCGGGGTTGGATCATTGCCCATACCCACAAACCCGGTTACACCTGGCGTGTTTCTTACCACGTACCACGACTCTTCAGACAAAATCATATTCACAAGCACGTACCCGGGGAAGACGTGACGTTCCACCGTGCGGCGTTTGCCATCTTTGACTTCGATCTCTTCCTGGGTCGGGATGACCACATCAAAGATTTTGTCCTTCATGCCCATGGTTTCGATGCGCTGCTCCAGGTTGTAGCGGACTTTATTTTCGTACCCTGAATAGCAATGGATCACAAACCAGGCCCGGTCTGAAGACACTTCCGCAAAAGCCTCTGGAGAAGGTAATTCCGCTGAGGTGGCGGCTGGTTCTTCCAATTCGGAGGGTTTGATCTCATCTTCAGACGCGTGAATATCGCCGGGTTCCTGTTTTTCAGGTTCCTGTGATTGAGAATCGTCCATCTCGTCCTTGAAATTATCGTCTCGCGCGTCCATCGTCACCTTGCCAATTCTGTTTGATGCAGAGATTATCCCAGTACCAAACCTATGATTTTTGTGAACACAAAGTCAAGGCCGCCTAATAACACGCCCATTACCAACATTACCAATAAAACAATCTTGGTAAGACGCCATGCTTCCTTAGGGGTAGGCCATGCAACCTTGTGCAATTCGCCGATGGTTTCACGCCACCAGCGTGCAAGCTTTGTTTCTTTTTTTACTTTGGTTATTTTTTCAGCCACGGCTTACTCCTTTTTTACGGCTAAAACGCCGTCTCAGCGATTCTCTCATTTTGAGGGACGGGACGGCGCCGCCTTTGTGTTAGGCAGGCCAAGAAGGAATCGAACCCTCAACCTCCTGTTTTGGAGACAGGCGCTCTGCCAATTGAGCTATTGGCCTGTGAATTGTAAGGCGAGATTACCTCGCCTTACAAAGGGCTACCAGCTATTTGGTCTCGCGATGCAGCGTATGTTTCCTGCAGTGAAGACAGTATTTCTGCAATTCCATCCGTCCAGGATCGTTGCGACGATTCTTTTCGGTGGTGTAATTCCGGTTTTTGCAATCATTGCAAGCCAGAGTAATTACGGGGCGGACATCTTTCTTTTTAGAAGCCATACTTTTTCACCTCAGACTGCAATCACTGCAGACTGACTCCTCTTTATGCCAAAATCTTTGTGATCACACCGGCGCCAACCGTCAGACCACCTTCACGAATAGCAAACTTGGACCCCTGCTCCAGCGCAACCGGAACGATCAAATCGCATTCCATGGTCACATTATCGCCTGGCATCACCATTTCTACGCCTTCAGGCAGCTTTACCGTGCCCGTTACATCCATCGTGCGGATGTAGAACTGCGGCCGGTATCCAGAGAAGAAGGGTTTGTGCCGCCCACCCTCTTCACGTTTCAATACGTACACTTCTGCAAAGAACTTGGTGTGGGGGGTGATCGAGCCGGATTTGGCCACTACCATCCCGCGCTCCACGTCCGTCCGCTCAATGCCGCGCAGCAACAGACCCAGGTTATCTCCTGCTTCACCTTCATCCAGGGTCTTGTGGAACATTTCAACCCCGGTGACCACCGAGTTCATGCTCTTCTCGCGTAAGCCCACGATTTCCACCGGGTCGCCTACTTTGATCACGCCGCGATCCACCCGTCCTGTCACCACCGTGCCGCGTCCCTTGATCGAGAACACGTCTTCCACCGGCATCATGAACGGTTTGTCCATGGCGCGCACCGGTTCGGGAATGTATTCATCCACCACGCGCAGCAGCTCTTTGATGCAGGCATATTCAGGCGCGTTCGGGTCGGTCGAGGTGCTTTCCAGGGCTTTCAAGGCGCTGCCGCGCACGATCGGGGTTGTGTCGCCGGGATAATGGTAGCTGTTCAACATTTCACGCAGTTCCATCTCCACCAGCTCCAACAGTTCAGGGTCGTTCATCTGGTCGATCTTGTTCAAGAAGACCACGATGCTCGGCACTTCCACCTGGTACGCCAACAGTACATGCTCTTTGGTCTGGGGCATGGCTCCGTCCGGGGCTGCCACCACCAAAATCGCTCCGTCCACCTGTGCCGCACCCGTGATCATGTTCTTGATGTAATCCCGGTGACCTGGCATGTCGACGTGCGCATAGTGCCGGTTCTCGGTCTCATACTCAACATGGGCAATGTTGATGGTGATCCCACGGGCTTTCTCTTCCGGCGCATTATCGATCGAATCGTACGGCCGGTAATTCGCTCGTCCGAAAAACCCGCAGTATTTCGTGATCGCTGCCGTTAAGGTCGTCTTCCCATGGTCAATATGACCCATCGTCCCCACATTCAAATGTGGCTTTGTCCGTTCAAATTTTTGCTTGGCCATGCTTTATCTCCTTAAACCTTGCTCAACAGTGACATTTCGTTCCAACCGGCATGAAGAGCCCTCAATGGGATTTGGACCCATGACCTCGCCCTTACCAAGGGCGCGCTCTACCAACTGAGCTATGAGGGCATGCCGCAAATGAGGGAGAGCAATGCTATCCTCTCACGACGAGTGGACGGTGAAGGATTCGAACCTCCGAAGGCGTGTCGCCAACTGATTTACAGTCAGTCCCCGTTGGCCACTTGGGTAACCGTCCATTCTAAGCCGTTGCCGGCTTGCAAGTGAAGTCATCTTCAATCGATGCCCTTCACTCACCAACCTGCAACTGAGCCGACAATGGGAATCGAACCCATAACCTACCGCTTACAAGGCGGTTGCTCATCCGATTGAGCTATGTCGGCAATTCGATTGTTAAATTGCATTACAGCGTGCCTGATTATACCAAACCCATACCAACGTGACAAGGCTTGGATCTCCTTCACAACCCAACTCGCAATGGGCTTGTTTATATCAAATCAGCTCTGAATCGTCAAGGAGCATGTGTTCTATTTGAGCCGACCCACCGGCTTGGGCTATGATTCGTTATGCATTAACGGGGATTGAACTCCGGCGCTCACGGCTGACCCCCAATTGACGGGACAGCACCTAAACACCCAGTAAGAATTCCAGTGGGATGTTCACCCTTTTTCGCCAATCGATCTCTGAATGTTTGTGCCCTTCGTATCGCATGGTGATCCAGTCCAGCCCGCGCGTAAAGCCGTGCGCCTCCAGGATTTCATCCGCCTTCAGTTGATATCGCTCATACGCCTTGTCTGCGGTTTTGGTACCGTAGTCAAAATAGAATTTATGATTGCCTGGTCTGGGAAGGTTAGCCTTCATATAGCCCAATACAATACCCCGTCCGATGGGAAAATGGGTGGAAACGCAGCCCGCCCCGCCAAAGACTTCGGGGTATTCGCAAACCGCATAAAGCGAGATCAATCCGCCCATGCTCGAACCCATCACGAAGGTGTTCGCGCGGTCCGTTAAAGTGCGGTAATTTTTGTCCAGGTAAGGCTTGACCTCATTCACGATAAACCGTAAATATTGGTCGGATTCGGGCAATCCGCCTGCTTCAACCTGGAGCGATTCCACCATCCGGTCTCGCGATTTGCCCTCTGCCAGTTTTTGCGGCATATATTCCAAAACCCTTTTTTCGGTAGACCAGATACCCACCACGATGGTTGGCCGGATTTTTTGTTCCGCCATCAAGCGTGCGACGGTTTCATCCATGCCCCAATCCATGTGGCTGAACTTTGAGGTCGAAGAATCAAAAAGGTTCTCGCCGTCGTGCATGTAAAGCACTGAATATCTTTGTTCCGGTTTATTATCATACTCTGGCGGCAGCCAGATATCGACGATTCGGGGTTGAACAAGGTTCGACGTAAAAGGATCCAGACGTTCAATTCTGCCTACCAATCCAGGAAACGAAAAATCAACCATTAGTGCCTCCTAGCGAGGTATTCCGATAATAAGTTACGCGTGATTAGTTGCTCCGATGAAGCATTTTGTGCACAGCAAAAACGGGCAGCCACCTGACCGCGCAGCGCTGATTCTTTGGGCGAACAGCCATCCATTACCCTGGCGGTGAGATATCCCACCGCGAGCGCATCACCTGCGCCGTTGGTGTCGATGACCGGCAAATCGAGCGATAATACTGGATAATGTGCGATCTCGTGAGCCGCACCCCACTGCACAATCCAGTTCCCCCATCCCGGCGATAATCTCGAGATCCGGGTTCATCGACCAGAAATAGGCGATGATCGGGTCGGGGTCAGCATGGTTGGCCGCCGAGAAAAACAAGAAATTCGATTTTCGAATGAAATCGCGCCTATAAGGATCGGTCGGGTCGATCACATCCTGGATGTCGCAGGCAATCGCGGCACCCGAAGATTGGGCGATCGGGAGCAGCACCCTGGCCCAGTTGGGGATGTTAAAGTGGATCAGCTTTGCACCTTCAAATAAGCTGCGGGCAATCTTCAACGGTGCATCCAGGGTCATGTGGCTTTTACCATCGTAAAAATTCTTGCGATGACCGTCTTTGAACATAATATTCATACTGCGGCTTGTGCCGGCAGGGTCGAGAAATAGTCCCCCTGGTGTCGATTCCTTGCTGCGAAAAGTCCCGCCTGATCCATTCTCCATTTACGTCAGCCCCCACGGCTCCGATGAACGCGCTTCGCAGCCCCATGCCCGCATAGCCGCGCGACGCATAGCCTCCTGCTTGACCGATGCAATCAATATTCCGGGTAAAGTTTGCTTCGATCGAAAAGTCGGTCTCTTCACCTGTAAGATACACATTGGTATCGATGCCGGCATTGCCGACCACAACGACATCAAAACTCATGCATGACTCAACTTTCAGTATGCGCCGAGACGGTTCCCTGCATCACCGTGACTGCCTGCCCGGAAATATAGACCCGTTCACCGCTCAAGCGCAATTTGAGGATTCCGCCGCGAGTAGAGGCCTGGTAGGCGGTGAGATAATTCTTTGCCAGCTTTTTCTGCCAATAAGGTGCCAGCATGCAATGCGCCGAACCGGTCACGGGGTCTTCATTGATGCCAACCCACGGGGCAAAATAACGTGAAACAAAATCGATGCCAGGGGTTTCAGAAATCGCCGTCACGATGATGCCGCTGCCCGGCAGTTTCAACAGGGCAGAAAAATCCGGTTTCATCTTGCGCACGATCGTCTCATCCGCCACCTCGATCAGTATCTTCTCGTCGCTGTGCATAATCACATCCGGAGAAATTCCCAGGGCAACCAGGTAACGGTCGGTCAAGTCGGCATCCTCCAATTTAGCCACCGGGAAGTTCAACTCGATCCAATCCTCCACCTTCCTGGCAGTCAGGGTGCCGGAAAGTGTATGAAACCGGATCTCCTCACTTTCTTTAACATCACCCCTGAGCCAAAGTACATGAGCTGAGGCAAGCGTTGCATGCCCGCACAGTTCGACCTCGGTCAGGGGGGTAAACCATCGCAGCGAATAATATTCCCCTTCCCGGTGTAAGAACGCCGTTTCCGAAAGATTCATCTCTTTGGCGATCTGCTGCATCCAAACCGGATCGCCCTTTTCTTCCAAAAGGCATACCCCTGCCGGATTGCCCGCAAAGGGAACGTTCGTGAAAGCGTCAATGTGATAAATCGGGACTTGCATAAGTCCTCCTTATTACTCCTCTAGGCAACGAGATGCTGCCTAGTTTGCCATTCTTAACGATCAAGCTACTTCACCGCCATGAAAAAGGAGCTTGTAAATATCCATCCCATTTTGTGAAATGATTTCGTATCCTTCAAATCCTTTGAGTTTTCCACTCCAGGAGCACTGGTAGGCAAAAGGTCCGCAATGGTAGAGGCCGGGTCCCCTGAATGGCGCTTCGCGCGATACCCGCAGCAATGCCTGGCGCAGGCACTGGTTGAATCCTTCCGGTATCTCATCCACCAGCATTTTGCCGTAATAATTCATACCCCAAACCGGACGCTCAGCTTGAGAGACCACTTCTTCTCCGATAAAGTGGAATCCGCCAAAGTAAGTATCCACATAGATCAGATCTTCTTCAGCAAATTCGATCACATGCGCATTCGGTCGATTTCCTTTTTGGGCAGCGGTTCCCCCAGCATAGGTACGCTGCTTGGCGGTCACCAAAAATTGTGAGAATTCCCTGTCGTCCAAGTTCATTATGCTCTCCCTTCGAACCCTGATCATGCACGGGCGCACTTCAAGCTGCTGCCTTGCCTGCACATAGTATAGACAGTTTTGAAACCACTTACAAGATTTAGTCATGGGATATATGTTCTAATATTTAGTTGGTTGTGATACAATCTTGCTATGGATCTATTCGATCACGCCATGCAGGAAGACCTGAATCGTGAAGCCCCCCTGGCCGCCCGGTTACGCCCGCGAACGTTGGATGAATTTGTCGGGCAGGAAGAGATCATTGGTGAAGGTAAACTGCTGCGGCGAGCGATAACGGCGGACCGCTTGTTTTCATCGATCATTTTTACCGGTCCACCCGGAACCGGCAAAACAACGCTGGCACGGTTGATCGCGGCGCACACCCAGTCTTACTTTGAAAATATATCCGCGGTGCTGGTTGGCGTTGCGGAACTCCGCAGGGTGATCCACGACGCTGAAGAACGGCGAAAACTGTACCACAGGCGCACGATCCTGTTTATCGATGAGGTTCACCGCTGGAACAAAGCGCAGCAGGATGCGCTGTTACCGCATGTGGAAAGTGGAATGATCACCCTCATTGGCGCGACAACCGAAAATCCTTACTTTGACGTCATTCCAGCCCTGGTCTCCCGCTCGCGGATTTTTGCGTTGAAACCTTTGACCGAGAAAAACCTGGACACGATCCTGCAGCACGCCCTGGATGACCAGGAGTTCGGTTATGGCAACCGGAATATCGAATTGGATGAAGATGCCAGGCAGCACCTGGTACAAATCGCCGGCGGGGACGGGCGAAATTTGCTCAATGCGCTCGAACTTGCCGTCGAAAGTACCGCGCCCGACCCGGATGGCAGGATTCACATCACGCTCGATGTGGCACAGGAGTCGATCCAAAGACGGGCGGTGCTTTACGACCGCATGGGAGATGCCCATTACGATACCATCTCGGCGTTCATCAAATCCGTGCGGGGTTCCGACCCCGATGCTGCACTTTACTGGCTGGCGAAAATGATCCTGGCCGGCGAAGATCCCCGCTTTATTCTTCGCCGCCTGATCGTACTTTCAGGAGAGGATATTGGCCTGGCTGATCCGCAGGGCATACAGGTTGCAGCCGCGGCGGCGTATGCGTATGAGTACATCGGTTTGCCTGAGGGGATCTACCCGATCGTTGAAGCCACACTTTACCTGGCAACGGCGCCCAAGTCGAACTCGGCGGGGGCGTATTTTAAGGCAAAAGAAAACATCGAAAAGGAAGGCACAGGGGCTATTCCAACCCACCTGATGGATGCCAACCGGGATGCCAAGGGATTTGGTCACGGAAAAGGCTACCAGTACCCCCATCTCTTCGAAGGACACTTCGTTCCACAGCAATATCTGCCCTCCAGTGTGTTGGGCAGTCATTTTTACGAACCATCGCATGAGGGTTACGAGGGTCAAATCGCTGATAGGGTCGAACGCTGGCGCAAAGCTCAGGAACAGGCGCTGAGGCAGGACCCCCCGCCAGGGTCACAGGTGAAAAAATGACCACCATCTACCTAGTTCGGCATGGCGAAAATGATTTTACCGGGAAGCGCCTGGTGGGAAGAACGCCCGGAGTACACCTGAACGCTAAAGGCATAAGCCAGGCAGAAGCCGTAGCGCAGGCACTGCGCACAAAGCATATCGAAGCCATTTTCTCAAGCCCGCTTGAAAGAGCCATTGAAACAGCGGATCCCTTGAGCAAAGCCCTGAATTTATCCGTTCAACCCCTTATTGGCCTGCAGGAAGTGGACTTCGGCGACTGGCAGGGATACACCACCAAGAAAATGCAGCGTCTAAACCTGTACAAACTAGCCCAGAAAGCCCCATCCCAGGTTCAATTCCCAAACGGTGAAAGTTATGCGGCTGCCCAAAAACGGGTCGTGGATACATTGCTCGCGCTTTCGGCAAATGCCGGAGAAAAAAAGGCTGTGGCGTGTTTTTCTCACTGCGACGTCATCCGCCTAGCCATCGCATGGATGATCGGTATGCCGTTGGATGCTTTTCATTCATTGACGATTGACACAGGCAGTATCAGCCTTCTGCTGCTGAATGACAAAAGGAATCTGCTGCTCAAGTTGAACGGTCTTCCGGGCGAGTTTTAGCTGAAGCTAAACGCCTTCGTGGGTGATGTATGAGCGCAGGTAAGGGAATGCCGCCTTCACTGCCCTGGCGCGGTGGCTGCAAGTGTTTTTTTCAACCATCGACAATTCAGCCATCGTTTTCTTGAATTCAGGAATGTAAAACAGGCGATCGTAGCCGAAGCCTTCGCAACCATGTTCTTCAGGCAGGATTTCGCCGTAGACATCTCCCGAGGTCAAATGGGTTTGGTTTAGCGAGAGGACCAGCGCAACACTGCAATGGAAATGCGCCTTCCAGGGTCTCGGAAATCCCGCAAGATCAGCCACCAATTTTCGCCGCCGGTCCGCATCTGTTGCGCCTGGAAGCGGGATGTAGCGTGCCGAATGTAAACCGGGTTTGCCATCCAACGCATCCACTTCGAGTCCTGTATCATCTGCCAGGGTTGGAATGCCTGTAAGGCGAAAGTAAGTCTGAGCCTTGAGCAGCGCATTTTCAGCGTAAGTCTCGCCGGTTTCTTCCACGTCCAGAGAGATTCCCAACTGGTCGGGGAAGACAGGCTCCAAGGCTAGCGGAGACAATAGATCAAGTAATTCTTCTCGTTTGCCGGGATTGGTCGTTGCAATAAGGAGTTGTAGTGACATTTTAGTAATTTCTATCTAATTTATCTAATAAAATTGACTTCAATTAAGCGGTGTGCTATAATCTTTTCGTTAGAATTATATCTCGTTACAAGAAAATTACTTTGACCAATCAACGCTTACCTTTACTCATCAACGTCGGTTTCTTTAAAAACCTTCCTATTGGTAGCTATCGCGATTTTCATTTTGAATATCCGGCGATCGAATTACCGCCCGATCTAAATTTAAAAGATTTTTCTGCGATTGCGCATATATCTCGCACGCCCCAGGGGCTTTTATTTGATGGAAGAGTCGAAGCAAGTACTCCCCTGGAATGTGTACGCTGCCTCGAACCCTTTGATCTAAAGCTCGACACTGAGTTCAATGAAGTTTATGCCTACAAGACACGCAACTTCACCGAATCGGGGTTGTTTGTTCCTGAAGATGCGAACATCGACCTGGGTCCGGTGATCAGGGAATATTTGATGCTGGCTATGCCCATCAAACCCCTTTGCCGGCACGATTGCCAGGGGTTGTGCGTGGTTTGCGGAGAAAACCTAAATTTATCGACCTGTGAACACCAGGCGAAGATCATGCTCGAATAATTCAAATCTGGAAAACCTGTTACCGGTAATAGAGGATGCCGGGAACCCCGCCAAATCACTGTACGCTTTCAGATCTGAGGAGAATCGCACGTGGCGAACCCTGGAAGACGGAAACGTAATGTAGATATCCTGAACATGCTTCTTGAAAAAGCAGACGTTCAAGGATACTTGACTACCGAAGACTTGATGGAATTCTACCCGGACGTCAGCAAAGACGCCGAGCACATCGAGGCTGTTGTGGTAGCCTTGCGCCGCCATGGCGTTGACATTTTTGACGGTGAGAACGACTCTGATTTTGGCGACGGTGATTCGTCGCTCCTCTCATCAGAACTTGATTCATTTTCCAATCTCGAAAACATTTCCAGCGACGACACGATCGGGCTCTACCTGAAGGAGATGTCGCGCGTACCGCTGCTCAACATGGATGAAGAACTGGGGATTGCCCGCAGGATCGAAACTGGGCGCAATAGCAAATTGGAACTGGACCGGTCCAATGGAAATACAGCTCCAGGGCAGCGCATCGAATGGGAAGGCGAGATCGAAGACGGTATCCTTGCCCGCGAACATCTGATCAAAGCCAATACCCGCCTTGTGGTCAGCGTGGCCAAACGTTACATCGGACGCGGCGTGCCCTTCCTCGATCTTATCCAGGAAGGAAATTTGGGGTTGATGAAAGCCGTGGAGAAATTTGATTATCACCGCGGATTTCGTTTTTCCACTTATGCCACCTGGTGGATCCGCCAGACCATCACCCGTTCGATCGCCGATCAGGGCAGAACCATCCGGGTTCCGGTGCACATGGTGGACCGCATCCGGCAGTTGTATAAATTGACGCATGAAATGGAACAAACGCTCGGCCGCGTACCGACCAGTGAAGAATTGGCGATCAAGCTCGAAGTGCCTACCTCAAAAGTGGAATGGATGACGCGCGTTTCGTGGCTGCCCCTTTCGCTGGAAAGCCCCATCAACGACGATGAAGAAGATTCCGAGTTGGGTCAATTTGTCGAAGACCAGTTGACACCCACCCCCATCCAAAGTGCTTACTCCAAGTTATTACGTGAGAAGATCGAGGAAGTCCTTGATACCCTGCCACCCCGCGAAGCCCGGATCTTAAGGCTGCGTTTTGGGCTGGAAAATGGGCACAATTACACGCTTGAAGAGGTTGGGGAAAAATTTGGGCTTACCCGGGAGCGCATCCGGCAAATTGAGAGCAAAGCCCTGCGACGCCTGCGCCATCCGCGACGCTCGCGTCAACTACGCGAATATTTATAAGAACCTCTCCCCTGGTCAGACAGGGGAGTTTTTATTGAGTAATAGACCTTCAATCAGAGCCTGCCCCACAGCCTCAGGCTGTTCTGCCAGGATCCCATGCCCGCAGGCATCAATGAACGCACAGGTAGCATTTACATGCTGGCGAAGGAGCATGCGTGATGCCCTGGATGGGATTAGTTTATCGTTATTGGCGGAGCAAATCCAAAGTGGTATGCCTGGAAGCTCCGCCGAAAAGTCGGGGAAATGGAATTCCCTGAAGGCTCGCCAATCGGCAAGCGTGGTGCCATGCCGGGCGGAGAACAGGATCTTTTCCATCTGCTTAACTTTAAGCGGCGGCGTGTTTGCGGCAAACATCAGCGAACGAATCAACTCGACGGCGGCGGCGCCAGCGGAAGGATCATTGAGCAATTCGAGCAGCCTGGCAGGTACATTGGGGCTTGAGCTGCAAGCGATCAGCCCCAGGCCTGCACACTGGTCAGGGTGGTTAATACAATAATCCAGTGCCACCTGACCGCCCAGGGAGTAACCCACAAATATCGCCCTGTAAATCCTTGCATCTCTTAAAAGACTTTCGATCGACCTGGCATAAGCCGCAACCGACTGGCAGGCGCTGCCGGCAGAACTTCCGTGCCCTGGCAGGTCCATGCAAATGACACGGCGTCCCTTGATTTTTCGAATCGCAGTCGGCCAGCTTAAATGACTTCCGCCGACCCCATGAATCAAAATGATAGGGTCGTTGCTCGTCTCCCCCAGAGTATCCGTGTAATAATAGCCCTCGGCGGTTTGCATTGAGGACACTCCCAAGTGTGGAGATCTGGATTGTCAGCTCTTGCCTATTGGACACAATGCACGGCAGGTGTTCTACCATGCAACATCACAGGAAACAATCTGTCAGTGCGTGCCTATAAATAATCTTAAGCAGGGGTATTTGGCCCCGGCGCAAATCTACGCTCCCAGTCCGCTACGGCTTCGCGAATCATTTCCTGGGCGTCAGGATAAGGTACCGTTTCAATCCCGTCATACTTCTCGCCGCCAACATACACGATCACACCATTCTGCATATTGTCCTGAAGCGTAAGCCCGCGCCTCTCGTACGGAGTGCCGGCGAGTTTTTCCTGCAAAACCGTGTTGATTTGGTCAACGATGGTTTGATTTTCGACGATTGGCGCCAGCAGTTCAGCGGCAGGCTCCGGAGCGGTTGGGGGTTCTTGCATCCCCAAATCGACTTCGGGTCTTGTTCCGGTAAATGGTTCCGCGTGGACTACCGTTTCTGCTGAAGTTGAAAAAGGAGAAGACGCAGTGGGAGATTCAGGTGCCGACTTGAAAGGCTCGCCGTGGCTGATCACAGGAGTTACCTGGGTCATTGGTGCTTCAGGTACAGCGGACGGGGTCTCTTCGACCGGTTTATTGGACCAATCTGTCCAGATTCGAATGACCTTCGAGAGGCGGTTCCTTTGATCAGGGGTGAGTTCTTTAACTTCGTGGAAAAAGCCCCCATCCATACCGGTGATGATCCGTTTTTTGGAAGGTGAATACAGTAATCTGGCCACATCCGAAAAACCATCTTTGGTCAGGTCCGCAGGGATTCCATCGCTTTTGGATTTCTTGGGTTCGCGGTCTGCAAACAGGTATCCTATCAACAAGCCGACAAGCAACCCTACGATCCCCACCATGACAAGAAATATCGTACTTGAGACTACTGGCATGAGTCACCTCACAAAAGAAGATTCCGGCTGACCTGTTTGAATTAAGGAAATTACCGTTAAGATATTATTTAATTACTATACAAAAAAAGAGGGATTAACGCAACCAATTGAACATGTTTGTTAAGCCAAATCCGTAAAGGGTTGGCATTTTGGGCAAAAATGGGTGCTGCGCTGACCCAGCACGATCCGTTCGATGGGCGTGCCGCAAACCTCGCAGGCAAGCCCGGTGCGCTGGTAAACCTTGAAATGGTTCTGGAAGGAGCCGCCTCGGTACACCCAATCGATGCTTGCGCCGTTGCGCTCGATTCCCTCCAGCAGCACATCCCGGATCGCCTGCAGGAGCTGCCCGGTTTGTGAAGGTGCCAGTTCGTCCGAAAAGCTGAGGGGATGGATCTTTGCCCTGAAAAGAGCTTCGTCCGAGTAGATATTGCCGATGCCGGCAATGAAATTTTGATCCAGCAGTAGCGGTTTGATGCGCCTGTGCCTTTTGTGCAGGGATGCATGAAACGATTGCGGCGTTAAGTCTTCATCGAAGGGATCAGGTCCAAGCCTGCACACCACTGTATCCGGGTCATCGACCAGCCACACCCTGCCGAATTTTCGAGTATCGCTGAAAACCAGCCTCGCCCCATCTTCAAAGTTGAGGAGCAAGCGGTCGTGGGTCTGAACAGGCTGACCCATTTCCTCGACCCGCAAATCCCCGCTCATCCGCAGGTGGATCAGCAGGGTTTTGGGGGCAAGGTTCACCAGGATAAACTTGCCTCTCCGCTTCACCCCGCTCACCGTTAACCCGCGTACCTGGGCGGCAAAATCATCTACACCTGGGACGGCGATCGTGCGGTTCCAAAGCACGGCTGCGCCGGCAATCCTGCGTCCAATCACGCCGGGTTGGGCGGCTAAACCGCCCTCCGGTTGAAATGGCCAGTCTGCCGGGTGCCTTAATGCTTTAACAATGGTTTCGACTTCTGGAAGTTCGGGCAAACATATCCCCTACCGGCGGTGCTCTTTGACAAACACCGCCAGAAAATTATTCGTTAAAGAGCTCGCCTACACTGCGACCGGCGTTAGCCCTGGCAATCACCTCGCCCAGCAATGGAGCGATCGACAATACCGTCAATCTCCCACCAAAAAGGGCTAATTTTTCAGGTTCAATGGGCACGGTATCCGTGGTAATGAACTCAGTTACAGGTAAAGCGGATAGACGCTCTGCCGCGTTCCCAGACAGGACAGGATGGACGAAGGACACGTACACGTTGCGTGCCCCGCGTTCCTTGACGAGGTTCACCGCCTGGACGATCGATCCGCCGGTATCCACTTCATCATCCACGATGATCACGTCCCGGTCCAGGCATTCACCGATCAAGGTCAGGGCAAGCGCTTTGGAATCATTGCTGACCCGGCGTTTTTCGATGAACGCCAGGGGAGCATCCATCGCCACCGCGTAATTTCTACCTTTCTTGGCAAAGCCAAGATCAGCGGTCACCACGACAGGATTTTTCAAGCTGGAGCGTTTCGCTTTGAGATATTCAATAATGTTGTAGAACGCGCTGAGCACATCCCCGGGGATGGAGAAGAATCCTTGAATTTGACCGGCATGCAGGTCAAGCGTCATGTACCGGTCAGCACCGGCGACTTCGATCATATCAGCGACCAACCGCGCCGTAATTGGAATGCGAGGCTGGTCTTTCTTATCTGAGCGGGCATAACACAGGTATGGTACCACCGCCGTGATGCGCGCCGCAGAATCCAGCCGCAGGGTTTGGATCAATATCAGAAGTTCCATCAAATTCCGGTGAACGGGAGCTGACGTGGTTTGGATTACATAACAATCCTGCCCGCGTACACTGGAATGGAGTTTGACAAAGAGATTGTCGTTCGGGAAGGTGATGATGTCACGCTCGCAAAGCGAAATTCCCATATGGGTGGCGATGCGTGACGCCAGCTCGGGACAAGCCGTCCCGGCATACAATTTGATATCCCCATATTTCATCCGCTCATGGCGGCCGGAATGAATAATCGGCATGCGCTTACTCCTTTATCCTCTTGCTTCGATCCATTCAGAATGAAGCACACTCATCAGGATCACGTTAATATATTTCCCGTTCTTATAAATCGCCTGGCGCATCAACCCTTCATACTTAAAACCAGCCGCTGCATAGGCTTTCATCGCACGGGGATTGGTTTCGTAAACGTAAAGGTAAATTCGGTTGAGGTTAAGATCCTCAAAGCCGTGCTTGAGCATCAACCGGGTCGCTTTTCGGCCAAATCCCTGGTCCCAATACTGCTTCTCACCAATAAAGATGCCAAACTCGGCTGCCAGGTGGACGGGTTCGATCTCATGCAGACCGGTAGTGCCAACAGTCACCCAATCTGATCCGACCAGGATCTCGATGGCAAGAACTTCGCCTTCATTTGGGTTCATCGCCAGGTGCCTGTCAAACCAGCCTTCTTCCATTGCTTTGGAAAGCGGCGAGTGGATCAGCAGTGTATCAGTCACCTCGCGGTCGTTCAACCAGCGGACAAAATTGGGAATATCCGAACGTTCGATCGCGCGCAATCTGACTCCGTCACCGGTCAACATAGCTGCTCCTAAAGTATTACGGGTTCAAACGGGTTGGTCCGCGGAAGATATACACCGATTCGCGAATGTTGGTGACATTCAGCATGACCATCATCAAACGCGATAGCCCCAGGCCAAAACCGCCGTGATCAGGGCAGCCATAACGGAAGAAATCAAGATAGAACTGGATGGGCTCGAGGTGAAGACCCTTTTCCAACGCCTGTTGGGTAAGGATATCGGGGCGATGTTCACGCTGGGCACCGGTGGTGATCTCGAGCCCGTTTGCGATCAGGTCATAGCTGCGAGTCAACGTTGAACCCGGTTCAAGACGCATATGATAGAACGGGCGCACCGTCGAAGGCCAATCGGTCAGGAAAACGAAATCGTGGTTGTACTTTTCCTTAACATAAGCGGCAATTTCGCGTTCGCCGCCCGGGTCGAGATCGCCCTTCTTTTCAGCCGGAACGGTATATCCGCGTTCTTTCAGGATCTTGATCGCCTCAGCCATGGGGATGCGGGGGAAAGGCACTTCAGGCACCACCAGGTCAACCCCAAAGATCTCCTTGATCTCGTCGCCGTACTTATCCTTGACCTGCTGGTAGATGTACTGCAGCCAGCGTTCTTGAAATTCCATCACATCTTCGTGAGACTTGATCCACGAGATCTCTACGTCGACGCCGGTAAACTCGGTCATGTGACGGGCGGTAAAGGAGGGATCGGCTCTGAAGACAGGCCCTATCTCGAAAATGCGCTCGAATCCTGCCGCCATGGCCATCTGTTTGTAAAACTGGGGCGACTGGGCGAGATAGGCTTTGCGATCGAAATAATCGAGGGAGAACAGTTCCGCGCCGCTTTCAGAGGGGGCGCTCACAAGCTTGGGAGAGTGCATCTCAATGAAATTGTTTTGGATGCAGTATTCGCGCATCGCCTGCTCGACCAGGGTCTCGACCTTGAAGAAAAGTTGATTCACTGGGCGGCGCAAATCCATGTAGCGCCAGTCCAAACGGTAATCGAGCGTCGGCAGGGTTTCGCCAAATGGATCAAAAGGCAGCGGCGATTCAGCCAGGTTATCCAGGTTCAAAGTCTCCAACTGTACTTCAATTCCCCCCAGCTTAACCACCGGGTTATCGACCACTTTCCCGGTGACAATAATCGCAGACTCAACATTGATCTGAGAAATCCTGGCGGCAAGGTCTTCATCATTACCCTTGAAGTGGGCAACCTGGGCAACACCTGTGGGGTCGCGCAGGATCAGGAATTGCATTTTCTTTTGATCTCTCAGGGTTTGCAGCCATCCTTCAAGTTTGACCGTTGTACCAACGCTGTTCTTCAGATCCTTAATGAAAGTTCTTTCCATCTTCTCTCTCCATGCCGTTCAATAATCAAACAATGATACAAATGCTTTAAGAATTAATCAATAGCCGTTCATCCAGGAATCAAGCGCTCAACTGCCTGCCTTGGCGAAATTTGGCGGGCAAACACCTGGTCCAGGACATTCTTCAATACAGATTCATCCGTGCGTTTTCTCCAGTTCGCTTTCAACTGCTCCTGGAGTGTGAGTTCAAAATCGTGCTCGAGACGTTCGCGATCGCGTTTCGCCAACAGTCCCGTCTTTAGCAAATAGTCCCGATGCTGCCAAACCGCCTCTACCAGCTCTGGAATACCGCTGGGTTGGATGGCGATCGTCTTCAACACAGGCGGCGTCCAGGCTTGCTCATGGCGAACCGGCTCTGGGAAATCCGCCTGAAGGTGACCTTCCTTGAGGAAGGTCTGGTTTCTATGCTCATCCGGGTAACCAAGCTCGAGATTCACGCGCAAGGCGCGTTCAGTAGCTTCCACACCCGGGCGGTCGGCTTTATTGATGACCAAAATATCGGCAATCTCCAGGATCCCGGCCTTGATGGCTTGAATATCGTCGCCCATGCCGGGGGTCTCGACCACGATGGTCGTATGAGCCAGGCGGGCGATATCCACTTCCGATTGACCTGCGCCGACAGTCTCCACCAGGATCAAATCAAATCCCGCCGCATCCAGTACCTGCACGATGCCTGCAGTCGCCCCTGCCAACCCGCCCAGGGCGCCGCGGGATGCCATCGAGCGGATGAACACACCCGGGTCTCCGGAAAGGTCGCGCATGCGCACCCGGTCGCCGAGGATCGCTCCTCCGGTGAACGGGCTGGACGGATCGATCGCGACTATGGCCACGCTGCGATGAACCCCGTTTGCGGCTCTCCGCACTTCCAGTGCGATCTGGTTTACCAGCGAAGACTTGCCCGTCCCTGGGGCGCCCGTGACACCCACCAGGTGAGCGTGTCCTGTATTTTTAAAGAGTTCATCCAGCGCAACCTCGCCTTCTTTTACCCCATTTTCCACCTGCGTCAGCAGTCTGGAAAGGGCAAGGCGGTTACCGGCAAGAATGGATTCAGCAGCAGTCATCGGGGCTCAAAAGAAGCTTATGCAACACCGAATTCGCGGTGGATATCTTCGATCACTTTGGTTGTTGGCGTACCGGGTCCATACACAGCCCGGACTCCTCCTGCCAACAGTACCGGAACATCTTCTTCAGGGATGATCCCGCCAACAAATATGCTGACCTCATTTTGACCGTTCGCACGCACCAGTTCGACCACCCGCGGAACCAGAGCCATATGCGCACCGGAAAGAATGGAAAGCCCGATCACGTTCACATCTTCCTGCAAGGCGGCTTCAGCGATCATTTCGGGGGTCTGGCGCAGCCCGGTATAGATAACCTCCATGCCGGCATCGCGCAAAGCCCTGGCAATGACTTTTGCGCCGCGGTCATGCCCGTCCAGACCCGGTTTAGCGATCAGCACACGTATCTTCTGTTCTGCCATAAAACTCTCCATATCCTTTGTGTGACGTCTCCTCCATTATACCTTGAACAAGCCATTGTTTTTTTGTAAGGGCGAAGCTACGTACATTCAATTCGTCTTTTAACCCCAAAAAGGTTGCACGATGCTTCGCCCCTACCCGTTTTACTTTCAACGACCGCGTTTTACTTAACCCTTCGTGCATTCGATGCGTCTCTTGGTTTTTGTAAGGGCGAAGCAACGTGTATTCCATTCGCCTTATATCGCTCAACATAGTTTCACGTAGCTTCGCCCCACCGCGTCGTTTGCCAGTGGTCATGTTTACTCGGAACCTGATTTATCTCATTCCTCCCCTTTAACACCATCTTTGGTGATTATTGTTCTTTAGGGCGAAGCTACGTGCATTCAAATCGTCTTTTATACCCGAAAAGGTTGCACGATGCTTCGCCCCTACCGGTTATGCTTACCTTTTCAGATATTTGATGAGCCGCACGATGCTTCGCCCCCACTTCTTTTTCTAACATTTTTGAACCTTTTAATGCTTCATAACGTATTAAAAGATATACAATATTCTTATTGAATGAGTGTTAGAAGAGGAGCAAAAAATGACACTTCCTGGTTCAGATTTCGTTTCCAATCCGACCCCACCTTCTCCGCTGAGGAGAGATAGTACACTGGCCATTGTCAGCCTGGTTTCCGGGCTTTTGGGTTGGACCTTGTTGCCTTTCGTCGGCGCAATCGCTGCCATTGTCACCGGTCATCTCGCCAAGAAAGAGATCCGAGAAAGCAATAATACGCTTTCTGGCGACGGCATGGCACTCGCCGGTTTGATCCTTGGCTATGTGCAGATCGGGGCGATCGTGCTTGGACTGATTTGCCTGCTCACTTTCGGGGTTGCTCTTTTCCCGGCAATTCGATCCAGCATATCGTACTGATCCATTTGAATTCGCAATCAAAGTTCACATCAAACGGCGCAGAAGTCTGCGCCGTTATCTGAATGATTAACAAAAATATAATAATACAAGTTCACTCCAATTAATGTCTTGTGGTAAACTTACTGGGTAAAATTTCTGTATAAGGGACCTGCCAAGATGCCTGCAATCTATCCATTTACTGCCATTGTTGGGCAGGAGCGTATGCGCCGTGCTCTCGTTTTGAACGCCGTCGACCCCCGAATCGGGGGGGTTCTCATTCGTGGAGAACGCGGAACGGCAAAATCCACCGCTGCCAGGGCTCTGGCTGCTCTGCTCCCCAAAGTAAAAGTCGTTGCGGATTGCCGTTTTGGTTGTGACCCAGACAAACCCGCCATGTGGTGTACTGAATGCCGTGAAAGGCATGAAAGAGGCGAGACACTGCCCGTAACCACGCGGCTGACCCCCTTTGTCAATTTACCCGTATCCGCCACCGAAGACCGCGTGGTGGGTACTCTGGATATTGAAAAAGCCATTCAAAAAGGCGTACGCGCGTTCGAACCGGGTGTGCTGGCTGCAGCCAATCGCGGCATGCTCTATATAGATGAAGTCAATCTGCTCGATGACCACGTGGTGGATGTCCTGTTGGACGCTGCCGCCATGGGGATGAATATCGTTGAGCGTGAAGGGATTTCCTTTACCCATCCGGCGCGTTTTATTCTCGTCGGCACCATGAACCCCGAAGAAGGCGACCTCCGCCCCCAACTGCTCGACCGCTTTGCACTGTCCGTTGAAATCCGCGGCATCCGTGAAGCCCGGGAACGTGTGCAAATCATGGAACGCAACCTTGCCTATGAAGCAGATTCTACAAGCTTCCGCGACGAGTGGATGGCGAAGGAAAAAGAGTTATCCGAACAGATCGATCAAGGCCGTCACCTGGTGGACCAGGTGAAGTATGCCAGCAGCAATCTGCTCTCGATCGCCGCCCTGACCTCTTCCTTAAATGTGGACGGTCACCGGGCTGATTTGGTGATCCTCAAGGCGGCGCGTGCCCAGGCTGCGTTCGAAGGGCGCACTTCCATCACCGATAGAGATATTGCCCTGGCGGCTGAACTGGCTTTGCCGCACCGTCTGAAGAGTGGCCCGTTCCAACGCGAAGAGATGGGCATGGAAGAGCTTCAAGAGCGGATCGAACAGCTTCAGAAACAGGCAGCCTCACAGACCAAGCAGGAATCCCAATCAGAATTAGGCGATGAGGAAGGCTCTTCCTCAAAAAAAGTGTAACGCCGGAAGAGTCCGGCGAGCAACGGCCTGACGAGGGAACTCCAGAGCCTGCTCCCCAAAACGTGTTCGACCAAAGTAACCCCAACTGGTGGGCGGGCGGGCAGAGAATGCCCAATGGAGAGCAATTCGCCCCCCGAAAACTGGATACCCCCCTGGATAAAATGATGCGCTCCTACGCGGGGCGCCGTTCAGTGACCCGTACCGAGCGAAAAAGAGGCCGCTATATTCAAGCGCGCCCTGCTGCCGGAAAAACCAACGACCTGGCGTTCGATGCCACCATGCGGGCAGCCGCGCCATTCCAGCGCGACCGCAGCGAGATCAAACACCGCAACAAGGTCGCATTCGCCATCCGCCCATCAGATTATATGAAGAAGATTCGGGTGCGCCGTGCAGCCAACCTCATCCTCTTCCTGGTCGATGCTTCATGGTCGATGGCAGTTGCCGAACGTATGGCAGCCACCAAAGGCGCCATCCTTTCACTGTTGACCGACGCATATCAGCGCCGCGACCGGGTGGGATTGATCGTGTTTCAAAAATCCAAGGCAACCCTGGTGCTGCCGCCCACAAACTCGGTGTCTGTTAGCACACGAAGCGCTTGGAGATATCCCGGTAGGCGGAAAAACCCCTTTGAGCGCCGGTTTGATGATGGCATACGAGGTGCTGCGCCGCGAAAAGCTGCTTCACCCCGATATTATGCCCCTGTTGATCATCCTGACGGACGGCGCAGGAAATATTTCGATGGGGCACCTGCCTCCGCAGGAAGAAGCGCATTACGTTGCCGAATTGATCTGCAAGGAAAACATCCACAGCGTCGTGATCAACATGGAACACGCTGCCTTTGACCAGGGGTTTGCCCAAACCCTCGCAGACCATCTGGACAGTCCTTGCTACACCATCACCGATTTGAAAGCTGAGAGCCTGGTTGTCACGGTGCAGAAAGAGATCGCGCAAGTGCAAAACGCCGTCGGACTGGATTTCAGCAGGTCGCCCAAATAATCAGGGTCAAAACATGCACCCCATTGTAACAGGGTTGAATTGCACAGACTATGCCCTTTCCTTGTCACGATATGTGCCCCGTGTTATTATGGTAGCGGAGATTCCAACTCAACATGGCGGAAGTTAAACCAAAGCGATCGCGCCTTCACACAACGCTTCTTGCGATTATCCTTGCGACCATCCCCTGCTATCTCCTGGGATTAGTCGTGCTTTGGGTCGGAAGTGCCGCCATCGCAGCGCAGACCGTCACACCGACGGTGACAATGACCTCCGGGCCGGTACAATTCACCGCCACACCCACCTTGTTCACGCCCACCCCCACCGTTTTCACCCCAACCATTACTCCAACGCCGACGCTTACGCCGACATTCACCGTGACGGCGACGTATTTTATTCCTTCTTCCACCCCTTCACAAACACCCCCACCCACTGATACTCCCATCCCGCCGACCAATACGCCTGTCACTACTGGTATCCTCGGCGCTCCCCAATTCCTAACTCCCAGGATTCATTCAACCATCATGATCGAACTTAATACATTCTTGAAAGAACTCATTACTTTGCCCGGTCTTTCGGGGTACGAAGACCCGGTCCGCGACGTGAGTCGCTGACAAATGGCGTCCGCTGGTGGACGAATTAAGCGTCAGCAAGCTGGGCAGTTTGCACGGCTTGCGCCGTGCAGCCACCCCTGGCAGTGCCCACTCGATCCTGCTTGCAGCCCACATGGACGCCATCGGGCTGATGGTGACTGGCGTTGAAAATGGATGGATCAAGGTCACCCAGGTTGGCGGGCTGGATATGCGCATCCTGCCGGGGCAGATGGTCACGGTGCATGGTCAGCGAGAGCTGCCCGGCATCCTGCAGATGATCCCTGACCGTTTGAAGGATAAATCCAAGGCGGGCAACCCGCCAAAGATCACCGACCTGTTCGTTGATGTCGGGCTTGCCGCACGCGAAGTAACCAGACTCGTGAGCATCGGCGATCTTGTCTCGTTCGCCCAACTGCCCCTTGAAATGAACGGCGGTACGCTCGCCGGGCACAGCCTCGACAACCGGGCCTCTGTGGCAGCCCTTACCTTGTGCCTGGAAGAACTTCGCAACTTCAATCTCAACTGGAATGTGTGGGCTGTGGCGACCATTCAAGAAGAAGAAACCTTATTGGGCGCCAAAACCTCCTCCTTCGACCTTCACCCGGACATTGCGGTTGCCATCGATGTGACCTTTGCCAAAGGCCCGGGCAGCAATGATCATCATGCCTTCCCTCTAGGGAAAGGTCCAACCATCGGGGTGGGAGCCAATCTACACCCGGCACTCACCACTCGATTTAAGGAAACTGCAGAAGCGATGGATCTTCCTTATGCCATGGAAATCATGCCCAAAAGCTCAGGTACAGATGCGATGGCGATGCAGGTGACGGCTGAAGGCATTCCCTGTGCGGTGATCGGTATTCCCCTGCGATACATGCATACGCCACTCGAAATGGTCGCACTCAAAGATATCCAGCGTACGGCAAGGCTGGTGGCGCGATTTATTACCCAACTCGAACCGGATTCAATGGAAAAAATCTTTGCGGAGTCAAGAGTATGAGCCCAAAAACCAATCTCAACCCTGGCATGCCGTCCATTGGACCCGCGCAAACCGCTCTGCTTGAACGTCTCAGCAATGCGGTTGCGGTATCCGGCAATGAAGACGAAGTTTGCGCAATCGTGCTCGAATCCGTCAAACCCCATGCGGATGAAGTGCGGGTGGACGCGATGGGCAATGTGCTTGTCACCTGCCATTCAAAATCAGCCCATCCCCTGCGTGTGATGCTGGACGCCCACATGGATGAAGTGGGATTTATGATCGTCGAGGATGAGGGCGAAGGCATTTATGCGTTTGAAGTGCTAGGCGGCGTGGATGAAAGACAGCTCCCTGGTAATGCCGTTTGGGTCGGAAAGGACCATCTGCCCGGCGTGATCGGGGCAAAGCCGATTCACCTGGCTGAAGAAAGTGAAATGCATTCGGCCGTTCCGCTCAAAAGCCTGAGGATCGACATCGGTCCGGCGAATGGCGGCAAGGTTGCCCCGGGCGATTACGGAACCTTTGCCACAAAATTTCAAAAATTAGGACCGAGCCTGGTGGGAAAAGCCCTGGATGACCGGCTGGGCGTGGCAACATTGATCGAACTTGTGCGGCATCACCCGGATAATATCGAACTCCTGGCAGCCTTTACCGTGCAGGAAGAACTCGGTCTGCGCGGTGCCAAGATAGCCGCAGTGGCACTCCACCCCGATCTTGCATTTGCCATTGATTCCACGCCTGCCGTTGACTTCCCCAGGCCGGATGATAAGGAAAACACCCAGTACAATTGCAAGCTGGATGGCGGGCCTGCGATTTATATTGCTGATGCAGGTACCCTTTCTGACCCACGCCTGATCCGGTTTCTTACCCAAACGGCTGACAAATACGCCATCCCTTACCAATATCGACAACCTGGCGGCGGGGGTACCAATGCCGGGGCGATCCACAAAGCCCTTGGCGGAATCCCAAGCGTTTCGATTTCGGTGCCAGGAAGATATGCCCATACCGCTGTTCTGATGTCCCGGCTCGCCGACTGGCAAAATACGCTAAGGTTGGTTTACACCGCACTGCAGGAGATTACGCCTGATGTGTTGATTCCAGATCGAAATTGAACAACCTCGACATCCAACCTTCTAAGAACCCAGGAGTTTAAATGAAAGACCTTATCCAACAACTTTGTGCGATCTCCAGTCCGTCTGGATACGAAAACAACATACGCGAAATGATCAAAAAGGAAGTCACTCCTTTCGCTGATTCCATTGAAGTGGATGCCCTGGGCAATCTTATCGTGCGCAAAGGCAAAAAGGGCAAGGATGGCATGCGTATTCTCATCTCTGCCCACATGGATGAGCTGGGCCTCATTGTGACCCATGTCGAGAAAACCGGGTTTGTTCGGTTCGGCAGTATTGGGTTTGTCTACCCGCATTACCTGCCTGCCAGCCGGGTTCTCTTTCTCAATGGGGTCAGGGGTGTCATCAACCATGACACGCTGGATGACACAACGAAAATGCCAACCATCGATCAATTTTTCATCGATGTTGGCGCTTCCTCGCCGGCAAATTGCCCGGTAAAGATCGGCGACCTGGCCGTTTTCGACCGGCCTTTCCTGGATATGGGAGACCGCATTGCCTCAAAAGCGCTCGACAACCGGGTTTCGTGCGCCGTCCTCATTCAAGCCCTGCAGCAAGTGAAACAATCCCCCCACGAACTGGTGTTCCTCTTCAGCGTGCAGGAGGAAGTCGGCGTGCGCGGTGCGATCACCGCATCGTATTCGATCGACCCCGACCTGGGCATTGCAGTAGATGTGACAGGCGTGGGCGATACTCCATCGGCAAAGCAGATGGAGGTCAGCCTCGGCAAGGGAACTGCGATCAAGATTCGTGATTCCGGCATGCTGTGTGACCCGCGAATCGTGCGTTGGATGCGCGAAACGGCTGAAAAAGCGAAGATCCCCCATCAAATGGAAATTTTGCGCGGTGGAACCACCGATGCTTACGCCATCCAATCGAATCGCTCCGGGGTTCCCACCGGTGCCATTTCCATTCCCTGCCGCTATATCCATTCACCTTCCGAAGTGGCAGATATCCATGATCTTGAAAATTCGGTACAATTGCTGGTAGAGTTGATCAGTGGACCGGTGAAGTTAAGATGACGCTTTTTGGGTTGACTCCTCGCCCGGATGCTCTCATCCGGAATACGAGAGCCAGTAAGAGATGGTTAAGGGCTGCGGCAGGTGTTTTGGGTGTACTCCTGCTTGGCGGATGTTCGATATTGTCTGAACTGAACCTCCTTGCCCCGTCATCGCCAAGCGCCACCCCGCCCCCATCGGCAACCCTTGAAACGATCCCACCGCTTTCATCCCCAACACATGCTGCGACCGCTCCTTCCAAGCAAGATCAAAACCATCTCATCCTTTGGGTCCCCCCCGAATTCGATCCTCAATCGGGCACCGAAGCAGGCGACCTTTTCCATAATCGGCTGGACGAATTCATCAATGCCCACCCCGGTTTGACGATCGATGTGCGGGTAAAAGCGGCAACCGGGCCGGGCGGTCTGCTGGACTCACTTTCCACAACCAGCGCCGCAGCGCCGGCTGCGATCCCATCGCTTGTCGTACTCTCCCGAACCGAGATGGAAACGGCTGCGTTGAAAGGACTGGTTTATCCCTGGGCTGGAATGGTCAAAACCAGCGATGCGGCGGACGTTTATCGCTACGCCAAAAACCTGGGAAACGTACAAGGAACAAATTACGGCCTGGCATTTTCCGGTGACGCTTTGGTGATGATTTTCCGGCCGCTCCAGGTGGGGTATGCTCCCACGTCTTGGAATGAATATCTCGCACGCGGTTATCCGGTCATCTTTCCTGCAGATGATCCTCAAGCCCAGGTAATGACCCAGGTGCTTCTCTCCAACGCCCCTGAGGGTCAGGTTCCCCCTGAACACCCTGTCGTCGACCAGGAAGAACTCAAGAAGAGCTATTTTGTGATCAACGAAGGCGTAAAGAATGCCGTTTTTCCTTACTGGCTGGCCGATTATGATACTTTCGACAAGGGATACCAGGTCTTTCTGGAAAATCGGGCTAATTATGCGGTTGTCTGGGCATCCACTGTCATCAATCAACTTCCCGAGAATGTAGCCCTTGCCCCGCTTCCAGCGATCAATGCCGCGCCATTTACTCTGGCGAACGGTTGGATGTGGGTGCTCACCAATCCTTCTGAGGAAAAACGTCAGCTCATCGTTGCCCTGGCTGAGACGCTCGTCGACCCCGAATTCCTGGCGGAATGGACGGAAGCGGCACACCTGCTGCCGACGAGCCAATCCATTTTGAAACAATGGAAAAATCAGGCAGACGTCTCCGTGTTGAATGATGTTGCCTCTTCAGCCAGGGTCATTCCATCCAATGAATTTACTTCTTCAGTCGGTCCCATTCTGCAACAAGATGTGCTGGGGATGGTCCGAGGACAGATCAATTACCTGCAAGCACTTGAAAACAGTATGAAAGATCTAAAGTTAATTACTCCGGCTACGGGTGGATAATGAAAACGAATCCTCAGCAAAAACCTGCATCGAAGAAGAACCGGTTTCCCGTCCAAATTATTTTGGCGATCCTGGTGCTGCTTGCCATAGCGGCTGCCATCCTCATCACCGGACCCACCGACGATACGGTCAATCCGGTTCCCCCCACGCCTACACCAGTCCCGACGTCGTTCACCCCATCCCCGATAGCTGCGGGGCAGTCAAACTCCACCACATACAGTCAAACAGACGGGGTGATCCTGGGCGCGATATCCGTAATGTTGATCCTATTCGTTGGAACTTTTGTGGCCATCCTGCCTTCGCTGAAAAAGAAATGATTTTGGGGTTCTGACTTAAATGTTCCGGTCAACATCGTCATCAGGTGACAGGAGCTTAATCATCCGAAAGATCAGAGCGTCAGGGCGATCAAGGGCACCAGCATTTCTTTGCGGTTCAGCCCGCCGTGCCTTCCCTGCATCAGGTTTTCCTTGTCGTGCCAGTAAAGAAAGTACTGATCCCTGGCAAGCAAAACCACGTCCCCCAAGCGCGAGATCAGTTGGGGATGATACGGTTTGGGGCCGAACAACCCGGCATCCACCGCTTTTTGTGAATCGACCGGAATAAATTGACCAGGAAAAAGGGCTTCCAGCCGGGCAAAGGCTTGCTGCTCAAAGCCGGGTTTCAAATAGAGATAGGGCAACCGGCTTTCGCCAGTGGGCAGCAGGTGCAGCATGGCCAGTAGATCGGGGTAACGCTTGATCTCTGCCCTGGGCGGACGGGAAGTGGGAACCTGCCCGTGATCTGCCGTCAACAGGAAGAGAGTGTCACCGTTTCCTCTTTTCTGTGCCAGGCTGAGAAAATTGTTCATCGATCGCAGGAATTCAAAATAAGCTTGTGCAACCCGCGTGTCATCGGGTCCATACGCATGCTGGAATCCATCCAGATCGCCCCAATAAACATAGAAATAACGCTGCTCACTTGATTTCTCCGCCAGTTTTTGATCCAGGGTTTGCCATAGGTTTGAAAGGGTGTTGAAAGGTATCGATTGAACATCTGAGAGCAGCGAGTCTGACAACCCGGAGCGGCTGATACTCTCGTGCTGCAGCGCATAGCTCTGGATTCCCCGCTTTTTGAGGGTTGTACCAAAACTCTCGACGTTGAGGAAATGATCCGGCCGGAAACCGGCCTCGGCCAGGCTTCCGCTTCCGTAGATGAATGAAGCTGGCGTCTGCAAAATCATATTGGCAGTGATGCCATACTCCTGCAGCCACATTTCATACCCGGTGATCCCATGACTGGATGGCGTCAGACCGGTCCAAAATGACGTCAAAGCGGAGGCAGTGGTCGAAGGCACCACAGATGTCAATGGAAAGACCCTGTCCACCGGTAAAAGCTCAACCATGCGCTCATTTTCGGCTGAGTCCACTTTTGAAAAGCGCTGGAACAACTCCCAGCCCAGGGCGTCCACGACCGTCAGGATCACCTGGCGGTAATGTCCACCCAAAAGGCGGGTAACCCGGCTATCCAACGGGCTGCTTGACTGTAATTCCACTCCCAACCAATTTGCGATCGAAGCCGGAATATTGGAAATGGCCAACCCGTCATATTGAGGCGCGATCATTTCTTCGGTGAGGGGGATGCCGGGCAGTTTGTGAGAAGCCAGTTCATGCAGGAGTTGTTGAGAAAAGGAAGAAATCATACTGCCCCGATCAGACAAAAGAATGGATAACTGCTATAATGATAATCTAAATCGGCATCATGAGGGCTCCATGCGCCAAGAAATTATCACCTGGAACCAGGTCGACCAGTTGATCGATCATTTGATCCCCCAACTGGATAAAGAATTTGACGCACTGCTGATGATCACCTGCGGCGGGATTATTCCAGGCGGAATGCTCGCGGAGGCACTGCACCTGAACCAGATTCTGACCGCTTCTGTTGATTTTCCGTCAGAGATGCACAGCCCTTCAGGCGCGGAAAAACACAAGCTGGCAGCCTGGCCCTATTACCTGCAATTTCCCGATGAAAACCTGGTCACTGGTAAAAAGATCCTGGTCGTCGATGACGTATGGGGCTCCGGCAGGACGATCAACGCCGTGCGCAGCCGGTTGACCGGGCTGGCGGCTTACCCGTTCACCTGCGTGCTGCACTTCAATCCCCACCGAAACCTATTTGCTCCGACGCACCCCAACTATTATGCTGCCATCACGGACGCTTATATCGTTTACCCGTGGGAATCATCGCGAGGTCCGGAGGGAATATCCCTCGGGAATCATTGACCAAAAAGCTGCCGGCACCGGCAGCTTTATTGATCTAGCAAGACTTTCAAGTACTTTTCCACCATCAGGTCAAGACTGAACGCTTGTTCAGCCCGCGAACGTGCTCCTGACCGGAATTCAGACTGCCTTGCCAATACCTGCCCTGCACAATCTGCCAGTGCATGAATATCCGGCGTATCCAGGTTCCATACGTTTCCCCCGTATGGGGCAATGCATCCGGCTTCCGGCGGCACCAATTCACGCAGTGAGCCTGTGTCAAAACTGACAACCGGCAGCCCGCAGGCAAGGGCTTCGATCACGGAATTCGGACAGGCGGCGTTGATGTCTGTCGAGAAGAGCACATGCGCCGAGCGGTCCAATGCGGGGACCTCTTCGCGCCGGATCACCCCCAACCAGCGGATTTCGCACCTGGCAGTTGAGAATCGCCCTTTCAGTCTCACCGGCACATCTCCGGCAACCATCAACTCGACGGGCTTATGCATGCGCTGGTTGAGCAGCTCCACCAATTGCACAGCGCTTACCAGCCCCTGGTCATACCCGCCCCCCAGGTGACCCTCCACCACCAGTACCCTGTAGGTATCTGTGGGAGGAGTTTCCGGTCCAGCCGGGGTAAACGTGTCCAAATTAACACCATTGTGAATGACCACTCCCCTGGCCTTGACCTCGCCCCGCGCGTCGTTCCACCAGCACTGCGAAAACTCGCTTTGATAGGCAATCGCATCTGCCAGGCTGCGCCGGATCGTCGCCAAAATCCAGTTGCCTGTTTCCGCTTTGAAAAAATGGTCGATGCCGGTGAAGCGTTTGCGGTGAACCCAATTCATCCCATTCAGGCGCTGGACGATCCTGATCCCCCTGCGTTTTGCCTGCCGCAGTTCATGCAGCCTTCTCGTTCCCACCGATCACCAGCACAGCGCTGTTGGCAGGGTCAAGCGGATCAACACTGACCGCCACGCCCCGCTGGGTTAATCCGGCGATGAGGCGCGCCTGAAACGAAGCCGGTCCACCCAACCCCAGCTTTTGTGGCACCAGGCAGATTGTCCTGTTTGAATGCGGCATCATCATCATTTCCAAGGTTTATTTCGTGAAAGAATTCATACGAGCGGAACCCAAGCGCTTCAAACGTCACCCCTCTTGATAATCCAGCAGCGCTTTGACGATCCGTTCAGCGGCGTGCCCATCCCCAAACGGGTTGGAAGCGTGCGCCATTTCATTATAGGCCACGGGATCATCCAACAACTGCGAGGCTTCAGCCACAATGCGGGTTGGATCGGTGCCGACCAACCTCAGCACGCCCGCCACGACCCCTTCAGGGCGCTCGGTTTTTTCACGCAACACCAGAGTGGGTTTACCAAAGGTCGGCGCTTCTTCCTGTATCCCGCCCGAATCGGTCAACACCAGGGCAGCGTGCATCTGAAGATGCACCAGGCTCAGATATTCAAGCGGCGGGAGCAAGAAAGATGCCTGGAACACCATCCAACAAACGATGGACAGGCTCTTGAATTTTGGGGTTGAGATGAACCGGATAGGCAATGGAAATCCTGCCAGCATATTTTTCAGCCAACAGGCGCAAAGCATCGCAAATCTGCTCGATCGGTTCACCAAAATTTTCTCGGCGGTGGGCAGTCACCAGGATCAGTCTGCGCCCACCCGTGGTCACTCCCCACTCGTGCAGCCATTTGGTTACTTCTGCCGGAGCGGGCATTTCCGATATTTGCTGCAAAGCGTCGATGACAGGGTTGCCCGTCACCTTGATGCGCCAATCCTCCACCCCTTCAGCCAGCAAATTATTGCGGGCACGGTCCGTGGGGGCAAAATGAAGATCAGCGATCACCCCTGCCATGCGCCGGTCGATCTCTTCAGGAAACGGCTGGCGCTTGTCCCCTGTGCGCAGCCCGGCTTCCACATGACCCACATGGATTCCCTGGTAAAAACTGGCGAGGGCGGCAGCCATGACGGTCGTCGTATCTCCCTGGACCAGCACCCAATCAGGCTTTTCGCTCGTCAGAACCGGTTCGAGGTGAGTCAGGATCTCGGCAGTCATGTGTGTCAGAGACTGGTTTGGGCTCATCAGGTTGAGATCGATATCCGCACGAATGCCAAACAGCGAGAGCACCTGGTCCAACATTTCACGGTGTTGGGCAGTAACGCAAATTCTCGATTCGATCGCTGGTTCAGACGCCAAAGCCTTGACCACCGGAGCCATTTTGACTGCTTCGGGGCGCGTGCCAAAAATCGACAGAACACGGATTTTTTGTGCCACCTTACTCCTCGACGGTTCTGCTTTTATTTACCGACGCCCAAACGGAACACCATGAATCCTGCTGAGGTGAAAGCCTGCGGGTTCCAGGCGTTGACCGTATCCACCACGGTTCTGGCACCCGAAGTTTTGGCTAATTCGACAGGATCGATATTCTTGAACTGGGTATGGCTCACCAGCAGCACGATGACCTGGGCGTCTTTGACCGCCTCCTGGAGAGAGAGGCAATTTCTGCGCCCCGGATACTTCGAAGTCGGTTTTGAACGGCTCAAAATACGTAACCTCCCTGCCGGCTGCGACCAGTAGTTTCACAACCTCCACTGCAGGGCTTTCTCTCAAGTCATCCACGTTCGGTTTATAGGCCAGTCCAAGGCAGGTGACCTTGTTGCCTTTCGCCTGGTTTAACGCTTTTTCAACCAGGTGCTCGGCAAATTCAGGCTGCCCGTCATTCACCTTGCGCGCATTGAGGATCAACGGCGTGATATCCGGCGCAGATTCGACAAAGAACCATGGATCCACGCTGATGCAGTGACCGCCTACACCTGGCCCCGGATTCAAAATCTTCACCCGCGGATGGCGATTGGCGATTTGAATGGCTTCCCAAACATCCACCCCAAAACGGTCGGCTAACCTGGAGAACTCATTGGCAGCCGCAATATTGATATCGCGATAGGTGTTTTCCATCAACTTGACCATTTCGGAGGTTGTGGAATCTGTCAGCACGATCTCACCCAGCACGAAATTGGCATACAAATCACGCCCGGCTTCAGCCGACGAACGGTCGATGCCGCCGATCACACGTGCGTTTTCGATCAGTTCCTGTAAAATCTGACCCGGCAGCACCCGTTCGGGGGAATACACCAACTTAAAATCTCTGCCGGCTTTGAGACCGGATTTTTCGAGGATCGGAAGGACAAGCTCACGTGTGGTAAGGGGTGGAGAGGTGGATTCAAGCACCACCAGGTTGCCCTTCTGCAGCACAGGCACAATCGATTCGGCTGCCGCAGCGACAAAGCGCATATCCGCTTTCTTGTCGTCATAAAAAGGCGTCGGAACGGCGATAATGAACGCATCCGCCGGGGTTGGCTTTTCCTGCACCGTCAAGTTGCCGGAGGTTACTGCCCGGGCTACAACTTCGTGCAGTCCAGGTTCGTAGATGTGAACCTGTCCGCTCTGCAATGCCTTGACCACAGCGGGGTTATTATCCACCCCGAAGACGCGTATGCCGTGGGTGGCGAATGTGCATGCCGTCGGCAAACCGATGTAGCCTAAACCGATCACACAAATTGTGGAAAATTTCACAGGAATATCCTTTACTACAGTGGTGATTACGATTATCCCACAGGAACGTAAGCTTGGGGAGGAAAATTCACCCAATGCTTATGCAGGTTTACTTGCACCGAATTTAACCGCGTGATACACTTTTTAAGATGCAAAAAGCCATTCTTACGCTCTCGAAAAATACCTCGCTGATCGAACAAATACGCTCCAACCTGGAAGAGGGCGGGCGTTTTTACGTGCAGGGAGTGACCTCGGCTAATAGCTCACTGGCGATGGTGCGGCACCGCTTTTTCGATATTGCAATCCTGGATTTGGACCAAAGCGACCTGACCGCTGCCCAACTCGCTTACAACCTGAAGAAAATCCAACCTGAAATTAAGATCCTGGTTTACGCCTCTGAAGGCGCGGACACTGAAGCCGAGTTAAAAGATCTGCCATTGGACGGTATCCTGAAGAAGCCCTTCTTTGCCCCAGAACTTTCAGACCTGTTGAAGTCGCTGTTTCAGACACCGTTGCTGGATGAAGAACTCGCTGTTGCTGATCAACCCGCAAATGTGCTCCCCGAAGCCTGGCAGGAGTACCCGCAAGAGAGTATCGAGGAAATGTCGCATTTGCTTTCTAAAACTAGCGCCATTTCTCTAATGATCTTCCATCAAGGTGACCTCATCAGCCAAAGTCCTGGATTGGCTCCTTCAGAAGCCGAACGAGTGATCGATTTCATTGAAAAGAACTGGAAGACCTTCAAGAACTGCGAAATCTTCCGCTTTATGCGGGGTGAAGGCGAATTTGGTCCCCACATGGTTTATGCACTTTCGCTGAGCGGCGAATTGCTCTTGGTTTTCACCTACCCCACCAAGGTGGACCTGCGCACCGTACGCCGCGAAACATCCAAGGTTCGGGGTGCTTACATGATCGACCGCTACTCCCAGTCGAGCACTGATGACCCCGAATTCTCTTCCGTCTCTCACCTGGCAGAGGAAAACGACGCGGAACCGCCTGTCCAATCCATGGAAGACCTATCCAACCCTGGGCTTGCCCCCGCCTTGCTCGATGCTGTATCCTCTCAATGGATCCCTGAATTCGAAGCAGCCGAACCACAAGAACAAACCAAATCCGAAGAAGAAGTGACCCCCGTTGAACCGGAGAGCGAGACTGATAGCCTGGCAGTCTTTGACTCTACCGTGACTTCCCTAGACCCGCTTTCGGATACCCGACCCATCCAGGTTTACAACCAGGGATCAACGCAAGATAGTGGCAGCGAAAGCACTCCTGTTGGAGAATTTCCCCAACCTGAAGAGCTGTTCCCAGAAAAAGGGATCGTTTCCGAACCGGAAGAAGAACTCCAAACTCAAGATCTCATGACAGATTCAATTGGGACAAGTGATGATCAATCCCATGAAGGGCTGGATCCTCTTCCACCGGAAATCTCTTCGGCCATCGCGGAAAATGCCAAGCAAGTTCTGGAAGATGAAGTGCCAGGCACACCGGTTGACTTGAGCCTGGCTCTGCCGCCGGAAGTAGTTACCGCTGCGCTCGACGTGGCGAACGTCCAGGCGGAGCCTGATTTGGACCGCGACACGGCAGCGGAAACTCAAAGTGCGGAAGCAGCAATCCAGCCATCGCTCGCAGAATTCCGATTTGTGTATCACTGTCTCATCATCCCGCGCGACCCTGGGCGATTCCTCACTCGCGAATTGGCTGGACAATCTGCCGCGGTGATCCGCGAGACGCATCAGACCCAGGGATGGGAATTGACATCCCTCAGTGTTCGCCCGCAGTATGCCCTTTGGACGGTGCGCCTGCCGTTTTCAGCCAGCCCTGTTGACCTGGTCGAGCAAATCAAAGAAGTAACTTCCAACCGGATCAAGTCTACCCTCCCCGATCAAGCAGGGGAGATCCAAGCTTCTTCCTTTTGGGCGCCAGGTTACTGGATTTTAAGCGGGCAGCAACCTCCTTCCGCCAGACTGATCCAACAATTCCTTAAGGCCAGAAGGCAGGACAGCCCGGCTGAACAAAACAAAGCATAAACAATCATTCCGGGAAAATTCCTATGCCCCCTATTCTTTACTTAATTGACGGTCACGCTCTTGCATATCGCACTTACTTTGCTCTCACCGCAGGTCAATCCACCAATCGCATGTCCACCAGCAAAGGGGAACCGACGGCTGCCATTTACGGGTTCACCTCTGTTCTGCTGCGGCTCCTGGAACAGGACAAACCTGAATACCTTGCGGTGGCCTTCGATACCGGTAAAACCTTCCGCAATGACCTGTTCCCCGCTTACAAAGCCACCCGGGCAAAAATGCCGGATGAGCTGCGCCCGCAAATAGAGCGCATCCGCCAGATGGTCGATGCCTTCCATGTCCCACGGTTGGAAAAGGAAGGATATGAAGCCGACGATATCCTCGGCACCATTGCCAGGCAAGCCGTGGCTGAGGGGTTCGGCGTCAAGATCATCACCGGCGACCGCGACCTGCTGCAACTTGTGGATGAGCGGGTGGTCATCAACCTCGCGGGAAACAAGCTTTCAGAAGCAAAGAACTTCACGGCGGCGGAAGTCAAGGCTTCGCTGGGTGTCGAACCGGACCAGGTGGTGGATTACAAGTCCCTGGTGGGCGACCATTCGGATAATATCCCGGGAGTTCCTGGCATTGGTGAAAAGACCGCCGTCTCGCTCCTTGATCAATATCGCACATTGGATGCCATCTATGCGCATCTTTCCGAGATCCCGTCCCGTTTTGCCTCAAAACTCGAGACCGGCAAAGAGTCTGCTTATTTGAGCCAGAAGCTGGCAACCATCAAAACCGATGTAGGTATCACCCTCAAGTTGGAAGATGCCCGTACAGATCACATCAACGCCCCGGCGATCGAGACGCTCTTTCGCGAGCTTGAATTCCGCTCACTGATCCCACGCCTGCATAGCGTGCTCACCCCCCTGGGAAATCAAGGAACGCCAGGCGGACAGTTGAATTTGTTTGGCGAAGAGATCAAGAAGATCGGGCTGGCTTCGTCCTACACGCTGGAAACGATCGTTGTTAACACGCCTGAAAAGCTCAAAGCGTTGGTTGAAACCCTGGACAAAGCCGACGTCATCGCGTTTGACACCGAAACCACGTCGATCGATCCTCTGCGTGCAGAACTGGTCGGCATGTCGTTTGCAGTAAAAGAAGGCACGGGATACTACATCCCGGTCGGTCATCAAGGCGATTCGAGCCAACTCCCCCTCCAGCAGGTGATCGATGCGCTGCGTCCTGCCCTGACGAATCTCAAAAAGGATAAGGTGGGGGCGAACCTGAAATATGATGCGTTGGTGCTCGGTCAGTATGGCATCAAAGTCACTCCCATCAAATTCGATACCATGATCGCCGGTTGGTTGATCGATCCAGCCTCGCGTGCTTTCGGCTTGAAGGATATGGCAGGCACCTACCTGGATCTCTCGATGACCCATATCGAAGAGTTGATCGGCAGGGGAAAAAATCAGACAACGATGGACAAGGTTGCCATCGAACACGCGGCACCTTACGCCGCGGCAGATGCAGAAGTTTCTTTGCGGATGATGCCGGTCCTTCAGGCAAAATTGAAAGAGACCAACACCTTAAGTGTCTTTGAAAAAATCGAAATGCCCCTGATCCCGGTTCTGATGCAGATGGAGAGTGCTGGAATTGCGTTGGATATACCGTATCTCAAGAAAATGGGGCAGGAGCTTGGAAAACGCCTGGATAAACTCGCCGGAGAAATACAGGATGATGTTGGATACGCGTTCAACCTCAATTCCACGCAGCAGCTTTCCAAGGTGCTTTTCGACACCCTCAAACTGGCTCCACCGGATGCCCGTAAGAAGACATCCAGCGGTCATTATTCAACCTCAGCATCGGTATTGGATGAATTGAGCGGTAAACACCCGGTTGTGGATAAAATCCTCGAATACCGCGAGCTTGCCAAACTCAAATCCACCTACCTGGATGCTCTGCCCGAAACGGTCAATCCGCGGGATGGGCGGGTGCATACCAATTACAGTCAAACGGGATCGGTCACCGGCAGGCTGGCGTCGAATGACCCGAATTTGCAGAACATTCCCATCCGCACAGAGACGGGCAAGCTGGTGCGCAACGGCTTTATCGCTGACCCTGGCTGGCTCTTGCTCTCGGTCGATTACTCTCAAATTGAACTGCGGATCGTTGCCCACATGTCCGGCGACGAAGCCATGCTCGATGCATTTCGCGCCGGGCAGGATATCCACGCAACGACCGCCGCCGCGATCTACGGCATTCCCTTAAATGAGGTTACCTCGGAAAAAAGACGCCATGCCAAAGCCATCAACTTTGGCTTGATTTATGGCATGAGTTCCTTCGGATTAAGCCGGGGAACAAACCTGACTCTTGGCGAAGCGGAAAATTTTGTGCGCGAATACTTTGAGCATTTCCCCAAGGTCAAGAGCTTCCTTGATAATTTACGCGTGCAGGCCGCCCGCCAGGGTTACGTAGAAACGATGCTCGGCAGGAGACGATATTTTCCAAACCTGGGCACCACCACAAATGTGAATGTGCGCCGCAGTGAAGAACGCGAAGCGATCAATGCCCCCATTCAGGGCACTGCTGCAGATATTATGAAGATTGCCATGATCAATCTACAACCCGCGCTCACCAAAGCCTCGCTGAATGCAAAAATATTGCTCCAGGTTCATGACGAACTCGTTTTGGAGGTCCCGGAAAAAGAACTGGAACCGACGGCACGCATCGTGCAACAAACCATGAGCGAGGCATTAACCTTGTCCATTCCGCTGCTTACTGAAGCGAAAAGTGGTGTAAACTGGGGAAGTATGACTCCATTGACCAAACAATACAAAGGGTAAGAACAGGTGCTGGATGACTGGTGATTCTGCAAAATTTCAAACATTGATGTCAAAGGGTCACAACGCAGCCTGGGAGCTCGATTGGAATTCTGCCGCTGCTTTTTATGATCAAGCGCTGGAAGAAATTCCGGACCATCCGATGGCTCTTTCGAGTCTTGGACTGGCATATTTTCAATTAAACCAATACGACGAGGCGCTGCGCCTGTATCAGCGTTTTTCAGCCGTCACCCCCAACGACCCGATGCCGTTCGAGAAAAGTGCGCACATCTACGAACGGGTCGGAATGATCGACGAAGCCACGCAATCCTTCATGCAGGGTGCCGAAATGCAGTTGAGACTGCATGACGTCGACCGCGCCATTGAAGATTTTAAGAGCGCGATCCACCTTCGCCCCGCGAACTTGACCGTACATACGCGGCTGGCGATGGTTTATGACAAGATGGGCCGCAAAGATGATGCGGTGGGAGAGTACCTCTTTACCGCCGCCTTGATGCAGGAAAATGGAGAATATCAGAAAGCTCACCAGGTGGTTCAATATACGCTTGGATTGAGCCCGAATAACAGTGACGCGCGGAAAGCCTTTGATCTTCTCAAAGACAAGAAATCGCTCTCTGATTTTGGACAGATCAAAGGGGTGGATAAACAAACCAGTCCACTTAAAACCGAAACGCAGCAACAAGAAAAACCGGCTGAACCCCAACCCCTCTACGACCCGATCACTGAAACTCGCCTGAAAGCATTAAAACAGATGGCTGGGTTCCTCTTCGAGCAAAACGAAGAAAACCCTGGCGGTATCCCTGGCGGAAGGCGCGCGATCGACAATCTGACCCGCTCCCCGGAGGGCCTCACACCTGAGCAAGCCGAACGGACGCGCGTCCAGCTCCATCTCAGCCAGGCGATCGATTATCAAACCAGCGGGCAGGATGAACTGGCAGCAGTTGAATTGGAAAGCGCGGTGGAGTTGGGATTGAACCAGCCTGGCTGCTTTTATGTGCTCGGGCTGATCCTGCGAACAAAAAGCCCGGAAAAAGCACTCAAGTATCTTGAAATCGCGGTCAAGAACCCGGCGTATGAACTGGCATCCTACCTGCTCATCGCAGATACCCGTTATGGACTTGGGGAATACAAAGAAGCCAGCGCGGCAGGGCTGAAAGCGTTAAAGATCGCTGATGCTGAGTCAGTTCCACCTGAACAAGCCGAAGAGCTTTCTCAACTATACGAACCGATTTTTGAAAGTCAAACCCATGTGACCAAGGAAGATGACCTGCAGTATTTGTACCAGGTCATCAACAAGCAGCTCGAACGTCCGGATTGGCGCGAATACTTGAAAGCCGCGCGTAAACAACTCCCCTTGCAGCCGGATGGCAGCCCGCCCCTGCCGCTGGCAGAGTTGCTTCTCGAAACATCCAACAGTAAAGTGGTCGAATCTTTGGGGTTGATCCGAAAACTTACGGCTGAGGGTAAATACCGTACGGCAATGGAAGAAGCTTACCATGCCATATCGCTGGCGCCGACCTACCTGCCGTTGCACATTCAAATGGGCGATCTGCTCATCACCGAAGGACGAATGCTGGAAGCAGTGGAGAAATTCCTTCTGATCGCCAGTGTGTATAACCTTCGCGGGGATACCTCGCAAGCGGTGCGTCTGCTGCAGCGGATTTCCAAGCTGGCTCCGATGGATATGTCTGTGCGGCGTAACTTGATCGACCTGTACAAGTCCAGCGGCCAGGTGGATGATGCTTTGCAGCAATACATGGATCTCGCCAATACTTATTACCTTCTGGCAGACCTGGAATCTGCCCGCCGCACTTATGAAGAAGCACTGGCCCTCTCCAAACAATCAAGCACGCCCCGCCAGTGGGTCGTGAAGATCCTGAATAAAATGGCCGACCTTGAGGTGCAAAGCCTTGACTTCAAGTCGGCGGTACGGATATTCGAGCAAATCCGCAGCCTGCAGCCCCAGGATATCACCCCCAGGGTGACATTGATCGACCTACATTTGCGCATGGGGCAAAGCAACGCGGCTATGACGGAATTGGAGGATTACCTCAAGCTGCTTGAAAACGCCAGGCAGACCTCAAAGGCAGCCCAATTCCTGGATGAGCTGCTCAAAGACCGGCCTGAAAATCCATTGCTTCAAAAACGGATGGCAGCTTATTATCTCCATTTGGATCAGAAAAAAACGGCCATCGAAAAGTTGGACGGACTGGCTGAAAGACTTCTGGGTGAAGGTAACAAAGAGGCTTCGCTTGGTGCGATCCAGACGATCATTGAACTCTCACCTCAGAATTTGGGTGACTACCAACGGCTTTACGCTCAACTAAAAGCGTCCAAATAAGCCGTGGTCGAAAATTTATCGACAAAAAGCGGGCATCAGTTGATGACCGCTTTGGATAGAAAAGGCTGGGGGAATTGATTACCACCACATTCTGAACCACGAACTCCCGTTGGCAGTTTCACCCCGCAGGGTGATCTCAGCTTCCACATCGATCACAGAGCGGATGTCAAATTCAGGCACGGTAAAGCTGAATTGGCTGATCCCAAACTCGTTGGTTTCTGGTAGCCGGTAAAATTCCTGGGTCTGGTCGGGATAAACCAGGGTCACGCCAACCTGGCTGTTTGCCATGGGGCGCAAGTATTGGTCCTGTACCACCACGTAGATCACCTGCTGACCGCCTACCCGAGCCAAAGCATTCCTGGTAAAAACCCTCACCTTGGGTTTGAGCAGGCTACCGGCAATATTGGTGGGCGGGCTCGATTTTAGCAGCTGCGGGTCGGCAACGACTTTATCAAAATAGATGCGTCCCAGGTTGCTCAGCACCACCCTCTGCCCCGCATCCTTTTCGGGCCACCATTCCATGCGTACTTTATCAAAATACTGAACGTAACGACCGTTGACCACCTCAAGCGACGAGACAGGGTCGCCAAAGTATGTCTTTCCGTCATACGCATCATAAAACTGGAGAAAGGCGTAACACACTGAATATCCAGTGGTAAAGGCGCGGCAAGTGGGGCCTTCATTGGGAATGTCTGCCAGTGGCACACCTTCTTCATGCAGGAGGGCGCCGAGAGGTGCAATTTTAATTTCCTGTCCACGCTCGGTATCCACCAGGTCGAAACGGGCGCGTTCGAAGTATTGAACGTGCTGTTTTGTCACAGGATCGGTAAAATCATCGGTGATGGGGTAGCCAAACAATAAAAGCGGATCGTTGACGCTGTTGTACATGCGTAAGAATTCGCCCCAGATCCAATGACCGGTTTCGGTGACGTAAACTGAGTCGGTCGTCTGAGCCACTGCGGGACGAATGTTAACAGCAATCAGCCCGATGGCGCAAAGAAGAACTAGGACGATCCGGGATCTCTTCATCTACTCACTAAGTATACGATTTTTTATGGCTATTCGCAATAAAAAAATAAGAACAGATGGTCGAGAATCATTTTAAATCTGCGTCTCTTGTCCACGTTTAGCGAAGAAATTGAGAATCAGGCACAAAAGTAAATCTGATTGCTGCTTCAAGCTGAGCGGACACTCTTACACTTGAATGTCATTTGCCGGCACAGGCAATTTTTGTTTGAAGCGCAATGAAATGAACACATACACCACGATGCTTAACAATCCGATCAATCCGCTGCCGTACCAGATGGTTCTCGGACCCAGGTTGTCATTCAAAATACCTCCAAACAAGGGCGCAATTCCAGAAGCTACGCTCCAGGTGAGTCCGTAAATGCTCATGTAACGCCCGCGCATATCCGCTGGTGCGAGATTTGCGGTGAAAGTGGTTGCAGTAGGCACAAGGATAAGCTCACCGATGGTCATGACGACCATGCAAGCCCAGAACCCCCAAAATCCGGTAAAAAGCGCGACAGAGGCTGTGGCAACCATGTAAAAGGTCGTCCCCACTGCCATGACTGGTAAATTAGGCCGGTGCTTGGTCCTTTGCGTGACAAAATACTGCAGCACCACGACCATGATCGCATTCGTCGTGGGGATCAAACCATATAGATTTTCCGGCAATCCAAATTGAGTATTGGTGTAGACCGGTAAAAGCGTCCAAACCAGGGATGCCATCATGGAGGTTAATGTGAATGCGCCGATGAAACCCATGAATCTGCCGTCGTGGAAAATCGTCCCATAGCCCGTCAGCAATTTTCTGCCACGCAAACTTTCTGCAGCATGTTCGGGGATGGTTTCGTGAGCGTTGAACAAAAGCAGCAGTGAGTATGAGATCATGCCGGCTGCGGCAAGATAAAATGCTGTGGCATAAGAATGGGTGGCCAGGAACCCGCCAAGCGCCGGACCGATGGCAACCCCCAGGTTATTGCTCATACGCATGAACGAATAGGCTTCCGGTCGATGCTCCTGTGGGATGAGGTCAGCAGTCATGGCATCTGCCCCCACCCGGTAGAGCGGATTGAAGGCTCCCATCAATGCCTGGAGGATGGCGAAGGACGCATAACTGTCAGCAAAACTCATGAAGATATAGCAGGTACCATTCACCGCCAGGCTGATGATCATCACCCACTTCCGCCCGAAGCGGTCTGTAATGGGACCCGCAACGAAAGAGAAGATCAACCCCATCCCTGCACTGATCGTCAGCAAGGTGGCCGTCTGGGTCAGCGGCAGGCTCAGTCTCTTGGAAACGTATAGCAATAGGAACGGCCAGATCATCGAAGCGCCGGTAGTGCTGATGAGCATACCAACAAACAGCAGCCAAAACTGGTGCGGATAGATTTTTAGGGCATTGCGGAATGAGCTTAGCATAATTGTGATGGACTCAAGTTTCTGCAGACTGTTTAGGGGCTGTTTTTAACTGCCGTTTGGATGCAATGAAAAATGCCAGCGCGCTGAGCGCCCCGATTACGCCGCCGGAATACCAGATGGCTTGGGGTCGATAAGTGTCGTTCATTACCCCGCCGATCAAAGGACCGATCCCGGTGCCCAGACCGCCTGTCAGCGTGTAAACGCTCATATACCTGCCGCGCATGTCTTCAGGCGCCAGGAGCGAGGCATAGGTGGTCGAAGTAGGCACCAGGATCATTTCGCCGATGGTAGCCACGACCATGCAGGTCCAAAAAGCCCAAAAACCCTGGCCGAACGCGACCGCAAACACAGCCACTGCATAGAATAAAGCGCCCAAGATCATGCTCTTCTCAGGCCGGTGCTTTTTTACCTGGGCTGTGATGACCAGTTGAAATAATATCACCATCACTGCATTGGTCGTAGGGATAAACCCATAGAGTTTTTCTGAAATGCCAAAATTCTGTTTCGCATAAACTGCCAGCAGCATCCACAAGGTGGATGAACAAATCCGGTTCAAAGAATAAGAACCTACCAACCCCATGAACTTGGAATCGTGAAGGATCTTTGCATATCCACCCTTTTGTCCGGGAACCAGGAGAGCCTGTCTGCGGGCAGGAATGGTCTCGATCGAGAAGAGCGTCACGATCAACCCACAGGCAAAAATGCCAATGCCTGCGGTGGTAAACGAAATGTTATAGGAGATTGCCGACAAGAACCCGCCAATGGCAGGACCGAGGGCAACACCCAGGTTGTTGCCCAGGCGCAAAATCGAGTAAGCGTCGATGCGCTGCTCAACCGGGACAACATCCGCCATCATGGCATCCGCGGCAAGGCGGTAGATGGGAGTCGTCGCGCCGTTGAATGCCATCAGCAGGGCAAAGATGGAAAAATGGTCGGCAAATTGGAAAAGGAACCAGGAGATTCCGCATAAGAACAATGAAACCGCCATGACCCATTTTCGTCCGAACCGGTCGGCGATGGCTCCGCCCAGGAAAGTGGTTGCCAACCCGACCACCGAGTTTAAGGTGAGCAAGCCCGTGATCGCGGTCAAAGGGAGCGCCAATTTCTGGCTGGCATAGATGATCAGAAAGGGCCACAGCATAGAGTGAAAGGTATAGGCAAGCGTCATCACCACCGACACGACCCAAAACTGGCGGGGGTAACTATTGACGATTCTCCTAATGGGGATTTTCACGTCGATTATTCTATCATGCAGCGCCCATTTTTAGCTCCATTGTCTGGAAGCGACTCAAAACCAATATTATATTGACAAACACGCTGAATAGACTTAAATTGAATTCAACGAGCATATGGCAGAAAAGTCACTTTGATCACGGCTTTTCCGGATCGATATTCGTAATCATTTCATCGAGGTGACAACATGGGTGAATCTACTTTTGAAAATTCTAGAGCAGAAGCGTTGGTCAATAGGGAGATAAAAGTGTTCAAGGAATTTAAAGAATTCGCTCTTCGTGGAAGTGTCATCGACCTGGCGATCGGCGTCATCATTGGCGCAGCCTTTGGGAAGATCGTCACCTCGCTGGTGAACGACATTATCATGCCGCCCATCGGTTTGTTATTGGGGAAGGTCGATTTTTCCAGTTTATATTGGAATATCAGCGGGCAAAGCTTCGCCAGCCTGGCGGATGCCCAAAAAGCCGGGGCTCCCACCATCAATTACGGCATATTCCTGAATACCATCATCCAATTCATCATTATCGCATTCATCATTTTTCTCATCATCCGCGCGATCAACCGGATGAGCAAACCCAAACCGGTCGTTGAACCGGATACACGCGAGTGTCCACACTGCTTCACCGCAATTTCAAAAAAAGCAGACCGCTGTCCGAATTGCACCAGTGAAATCCAGCCGATGCTTTGACACAAAAACCCCTGAAGCTATCGGCTTCGGGGGTTTTTTTATGCTTGCGCACGTACGGGTCGGAAGGGTTTCAACATGCTCAAAGTAATGATCAACAATACGCTCAAATAGATCAGCATCTCGACCAACGAAGGGGCCGGATTGTAGCCAAATAATGCCTTCATGATTCCCGCCCAGGAAACTGGTAGTGCTCAGTACCGGTGTGAGATCATAAATTCTTGGAACGATAAGCGGGATCAACCCCAACTCGGAAAATTCCCGTGCACTCCCTGCCAGCAACCCTGCGGCAAAGAACATCAGCAGGATGTTCGTAATGCGAAAGAATGGAGCCATCCGTACTTTTCGAGTGGATCTGTACACCAAAAATCCAACCAGCGCCGCAGAGGCAATCCCACCGAGCGCACCGGCCAATAGAAGACCTTTCTGAACCCCAATGCTGATCGCCACCAGGAACAAGGCCAGTTCAAGTCCCTCGCGCAGAACCGCAAAAAAAGTCACCCCAAAAATTGATTTTGCAGCTTTTTCATTGGAAGAGAGTCCGATTTTTGACTCCAGGTCAAATTTCGTCGATGAAGCCTGCCGCTTTACCCAAAAGACCATCCAGATGAGGAAGGACCCAGCCAGCAGCATGGCGCTGCCTTCAAAAATGATCTCTCCATTGCCTTCAAATTCAGCGCCTGCCCAAGTGATCACCGCCGCGGCTGCAAACGAAAGAAGCAGGGCGATTGCGGCTCCCAACCAGGCGTAACGCTTCAATTCTGACCGGCCGGATTTCGTCAATATTCCCAAGACAAGGGTCAAAACAAGCACTGCTTCGATCCCTTCGCGTAAAGCCAATAAAAACGCAGGTATCATTTTCTCTCCCAGGCAAGCCTGTAATCATTATGTAAACTGCACCGATTTTATTATATTAACCAATTATTGTCAAATTTATCATATTAATTAAGTAAAAACAACTCCCAAGTAAGGAAGGGGACTCTCACCCAGGAGTTGCTTTGATTAAGCTGCGGTTGTGTCCACGTCCTTTTCGATCACTTGCTCGAACGACGCGACCTTTCAGACTTAGCGTTTGCGCGGTACCCCGGTGCAATAATGGCGAACATGCTGCACAAGCGGTTATCCATCATCCGGCTGCGGATGCGCGCATCCAATTCTTCCAGCGATCCCGAAGTCGTGATGACGGTCGGCAATTTGGCGTTATAACGTTCGTTGAAAATCTGGTAGAGTTTTTCGCGCGCCCAGGGGGTCGCGCTCTGGGTGCCCAGGTCATCCAGGATCAGCAGCGGTGCAGACCTCACCCGGTTGAACATGTCATCATACGATGCGTTGCTGGTCGGGCTGAAAGTCGCCCGCAAGTGATCGAGCAGGTCTGGCACGACCACAAAAATGGGGTCGTCACCCATTCCCTTGCGGTAGTTGCCGATCGCCGCCGCCAGGTGAGTTTTCCCGGTGCCGTACCCCCCCAGCATCATCAGCCAGCCCTTTGGACGTTCAGCAAATTCCTGGGCTGCGCGAAACGCCTTCTCAAGGCTCATTTGGGTTTCGGCAGGCAGATGTTCTGGTTCGCGCAGACTGAAGTTGCCAAAAGTCCGGTCACTAAGAAGCTGAAGCGAGTACACCAGCCGATCTTTGCTGTCTTTGACCGGCGAACGGTAATCCGGTGCAGTGATCCTTACCCGGGTAGACAGGTCGGGATCCTGCAGCCTGGAGCGGATGCGGTCATCCAGGTCTTCCAGGTGCAGATTTGTGGTCACCACCAGCGGAAGTTTGTGTGTGTAGCGGTAATCGATGATCTGGTAAAGTTTTTCAGCTGCCCAGGCGGTGGAATTTTGCGTCCCAAGGTCGTCCAAGACCAACAGATCCACATTTCGAATTTCCTCGAAGCGTTGTTCGAAAGTGGTATCGCTTGCCCCATAGGACGAGCGCAGCCAATCCAATAAATCCGGAACGGTGAGGAAGATCGCGCCCATGCCGTATTCAATGCAGGTGTTGGCGATCGCGGCAGCCAGGTGGGTTTTTCCGCACCCGTAGGTCCCCATGAGAATCAGCCATCCCTTTGGACTGGCGGCAAATTGCTGTGACTGGCTCAACGCATATTGGAGAGAACGAATCTGTTCATCGCCAAGTCCCAACCTTCCCTGCACCGAAAATGACTCAAAGGTCATCGTGTGAAAAGCTTCAAGGTTGCTCGTCTGGTAAAGCCGTTTTTGCGCGGATTGGATGGCTTCCTGCTGTTTGCAGACGCACCGCACCAGTTTGCCAAAATTCGGATCGGTGATCGGCAAATCTTCGTGCAGCCAACCTACCCCTCCGCAAATTGGGCAAACGGTTTCTTCAGGGGATGGTGATTTAGTGTTCGATGAAGTCGGCAAACTCGCCCTCGATGTATTTTCTGCGATCTTCTTGAGTGTTTCGTCGATTCGTTTCATCACGCCCTTTCTCTTTCCATGACCGCAGGATGGCCTCAACATAGCGCCAATTACGCGCGTTTTTTAGCACTGCGGTACGAATCGCTTCTTCGATCCAATCTTCAGGATAGAGCTTTTCAGCTTCCTGGAGGGTTTGCGAAATCATCGGAGTCAAAGGTCCAATGTTTTTTTCATAAAGGTCGAAAATGTTTGGCCTTTCCATTTCCAATGAGATTTCACCCACTGGATGGTCGTTCAGCGTCCATGTTCCTTTTGCCAACCCTTCGCTGGCCGCCCTTCCACGGGGAGAATTGAGGAAGTACACCGTTTGCGCGTCAACCCCCACGCTTATGAATGTTCCCCGCTGGCAGGCTCGTTCGAGCGAGTCTCTTAATCCAGATTTCCGCTCTTCATCGGTTTGACCAAAACCCTGGATGAATCTTTCATCTTTCAGAAAATCATCTTCGAGGAGATACCGGATGCTTCCTTCCTGATGGTCAAGGTGCCAGATCGCATAGAGCGTGGTTCTTAACTCGCCCAAATGGTCAATTTCGGGTAGAAGATCAGTGAAAAAAGTGGCAGGGATGGGCGTCATGCGTACTTTGCCAGCAGGGAAACCAGTAAATGATGTCATTGGTTTTTTCTACTTTTTCTTACCGCCGTTGTCACCGCTGCCGGCGGCGTAATGGGGTGCTGCATTTTCAAAGCGGGCCAGGTTATTCAAGAATATCATCTCGATCCCTGGATGAGTGGGGCCATTACGATGTTTGGCTACGATCATTTCGGCAAGATTCGACTTGGCTGCATCTTGATCCAACATATCCGGACGATGGATAAACATAACGATATCTGCATCCTGTTCCAATGAGCCAGATTCACGCAAATCGGAAAGGACCGGCTTCTTTCCTTCTCGCTGCTCGACAGCTCGCGATAACTGGGCAGCTGCAAGCACCGGAACGTTCAATTCTCTTGCCAGCACTTTGAGACTGCGGGAGATGAATGAAACCTCTTGAACCCGGTTGCTTGTGCGCATGTCGCTGCCCATCAACTGCAAATAATCCACAATCACCAGGTCGAGTTGGTATTCCATGTGCAGGCGGCGGCATTTTGTGCGGAGCTGCAGCGGGGTAATGGCAGGTGTATCGTCCAGCCAGATGGGAGTATCCCCCAATACTTCGATCGCATGGGTAAAGACAGGCCACTCGTTGTCGTTCAGTTTGCCGGAGCGCAGCCGCTGCGTATCGATGCGTGTCTCCTGCGCGATCAAGCGCTGAACGAGCTGCTCATTCGACATTTCGAGTGAGAAAACAGCCACATGTTTCTTGTGTTTTTGGGCTGCGTTCTTGGCGACCGACAGCAGGAAACCTGTTTTGCCCGAACCGGGACGCCCGGCAACGATGAGCAGGTCAGATTTTTGCAGCCCGCCCAGCAGTCTGTCCAGGTCGGTCAACCCGGTGGGAACCCCGTAGATCTCTTCATCGCGCTGCGAAAGCTGGTCGATCCGGTCGTAGTAATTGCTCAAGACCTGTGAAATGGGTTCAAGGTCGTGGCGCACACGGCGCTCGCTCAGCCCAAATATCGATTTTTCAGCTTCGTCGATGATGGTTTCGACGGTTTTTTCCTTGTCGTATGCCAGCTTGGCCATGTCGTTCGCCGCGCCCAGCATCTTGCGGCGAATGGAGTTTTGGGCGACGATTTTCGCGTAAGCTTCGGCATGCAGCGCCGTGGGGGTCTGGTTGACGAGCGACAGCAAATAATCCTGTCCGCCTACCTCTATCAGCCGGTTGTGTTCCTCGAGATCGCTGGTTACTGTCAGGATGTCGATGACGCCGCGAGATTCGTGCAGCCTGGTGAAAGCCTCCCAAATCCACTGGTTGCGGATGATGTAAAAATCATCCTGCTGCACCAATTGGGCGACCTCAAAATATGAATCAGGATAAATCAATACTGCACCCAGCACCGCTTCCTCAGCCTCGCGGCTGTTGGGTTGGGATTGGATTTCTGTGGTCGAATTATCTTCCAAGGGCGGGTAATCAGCCATATTCGCCTTCATCCGATCGGATACGTTCTATGGTTAAAGAAAGATCTTGCTAGGATTTTCACATCAGCCCCAACCTATTTTTTCTTTTTCGGGGGCTTGTCTTCGCTGGGTGGTTCCTGGGGCGGCTCTTCTTGATCCGGTTTATCGCTAAGATCGTCGAGGTCGATATTCTGCAGGAAGTCTTCGAAAACAGATAACCGGCCTGATGCTTCCGGTTCCACGGGGCTTTCATGAGACTCCGGCTCGGGCTGATCTTCCGATTTGTCCGCGGCGGTATTGACTTCTTTTTCAGGAGAAATCCCAGCTTCGATCAATATTTCCCTGGCAACGAAAATGGGCACATGTGCGCGGACGGCTAGAGCGATCGCGTCCGACGGGCGCGAATCAATATTGACCTGCTCTCCTCTTGACTCAAGCACGAGATTTCCATAAAACACGTCGCCGCGCAAAGCGGTAACTTCAACCCTCACCAGGCGAGCATGCAGATGACCAAACACAGATAAGAGGAGATCGTGTGTCTGAGGGCGTGCAATTTCAATTTCCTGCAGCGCTGTGGTAATCGATTCTGCTTCGTATGGACCAACCCAAATTGGAAGGAAAAATTCGCTGGCTAACTCGCGCAGCAAGACAATCCGCTGCTGGTTGGTCAAACTCACCCTTACGCTATCAACCATTACTTCGACCATTTCTGGCATTTCGATCCTCCAGAATTTCTGCCGCGATTATCGCCAGCATTATTCTAACACGTGCAGAGAAGTGTTGCAACAAACATGAGACCTGCTCAGACTCACCAAACGTCTTAAGATTAATTTGAATTAAATTGCTTCCAGTTCTTGCTTTTTTTAAGATGGTGTATAATAATTAGACCATTGCACTGGAAAGTTGTCGTGCAGAAATTTGAACTTATTAAATCCATTTTAGACCTTTTTTGGGGGAAGGTCATTTCAAAAGCCAAGCTGCATCACGGAAGTTCCGTCGTTCGTTTATTAAGGTCATAAGCTCTTGCCAATCCACGAAATAATGACCGAGAGTTGCTTATTATTGAAACGTCTTATCATTAAGGCACAGGAATTACTCATTTGATAAAGCAAAGAATACTTTTGATAGAAGGAAAACGCGCCGACCATCCCTCCTTTACCGCTGGTCTGATCAAAAAGGGGTTCATGGTCGAAAGTGTAGCCAGCGGTGCCGCTGCCCTGGCGCATTTCGATTCAGGTATTCCTGACCTGGTAGTGGTCGATGCTTCTTCGATGCGAACGAGTGGAAAACGGATTTGCCAATCACTGCATGAAAAGGCTGCCACACTGCCGACCATCCTGGTGATCGGCGCTGACAGCGACCCCAACGATAAATACGGCGCTGATCTTGTTTTACCCCTCCCGTTCACCATGCAAAAACTGGTCAACCGCATCCGCCACCTTCTTCCGATTGAAAATAACGCGAGCCTTATCGCCGGTCCATTCCAACTCGACGTTGAACAGCGGCGGGTGATGATCGAGGATAAACAAATCCGACTCACGCCGCGTCTGCTGATATTGTTCAAAATCCTGATGGAACATCCTGGCGAAGTCATCGAACGAGAAAATCTATTCCGCCAGGCGTGGGAAACAGATTACACAGGGGATACACGCTCTTTGGACGTGCATATGAGTTGGCTGCGGCAGGCGGTGGAGGAAAATCCACGCCACCCCAGGTTCATCAAAACGATTCGCGGCATCGGATACCGCCTGGACGTGGATGAGTCCAACGGTTATAAGAACCACAAGAGCTAGTCTATTTTTTCTTGAATTTATTCCCGAGATAGAAAGAAGCTGGCTCATCGCCAGCTTCTTTTAGTAATTAGTTTGCAGCTACTTTAAGAATCCCAGAGAAGCATCAAATTTAAACTGGTCATCGCCGATCTGATCCATTAATAGGGTTGCATTTCCGTTGATAGCAATATCATAAGCAATGATTTGAGTGTACATGGTCTTTGAACCTGAATCTCCATTTATTTTTACATGTGATTTCGGTGCATAAATGGTTCCCTGGTAGTCGTTAAGCGAATTCCCGTTTAATGTGATCGTGGTCGGCAGGTCTTTGTCAAAATACATGAGCAATCCTGGAACCGCTGGCGGAGTCGCGTTCGCCGATGGTGCCGACAGATGCAATTCAGCAGACCCGTTGAATGATGCGCTGCTTCCAGGTAAGAAGTAAAAAGTGACACCGGGTGCCACCAAGTTAGCTTTTGCATTTACGTCTAGAGGACCACTTAGACAATAAAGTCCGGGTTCTAGGGTAAGGAGATTTTTAACCGAAATCCCACTATAGTTGCCGGGGCTGAGAGTCCCCGAAGAAGTGTTAGCATTCACAAAGGCAGCATTTGAACATATCGGCGGGTTTATGTCAAATGCCAACCGGTCATGACTGGGACCTGGTGGATTGGGAGTGAAATTTACTTTTGCGTTGAACGGACACCCTTCATTATAGAGAATCGTACCAGGTGGTTTGACATATACTTTAGCGGCCTGGCTGTTGCCTGAAATGCTCGAGTTCGAAAAGATACCACCGTCTAATATTTGGACATCGATCGAGCCTGTCAAATCAATTCCGAGACCACAATCATTTGATAACGCTACAAGGGCATTGCCGTATGCGGCTGATTGTCTTGGATAAATTCTCACTGTTGCTTGTGCTGAAGTATTGATCGAACCAATGTCTATCACCTTAGTAAAAGTCGTCGGTGTGGTCGTAGTCACTTTTACAATAACATCCAGGTATTTCCGCACACCATCTGAGTCGCAGACTGATGTTACGCCATTGTTAGTAGATAAATCATAAGGAAGCAAAACAACACTATCTGCAAGAGCAGATTCTTTGGCAGCTTGAATTGCAGCAGCGATCGCGACATCGGATGCTTTTGCTGACAACGAATTATCAGGCGTGTCACAGTCAAAAACGACAAAATGTTGGTCTTCGAGATATCTCGCGGCTGCACCTGCACCCACCATGGCAGCCGAATCTGCTGTGCTTTGATTAATTCGACGGGAATGATATACGCGGTTTCCATCAATTGCCAAACCGGTAAATGCAAGCAGTGCAATTACGGCTAAACCAAGGATAACTATAATTTGGCCGCTTTCATTCTTTCCCGGGGATCTATGTACTTGTTTCATATAGCACCTCCTGTTTTTCACGGTTTGGGTCTAAGCAGAACCCCATTTGCAGTTGCCTTGAGAGGTATATGCTGCCCAATAACGGAACCGAGTAAAGGCATCGTGATTTGGAAATTTTCTGTTACCTCAACCAGCATTTGCTGACCGGCGGTCACATTTGTTGCGGCCCCACAGGCAATACCGTTAATTTGCACAGCAACGGAAATATCTTCAGGCAGTACTTTATGAGATAGATTATCCGTAACCCGGGACGTGATCTGACTGCAAGACGTTGGGAATGCAACCCCATAAACAATTCCTTCCTCAGCCGCATCCTGCATTGCCATCAATGTAAAAATTGCACGACCCAGGTCAACGATCCCAGCAAGAATAAGCAAAAGCAAAATCATACCTATCGCCAGTTCGACCAGGCTCTGACCTTCTTCTTTCTTTTGAGGTAAAGATATTTTCATCGACATTTACACACCTTGTAAGGCTCTACGGTGAAATGGTTGAATTAACATCCAGGTCTTTGATCAGCGTTCGGTATGTGGTTGAAGTGATGGGGATATCACCAAGATTGAGAAGCGGGATCATAGAGTGGTAAGTAGCAGTTACCTTTACGACAATTCGATCACCCAAAACCAAGGTCGTTTCACCCACGGGGCAACTGCCCTTACCTGCTGTGCCAGAGCCACTGTCATAAGTAATGTCGACAAGGCTCAATGTCGAAAGGATCGCCACCTTTTGCGCTCTTGCTCTAATCCCTGTGCAGTCAATATAATATGGAACGCCATTGGTACTAATTCCTGTCGCCGCAGCATAACGCGCCCCTTCACGGCTGGCAGTGAATACCGCATTGTACATAAAAACCAACCGACTGACTTCCATGATGCCTAACACAAGAAGCAGGAAGATCGGCAGCGTGAGAGCCAGTTCTACCAACGACTGTCCTAGTGGTTGCTTTCGCCCTGATTTCATCTTCCGTAAAATCATTTTTTGGTAATCTCAAAAATCTTTGATATGAAGACGAGAAATTAAATGCCTACCCCGCGTCCGGTACGCTACTGATTTAAATTATACGACGTTTGCTTTGAATGGAATCACCATTGCAAATCTGTAATGTTTTTGTAATTTATTCAGTAATTTTATCCTCTCATATTTCACTTCAAAACTTGCATGATTAAAACAGGTGCAAGCATCATGCCAGAATGACAATGCTGCCCGTCAGTACAGTTGGGATAAGTTTTCTATTAATGGTGTGGTCTTGAGTTCAAAAGAGCAAACTGAATAACAAAACGAATAGCGCTGCAGACAGGGTACACAGGAAATTCACCCAGTCGTTGTTCAACCAGCGGATGCCTCGGATCCATTGGGTTTGGCTGCCGCAGTGGTGCAGCGGTTGCTTCTCAGTTTCTTTCATGCAATTTGGACAGTAGTAAATCGCTTGAAGGGTGGCGCCCAGGACTGAATCCACCAGGCTGCCCAGAATACCGCTTAAGACCACCCCGGCTGCCAGCCAGACTGTATTTGACGATGCAGAATATCCGCTGCCCGGAGTGAATAGAAATAGAAATACCACCGCGATTACGAATGCACCCAAAAGCGATGCTGCACCCCCTGCCAGGCTAACAGCGCCTGAAGTGCCCTTCGCAACCCTTTTTCCGGATACGATCAGGATGGGATCCGTTCGGCTGAGGATTCCCAGTTCTGTCGCCCAGGTATCTGCGTTTGCCGCTGCCAAAGCTGCTGCAGCCGCCAACCAGGGCAACACCGAAGCGGGGAAAATCCAGTGGAGGATGGCAAAAATACCGGCGAGACCGCCGTTGGCAAGCACCTGCCAGGCATCTCTGCGAGATCCTTTTTCGTAATTCGTTTCGACCGTCTCTTTGCGTTTCTTGAAGAGGAGTGAAAGGAAACTGGAAGGGATGAAAAATGACAGCAGCAGGACCGCCCAGGGCAAGCCGCCGAGGCCGAAAATGATGGTGCCCAGGCAAAAGGCGGCGGCTGCTCCGCTGAGCGACAGCGCCCGTACCAGGTAGCCGGAGCCTGCCGCGAACAATGCCAGTAGCGCACCAATCGCAACCTGAGTGAGATCAAGACCAGGCATTAATAAGACCTTTCAGGTGGAAAAGTAGAGGATCAAAGAAGCCGTGATCAAGAGCAGTATGGCGAGCGTCCCCGTGAACCATAACCCATATGCTGCAAGCTTCATATTCTTTCGCGGGAAAAAGAAAATCCCGCTTGCAAGGTCGACGGCAAAGACGATCAACCCCAAAACTGGGAGCAGCAATAAATTGGCGGCAGGTACGGCTTCGAGCGGGGTCCCATTTGGCGCAAAACCAAGCGAGATCGTCTGTTTGCCAAGCACAAGCAGGCTGTCCAAAACGACCAATATGATGGTAGCCACAAGCAGGGAAGCCAGTGAACTCAGGGACCACTTATCCTTGAGGACCTGGATCACAAATGCCCCAGGGTGGGTGGAATAAGAATCGATAGGTGTCAGGCTGCCCATTTCGGCTGCAAGTTGAAAAGATTTGATGAATCCCGCCGGATCATCAGGGGAGACAGCAATGACTTTTCGCTCGGATGCAACGACCACCAGACCGCGCATCCCCGACGCGGCAAATTCAACCTCGCCAAGATTGGGCAAGCGTACTGCCCCCAAATAGGCTCCCGGCATGGCCATGAACGGCCCAGGCAGCACCTCGGCCAGTTCCTCCCGCGGACGTACCCACTCAATTTCGAGAAGTGGGATTTCTTCCACCCGCAGGCCCCAGTGAATGCGCAGACCGTCGCGGTCGATCTCATAACTGGCATGCATTAACGCATACAGGCGGTACGCCGTTAATCCCATCGGTATCAAGAGGATGAACGCGAAAATCAGATAAAGGAAGAGCAGCCCGCGTGTGGTTTGCTGGAATGCGAACCAAATCAAGAATGAGGTCAATCCTCCCAATACAGCCAGGATCAGGCTTTGAAAGATAAGTCCTGACCGCCGAAAAGGAATGAATCGTTTTGTCTCGTTCATCGGGTTCAGAAAATCAATTCATGCTATCGCGCAGCGCCTGGCAGACGATGTCCACCTGGGCTTCGGTCATCATGCCTGAAAACGGCAGCGCAAGTCCGCGGTTGCCCAGGTCTTCGGTCACTGGGAAATCTCCAGCCTTGAATCCAAACCTCTCCACCATGTAAGGCTGCAAATGGATGGGGAGAAAATAGGGCCGCACGGGGATCCTGCGCTCTATTAGGCGCTTTGCGATCTCATCCCGGTTGAATCTCGGATCAAAACGTGCCACGTACACAAACCAGCTGACGCGTGTGGTTTCAGGCACCAATTGTGGGGGCAGAACCCCGGGCATTTCGCTCAGGCGTTCGTTGTACCAATCTGCCACCTGCTGCCTTTTCTGCAATAGCTCTTCGATGCGTCCCATCTGCGCCACACCCAGCGCAGCGCTCATTTCATCCATGCGGTAGTTGTATCCCAGGTAGGTGTGCTGAAGCCAGGTATCTCCCGGCGCCCGTCCCTGGCTGCGCAAACCCATCATCAGCCTGGCGGCAGCGTCATCGTTGGTGACGATCAATCCGCCTTCGCCGGTTGTGATCTGCTTGTTGGGGTAGAAAGCAAAAACACCATAGTCCCCCAACATCCCCGTAGGTCGATTTTTGTATTGCGCCCCCAATCCCTCACAGGAATCTTCGATCAATTGCAGGTGAAAGAGATCAGTCGTTTTGCGGATTGCATCAAAATCGGCCGGTTGACCAAAAACATCCACTGCCAGCACCGCCTTCAAGGAACCGGCGTTTTCAGCCCCTTTGCGGGGAAGCCAATTTTGGGCGGCAGCGCCTCCGGCAGTCAAATCCCGGGCAGCTTCTGCTACGAGGTCAGGTCGAATGTTGCCGGTATTCGGGTCAACATCCACGAAGACGGGTATGGCATTCTCATACAGCAGCACATTGGTCGAGGCAACGAATGAAAACGGCGTGGTGATCACCAGGTCGCCAACGCCAATGCCGGCAGCCTTGATGCACAAATGCAGTCCCGCGGTACCTGAATTGACCCCAATGGCATGGGCTGCTCCCACATAATCAGCCATGATCTTTTCGAAATCGTCTATTTTCGGACCCATGCTCAAATTCGGGGTGTTCAATACATCCATCACTGCCTTGCGTTCGGCGTCCGTGATATCCGGATAAGACATTGGAACAAGGAAAGGTTTTTGCTTAGTCATAGCCTAAATTGTACCTTTATCTGGATTCTTCGATGATGTGTTTCCCAGGGAGAGGATGATCTCGCGTGCTTTCTCCACAGCCTGGTCGATGGGAACGATGAACGCACTCTCGGCTGTCCTCAATTTGAACTCAACGCCTCCCTGTTTGAACGCCCGTTCACTGAGGGTAATCCGCAGCGGCAGCCCGATCAGGTCGGCATCGTTGAACTTCACTCCTGCCGATTCTGCGCGGTCATCAACCAACGGTTCCAGGCCTGCCTGGCTGAGTTCCTCCTCCAGTTGATCCACACTGGCAGAGAGGTCCTGGGTTTTTCCAGGGAGGACGACCAGGTGAATGGGATACGGTGCAATGCTCACCGGCAAGGTCAGCCCGCGTTCGTCGTGGTGTTCTTCGGCGATGCAAGCCAGCAGCCGGCCGACACCGATGCCGTAAGATCCCATCACCACGGGCAAACTGCTGCCCGATTCGTCGAGGTAGGTACAGCCAAGCGCATCCGAATAACGTGTGCCCAATTTGAAAATATTTCCCACCTCCACCCCACGGCTCAAGCGTAAAGGATTCCCGCAGTTGGGGCAGGCATCTCCTTCAGATGCCGAGGTGATATCGGCAACCGCCATGGCGTCAAAATCGCGTCCATAGTTGACATTCTTCAGATGGTAGCCTTCCTGGTTGGCTCCGGCGACCAGGTTCGGGCTGAGCGGGATCAGTTCATCCACGATCACGCTGACCTCTTTCAGACCCACCGGCGAAGCATAACCCGGCACGGCTCCGGTTGCCCTGATCTCTTCGTCCGTTGCCGGACGCAGGTCTTTGGCGTGCAGCAGGTTGCTCAATTTCGTTTCGTTCACTTCCATATCCCCGCGCACAATGGCAAAGATCAGCTTCTCAGTCTCTTCTTTATTATTCTCGTCTTCCATGACCGCAATGAGAAAAACTGCTTTTGCCGTGCGTGCAGAAGGAATTTGAAGGTATTCCGCCAGTTCATTGATGGTCTTTGAATGCGGGGTGGCCACCTTCTCGAGAGGTAGCGGCGGTTCGAAGGCGGGCGTTTCCTTTCTCACCTTTGCCACCTGGCGGTTGGCAGAGTATCCGCAAGTATCGCAAAACAACAGGCTGTCTTCACCAATGGGCGTGAGATACATGTATTCATGCGCCATCTTCCCGCCCATCATCCCGGTATCAGATTGAACTGCCACCACGGGCAATCCGCAGCGCTGATAGATCCTGAAATACGCCTCAAAATGAGCCTGGTACTGCTTGTCCAAACCAGGCGTGTCCTTGTCCAGGCTGTAACTGTCCAACATCGTAAATTCGCGAACCCGGATCAGTCCAGCCCGTGGACGCGGGTCGTCACGCCACTTGGTTTGAATGTGATAGATCAACGCCGGCAGTTGGCGGTAGCTGCGAATGATCCCGCGCACCAGGTCCGCCACGACCTCTTCATGGGTCATCGCAAGCACCATATCCCGCCCGGCGCGGTCCTTGAAGCGTCCCATTTCGCTGCCAATTTGATACCAGCGCCCGGTTTCCTTCCACACATCAGCAGGCTGCACGACCGGCATGCTGATTTCCTGCCCGCCGATCGCATTGATCTCTTCGCGCATGATGGCCGTGATCTTTTGGATCGAACGTTGAGCCAGCGGCAGGGTTGTGAAAATTCCAGCCCCCAGTTGGCGGATAAATCCAGCCCTTACCAGGAGTTGGTGACTGGCGATTTCACTCTCCGCGGGGGCCTCACGCAGAGTCTGGCTAAAAAGACGCGACAAACGCATGATCTTACTCCACTCAAATGATGTCGATTAAATTAGGGCGATCCAACCGGAAAATGCACGGAATAAAGCCGGAGCGGTGACGTGACCTGTTTTTTTCATCATCCAACCGCAAATGAGTCCTTGTATCGAGGCGATCAGAATGGGCTGCCATATGTCCGCTGCGGGGAAGAGCCAAAGCCTGCCGGGAAGCTGCCAAAGCACAAAAAGCCCTGCGGCAGCAAGCCATCCCCATTTCTCACCCAGGTAGGAGTTCATCCTGAGTTGGATGTACCCGCGAAAGATCATTTCCTCGGCGAATGCGTAAACGATCCACACAGGCAACAAGCCGGCTTGTTCCGGGGTGACCCCTTTGAGCAGAGGTAGGAATTTTCCCCGCAAAAAGAGGATGACCAGCATGACCAAAACGCCAACCATCAGCCCCGGGCGAAGATTACCCCTCTGCCAACCGAGGCTGAAGAAGGGCTGTCCGCGCAAGATCACTGCGGCGATAAAAGGGATCAGGCAGATGACCGCAAGCAACATCTTCTGTGCCAGTTCACCCCCGGGAAAAATTCCAGCGAATTCCCGCAGAAAAGCAAAAAGTGCACCTGAATAAAATTGGAAGGCAATAATGTAAATTACCGCAAATAAAGATAACGCATAAGTGGCTTCGCGCTTGGCGTAACGAAACGCGATCGGCTTTACCTTTTTTAATAGCGGGCTGATCGCCGCGATCATTACAACCGCAACAACACCCAACCATTCACTCAAATACCCAAGCCAAAATTTAGTATCCACGCGGCTCCCTTTGCCAGATCAGGCGACTTTCTTCCCTTTTGCAGGTTGCGACGGAACGGTCTCATCAGGTTCCAGAGTTGGTGCCGGAGAAACTAAATCCAACCCGTTCTTTTCCGGGTTCCCGGGTTCTTCAGGTCCAAGTTCCACCTTTTCTTCCATACGCACCTGTCCGCGCAGAAATGCACCCTCTTCAGTCGAAAAAGCTGTGGTCACTACATCCCCCCACACTCTTCCTGAAGACCGAATTTCCAGCTTTTCGGCGGTCACATTCCCCTTGAGCGATCCGGCAATGACGACCGTATTCGCCCGCACATTTTGGCAGGTAACTTTTCCGGTTTCACCCACCACCACCAGCCCGCGGATGTTGATCTCGCCTTCAAATGTGCCTTCGATACGAATACCGCCCTTGCCGCCTAGGTTGCCGCTCCATAAGATTCCAGGCCCCAATACTGAAGTCACCCGCTCAATGGGAGCCGATACGGATGCCGGCGTGGTGGGCGTTGTTGGTTTTTTAAACATGAACTACCTCCGAACAGGGATCAGCAGGATGGGCAGGCGGGTACGAGCGACGATCAAAGGAGCCACGCTGCCAGCCCACAAAGCATCCATTCCTTTTTTACCGTGTGTTCCCAATATGATCATATCAGCGTTCTGGTTTGTGGCTGATTTTACTACTTCTTGAGCAGGATCCCCCCGTTCAACCTCTGCAGTTGCTTCGACGTCCTTCTCGCGCAGGAAATCCATTTGATGATCAAGGTAGTTGATCGCTTCTTCCTCGGTAATGTCCAGGATCGCCTGGGTCGTCGCCGGCAGTAATGTCCCGGTGGCAGCATGTTCAGCATTCAAGGTGGAAAGCGTGGGCACGACCCGAATGAGATGAAGCTGAGCCCCAATTTCTTTTGCCAGATCACTGGCTAGGAGCAGGCTGTGATCATGCACCGGGTCTCCATCCAGCCCGACAACAAGGCATTTGAACGAAACGCTGCGGGTCTCATCCCCTTCCTCGGGCTGCAGTAGCAGCACCGGGATGGATCCAGCCGCAATCACTTGCTGCGGGATGCTTCCCACCACAAAATCATGGATCCCGCCCGCACCATGCGCGCAGAGGATGATCAAGTCAGGGGCGAACTCTCCGCTGTGTTCTACGATGCTGCGCGACACCTGGCTGACTTCATCCGTGTGAACGTGGATCGATATTTTTTGTTCCGCATCGAACTTCGAACTGGCAATACCTTCCAAATACGCCCTGGCGTCATCTTCATTGGTAAGATGTCTTTGCCCATGAATCTCCTGCGGGGCATTCTTTTCGATGACGTGCAGCAGAGTCACCGCAGCTTTCAGCTTTCGGCTCAGTTCCACCGCCACCGGTACCGCAGCTTCTGCCATCATTGAACCATCCAGCGGGACGAGTAGATTTTTAAACATGATCAACCTCCAAAAAAGATCGTGTAGAGAAGGTAGACGTTCAGAATAAGAATAATTCCAGCTACGACTGAGGCTAACAGGGTGGTAATCCTGCGGTTCACCAATACCCCCATGATCTCCTTTTTGCTGGTGAAGATGACCAGGGGGATCACTGCGAACGGCAAGCCGAAACTCAAGGTGACCTGGCTGATGACCAGTGTCCGGCTCGGATCCAGCCCCAGTGCAATGACGATCAAAGAAGGCACCATTGTTACCAGGCGTCTTACCCAGACCGGAATTTCAATATGCAGGAAACCCGCCATGATCACCTGACCTGCCATTGTCCCAACCGATGCACTGGAGAGACCGGAGGCAAGCAGCGAAATGCCGAAAACGAACTGGGCGGCATTGCCCAACAGGGGCTGAAGTGTTTTATACGCTTCTTCGATCGTCCCGACATTGGCCATTCCCTGGGTGTGAAAAGTGGCGGCTGCCATAATGAGCATCGCGCCGTTGATCAAACTCGCCGCACCCATCGCGATCAGGATATCTATTTGTTCATAATGGAAGAGGCGCTTGAGCTCCTTCGGCTTCTTCACCACGACTCTGCCCTGCATCAACGCGCTATGCAGGTAAATCGCATGCGGCATCACCGTAGCGCCCAGGATGCCTGCTGCGATAATCACACTCTCAGGACCTGCAAATGACGGCACCACCGCGTGATAAAAAACATTGCCCCAATCCGGTTTGTCAATGATCGTCTCGATCACATAACTCACGGCGACCACCCCAACCATCGCCGAGATGACGGCTTCGAGTGGTCGAAAGCCCTTGCGTTCCAGCCCGAGAATGATAAAAGTCGTGATCCCGGTGAGAATTCCGGCGATCCAAAGGGGTACCCCCAACAGCAAATTGAATCCGATGGCTGCGCCCAGAAATTCGGCGAGGTCGGTTGCCATGGCGACCAGTTCCATTAACACCCAAAGGAATTTCACAAACCAGGGGCTGAAATGGGCGCGGCACTGCTCTGCCAGGTTCAACCCAGAAGCGATCCCCAACTTGGCAGACAGAGATTGGATCAAAATGGCCATCAAATTGCTGCTGATGATCACCCATAAAAGGGTGTAGCCAAATTGAGCACCGCCGGCAATATTGGTGGCAAAGTTGCCGGGGTCGATATACGCTACACTGGCAATGAAAGCCGGTCCAAGAAACGGGAGCAGGCTGGCAAATTTTCCCTTCTTACTTCGCCCGCGCAGAATTTCCCGCGCGTCCTTGATCGTTTTACCATCTCTGGATGTGGATACCGTTGTTTTGGGTTTGTTTGCCATGATTGCCCCGCTGGACTGAAGAGTGATGATCCGTTATTGCGGCCAGATCGCGCCCGCCCGAATATGCACCCCTTCGGGAACATCCGCTTTAATGACTGCGCTATTGCCAATGCTTACCCCTGCGCCGATGGTCAGACCCAGGTTGATGGTCACACCCATGCCGACCATGGATTTTTCGCCGATGGTGACGGAGCCCGCCAGGGTGCTGCCGGGAGAAATGTTGACGTAATCTCCCAGGAGGCAATCATGCGAAAGGATCACGCCGCTGTTGAGAAGGCAGCCAAACCCAAGTCTTACATCGCTTCCGACGTATGAACCAAATAATACCTGGCAGCCATCGCCTACCTTCGCGCTCGGCTCGATAAATCCACGAGGATGGCATACCGTGGGGAATGAAAATCCGGCGTTACGCAGCTTAGCGAAAACTTCCAGACGGGGGTTGATATCCCCGATCCCGCCAACTGCGTTGACCGCGTAGCGAATCCCGCGAGCGCGCAGGGAAGGGAGGATCTCACCGCCCCCGAGTACGGGGATGCCCAGGATCAGGCTGCCCGGATCCAACCGGTCATCCACAATGCCCGCGATCTTCCAGGTCTCAAGAGATTGGATGAGATCGATTAAAGATTTGGCGTGACCTCCGCCACCGTAGATGATCAACAAGGCGGGGTTCAGTACTTGAGCCTGCTGCTCAAGAAAATAAGCCAGCTGTCCGCCGTCGGATTCGGACTCGCCTTCATTAATCAGTGGGACTGGAATTTTTATTTGTTCATCCATGGATTCTTTATACCATTTTTTTACCTGCCAGGTTCATCCGCCCATGGATGAAATATCCATCGCAGGGCGGAAGTTGATGGTCATTCAGACAACAGTCTGAAGCGCCAGGGTTTGCTCAACCAGGGTTCCGGCGCGTACTGGATTCCGACCCGTGCAGATACAGCCACCTCTCTGTCCGCCGCTGGCTTGTCTTCTTCGATGCGCAGGCTGGAACCCATTTCGCAAAGGGCGGTGCCGTACAGCGAACCGTCGATAGCCAGCGCTTTGCACAGTTTTGCCGGGCCATCCGTCCAGTGGTTTTCAGGCACACCTTTCCGGTGGGAAGCGATCAGCTCCAATCCTTCGAGCGGAAGAATTGCCCGCAGCAGCACGGCAGCCGGTGAACCTTCGGCTCCGGTGACAACGTTGAGGCACCAATGCATGCCGTAGGTGAAATAAATATAAGCCCTGCCCGGCGGACCGTACATCACGGTATTGCGGGCGGTTTTTCCGCTGCGCGCATGACAGGCGAGATCCTCCTCACCATCATAGGCTTCGGTTTCCGTGATCTTCCCGGAAATACGCCTTCCATCGAAATCGCGAACCAGGCGCATTCCCAGCAGCGCCCTGGCAACTTCGGGGGCAGATTGCAGATAAAAATCACAGGACAGACAAGTCATACGGGTATTATACACAAGAAAAAATCCGGCGTTTTTGCCGGATCGGAGATCGTTAATGGTGGTTGGTTCTAGAATTCTTCTTTATGCTCAGTGGTTTTGGGCATCAGTTCAGTTTCAAGGGTGATCCTCAGACCGTCGATCAGTGAAGTTTTGGGCTGGTACCCCAGTTTTTCACGCGCCAGGGTCAGGTCACCCCACAATCGGGATAATCCACCCACATTCCGCGGATTATAGATCACCTCGGGGTGTCCACCGGTGACCTCGATCACCTGGCGGGCGAGGTCGCGCATGCTGATCTCAGTCCCACTGCCAACATTAATGGTCAGATGATCGATCCCTGGAGCGGTCGAGGCTGCCTGCATGGCATTGACAACGTCATCGAGATAGACAAAGTCACGGGTTTGATTTCCGTCGCCGTGGATCACAATGGTGCCGTTCTCCCACGCCTGGTGCAGGAAGCTGGGGATCACCGGTGAGTGTACCGGAGGGAGGTGCTGGCCGGGTCCGTAGGCATTGAACACACGCAAGCAAACCGTCTCGATATTCCACAGCGAGCCGATGGTTTTGATGTAATATTCGGCTGCCAATTTTGAAACAGCATAAGGCGAACGCGGATTCGGAACAAAGTCTTCTTTGACAGGTTGCACCGGTTGGTTGCCATACACCGCACCGGACGAGATGAAAACAACACGCCGGACGCCAACATCGCGCATGGCTTCCATTAAAGTAACCGTGCCGCTGACATTCACCTGGTTGTATTCACGAGGGTAAAGCACCGACTCGGGCACGATCACCCTGGCAGCCAGGTGATAAACGCAGTCAACGTCCTGCAGTAATGTCCACAGCTTGGGCCGGTCGTTCACGTCACCGCGAATGAAACGTACCGAGTTGGACAATACACCCGGATCGCCGGTGGAGCAATCATCCATACCTAAAACAGAATGCCCTTCAGCCGCCAACCGGTTGGCGAGGGCTGATCCCAAGAATCCTGCTGCGCCTGTGATTAAGAATTTCATTTAAGGATGTGCCTGCTCTCTGTATTTTGAATTATAGCACGCGATACAACGGGTATTTTCCCAGGCATCTCAAAGGATGTAGAGAGCTTGTGCAGATATTCACGACCAGGTTTTTAGGTCACTTCTGTTTTTTATGTTCGATCAGCTTCTCTTTTTCTTTCGGGCTGAGGAAAGCGGTCGTCAGGGCATTTTGCTGCGCCTGGCGGATCAAACTCTCGGACAATCCGGCCTTCAGCATGGCCACTTGATATTCATAATGCAGATCAATCCCACTGATCCCGGGGTCGTCGGTATTGATCGTCGCCAGGAGTCCCCTCTCAAGAAACAGCTTGAGCGGGTGATCAACATAGTCGGCTACCGTGCTGGTTTGCACGTTGCTGGTCAGGTTGCATTCGATGCCAATGCGGCGTTCGCGTAGGGCATCCATCAATGTCGGGTCGTCTGCCGCATGGACGGCGTGCCCGATCCGTTCAGCGCCCAATTCATTGACCGCCTGCCACACACTTTCAGCGCCTGCCGATTCACCGGCATGAACGGTGATATGCCATCCGGCATCCCGCGCGCGTTTGAAGTGTTCCACAAACAAGGTCCCCGGAAAATTGGCTTCGTCGCCCGCCAGGTCCAGCCCGGTGATCTCATCCTTGCAGGCGAGTAGAGCTTGCAGTTCCTCCCAGGCGACGTCAGGCCCGTAATGCCGGCTGAGAATGCCAAGCTGGTTGGCTTTGATGTCGAACGCTCGTTCAGCACTGCGGATGCCGTCAGTGACGGCTTCGATCACCCCCTGGACGGCCAGCGCATGGGCTTGCGCCATGAACCAGGGACTGTAGCGTAATTCGATGTAATCGATACCTTCATTTGCGGCATCCTCCACCACCTCGTAGGCCACCCGGCGGCAGGCAACGTAATCCACCAGAATTCCGGTCATCCATTCGAATTTTTCGATGAATGCCATCACCCCCGGTTTGGGCACCGAAACCTGCACATAAGGGCGCAACCCCTCGAGCGTCGTTGCCGGCAGGGGCAGACCATGCGTCAAACCGATGTCGATAATCGTTTCCAGGCGCACGCTGCCATCCAGGTGATGGTGCAAATCGATCAAGGGAAGATCAGGAGAGATCATAGTCTGCCTTTTTAGGATTCTTTGAGAATTTGAAGGGTGATTTTGTGATCCGAACAAAATTGCATGAGGTCATCGATCATTTTTTGAGAAGGAAAGGTGAGATAAACCGTACCGCTGGGCACCTGCCCGCCCAGATCCATACCTGCCCAGAAAACCTGCTCCCCTTTCGACAGGAGGCCTAGGACTTTCTGGATCTCTTCCATACCGGTGACCGATATCTTGATGAAGCCGTCCGCAGAAATCGTATTACCCTGCGCGATGATCTCATCGAAAGATTTCGAGCGGTTCGTGCCGGTGATCAGGGTGAAGTTCCATTCGGCGCCGTTTTGCCACGAGTACAACTCGTACCCCTTCATCGAAGAAGGTAGGGTCAGCGGCAATCCTTCAGGCGTCGGAAAGGGCGGGGCAAGCGTGGCAGTTGGCGCGGGAAGAGAGGGATTGGGGGTAGTCTTGGTGGATTGGGCATTTCGGGTTTCCAAAGCCTGCGAGGTCTCGATCGGCGCCCAACTGGTCACCGTCGCCGGTCGTTCACATGCTGATAGGACGATGCCCGCCACGAAGACCGCCGCCAGCAGGAGAACTCCCAGGAAAGCGTGCTGCCAAGATCGCTGACTTAGCATGGGCATTCTTCACATTGATGGTCAAGGTCAAGCGACATGGTCAAAATATCCTTGCGCATCGCCCAACCGGTCTTGCTCCAAAATGCCTGACCGTCCAGGTTATTGGCAAACACCATCAGATGACATTTCTGCACTCCCTCAGGCGGAGCTGCTCCAGGCTGCGCTGCACCAGCGCGTTGCCGATGCCCTGGTGACGCTGAGCTTCATCCACAGCCAGGTGATAGAGATATCCCCGACGCCCATCCGACCCGCAAAGAACGGTGCCGATGATTTCCTCGTTGTTGTGTGCCACAAAGCACAGCCCCGGGTTGTGTTCCAGGAATGCCTTGATCGGCTCGCGTTCGTCCGCGCTGGAAAGCCCGATGCCATCACAACGCTTCCACAGGGCTAAGATTTCATCATAATCTTCGATCTGCATCGCCCGAATTTCCCCGTTCACTCATCCCTCCTTTTTTTCTTCCGATAATTCATCCTTCTTGTGTTTGCCGCCAAGAACTGATCGTATCGTCGAAGAAAGCTTGCCAGTCCCCGTTTTCTCATTGTGACCGTTACCTAGCGTCTCAAAAGTCTGCCAGTGAACTCGCGTTGCGTCATATTGTGAGCGTGGTTCTTTTTTTTCGGCCGGGTAACCCAGGTAAACCATCCCCAGCGGGATCACCCCTTTGGGCAGATGGAGAATTTGGGAAACCCGCATGGTAAACAGGGCAACCGGGTATACCCCCACCCAGACCGATCCCAACCCCAGGGCGGTCGCAGCCAGCAAGATATTTTCTGTCGCGGCGCTGCAATCCTGGACCCAAAATTGACCATCTGACCTTGTCTTTTGCACCCGCGATCTCCCGCAAACAACGATCACGGCAGCCGCCTTGTGCCGGCTGAACAGAGTGCTGTTATAAAGCTCTTTCAAGACCGCCGGATCGGTCACCACCACAAATTCCCATGGTTGAGCGTTCATGGCTGAAGGGGCTGCCATGGCAGCTTGAAGCAAGCGGGTCAGTTCAGTCTCGGGGATGGGTTGGTCGGTGAATTTACGAATGCTGCGCCGGTTATAAATAAATTCCAAAGGATCTGGCATTATTTTCCTTAGCTAAAACCTGTTTTAATCTCAACAAAAGTTACTCACTTATCAAGTGTGCATGCGCCAGCGGAAACGTCTGAAACGCCCCGCCGTTGAATACCAGCCTGCATTCCTGGGTTGCAAGGGACTGATCCACGGTCACTTCTTTTACCAGCTCAAAGAAAGCGGCCGTAAAAGCCGGATCATCAAAGGGGCAGGCATATAAATCAGCATAAGGCATTTTCGGAACAAAAACATAATGGCGCCGATAAACTGGACGAGGGTGTGCATACGCCAGCAATACTTCATTCGATGCGATCTTCTTTAGCGGAACCAAAAAACTCGCCTTTGAGAAAATCCATCCGGTAATAAAGGAAATGAATTTGTTCTGCATAAGCGTCCCAAATTTCATCCAAACAATTTACGTAACCCACAATGCGCCAGGGAAGCGATTAACGTATTATATCTAAAAATCCCGGCGATAGAATCGCCGGGATCTGTGACTATTGTCGTTTTTGTTTTTCCCAGACCCTGCGGTCTTCCTCTTTCTCTGGGTCAAGGTAGTGCGGGTCGATCTCAGAGACGATCCGCCTGCCCTGCGAAAGCCAGAGCTTTTTCGCCAGGGTGGAAGGGTCTGACCGGACTCCCTGGCTGTTGAAGTACTCGCATACGCGCAGTACATCCCGCTGGAAGATACGGTAGGCGTTGCGATTTTCATCCGGATGGATGGCTTGGGGAAAATCGATCAGGGTGATCGAACCATCCCAGTACAGGATGTTATAGGCGGATAAATCGGCGTGAATCCGGCCTGCCTTGAGACACGACTCGATGTTGAACATCACGCGTTCGAAAAGGATCCGGGCTTCAGCCATGTCAAGACTGATCGAGTTCAAGGTTGGGGCGGCCATGAGTTCGTCGCCAATGTAATCCATCAGGATCGCGTTGGCTCCGCTCGCATACGGTTTGGGAATATCGGCTCCGGCTTCTGCCAGGAGCTGTAAAGTCTTATATTCCGCTCCAATCCAGCTTTCATGCAGCAAGAGCATGCCGTAAGACGTGCGTTGGGCCATGGCGTGCAGCATCCCATCATCCAGGATCACTTTGCCGTCAGTCTCCACCTGTGCGCGTCCTTCGCGATAGATGTGATCCTTTTTGAGATTGCGAAAGCGGCGCGGGCGGTAGACTTTGGCAGCCAGATAAGGCACTCCGGCGTTGGGGTTGGCCTTGCACAGGTACACAGAGGCCTCTTTGCCGCCTTTGACCATCATCAAGATGTCATCGAACCATTGCTGGTCGTAGAATTCACCCAACGAACTCATCAACCAGGCGCTTTCGTGACGCGAGGGTTGGTAAGTGAAGTCTTTGAGGTTATCCGCGATCGTATCCCAACCCGAGATTTTAGGCTGGCTCATTTTTTTGATTTCATGCTCCCTTTTTCTTGTTGAGGGATTGTGGCGTATGGCAGGCAATTGCAGCGTTGTTTCAAACTCATCATCAAATTCAATTTTCGAGGGTTTCATTTTCTTCTATCTTCTTTACTATTCATTACGGTACGAACGGCTTTAAAACAAAAGCCACAGATGCAGCGCACCTGTGGCAGAATCATTTTAACCTAAACAGGTTAGAACATCCTTCCCTTTCGAGGCGCGCGACATTTTCCGTGCATTCGGGCAGATTTGGCAGTCATAAGTTGTCGGTGCCTCCTTTCAAATTAGGATGAACTTATTCTATCAAATCCGTCGTACCTGTCAAGTGAGAACGTTGTATTTTCCTGGTTCCCCCCACAAGGGATTCCCCTCACCTTTTTTCTCTTCCAGGTGCAATAACCCTATTCCAACAGCAAACACTCCCGGCAATTTCTCGCCGGGAGTGCAATTTGATTTGGAACAGGGTTCTGACTCAAGCTTTGGAGATTTATCCAGGGAGCTTGGTGACCCTCATTGAAGCTAAAGGTTAATCAGCTTCAGGAGCTTCGGTTTCGGTGCCTGTATCGCTATGCAATACCACACCCGCTGCCACCAGGGGTTGCCCGGTGAGGACGCGCGGGATGATGATGGTGACGGTATCGCCCACTTTGAGGGTATCGACCGAGCCATCCGGCAGGTACTTGGTGGTTTCAGAAAGCTCGAACACATCCACTGAGCCATCTTTCGTAGTGATTTCGATGGATTCACCAGCAGTGTAGGCACTCACCACACCTACATGATGCACCTTTACCGGTTTCCCGGGGATGACCATGATATTCATGGCAAGATAGGATTCATCGGTCTGTTTCGCGGCACGGACCATCACTTCGAGACCCACTGCAAGAGGTCCTTCAGGGACTACAGTCGCGCTGGGGTCAACGGATGGTGCGGCAGTTGGGGTTTCGGTCACAACAGGGATGAAGTGGGTCGGATACTTAATCATCGTAGCTGCATCCAGGGTGAAGACCTGCTGGCCACCTTTTTTGAGTTCGATGGTCAGGCTCGTATCCGTGGAAGAAACGACAGTCCCGCGGAAATTCTCTTTCTTTACCTTGGCATCGTTACCTGCCTGGTTGGCGTGCAGCGCAGAATTCCCTCGCGGAGCAGGCGTGAGTTCGGTCGTCGGAACATCGCCCGTGGGCACAGCCGTTTTCTTGCCCTTTAGCAAAAGGGAAGAGTCACCAGCCGCAGCAAACACAGTCGTGGCTGTCATCATCAAGACCAAACTCAAAATCAAACCTACGTACAGAATACTTTTTTTCATTTTTATCTCCTCTTCACTCAGGCTGGATCAAAACGCTGAGCGTTTCAACAATATCTTCTCCAGAAGTAGTGCTTGCTTCGACCTCAATGAGCTGTAAGCCAGAGTCAAGTACGGCATTTAAAGTGAATTGACCAAGTGCGTCTGCTTCCGCGATACCATCGGCTGCACTTACAACCGCCCCGGGGGCAGTTCGACCGATGATTTGTACTTCGTTCGAGGTGATGACGTCACCATCTGATGGGGAGTCGATGATCACCTGGAGCGGACTCTGGGGCAACACCTCAATTTGAGAGCTGTCCGGAGTGTTTTCCGGTTGTGCCAGTGCTGAAAGCTCAGCGCTGCCGGATTCCGATGTTGGTGCAATTTGCGGTTGCGTTTCCGATGATCCTTGAAGCGGTGGGTTCTTTTCGGTAGAGCAACCTGACACTAACCATACCACACTTAACACGAGTACACATACTATTAACTTTTTGTACATATGGCTAGTGTAAGTAATTTTAAAGTTAGTGTCAACCTTTATATGAATTTTGTAAGGTCAGGCTAATCTTGCTCTTAATAACCGCCAACCCCCGATTGCCAGTTATGGTATAACAGAATTATCCCAAACAGGAAATCTGTCCGAAATGATCTCGACTCGATTCAATGAAACGTTCGCCGCCCTCCAACATCCCAATTACCGTTTGTGGTTTATGGGACAGTTGGTATCGCTGGTGGGCACCTGGATGCAATCGACGGCGCAGGGATTCCTGGTGTTTCAAATCACCCATTCCCCTGCCTTCCTGGGATATGTCAGCTTCGCAGCCGGGATTCCCTTCTGGATCTTTACCTTATATGGCGGTGTGATTGCAGACCGGATATCCAAGCGCAAGTTGTTGATCATCACCCAAAGCGCGATGATGATCCTGGCAGTCATCCTGGCAATTCTAACCTTTACGAATCTTGTTCAAGCCTGGCACGTGATCGTACTTTCCTTTTTTTTGGGTGTAGCCAACGCCTTTGATGCCCCCGCACGTCAATCTTTTGTGGTGGAATTGATTGATCGCAAAGATATGACCAATGCGATCGCATTGAATGCTACCATGTTCAATCTGGGTGTCGTCATTGGTCCTGCTGTTGCCGGCATGGTTTATGCCTGGCTGGGTCCTGCCTGGTGTTTTACGATCAACGCAATTTCATTTATCGCAGTGATCATCGCCCTTGGCTTGATGAAGCTCGACAACCATCCGATTATTTTATTGCAATCACCCATCGAACAATTAAAGGAAGGGTTCAAGGCTGCGTTCTCGAATAAAACCATCCGCCTCCTCTTGACTAACCTGCTGGTCGTGGGCACGTTTGGATTCGGCGTGCTTGTACTTATCCCTGCATGGGCAGTGAACGTACTCCATGGCGACGTGACCACCAATGGTCTGCTGTTTTCGGCCCGCGGCTTGGGGTCGCTCCTGGGCGGGTTGATGATCGCCACGATCGGATCGAGAGGGTTTCGCGGAAAAATTTGGACCGTTGGCTCTTTTGTGCTCCCCGTTGCCATGCTGGTTTTTGGCACCGCCACCCACGTGCCTTTTTCGCTGTTCATGATCGCCATCATCGGATGGAGCATTATTTCTGTGGTGAATGTCAGCAATGCCCTGATCCAGGCAAATGCAAGTGACGAAATGCGCGGCAGGGTGATGAGTTTTTATACATTGATCTTTATTGGCGGACAAACCCTTGGCGGTCTTCTGACCGGTGTGCTGGCAGAGAAGATCAATGAGCCATTTGTGGTATATTTGAGCGCCGGGATGCTGGCACTGACAGCCATACTCACGTACGTGCTCAAACCGTTTTTACGCAATGTCGCCTGACCCTTGCGGGTATTGGTCATCTTCTTCTTTATTAATCCCCTCATCATGTAAACTCATCTTCAATATGTTATATTTAGACAAAACTTGTCGTGTTTAATTATTAAAAGGATTTGAACATGATCAATAAACCTGAAGTTTCCTTCCTTGATGAAATTACCCCAGAAAAGCTTTACTTTTCCCGCCGAAAATTCCTAAAATTATCCGCGATGATCGGTGTGACCGCCGCCCTGGCGGCTTGCGGCGTGACGCCGAGCGGGACCCCGACTGCGTCGGAGACACCCCTGCCCGATACCCTCACCCCATACGACACGATCACCACCTACAACAACTATTATGAATTTTCCACCGATAAGGGTCGGGTAGCCCAACTGGTGTCTGATTTTGTCATCACCCCATGGACCGTGGAAATCAGCGGGCTCGTTGACAAACCGGTCACTTTGAGCGCTGATGAGATCATCAAAACTTACACGGCGGAGGAGCATGTTTACCGGATGCGCTGTGTTGAAGGCTGGTCGATCGTTGTCCCTTGGGAAGGTTTCCCCTTGAACCGGCTTCTGAAGGATGTTGGCATTCAGCCTGAAGCCAAATTCATTGCCTTCACAACGGTTCTACGTCCAGATCAGATGCCCGGACAGAAAGATCCATTTTTCTCCTGGCCGTATACCGAAGGACTTCGTTTGGATGAAGCCAATCACGACCTTACTTTGCTTGCCAGCGGTTTGTATGGCAAACCACTTCCCAAACAGGATGGTGCGCCTTTGCGCATCGTTGTTCCCTGGAAATACGGTTTCAAGAGCATCAAATCCATCGTCAAGATCGAAGCGGTGGCAGATCAACCTCCCACTTTTTGGAACCTTGCCGGTCCAAGCGAGTACGGCTTCTACTCCAATGTCAATCCAAATGTGCCCCATCCGCGCTGGTCACAAGACACGGAGAGGCGATTGGGCGAGACTGGACGACGCCCGACATTGATCTTTAATGGCTATGGCGATCAGGTGGCATCTCTTTATGAGGGAATGGATCTGAAAGTCAACTACTAATGAAACTGGTCACTTTGCGGCGGTTCGACCGGCTGGCGGTAAATGTTATCTGCCTTGTACCGGCCTTGATCATTGCTTTCCTCTTTTTTAATGGCAAATTGGGACCCAATCCCATCCAAATTCTTGAACGGCGCAGCGGGGATATCGCGCTGGTTCTGCTATTGCTTTCATTAATATTCACGCCTTTGCGCGTGGTCACTGGCTTTACCCGGGGCGTCAAGTACCGCAGGATCACGGGTTTATACGCCTTTTATTACGCAGCCGCACACTTTCTAATCTATTTGGGCCTGGATTATGGATTCGACTTCTCCCTGGTGACGCAAACGATCCTCCGCACCCGTTACCTGTGGTTTGGAGGCACCTCATTGTTGATCTTGACCACCATGGCGATCACATCCACCGATGGTTGGAAAGTTCGTTTGAAGAGAAACTGGAAGCGTATCCACAGCTTCGTTTATCTCGCTTCGCTTCTCGCAATTCTACATTTTGCCCTGGTCAAGAAGGGAGATCTCTTCCGATTAAGTGGTGAAGAAATGTGGCCTCTGATCGGATTGGTCGTCTGGGCGATTCTCATGCTGCTCCGGCTTCCGCCGATTCGAAGGATCGTTTCCAGGCATAAATAAATCCAAATTCGCTCTGAACCGCAATCGCGGGGGGTCTATTGTACAGGCTTCCAAACCCTTCTATAATGGGGGTATCACTTTGACTGTAAAACCGGTCCGCTATCAGGAGAGATTCATGCTAAAACTATTTCGAATCACATCGATCTTCTTATCTGCGATCATCCTCCTGGCTGCATGCAATCTGCCCCTGGGTAAGAAAAACACACCCACCGCAGCAAATGAACAGACCATCATCGCTCAAACTGTCTCAGCAGCGCAAACTGCCCTGGCTCGTAATTCGACCCCCTCTGCCTCGCTTACCCCGTTTGCCACCTTCACTTCTGCCCCGACAACACCCCCCAACAATGAAACCCCAGTTGTCGAAGGTACTCCGCAACCCATTTACAAAGTGGGCTTTGTCACCGATGTAACCATCCCAGACAATACAGTCATCGAGCCTGGAAAAGCTTTCAAAAAGACCTGGCGCTTGCGCAACGACGGAACCGGCACCTGGAATACGAACTTCAAACTGATATTTGTCAGCGGCGACTCGATGAGTGGCCCTGCTTCGAAACCGATCGACCAGGCAGTCGCTCCAGGCGAAACCATCGACGTATCCGTGGATCTGATTGCACCATCTGTCCCCAAGACCTATAAAGGTAACTGGATGCTGCAAACGGATGCGGGAATAAACTTCGGCGTCGGTCCGTCGTCAAGTTCGGCGTTCACCGTGGTGATCAAGGTGGAGCAGATGTTCGCCGTGACCAATGCCGTACCCTCAGCCGCACCGGCCGCATGGTCAGGTGCATGCCCGGTCACCATTAAACTGACCGCCACAATTACGTCAACTGCTCCCGGAACCGTCGCCTATTACTACGTTACCCCGCTTGGAAACACCCCCTCTCAAGAGATGGTATTTACAGAAGCCGGTACCAAAACTTCATCCAGCTACGACCTGCAGATTCCAGGAAACACCAGCGGCGTCATCCAGGTCTACGTGGATACGCCAAATCACCAGTTGTTTGCGGCGGTCGCCAATGTGAACGTCACCTGCACCCCGTAGATCAAAAACAGGAAGGGTTGAACGCCCTTCCTGTTGCTTAAGCATCTGGCAAGCGCAGGATTTTTCGATTATAATCACAACGCGAATGGTCCACTAGCTCAATTGGCAGAGCAACTGACTCTTAATCAGTGGGTTCAGGGTTCAAGTCCCTGGTGGATCACTAAATATAGGGGTATCTCGATATGAGAAACTCATAAATTAACTGCATCCTCTTGTTTCCTATCCTCACCTTTTTTGCGCCCCAATAATTCTCTGTTAGCGTAACCATTTCGGCCATCCTTCATTTTGCAAGAGCATGATCATTCAATAAGGTACCTCCTGAACTCTCAATCTGATAACATCAAGTGCAACACCCATTTCAAGGATTGACCCCTCCGGCGGACATGGCAAATTTGTCAGGGTTTGAGCGCAAACCACACTTTGCTAAATTGAAAGCATTTTTTCGCAAGCAAATGAATACCTGAAAGCTATAATTCTTACCGGACAATCATAGTGGGAAAATATGATCCCTCAAGAATTTTCTGATTAATTACTTAAGTAATTATTGCGCGGTACAAAGAATTTTCGATTTACGAAATAAATTGCCGTGATGTGTTTGATAAGTAGCTCTTTGTTTTTTGGTACTTATTCTTTATTATAAATTGCCATGTTCTATGCCCAAGGGATGGATCTGAAATGCCAATTGATTGAAATAGCACTGCTCAAAATACCTGACTTGCTCACTTTTTCAAAAATGTTGGAATTTTGATCTCAAAAAGTTGAATTTGGGGACACTAAAAGCTGATCCGGACGAACAAGAATTAAGACATAAAATTCTATTGGAATATGTAACCCGCCACGGAGACTGACTGGGATTAGCAATAAATTGTTTGTAAAACTGCTTCGACCAATCTGTGAAAGTATCGTGATCATCTATGGAAATAAGATTCCGGGTTAACCTTGAGTTTCAGACCCTTACAGAAGAGCTAAAACCGTCATCTCGGGGACACTAGAATGAGCAAGTCAGGTATTATAAATTGCCATGTTCTATGCCCAAGGGATGGATCTGAAATGCCAATTGATTGAAATAGCACTGCTCAAAATATGCTTGATGATTTATGCTCCAGGCGTATGAAAAATTAACAAAGGGACAATTTTTACAAGGGTGTAATTTCCTAAATTAAAGGAAAGATTGGTTATCAAGGATCTACTCCAAGTTACTCCAAATCAATCAAAGATGATTTATCCGATGCTCCGGATTCCACCATTGATTTTCAAATCCAACCCATTGCAGAATCGATGAATCAACCCGACATGTTTTGGGATAAAATGCTAATAGAAAATATCTTTACTGGATTTAAGCAGGCAGGATGGCAGAACCTTTACCTGAAGACGTGCATGCGAAGACCCTGATTTTTTGATGGATTATGATAGTAGGGTTGGACGCGTTCTGGCAGAATGTTATTATTCTTATTTCTTAATGAACCGAACGGTTTAAAGTTACACCTGATAATTGGTCCCGGTCCTGATGAAATTCGTCAAAAGATCTTTAATGTCATTTGTGAACATGAGCCTCCGTTTAGTAGAGCCTTTAAAGCATTAGGAAAAAGCACATCCACAGTGTACAAATACAATATACTCTCAAAAAATAATTATCAAGAAAAGACTATGGAAGAGCTTCAAGACGAAATTAAACGCAAGTGGAACGATTTTTTGAACCATGAAATGCCAAAAATGCATGGCGTTTTGGCGAATGAAATCGAACGCTTGGGTTCGTAAGAGGTTACAAATGAAAGTAATGCCATAAAATTAATTCGTCGTCCCTTCACCATCGGGTTCAGGGTGCGAGGCGGCTAAAGATCACCTCGGGATAAATATGCAAACGAAATCATCAAGACTGAAGAGAAGCGGTTGGCTGGAGATTGTGTAACAACGGGTAAATAAAATAAAGGGGTTCTTCCATGGCGGATTCATCGACGCAAACAATCAAAATTCATACCTTAAATTTATTGCGACAAATGATTGGTGAGGATAAAGACTTCCGGCCTGGTCAATGGGAAGCAATCGAAACAGTAGCAATCAATAGGCAGCGGGCTTTGGTTGTACAACGGACTGGATGGGGGAAAAGCCTGGTGTACTTTCTGGCAACCAAATTGTTACGCGAGAAGGGCGCAGGTCCAACCGTTCTCATTAGTCCGTTGCTTTCGCTAATGCGTAATCAAATTGAAATGGCTGAGAAAATAGGGATTCGCGCCTTCACAATCAATAGCGCAAATAAAGGTGAGTGGGAAGCGGTTGAAGCTGCGTTAGCAAAGGATGAATGCGATTTGATGCTCATTTCACCTGAACGCCTCAACAATGATCATTTTCTAAAAGAAGTGCTCCCGCAAATTTCTGGTCGTATAGGTCTATTTGTTGTAGACGAAGCGCATTGCATATCCGATTGGGGACATGACTTTCGACCGGATTACCGCCGCATCGTGCGGATCGTTCGAATGCTGCCAAAGGGAGTTCCGGTACTGGGAACCACTGCCACAGCGAATAACCGGGTAGTTGACGATGTGCAATCTCAATTAGGTCCGGGGCTGACTATTCATCGTGGACCTCTTGCTCGAGAATCCCTTCGACTGCAAAATATCCGCCTTGCAAATCAAAATGAACGATTGGCCTGGCTGGCTGAAAACCTTCCTAAATTCAAAGGAAGTGGAATTATTTACTGTCTGACTGTTGCGGATACAGAAAGAGTAACTAGCTGGCTAAAACAAAAAGGTTTTTCTGTTGAAGCTTACCATGCTGGAGACGATGGAAATATGGATCGCCCAGCTTTGGAACGGGCATTTCTCAATAACGAAATTAAAATATTAGTCGCTACTGTGGCACTGGGAATGGGTTTTGATAAACCGGATATTGATTTCGTTATCCACTTTCAACGCCCTGGGTCTGTGGTGGCATATTATCAGCAGGTCGGGCGCGCAGGTAGAGCAGTGGAAAGATCATATGGAATTTGTCTGAGTGGCGTTGAAGATGATGAAATACAAAAATATTTTATCGAATCGGCCTTCCCAAGCGCGCAAGTATTTCAGGATATTCTTCATGTGCTTGAGAAAAGTGAAGGAATGTCGTTGAATGAAATATTGGCAAATGTAAACACTGCCAAATCAACAGCAGAAAAGGCACTCAAACTATTAGAGGTGGATGGTGCCGTTGGTCAAACCTTCGATAAAGGAGTGCTTTTCTTTCGCACACCCAACCCATGGAATCCTGATAACGAACGAATTAATCGAGTACTTGACTTGCGTCGATCAGAACTTGTCCAGATGCAAGCTTATGTAAATCATCCGGGTTGCTTGATGCAATACTTGCTGGAAGCATTGGATGATCCCAACCCGGTACCCTGCGGGAGGTGTGCGAATTGTAAAGGAAAAGGTCTTCAAACAACAGTTTCCCCTGAAATGGTTGTAGAAGCAGATAATTTTCTTAAAGGAGCACATTTCATTATCCAACCGCGTAAACAGTGGCCAATGGGGCTATTTCCTGACCAAAAACGCAAGATTTCTACAGAATATCAAAATGCTTCTGGACGATCGTTATGTTACTATGGTGATGCAGGATGGGGAAAATTAATCCGATCCGGGAAATACCAAGCTGGGCATTTTTGTAACGAACTAATAGATGCTTCAGTCGATTTGATTGATAACAATTGGCAGCCAGACCCACGACCAACATGGGTGTGCGCAATCCCTTCGAACCGACACCGAACTTTGGTTCCAGACCTTGCATCAAGCATTGCCGAGAAATTAAAAATTCCATTTATTCCAGCTCTGCGTCGAGTGCATGATGCCCCGGAGCAAAAATCGATGCAAAATGGTACGATGCAATCACGGAATGTGATCGGTACTCTGGCAGTCGAAGGCAATTTTCCAGATGGACCTGTATTGCTGATAGATGATATTATTGACTCAGGTTGGACCCTTACGATTGCAGGATACTTACTTCGAAAAAACGGCAGCGGAGTGGTTTATCCTTTTACCCTCGCCCAGGCAACTGGAAGGAATTTTAGCGGATGATCATATCTACCGATTCTCAAGCAATTTTATCAATATGTTCCCATTTGGGACTTTCTTCGACTTCAGAATATTCCCCTTTATCATTAAAGGAATGGAATGTTCTGGCAAGGAAAATACAATCTTTAACCATGCGTCCTGGCGATGTTTTAAACTTTGATGCCAATGAAATTCATAAACATCTGGAAGTAAGTAACGAAGAAGGTGAGCGAATTTCATTCCTTTTGCAACGAAGCGGTTCATTAGCGATTGAATTAGAGCGTCTTGAATCATTGGGTATATCGGTGATCACCAGGGCAGATAATGATTATCCTTTTCGTTATCGTCAGCGACTTAAAGAATCAGCACCCGTTATCCTTTTTTATTCCGGAGAGAAATCGCTTTTAGGACAGCCCGGAATAGCTATTGTGGGCTCACGGCATCTTGATGACACTGGTAAAGAATGTGCTGAGTTTGTTGGAAATGCATGTGGATTATCTGGTTTAGTTTTGTATTCTGGAGGAGCCAAAGGTGTAGATACTCTCAGTATGAATGCAGCATTATCAGCTCGCGGGACAGCTGTAGGTATCCTTGCGGAAAACCTCGAAAATGCAATACGTACTCCAGAAAATCGAACAGCAATTAGCCGTGGCGATCTATGCCTTGCCACCCCATACTCTCCCAGTGCTCCCTTTTCAGTAGGCACGGCAATGGGGAGAAATAAATTGATCTACACCCTCGCCGATTACGCAATTGTCGTCGCCAGCGATGTTGAAAAAGGCGGCACGTGGGCCGGCGCAACTGAAGCCCTCAAAGCTAAATGGCTTCCAGTTTTTGTTTTAGACCATCCAAAAATGCCACAAGGAAATGTGTTGCTTATAAAAAAGGGTGCAATCCAGTTTCCACATCCTTTTCCTGAAAACCATCTTCAATTGAAAACCTGGTTGGAAAACCACTCTTCAATGACTCTGACTAATCCCATCCAACCCGGCCTTTTTTAGAAAAGACAGATGCCTAAGACATTATGGATGCGTAAATCACCATAAGCGATCGGCTAGCTGTAAAATTGTTATTGTCCCCGACCATTCCTACCCCCAGTTTTCCTCCAAGGCGATTCTTAAGGAATTCAGACGCAGTTCGCGATCATTGGCGAACCGCCTCAAGCCTTCAAGCACCCAGCGGGGGGATAGGTGCGCCTCATCGATCACGTCTTCCAGGTTTCCACCAGTTCGCCAGCGGTCGTCCCAATCGCTAGAAAGCGCATAATCTTCAGCGGCTTTGGTGTACAACCAGTCATGCATCAACCACCGTGCCTGGGTGGTGATGACGGTCGAATCCAGCTGATCGGCGCGGCTGATCACTCGGTTTTGATATGCCGCGGGCTGCAGCGCAAAAAGCTGCGGGCTGGTGGCGCACACGATTTTGACGTTGGGTCCGTGCAGGTTTAGCTCCGGTAGTATCGACATGATCGAAACCATCGCAGCCGTGCCCTGAACGATGACCGTCCCGCCGCGCGGCTTGCCAGGAACATAATCCCGCACAATGTAGGCGCCGCGAGCTGCTTCAAAATGAGATGGCATTCCCAATTTCGCCCGGTCGGGGATTTCGATCGGCGGACGGGTGAGGTGCAGGGCAATGACGGGTACATCCAGTTTCAGTGCAGCGCCCAACAGCACAGGCACCTCATTATGCTCCCAGGGATGGAGATTAATGATTTGTCCCTTTGGAAAGAGTTGGGTCACTCCTGGCGAAAATATTCCAAAGTGTGTCCGGCTGTCATCTGCTGTCTCTGGTCCCGAATGCCCTGCCACCCAAATCACCTTGCCGACTTTCAACTGGCAGTCTTGCGCCAGTTGACTTAAAAGCCGGAACAAGCCATATTTCAAATAGGAGAATGAGCCGTAAGTGGAGCAAGCCCCCCAGAAACCATCGAATTCTTCTTCCGGTTTGGGGGAGAAGTTGACTGTCGCCAAACCGCTCATGATTCCCGCATTCGCAAATTCTGTGATCTCCTGCGGTAAGATCACGCCGTCAGGGTTGGAATTTCGCTCGTACCAACCATATCCAGGAAAATCTCCAGAAGCCGCGCCAAATCCACTTAAGTTGGTGGATTCTGCCAGGTCTGCGGAAGCGACTATGAACAAAGGTCTTCCATAATCTCTCTCGCCAAGAGCATTTGCCCAGGCTCCCCATTTCGCCATTCCTGCCCGGTTGGCCACTTTTTCACCGGGTTGGGCAAAAAGTTCCTGTGGATAATTTTGGTAGTCGTACAGGCGGGCATCCTTGAAGGGATTTCCTTTATTGCCAAGTTTGAAACCGGAAATGGTTTCGGGAACCCGGTTGCCAAGCGTTACAAGCGTATCTGCCAGGAAATCCACCAGCGTCTGATCTGCGTGCAGCACATCGATCACTGCCTTCAGGTTCGCTTCGTATTCCTTTTTATAAGCAACCTGGTCCGCTGGCGGGGGGCAGCCAAAATTGGTGAACTCAACCCCATATTTATCGGCGAAATCCTTTTTGGTTTGCCAGAACAGGTCGCTATCCGTCTTGTGAGGAGCGCCGTGCGAAGCATAGTCATATTTGTAATAGCCGCGACCTTTCCGCGTCTTCACCCAAATCGCATTCGGGCGGTGATCCGGATTTTCAGTATTTACTGCCTGAAGGATCGCCTCCGAAACGGGCGCCCACTCGCTGCCATGTTCCGTGCCAAACACACGCCAGCCGTGTGCGCCGAACCAATCATTGGGCGTGCCATACACCACCGAACTGACCGTGTGACTGTCGATTCCAAAATCATTCCAGTCCAAAACGTAGTAGAGGTTGTCCAACCCAAGCCCATAGGCTGAGTTTAAAGCCTCGTGCACACCACCGGGTGTCATTCCGCCTTCTCCATCGAAGGCAAAAACCCGTACTTCACCGGCCCCCGCACGTTTGAGAGCCAGGGCTTCACCGTCTGCCACAGGGGCACCGTGCCCTGAAGGACCAGTATTGAATTTCAGGAAAAGGGTTTTGCCTTCCATTTCGGCATGCCCTGATAGACCGCCGTTTTCGCGGAATTGAAGCAGATCTTCCCAGTAGAGGGTGTTCTCACGGGACATTTGAATTGCATATTGCTTATCGCCCGTTTGCGCAAACTTGATGCGCATGGCTTCATTGAGGATGGTCAGGGTGCTGTAGACAAGGGGGATGGTGTGTCCGCCGACCAGGATGAATCGATCACCGAAGGCTTTTTCCGGGTTGCGGATGTCCCAGCGCATGGCGCCGCTCAGAAGGGTTGCCAGTAAAGCATGCACTTTTGAACGCGACCCGCCCGGGTGACCGCTTTGGCGGTAATTCAAGATGATGTCGATCAACTGGTCAACCAGGTCCTTGGTTTTTTCGTAGTATTCAAATGGCGCAGCCATCTCAGCCAGTTGGTTTTCTGTCCCTTGGATTTTTTCCATGACGACGTTTCCTCTCTTGTTTACTGCATTCTTCTAGTTAGATCTGAGACCAGGCATCCTGCCAGGTTGCCTTGATATTCTCAAGAATTTGATCTGTGGTTTCACCATTCTGTGGCCGGACTTCAAATCCCACCCAGGGAAGATCCCCTCCCTTTGCATCCGCATCCAGAAAGTCGATCTTGAAAAGCTCCCGCAAGAATAAAACCAGTTCAGCGGTTCCGTTGACTCCGCCGGGGTATCCAAACCGCGGATGCTTATCTCCGAAAACCGGGCTGGTGGGGTTCATTACGCAATTTCCGAGGTGCACTTCTCTCAAATGGGGCGCGAGGATTGGCAAAGCAACTTGCGGTAATTCATCCAAAAGGGGCATGTGCCCCATATCGTAAAGCAAGCCAAATTCGGGATATTCCATGCGCACATGATCGGCCAGTTTGGCTGCTTCCGCGGCAGGTCCAACGAGGGCTCTTTTATCCACGGACCGGTCAAAGATCTCCAGAACCGTGCGGATACCCTGTCTTTCGGAGTAATCCGCCAACCGTTCAATCGAACCGGAGAGATGACGATAAGCCATTTCCCGGTTTTCTCCTCCGGGATCTTTACCGGAAAGAATGACAAAGCTTTCTGCGCCTATTTCGACCGCCTGGTCGATCTCAGCCATGAGGTTATGAACAGCCGCCAAACGGAGGCTATGATCAGGGTCATTCAAATTCAACCCCTTGTTAAGTATGATTGGCTGCGCCCCGAATGCCAGTTTGAGGTCGTGATCTCGCGCAGCTTTTCTCACTTCAGCACGGAGAGAGGCAGAATTGATGCTGCCCATCTCCAACGCCCCGAAAAAATCCAACTCGCTGACCTTCTGGATGGATTGAATGAATAAGCCCTCCCCTGTCTGCATTTCGGGAAAAGCCATGAAGTGAACCAGGCTGAGTGTGCAGATTTCTTTCCAGTTTTTCACAAAAATCTACCTGCTTACTCTTTTACAGTTGCACCCAGATAAGCCGCTTTAATTTTTGGATCCGAAACCAAGTCTTTTCCCGGACCTTCAATCACTACACACCCGTTTTCGAGTACATAAGCATAGTCCGCCATTTTTAAGGCGATCGAAGCATTTTGTTCCACGAGGACGATCGTCATAGCTCGATCATGGTTCAGTTTTACAACCAACTCAAATACCTGGTTGAAAATCAGGGGAGCCAGTCCCAGGGATGGTTCATCCAGAAGCAGGATTTTCGGTCCAGCCATCAACCCGCGCCCCATGGCAAGCATCTGCTGCTCGCCGCCGGAAAGTGTACCCGCCTGCTGCGCAGAACGTTCTTTCAGGATCGGAAAGATGGAAAAGACCTCCTCCCGCCTACAGTAGACCTCATAATTGGTTGCCAGGTACCCGCCCATGATGAGATTTTCATTTACGGTCAAAGAAGGAAAAATCCGGCGCCCTTCCGGCACCTGGATCACTCCCGTCGCCACAACCTTGTGCGGTGCAGTTGGGAGTTTGTGGTCATCCATGGTGATGCTGCCTGATTTGATTTTAACCAGTCCTGAAATGGTGTTTAGCAAAGTTGATTTGCCTGCACCGTTGCGTCCGATCACGACGACGATTTTCCCATCAGGCACCACGAGATTGATATCGTGCAATACTTCGATCTTGTTGTATCCAGAATGGAGATTCTTAATTTCCAGCATTATTGATCTCCTCTCCAAGGTAGGCTTTGATTACGACAGGGTCTTTTTGAATCGTCTCCGGCGTCCCCTGGGCAATACTCTTGCCAAAATCCTGAACGTAGATCCATTCACACAGGCGCATGATCACATCCATGCGGTGATCGATCAGCATGATTGCCAACGAAAGATCGCCGTGCAGCTTGTGAATGAGTTCAACCAGGTCGTGTACTTCTGATTGGTTCAACCCGGCGCCTGGTTCATCGAGCAGCAGCACCCTGGGCTCACTGGCCAGCGCCCTGGCGATTTCAACCCTCCGCTGCATTCCGTAAGGTAATGATTGGGCGATTTTTCCTGCCTGGTCGGTTAATCCGACCTGTTCCAACCAATGCATGCTCTTTTCGCGAGTCTCTTTTTCAAACTTACGGACCCTGGGAAGTGAGACCAGCGTTTCAAGAACATTGTAGGGCGCGCGCCATGAATAGGCGGTCATCACCGTATCCAGGACGGTCAAATCTTGAAACAAGCGGATATTTTGAAAAGTACGTGCAATACCAAGATGGTTAATTTTATATGTCTCGAGTTTGGAAATATCCTGCCCGCGATACATTACCTGTCCTGAGGTTGAAGGGTAGATTCCTGATACCAGGTTCAGGATGGTGGTCTTTCCAGCCCCATTTGGACCGATGATGCCAATAATTTGATCCTCTCTCAGACAACCGGAGAAATCATTTACAGCGCATAACCCACCAAACATTTTGGTGAGATGCTTCATGTCGATAACAACTTGTTTTTCCATTACTTCACCTCCTGGGGCTTCTTCGATTGAAAGAGGCGGAAGAGGGGTTTAAGGGATAATTCCCACGTGCCAAACAAGCCGCGGGGTCGGATATTGATGATCAAAAGGATCGTCACACAGTAGAGTAGAATCCGCCATGCCGAAGTGAAGCGCAAGGCTTCTGGTAATGAAAGCAGGATCATTGCGCCAATGACCGTCCCGCTCAAGCTATCTCGTCCACCAAAGTAAACGATGATGATCCAGGTCACGGATGTGATCCAGCCGTACATCGCTGGTTCAACATACCGCGTGTGAAAAGCCATCAATGCGCCGGCATAGGCAGCAAATACAGCAGAAATAATAAAGACGATCATTTTGTGCTTAAAAACATTGATGCCGGCTACTTTGGCGGCGAGCTCGTTGCTGCGAATCGCCAGGCTGTCTTTGCCAAAGTGAGACTTGCGGAATCCCCAAACGAGAACGATGGCCACCGCCAGCGAGATAAATGCCAGGGCTGGGGTTGTGTAGTGTGGAATATTGGAGAAACCCATGGCACCGCCAGTGACATTCACCGATTCAGTCATCACACCGATAACAGCTTGGCCGAATCCAAAGGTTGCCAGGGCAAAAAAGTCCTGCCTGATTCTGAGTGTGGCAGAGCCTACCAATGCTGCAAGCACGATCGAGATCGCAATACTGATAAGTATGGCTAAAGGTAATGGAAGTCCAAAGTTGACAACGCAGATCGCAGAGATATAGGCGCCCAATCCCATAAAGGCTGCCTGCCCCAATGAGAATAAGCCGTTCATGCCTGTCAGCATAAAAGTGCCAAGTACTGCGATGGAACTTACGGCGATTGTCAGCCCAATTGTCAGATAAAAGCTCATTTTCTTATCCTCCGTGGTTTATGCTTTATCAGCAAAACTCACACCAGCAAAACCTTGTGGCCTTACGAGCAGAAAAACTACCATTAGTAAAAAGATAACCACAGGGGAAAGTCCAGAACCAATGATGGAAATTAGAAAAACTTCAACAACTCCAAGTACCACAGCACTGACGGCAACGCCGGTAAGACTTCCCAGCCCGCCGAGAACGGAGGCAATAAAACCTTTTACAACGATTTGTCCAATTTGTGGTGACAAGGAAGCGGACATTCCATAAAGTACACCTGAAAGACCGCCGAGCGCACCAGAAACGACGAAAGCTGCAACAACCACCAGGTTGACATCGATCCCCATCAGGCTGGTTGCAGACAGGTCATTCGAAGCTGCGCGGATGGCGATCCCGATTTTGGTTTTCTTAAGGACGTATATCAAAACGCCAAACGCGATGACGGTAACGATCAAAGTCAGCAGGTAGGTGACCGATATCGTCAACCCCTGAAAGTTGATCACCCGAACTTTGATCAATGAGTATGGATACGACTCAAAAGAGGCTCCGAAGAGAATGATCAGAACTTGTTCGAGGAGCATCAGCATGGTCACTGATGTAACGAAGAAATAAACAAGCTGCCCTTTTTGAAGGCGAATCCAGCGAAAAGCCACAAACTCTACAACAACGGCCACCAATGCACCGGTAATCATCCCTACCAGGATCACAGGGACCAGGGGCAGGTTAAACCTTGAAGCTGCAATGAAACCCGCGTATGCACTAATGCCCAACACGCCGCCATGAGCAAAATTGGAAAACTTCAGTACATTGAAAATCAATGCAAAACCAACGGCAATTAATGCATATACAGCACCGAGCGATAGCCCGTTTATGACTTGCTGCAGAATAAGGGTAAATGGCATAGATGCCTCTCCGATTTCGTTGGGGTCCATGGAGACCATGAACCCCAACCGAGATACAAATTTACAGGTGTGACTTACTTGGCAGGACCGTCAGGAGTGTACCACTGCACAAACTGAGCTGCGCCTTCTTTGATCGTCATGATCGACATTGGCAGAGCTTCTGGTTGGTGGGTGGTGGGTGAAATGGTCACGGAACCCTGGAATCCCTTGAAATCTTTGACGCTATTAAGCTGCGTGGTAATGCATGCCGATGAGACATCATCACCACAGTTGGTGATAGCCTGGACGAGGATACCGAAGGCATCGGCGCCAGAGAAAGATTGAGCGATTGCAGCCACGCCAAATTTTTCCTTGTAGGCGGCTGCCCAGGTGACCAGGGTCGGGTCCGAAGGATTGATTCCGTAGGGATAGTATGTATTGGTGGTTGCTGCGGGATCGGTCGAGGGAGCCAAACCAGTGGGCGGCACAGAGTTGCTGCCCAGCATGGGGACATTAAGACCAAGTTCGAACGCCTGGGTGTAGATCAATGGAATTTCAACTGGATAGGACGGGAAATAAATCGCATCCGGATTGGCAGCCTTGATCTTGGTTAATTGAGCGCGGAAGTCCTTATCGGTCGTGGTGTAGGTCTCTTTGGCTACGATTTCGCCACCAGCAGCCGTGATCACTGCTTCGAACGGATTTGCCAGACCAACAGAATAGGCATTCTGTGAATTGTAGAGAATGGCTACTTTTTTGACACCCAGTTCTTTGAGTGCGTACGCTGCAATGGTTTTGCCCTGAGCGGTCGCAGAGTTCTGACCAAGGAACATATAGGTCCAGGGTTTTCCATCAGCCTGGATGGTGCATTTGTCATCCATGAAGAGGCCGATGATGGGAACCTGTAGTTCTTCAGCAACTGGCGCTACAGCAATTCCGATGTTGGCAATTGGGGGACCGAAGACGGCTACAACTTTATCCTGTTCAACCATGCGATGGTAGGCGTTGATGGCTTCGTTGACATCGCTGCGGGTGTCGTAGGTGATCAATTTGATCTGGCGGCCGTTGATTCCACCGGCAGCATTGATCTCTTCGATCTTTACGGTTGCAGCATAGGTCAAGGCGATGCTGAGTGCTTTCATACCGCCGGATTCGTCCTGAAGGTTGCCAATCAGGATGTCGCCCTTGGGGGCTGCTTCAGTGGTTGCAGCCGCAGGAGCTTCGGTGGTTACAGCCGCAGGGGCTTCAGTTGTGGCCACAGGAGCTTCGGTTGGAGCTGCGGTGGGGGCGGCACATGCGCTGATAAGCATGGTCATTGCCACGAGAACGACGATCAAAACGTGGAACTTTTTCATTATCTTCTCCTCATTAAAGTAGAATGCCTAATCCGACAATGTTTTGCGTACCGTTCATTATTATTGTTTTGCGATTCACCTCCTTTTTCGTAAGAATTGGTGTGGACTTGGGAGTTTTTTAGTTTTGTTGATTTATTGCTCTCCACACAATTTCAGGAGTAATTGGCAAATCATGAAATACGATACCGGTGGCTTCGCTGACCGCCAGGGCAATGGCGGGGGCGATAGGAATAATTCCGCTTTCGCCTGTTCCCTTCGCCCCTGAAGGACCCGAACCATCCATATTTTCCACCAGCATGGATTTCAATTCATCCGGTGTGTCCATGGTGGTGGGGATGCGATAATCCAATGCGCCCAGGTTGAGGATCCGCCCATGATCATCCATGATCAGGTGCTCCATCAAGGAATGTCCGAGCCCCTGGATGGCACCGCCTTCATCCTGATTTTCGACAAGAATCGGATTGATGGCTTTGCCAATATCGCCCACAGTCACAAGCTTCTTAACATGGACAAATCCGGTTTCTTTGTCCACCTCAACCAGTGCCCCGGCGAAAATCACCTCATAGAATGAGACTCCGCCACCGACAGGGTGTTTGGGATCACGGGCTTCTTTGTAGGTTCCAATGCCGATTACCTCGCCTGAACCCCTACCAAAATATTCACGCGACAATTCGGTATAGTCCAGTTGTTTACCCGGAAGATGGATGGAACCATTTTCGAAGGTAATGTCACTTTGCGAGAAACCAAAAATCTCAACCGCCATTTCGCTGAGCTTTTCTTTCAAGTTTTTGCATGCCAATTGCACCGCATTGCCCATAAAAACGGTTGAGCGGCTGGATGCGGTGACCGAGTCGAATGGGACGATCGCCGTGTCACCATTGACCACGGTGATCTTTTCCATCGGTATTTGCAGCCCATCGGAGGCGATCTGTGCCAGTACGGTCCTGGCACCCTGTCCCATTTCGGTGGTCCCGGCCAGTACAGTCAGGCTGCCATCAGAGTGCAGGCGAATCGTTGATTGGGAGACCGTTGCAGGCGCCGGTGTTTTGATGCCAATGCCCAGACCTCTCCCTTGATTCGCTGGCAGGGGATTGCCCCACCCGATTGCTTCAGCGGCCTTCGAAAGACCCTCAGCCCAATCGCCATCCACTGGTAATTCGTCCGGCAGCAGGATCTCGCCTTTCTTGGGGAAGTTCATCAACCGGATTTGAAGGCGGTCGATATTAAGTTTCCTCGCGGCGATATCGACGATGGAATCGAGTGCCCACATGAACTGCGGAGCGCCAAATCCGCGGAACGCCGTGCCCGGAACCGTGTGCGAGAGGACAGCCCTTGCATGAATACTCACATTCGGCACTTTGAAGGCACCGCAGCCCACCAGGGCTGCCTTGGCAACCACGCGTGGGGATGCGTTCGCATATGCACCGATCAGGAAATCAGCGTTCACCTGCAAGAAAGTCAGCCGCCCATCGTTCCGAAAACCCGCTTTTACCTTCACGGCACTTGAATTACGCCGCCCAAGCAGGAAGGTTTCCTCGAGAGTCAGGCGCAGATGAACCGTCTGCTTTAATTTCATTGCGAGAAAAGCCATCATCGGCTCGAACTTCGGGTAACCTTTTCCGCCGAAGCCACCGCCTAATTCAGGCACGATAATGCGAATTTTAGAAATGGGCATTTTTAGCGCATGCGCTACCACCCTTTGCAGCAAAAATGGGTGCTGGACTGTGCTCCAAATACACACGCCATCATGATCCGGTGAAGCCACAAAGACGTGCGGCTCAATGGCAAAATGAGTGGTCATGGGGAAATTGAAAGTATCTTCCAGCACCAGGTCGGCACTGGCAGATTCCGGCTCTCCCCAACGGAATTTCCATTCATCCAGGATATTCGTATTGGCGAATTCAGGGGTTTCCCGAATGGAGGGATCCTGCACCAGGGGTGCATCCGCAGCTAAAGCCTGCTCCAGGGTGTAGTTTCCCCGAAGCTCTTCGTACATCACTTTTACCAGGCTGGCTGCCTGGGCTGCGATATCCTCAGTATCCGCCACGACAGCTGCAACGGGGTCGCCGTAGAACTTCGCTTCACCCGTGGCTATGATGGGTTGATCATTGATAAAGGGTCCATAACGCGGGATCGGGTTGGGAAAATCTTTGTCGGTCAGGATATATCGAACACCTTCCAGGGCATAGGCTGCAGAAGTGTCAATGGCGATGATCCTGGCGTGTCCCACATCCAGGCGCACCAGCTTAACATGCAGTGCATTGGCGAATTTCAAATCTGCGGCATATTTTAATGCACCGCTGACTCGCTCTTCTATTCCAACCCGTTGAACCGACTTGCCAATCTGCGTCATGGATATGCTTTCTTTCGATAATGTCCACCCTGCAGCATGCCATTAACATGCTGCAGGGATCGAATGCGTCTAGTTGGCTGTAACTTCTTTCACAATTTCCACGAATTCAACATCATTCACAAGATCTTTTTTCTTTAACCCAAGTTGCTTGATCTTGTTCAACACTGCGGTTTTTTCAGTTTCAGTGATCTGCGGCATTCCCAGGTCATCGAGCTTCATGGTGACGGATGCCATGCCAGATTTCTTGCCCAAGACATACTTCGGCTGCTGCCCGACCCAGGTGGGGTTAATTCCGAACAAAGCCAGGGGGTGGGTTTTGACAAGATCGACGCCCATGCCTGATTCACGGGTGAACGCTCGTTCGCCGATGATGGGTTTGGATGGTGCGATTTGGAACTTGCTGATCTCAAGCACTTTGCGCGAAATCTCCTGCAGTTTGTCGAACTTGATGTTGCTGTCCAGGCCGTAAAGGGTCTTCGCGGCAACCGCAGCTTCGTCCAGCGGGGTATTTCCAGTTCGTTCACCCAGACCTGCGACGGAGGCATGGATCACTTCGGCTCCGGCCGTAATGGCGGCAAGCGATGTGGCAACTCCCATTCCGAAATCGGTATGAGTGTGAACCTCGATACGCTTGTGGGTGATCTCTTTCATTTGCTTGATCAGATATACCGCCGCTTGCGGGTTCAACGAACCTGAAGTGTCCACCAGGCTGACACCGTCGACCTCGGGGAGCGAACCAACTTCACGCAGCACACGGGTGAAAAATTCAGGACGACTGCGGGTGCAATCCATGGGGAAGAGAACCACTTCCAAGCCCTTGCTCTTGGCAAATTTCGCCCAATGTGCTGCTTTATTGATGACATCGTCTTCGGACCATTCAGGGAATTGATATTTCAAGCGCGGAATGCCGACCGGAAGTTCAAGGATGATGCCGTCCACACCGCAATCCAGCGCGAGTTCGACGTCACTCGCAATTCCACGGCAAAGCACAAATACCTGCGCTTTGGGGCGGAAGGCAACCACGCCCTTGGTGGCTCGGTAATCGTCATCAGAAACTGCCGGCAAAGCCACTTCGATCCGGTCGACGCCAAGTTCATCCAGTAATTTGGCTACCTCTATTTTCTCTTCCGCGCGAAAAGCCACACCGGGGCTCTGTTCGCCGTCCCGCAGCGTCACATCATGGAACTTAACCTTTTCAGGCAGGCTGAACTGGGCACGAACTTCATCAAAATAGTTGTAAGGACTGGTCCAATAATTTTCGTTATGAAATAATTTTTCTTCCATGGTATTCCCCTTCTTTTAATCCTCTATGATGGCTACAGCACGAGTCCAACCAGCCGATCCACGTTCGATTTTGATCGGAAAGACACAGACCTTGAATCCGGTAGGCGCAGGCAGTTGGTCAAGATTGGCCATTTTTTCGACCTGTAAATATTCACGGCGCCGGCCGTAAAAATGGGATGGCCACAGGTCCTTCTTATCTCCGCTGGCATGAAAGGCTTCGACCATTTTGGCAACCGGGCGGTCCAGCCCCCATCCATCGATGCCAATCACTTTGACACCCTGATTGAGAATATATTCTGTGGCTTCCATCCCCAAACCGGATTGGGCAGGAATGTATTGGTTGGTGCCCCAGAATTTGTCGGCGCCCGTCTGAATAAGGACAATATCACCCGCTTTCAGGGTGTAATTGATTTTCTTGAGTGCCAGCTTGACATCCTCAGTGCTGATTTCTGCTCCCTGTTCGAGGTGGCGCATATCGAGCACAACTCCATTGCCATAACACCATTCAAGGGGAACCTGGTCGATCGTCTTTGAAGGCTTGCCATCCACTGTTGGACCGTAATGCCAGGGAGCATCCACATGCGTTCCAGAATGAGTACTGGCGTTCACCTGGTCAGAGGCGAGAGCCATTCCACCTTCAAAATCTGTCGGGTCGATTTTGGCGAGTGCAGCCAAACGACGCGCCCCTTCTTCATGGGTTGTATGGGTAATCGAAGGGGGATAGGGTTCACTGGCAAAATTCTGATGGGAAAGGCTTAAGTCAATAATTCGCGGCATTTCTTTTCTCCTTTTCAATGAAATTCGAGCATTGTCTTACCAAATAAATCAAATTCTTAAATCTGAATCTGAGATTTCACATAATCAAGTCGTTCTTCAATCCCGGTTTCGCCAACCAGCAACCGGCGCACGCCAAAGAAATGGATACCGGCAATCCCTTTTTCCTCGAGCAACTTAAGCAGCTCTTCGATAAAAACGCCAGGCTCTGCCATCTCATTTGTGTCTCTACTCGTTCCGAGCATTGTGCCTTTGCCTTTGGCTGTATCGATTCCGCAGGACGGACTCGGGTTCATTCCAAGAACGCCCGCAATCTCGAACCCCAGCGCAAGGTAATCCTCGATTTGTTTGGCGACGACTTGCGCAGACTTTCGAAAACAAGCTCGCAAATCTTCTCCGACAATCTCGCCGTAATTGGCCTTTTCAAGTCCCAGGCATTCGTACTCAGGACAAGGCATCTGGATTATTCCAAGGCCTGAATCGAGCAGGGTCTTGATCAACGGCGCATTTGCGCCTTCAAAAGCACAGCCCTCGGGAAAACGGGTGTTGAGGTTCAGCCAACAATGACTGACAAAAATCACACGCCGTTTCCGTTTATCACTGAGGAAAACATATCCAAGCCGGTAAGCATCAGCAAATGAGCCTTCAAATTGAATTTCGCCGGTTCCCCACAAGCCGATAAAAAATGGCAGGCGACCATCGCCTACTTTTTCAAGGGTATCAGTTGAGCATTTCAGAACAAATCCTGGCGCGCAGGGTAAACATTCCGCCAACTGCACCCCGTCAGATTCCCAATAATACGCGTCTCCATCGATCTGCCATTGGATGACTTTAGTCCAATCCTTGAGCCGCAGCGGGGTAATACGGGATTCGCCAGCTCTGATTAAAAGCTTCCGTAAAGAATCCCTGGAGGTGAGGTTGGAAGACGCTCTCATAATGCCACCCGTATTAGCCTTCACCTGCAACTGAAAGCACGGCTTGAATAATTCGTGCGTAACCGGTGCAGCGGCAGAGATTACCGGCTAAACCCATGCGCACCTCTTCTTCTGTCGGATGCGGATTGGTGTTGATCAAATACTGGGCAGCCATGATCATTCCCGGCGTACAAAAACCACATTGCACTGCACCGGCATCGATGAATGCTTGCTGCATGGGGCTCAATCCATCCGCTCCGCCCAAGCCTTCGATAGTGGTTATTTCGCTTCCATCAGCTTCGACTGCCAGCACAAGGCAGGCATTGACGGCTCTGCCGTCCAACAGGATCGTGCAGGCGCCGCACTCGCCTACTCCGCAGCACTCCTTGGGACCCGTAATATCCAGATCCTCCCGTAAGACGGTCAACAAGGTATGGTGCGGGGCAACATTCATCTGAACATCGGAACCATTTACACGTAATGAGATTAGGACGGACGGTATAGTATCCAAAATGATTCCAAATCTTAAGAATGAAGTCGGGTGAGGGCTGATTCCAAGGCACGCCGGGCAAGGACGACCAGCATCGCCTGTCGGTATTCGCGACTGGCGCGCACGTCGCTTATGGGCAGGGCTGCTTCCATCAAGTTTTGAAGAATATGGTTTTTACTTACCAAATCAATTTTCGGATCGACCAGCTCCCCTGTTGTTGTATTTTCGACAACAAATGGCACCGGACCAGCCGCTCCCACTGCAAACCGAGCAATCCCGGAATTAAAAACCTGGCAACACACATTAATCGTTGCCAGGTCAACTCCTTTACGCCGTGTTAATCGACAAAACGCCGCAGACTGCGGTTCAACCGGGATGGGAATCAGTACGGCTTCAAGCAACTCGCCAGACGCCAGGGCAGTCTTGCCTGGTCCAAGAATGAATTCGTTGAGAGGAAGAATACGCGAGCCTGTGCGGTTTGACAGCCTGACTTTGGCGCCGTAAACCAATAAGGCAGGGGCTGTATCGGCAGCTGGAGAGGCGTTACACAGGTTCCCGGCAAGGGTAGCTCGATTTCGAATTTGAACCGATCCTACACTGGCTGCAGATTCAGCCAGGGCAAGAAAATGGCGTTTTACCAATGGATCATCTTGCAGGTCAGCCATCAATGTCAAAGCACCGATGCGCAGGTCGGCACCTTCCATAACAATCCCGCTATTTAACCCCGCAATATGTTTGATATCGATCAACACCATTGGGGTAACCCGCCCGGTCTTAATCCGTACCAATAAATCAGTTCCGCCTGCCATGATCCGGGCATCGGAACCGAATTGATCCATCAACTCAAAAGCATTGTCCAGCGTTGTAGGAGCGTGGTAAGAGAATGAAGTCATTGACGCACGTTTTAAGCGATGGAGCCTTTTCTTAAGGATTAAGCACCGATCTTTTCGAGAGCTTCCAGCAATTTAACACGTGAATAATTCTTGTGCTTGTTCAAGACCGAAACGGCTTCTTCAACTTTTTTCTGTTCAATCAAATCGATGATCTCGCGGTGTTCGCGTTGGGAATGTTCCATCATGTTCGGAACCAGGAAGAAGACCGACCGGCTGCGATTCAATTCAGCCTTGTTCCATAGATCATTGATCATCTCGCACAACATCTGGTACGAGCTGTTGGAATAAATTTCCATATGAAAGGCACGGTTCAACTGTCCAAACAAATGGGGGTTGTTCTCACGAGCCACTTCATCCATTTGTGAAAGCAAGCCGCGCAGCTTTTCAATTTCTGCAGCATCGATGAATGGAACCGCTTCGCGCAAGGCAAGTTCTTCGAGATGGTAACGGATCGTCAGAACCTCTTTCACCGTTTCAGATGAAAACTCCTCAACATAAGGTGAATGGTGAGGGTCCTGCCGGATCAGTCCTTCGGAAGCCAGGCGACTGACGGCGGTGTTGACCGGAATGATACTAACACCTAGTTTCTTCGCCAATTCAGTCAAACTCACCTTTTGATTTGGCAGCAGTTCACCACTGACAATTGCCTCTTTGATCGATTCGTAGGCAAAATCTTCACGCGAAAGGGGGATACTTTTTGAGAATGAGGACATATTTGGGTTTAGAAACCTTATACTTTATTCTTTATAAAGAATAGTATATGGTTTATAAATTCAAAAGTCAATCCCCTGGCACGTCTTTAGAAAGAATTTAAGAATTCTTATTTATCTATAGACATTTTGTTTCTAAATAGGGGTTTGTCTATTCAATAGCAAGCGGCTTGCCCAGTTTCGCTGTTTGCTGAAATTCAAATGCAAATTGCCTCACCATCAGTTTGCTTTTCGATGTTCCTATGCTAAACTATACTTTAATCAAAATTAATTATTGACGTACCGGGTTCGATCCTTTCTCTGACATTTAACTTACCGGTTGGACGATGTAGCTTACAGGTTATTGACCTTCATCAGTATTGAGGTAGAGATGATGACAGGAAGAGATACCGTGGCGAATCAGATCGGCATGCGCATCCCATCAAACGATTCCAATTTGGCGGTGTTCCTGCTTTATATATTGCAGGAACATTTTCTTTTTAATGCATAACTTCGGTAAATGGCTCTCGAAAGGAGGGGAGATTACAAAAAGAATAGCAGGTTTTGCATTGGGAGGTGTCATATTCTCCCCAACGGATTGTTCTTAAGCCTAGGAGGCAAAAAGATGAAGAGAGCGATGTTGTTGATCAGTGTAGTGTTGCTGATAAGCATGCTGCTTGGAGCTTGTACAGCCAACGCTGGAAAAAACACCATTCCCGTCGGCGTTATTGCAGAGTTAACCGGGGATATTCCAGCATATGGTGCGTCCTGCAAGAATGCAGCTGAACTTGCAGTCAAGGAAGTCAATGACGCTGGTGGTCTGGATGTGGGTGGCACCAAGTATCAGATCCAGTTGTTCATCGAGGACAACGCCGGTAAGGCTGACCAATCAGCCTCATCAGCCCAGAAGTTGATCACCCAGCAAAGCGTTGTAGCCATCATCGGTCCAAATGCCAGTCGCTATGCCATTCCAGCTTCTGAAATTGCCGAAAGTTCCAAGGTTGTGCTGATCAGCCCGTGGTCCACGAACCCCAAGACCACACTGGATGCCAAGACCAGTGCACCAAAAAAGTACGTATTTCGCGCCGCCTTCATTGATCCATTCCAGGGGCGTGTGGTTGCCAAGTTTGCACTCGATAACCTGAAGACAACCAAAGCGGCGGTGTTGTATGACGTGGCTTCTGACTACAACAAGGGTATTGCCGAGTACTTCAAACAAACGTACGAAGAGAACGGCGGTACTGTGGTGGCGTTTGAAACCTACACAACCGGTGATAAGGATTTCTCGGCTCAGCTGACCAAGATCAAAGACGCCGCGCCGGAAATGATCTTCCTGCCCAATTATTACAGCGAAGTTCCGCTGCAAATCCAGCAGGCACACCGCCTGGGTATTACAGTCCCATTCCTGGGATCCGATTCCTGGGGCAGTGCTGATCTGATCAAGCTTTGCGGTACCGATTGCGAAGGTTACTATTTCAGCACGCACTATGCACCAGATGTTGCTACTCCAGTGGCGACCAAATTCATAGATGCATACAAAGCGGCTTACGGTGCCGTCCCGGATGATGTGGCTGCCTTGACTTATGATTCATTTGGTCTGCTCTGGCAGTCGCTGCAAACTGCCGGCAAGGTAGATCGTCAGGCTGTACGCGATGCTCTGGCCTCGATCCCCAAGTATGAGGGCGTGACCGGCACTATGCAGTTTGTGGAAGGCTCCGGAGATCCCGTCAAGAGCGCAGTCATCCTGCAGATTAAGGATGGAAAATTCGTCTGGTTTGCCAACGCCAATCCGTAAAATTCAATCCTAAACTAAACCCTCCCGCAGGTTGCAACCTGCGGGAGGAATGCCTGCATTAAGGAATAGCCCATGACTTATTTTTTGCAGCAGGTCCTTAACGCCGCACAGCTTGGCAGCATCTACGCCCTTATCGCTTTGGGCTACACCATGGTCTATGGCATTTTGACCATGATCAATTTTGCTCATGGCGATTTGTTTATGGTGGGGGCATTCTTCTGCTTTCTGGCGGCCGTTTTTTTGAAGCTTCCCTTTATTCCAACACTGCTGGTATCCATGATAGGGGTGGCTTTGCTTGGAGTCTTGATCGAGCGGGTGGCTTACAAACCGCTGCGCAAAGCGCCGCGCGTTTCCGCTATCATCACGGCCCTGGGGGTCGGGCTCTTTTTGGAGAACTTCACCCTGGTGTTCAGTCCCTATCCACAGAGCGTGCCCACGTTGATTAAAAATGTCACCTATACAATTGGAGGGGTGTCCATTTCATCACTGCAAATCATCATCATCGTGATTTCGATTGTTTTGATGATCATGCTTGACTTCATTGTTCAACGAACTAAGGTGGGTATGGCAATGCGTGCCATCTCCTGGGATAAAACCATCGTGCCCTTGATGGGTGTCCCAGTTAATCTGATCATCTCAGCCACCTTCGCCCTCGGTACCAGTCTGGGGGCTGCTGCCGGCGTGATGTATGCACTGGCTTTCCCGGTCATTGACCCCTATATGGGGATTCTGATCGGTTGGAAAGCTTTTATTGCTGCCGTGGTGGGAGGTATTGGTAATATCCGCGGGGCAATGATCGGCGCTTTCATCCTCGGCATTTTGGAGATTATGGTGGCTGCCTATATTTCTTCCACCTATCGGGATTTTATTGCCTTTGCCCTGTTGCTGGTGCTGCTCATTTTCCGGCCATATGGCATTCTGGGTAAGCCCCGCGCGCAAAAGGTGTAGCCCATGAAACCATTACAAGTTACTCCTCAAGGCACACACAAGAAGACGACCAGCCAAACCCTGGCACGGCTGCGTAACTTTTGGGAGAAAATCGCCTCCAACCGCAAGGCGCTTCCGATCACCATCATCGTCGGGTTGGCGCTTTCCTTCGCCATTCCGCAGTTTAACCTGGTTGATCCCTATATCCAAATTATCATGATGTTCGTTGGAATCAACATTATCCTTACTGTTAGTCTGAACCTGATCAATGGCTATATGGGCGAGTTCTCAGTGGGGCACGCCGGGTTTATGGCGGTCGGAGCCTATGTCTCCGCTGTACTGACCATGTACGTCATCCCCACCTGGCTCGGCCCGTGGACGTTCCCGTTAGTTGTGTTGGCGGGTGGTGTGGGTGCCGGACTGGTCAGCCTACTGGTGGCTATTCCCTCCTTCCGCACCCGGGGTGACTACCTGGCGATTGTTACCCTTGCCTTCCTGATGATTGTTAAATCGGTCATCGAAAATATTGAGGCTATCGGCGGACCGCGCGGAATCCCAGGTATCGACAAACTGACCACCTTGCCGTGGGTTTTCTTCTGGACTGTGGCGGCAATCCTGGTCATTCGTAACTTTGTTTATTCGAAATTCGGCCGGGGCGTGCTTTCCATCCGCGAAGATGAGATCGCCAGCAACTTGATGAGCGTTAACACCAGGCAAGTCAAATTGCAAGCATTTTTCATCTCCTCCTTCTTTGCCGGGGTTGCCGGCGCATTGTTTGCTCACCTGCTTCAGTTCATCAGCCCCAAGGTATTCGATATCATCAAATCTACAGATATTTTGATTATGGTGTATTTGGGCGGCATTGGTTCCATCGCCGGTTCCATCCTGGGGGCAACAATTTACACAGTATTACTGGAGGTGCTGCGTCCGCTAGGGGTCTGGCGCATGGTGTTGATGCCATTGGTGCTGGTATTGTTGATGATCTTCCGACCCCGCGGGATTATGGGTCTGCGCGAGTTCCGCTGGTTCGTTCCCTACTACGACCTGTTCGCCACCAAGCTCTGGCGGAACAAGAAGAAGGTGGAAGATGACACTGCTGCAAGCTAAGAGCGTAACCCATTATTTCGGCGGTCTTTGTGCGGTCTCTGATTTTAATCTGGACCTGGAACCGGGTGAACTGGTCGGCGTGATTGGACCGAATGGGGCTGGCAAGACAACCATCTTTAACTTGATCACGGGCGTTTATAAAGCCAGCCAGGGCAGTATCACTCTCAATGGCGTGGAATTGGTTGGAAGAAATTCCAATCAGGTCACCGAAATGGGGATCGCCCGCACTTTCCAGAATATCCGCCTTTGGCAGGACCTAAGCGTGTTAGATAACGTTCGCATTGCTCATTTTTCACAGACTAACTATGCCACCTGGGAAGCACTGCTGCATATCGGTCGCTACTCAGCTGAAGAGCGGCGAATCACCGAACACTCGATGGAGCTGCTGTCGGTCTTTAACCTGGACCACGTCGCCGATGAAAATGCGAAGAATCTACCTTATGGCTCCCAACGCAGGCTGGAAATTGCACGCGCCCTGGCAACCAACCCCAGCCTGCTGCTCCTGGATGAACCTGCTGCAGGGATGAACCCAAATGAGATCAATGAGTTGATGGATTTTATCCGTTGGATCCGGGGCGAGTTCAAACTAACGATATTGCTGATCGAGCATCAGATGCGGCTGGTAATGGGAATATGTGAACGGTTGAAGGTGCTGGATTTTGGCGCAACCATTGCTGAAGGACTGCCCACCGAGATTCAAAATAATCCCAAAGTGCTTGAAGCGTACCTGGGTCAAGGAGGCGAAGAATGAGCGACGTTTTGCTTTCCGTCAAAGACCTGGCCGTCTCTTACGGCAACATCCGGGCAGTCAAGGGCATCTCGTTCGATGTTCACGAAGGCGAAATTGTCACCTTGATTGGCGCCAACGGTGCGGGAAAATCATCCAGCCTGCGTGCAATCTCTGGGATCATTCCGTATAAGGGATCCGTTACCTACAAAGGTCAGGAGCTAAGCCGAATTTCGGCGGACAAAATTGTGGGAATGGGTATTGCCCAGGTTCCCGAAGGACGGGGCATTTTTGGCAACCTGACCGTCTTGGAAAATCTTAAATTGGCAACCTGGCAGCGCAAAGATAAGCCGGAGATTGCCCGTGATTACGAGCGGGTATTCGGTATTTTTCCTCGCATTAAAGAGCGCAGCAGTCAGCAGGCAGGTACGCTTTCGGGTGGTGAGCAGCAGATGCTTGCCGTCAGCAGGGCATTGATGAGCCACGGTCACCTGATGTTATTGGATGAACCCTCGATGGGGTTGGCACCGGTCCTTGTGCGCGAAATTTTCCGCGTTCTGGTCGAAATCAACCGTTCGGGCACAACGATTTTGCTGGTGGAGCAGAATGCCTTCATGGCACTGCGGGTGGCAAATCGCGGCTATGTGCTGGAAACCGGGATGATCAACCTGTCTGGTACTGGAAAAGAGTTGCTCGGTAATCCGCGGGTGAAAGAGGCTTATCTGGGCGGGTAATTCGTATTATTGTAGTTGGCCATGGTTTTTTGTACGGGGCGGGTTGTAAACCTGCCACGTTCAATAGGTCTGGTTGAAGATGATGACCAATAGAGGAATGACATTCGGAGAACGGTCGCTTCCTTGCATCACCATTGATCATTAACAGGTGGCACAGACCGGTTGCTCCACTTCCTGTTTCGTGGGAGAAAATAGCACCCCGAAAAAGACCCCCGATAACACAAGCGCCGCACCGATCGACAGAATCGGGTCCAGAGTCTCGTTGGCGAACAGCATCGACGCAGCCATCGTTACGAAGGGCAGCAGGACAAACTGATAAGAGACCTTCGAAGCCGGCCAATGTTTAAGAACGTATAGGAACAAGACGAATACAACACATGAGCCGACCAGGATAAGATAGGTCAATGCCACCCAGGTCATTGGCCTTACAGGCAGGATACGGTTCTCGTGCTAAAGTAACTTTTTATTTTGAGTCACTACGCGTGCAGGGATCAATCTCTTGCCAAGGGCTTGAATCGACCATACGAGCAGAAAGATGACCGTACACGTGAGGACGATCGCTGACCCTGAAGCAATATTGAGATAGTAAGAAAAATACAGCCCGGTAATCCCGGAAAAAGCAGCGATGGCGGCTGAAATGGCCATCATGCGCGGCAAATGGCGGGTGAGCAGGGAGGCTGTGGCTGCCGGTGTGACGAGCAGCGCCACCATCAACGCGACGCCAACTGTCTGCAACGAGACCACGATCGCCATCGCCACCAGGGCGATCAACAAGAATTCCAGCAGACGGATGGGCAGGCGCAGGGTTGCACCCAAAATGGGATCGAACGAAAGCACCAGAAATTCCTTGTAGAACAAGAAGACTACGAGAAGGATCAGCGCGCCAAAAATCGCAGTGCGGATAAGGTCTGCCGAACTGACGCCCAGCACATCGCCAAAGAGGAAATGGGTCAGGTCAGCCGTATAGTTACGCACGGTCGAAATGAGGGCGATCCCGAGCGCAAACATCCCGGCGAATATGATCCCGATCGCTGTGTCCTCCTTGATTTTCGAGGTGCGCGTCACAGCCCCAATGCCCAAAGCGCTGAGTAAAGCAGTGAGCATAGCCCACCAGAAGACGGAACTACGTGACCCGCCGCTGACGAGATACCCGACTGCCACGCCCGGGAGAACCGCATGCGAGAGGGCGTCGCCTAGGAATGCCATGCCGCGTAAAATCACAAAGCAGCCCAAAATCGCACACACGATGCCGACCAGGATAGCAGCAACCATCCCCCGAACCATGAATGCATACTGCAGGGGAGCGGTGATGAACTCAAACATGATGGGGTTCTTCCTCTCCACAGCAGGTATCGTCGAAGGCTGTAATCCCCTCAGTTGAAGGCAGCATTTGCAGTTTTCCTGAATAAGCCTTTTGCAGGATATCTTCGCGAAAAACCTGCGCCGGGCTGCCAAAGGCCATTTGCTCGTGATTGAGAACCAGCGCCTTGTCAAACCGTTCAGAAGCCAGCTTCAAATCGTGAAGGGCAACCATGACGGTCACATTTTCCTGCTTGAGGTTATCCAGGATCTTGAACAGTTCCTCCTGGGAGGGTCCGTCCAACCCGCTGAAGGGTTCGTCCATCAACATCAATTCGGCATGCTGCGCCAGTGCCTGGGCGATAAACATCCGCTGCTGCTGACCACCCGAAAGCTGCCCGATCTGACGGTTTGCCAGGGAGCCCAGGTTGACCACTGACAGGGCATGGCGGACGATCTCGCGATCGCTGGCTGCCGGCCAGCGGAGCAACCCCAGCCTGCCGGTGCGCCCCATCATCACTACATTGGCGACAGTCACCGGAAAATTCCAATCCACCAGGCTGCGCTGGGGAATGTAGGAGATGCACAGGTGACCGTGAGGGTCATGCCCTGCGATCTCGATCGTTCCAGCCGTTGGTTTCAATAACCCGGTGATGGCTTTGAAGAGGGTGCTCTTGCCTGCGCCATTCGGTCCAACGACCGCAAGCCTGTCGGATGGATTCAACTCAAATGTGATATCGTCCAAGGCCAGAACTTCGCCGTATTTCACCATCACGTGGTTAACGTTCAAGATCGGCAGCCCTGGTTCGTGAACGATATGTTTTTCCCCCTCTCGGGGGTTTGGTTTTAGAGAAATTGCACTGTTCATTTTGTGCCTGCGCTTCCGGTCAACCCCGTCACAATGGCATTTACATTGTAGCGCATGTAGTCCTGGTAGGTTGGTGCAGGACCGTCGCTGGTGGTTAATGAGCCTGTATAGATTTGAATCAATTTGATTCCCGTATCGCCGGCAACGCGTTGGGCTAGCGTCGAGCTGACGTTTTGTCCCAGGAAAATGGCTTTGACCTTCATCGCGCGGATGGCATCTTCAAGGGCAGCCAGATCCTGCGCAGAAGGTTCGGAAGAGGTGCTATAAGAAGGGACGATTGCGCCTACCTGGTCAAAACCATAGCGGGCGCAGAAATAGCCAAAGATTAGATGGTCAGTGACGATTTTCCGGGAATCTGCAGGAACGGCTGCCACCTGGGTTTTGATCCATTCATCCAATGTTGTGAGTGAGTCCAGGGTGGCTTGGGCATTCCGGGCATACTCCTGGGCGTGATTAGGATCGATCTGACTCAGCGTCTGCTCGATATTCTTCACCCAAATCTGGACGTTTTCGGGATCGACCCACACATGCGGGTCTCCCGCCTGGTTGGAAGAGGGCACATCATTGAGCTTGATATCGCCAGGAAATTGCTGCGGTGTAATCCCATCAGATACACTGACTATCCTGGCTTTTCCGCCGGCGTTTTGAATAAGCTTATCCATGAATACTTCAAGACCCAACCCGTTTTCAAATACAACACTGGCATCCGCCACCTTTGCCACGTCTTGCGGGGTGGGCTGGTATTGATGCTCATCAGTGCCGATGGGCACGAGTGTGGAGATTTGGACGTAGTCACCTCCCACCTGGCGCACGATATCTGCCACGATCGAGGTGGTCGCCGTCACCTGGATCAGGGACGGGTTGGCTTGTTGCGCCGGACTTGCCTGGCATCCTGCGACGACCAGGACGATCAACACGAATAGTACTATCAACTTGGTACTGAAACGAGAGCTTAACGATTTCACCTTACCTCTACCTTTGATCCTTCACCTGGCACTCGGGGCAAAGCCCAAAGAGCTGCAGCATGTGGTCGTCCACCGAATACCCGGTTTCAACGGCTACCTGATTGGATAATTGCTCCAGACGGTCACCATGAAAAGACACGACTTTACCACACGAGGTGCAAATCAGCAGGTGTTCGTGCCCATTATTCTTGCGCATGATAGTGTGGCAACCATCCGCCTGGTGTACTCTCTGGATCAAGCCCAGCCGTTCAAGTTGCTCGAGAGTACGATAAACGGTGACCAATCCCAGCTTGGGGTCTTTTTGTCGGCACAGGGCGAAAAGGTCAACAGGTTCAAGAGCCCGTTGCGATTCCGCCAATTCTTCAACGATGATGCGTCTCGAGGATGTGATGCGATAGCCGCTTGACTGCAGGCATTGCAGCCATTGTTCGGTGAGTGATTGATTTTCCATAATACCGCAAGCCTTATTGAAAATGAATTTCATTACCAATAATAGTATACAAAAAAACCTCCATCCTGTAAAGGGATGGAGGTTCGAAAGGCATTATCCGGATGCAGGACGGGATTGCAGGGTCAGGGTGACGATCATGGGTTTTCCATCGCGGATGATCGACAGATCTACTTTCTGACCACTCTGCGTATTGAGAAATACGTATGAGAGGAGATCATCAAAGGTTTTTACCTGGACTTTGTCGATGGCTGTGATCACGTCTCCGCCTACCTGGACATCGATACCATAAATGGTGACGGTGGTGCTGCTGCCTTGAAGACCTGCGGTTGCTGCCGGTCCACCTTGCACGACTTCATTGATGAGAATCCCGCGCTGTGTGGCGTTGAGCTTCATGGCTGTCGCCAGGCTGGAAGTCAGATCCTGTCCTGAAATTCCCAACCAGGCATGATCCACCTTGCCGTTCTTGATCAACAGATCTGCAATTTGCTTGACGATCAAGCTGGGGATGGCGTAACCGACACCCGAGTTGGTCCCGCTTGTGGTTGCTATTGCGGTATTGACGCCGATGACCTCACCCGACGCATTGAGCAGCGGTCCGCCCGAATTGCCGGGGTTAATGGCAGTGTCTGTTTGGATCATATCCGGGATACTGAAGGAAGCGATTGTCGTACTTTGGGTTTGGGTCTGATTATTAGTTTGAAGCATACGACCCAACCCTGAAACGATACCGGCTGAAAGCGAGCCCTGAAGTCCGAATGGGTTTCCAATCGCCAGGGCGATTTGACCCACCTGGACGGTCGAATAATCAGCCAGGGGTAGGGCTTTTAGCTGTGAAAAGTCACCTGCAAGTTGGATGACTGCCAGGTCTGCACCAGGATCGGCACCCACCACGGTAGCTGCCGCTTGCAAGCCATCGGAAAAAGTCACGACGATATTGGCGGCATTCTCGATCACATGGTTGTTCGTGACAATATGACCTTTCGTGTCATAGACAAAACCTGAGCCCTCAACCTGCGTCGGTGTGTTTTGTGGATTTTGGAATTGGGGGAAACCAGGTATGTCTAATCCCTGTGAGCTGGTAGTGCTTGCCTTTTGGATCACCTGGATATTCACAACGGACGGGTTCGCCGCCTCATATACCTTTGTATAAATATCCTGAAGAGAAAGTCCGGAAGCAGCAACGGGTGCTGCTGTTGCTGGCTCGATTGCTGTTGTGGGAGCCTGGTTGGTTGCCACGTTTGGTGCGACAACGGTTGGGGTTGCCACGCACGCGGTCAAAAATGCTGTTGCTACAATGATCAAAAATAGCGTTTGAATAGTCTTCTTCATTTCCATCATCCTTAATCTTTGCTTATCGAAAATTTATCAGGATTTTTTGGTTCCGTTCTTCTTTCAGATTGATGCTACAACGAGGATGTTAGAAATCAATTAACGATAGATTAGGAGGTATTAACCAAAAAAGGCAGGGGATTTCCCTGCCTTTGAATGGGTTTACCGGAGATCAGTGGATATTAACGCTCCCTGAGCCTCGATTGGTGATCTTGATCAAGAGACTGGTTGCGGCTGTATCGTAACCCGTGGTCTGCCATTCGCCCATCCCGTTACCAGTTGAACTGCCTGTGCTTATAAGGTTGGAAGGCAGGTTGAGAGAACCGGAACCGCTATCGGATACTTCAACCCGCGCAGCAGCTCCTGCCGGCAATGAGATGTTCAAGGATCCACTACCGCTATCCAGTTCGAGGGTCAGATTGGTATGTGCCGGTAAACTGATATTCACTGAACCTGAGCCGCTGTCGATTTTTGCCTGGTAGGCTTGTGTGGATTCAGGTAGGGTGAAGTTTGAACTGCCCGATCCCATGGATGCCTGGAGAGAGCTCAGTTTCAATCCAGTTAGATCTGCCGTTACAGAGCCACTTCCACCATCCATGGTCAATCCCACAGGGATCTGAGGGGTGAGCCCGACGTCCCATTTGAGGTTGACAAAGGAAAAATCAAATCGGAACCAGTTGGACGGATTGGATTGTTGAGAAAGGTGCACCGATTTGGTTTCGCTGCCGGTTACCGTATATACCATGGTACCTGTGTGACCGATCTTGGCATTGATCAATTCTGTGGAATTACTCAACGCATGGATGTCAACCGGTTCTGACGAAAGGTCGAGCACAAAGTTGGCAGAGTTGGTCTTTTCCAACGGTGTGGTGAACGTCTCCACCTGCACATTGCTCGGGTTTGTAGAAGTCAACCCGAGGGCGGGACCGAACACCAGGAATCCGATCACCGCGCCAATGGCTAGAATGCCGATGGCTGCGCCGACCCATGAATTTTGATGACCAAGTAACATATTCAGGCCAATCACAATCAGGATGATTGGCCAGAGTTGCACCAGGTTGTTCAAGCTGGTCAATGAAATGATGTTCAGGTTGACCATCAGCCAGATGACGCCTACACCGATCAACACAATAGGCCAGAAAAATGAGCGATACCGCTGTGGATTTTGCATTTCAACACCTCGAGAACTAAAGTTAACCTAATATACGTCCACGATGCGAAAAACGTTGCAACCGGACTTCGGCTGCAACGAGATGGCTTGGGTCTTTTATTCCAGTTCCAGGATAAAGCGGAAGCGGCAATCTTCTTCGAACCACATCGGGAAGTTCGTTCCCCACAGGTTGTTTAGCAGGTTGAAATGCACTCCCTGTTGAATGTCCGGCTGGTTATTGTTGAAGTCAAGCAGGGAAGGTTGACCTGGGGCAACGAGCGGGGCATCCAGCGAGGTGATATTCAGTTTGAGGGCAGGTTGAGTAAACTGGAGAGACCCGCTGCAAGCGTGAAGATGGCGGTTGCCATTGGGAACCACATCCAACGGATCGATGCTTTCCCCAAGTTTCTCAATTCTGAGCGTGCTGTCCTCGGATAATAAGGGAATAAAGCTGAACCACAAGGCTTCGGGCATGCGGTTGGCTTGCTTATCGAACCATTGTAGCTCGATTTCCACTTTGCGGTTTTCACCCACCATTTGATATCGCAGGTAAAAATTCAAGGGACAACCGAATGATTTGGCGCTTTCACCTTCTGCCACCAGGTGAAAGAGGACCGAATCCTCTCGGACATATGCGGCCTTCACTGAGGGCTGCCACCAGCGGCTGACGGCTCGTGAATGCTCCAATCCAGGTTTGGTAAAATCATCCCTCGCCCAATCATTCATCTGTTCTTTTGGCAAAATGTACTGCCTGAAAAAGCGTTCGTAATCGAATGCTGAAAACGTCTGGTAGCGCAACCAGCCGGATGGGTGCTCCGGGTCTGCCACCCGAAGCGGAAATTGCGCCTGCTTCCATTCAACGATGGCTCCCGTGCGGGGATCAAAATGCAGCTGCTGGTCGCCATTGATCAGCACGGCTTGATGCGGGTCACAGGGCGTCCACTCATTGAGCTGCGGACGCAGCGGACGGATGGATTCGAGCCTTTGACGCGCCTGATCTGCCAGGGCAGTTTCCTCCAATGCATCGACGGCTGATTGGATGGTATTCCTCTTTTCTGCCCATGAAGATTCGAATTTTTGAAAATTCGGCAGTCCACGTTTCGCATTAAAGTCTTTGGGGTTGTATGCTTCACGGTCGCCCAACCAGGTCTTCTCGTCCATTCCCCAGGTGTGTTCAGGGATCAGCATCAAATTGTGGTGAAAAGCCTTGAACAGCCTGTCTCCCGGGAACATTTTTCCATTCGAGAGCCATTCTTTGCGCAAGCGCAGCAATTCACGATACCTGGCAACCTTGATGGGGTCGCTTCCGACGCCGTGGATCCAGGTGTCGCCGATTTCCTGGGTGATCACCGGCAGTCTGCTGCGCAGCGGCTCGAGGGTTTGGGCGAATGCATCCAGTGTCGAGGCAAAAACGTGCGAGCCAGGCAGGGCTTGTTCCACGTCGCGGTACACCTGCAGCACCTGCTCGGTCGATTGCGGCCCGAGGTTGTCGCCGGTGTGACCGAACGCGAGCGAGTCGCTGCTGCCTTCGATAACCGAGGCGCTGCCGTATCCGCTCTCGTACATGACCACCAGGTCTGCGCCTGAGGGGTCCAGCCAGCGGAAAAGCGGCGGCACCTGTGGAACGGTCGATCCGGGGTTGACCCCGATGTGCAGGAAACGAACACCCGCTTCTGCCAGCAGCGGCACGATCCCGCGGGTATGACCCGGTACGTCCGTCAATTTGGCAGCGATGGTTTTGAGCCCAAAGCGCTTGTCAAGCTCTTGCGATAAGCTCAGACCAAAACGGTAGAGGTCGGGGTCTTCCAATTCGGTGTGGGTGGTGAAGGGCAGCGCATGCCACTTGATATCGCCGGCAAGGATCGCAGATTCCATTTCGCGGCGTGCAGCCGGTTCGGCCAGTTCAAGGAACTCGTAAATCAAGTATGAGCCGGTGGTCCAGATGAACCGTTGCTCCGAGTTCAACTCTCGCATTTCCCGCGCGACCCGCATGGCAGAGGGGATATACAGGGTGAGGTAATCGTTGATCACCCTGGAGGCATAATTGGTAAACCCCACATCCAGGTGGGTTTTGAAAATCAGGTGTATGTTGCGTTGACCGTTCAAATCTTACTCCCTTTGAAGGCTTGTGGATTGGATAGATAATACTGCCAAAGCATTCGAGCCGCCACGCTGCGGAAGGGTCGCCAGCGTTCTGCCATCAACTCGGCTTGTTGCAGCGCCAGCCTTTCAGGACTGGCGGTAAGCACCTGCAGGGCATTCATCAAAGCTAGGTCTCCTTGAGGCCAGATATCGGAGCGCGAGAGCCCCATCAGCAAGTAAATATGGGCTGTCCAGGGGCCAACCCCCTTGATCTTCACCAGTTCTTGATACGCCTGCGCATCGTCCATGACCGCAATTTCTTCCAAAGAAATCGAGCCTGAGAGGATCCCCTGTGCGAGAAAACGGCAATACCCTGACTTTTGGCGGCTGAACCCGATGCCCTTGAGCGCGGAATCGGACAATGTCAGAAATTCTTCAGGTGTAAACGGATCAATCGCTTCGCTTAACCGCGTAAAGGCTGCTTTTCCGGAGGCGAGTGAAACCTGTTGTTCCAGGATGATATGAACCAGGCTGGCAAATCCAGGTCCACGGTTCCAGAGTGGAGGAACTCCCTGGTCGTGAAATAACTTTCCCATCAAGGGGTCATTTGCAGCCAGTATTTTCGCCGCATACGCGTTTGTTTTTGCAGTGATCAGTACTGGTTTGCTGGACAAATGATCTCCGGGTTATTTGTTGGTCTTGATTTTCGGCAGCAAAAGAACCGAGAAGAGGAATAAGCCGCCGTAGAGCGCAAAGATGACCGGGTATCCCAAACCGTGCTGGATGGCATTGAAGTAATCTGCAATGGGACCGCCTATGCTGGAGCCTACGATTCCTGCACCAGCCCCTGCCAGGTTGGAAATTCCCAAATAGCGCCCGGCATCTTTTTGGGGCACCAGGTCGGTGCCGAGCGCCCAGTTGGATGCCATAAAGGTTCCAGTTCCCAACCCAAGGAACACACCTGCAAACATCACCATGGGAATCGTTTTGGAGAAGACCAGGATGATCGTACCCAAAAGAGCCACCAGTCCTGCGGCAGCCAGCAGCTTTTTCCTTCCAATCTTGTCTGATAAATATCCTCCCACCACTGAGGTGATCAGCAGGAATATAAAGATCACGGCGGTCAGATAGGTGGTGACGGTTGCCGGATTGGGCACGTTCAGCACGTCTTTGACAAAGAACATGGCAAAATTGCGCACCGAGCCAATGGCTGCCAGGAACAGCAGGCGGGTAACCACCCACCAGATGAAGGACATTTGGCTTTTGGCTTCTTTACCTATGCCAACCTGTGCTCCGAAATAAACCCCGATGATGATCGAACCTGCCATGCCCACCAACCCCGTCAAGCCGACCACGATAATGCGCAAGGTGAGGCTGGTGGTCGCGGCGGGCAGCCACTTACCAGAGCTTGTGACGAGCCAGAGCGCGAGCTGCGTGACCCCCACAAAGATCACAGTCAGTAGAAGCATGCGCAGGATGGGTCTGCCTTCAGGACGGGGCGGTTTTTCTTTAAGAGGTTCTTCATGGGTAAAAAGTACCGTGACCAGCATGGTCACCAGGTAGGTAGCCATCAGGATGATGATCACGACCCAAAACATCTGTTTGTCCAGGAGGGGAGAGATCAGCAAGACCAATGCCGCAGGCAGCATTTCCATCACCGATTTGATGCCGGAGGCTCGACCCCGCTGCTGCTCGACCACCACATCCGGGATGAGACCCTGCTGACCTGCCTGGCTGATATTCGACGAGAATTGCAGCAGGATAATACCGATTAGCAGCACGACCAGCGAAGCGGATACCCCGAAGGTGGTTTGAAAGAAGCCATTGAGGGGAGAATCCTTGAAGAATAGCGAAGCGCCGACAATCCCCAGGAAGGCAATGTTGAGCAGTGCGCCCCAGAAAATAAACGGGCGCCGGCGCCCATATTTTGAGGTGCTGCGGTCGCTTAGCATACCCATCACGGGTTGGATGAACATGGCCACCGCCAGCCCGGCAACGTAAACCAGGGCAGTATACGTGTTTTTCTTTTCCGGCGGCATATACAACAAAACCAATGCCGGCAGGAGCAGCGGGCTGATCACATTGGAGGCCATGCTCAACCCCAACTGATAGCCATTCAGGGAAAGGAAGTTGTACCATCGCTTTGTCTCTTGCATTGGGGTATTCTCCTGGTTAATGGATTATTTCGCGAAAATATTAATTAACGGGGATGAATAGACTTGCGGTGAATCTACCAAAATTCTTGCAAAATTGCTGGATGCAATCTCATCTTATAAGCGTAGGCAAGGCTTGTCAAGGAAAGTATGCATAAAAAAACCGGCAGGAATTTCCTACCGGTAAAAAATTGCTTAGGCGCTACAAAACCAGGGTAATCGCCAGGGCTGTTTCGGCGATCAGGCTGATCGTGTTGCTCCGGGTCACCGACCTATCCAGAACCATTGAGATGGTACGGATGATCGCAATGACCGCGTAACTGATGCCAAGCATTTTGAAGGTTTGAGGTGTGTTCAAAGCCACCGCAGCGATGCCAAGCCCCAAAAACGCCCCCCCCATCACTGCTCGGATCTCGGTAATTCCCCTGGAAGTCGAAGGCGCCAACCCGGTGAAGCGCTCGATCATTCCCGGTTTGACCATTGCGTAAAGGCCGAAACCCAGGGTGACGAACACAGCGATCCATTTTAGCGTTTGAATAAGCTCCATGCGAATGGTTCTCTCTTTCCTAAATCCATTATACAGAATAAACAGGTATGGATCAGGATTGTGGAGGAACACTAACGATTTTGACAGGCGTGCGTGTTTCCGGCAGCAACCAGATGACCGGTATTGCCAGGAGCATCATACCCGCACCGATGAGATAACTTGTCTGCAGCCCGAAGCGGTCAGCGATCCAGCCGATGATAACCACCACGCCGGAGCGAAACACAAAGTTCATGGCAAAATAGATCCCGTTGGCAAAAGCTCGGTAGCTGGTAAATCTTTCCTGCACCCAGGCCATTAAAACCGGGTTGATCGAAAGCATGGAAAAACCCAATAACAGCAGCCCGGGAATGCTTGCCCAGGATGGGGCAAAGATAAACCACAACATGAAGAGGGGCGTGATCAAAAATGCCGCGATCAACACGGGTTTTCGGCCAAATTTGTCACTGATGGGACCAACCACCATTGCCCCCACCACGCCGGCCAGTTCGTAAATGGTCAATGCAGTGCCTGCCAGCCACAAGGAGACCCCCTTTTCGGTCAGGTAGGTCGGGAGAAAAGTGGAAATTCCAGAGGCAATAAAGAATCCGGTGGAGATGATGATGCCAATGCCGATCATAAAGGGCGCCATTTGCTGCAACGCGGGTTTCCAATCAAAGGCGGGAGAAGGAGTGTGAGCTTCCTTGGGCAGCTTACTTAATCGAATATAGAGGAGCACGGACACAGCCAAACCGGCGACGAGCAACCAGGGAGTGCCGCGCAATCCAAAAAATTGAATGGCGGTGACCACCGCCAGGGGACCGAGCGCGCGTCCCAACTCGCCGGCTACCATCCAGTAGCTCATCCCTTTGCCAAGCCGCGACCCCGAGAGCCTTCCGGCGATGACCGGGCCAACGGAATGCATGCCAGCAGATGAAAACCCCATGATCACCAAAAGGAATGCGATCAGCAGATAATTCGGCGTCACCCCCAGGAGACTGGCAGTGATGGCGGTGATCAAGGGTGCCAGGATGACCACCCAGCGTAGGTCTTTGCGGTCCGCCAGCAGTCCGATGAAAGGCTGGGCGAGTGAAGGAAGCTGACCATAAGCCGAGAGAAGCCCGGCCTGTGTCTTCGACAGGGCCAGATTTTCGATGAAGATGGGGATATAAGCAGGCAGAAAAGCCTGGTAAGTGTCGTGAAGCCCATGTGCAGTGGAAACAGCGATGACATCGCCGCTTGAAAAATCGCCTTTTTTGTCGTTGACCCTATTTTGCATGAATGCCGCCTGCGGAGGATTTGAGTTTGATTCTACCCGATTCCTGGATTCATATAAAGTTCTAATAAAAAGGGATTGAATTTGAATATATATATGAGTATTATTATCTTTATCGTATAAATAATAAACATCAATGATGAAAGGCGATTCAATGGAAAAACTATTTCAACTCCCAGCGCTCAAATTTGCTTTTGATGCCCTGGAACCGGCAATCGATGCCCGCACGATGGAAATTCACCATGACAAACACCATGCGGCTTATGTGAATAATCTGAACAAGGCTTTGGAAGCCGCCCCAGAGCTTTACGAGAAATCGATCGAGAGTATTTTACGCGGCATCAATTCTGTTCCCGAATCCATCCGCACAACCGTTCGGAATAATGGCGGTGGGCATGCCAACCATTCGATGTTTTGGGAAATTCTCACCCCCGGTGGAGCAAAATCACCATCGGGAGCCTTAAAAGCAGAGATCGAAAAGGCGTTTGTCAGCCTGGATGGCTTCATGGAAAAGTTCAGCACAGCGGCAGCCACCCGGTTTGGTTCAGGGTGGGCATGGCTGGTCGTGGGCAGTGACAAGCAATTACAGGTCTATTCCACGGCAAACCAGGACAGCCCATTGATGGACGGCCACACCCCAATTTTGGGGCTGGATGTATGGGAACATGCCTACTATTTGACGTATCAAAACCGTCGACCCGACTATATCAAGGCGTTTTGGAGCTTGGTCAACTGGTCGTATGTGGAACAGGAATTTCAAAAAACAAGGTAAGGCGTTGAGATGCTTTCCGGGTGATACATCTGTGTTTCTCAAACCCCGGTCAGACCGTAATAGGGCGGAAGCAGGCTGACCAACAGAAATTACGAGAAACCACTTCGTAAAACCGTGAAGGATCACTCAACTTATACATCCCCCGGCCTCCGGGGGATTTTTGTTAAAAAGAAAGCGAGCGCCTCTTGAGCGCCCGCTTATTACAACGAAACCTTCCAAATTACGGGGTGACGATGATCGTCCCCACCATATCAGGTTGGTGAATGGTGCATTTATAAGTGTAAGTTCCGGCCACGGTGAATGTGTAGGCAAAGGTATCACCTGCAGCAATACTGCCGGATTTGAATGACCCGTCATCTGCAGTTACATTATGGGGGACGGTGTCATTGTTGGTCCAGGTGACTGTTGTTCCCACGGCAACCGTCAGGGTAAGCGGGTCAAAGGCAAATGACTTCATGCTGACATCAGCCATGCCACTTGCGGCAGTGGGGTTGGTCGCGCCAACGGTTGGAGCCGCTGTAGGTGTGGCCGAGCTACACGCTGTTAATGCGAGTACGAAAACGAGCAAGATACTTAAAGCACCAATCCATTTCATCGTGACACCTCCAAAGAGCAAAGCATAACTAAACGAGCTTATAAACAAACCTCGTTTTTTATTATAACGATTTAGATAAATAATGTATTAAATGCATCTGTGAAACAGTTTGGAGAGGATCTGAGGCTGAGAGCTTATCCAAACCGTCCGGTGACGTACTCTTCGGTTTGTTTGTGCTTTGGATTGGTGAACAAACCCGCGGTTTCACCAAATTCAACCAGGGACCCTGCTTTGTGGTCATTAAGCATCATGAATGCTGTGAAATTCGATACCCGGGCTGCTTGCTGCATGTTGTGAGTGACGATGATGATGGTATAGCTGGATTTCAGGTTTTGCATCAATTCTTCGATCTTCAAGGTGGCGATCGGATCCAACGACGCTGCGGGTTCATCCATCAGGATCACTTCGGGTTCCACTGCCAGGGCGCGTGCGATGCATAGCCGCTGCTGCTGTCCGCCTGAAATGGCCATGCCGGATTGGTTGAGTTTGTGTTTGACTTCATCCCACAGGGCTGCCTGTTTCAGACAGGTCTCGACAATATCATCCAGGGCGGCACGGTTCCGTACGCCGTAGATGCGCGGACCATAAGCCACGTTGTCATAAATACTCATTGGAAAGGGATTGGGGCGCTGAAAAACCATTCCGATGCGCCGGCGAAGTTCGACGACATCGATGTTAGGCGCATATAGATTTTCGCCATCCAGCAGGACGGAGCCTTCGACGTGTGTCCGGGGGATCAAATCGGTCATGCGGTTCAAGGAACGCAGCAACGTCGACTTGCCGCAGCCCGATGGACCGATAATGGCAGTGATTTGATTTGCCGGAAAGGACAGCGAAAAGTCTTCTACCGCAAGGGTCTTGTTGTAGTAAATGGAAAGTCCTTTCGTCTCCATTTTGGTTTTCAACCGCCGAGGCGCTTTTTCGTTCGTAAAAGTAAAGGCAGAAGAATTGATCAAGCCTTTCTGATTTTCATTTGCGAGGATGGTGAGTGGTTTATTTTGCAATGAGGTTTCCATATTTTTTCTTTCGTTTAGCGGCGCAGTTTTGCAGCCTGGAATTCGACCCAACCCCTGGCGAGAATGTTGATGACCAATACCAGCAACATCAGTACAAAAGCCACCGCCCACGATTCGTTGACGCGATTGATATTTGGATCCTGGCTGTATTTGAACAGGGTCAAAGCCAGCGAATCTGCTGGCTGCTGCAAAATATTGCCAAGGATGGTGAAAAAGGATTGCCCTGCACCAATGCCGCCGCTGACCATCTTCGCCAGGTCGAAGCGGTCATTTCCCAGGGCTGTAAACAACAATGGGGCGGTCTCGCCCGAAGCACGCGCCAATGACAGCATGAAGCCGGTCAAGATGCCGCTCAGCGCCGCCGGGAAAGTCACCTGGAGGGCAGTTTTCCATTCAGGCGCGCCAAGCGCAAGGGCTCCTTCGCGCAGGTTGGTGGGGACCAGTTTGATCATTTCTTCCGTGGTACGAATGGTGGTGGGCAGCATGATGATTGCCATCGCGATCCCTCCGGCGAGCAGCGAGTAATGTCCGGAAGGTTTGACCACCAGGGCATAAGCAAAAATCCCGACGACAATCGAAGGTACGCCTGATAGCACGTCGGTACCAAACCGCAGACAGACACCCAGCGGCGTATTGGGATGATAAGCTGCATAAAAGGCGGCCAGCAATCCGATGGGAATGGCTATTACTGCAGCCACCAGGGTGAGCATCAGCGTTCCTTCAATGGCATGCAGCACGCCTCCGCCGGCGATACCTACAGGGCGCGGGAGCTGGGTAAACAAATCCAGGTTGATATACTGTCCACCTTTGAGCATGACGTAGCCGATAATCCAAAAAAGCGGGACGAGTGCAAGCAGGGTGACGATAGCGGTGAGGATCAGCATCAAGACATTCACCGATTTTCTACGCAAATACCCTTTTCGACCGGTGATGTAGCTCACCTTAAGGGATGGTTCCAGGGTTGGATTCAATTCTGCCATCAGGCTCTCACCTCGGAGGAAGATTTTCTGGAAACGCGCCAGACAAGCAGGCGGGCGATGATATTCAGGATCAAAGTCGTCAGGAAAAGGATCAGTGCTACTTCGATCAGCGCCTGGGAATGCAATACCGAAACCGCCTCAGCAAATTCATTGGCGATCACACTCGACATGGTGTAGCCAGCTTTAAGCAATGAGCCTGAATTACTGATGCTGTTGCCAATCACCATGGTGACCGCCATGGTCTCCCCCAGGGCTCTTCCAAGGCCGAGGATCACCGCACCCAAAATTCCCGAGACGCCGTAAGGCAGCAAGACTTTGGAAATTGTTTCCCAGCGGGTCGCTCCCAGGGCAAGCGATGCCTCACGTTGTGAATTGGGAATGGCCATGAAAACATCCCGGCTCACTGCGGCAATCGTGGGAGTGATCATGATCGCCAATATCACACCTGCAGCCAGCCGGCTTGAACCGGATGCCGAGATCGGTCCAGCGAAGAGAATTCCAAGCAGTGGAAGGTTACCCAGGGTATTCCCAAGAAAATCACCAAGCGGAGCGATGACCACAGGCAGAAAGACAAAGATCCCCCAGAGACCGTAAACCACGCTGGGGATGGCTGACAGAAGTTCGACCAGCAAGCTGAGTGGAGTGCGCAGCCAGGCTGGGCACAACTCAGACAGAAAGATTGCGATTCCAAGGCTTAAGGGCACGGCGATGAGAACAGCCACCAGGGAAGTGATCAACGTACCGTAAATAAACGGCCAGGCATTGAATGTGCCATCCACCGGATCCCAGGTGGCGTGAGCAAAGGGAGAAATGAAGGACAATCCAAATTCCTGGCGTGAAGCAGAGGATTGGTTCCAGAGTAGAACGCCGATCAAAACCATTAAAACGATAACGACCAATCCCATGCTGATGTTCAACCCCAGCCAGATGCGGTCGCCGTGTTTCGTGATGGCTTCAATTTTACTTACAATTGCGTTCTTTTTGCCCTGCTGGACAATCGTTTTTTGCATGCAGCCTCTCTGTGATGAAGATGGAGCAGAGCATGGACTGTTCTTTAGCAGCCCATGCTCCTGGAATTGGTTGGATCAAGTGCTTATTGCGGGACTGCAACTCCATTGCAGGTTACTTTACCCAATGTATCGAGAACCGTAGCCTGTACTGCCGCAGGCAAAACGCTGTAACCCAGGTCGGTTGCCAATTTTGCTGCGCCAGAGTCGGTCAAAGACCAGCGGATGTATTCGAGTAATTTCTGGGTTTTGACACAATCGGTGCTGGATGTGGTATGCAGGACGATGTAGGTGTACCCGGCGATCGGCCAACTTGCCGCTCCTGGGGCATCGACGATGGTGTTGGTGAGCTTGTCAGTGAACGAATTGGCAAAATCAGACATGGCGGATTCGATGGAAGCTCCATTTGCAACCACGATTGCTCCGGATTTATTGACCATCGAGGCATAAGCGATATTGTTCGAAATTGCATATGAAAGTTCTACATATCCGATAGAGTTGGGTGTGTTCTGAACTGCAGCTGCCACACCAGGGTTACCTTTACCGCCGATACCGTTCCCGGCAGCATCAACCGGCCATTCCACCGATGAAGCTCCGCCAGCCGTCCAGGTTGAACTAAAGGAAGTCAGGGCTTTGGTGAAAAGTTCGGTCGTTCCAGAACCATCCGAACGATGGACTGCAGTAATCTTCTCAGCCGGGAGGAATGTTGCAAGGTCCGGGTTCAAGGCAACGATTGCAGGGTCGTTCCATAGGGTCACTGTGCCGTTATATATGCCTACCAGGATGACGCCATTGAGAATAAGGGGTTTTGCAGGAGCGTCTTTGCCCAGGGTGATGTTATAGATGGGCACCACTGCGCCGGCAAGGATCGGGTACATCTGCAGGTCTTTCCCGGAGGCGTATTCAGCATCCGTCACAAGTGAATCTGAACCGGCAAAATCTACTGTACCATCAACAATGGCTTTCTTACCGCCACCAGAACCGATTCCCTGGTAATTAACGGCCACCGCGGGATCGACGTATTGATAAGCATACGTCCAGGCTGCATAAACGGGTTGAGGGAAAGTTGCTCCAGCACCGTTAATTTGGACTGAACCTGGGGCAAGGTTTTTTTCAGGGGCAGTGGTTGGATTTGCCACAGCTGGCGTTGCTGCGGTTGGTGCTTCTGTGGTTTGCACTGCTGTGGTTGGAGTTGCTGTTGAGCATGCGCTTAACAGCACGGCTGCCATCAAAATGATGGCTACGATGGTAGTACGTTTTGAAAGCATGAATTTCTCCTTAGTTTTGTCTTTTTTCATACTCTCATCATACGATCCGATTGTTAAGGCGATTTGGTCTGGAGGTTAACGTCTTGTTAAGGTTTACAAACCTGAGTTGACTCCTGGTTTGAACTGCCTACTGGTTTTTTGCCTTAAAAATGGGATAATAATAGAGATAGCGCCGTCCCGCCAATTTCACATCCTTAAAGAATTCTTTTTGCACGGAGGAAAATTTGGACAATTTTGAAATTGGTTGTAAAATAAGGACTCGTAAGATATGCGTTATTTGATATATATACATATATATGTCCCAACATTGAGCCATGAAGCATTTTGATTGGAGACCGCGATGTTGACCGATTACCTCCCCTTGTTTGTGATCTTAATTATTGCTGTTTTCATGGGTGTGCTGATCCTTCTGATCGACAAGCTCTTTGGACCTCACCGTCCAACGGTGGTGAAAGGCAAACCTTACGAATCCGGCATGGTGCCGTACGGCGAAGGTACGCGACGGATGAACGTTCGTTATTACCTGGTTGCGGTTCTCTTTATCCTTTTCGATGTTGAAGTTGTCTTTTTTCTGCCCTGGGCTGTCTCTTTCCGGAAGCTCGGGCTTTTTGCGTTCATAGAGATGCTCATTTTCGTCGCCATTTTAGCGGTAGGGTTTATTTACATCTGGAAGAAGGGAGCTCTCGAATGGGAATAGATCAGCGCAAGAATGGCAGCATGGGTATTCTGACAACCACAGTTGAAGGGTTGATGAACTGGTCGCGGACGAATTCGATGTGGCCCATGTCTTTTGGATTAGCCTGCTGTGCCATCGAGATGATGGCAACCGAGGCATCGCATTATGACATGAGCCGTTTTGGCATGGAATTGATGCGCGCCAGTCCGCGTCAATCCGACCTGATGATCGTGGCAGGTCGGGTGGCTCAAAAAATGGCTCCCGTGGTACGTAATCTTTACGACCAGATGCCGGATCCGAAATGGGTGATCGCCCTGGGGGATTGCGCGGCTTGTGGGGGAGTTTTCAACAATTATGCCATTCTGCAGGGGGTGGACGAAATCATCCCGGTGGATGTTTATATCTCTGGCTGCCCTCCCCGCCCGGAAGGGCTGCTGAACGGCATCATGCTCGTTTACGAAAAAGTACGCGGCGAAAAAGTTTCCGACTGGAAGTAGGTGCGCCTATGAATGAAACGCTTCAAGCTGCTGTGAACGGCATCACCAACCGCTTTAAGGTTCAGACCGCCGAATTTCGCGGGGACGTGACGTTGTTGGTGCCCAATGAACAGGTGGTGGAAATCTGCACGGTGCTGCGGGATGAGTTCGGTTTTGATTCGCTGCCCCTCGAAACCGCCGTCGATTATTACCCAAAGACATCGCCGCGCTTTCATGTGGTGTACGGTCTTTATTCGCTTCAAACCCACCAATATCTCTATTTACGCGCCCCGGTGGAGGGAGAGCACCCGCATATCTCAACAGTGGAAGGCGTGTTCAAATCAGCGAACTGGCGTGAACGCGAAATATTCGACCTGTTTGGCATCATCTTCGACGGGCACTCCGACCTGCGCAGGCTCGAGATGCCGCCGGAGTGGGAAGGTCATCCCCTGCGCAAAGACTATCCATTGGGCTATGAAGAAGTCGAGTTCACCTTTAACTTTGATGAAATTGAGCTGCGCAAGCCCAAGGGCGAACGCTGATCGGGAGGAAAACGGATGCGTGAAATTCAGGAATTCTCGCTGGATGATTTGAAGCATTTGCTTTCACCCCGGGCGCTGACGGGCGAAACGGTGGTGCTTAACATGGGTCCCCAGCACCCATCCACTCACGGGGTATTGCGGGTGATTCTCGAACTCGATGGCGAGATCATTGTCAACGCCATACCCGACATTGGCTTCCTGCATACAGGCATCGAGAAGAACATGGAAGCCAAAACCTACGCCAAAGCGGAAGTGATGACCGACCGCATGGATTACCTTTTCACCATCGGCAACAACCTGGTGTACTGCCTGGCGTTGGAAAAATTGATCGAGCTTCCGGTTCCAGCGCGCGCCGATTCGATTAGGGTCATCCTCACCGAACTTCAGCGGATTCAATCTCATCTGATCTGGATCGGCACCTCCGCGATCGATCTTGGCGCCATGTCGGTATTCCTCTACTCGATGCGCGAACGGGAAATGATCCTGGACATCTTCGAGCTGGTTTCAGGTCAGCGCATGATGACCACCTACATCCGCCCCGGGGGGGTGTGGCGGGACGTTCCAGTGCAATTCAACGAACTTGTGCAGCAGGTCATCGACACCATGCCCGGGCGGATCGACGAATACGAATCCCTGCTCACCAAGAATTCGCTCTTCCTGGAGCGCACACAAGGCATCGGGGTGATCGATGTGCCCACCTGCTTACAGTGGAATGTGTCCGGTCCCACCCTGCGTGCTGCCGGGCTGGCTCAGGATTTGCGTAAGACCAATCCGTACTGCGGATTCGAACAATATGATTTTGTGGTACCCACGCAGACGAAAGGGGATGTCTACTCGCGTTACCTGGTGCGGGTGGCTGAAATGCGCGAGTCGGTCAAAATAATTCAGCAGGCGCTGGACAAGATGCCGTTTGGCCCAACGCTCACTTACAATCCAAAGTTTATCCCGCCGCCGCGTTCCGAAATCGGCGTGAGCATGGAGTCATTGATCCATCACTTTAAATTGTGGACTGAAGGGTATCTACCCCCTGCAGGCGCAGTTTACTCGGCCATCGAATCACCGCGCGGTGAATTGGGGGTGTTCCTCGAATCGGATGGCGGTCCAAAACCCTACCGGGTGCATTACCGCACACCATCCATCCCCCTCATCTCAGCGCTTTCGATTCTGAGCAAAGGGCATTTTGTGGCAGATATGGTGGCAATTATCAGCAGTACTGACCTCGTTTTGGGAGATGCAGACCGGTGAACCCACTCTTGAAAAAGTACCCTGATGAAGTTGCCAGGTTGTTGGCGCAGTACCCGACCGACCAAAAACGAGCGGCGATCATTCCGCTGCTTCACCTGGCTCAGCGGGATGCAGGCTTTGTCTCTCTCAATTCGATGAAAGACGTGGCTGAAATCACGGAAGTGACCATTACCGATGTGGCGTCGATCGCGGGATACTACACCCTTTTCCATGAAGCGGCTGGAGGTAAGATCCGGCTGCAGGTTTGCACGGATGTGGCCTGCAGGCTGCGCGGCGCCGCGGAATACCTGGCATCCATAAGTCAGGGGCTGGGGATAGCACCCGGTGAAACCTCCCCGGATGGTATGGTGACCCTGGAAGAAGTGAAATGCATCGCAGCCTGTGACCATGCACCGGTGTTTCAATCCCAAATTGGAGACACAATCGAATACCACGAAAACCAAACCACCAAGAAGACTTTGGATTGGCTGAACTCGATGAGCGCATCCTTCAAGGAGACCGATCATGAGTGAAATCTTTCTCCTGCGGCACCGCGACCTGCCCGGATTGAACCAACTGAGAGCCTACACGGCTGACGGCGGGTTTGAAACCTGGATGAAGGTGGTCAAAACTCAGCAACCGGGGGATGTCATTCAAATAGTCAAAGATTCCGGGCTGCGCGGACGCGGCGGAGCAGGCTTCCCGACGGGGCTTAAATGGTCATTTTTACCGAATACCATTTGGCCGCACTATGTGGTCGCCAATGCCGACGAGTCGGAACCGGGTACCTTTAAAGACCGTGAGATCCTGGAACTGAACCCGTTCCAGTTCCTGGAAGGGTTAATGATCTCCTCTTTCGCGGTCCAAGCCCATGATTCCTATATTTACTTCAGGGGCGAATTTTCTGAAGTGTTCCGCAAGGTCGAAGATCGCATCCGCGAACTGGAGGAAAAAGGTTTCCTGGGAGAGAATCTCTTCGGCACAGAGTACTCACTGCATTTACACCCTGTTTTAGGTGCGGGAGCATACATCTGCGGTGAAGAAACCGCATTGCTTGAATCCATCGAGGGCAGACTTGGGCAGCCCAGGCTGCGTCCACCTTTCCCTGCGGTGGTGGGTTTGTTCGGCAAACCGACGGTAATCAACAACGTGGAAACCTTGACCAACCTGCCGATTATCCTGGGTAAAGGCGTACCCTATTTCCGCTCCCAGGGGACGGAAAAAAGCCCGGGCACCAAGATTTTCTGCCTCTCGGGCAGGGTGAAAAAACCTGGCAATTATGAACTGCCTTTGGGAACCACCTTCCGCGAGTTGATTTACGGTCATGGTGAAGGTATTTTGAACGATGCGCACATCAAGGTCATCATGCCGGCGGGTGCCTCGTCATCCCTGATCGAAGCGACTGAAGCAGCCCTGGATACCCCCATGGATTACGAATCGGTACCGGCATTGGGAGCACAGTTGGGATCAGCTTCCGTGATCGTGCTGGATGAGACGGTCAACGTCAGCGATCTCGTCAACAGTACGGTCAATTTCTTCAAGCATGAATCCTGCGGCAAATGCACCCCCTGCCGCGAGGGCACGTATTGGATGAGCCATATTACCAACCGCATTACTTCAGGCAAGGCAGCCAAAGAAGATATCGACCTGCTCAAATCGGTTGCCAGTCAAATGCAGGGGAAATGCTTCTGTGCCCTGGGAGAGTTTTCCATCATGGCGGTTCTTTCTGGCATAGAAAAATTCCGGGCTGATTTCGAAGCTCGCGTGGAGAAATGAGCACATGGATAAACTTGTGACATTGACTATCGACGGCCGGACGGTACAGGCGCCTGCAGGCACCCTGATCATCGATGCCGCCAAAAAAGCCGGGATCGTCATCCCGGTATTCTGCTACCACCCCAAGCTTGAACCGGTGGGAATGTGCCGCATGTGCCTGGTGGATATCGGCCGCCCTGCGGTCGACCGCGCCACGGGTCAGCCGGTTTTGAATGAAGACGGATCCCCGAAGATCAGCTTTGGCCCGAAACTGGATACTGCCTGCACCACGCCCATCTCCGAAGGCATGGTGGTTTGGGGCGCGACTGAAAAAGTGATGGCAGCCCGCAAAGACATCCTCGAATTTTTGCTCACATCCCACCCGCTGGACTGCCCTGTGTGTGACAAGGGTGGGGAATGCCCGCTGCAAAATCAAACCATGGCTTTTGGTCCGGGTGACAGCCGGTTCATTTACGACGAAAAGATCCATCTACGCAAGCAGCTTCCTCTTGGCGATTTGATCATGCTCGACCGCGAGCGCTGCGTCCAATGCGCCCGCTGCATCCGCTTTGAAGACCAGGTGGTGGACGACCCGGTGATCGGTTTTTACCAGCGCGGTCGTGCAATGGAAATCGTAAGTTATTCCGAACCGGGTTTCGATTCCATTTTCTCCGGCAACACCACGGATATCTGCCCGGTCGGCGCTTTGACCACCTCCGATTTTCGCTTTGGCGCCCGTCCATGGGAGATGACCCCCCAGGCTTCGATCTGCACCCAGTGCCCGGTCGGCTGCAATCTTACCTACGAAGTCAGACGGGAAGCCAAAAGCGGCGGGAAAACGGTGATCAAACGGGTTCTTCCGCGTCAGAACGAAGCTGTCAACGAAATTTGGATCTGCGATAAAGGGCGTTTCACCTATCATTATGCTGAATCAATAGAACGCCTGACCACGCCTTTGATCCGGCGCAATAACGAACTCGTTCCAGTCCCCTGGGAGGAAGCCCTGCAAGCCGCGGCTGAAAAGATACGCACTGCCGGCTCGGGCATGGTCACATTGGCCGGGGGACGCCTGCTGAATGAAGATTTATTTGCCCTCAAGCAGTTGAACCAGGGGATCGATGGCAAGGCATTTCTTTATTCACGCATGGGCGGCGGCGATTGGGTAACGCGGGTGGGTATGGCGCCTGGATCCAACCTTTCGAATCTTGGCAAGGGCGATGTCCTATTGGTATTTGCCTCTGATTTGCATGAGGAAGCCCCCATCTGGTGGCTGCGGGTCAAGCAGGCTGCCGAACGCGGTGCAGCATTGATCGTCGCCGGCGCACGCAGCACCCGCCTGGACAAGTTTGCGACCCACTCTTTACGTTATACCTACGGCGCTGAGGAATCCACCCTGCATGAACTGTTGGCAGGCGAAACGGTTGCAAGCAAGGCTTTTGCAGGCGCGGCAAACGCAGTGATTTTCCTGGGCAGCGACGGAATGGGTGTAGCTCAAACCAGCGCCGCAGCAGCCCTGGCAGCAGAAATCCTGGTGCGGACCGATCACTTTGGCAAACCGAATAACGGCTTGATCCCTGTCTGGCAGGCAGCCAATGACCAGGGTGCCTGGGAAATGGGGCTGGAAGTGAACCCCGCGCTGAATGATACCCTGGGCGCAGCCATGGGCTTGTATATTGCAGGCGCTGATCCGGTGGCCGATGACCCGGAGCTGAGCGACGCAGTCCAACGCGCAGGGTTCATTATCGTCCAGGACCTCTTCCTGACCGAGACGGCAAAGCTGGCAGATGTCGTCTTCCCCGTGCAGGCAGTCATGGAACGCGAAGGCAGCCTGGTTTCAGGTGAAAGAAGGGTTCAGCGGGCTTATCCGGCAATCCCCGCCCCCGAAGGCACGCTGCCCGATTTTGCCATTACCGCTGAGATTGCCGCCCGCCTGGAACTCAAACTGGAATCGGCTTCTGCAGCAACCGTTTTCGATCTTCTCGCAAAATCAGAACCACCTTTCGCTTCTCTTAATTATGCCCGCCTTGCCGAAGTGACGCCTCAATGGCCTGAAGTCGGCGATAAGGATCGTTACTTTGGCGGTACAGGCGTCAAAAACACGCTGGGCTTGGGCGTCGTGCTTGACCTTGCACACGGCACGAATGCGGCTCCCGCAGCGGCAGCATTTCCAACAAAAGTCGACCTGCAGCAAGGCGACTGGTTGGCAGTACCCATCACAACGGTTTACAACGCCGGGAAGTTTGTGGCGACGTCAGAATTGTTGAAGAATCGCATCCCGCAGGAGGCGTTTTCCATGCATCCTGCCGACGCTGAAAAGGTCGGCGCAGTTTCAAGCGACAAAATCACCATCCAATGGGGAAATCGCAGCTTCGAAGGAAGCCTTGCGATCGATGAGCGTCAACCCCAGGGGGTGATCCTGGTCAAACGCGACATGGGTGTTCCCCTTCAACAACCAGTTGGAGTACGTGTCAGCGTTGCGAGTCACGAATCAGAATTGAACAGGTGAGGGCCACTTTATGAATGCTTCGCTCATTTGGGAATGGGTCATCAAATCGGTGGTCTCAGTGCTGGTGCTGACGGGCGGATTTGCCTACGTCACGCTCTATGAACGCAAGGTGCTGGCGCGCATGCAGGTACGCGTTGGACCCAACCGCGCAGGTCCGGGCGGGTTGCTCCAACCCATCGCGGATGCGTTCAAATTGATCTTCAAAGAAGGGTTCGTTCCCACCGGAGCTGATAAATTCATCTATTCGCTCGCACCGGTATTGACAGTGATCCCGGCCCTGATCATCACTGCGGTGGTTCCTTGGGGTCCGACCATCACCATTGGTGGCAGGCAGATTGCGCTTTCGATCGCTGATATCAATACCGGGGCGCTTTACCTGTTGACCGTCACTTCGATCTCGGTCTACGGGGTGACGCTGGCGGGCTGGTCTTCGAACAACAAGTATTCCATGCTCGGCGGCTTGCGCGCCACGGCGCAGATGATCAGCTACGAACTGGCGCTTGGGATGTCGTATCTCGGACCGATCCTGCTGGCAGGGTCGCTGAGCCTCACGACAATCGTCAACTCGCAGCAGCACCTCTGGTATGTCATTTTTCAACCCCTGGGTGCCCTCATCTATATGGTCGCAGCCGTTGCCGAAGTAAACCGCGCGCCATTCGATATGCCCGAAGCCGAACAAGAGCTGACTGCAGGATACCTTACCGAGTACGGCAGCATGAAATTCGCCATGTTTTACATGGCGGAATACATCAAGATGATTGCTGTTTCCATGATCGGAGCTTCGCTCTTTTTTGGCGGCTACTGGGGCCCCGGTGTGGGAACTTATCCCTGGTTGGGTCCGATTTACCTTTTCATCAAGGTGGTGATACTGCTCTTTGGGTTTATCTGGATTCGGGCAACATTGCCGCGGATCCGCTATGACCGGTTGATGTCATTTGGCTGGAAGGTACTGTTCCCGCTCTCGGTGGTCAATGTGATGATCACGGCAGGCGTGATCTTGCTGGTTGGAGGATAACATGCTACGTGGATTTCTCACTACGCTTAAAGGGTTGTTCACCAAACCGGTGACAATTCAATACCCCGAGGTCAAACGCCCTGTACGCGAACGCTTCCGCGGGCGGCATGAATTGAAGCGCTATGATAACGGGCTCGAAAAATGCATTGGCTGCGCGTTGTGCGCCGCAGCCTGCCCGGCGGATGCCATCTTTGTCGAAGCCGCGGAAAACACCGACGAAGAGCGCTACTCTCCTGGTGAGCGATATGCCAGCACTTATGAGATCAACATGCTGCGCTGCATCTTCTGCGGGTACTGCGAAGACGCCTGCCCAACCGAGGCGATCGTTTTGGAAAAAGAGTATGAACTTTCTTATTTTGACCGGAAATCGGCGATCTTTACCAAGGAAATGTTGATCGTCAAGGTTCCGGCCGGGGGTCAATCGACGCCGCAAAAAACCGAACCGGGGAAGTACTCCCGTTCGGTACCTGAAATGAAAAACCCTACGGATTAGGGAGGGATCTTCATGACATCTGATGTAATTTTGTTCGCGATCGTGGCGCTCACGGCTATCGGGTCTGCAGTCGCGATGATTATGAGCCGCAACGCAGTCTATTCTGCTCTCTTCCTCATCCTCAATTTCCTGACTGTGGCTGTGTTTTACCTCGTCCTTGGCGCACCCTTTCTCGCGCTCGCCCAAATCACCGTGTATGCAGGTGCGATCGTCATCCTTTTCCTCTTTGTGATCATGCTCCTCGGCGCTGAAAAGTTGAAAGAGGAAGATCCGGTAAAATGGCAGCGACCAGCAGCCATTATCGTCAGCCTGGCGCTGGCAGCGGAAGGCACCTATGCCATTTTTGGCAAGCTGGATCGGACGATCACGATGAAACCTTTTGTTGGCACACTGGCAGACCCGGTGGAGATCGGTACTGTTCTCTTTGACAAATTTGCCCTGCCCTTTGAAATCACATCGGTCATTTTATTGGTGGCTGTGATCGGTGTGGTGGTGCTTTCGAAGGCAGAAAAGAAAGAAGGTGAAAAATGAGCGGCGTGCCGTTGGTTTATTACCTTGGACTGGCAGTCATTCTTTTCAGCCTGGGAGCTGCAGGAGTCTTGATCCGCAAAAATGCACTGGTGGTTTTCATGTCGCTTGAATTAATGTTCAACGCCGCAAACCTGCTTTTCATCACCTTTGCAAATTCTTATCAATCCCTGGACGGACAGATACTGGTGATCTTTGTGCTGGCTACGGCTGCAGCCGAGGTTGCTGTGGGGTTGGCGCTGATGGTGGCCATATTCCGCTCCAAACATAGTATTGATCTCGACCAGATGAACAGCCTTAAGGGCTAGGGCGGAGCAAAGATGGATATGAATGCGTTTTTTAATCTGGCTCCCTGGGTGGTATTTCTTCCATTGATCGGGCTGGGTATCAACCTCATCGTCAGCGGAAGATTGGGTGAAAAGTTTGCCGGGATCCTGGCCAGCCTTGCCACCGGTCTCACGCTCGTCGTTTCGATTCTGCTCGCCGTGGCATTGGGAGCTCATCCCGAAGCGGTGACCATCTCACTGGGAAACTGGATCAGCATCGGCAGCTTCAATGTCAACTGGGCATTCCGGGTCGATACACTTTCGGTGGTGATGATGCTCGTCGTTTCCGGCGTCGGAACCCTGATCCACATTTATTCCATCGGGTATATGCACACCGATGTGCGCCACAATGGAGATCCAGCCCGCTATACGCGCTTCTTTATCTTCATGAATCTCTTCATTGCCTCGATGATGCTGCTCGTCAGCGCAGACAACTTCCTGATGATGTTCGTCGGTTGGGAGGGAGTCGGGCTTTGCTCTTATCTTTTGATCGGATTTTGGTTCGAAAAAGGCAAGGATGGCACAGGCAACGCCGAAGCTGGCAAAAAGGCCTTCATCACCAACCGGATTGGTGATTTTGGCTTCCTCGTGGCGATGTTTTTGATCTTTTGGAATTTTGGCTCGCTTCAATTTGACCAGGTCTTCGCCCAGGCGGCTTCCGTGACAGCAGCACACCCGGGTGCGATGTTGGCGATCACCCTGTTTATGCTTCTGGGTGTGACGGGTAAATCAGCGCAACTCCCGCTGCACGTCTGGTTGCCGGATGCCATGGCAGGCCCGACACCGGTGTCTGCGCTCATCCATGCTGCGACCATGGTCACCGCGGGGGTCTACCTGGTGGCACGCTCCTCGGCATTTTACGCGCTCGTCCCTACCGCGCAGGGTGTGGTCACCTGGGTGGGTGCGATCACAGCCATATTTGCGGCAACCATCGCGCTCGGTCAATCGGATATCAAAAAGGTGCTGGCATTTTCCACCATCAGCCAGCTCGGATTCATGGTGGCAGCAGTCGGGATGGGCGCCACCGTGGCGGGAATGTTCCACCTGGTCAATCATGCATTTTTCAAAGGTCTCTTGTTCCTAGCTGCCGGTTCGGTCATCCAGGGCGTGGAGCGGGGTGAAAGTATTGCGCACGGCAGCGAGGTTGACCCCCAGGATATGCGCCAGATGGGGGGGCTGCGGAAACAACTCCCGCTCACTTTCTGGGTATATCTCATCGGCGGGTTGTCCCTTTCGGGCATCGCGCCGCTGGCAGGTTTCTTCTCGAAAGATGAGATCCTGGCATATGCGTCTGCGAACCAGCCTGCTGTCTTCTGGGTCCTGGCGCTGGCAGCCTTCTTTACGGCGCTCTACATGGGCAGGCAAATCAGTCTGGTGTTCTTTGGCGAGCCGCGCAGCGCTGCGGCAAAACATGCCACCGAAAGCCCGCTGGTCATCACCATACCCTTGATTATCCTGGCAGTTCTTGCAGTTTTCGGTGGGTTGTTGAACTTCCCCGGGCTGCAATGGCTCGAAAAATGGCTGGCACATACCCTGGGCGAAGTTGCCCCGAGCGAATTTGTCTGGTTGGTGGCCCTGGGCTCACTGGCATTGGCACTGCTCGGGTTGGCGATCGGTTGGCTGATATATGGGCGGCAGCCGCTCAAGAAGGGGCAGGCGGATCCACTGAGGAAAGCCCTCGGACCTATCTTTGCGGGGATGGAAGCCAAATGGAAAGTGGATGAACTTTATTCTGCGGTGATCATCAAGCCGTTCAATGCGTTCGCGCAGTTCCTGGCAGGCGCGGTGGACCTGGGCGGTATCGACCGTATCGGGAATGGACTGGCTTCAGGCACCCGGGCGGTTGCAGAGGGGATTCGCAAATTTGAGAACGGTTTTGTCCGCTCTTATGCGTTTTGGATGCTGCTGGGTTTGGCAGCCATTATGACTTACTTCATCTTGAGATAAAGGACGGGCTATGAATCTAGGGAGCACACCTTTGATATGGGTGACGTTCTTCCCGCTCGCGGGAGTGCTCGTCATTCTCTTTCTGAAATCCAAATGGAAGGATGCGATTCGTTGGACTGCCCTGCTGACCTCACTGGCGGTATTCGGCCTGTCCATTTGGGTGTTGACCCAATTTGACGCGTCCAACCCCGAAGCCCAGATGGTGGTGAACGCACCCTGGTTCACCCTGGGCGGCAACCCGATCGCATTCCATTTGGGGGTCGACGGGTTGAGCATCCTGCTTTTGCTGCTCACCACCTTCCTGACTCCCATTGCCATCCTGTCCACCTGGAAAGCGGTCGAAGAAAAAGTCAAAGGCTTCATGGCCTTTTTCCTGCTGCTCGAAATGGGATTGATCGGCGTTTTTCTGGCCTTCGACCTGGTGTTCTTCTATATCTTCTGGGAATTCACCCTCGTCCCCATGTATTTCCTGATCGGTATTTGGGGCGGTGAGCGGCGTATTTACGCCACCATGAAATTCTTCCTGTATACCATGGCCGGCTCCCTGCTGATGCTGGCCGGTATCCTCTGGATGGGCTTGCAATACGGCGGATTCGACATCGCCGTGCTCACCCAGGCCGGCAACATCCCGCCGGCGGCGCAACTCTGGCTGTTTGCTGCTTTTGGTATCGCATTCGCCATCAAGGTTCCGGTCTGGCCGCTGCATTCCTGGCTGCCGGATGCGCACGTCGAAGCCCCGACCGCAGGGTCGGTGATATTGGCGGGTGTGCTGTTGAAAATGGGAACCTACGGCTTTTTGCGCTTCAACCTTCCCCTCTTTCCCCAGGCAACGCTGACCCTGGCTCCTTATATGGCAGGGTTGGGGATCATCGGCATCCTGTACGCCGCCATGGTCGCGTACCGCCAAAAGGACGTGAAGAAGTTGGTGGCGTATTCATCCATCAGCCACCTGGGATTTGTGATGCTGGGTTTGTTCGCCTTGAACCAGCAAAGTGTCGAGGGCGCGATCTTGCAAATGGTGAACCACGGACTTTCCACTGGCGCCCTCTTTTTGATCATCGGGATGCTCTATGAACGGCGTCATACCCGCCTGCTGGAGGATTTTGGCGGGTTGTGGAAGGTTACCCCTGTATTGGGAAGCCTTGCCCTGGTGGTGACGCTCTCCTCCGCCGGTTTACCCGGCTTGAATGGCTTTGTTGGCGAATTCAATATTTTGGTGGGAGCTTTCGGTTCGACAGTGCTTGGCAGCCCCTGGTTCGCAGGCATCGCCACCCTGGGCGTGATCCTCGCGGCGGTGTACCTGCTGCATATGTTCCAAAAAGTATTTCTGGGTCCGGTGACCCACGAAGAAAACCTCAAATTGAAAGATGTCAGCCTGCGTGAGATCTTTATCCTCGCACCCATCCTGGTTTTGATCTTTTGGATCGGGATTGCCCCTCAGCCCTTTTTGAACCTGATATCCCCCGCCGTAGAAAAGCTGGTGGCTTTTGTCACCGCAGCCAGCCCACTTCTGCATTAGGCATAAGGAGAAAGTATGACCCTGGTAGATACATACGCGATTCTTCCCGTAATCCTCCTGATTGTCTGGGCGATGATCGTACTCCTGGTCGATTTGTGGATCCCTAAAAACAAAAAGGGGCTTACTGCGATTCTGGCGGTCGTTGGATTGGCTGCCGTCCTGGTTCTCAGCGTCTTGCAGGCGAATTCACCTCGCAGCGCCTTTGGCGGGATGATCCAGGTCGACGAGTTTGCGGTTTTTCTCAATGTTCTTTATCTCGCTTCCGGTATTGCCGGTGCGGCGATCGCTTATGATTATCTCAAGCGCATGGGCATCGAGCGCGGCGAGTATTACGTGCTGATGTTGTTTTCGATCAGCGGCGCCATGCTGGTCTCTTATGCGGGCGACTTGATCATTGTCTTTCTCGGGATCGAGCTTTTGAGCATCCCACTGTACGTCCTGGCAGGGTTTGCCCGTGCCCAGGTCGCCTCTGAAGAATCTTCGTTGAAATATTTCCTGCTTGGCACGTTTGCCTCAGCCTTTATCCTCTTTGGCATTGCCTGGGTATACGGCGCAACGGGTACGACAAACTTGCGCGGCATATTGGACGGCGTGCAGGCAGGTTTGATGGCATCTTCCAGCACAGCCATGTTGATCGCTGGCGCAGGTTTCCTGGTCGGCGGACTGGGTTTCAAAGTGGCTGCGGTTCCATTCCACGCCTGGATGCCGGACGTGTATCACGGCGCTCCGGCACCGGTGACAGGCTTCATGTCAGTCATCGCCAAGGCTGCCGGGTTTGCGGCATTATTACGGGTTTTGTTCATTGCCCCGCTTCAGTCACTCACCCTGGTATTGTTGGTACTGGCGGTCCTGACCATGGTGCTGGGCAATATCGTTGCCATCGCTCAGAACAATCTCAAACGCATGCTGGCTTATTCGAGCATCGCCAACGCCGGGTATCTCTTAATGGCATTGGTCACTTACAACAATCAAGCGGTACGTGACAATTCAGTGGCATCGATGCTTTTCTACTTGATGGCATACGCCTTCACCTCCCTCGGCACCTGGGCGGTTATCACCATGATGGAAAAAGCGGAGAACCAGGGAGCAGAATTCAGCGACCTGGCAGGATTGGGTAAGAAGTACCCTCTCGTCGCCGGGGCTTTGGCGGTGATGATGCTTTCGTTTACCGGAGTCCCCCTGACCCTGGGTTTTTGGGGCAAGTTCTACCTGTTCCGGACTGCCATCGAGGGAGGGTTCATCTGGTTGGCGGTCATCGGGTTGCTCACATCATTGGTCTCTGCTTATTATTATTTGCGCGTGGTTGTGATGATGTTCTTCCGTGAGGGAGAGCCGGACCTGAAATACAGCTTCTGGTCAGCTTTTGTGCTTTTCTTCAGCGCCTTGTGCATCCTCGTTCTCAGCTTCTTTCCGGAGACGGTGTTTGGGCTTGCAGACAAAGCTGTGCTGCTGCTCAAATAATGCTTGTGCAACTCAAAGACCCCGTCCATATTCGAACGGGGTCTTATTTTTATATTTGGTCCTGACTTAAGCTTTTTGAATATTGCGCCGGCGGGCTTATTTCTTGCGGGCAAGAATGATCGCCGAAGCCGCGTTTTTGTACTGGCTGGTAAGGATGACTCCCAGAACGATGACCGCAATGATGGGGAATATCAGCGGCGAGGCGAGCAGGCTGATCACAAACCACAGGGCTACACCCTCGTTGACAGGTTGCCCTACAGCGCCCTCATTTGCCATCACCCGGTTGAGATCTTTCGCCAGGCTTTTGAAGGCGATGAACCACCACCAAAACTGGAAACAGGGAATGAAGCTGAAGGCAAGGGCTTGATCAGGCGTGGTGCGGGCATGCCCGTCCTGGACGAGTTCCCAGCTTTTATAAACGATGATGAAGAACAGGGTGGCGCTGGCGATCAAACTTATCCCAAATGTGACCAACGAGGCGATCAGAGTGATCCACATCCAGGTGAACAACTGGTTCAACTTTTCCACCTCAGGGTCGACCATTGCGGCAGGTGAATTTGCAGCAAAATCTTGTCCTGAAACCCCTCCGCCCAGGGGTGTTTGTGACAGAGGCAGCCAATTTGCCATGCCGCTTGTCCAAACAAGGGTGCTGGTAGAGATGGTTCCGTTATCGATCAGTTCTTTCATATGTTTGGCATCGAGCGGGCCAACTTGTTGATCATTCAGCGAATAGTACCACATAGCTAATCCTCCTCCAAAAGAAACGATCCATAAAAATAGTATAGCAATCTTGGGTAAAAAAATCAGGTTCTCTACAAACATAACCAAGTGTGTAGCATAATAATATACGGTCGGATGCGGAAAAAGATGCACCACCGGTTCAAGAAGACTACCCGCTGATCATTTGGTTGTTGATGGCACAGCCGCATGATGAGGCAGTGAATTTATCATAAGCAGGGGCATGCGCTGTGCCCCTACTGTTATCCTGAATAGTTCGATCTCAATTGCCGCAAGGCGACACGTTGCGCCAGTTTTGCACAGTGTCGTTGACGGTCATTGTTCCATCCGATCCATAGCTCAAGGTCAATTGGCGGTTACCAATCTCTCCGCAGGCAGCATCTTTTTCAACATGGTCCCAGTCGCCAAGAGTGTATTTGTACTCGATCTGAACGGTTTCTGTGCCGGTCAGGGTGACGGCCCAGTGGGTGGCATCCACACGGGTGAGCGCCACACCTCCCGGATCCCAGGAAGGCATCCCTCCATCCAGGCGGTCAAGACTGCCTGCGATGTATACGCTGCGTCCTGTGCCATCGGTGGTGGATGGCACGGTTACGTTGAAATTCACTGTCACCTTGCGTAGCTCGGCAGACACCTCAAGTTCAGCGGAATCTGGAGAGCGATTGAATGACAGGTCGACTGAGCGCACAACGTAGAAATATGTGGCGCCTTCGGTCACACTCGTATCGGTGTAAGTCGTGGATGTCAAGCGGGCAAGCAAAGCGTACGGCCCCCCGCTGACGTCGCTGCGCAACACCTCGTAGCCGTAGAGGGTTGGATCACCTACCACAGCATCCCAGGCCAGTTCGATGGCGGCTGGGGAAGCTGAAAGGAAATGAAGGTTGGTCGGTACGAGCGGCGGCGTTGTGTCGCTGCTGGGGGTCACCGTCAACTTACCGGGGTTCGCCGGCAGGTCGCCTGTTGGAACGGGACCATTCAAATCAGCATAGAGCCAATCGCGACCGCCGGTAAGGGTGTAGCGGTAGATGTAATCGAACACGCCCACGCTTTCGGGCAACATGCTGGCCACGAACTCGTCATTATTACCGGCATCCCCGTTGAATGCTGCATCTACCCAGGTCCAGTCTGGATCATCCGCAGGGTTGCTGCCAACCGGGCCAAATCCAAGTTGGGCCATCAAACCGGGAGTTGCCCCGGGTTGGCTGGTCGCGCCGTCGATCCACACCTGGCCGTAAGCGTTATCCGTCCGGTTGACCACACTGATTTCGTGGCTCATGCTTGGCGGCCATTGCAGGTTCGCCCAGCCGATGGTCATATGCGGCATACCGCTGGCTTCGATCGAATACGCGCTTTCATTTCCGGCGTCATCAAGCGAGGTGACCGTGTAGAAGTACCAGCGGCCGTTTTCCACAGATGTATCGATGTACGCCGTGTCGAGAATCGGGTCTGGGTTAACTTTGACCCAGCCTCCTCCGCTCAGCGGGCTGCGGTAAAGGTTATACCCAACCGCACCGGGAACGGCATCCCACGCCAAGGATAATTGGGCGTTGCCTTCGGTTATGGCCAATCCGGTGGGTGCGTCCAACGGCAGCAAGTCGATCTCGCCGGTAGCGAGCAACCAGGCACTTTGAGGAGCCAGATCGACGCTGATCCGTCCCTCAACAGCTGCTGGTGCAATGCTCCCCGGATTGCCCACTCCCATCAACGTGCTGAAAGCCACACCATCGGGTACAAACCCTGCCACTGGGATACTCACCGTCCGGTTTTGTGTACTGCGGTTAATTACCACAATGGCTGCCTGGCTGGTGGTCTTGCGACCGTAAGCCACTACTTCTGCCATATCGTCGGCCAGCAACACACGCAGGTCTCCTGCCGTCAGGACTGAATTTTGTTCGCGCAAGTTGGCAAGCGCCTGGTAATGAGACAGCATATCCAGGTCGGGGACACCGCCCTTGTCTGCCCAGGGGTAAGTGCGGCGGTCGTCAGGGTCATCCCCCCCGGTCACGCCTACTTCGTCACCGTAATAAATGGTCGGAGCTCCAGGTAAAGTGAATTGGATCAACGAGGCGATCTTCTGCATTTGTTTGCCGACCGCCACGTTGGCAGGGTTCAGTTCCTTGTCAGCTGTGGTCGCTGCCCCAGGCGTGAGTGCCCACAACAGGCGTACGGTATCGTGACTGTCAAGCAGGTTCATCAATGAATAATAAGAGGCATCCGGGTAATCTTCACGGATGGATGACAACCGGGAGGCAAATTCTGAGACGGAAAGTTGCCTGCCGCTGTCGCCAAATCCCTTCGAATCGAACGCTCCAGGTGTGAGCAGACCGATTACCGCATCGCGCAGGCGATAATTCATGGTGGTATCCGCCCGGTCACCCCGCAGGAAGCGCAGCAGCGTGCTGTCTTTTTGCCAGAGCTCACCAATGATCAATGTGTCCGATGCGGTGGATTTAACCACCTGGCGGAAACTTTCCCAATAACCGTTGGGGAAGGAAGCATCTCCCATCACATCCAGACGCCATCCGCCGGCGCCTTTGACCAACCAGTAGCGCGCAACGCTGTCGGATCCGGTGAGGAAGTAGCTTTGAACCTCCGGATTGGATTTGTTCAGTACCGGAATGCTGTCAAACCCGAACCAGCCGTCATAAGTGGCTGAATTGGGTCCGCCCGTTCCGGCGCAAGTTCCAGTTCCGGCAGTTACCTCATGGAAGGTAAACCAGCTGCGGTAAGGTGACGAAATCGATTCACACGCACCCAGGGTGGTGTAGTGATGGTAGCGGTCGAAGAAGGCGCTATCGGAGGACATATGGTTGTACACGCCGTCCAGGATGATGCGTACGCCCAATCGCCCGGCATGTTTCACCAGGTTATCCCAGTCTTTCTGCGTTCCGAAATACGGATCGATCTTGTAGTAGTTCTGGGTGTCATAACCGTGGTTCGAGCCTGAATCGAAAATGGGGTTGAGGTAGAGGGTATTGACCCCCAATGAAACCAGGTAATCCAGGTTTTGGTCGATCCCTTTGAGATCGCCTCCCATGTAGTCGCGTCCGTCTGGGCTTTCAATAGATCCGCTCGCGCCAACAGGCAGCCCAAAACGCCACGGACAGTTTGTAGACGCGTCCGCATAATTCCGGCAGTACCCTTCGGGGAGAGTGCCCCAAGGCAGCTTCAAAACCGGGTCGTTATAGCGGATGTCTCCGGTCTTCGGGTCATTATCGGCGCGACCGTTGCGGAAGCGGTCAGGGAAGATTTGATAGATCACGGCTGTCTGCGCCCACGAGGGTGTGCTGAAAGCTGGATCGTAGATCATCAGGGCGTAGCTATTATCGACTGGGGCGTCACTCGCAGAACCCAACCCGCCATCCAACGCAGCGGTATTGTCGGCATAATAAGCCGTTTTGGTCCCGTCGGTAATGATGAAGCGGTACCAAAGATTGTCCGGAGCCGTGTTGGGCAGGGTAACCGACCAGAAATCGCAGGTTTGACTTTCAAGATCGGATTGGTAGCACGAAACATCGCTGGCTGCCAGCGACATGTTCAGAATGTGTTGCGCATTTGCATTGAGGTCGTAGATGCGAGCCTGAACCTTATTGACATCATTATGGAAAGTGCGGAAGCGTAAGGTAACCGGTGTTCCTGCAGCAACGGCTCCGCTGGGCGTGCGATAGAGCAAATCGCGTGAGTCGTGACGCAGCCCATCCCATTCGACATTGTTGTCCAGAGAAGCTCCTGGCGGTGTGACTGTGACGGTTAAAATATGCGAAGTGCTGGCGTATGAAAAATCAACAACGGAATTTGCCGCCGAAACCGCAAAGGCGATGTTCGGACCATTTTGAACGCCGCCGGCTCCGTAATTCACATCCCAGGATTCATTAATGGCAACTTTGCCTTCGTAGTTACCCACCGCTATGGATGTGGTGCTGAAGGTGTAAAACCCATCACCGTCCACATCCTGCAGCCAGGAACGCAGGCAACCCGGGTCCCAGTCACCGGAACAACCAAGCTCGCTCTGGAAACTGCCGGGCGCTGTGGCAATGATGGATGTCTGGTTGTCAGTTACCCAGTTGGATTTGTGGTCATAGTAAAACTTGACCGGGGTGGTTGCTCCCAATGTCAGGGGAATGTTTGCGCCGCCAGGGGTGGCATGAACTCCATAATTCTCATCCCACGAGTCATCAAGCGCGGCTTTATACTCCCAATTCCCGGCGGGCACCTCAAATGATTGCTGCCATACGTCGTCATTCCCGTCATAAGCCAGGTGCGTCAAGGCACAGGCAGGGTCCCAATCGCCGCCACATCCCAACGCTGACTGCAGCGAACCGGCAATGGTCACCGATGTCGGATTTGGGGTAGCCGCTTCGACTGCCGGAAAAGAGGGCACGATAAGAACCAGGATGCTTAAAAGCGTCAACAGGGTCCAGGAAAAACGAGAAACGGTTCTCCGTGATTTGCGAGTATTCATTTGATTCGCTCCTTTTTATTAAAGCGAGGGTGTAAAAAAATAACGGAAAATGTCTGCTAAGCTGCCTGCAGATGGTCCCCTTACGGCCGGCAGAGGGTTGTTGCACAATAGAGATAGTGTAGCCAGCTACTATAGTAGCAAATTCATAGGCTTATGTAAATATGGCAGAGGGTATCTGTAAAGATTTGAATTCCCTTCCTGATATACTTAATCCATGATCGAGATCACGCCTACGATAACCCTGAAGGATGAAGAAATAGCCCTTGATTTCATCCGTTCCTCCGGTCCTGGCGGACAGAATGTGAACAAGGTTTCATCCGCCGTGCAGCTGCGCTTCGACGTACACAACTCACCTTCTGTACCTCAGGATGTCAAAGAAAGGCTGATCCGGCTCGCTGGGAGTGCGGTCACAACCGAGGGGGTTTTGATCCTCACCGCCAGGCGATTTCGCACCCAGGAACAAAATCGGATCGACGCGATTCGGCGCTTAACTGTGTTGATCCAGAAGGCAGCCGAAGCCCCGAGTCAGCGCAAGCCCACCCGTCCGGGTGCGGCGGCGAGCGGGGCGCGTTTGAAATCAAAAAAGCGGCGGGGTGAGATCAAACGCACCCGCCGCTTTAATCCAGAGGATTGGGATTAAATAAACCCGGTTCAAAGTGATTATTACCTGGAAATCTCAAAAATTGGAGTCATCGGGACATTTCCAAGCGAAGCATACCAGGGTTATTTTAATTTGAATGCTTCGTAGACGATGTTCGCATTCTTATTATTTTGCTTGAAATATTTCGCATATCCCTCGATCATTTTCGCGGGACCGCACATGTAAACATCTGTGTCATCTTGTAACGAGTATCCATCGAAGCTTAAGAAAGGCATGACTGCCGTATCGATGAATTTTGCTGTAAATGATTTATTCTTGCTCTGATAGTCTGCAATATAGTCTTTATAAATCCCTGCTTCAGCACCCTGGAACGAATAGTAAAGCTCAATTTCCTGGTCTGGATGATCCTCACCCAGGTAAGCGATGAATGGAGTAATTCCAATCCCGCCGGCAACCCAAAGTTGTTTCTTCTTGCCATGGCTAAAGTCCATGAAGCCGTAGGGTCCATCGATGGCCACTCTGGTATTCAGCGCCAAAGATTTGTGCAACTGCCCAGTGAAATCTCCTGAGATTTTCGTCGTCATCGAAATCTTGTTTCCATCTCCGCCAGAGATTGAAAATGGATGGGGGGCTTCTTCAAACCCATTCTGAAACACTTTGACGAAGATGAATTGTCCTTGAAAGAATTGAATGGGCTTGGTTAAGGTAATTTCCCATTCGATCACGCTCGGGCTCAATCTGGATATCCTCGTCACCTTGCCCTTGTATTTGAATTTTGTTCTTTGGTAGAAGAAAATAATGTAGATGGCCGATGCGATGCCGATGAGCGATGTAGCAGCCACCCAGATGCTTACTGCTGAGAAAGTCGTAAGCGGAATACTGCTCGAGATATACGTGTGGTACAGGCCAACGGCATACGCAATGAGCATCAATTTATGCGTAAGCCGCCACTTTTCATAGCTTAATCTTTTATCGTACAAAGTGATTCCAATGAGTGCAATTAAAAAGACAATCCCCAGGTCACCCGTTGTGGTACGCAGCGTTGGCACGTCAGATGTTTTGAGCAATTGGCTCACAAGTGCATGAACAAGAAGCAGCCCAAGTGTGGAAATGCCGATGTATTTGTGGTAGATATACAACTTATCCAGCCCGTGAAACCATTTTTCCAAAGTCTTATTGCGGGTGGCAAGCAGAAAATTAAGAAAAAAACCATTGAGGGCTAAACCGGCTGTGATATGGCGCACCCAGTCAAGGGGTACCAGCGGCTTAACCGGGACTGCAAACAACCAGAGAAGAAGCGTGATTACCGTCGTGACTGCAATCAGTAGATTTCCCTTGAGGGTTTTCATAGACATACTCTCCAGACAATAGATTGGATTAGTGATACCAGGATTTTTGATCTTACCGTCTCACTCCTATTGATCAGGAATATATTCCCTCTCAGGTGCTTCATGGCAGCAAGTGGGGCGGATGATCAGAAATAACAATCCCCTGAGAGTTTACGATAACATCCGAGAGTAAGACTGTCATGCTCCAAATGGGCTATATAAGTGTCATTATTGGGTGCCGTTCTCATTCAACGGTCTCTGCTATTGGGTTTTAGCTGCCGCTGGAGATCAAAATGGCGCGGTCAAAGTAAATGCACATGGTGCGATGATTTGGCAGAAGGCCAGGTCAAAGCCTGAAAAATGCAATCGTGACTTAAGTGGAAAATTCAGAGCAAACTGTTGCGGGTGAGCAAAGGCTCATCTCTCAGGATTGCGCTCGTTGGAGCATCTGCTACGATTCTTCCCTGGCTAAGAATGACCGTTCTTCTTGCAGAATACCTCTAAAATAGCAGGAGAAAATCATGCGTTCGTCTTCTGTCGACCAGGTGATCATTTCGACCCTTTCCAAAGAGCACGCTCATCTGACTTCCCTTCAAATTTTCGAGGAAATCCGTGAACGCCTTCCAGCTGTGAATCCATCGACGGTTTACCGCGCGCTGGACCGGTTGGTCAGCAATGGGTTCGTGTCTGTCTCCGATATGGGAACTGGCTCCGACGTATATGAGCTCCTGACGGACGGACTGCACCACCACCTTGTATGCCTGAAATGCGGCAATGTGATGACGATCGCGCATGACGACGTGAGGGGATTTTTCTCAAGGATCCAAGCAAAGAATCATTTCTCAGTGCTGACCAACCACCTGATTCTTTTTGGAATTTGTGAAAATTGCCAGTCGACCAGCGCCGAAAGATTGCCAGAAAAGGAAGAATAGTTCAAAAATTGACTGAGGGTTAAATATCAAAAAGACAGCGGGTGCAATCAATGCACCCGCCGCTGTTATCCGGAAGCAGGGGGAGTCGATCTCTTCCGCGATGTTATTTCATCGATTTATACCTGGTAAGGCACTTCGACGATCACCAACCCGGGTTTGAAAACGAGGGCCGCTCTGAGCAGGAGCGCCGTCTGGTTGTGGAGTAGATTTTCCCACCAGTGGGCTGGAATGAACTGGGGTACGACGATGGTCAGCAGCTCATTAGGCTGCCGAATGGCCAGCAGTTTTTCGATGTACTGCAAGATTGGCTCAACTAGCAAACGGTACGGGCTTTCAAGAATTACCAGGCGCGTCCCATTACCGTAGGTATTCCACTTTTCGCGCACCTTTTCGGTTTCTTTTTCGTCAATCGAAACATGCACGGCGGTGACGTCCGGTCCGAGTGATTCGGCATAGGTCAGCGCTTCCAACGACCCGCGATGGACACCTGCGATCAAGACGATGATCCGGTGGCGAGAGATACGCGTATGGGGAATGTAGTTGTCCAAAGACAATCTTTTTGCCAGTGTCTTGTAATGATGGTGAATGGCAAAGAAAATAGACACCAATACTGGGATCAATAAAATGATGATCCAGGCCCCGTCTTTGAACTTTGTGGTGGCGAAAACGATCATCACAGCCGCGGTGCTCAAAGAACCAAACCCGTTGATAATGATCTTTGTGACCCAATTTTTGTCGTACGTGACTTTCGAACCTGGTTCTACGATTTCCTCACCTGGTTTGAGATGACCCGACTTCCACCAGCGGCGCGCCATGCCCATCTGGGAAAGTGTGAATGAAAGAAAGACGCCGATGGCATAAAGGGGGATCAAACGCGTGACGCTTGCCTGGAAGACGATGATCAAAACCGATGCGATGGCTGCCAATGCCACGATGCCCCACGAGTACACCAACCGGCTGCCTTTCATCGTCAACTGGTGAGGCAGGAACCCATCCCCGGCATGCAAGGCTCCAAGCCGCGGAAAATCAGCAAAGGCAGTGTTGGCTGCCATGATCAGGATGATCGCAGTACCGGCGATGATGGCCAGGTAGAAGAGACCCTGCCCTCCATACACAGTGCGGGCAAGCTGCGAGATCACGGTCTCTGCTTCCGATGGGACAACAGAGATTTTGCCAGCCAGGAATGAGATGCTCAAGAACAGTGTTCCAAGGATGGACGACATCCAAATGAGCGTGATGCCCGCATTTTTGCTGCGAGGTTCCTTGAATGCAGTGATGCCGTTGGAAATGGCTTCGATGCCCGTCAGGGCTGAGGTACCGCTCGAGAAGGCGTGCAGCAGCAGGAAGGGCGTGACGAGCCCAAGCGTATTTGTGATTACGCTTACAGGTGGATTCACGACCGTTCCCAACGAACCGGTGAAATAACGCACCAGCCCCAAGCCAACGGTCAGGAACATGGCAATGACAAAGAAGTAGGTCGGAATAGCGAAAGCTTTGCCCGATTCTTTTACTCCGCGCAGATTCATGAGCATGATGAACATCACCATACTCACTGCAATGACCACCTTGTAAGGTTCCAAGCCCGGAAAGGCGGAGGTGATCTGCGCCACACCCGAAGAGATCGAAACAGCCACCGTGAGGATGTAATCTGTCAGCAAGGCAGCGCCGGCTGTTTGTGCCGGAAGTTCACCCAGGTTGTCGCGAGCCACGATATATGCGCCGCCTCCCCCCGGGTAAGCATGGATGGTCTGCTGGTACGAGATGGTGATGATGATCATCAATGCAACAATTGCCAATGAAATGGGAAAAACAAAACCGAGAGCGCCTGAACCTGCCGCCGCCAGGACGATCATGATCTCCTGCGAAGCATACGCCGTCGATGATAGGGCATCAGAGGCGAACACTGCCAACCCGACAGTTTTTCCGATCGTTTGAGAGGGAGCATCAGCCGTTTGCAGCGGATTTCCCAGCAGCCAACGACTCAACCCCTTCTTTACGAGATTGGTCTCGCCCGGTTCGACGATCGTTGTGCCTGATAGATTTTCAATCTTCATTGCTTGTATTTCCTTTCATCCTTACTTTAATGAGCCAATACATTGGATAATTGCTGCAAGACTTAAATCTCAAAACAAATGCCTTTTGGTTGGTTCGCGATGGATACGCGACGAAGTGAGAACAAGCTCGAGCGGATAAAACCTGTTTGCGTTTCGGATGATGGTGGACCGGTTTGATCCTGGCAGTATGCTCAGTTCTTTGGGTGCCACGATCACATCTTGAGGTCGACAGTGTTCTTTCAAAGTCTTTACCCAAATCGATTTGGCAACCAACTGATAGCTGACACTGATTTCACCATCTGAGGTCAAAGCTTTCATGGTCGCCATGCCTCGGATAACCGGAAGGGATAATCCTGCTTTCAAGAGAGAGACCAGGTAAAGAACATCTGCATTTTCGTGAGCGGCAAGGTGGTTGATCTTGCGCGCCAGTTCCAGGTTTCCAGCCAACTGCTCGGGGAGCAAAACCACCAATCTTGATTTATGGTTCGATTCGGTTGCCAAATTCAAAACACTCTCCTTGATGATCAAAGAGAGTGTATCGTTTAGTGATAAATTCCAAACAAGGATTGGATCGAGGTTTATAAAGAAAAGATAAAGGTTTTTACTGCTCTATTCCGTTGTTCTAAAGCGGTAACCGATCCCCGGTTCGGTCACCAGGATCTGAGGGTCATCGGGGTTGACTTCCAGTTTCTTGCGAAGCTGACCGATGTACACCCGCAGGTACTCCACATGGTCCAATTCGCTGAACCCCCACACCTGGGTCAGGATCGCCTGGTGGGTCAACACCCGGTCGGGGTGAGCTGCCAGGTAGGATAAAAGCTTGAATTCGGTCACAGTCAACCGGATTTCTTCGTCATTGTTCATCACCAGGTGGCGCGCCAGGTCAATGCTGATCGAGCCGGCTTTGATAATGGTCTGTTTGTTGCCAATCGTCTGTTCAGAATGGCGCAGCGCCACCCGGATTCTTGCCAAAAGCTCTTCGATGCCAAAGGGTTTGGTCAGGTAGTCGTCCGCGCCTTTATCCAGCGCTGCGACCTTGTCTTTTTCATTGTCTCTTACCGAGAGGATGATGATGGGCACCCGCGACCACTCACGGATCTGTTCGACGACGCGAATACCGTCCATATCCGGCAGGGTGAGATCGAGAATGATGATATCCGGCGGTTGTGCGACTGCCAGCGCAATTCCCATCTCGCCGTTCGTAGCCGATGCGATTTGAAAGTCATTGGCAGCCAGGATGGTCTTCAGAGCCCGCAGGATCTGGGGCTCATCGTCGATCAATAGAACCAGGGGTTTCTTATTCATCTGCCACTTCCTTGGGTATCGAAGGCAAAGCTCCATCCAAAGTGAGAGGGAGGGTGAAGTTGAACACAAACCCTTCAGGTCGATTTTCAGCCCAGATCTTTCCCTCATGGGCTTCGATGATCCCCTTGCAGATGGACAGCCCCAGCCCTGTGCCCATCACCTTATCGGCGAATGTGATGCGGTAGAATTTGTCGAATATGCGTTCCAGGTGCTCATCGGGTACAGGCGGGCTTTGATTTGTCAACCATACATGCATATATTCGCCCGCAATCTTTGCCTTGATGGAAATGACCGTGCCTGCAGGAGCATATTTAATGCTGTTGCTGATGAGGTTGGTAAAGACCTGTTCGATCAATACATAATCTGTGGGAACCAGGGGAAGATCGGCGGGTAAATTTACTTCCAAGACATGATCTTGCATTTGTTTGCGCATCTTGGTTGCGGCACTGTTGATGATTTCGCCCAGAGAATTCCAGCGTCTTTGGGGTTTCAGCGCGCCGGATTCGATGCGCGACATGTCCAGCAAGTTGCCTACCAGGTTGTTTAGCAGATCCGTTTCCTCTTCGATCGTTGCGAGGAGTTCTCCGCGGTCATTGGTATTCCAGTCGACCGCTCCGCTGCGCAGGCTCGAAACCGATGCCTTGATCGCAGCCAGGGGCGATCTGAGTTCATGTGAGACCGAATTCAGCAGGGAGGATTTCAGGCGGTCGCTTTCCTCCAAAAGATGGGCTCTGTTTTCGCCTTCTGCCAGGCGGATGCGTTCCAACGAGAGTGCCCCCTGCGCGGTATAGGCATCCAACAGCAGGCTTTCTTCCTTTGAAAAAGGTTCCTTCCGCCAGAGGTGGATCTCGCCTTCCTGGCTCCTGGCAGTTTTTAATGGCGCAATCTTCTGCGCTTGTATTTCGAGGGTGGGGAACTCCGGGCTCGAGGCTGAGTAAGGCGTTGATCCTTTTTCGGTGTTGATCAGAACATTCACCCGCTGCAATTGAAAAGTGTCCAGGGTGTGATTGGCAAGCGTCTGGGCGATACTCTGCGTATCCTGCAGGCTGGCAAGCGCCGAGATCAATTCGTACATGCGCGTGGCTTCCCATTCGCGGCTTCGCGCAAGCCGCACGGCTTCGCGGGCGCGTCCGATTAACAGGCTCATGACCAGGGACACGATCAGAAAGATGATCAATGTGATCACATCCTGGGTTTTGTGTACCTGCAAGGTGTTATACGGCGGGATGTAGAAATAGTTGAACACAAGGAAGGCTACAATGCTGGACAGTATTCCAGGGGTCAAGCCCCAGAGCACGGTGCTGACGATAACCGGCAGCAGGAACAGGAGGGGGATGAGCTGCAGCGCCAGGAATGGTTCAAAGGGGATCAGCAAAAGCTTCGTCAGTGCAATGCAAATCAAGGCACCGATATGCCGGTACAAAAAGAGGATGAACTGATTCTTACGCAAGTTACCCATAGTTAATGTGTCTACTTCTGACCATTCCACTCGCTGACCCAAGAACCTGTCAGGATTTTTCCGGCCAGGCTTTTTGATACGCGCTCAAGATGCGGTCACACAGCGCGTTGAACTCAGGGTTGACCTGCTGACGTGAGACATCCACTCGGCGCCAGGCGGCGATCTCTTCGGCGCCGCGGGAGAAGGGTACGGTTGCACAAAATTCCGGTACAACCCGCTTGATCTTGCTGTTGTCGAAAATGGAGCTGTTGGCTTTGTCGCCTAAAAGGCTGTCGCCGATCGTCCGGTCATATGCGGCGATCAGGTCTGACGGCACATGTACCAGGTTGGGCGCGACCCCGGCTGCCTTGCCAAGAGCCTGGTAAATCTGGTTCCAGGTGAGCCATTCATCTGACGTAATGTGAAAATCTTCACCGATTGCGTGCAAATTTCCCAGCAGGCCGACAAAACCTTTGGCAAAATCGGTATTGTGGGTGAGCGTCCAAATGGAAGAACCGTCACCGTGAACAATGACCGGCAGTCCCTGCAGCATGCGGTCGATGACGGTGTACCCGCCTTCCAGGGGAACCGAAGTGCGGTCGTAGGTGTGGGAAGGGCGGACGATTGTGATGGGTGTTTTCTCGTCCCGATAAGCCTTGCGCAGCAATACTTCACAGGCAATCTTGTTCTGCGAATACTTCCAGATGGGGTTATCCAGCGGGGTGGATTCGCGAATGGGAAGATTCGCGGTCGGAGTCTGATACACGCTTGCAGAACTGATGAAGACATACTGTCCCATCCGCCCATGGAAAAGCTCGAGATCCGTTTGAACCTGGTCTGGGGTAAAAGCCACCCAATCGACCACAACATCAAAAGAGAGATTCCCCAACGCAGACTTTACTGATTCAGGGTTGCGAATATCTGCCTGTAGCAGGTGAGCACCATCAGGTGGCTTGCGCTGAGATTGCCCGCGGTTGAGAAGGGTAAGCTCGATGCCTTTGCGTAAAGCCAGTTCAGAACAGGCTGTGCTGATGACCCCGGTACCCCCAATAAATAATACGCGCATGGTTTCCTCCATTGCCTAAAATCATGATCTCTGCTGCTGTTCTTAAGGATACTACAGATACAAGATGGAATTCAACGCCACAGGGCACCTTTCATCAGGCTCTCCAGTTGTGCGTATAATAGAGTGAATAGGTTTCATTTGAACTACTAATTCTTCTTGAAACGAGGAGTGCCCAATGGTCGATTATCCATCACCTGATGATTTCGATGTTGATGAATTAATGCAGCTTAACCGTAGGAATATCACGGATGAACAAAAGAAGAAATTCGAGGGGTATATTGGCGAGATCTTAACTGCCTACGGGTTGGATTTGAATACGCCCTCCACTCACGAGACGCCGCGGCGTTTCCTGGATGCCCTTTATGAATCCACCAACGGATACGACGGTGATCCCAAGTTGATCAAAGCCTTCCCGACAGAATGCCGCGGAGACCCCGACTGCCGCCTGAGCCAGGTGATCGAAGGTCCAATTCACTTTCATGCGCTGTGTGAGCATCACATTTTCCCATTTTATGGTGAAGCCTATATCGGATATGTGGCGAATGAACGAATTTTGGGGATTTCAAAGTTAACCCGCCTGGTGCGGCTTTATACCCGGCGTTTTGCCGTGCAGGAACGCATCGGCTTTCAAATTGCCGAAACGCTCGAAAACATGATGGCTCCCAGCGGGGTAGCCGTACTGTTGCGTGCCAAGCACATGTGTGTAGAAATGCGGGGTGTGCGCGAGATTTCTCCTGCAACCCGCACAACGGTCTTTCACGGTGAGTACGCCTCCAATCCGGCGCTCAGGGCAGAATTTCTCAGCGTCTGTGCGCTGACCAAATCCTCATGACTTTTTTGAGAGGAGAACACGCTGACTCATCTCATGCTCCTGAACACCAAAGGCATTCAGGGCAGAGTACCTCAACTGCATTCAGCCTTGCCTGTCCTAAAGTCAGGTCGAATTGCCCCCCACCTTTTTAAGACGGCTTGACCCGCAGCAATTTCCAAACGCAACCAAACAAAAAGAACTGCAACCCATTGCAGTTCTTTTTAACTTCCTTTTTCCATCTGGCTACAAGAGCATCAGCACCCGCGGGTGACTGCTGAGTTCGGCATAAAGCGCATCAACCTGCTCACGGCTGTCAGCGATGAATTCCACTGAGACCGAGCGGTACTTGTTACGACCAGAGAGCCGGCTGACAATATTTTCTTCCAATAAATCGGGTACGTGATTGCGTACGATTTCGAGCACAAAAGTTTCGAAGTCTTCTTCGTCAAGACCGATGATTTTGAGCGGAAATTGAATGGGATACTCGAGATGCGGTTCAGGATTCGCGTCCATTTTATTACCTCAGAGGGGAATTCTACCGCTAAATTTCCTTTTTTGTATCAGAGTTGTCTAAGATTCCCACAACCTGCAACCAGGGTGGCTCTTCGAAGGGATTGCGTTCGATGCGCATTCCCAGTTTGCACATCACCCCCATCGACGCCAAATTGTCATTGGAGGTGGTGGCAATCAGCCGTTTGACGTGCAGATGTGAAAACGCAAACCCGATCAAAGCCGTTGCCGCTTCAGTGGCAACCCCCTGCTGCTGATGAAGCGGAGTGACAGCCCAGAACAGCCCTACCTCGGCACTGGCCTTTCGCGGGACAGAGTTGGAATCATCCACAAGATCCGCAAGGCTTGGGATTTGGGCGAAGGCGTCGAGGCAGGGGACGAATCCCACCACGCCGATCAGGTCGCCGGATTCGCGCAAGACGACCGCCCTGTCACCGTAAGGAAATCGCAGCAAGCGGGCAAATTCTGCATATCCCGCGATCGTCCAACGCAGCCAGGTTTCCCTTTCAGCCAGGGTTCGAGGTTCCTGCGAAGTCTCGACATCCAAAATGCGGTAGGCATCCGCCAGGTCCTGCAGTAAAAAATGACGGATGAGCAGCCTTTTGGTCTCAAGAGGCGGCATCCACATTGGGTTATCTTTGAATTCGGCAGGCAGCATCGGTTTACTCGTTTGTGACTCTTCCTGTAATTCATCCTTATGGCAGGTTCAGGAAAGCTCATGAACCTGGAGGTCTTTTCAAATTATATCCGCAATTCTGAAGGGCCCCTTAAAAAGTCGACCCAATTATTGGAAGAAATAATTAACAAATGGTACACTTGAATCAACGGCTCTTTAATTTTTGGAAGAAACAATTACGTCAACGAGGCAGGCATGGATAAAATCGACCAGGAAATTGCGCAACAGCCGGACGCACTCGAGAAGTTGAGAAGATTCTACTTTCACGGCAAAGGGAGGGAACTCCTCGAGTCTCTCCCGTCAAAACCGACCCCGCTTTTCACAGGCATGGGGGCATCCTACCATGCGGCAGCGATCGCTGCCATGCAGTGCCAATATTTCGCACTTACCGCGCTCGCAGTCGAGACGGTGGACCTTCTGCGGGCTTCATCCAAACTGTTGAACAAGTTTGCCCCATTGATCTATGTTTCTCAATCGGGCGAGAGCGGAGAGGTGCCGCTGTTTTTACGCAGAGTTGAAGAAGGTCCGCTGATTTCGGTTACGAATGATGAACAAAGTACCCTGGCACTTTCAGCCAACACGGTGATGCCCCTGCTTGCCGGTGATGAAACGCTGATCGCCAGCAAGACCTATCTCAATTCGCTGGCGCTGTTGTGGTTAATGAACCGTCGTTTTTGCGGTACCTGGGACGGCAGTGAAGAAAGCCAGTTGAAAAGGATCACCCACCGGGTACAGGTAATGCTTGCGGGTAAAGCCTCGATCCTCAAAGCCTGGCAGGACGTGATGGACGGCACCCCGCGCTTTATCTTCACCGGGCAGGGACCCCAAAGTATCTCCGCCCGCCAGGGAGCCATGGTCATGGCTGAATGGGCAAAAAAACAGGTTCAATTTATTTCATTGGGCGGGCTGCGCCATGGATTTATTGAGCTATCAGAACCCGGGTTGGGTGTGGTCATTTTTGCCAACAGTACGAATGGGCTTCTTTCTGAACTGGACCTGGCAAACGAGTTGGATGAATACGGAGTGAATGTACTGCTGGTGATCGACGGGATGCCGCGCCGTATCCGCGAAGAACCACCCTTGCCGGTCGGGTTCGACCCATTTCTCTCGACCATTTTGGACGCTGTTCCTTCTCAGCTTTGGGCGATCGAGCTTTCAAAAGCAGTAAAGGGTGGTTCAGGTTTTCGCCATATCCATAAGGTGACCAGGAGAATCTAAGCCTTCCCTCTCCTCTCAATGCCATATACCTGTATCTGATGGAGATCGGCCAATCTTCCCTTTGCATCACCATCAAAGCAAACTTGCCTGTTTGGATGGCTAAAGCTTGCTTTTATGCTGTCCTTCCTTTGCATAAGAGGTGCTGAAAATGGAATGCCAGCCCCTCTGCAGTTTCCTCATTTTTAACCAAATCTCGCTATAATGACACCCTAGAGGAAGCATGGAATCTATACACGAGCTATTTAGAATTGGTCACGGGCCTTCGAGCAGTCATACGATCGGTCCAGCCCGGGCAGCAGAACGATTTTTACAGGACCACCCGGGGCTGACGCAAGTGAGAGTTACCCTTTACGGCAGCCTGGCTGCGACTGGAAAAGGTCACCTGACCGATATCGCCATACTCAATACCTTTAAACCCATCCCGGTGGAGTTTTCCTGGAAGCCGGATGAGGAACTGCCAATGCATCCAAATGGGATGCTTTTCGAATCCATCACGCCGGACGGGTCAACCCTGGCAGAATGGCGCGTGTACAGCATCGGGGGAGGGGCGATCGAGGCTGAGGGCGAACAAAATCACCGCAGACAGGTTTATCCGCTAAATTCGATGGCTGAAATCCTGCGATATTGCACCCAGCGCGGAATAACCTTTTGGGAACACGTACAGGAAGTCGAAGGGGAAGAAATCTGGCCGTACCTGTCAGAGATCAACCGGGTGATGCACCAATCCATCGAGCGCGGCTTGAAAGCTGAAGGTGTTCTCCCGGGCGGGTTGGGATTAGCGCGCCACGCCAGGAATATGTACCGCAATATCCAGGTGCATGGAAGCAAGCTCAAGAGCGAAGGGTTTTTGCCAGCCTATGCTCTTGCCGTGGCTGAAGAAAATGCTGTCGGTGATGTGATCGTCACGGCGCCAACCTGCGGATCGGCAGGCGTGCTGCCTGCTGTTCTGAACCATATCGAAAACACGTTGGATCTTCCCGAAAGCGACTTGTTGCACGCCCTGGCGACTGCGGGTTTGTTCGGCACATTGATCAAGGCTAACGCGTCCATCTCAGGGGCTGAAGTCGGCTGCCAAGGTGAGGTTGGATCCGCCTGTGCCATGGCGGCGGCTGCTGCCGCGCAATTGATGGGCGGTTCGATCCGCCAAATCGAGTATGCGGCCGAGATGGGGCTGGAGCATCACCTGGGGCTCACCTGCGACCCGGTCAACGGGCTGGTTCAGATACCATGCATCGAGCGCAATGCTTTCGCTGCCACCCGCGCCCTGGACTGTGCGACCTTTGCCCTGTATTCAGACGGCAGCCACCGCATCTCTTTTGACGAAGTGGTCAAGGTGATGCGCCAAACCGGGCGCGATTTGCCGCATGTGTACCGCGAAACCGCTGAAGGCGGGCTGGCGATTGTCTACCGCTATCCCCCTGTGGGCGGCCGAAAAGAATGAAATTCCAAGTTGCCTTTTAATCTTTCCAGTTTTTGAGCATCTCGCGCACCGAACGGGTCATTTCCGCCGAAAAAACGGACGCAAACTTACGGAAGTAAATTCTATGCACCAGTTCATCCACGTCTTCTGGATGAAACTCGCCGGGGAAAGCTTTTTCAACGGACGGATGCAGCATATCTTCCATTTCACAGCGGTTCAGGCGGTGATACCGATCCTTGAAAACGACGAATTGGGGATCAAAGCGCGGCGTCACCCGTCTCTCTTCTTTGACCACAGCCGGGCGCCCAAAACACACCAGCGTGAGCGGGATCACGTAAGGGGGAAGGTCGAGCAGCTCGCGGTGGGTTTCGTATTGCTCCAGGATATCGCCAATATAGCATGAGCCGATTCCCAGTGATTCGGCAGCGATGACGGCAGTTTGGGCAGCGATCAGCGCATCACAACATGCCAGGAGCATGTCGCCTTCCTGCGGTTTCCGTGGATCGATCCCGCGTTCGCGGCATTTTTCGTCCACCTTGCTCATCGTGAACGTATCGAACTGGCGCTGATAATCGGCGGCAAATAAAAGCAGGAAGGGTGCCCTGGCAATGAACGGCTGATTGTCGCAGGTGACCGCCAGCCGGTCCTTCAGACTTTGTTCCTCAATTTCGATAATGGAATACAGCATCATGTTGCCTGCAGTCGGCGCGCGTAAGGCTGAGGACAGGATCGCATTCTTTTCATCGTCAGTAAGCGGTGTACTGGCATAATTGCGAACGGAGCGCCGGTTGGCAATGACTTGAAGGGTTTCGTTCATTTGAATCTCCTCATAAGTAACTTGGCAAGCAGTTTATTAATGGTTGATCGTAAATTCGTCGATGGGTTGATTATCCGGAGTGAGGGCTGTCGCCGTCAAAGTGTTGCCAATGATGGACACTTTTAGATAATGAAACGCTTTTTTGACGATCTTGACATCCTGTGAACTGGAAATGGGAGTATAAAGCGGCGCCCCTCCGCCGCCCGTGGTAATGTGAATTACCCCATTCACTTCAGCCCGCGCATAATAATGATTGTGCCCCGCAAAGATCACCGATACCCCTGTTTTAGCTGCAATGGGCTGAATGACCTTTTGGACGATCTCATTGTTGGGATGGGTGCCTGCGGACCAGCCCGGTTCGTGGAGCAGGATGAACTTCCAGGGTTGGGTGGAGGCGGCGAGATCTTCCCTCAGCCACTGCCACTGCGGAGAAGCATCCGAAACGTCCGCATACTGGTCGACCAGGGCGACATGCACAGGACCATAATCGAAGGACCAATAGAAATTTCCTTTGAAAGGGTACGGGAAATACCTGGTGAACAGCTTGGTTCCGTCGTGGTTGCCCATCGCATTGATCATCGGCAGGCTGCGCATCATCGTGCGCATGGAAGTATACTTTGCATCAAATTGACTGGCTTGCAGGCTGGCTTCCTCAGCAACAGCCATGATGTCGCCGCTGAAAAGGACAAAACTCTGCGCAGCGGGATCAGCCTGCACACCCGCGAGGATGTCAGCATCGATGGCATCCTGTACCGCCGGACCGTCGCGCGAATCGCCGTAGACCCAAAACGTCAGGTCGGTTGTGCTGCCTGGCGAGGCGTTGAAAGAGCCTGCCGCCTGCGATTTGCCGTCGGTCACACGGTAAACGTAATGCTTCCCAGGCAGGAGACCAGTAAGAGTGGTCTCCGCCAGACCATCTGCAGTCACTCCGGTGGGCAGCACCTTGCCTGAGGCATAGGTCGTATCGAACCCGTATTCCAGCCAGTAATTCGCGGCAATCGGATCCTGCCAGAGGATGTTCATGGAAGTCACGTCCGCTCCCTGTACCAGGTAAGGACCTTTGGTAAAGCCGACTTCTGGAAGCAAGGCTGCCGTCGCGGTGGGCGATGGAACCGTCAGGCTAGCTGTGGCTGCTTCGGTGGGGGTTGGCGTAGGCGCAATAGTCAGGGTTGGAGGCTGTGTCGTAGTCGGAACTGCGGTGCAGGCTGTAATAAACAACAGGAGAGGTAAAACCCAGTGAATCTTGATTTTCATGTTCTTAATTGTAACGTGTTAACTTTAAAAGGGAACGGGCAGGGTAAAATAGAACGTATGAATCATTCCATGGCATCGCAAGAATTATTTCCGTATCTCTCACAGGCACTGGCAGCCCGCCCGCGCTTATTGGCAGACGTTCAAACCAATGCCTTGCGCCTGTTTGCAGGTTTTTATGAGGGCTTTCCCGGTCTGGTCGTCGATCTCTATGACCGGACGCTGGTGCTGTTCGACCACCGCGATACGCTCAGCGCCATGGATGCGTGGATGGATGAGGTCCAGCAATTTTATCTCGACCGCCTGCCGCAGATCAACTGTGTGGTGCGCAAGTCGCGCAACTCACCCGATCCAGATGCGAAAAACGGGGTGCTGACTTTCCGCGACGTTCCCGCTGAGCATGTGACCGAATTGGGCATTCAGTACGCCGTCGATCTGACCCTGAACCAGGATGCCAGTTTTTACCTCGACACGCGAACCCTGCGAAAATGGTTGAAAGAGAACAGCAGCGGGCTTTCAGTGCTAAACACGTTTGCCTATACCGGCAGCCTTGGCGTGGCAGCACTGGCCGGAGGCGCTGCAACGGTGCTCCAAACAGACCGCAACAAGGGTTTTCTCGCCCTTGCCCGCACGTCCTGCATGCTCAACCACCTCGATCTAGGCAAAATGAAGCTGCGCCCCGTCGATTTCTTCGTCGAGATCAGCCAGTTGAAAGCAAAGGGCGGTCTGTTCGATTTAGTATTGCTCGACCCCCCGTTTTTCTCGGTGACCGACAGGGGCACGGTGGACCAGCAGGAATCCAGCGCGCGCCTGATCAACAAAGTACGCCCGCTCGTCAAGGACGGAGGGCGGATTGTCGCCATCAACAACAGCCTGTTTCTTTCGGGCGCAGCGTACAAGCAAACATTGGATGAGTTATGTGCCAGTGGTTTCCTCAAAATTGAGGCAGTGATCCCTGTTCCGGAAGATGTGACCGGGTTTCCAGCCACCGTTACCGGTCAGGCACCCGTCCCGCCTGCGCCGTTCAACCACCCCACAAAAATCGTTATTTTACAGGTCAGGCGCAAATAGCGAGGTGTATTCGGGTCAACCTGGATGCATAGCGTCTGACGCACTGCGCCGCTGCAGGTATTCCTGCAACCATCCCGTCACGGCGTCAGCGTTTTGACGCCTCCAGCGCGCGGGCAGGCCGCTTACCACGCGGTGCCAGGTGAGTGCCCGGTTGACAGCGCCAAGCTGCATGGCCAGGTTAAAGGCGGCCAGCTTGGGTTGCCGGTCGAAACGGGCTTCCCAGGGTACCAGGTAGGCGTCGCGGAGTCCGTTCCAGTGTGCTTCCCAGGGTAAAGATTGATGTTTTGGCTTTGACTTCACAAATTCAGTCATTTTTCTCTATTTTCCTTGAAGGGAGAATGATCAGTTGAGGGCATCGTCACGATTATATAACTTATCCGGCGATGGATGACTTCAAACATCCTGCCAAAGCAGTCCCAGGTGTTGCGGTTTCATTTCCTCAAGTATTTATTGCGAAAATAAATATACAATTCAACTCTTAAATGTGTAAAATGAAATAAGAGCCTATACGAATGCAACTATTGAAGCGGCTCACAGAAATGAGGGATCAAACATGACAGGCAATCGTCTTCCCGTAATCTTTTTTGGACACGGCAGTCCAATGAATGCAATTGAATCGAACGAATACAGCCAATCCTGGAAGCAAATTGGAGAATCGCTGCAAAAACCGAAAGCGGTTCTGTGTATCTCTGCCCACTGGGTGACTCACGGTTTGGCAGTGACTGCGTCTGAAAAACCGCACACCATTCATGATTTTTTGGGGTTCCCAAAAGAGCTTTTTGAATTTCAATATCCGGCATCCGGTTCGCTCGAATTGGTCAACCGCACGATCGAGAGTTTGAGCCCGCGGCCGGTCGATCTGGATACCCGCTGGGGCCTGGATCATGGAACCTGGTCAGTGCTGCGCTGGTTGTTCCCGGGGGCTGACGTTCCGGTGGTTCAACTCAGTATCGACCATAATTTGAGTTTTGAGGAACATTATGCGCTTGGACAAAACCTGCGCAATTTACGCGATGAGGATATTCTTGTCATCGGAAGCGGTAATATTGTGCACAATATTTCGATGGCAGCCTGGGATGTGAAAGCGTATGCTTGGGCGCGTCGTTACGATGAGCAGGTGAAGTATTGGATCCTTGCAGAAGATCACGAATCGATCATCCACTATGGAAAGCACGGACCGGATGCAGCTTTTTCGGTGAGCAGCAAAGAGCATTACATACCGTTGCTCTATGTGCTTGGAGCGGCTGCTCCTGGCGAAAAAATCCAATTTTTCACTGAGGATGTAATGGCGGGGTCAATCTCCATGCGGGGAGTACGTATCGGATAATCCGGCAGGTTTAAGTTCTTCAAAATGATAGCGCACGCCAGATTGGCGGACAAGGTTCTTGCCATTTTCCTTGGCTGAGTACATTGCCTGGTCTGCGGTCGTGATCAATTCTCCTGCAGTGGTACCGTCCTGCGGGAAGGATGCCAGGCCGATCGAAACGGTTACGTTCATTTTGCCGCGCGGGGTTTCAAACAAAAGGTCAGACACGGATTTACGCCAGGCCTCGGCTCGTGTGAAAGCATCCTCGGCAGTCAAATCGGGCAGGATCAGCAGGAACTCATCCCCGCCGTAACGGCAAACGATATCCTCGCGCCGGCTGGTTTTCTTGAGGATATTGGCAAAAGCCAACAGCGCCTGGTCGCCAATCAGGTGGGTGAACTGGTCGTTCACTTCCTTAAAGTTGTCAAAATCGATCATCATTACCGAAACCGAATTGCCCGTGCGTTGGGCGCGGCTGATTTCGCGTTCGAGTGTTTCCTCGAGGTAGCGCCGGTTATACAAATTTGTCAGCGGGTCGCGCACTGCCTGGGCACGCAATGATTCTTGCAGTATTTCGATCTGCTGGATTTCTTTTTGAAGCTGGATATTGCTTTCCTGCAGCTTGATTTCTGCGATTTTCCGTCGGGTAATATCCTGCAATATGATCAGAGTTCCTGTGGATTTATTATTTTTTGACTTCAATTGGATAGGATAGATATTCAGGTATGTTTTCTGGTCTTTGGCCAGCATCTCATAGGAGACAGGAGTATTACTGTCAGATTCTAAAAGTCCTGAAAACGCCTGCGGCAAATAGTTCAATGCAGGATAACCGATAACTTCTTTGCCATTGAGGTGCATGAATTGCTGAGCCGCCTGGTTGATATCGACAAGGCGTTTTTCCTTGTCCACCACGATGACCCCATCCAGCATATTATCGATCAGTGTTTGACGGGCAAAAGGGAGCAAATCCAGGAATTTTAGACGGAAAACAGCATAGGCAATGACGAGTCCGGCAAACGCGAACCCCATGGCTGAAATATCCATCCCGGGAACGGGGACGATTCCAAAAAGGTACAGGGTCGCGGTAAGCAGGGGAAAAATAAAACCGACAAGGATTGCCGCGATTTGTTGGCGGAAAATCTTCTGATTGGAGATGTAAGCCCGGATCAACATTAATATGGAGATTGCCACCAGTAAATAGACGTAGGCAACATGCACGTAATAAAAAGGACCCCGGTTAAAAACCAGGATGTTCAATGCCTCGCTCCCTGGTTCAAAGGAAGACCAGATTAATTTGTGATACGAATTGGTCCAGGCTAAAACGACCGTGATCAGAGGCACGATGAAAAAAGGAATAATTTCCCGGGGTTTGAGTTGCCGGGTGGACAGGTAGCTTTTTACAAATAGATAAACCAATGGAACAACCGGGGTAACCCCGATGTATTCGATTCGGGCAAATAAAATCTTTGCCTGCTGTGTGGTTGAAACAGCCTCGAATACCCCTGCCAGGGTCCACAAGGAAAGAAAAGCTGCAAAAAGGAAAAGATACCCGCCACCAATCAATTTGCGCCGCGGCCATACGATTAGAGCGCTCAGGACCGAGATCAGGAAGGTAAGTATCCAAAGAATGACGTGCGGGAGAAGAAAATTTGTCATACTCTTCGATTTTCTAGGTTATGGTAATGAATCGATATTGTCCCCTGTGCAAATTCACACATCCTAAAAAATGATTTGGCAGTTGTGATGACAGTGTTGTGGCCAAGAAGTTTAGGAGCCAGCATTCAATCTATTTTTTTCTAATCAGATTGTTACTATATATATACCATGATAGGTTGCCATTCCAAATAAAATCCATCTAAAAATCGATCCTTGAATACGCAATTTGAACATGAAACACGATTGTAAGTGGCGTTGGCATAAATTATACGGTTCAATGACGCGTCGAAAATTTGGTCGCTACAGTTAAACGGCTTTGAGTGCAGTTTCTTTTACCTGACGTGCGAAGGCAGCGCCAAATGCCCGACCGCCATCCAGTTCAGCCTGGTCTGGCATACCCGAGAATTCAAAATCACCGCAGAGCTGCCAGCGGAGTTTTTCAGCCATGCGGGCAAATTCATTTTGTGCCCCGCCGTTCCAGGCATGGCTGCCAAAGCGTGAGGTACAGCGGTTGGAGATGTGTTTGATGCTTGCCATCTCGAGCAAACTTCCCATGCCGGGGAAAAGACCGCCTTCATATGTGGGGGACCCCACCAAAACACCTTGCCGGGTCAGCAGTTCCGGCAGGATGTAGCTCGCATTCGTCACCGAAACGTTGAAAATCGCCAGGGGGACGCACTCGTCCGCAACACCCTGGGCAACGACCTCCATCATGCGTTCGGTATTGCCGTAGATCGAGGCAAAAATCAGGGTCACACCCGGCTCGGCAGGGGCACCGGCGTAGGCTGCCCACTTTTGATAAAGCTCGTGCATGCGTGTGGGAGACTTGCGCCAGACCAACCCATGCGACGGAGCCGTGATGGCAACCTCCAGCTGCTTAAGTTTCGCAACCGCGGTGCGCACCGGCTTGCTGAAGGTGGAAAGGATATTGGCATAGTAGCGCAATGCTTGATTTTCATACCAGCTTACGTCGATGGCAGCATCATCGAAGATCGAACCGTTCAAGGCGCCATACCCTCCAAACGCATCGCATGAGAAAAGCACCTTCGCGCGGGTCTCATAAGTCATCATGGTTTCAGGCCAGTGGAGAAAAGGCGTGGATAAAAAGCGGAGTTCATGGGTTCCCAGTGAAAGAGTCTCGCCATCTTTGACAACCTGCACATTTTCAGTGATGTTGTAGAAAGAGGCCAGCATCTCTTTCGTTTTCTGCGTCCCCAGGATGACCGCATGGGGCGCAACCTGGGTCAGCATACGCAATGCCCCGGTATGATCCGGTTCCATATGGTTGACAACGATGTAGTCAAGTTCAGACAGGGGAACAATTTTCGACAGCCGGTCAAGGAGATCATCTGCGAAGCTCTCGCCGCTCAGATCGATGATGGCGTTCTTCTGGTCTTTGATCAGGTAGCTATTGAAGGAGATGCCTTCATGTTTGATCGGCCACATGCCCTCAAAGTATTCGTTGGACCGGTCGTTTGATCCGACCCAATAAATCCCGGAAGTGATTTCGATAGGCAGCACTGATTGACCCTCCGTTTTATAATTTGATCGATGTTCTTTCCCTTAGCGATATTTACGAATTGCCTGACTAGGGGGAGATTTGAGGCGTTTTTCTTAATTATTTCTTGATAAACAAGGATCCCAACCCGGAACCACCAAATGCGAAGAGTGCAGCCCCCAGGAAAACTGAAAGCGCCGAGGTCCAGAGATAGCGCAAAAATGGAACATGATAGATGCCAGCTGTGAATGAAACCACTTTGGGGCCAACGCCCGGGACCATTCTGGCGCCGACCAGGAAGAGCGGGCTGCTCACCTTTAATTTTCCCAGACCCCAAGGCAATTTTTCTTTTTTCTCGATAAAATTCGTAGCCGTTCCAACATGCATGCCCAAGTAATATTCAACCAAAGCTGAGAGGGTATTCCCCGTACCTGCTATGAGCATCGCCAGAAAAGGCCCGAACAACGCGCCGATAAACAAAGTCAGCGGTTCAGAGGGAATCAGGGTCAATCCCAGTAAAGCATAGATGAGGATACTGATGATCACACCCCAACGGCCGGCTTTGGCAATGAATGAGCGGATATAGCTCATGTCCTGGGTGATGATCACAGCCAAAAATGCCATCAAAGCTACGGAGAAGATCAAGATCGAAATGGATTGAGAGCGTTCTTTGTTGGATTTGGGAGTATCCATGCAGGCAAGTATACCTGAAAAGGCAAAAAGTAAGGATTTAATTGAGGGTCTATTATCAAAAATATGACCAACTATACATATTCCTTTAAACGGTAAGGATATAAAATAGAGAAAAATATACGAGGGAAATTCATATGCACGATATCGAAGTCATCACCGACAGCACTTGTGACATTCCCCAGGAATTGGTTGATCTTTACGGAATTCATATCGTTTCGCATTATGTGATCTGGGGGGACAAGCAATACCGCGATCGGATCGACCTTCAACCGGAAGAGTTCTACCAAAAACTCAAAACTGAGAAGACCCACCCAACCACATCCCAGGCTACAGAGCAGGATTTTTTGAGTAAGTATGAGGAAGTGATCCTCAAGGGCGCCAAGGAGATCATTGTCCTGACGGTATCAAGTGCGATGAGCGGTGCCTACCAGATGGCGCTCAAAGCGGCAAATCTGGTCAAAGTTCCCGTCCATGTGGTGGATTCCAAAGGTCCGACCATGTCCTTGGGGTGGCAAGTCCTCGAGGTTGTGCGGGCGCGTGAGATGGGCGAAAGCATCCAATCCATTTTGGCTGAAATAGATTCTTTAAGGCAAAAGCTGGTGCAGATCGTCGGCATGGATACCATGCTTTTCCTGCAAAAAGGCGGACGGATCGGGGATGCAGCCAACTGGATCGGGTCAAAATTGCAGATCAAACCTGTGATCAGTATCAACCATACCAGTGGACGGGTGGAAGCGGCGGGGATGGCACGAACGTATTCGGGAATGGTTGAGATGGTCTACCGGAAATTCTTTGAGCAGGCGGGATCAGGCGGGAAACTGCATATCGCCGTAATGCATGGCAACGCTTTGGACGAAGCAAAGAAACTGGCCGACCGGATCGTTCAGGAATATAATCCTGTGGAATTGCTGATCAACATCACCGGCCCGGTTCTTGGCATCAATACCGGTCCGCGCGCCCTGGCATTGAGCGGCTACTTCGAATAATCCATACCCGGGTTTTTCACCTGGTTGAAACATTTTCATGGCTGCCATTCATCCTCCATTGGAACGATGCTCGGATAGAGTTGGAGGGTTGATAAAAATTCAACCGAGGAGAGCTTAAAATGACCACGCCTGTGGTGCTGCGGGAAAACACTTTCCTGTCGAGGATTGTTGAAGTTGCCGAGAATCAAAAAGTGATCAGCAGCGGCACTTATGCCCTGGTGAGACATCCGATGTATCTCGCGGCGGCTTTGATGTTCGCATTTACCCCTCTCGCCCTCGGATCTTACTGGCTGTGCATTCCAGGAGCTTTGGTGGTTCCCACCCTCGTCGCCAGGATCTTGAATGAGGAAAAGGTGTTGACCAGGAATTTACCGGGGTACACAGAATATATGCAAAAAACCAAATTCAGGCTGCTGCCCGGTATCTGGTAGAAAATGCGATAAAATCACAGGTTATTGCGCATCCCGTCGCGATAAACCTGTTGAAAGAAAGCAGTCCATCGATTTGAATAATCAACCGAACCCCTCTCTATCGCCTGCGATCGTCTTTGACTTCGGCGGGGTGATCTTTGACTGGAACCCGATCCTCCTCTACCGCCGCTTCTTCAATAATGATGATCGAGCGGTTGAATTATTTCTAGAAGAAATACATTTCAAAGAGTGGAATTTTCAACTCGATCTCGGCTACCCATTCAAGCAGATGGTTGATGAAGTGAGCCGCCAATTCCCCCAATATTCTGACCTGATCCATGCCTTCAATGAGTGTTGGATCGAAACGATGGGCGGCGCGATCGAACCCAGCGTTGCGCTACTGAAAGAGCTGCATGCGCAGGGTCGTCCACTTTATGCATTGAGCAACTGGTCGGAGGAAAAATTCGAGCTGATCAAACCGCAATATGGTTTTCTCGCTGCATTCGAGCAGATTGTGATCTCGGGAAAAGAAAAAGTAGCCAAACCGGATGAACGGATCTACCGGTCTTTCCTACAAAAAACCGGTTTATCTGCTCCGCAATGCGTGTTCATCGACGATTCTCCGGCGAACATCAGTGCAGCAAAAAAATTGGATTTTGACACCATCCTTTTCCGTAATGCGGATCAATTAAAGGAAGAATTAATTAAGAAGAATTTGCTCGCTTAACGGCAAGTAATGGCTGATTTCGCTTACAAAAATCCGGTTTCCATTTAAGAAACCGGATTTCCATTGGATGGTTGAAATGTAAAGTTTTGAATTTCCTGCAATCAAGCCCAAAGTGATCCGCGCCTGGCTGGGTCGTTATTTTATGAATGTTCCTTTGTTCAATTCGTCAAAAGCGACTCGCAGCTCGGCTTCCGTATTCATCACGATCGGTCCGTACCACGCCACCGGTTCGCGCAGCGGTTTGCCGGAGACGAACAGGAATTTAACTCCCTGGTCGCAGGCGAGTACTTCGATTTGATCTCCGGGTTCGAAGACGATCACTGAATGATTACTCAAGAACCGAATTACGGTGGGTGTCAAAGTAATTGGCGCCTTCCTCTTGATAGGCAAATGGATCCCTTTCACCACAGAAAATACCCCCTCCGTCGTAAACATACACAATCACGGTATTGTAAACCGGCGTGGCATGGATGAAGGTCTTGCCAGGTGGAACCGTTACATCCAGGTACTCGGGTGCAATGGCCACATCTGTTACGGGGCTTTTTTTCCCGTCCAGCTCGCCGCATACGATTCGGATGCTGACGCCGTTTTCCTGCACGACCACCGGAATTTCATGGTTCTTGACTTCCTGGTAATTTGGTTTGGACATCTTGGATTCACGGGGTAGATTGGCCCATAATTGAAATCCTTCCATCTTACCGTCGGCATCCCCTTTGGGCATTTCCTGGTGGATGATGCCGCTGCCCGAGTTCATCCACTGGACATCGCCTTTGGCGATCACCCCTTTGTTCCCCAGGCTGTCTCCATGTTCGACAGTACCTTTCAGCATATAGGTGATCGTCTCGATCCCGCGGTGCGGGTGCCATGGGAATCCTTTTTCATACTGCTCGGGGGAATCACCCCTGAAATCGTCCAGGAGCAGGAAGGGATCGGTCAGTTTGGTTTCGCCGAAACCAAACCCGCGGCGCAGCTGCACACCGGCGCCTTCCAAAGTCGGTTTGCTGATTATCACCTTGTGGATTTTCCGATTTGTAGCCATGCTTGCCTCCTTCGAGTGAATGCCTGGTCAGAAAAATTCCTCCCTGATTCATGAGTTTTCAAATGGGGGAGGAATTTGTGGCATTGATGGATTGGATGGGGTTACGTGTGACGGATTGCTCTCAAGATGAGCAGCAAAATCACTGCCCCAATAAATGCGGCAATGATCTGTCCGATCAGCCCGGGCAAAATGACGACGCCCAGCAAACCGAAAATCCACCCGCCCAGGAATCCGCCGAGAATTCCGACGATGATTTTTCCGAACAGGCCCAATTGAATGCCTTTGATAACGGCATCTGCAAGAATACCGGCAATAGCTCCGACGATGATCCAGGCAATGATATTAGTTGGTGTCATAAGATTCTCCTTTTCCCATGTTTCACAGTTTAGCATCTTTTAAGGGTCAAATACAAGTCTTGATCCTTATAAAATACAACCCCGAATACGATTCGGTGTTGCATGATTGTTGCTCAAAAGGGGGTTTCTATGGATGCATTTCCACTTTGACTGCTTGATTACCTGGGGTGAGGAGAAGATCGAACCCTTTTTGCAGTTCTTGAAGTGCAAATTCATGGGTAACCAGTTTCTTCAAGGGGACATGACCATTTTCCGCCAGGGATATGGCATCTTCAAAATCCCAGGCATAGCCTTGCGAACCTGCAAGGCTGATCTCGCGCTGGATAAACAGGTGAACCGGAAGGCGCGTTTCAGCCTCTTCAAAAATGCCGAGCAGGGTGACGCTGCCACCCTTGCGCACGGACTCGAGTGCTTGAGCAAGCGTTTGTTCGCGACCGACGGCTTCAAAAGCGAGATCGACGCCTATGCCGTGTGTGGCTGACTGGATTACCTGGAGTGCGTTTTCGACCTGGTTGTTGACCGTGAGCGTGGCGCCCATCTCCAACGCTTTTTGAAGGCGAAAATCACTGACGTCCACGCAGATAACGCTGGAACCCGCTGCGTGGTTCACCAATGAGCACACCAGCAAACCGATCGCCCCTGCGCCAAAAACGGCGACAGTGTTGCCCAGCCGAATACCACTCTTCTTCACGGCATGCAGGGCAACAGCAAGCGGTTCAATGAGCGCCCCTTCTTCGAACGAAAGAGAATCGGGCAGCTTATAGGTTCTTTTCTCAGGCGCGTAGAAGTACTGGGCGAAAGCGCCCTGCCCCTTACGGTACTGGAAGCTGATGTTGGCACACAGATGATACTGTCCGCGTTGGCAGTACTCGCAATTACCGCAGGCAATGACGGGTTCCACCGTCACCCGGTCACCTTCTTTAAAATGAGTGACTTCCCTGCCGGTTTTGATCACTTCGCCCGAGAGCTCATGCCCTACCGCTGAGGGAAGCTGAACCAAGGGATGCCTGCCTTTGAAAAGGTGGATGTCGCTGCCGCAAATTGCAGCAGCAGCCACTTTGATCATCACTTCGTCATTCCCGGGCTCGCGCACATCCAGGTCGCGAAATTCGATTTTACCCGGAGAGGAAATAAATGCCATGGGATATGTGGTCATCAAACTGCCTGTCCTTCTGCGATGGCCGGGTTGGTGAGGGTTCCGAGATTCTCGATGCTCACCTCGACAATATCACCCGGTTTGATCGCAACTGTTGGATTGGGAGTGTCTCCCATCAATTTGGGGCTTCCGCTCAGGATCACATCGCCCGGCAGCAGGGTGGTCAACTCGGAGAGAATGCTAATCAAATGAGGAATGTCAAAAAACATCTGGGCAGTGCTGCCTTGTTGGACGATTTGACCATCGACCTTGGTGACCATTTTCAAGTCACCGGTCTGCTTCAAGTCATCCGGGGTAACCAGGACCGGCCCCATGGGCGTGAAAGTGTCGAACAGCTTACCGCTTGTCCACTGGGTGGTTCGTTTTTCCAAAATTCTATCGCCCACATCGTTGGCAAGCGTATAACCGGCAATGCAGCTCGCAGCGTTCTCGCTGGAAAGGTGCATGCCGCGGCTGCCGATGACCACTGCCAGTTCCACTTCGTAGGCAACGTTTTGCGCCAGCGCAGGGATGACCAGCGGTTGGCTGTCACCGGTCACGCCGCTGGAAGGTTTGAGGAACACGGTCGGATGCTCGGGTTTTTCCATCTTGCCGGGCGCGGGATAATTCCCCGCAATGCAGATCACTTTCCCCGGATTGGGGATGGGAGCCAAAAGGGAGACAGTATCGAACTCGAAAAGCATGCCTTCCTGCCAGGAGGCTTCATCAACATTTGAAAACTTCTCGAGAATCCAATCTGTGGATTTTTGTATCAGTTGCAGACCTTGCCTTTTCAACCCAAGCCAGTCCAACAGGCTTACAGGGTGAAGTGGCAAATTGCTGCCTTCAGCAGGGTAGGCGGTGCAATAAGCCTGAACGGCAAGATTGATATCAATCCCAAGTGTTCCCACCTGCCGGCCGGGCAGCGCCAGATCCCCCGCGAGATATGTGAAAAGATGCATTCATCCCTCCGGGATGTCTATTGATTAAAGTGCGGCGGGCGTTTTTCGAGGAAGGCGGCACGCCCTTCGATGGCATCCAGGCCGCGCCCAGTTTTCACCCGCAGATCGCTCTCCAAAGCCAGTCCAGCCTCGAAGCCTTCACGCAGACCCGTGGTGACGCAGTTCTTGGTGGCCGCTGTGACCAGGCCTGAGTAGGATGCCACGGTTTGGGCAATGTTCAACACATTTTCCATGAAAGTCTCATCCGGGAAGACGTATTCCACCAGCCCATAGGCCAAGGCATCTGCCGAACTGATCACGCGTCCCGTCAACAACAGGTCCAATGCGCGTCCGCGACCTACCAAGAGCGGCAGGCGCTGTGTTCCGCTGCCTGAGGCAAACGCGCCCACTTTGACTTCGGGAAACCCGAATTTTGCCGAGGTTGACGCAACACGGAAATCGCAAGCCAGGGCAAGTACTGCCCCTCCGCCAAGCGCATGCCCGTTGCAGGCAGCAATGATGGGAAAACGGGCATCCTCGATCTTTTGATTCAGCATGGATTCCCAATAATCATTCTCGAGCAGCCAACCCACCTGCTGGCTGAAGTCATTGATGTCGGAACCGACGGAGAAAGCTTTACCTGTACCGGTAAGCACCGCGCAGCGAACACTCGCATCTGAATTGAGTCCATCGAGAGTACGCATCAGGGCGCGTTTGACCGCATGGCGCAGTACCCCCAGCGGTTCTGAGCAAATGGTGATCAGCGCTACCCCGTCCACCGGGCGGGTGACCTGAATCGCATCCGTTTCTTCTGACGGATTTTCGCCCGTTTTGGGTTCATTCAGATTCTGCTGCATCTCAGCCTGCCTTTCTCAACCTTTCAGGGATGTTGCAGGGATCTTTTTCCTGCAGATCCACTGTCAGATTCATTTTTTCTTCCAAAAATAAGCGTTCATCCATTAGCCGCAAGGGAACCGCAATGGTGGGTTTGAAATCCATGTGCGCCAGGATATCGCGCTCGAGGTCGATGCCTGGGGCGATTTCTATCAGTTCGATGCCTTGTTCCCCGCGCCGGAATACTGCCCTTTCAGTGATATAAAGCGCTTCCTGGTCGCGTTCCAGGGCGAAAGGCCCGCTGTAGGAGACCTGCTCCACACCCTGGACGAATTTGTTGAATTTTCCTTCATGCTCGATCTTCATCCTACCTTGTGCATACTCGATCTCAAGACCCCCGGCGGTGAATGTGCCGCTGAAAATAACCTTCCGGGCATTTTGGCTGATATTGATGAACCCGCCGACGCCAATAATGCGCCCGTTAAAGCGGCTTACATTGACATTACCCAGGCGGTCCACTTCGGCAAACGATAGGAAAGCCAAATCCAACCCGCCGCCGTCGTAAAAATCGAATTGGTAAGGCTGGTCCACGATCGAGGTGTAGTTGATCGCAGCGCCTGCATCTTCTGATGGTGCTCCGCCGATCAGACCCTGTTCGTTGGTCAGCACGATCTGGTCGAGAATGTCCTCTTCGGCGGCGATGGTGGCAATTCCGGTCGAGACGCCGGATCCGAGGTTGCAGATGGCGTTCGGGCGTAATTCCAATGCTGCCCGCCTGGCGATCACCTTGCGCGCATCCAGCTTCATTGGTGGAAGTTCGGTGAGTGGGATCTTCAGCTCTCCCGCATAAGCTGGAGAATAATCCATCTGGTAGGTCTGGCGCTGGTTGGGGTCGATGACCACCAGGTCGACCAGCATGCCCGGGATTTTGACGTTCTTGGCAGAGAGTGTGCCTCTTTGCGCCAGGCGCGCGACCTGTACGATGACAATCCCGCCGCAGCGGTGCGTGGCCTGTGCCATCGAAAGCATTTCGGTGAACACTGCTTCGCGTTCCATGCTGACGTTGCCGTCTTCGTCTGCGGTAGTGCCGCGCAAAAAGCAAACGTTGACGTTGTAAGGTTTATAGAAAAGCCATTCCTTGCCCGCCAGGGTCACCAACTCGACCAGGCTTTCGCTGGCGCATTTGCTTTGACGCCCACCATCGAGCCGCGGGTCGACAAAGGTGTGCAGACCGACGTGGCTGAGCAAACCCGGCCGACCGGCTGCCATTTCACGCATCAATTGACACAGGGCGCCCTGGGGCAGGGTATAAGCTTCAACAGTATTGGCTTCAGCCGCCTTTTGGAAAGCAGGGCTGTTGACCAGCGCACCGGCGACGATGCGTTTGACCAGGCCGGGGTGAGCCAGGTGACCCACTCCCTGGCTGACGTTGTCTCCGATGCCCACCGGATGCAGCAGGCTGATATTGCGGGGACTGTTTTCGTGTAGATATCGTTCTTCAAGGGCGACGATAAGGGCTTCAGGCACGGCGTGTCCGCCGCCTGATCCGCCAATGAGGAGCGTATCCTGGTCTTTAATGTAGGAGACGGCTTCAGCAAAGGATACAACTTTCACGATAAATACTCCTGTTCGTTATTGTTTGAGGCTTTGTTTGATCCGTTTGACCTCTTCGGCTTCGGGCAGGCTCTTATAGAAGTCGTCCAATGGGTAGCAACCCGAGATCAACCCTTTACGGGGAGCTGTGGTGCAGTCGCTGAAGCTGCGGCAGATGCGTTTTCGGTCGAGTGCGCGACCACTTAATACATCAGCCGGTAGTTCGGGGTATGACAGGGTCGAACGTCCAAGCCCGACGAAATCGATCAACCCTTCGCGCACAACCGCCTGTGCAACGTTGGGGAGATAGTCCTGCAGATAGCTGTAGCCGGATCCCACGCATGCCAGCTTTGTCACATGGCTGTGCAGCTCATTTCCCACAGCAATATGACGGGCGACCCCCACCAATGGATCTTCGGGGGCTTCGTACCCGTCGGACGGTGGAAAATACGCGGGACGAGTGAGGTGATGATTGTAGTAAGGACTTGCCACTGAGAAATTCACCAGTTCGACGCCAAGCTCTTCCAGGAGCTGTAAGAACGCAATGGTTTCATCCAGTTTGTAGTTTTCCGGGTGTTCCGGGTCGCCGCCGAAGGCGAATGGGTATCGACCGTTTTCGTCACGATAATCCAGCATCCGACCAATATTGTCTTCGTCGGGGCGGAAAGGTGGAAAGTCGATGACGCTTAACCTCACACCCATACGCAACCCGGGGCATTCGGTCTGAATCCCGCTGACGATTTCACGCAAGAAACGGGTGCGGTTTTCGAACGAACCGCCGTATTTACCGGGACGACTGAACGAGCTCAGGAATTCATGTCCCAGGTAGCCGTGACAGTGCTTGATATCCACAAAGTCGAACCCGATCGCCTGGGCGCGTTTGGCGGCGCGGAGGTAATATCCGATCAGGTCTTCGATCTCTGCATCGGTCATCACCGGGGTATCGGAAGAAACGTTATATATTTTTTCCAATAATGGGTGGTGGTAAAGAATTTTTGGTTCGAGCTTGGTCTTGATGTTCGGCCGGCTGAACCTTCCTGAATGGGTGAGCTGCAAGCCAACCAGCAGATCGTCGGTATTGGCGTAAAGGGCAAGGTGTTCAGCGACGAGGTCTTTGCGCAGGCTTTCCATCGATGCCATGGTCTCGTCCAGGATCATCAACTGATTCGGATTGGCGCGACCGTCCGGGCGGACAGCAGTGGCTTCGCCACCCCAGATCAGCTTCGCGCCACTCCGACCAAAATTCTTCCAGCGCCGGATGGTGTATTCAGTGGGGTTTCCTTCACGGGTGCCGTCCCAGCCTTCCATGGGTTGGATGGCGAAACGATTACCGATCTTTCGCCCGCTGGCAAGGATAAACGGCTGCGCCAGCGGACTTTCGGCACCAGAGAGCACCTGGGCGTCAAAGGGGATTTCGACCCCCAGTTTCTTAAGTTCAGCTTCGAATAGAGATTGCGTTCTCAATTGAGCTACACAAGGATAGTTTGGTTTCATTGTTTTCTCTTTTTAGCCAATCGGATTCTTCCCGGCGCGGGCGGCTGCGATCCAGCCGCAAACATTTTGAACATTTGCAGAGATCGCTTCAAAATTCCCAGACTTGATCATTTCAGCCGGAAATAGCTTGCTACCCAACCCCACGCAGGCAACGCCTGCGCCAAACCATTTATTGATGCTTTCTTCTGTTGGTTCCACCCCGCCCGTCGGCATGATGCGTGCCCAGGGCATGGGTCCCAAAACATCTTTGACGAAGGCTGGTCCACCGACGGAGCCGCCGGGAAAGACTTTGCAGATCTCCACGCCGGCTTCCTCAGCTTGCGAGATCTCGCTCACGCTGCCGCAGCCCGGCATATAGGCGACTTTGCGCCGGTTACAAACTTTAGCGACGTCAGGGTTGAAAATGGGTCCGACAATGAAATTGGCACCAAGTTGGATGAACAGGGATGCGGTTCCGGCATCCAGCACCGAACCCGCCCCGAGGATCACACGCTCGTCTCCCTTGAACCGGTTGACCAGCTCGCGAAAAACTTCGTGAGCCTGGTCGCCGCGATTGGTAAACTCAAAACAGTGCGCCCCGCCGTCAAGGCAGGCGCGGATCACCTTTTCGGTCAGCTCCACTTCGGCGTGGTAGAATACCGGCACGAAGCCGGTTTCGATCATTGATGTCAAAACTCTTAGACGAGAATATCTAGCCATAATTTGCTCCTTTAGCGGCTTACCCTGCCGGATGCATCGCCAGCGAGCAGTTTTTCCACCTCGCTCACACTGACCAGGTTGAAATCACCAACGATGGTGTGTTTGAGCGCTGAGGCTGCCACTGCGAAATTGATCGTTTTTTGTGAATCTCCATTGAATTGCGATAACCCGTAAATCAGCCCGCCCATAAAGCTGTCGCCGCCGCCCACCCGGTCGACAATGGGAGTGATATCGTAGGTTGGACCTTCGAAGAGCTTGCCCTGGTCCCACAGGATCCCGCTCCAGGTGTTATGCGAAGCGGATAGCGACCCGCGCAGGGTAATTGCGATCTGTTTCAACCCGGGGAACTGCCGGCTGAGTTCGGCGCAAACGTAACGATATTGCCCGGCATTCACTTTCCCGTTGAGAACATCCGATTCAGGGGCTTTGATACCGAACACTTTTTCAGCATCCTCTTCATTTCCGATGACCACGTCGCAGTATGAAACAAGCTCACGCATCACTTCACCCGCAGGTTTGCCCCATTTCCAGAGTTTTGCGCGGAAGTTCAAATCGCTCGAAACGGTGACACCCATTTCGTGCGCGATCTTGACGCCTTCCAGGCAGACCGCGGCTGCACTTTGAGAGATCGATGGCGTGATGCCCGTCCAGTGGAACCACTGAGCATCTTCAAAAATGCTTTTCCAATCGATGCTGCCGGGTTTGATGTTGGCGAAAGATGAATTTGCCCGGTCATAAATAACCTGGCTGCCGCGCATCACAGCGCCGTATTCCATAAAGTAAATTCCCAGGCGGCTGCCGCAGCGTTGAATGTACTGCGTACCCACATTGTATTGGTGAAGATACTGCAGAGCGGCTTCGCCCAGGTCGTTGGCAGGCACGCATGAGACGAATTCGGCGGGGAGATGATAGTTGGCCAGTGATACAGCGACGTTGGACTCACCGCCGCCGTAGGCAGCGTCGAAGGAACGTGCCTGTCCGAAGCGCAGCATCCCCGGGGGAGATAGGCGAAGCATGATCTCGCCAAATGTGACAAATTTCTTCATTCTTGCTCCTTACAGGCGGTGCATATGGAACCCACCATCCACATCGAACACCTGACCGGTGGAAAATGGGAAATAATCTTCTGCTATGGCTACGATCGCCTTGGCAATATCTTCCGGCAGACCCCAGCGTTTGATGGGTGTGACGCCTGCGGCAATCAGTTTGTCGTATTTTTCCCGGACGATCTCGGTTAGCGGGGTTTTGATGATGCCTGGACGAATTTCATAAACGTTGATGCCGTACTCCGCCAAGCGGTCTGCAAACAATAAAGTGGTCATCGAGACGGCTGCTTTCGAAAGGCAATACTCAGCCCTGCTGGTACTGCTGGTGTATGCGCTGTTCGAACTGATGTTGACGATCTTCGGATGCTCGACTTTTCCATCTGCGATCAATTGGATCATGGTTTTGGATACAAGCTGGGTGAGAAAGAATGGTCCGATGGTGTTAACTTCCATGACTTCGTGCATGCTCTCAATTCCCATCTCGAGCATATCCATGCGCACCCGCGGTCCGATCCCTGCATTATTGACCAGTAGATCGATCTGTCCAAAATGTTCAAGTGTTTCATCGACGAGACGGGTGCGGTCAGCGTCTGAGGTAATATCACCCATCACGATCAAGCCTTCACCCCCTGCTGCCCGTACGAGTTCGAGGGTTTCTTTCGGCGGTTCGGGGTTTCCGATGTCATTGATAACCACCGTCCAATGGGCTTCAGCTAACAACGTGGCAATGCCGCGCCCAATTCCACGGCCTGAGCCAGTAATTACGGTTACTTTTTTTTGATCTTTCATCATATCACCTCGTCTGATTTTATTTGGACGCGGTTGCCCGCGCCCAAATGCTCTGTTTGAGTTTTCTCAATCCCAATCGAGGAAGGAGGGAAGTCTGTTTCTTGCCTTGAGGCTGCCAACAATTCCTTCGGGAAAGTATAGAAGAACGAAAATCAAAATCAAACCTGTAACAACGATGTTCAATTCAGTGGCGCCCAATTTGGCAACCACGAACTCATTTATGACTGTCATAATGACAGTTCCAACCACCGGACCGGCAACGGTGCCTTTTCCGCCAAGGATAGTATTAAGGACGATGCTTGTACCTAGCGCAACCGTCAGAAAGATGGATGGGCGCAGGTAGGTCAGGTAGGAACCCCATACTGCCCCGGCAACACCAATGAACAATCCGCTGATACCGAAAGCCAGGATTTTGTACTTGCGGGTGGGAATGCCTGCAACTTCTGCTTTTGTTTCATCCTGGCTGATGGCTCTCAATGCCAGGCCGAATTTGCTGTGTTTGATGTAGTAAGCCATGATCACGCATAAGACCATTGCCACCAACAGATAATAGTAGTATGGGATCTTGGCGTACTGACCATCCAATCCGATCATCGGCATGGCCAAACCGTTTGTCCCGCCGGTGAGTTTCCAGTTATCCAGGAATTCTGCCACCAGCAGCACCAGGGCGATCGTTGAAATGATGAACGTTGACCCCCGGGTGCGCAGGGCGATCAGTCCAAAGAGCATGCCGAAAGCCATTGCCAGGATTCCGGCTACGGGTGCGCTTACAAATGGAGAAATTCGGGTTGAAAGGAAAAACATCCCCGCAAAGTAAGCCCCGAAGGCAAAAAACACATTGTGCCCAAGCGATACATACCCGGCGTACCCGCCAATGATGTTCCAGCTTGCAGCCATGATCACGTACAGGAAAATGTACATCAACATATGAAGCCAGTAGTTCAGGGTTCCATTGACTATCTGGAACACAGGCAGCAGGATCAAAACAACCAGTATCGCCAGTGGGATTCCTCTTTTGATCCAGAGGTTCACCTTTTTTGGAAGTTTTTCTACCGCATCTGCTGTTTTTGAGCTTGTTAGAATGGTGTTATCGGTCATTTATGCCTCGACCTTCTTGCCGAATAATCCTTGTGGGCGGAATAACAGGATCAAGAAGAGGGCAAGATAGAATGTAATTGGGGCGTATGACGCTCCAAAGTAGAAGTTGACGAAAGCCGCCGCGGTTGCCAGAAGTAGAGAAGCGACCAACGATCCCAGCAGGCTGCCCATGCCTCCAAGCACAACCAGGCACATGATCATCCCGATCCAGGCGATGTGCTTGGCGGGGTAAAAGGTAAAGATAAAGCTGATCAATGAACCGGATGCGCCTGCCATGGCGAGACCGATACCGAATGCCAGGGTGGAGACCCAGGTTACGTTGACACCGACCACCTGAGCAGCATTCCGGTTTTGCATGGTCGCCCGGATTGCGTTACCGATGCGGGTGTAGCGTAAGAACAGCCATAAAGCGACGATCAGAACCACACTGATGATCGTAGCGTAAAGCTGGCTCTGGGGCAGGAAAAATGGCCCAAAAAGGAAGGATTTTTGCGCATAGGTGGGAGTCGTGGAACGGTAGATACCGGTAAAGAAGAAAGCCAAAACGCCTTCGATGACCAGCCCGGTGGCAAAAGTGATCAAAACGGTAAGATCCCCAAAACGCGGGTTGTCGGCTCGTTTGGCAAAGACAAGTTTATAGTAGATGATGCCGATGAGGAACATTGCCGGCATGGATATCACAATGGAAAGTATAGGGTCGAGATGCAGAAGTTTGAATAACCAGAAGGTGATGTACGCCGCAACAACAATAAAGGCTGCGTGCGCCAGGTTGACAATGCGCATCACCCCGAAAATGAGCGTCATGCCGGAGGACATCAAAGCATACACGCCGCCCAGGCAAAGACCCAGCATGAGAATTTGAAGGATTTGAATCATTTGCATTCCTCCGCAGCCACATCCTGGTGGCGTTTACCAAGATACAGTTCTTGAATACGCGGATCGTTTAGAACGTCGCATGCAGGCGCTTCAAAGCTGTTGGTTCCCAAATCCAAGACCACGCCCATATCCGCTATTTGCAGTCCCTTGCGTGCGTTTTGTTCCACCAGGAGAATGGTCAAACCCTGGTCGCGTAAACTGGTGATCGTGCCGAAAATCTGCTGGACCACTTTCGGTGACAGCCCCAATGATGGCTCATCGAGCATGATCATTTCGGGTTTGAGAACCATGGCGCGGGCAATGGAAGCCAACTGCTGCTGCCCGCCTGAAAGGGTTCTTGCCATTTGCGAGCTTTTTTCTTTCAAGATGGGGAACAGGGTGAAGAGCTCGTCGATCCGTTGGTCGACCAGGCGTGAATCGCGCATGACAAAGCCGCCCATGCGTAGATTTTCCTTGACGGTCATATCGGGGAAGAGGCTGCGGTCAGAGGGTACATAGCACAAACCGCGCTGAAGAACCTGGTCAGCCCGCAGTTGGGTGATATCTTCGCCCTTGAAACTGATTTTTCCTTCTCTCGGCTTGAGCAGACCGGCAATCACCTTGATCAAGGTGGATTTTCCGGCGCCATTTGGACCAATGATGCAATACGCTTTACAGGATTCGACGGTCAACGATAGCCCTTTGAGAATGTTGGGTCCGCTTCCGTATCCTGCAACTATATTTTCAATTACAAGCGTTCCCATTTTTATTCTCCTAAGTAAGCTTCGAGCACCTGCTGGTTGTCCTGGATATCTTTTGGAGATCCTTGAGCCAGCACAGTCCCATAAGCCATGCAGATGACAGGGTCACTGATTTTCATGACCAATTCCATATTATGTTCAACGATTAATATTGTGATCCCTTTTTTATTCAATTCCTGGATCCTATCGATAATGCTTTCAAGCAGGGTGGGATTGACCCCACCTGCGGGCTCGTCAAGCATAAGGAGTTTCGGGTCTGACATTAAAACGGATGCAAATTCCAATAATTTCTTTTGACCATACGACAGGTTCTTCGATTTTTCATGGGCGAGGTGGGTGATGCCGACGAAGGAAAGTAGATCCATGGCTCTTTCCTCCTCTTCTTTCATCATGCTGCTGCCAAACATATCCCAAAAGCCGTGCACCTGAGATTGAACGATCATGTTCTCGAGGACGGTCATTTCTTGCAGATCGCGGGTAATTTGAAAGGTTCTGCTGATGCCCATGCGGGTGATCTGATGGGGCTGCAGGTTGTTGATTTTTTTGCCTTCGAACAGGATTTCGCCGGAATCGGGGGATAGCAGCCCGGTCACCAGGTTAAAGACCGTAGTTTTCCCGGCTCCGTTGGGACCGATCAGACTCGTGATTTTGCCTTGTTCAACCGAAATATTGCAGTCGTTCACTGCCTGGATGCCGCCAAAACTTTTGTTCAAGCCTTTTATTTCAAGTAGCGCCATAGTTTCTCCATTCGACCCAACTTGGTTTGATTCCAAAAGGTCGTTTACAGGAAATTCCGTGTCTGGCTCACGCCAGACACGGAAGGAGAGATTACATGATTACCATTCGGGTTTTGGATAGACGAGGGGTTTGACGCCCGGGAAAGCATCGGTCGGATAGACAAATTCCAGCTTTCCATCCTGCCATTGGGTCATAATGAAGGATTTGTTGATCGGCAAACCGCGTGCATCCCAGTAGAAATCACCCAGGATGGTTTTGACAGGGTCGGCTGCAGTGCGGGCAGAAAGCCAGTCGCGCAGAACCGTATTGTCGGTGGAGCCAGTCGCGCGGACTGCCTGTTCGATACCCTGGCAGAGAGCAAAGGGAATAGCTTCATCTTCGCCGCCCTCGACGCCGTATTTGGCTTTGAAGGCGTCCAGGAACATCTGGTTGGTGAATTCTTTGCCATTGAGCAATCCGCTAAAGTTCGCCAGAGGGTGCCATGAAGCCTGGATGGTGATGCCATTGGCAGCGGAGCCGAGGGCTTCGCCAAATTCTTTCTGTGCTCCCTGGCTCATGAAGATGCCTTTGGGGTTGTAATTGACCTGTTGCAGGGCACGAACCAACTGAATGGCTTCATCAGTAGAGGTGACGGGTGCAAAGAGGTAATCAGCATTGGAAGCTTTGATGGATGCGGCGAGCGTCGTCCAGTCAGTGAAACCTTCCGGCCACTGCTGCTTGAAGACAACTTCGGCGTTGAGTTTGGACAGTTCGCCTGGTGCCAGGCTTACGGTTTTTTCTGAGCCGTCATCATTGGTGAAGACCACATCTTCACCGGTGAGACCGGTGATCAAAGCGTTGGCATAGAAATCATCAGCCCATGCAAGCGCAATGGTTTTGGGTTGTTGATCGGCAGGAATGAGATCCTTGATCATGGCGACGGGAGAAGCACCGATATATTCGGCAGCGTTTGGCTGGAAATAGACCAGGTACTTGAATCCACGTTCGTAAACACGCAGCGCTGCGGCGGAAGGAATGGGGTGCAGCATATTGGCTTTTTCGGTGATGGATGTGGCGGGGAAAGTCAGCTTGCTGGAGAAGGTACCGAAGATCAAATCAACCTTATCCACATTGATGAACCGCTCCATCTGAGCCAGGGTGGTGTCGACATCGGACTGATTATCACTGACGATCAAGTCCAATTGGCGACCATCGATGCCGCCGGCTTCATTGACCAAATCCACACACAGCTGGTAACCGTCGCGGTGCTTGGTTCCAGTGATCGAGAATTCACCAGTCAATGGCAGTGAGGTCCCGATTTTGATGGGAGTGGTAGGGGCAGCTTCTGTCGGTGCCTCGGTGGTGACCGCGGCAGGGGCTTCAGTGGTGGCTGCAGGAGCTTCGGTGGTTGCGGGTGCGGCTGTGGGTTGGGCACAGGCACTCATTACCATCGCTGCGATCATCAGGACCGCAAGTACAAAAAACAAATTACGCTTCATCTCTTACTCCTTTTGGTTTGTATTGCTGGATGGGTTAAAACCAGTTGTCATCCCAATAGACTTGAATTTGACGGATCCACCTCCAGACGATAGGTTTCGAGGAGAGAAGGAGAGTTAGTTCGTGAACCTCTCGCGAGAATTTCCCATTTGCTGTGAAATAAGTGCTGCGGTCTTGATCAACTTATTGCCGAACCTTTCGACAGCTTGATCCGGCAAACGCTGAATGGGTACCGACACACTGACCGCGGCGAGGGGATAGCCTGTATGATCAAAAATGGGTGCTCCAATACACCGGCCACCCATTTCATTTTCCTGTTCATCCACGGCATATCCAGTTGCCCGGATCTTAATTACTTCTTCTTTAAATTGTTGAAGGTTGGTGATGGTAAAGGGGGTTACCGCGAAGAAATCATACTCAGCGAAAATGGTCTTGAATTCAGCTTCGGGGAGGTAGGCGGCGATCGCCTTTCCCAGCGAGGTGCTGTGCAGCGGACCCCGTTTGCCCAGTTCCGAGCGAATCCCCAGGGCATGATTGCCAAAGAGGCGCTCGATATAGACGACCTCTCTCCCATCGCGCATGGCGAGATTGATACTTTCGTCGCACCAGACCCTGAGCTCTTCGAGATAAGGGGCAGACACTTTGCGGATGTCCAACTGGTCCAGCAAAACAGCCGCCCTTTCTGCCAGTTTCAGGCCAAGGCGGTACTTGCGGTTGGCCGGGTTTTGATCAAGGTAATTGTTTAACTTCAGGGTGTAGATCAGACCCGATGCCGTACCCACCGGTAAACCAACGAGCCTGGCGATTTCTGCATTGCCAAGCTCGACCTGACCATTATTAAAAAGATTGAGGATGTCCAGCGCGCGCTGGACAGAGGCGATCGTGCGACGGTTGTTCGGTTTGGCGGTCGGCATAAGAAGTTGAAGTAACCCTTCTCTTACGAGATTGAATCATTAAATTGTGCGGCAATGCCAAATGATATTTGGTATTATCGCATGTTGTTAATTGTTAATACAAGTGATTAATGTCATAAATCATGGAAATTCAAAAAAAGATCCCTGCTCGAAAGGGAGCAGGGATGCGGAAAGGGGTCGATTTGATTAATCGCGGTAGATTTCGCCGCTGCGGTAGCGCGCCCAGGTAGTTTCAAACCATGGATCGGATTCCGGGATAGGCCGGCAGGGAACCCACGTGTTGGTCACCTTGTCGTTATCCGGAGTGGTCTCGAGCACCGTCGCGCGAAACTGAATATCCTCCGTCTGGATCTTCCACGAAGGATCCAGCAGTTCATGCACCTGGTTCCCGTGAGGGTCCAGGACGATCGCCGATCCGCGGCTGCCGACGCCGCTTTCCAGGTCGAACTTGATCGCTTCGAGATAGACCGCCTGGGCATACGCAAGCTGCCGCACGCGAAAAGCATATTTGATCTTTTGCCTGTCATCCACTTTGCAGGCATTGTGGGTCAGCCTGTCCACCTGCTGCCAGGCGAATGGCACTTCACGCTTGATCTCATCCAAGCTGCGGATGTGTGCCCCCATGCGGGACATCCGATCCTGGATTTGTTGCAGTTCTTCCAACCAGGGGGTTTGCGCTTCCAGGCAGGTATCTGCCCAACATTGCAGCTTATCCATCGTGCGGCGAAACGCTTCCAGCGTCTCCGCTTCAGGCAGCGTCCAGTAGGAATAGCGATTGGCTACGAATTCTGCAGCCCGGAACCCAGCCACCTGCCCTGCGTTCAGGGCAGACCCTCCAGGACGGGTGACGCCGTGCGATCCATTCACTTCACCGACGGGGAATAAATGCTTAATATTGCTGGATTCGTACCAGATATTGCCGGCAAGCCCGCCGTTGTTATGTTGGGCGCAAACGGCAACTTCGAGGGGTTCGTTGAGCAGGTCGATCTTGTGTTCCCGGTAGAGATCCACCGCGCCAGGGTTCATAAAGAGCAGCCGCTCGATCGGCGTCGCCTGGAGCGCGTTTGAACGTGCCAAATACTCCCGTGCTTCAGCGGGCAGTTCGGATTGTACGAATCCATTGGGATTTTGGCGAAAATCAAGGTACACCCGTCTGCCCTTGAGCACCGTTTCGATAAACACCAGGATATCGATGATGGAGGAGCCGCCAATGGCTTTACGCGCATCGAACGGCCATTGATACCCTTTGAGAAATACCATCCCATTCATTTCTGATGTCGAATGGAAATAAGGCGGCAGGAATTCTTTTTCGTCGGTGCTTCCATCGGCAGCGCGGCTGATCACCCGTGGGATCACCTGCATGTAGGTGCCGGAAACATTCCAACGGAATTTGGTCGAGGCCAGTCCATACTGGCTTTCGGGCAGGTTGGCTGCTCGAGCGCCAGCCATCAACGCCAGTCCGATCGCCCCGGAATGCACAGGCGGATAGACACTGGTTTTATACAACCCGCCAGGTCCACCCACGGCAAAGATCAAGTTTTCGCACATATAGGCTTCAAAATTGCCATCGCGGTCGACGGCGACACAGCCGGCAACACGCTTTTGATCTTGTCCGAGCGTGATCAATTCGACGACGTTGCGGTTTTCGCGGACCGGGATCCCCAGGGATTTGACCTGGTCGATCAGCTTATGGCACATCTCACGCGATGTGTAGGGTCCGATGGAGGTCGCCCGCTGGCGCGGGTCGTGATCGGTCTTATATCCCACAAACTGACCGAATTCGTCACGCGGAAAGGGAACCCCGAGATTTACCAGGTTGATGAAGCTGCGCACCGAACCACTGGATTCAACCAATGCCAGGTCGCCGTGCATCGATCCATTGGCAAAATACGTCTCTGCCATCGACCGCGGGCTGTCACCTTCGGCGCCGCACAATGAGAGCTTGTAATAGGTTTGTTTATCGCTTCCGGTATTGATCGAGGTGCCCATGTTCAAGCCCTCGGTAAGGATCAAGAGATCGGTCACACCATTGCGGTAACACTGCGCCGCCGCGTTCAGCCCGGCTGCCCCACTCCCCAGCACCAGGGTATGCACACGTGTGATCGGAATCTCAGAGGATTTTTGATCGTGCGTCAAGCTCAGGCGGTCTTCATTCATGGTGGGCTCCTGTAAAATAGTTAAATTGCCGGGTGGTGCAACATGTTGATTTAGAAAATTATAACATCCACAAAAGTACTCGCGCGTTCATTGCAGCTTGAAACTGGATATAATGGCTGTATCCCGAACACCCAGGAGAAAAAATGGCAGACCCTCGAATTGAAAATCTTGCAAAAATTCTGGTTCACTATTCCACAAAAGTGAAAAGGGATGACCAGGTGATGATCCGCGGGTTCCCGCTCGACCCCATTGCTACGCCTTTATTGGCTGAAATTTATCGCGAAGTGTTGAGGGCAGGCGGGCATCCGCATATCGAAGTGGACCTGGAAAATATTCAATACATTTTTCTCAATGAAGCCGCTGATTTTCAGCTTTTGCATACCGATCCAGTGACACGGATGATTGCAGAACAATTTGATGTGGACATCCGCATTGGCGCCAACACCAACACCCGGGCGCTTTCCAACATCAAGCCCGAAGCCTGGCAGCTCTCCAGCCGGGCGGGTAAGGATGTGACCGACACATTCTTCCGCCGCACCTCCACCGGGCAGTTGCGTTGGACGGTTTCGCGTTATCCCACCCAGGCTTATGCCCAGGATGCTGAAATGAGCCTGGAGGAATTTACGAACTTCTTCTACCATGTGGCATTTGCCGATTTGGAAAATCCGCTAGCGCGGTATGAATCCATGAAGGTCGAGCAGGACCGGCTGATCCACTGGTTGGACGGCAAAAAACAGGTGAAGATCACCGGCTCGGGCATCGACCTGGAGATGTCGATCGACGGGCGGAGGTTTGTCAACTGCTGCGGACTGTCGAACGTTCCGGACGGCGAGATTTTCACCGGTCCCGTCGAGAATTCGGTGAATGGGCATGTGCGCTATTCCTTCCCCTGCATCTGGTCAGGCGTCGAAGTGACCGGAGTTGCGCTCGAATTCGAGCAGGGCAAAGTGGTGCATGCCAGCGCTGATAAAAACGAAGCCTTCCTGCAGGGTGTTCTCGAGACGGATCCGGGCGCGCGCTTCCTTGGCGAATTGGGCATCGGAACCAACTTTGAGATCAACCGGTTTACCAAGAATATGCTTTTTGATGAAAAGATCGGCGGGACGATCCATCTCGCCATCGGCATGGGCTACCCAGAAACCGGATCGGTGAACAAGAGCTCTGTGCATTGGGACATGCTCTACGATATGCGCGACGGCGGCAAGATTATCGTCGACGACGTTCTGTTCTATGATTCCGGCAAGTTCATGATCTAGACCAACCTCATGCCGAGTGGTGAATCCGATCTTTCGCTTTTGCTTCGTGGACTGAACCCGGTGCTGCACCCCGGTGAATATGTCTTCTGCACGGTTGATTCCGCGGAGATGCCACCACATTGCCTGCCCCTGGCAACCTTTCAAGAATCTGAAGGGCTGAGCCTCATCCTTGACAGGAACCAGGCGGAGAAGTCCGGCCTCGCTTATTCGTTCCCCTGCGCCTGGATCACGCTGAGCATCCATTCGGCTTTGAACGCAGTGGGGTTAATCGCTGTGGTATCCAGCGCGCTGGCCCAGCAGGCTATCTCCTGCAATATCGTCGCGGGTTATTATCACGATCACCTGTTCGTCCCGCTGGATGCGGCTGATCAGGCGCTGCAAATTCTAAGAAATCTCAAGGACGTGTAATGCTACAATAAGAATTCTCAAGGGTTTTGATGTGTAAGATGGAGGATAGAAATGACCATTGAATTTACCGTTTCGACCATCATCAAAGCCAAACCCGAACATATCTATGCTGCCTGGATGAGTTCGTCCGGTCACACCAAGATGACCGGCAGCCCGGCAACGATCACAGACAAAGTGGGGGCGGAATTCACCGCCTGGGATGGATACATCGAGGGCAGGAATCTTGAACTGGTCAGAGACAAGAAGATCGTCCAGGCCTGGCGCACGGCAGAATTCACGCCCGATGATGAGGATTCGATACTGGAAGTGACCCTCGAACCGGTGGATGAGGCTACCCGACTCACCCTTCACCATACCAATTTACCTCCGCACGGCGTGCAATATGAACAGGGGTGGGAGGAAAGTTACTTCCAACCCATGCGGGAGTACTTCGAGGCGATTTGAACTTGCCGGATGCTGAGAGATGAGGTGTGCACATGCTCCCATGCAAAGTGATCGCCTATCATTTTAGCTGGCTCACCGCCAACAATCTGGCTGTTGTTCTCGAATTGAGGAACATCATCGCGAAAATCCAGCCCAATGCCGTGGAAGAAATACGGAGCCAGGGGTTGGTTTATTATGACGCACTGCGCGGAGGACCTGTCAGCGCGGGCATCTGCCAGATTTTGCTCAATCGCGGTTCGCTGCGATTGTCTTTCATCCACGGCGCATTCCTCCCTGACCCTGAAGGATTGCTGCAGCAGGAAGGCAAACGCCTTGCCAAACGCTTTCTACCCTTGCCGGATTATGATTCTGTCCCCTGGCAGGGGATTGAAGACCTCATCCTTGCCTCGAGCCGCTTTGACCCATATATGTTAAATAAAAAGGATGGAGCCTGAGCTCCATCCGGAATTTATCATCAATTGAGATGGATGATTTTTAGTGCACTCGCATACCCGAGGTTTTCAGTCATTTGCAGAGCAATATTGAGAAACCCCATCGCCTCCACTTCCCTGGCGCGAAGGAGCTGCCCCACATCCACCGGAACCATTCCGCCGTCGCGAATCAATTCTGACAGCGTTTCCTTGGCTTTGCCATCGTCCCCAGCGAGGAAGACGTCCAGGGGGATTCCAGCGACTTTCCCTTCCACCAACGTCCCGGCAAACGTAGTGTTGAAGGCCTTGATCACCTTCGACCCGGAAGGGACGATCTTGGCAACCTCTTCTGCTGAAGAGGTGCCGGTCTCGGTTTCGATGGCGTCGAAACTGGCATTGAGGGTGTTGGCGATGTCGACTACGATTCGATCCTTCAATCGGGTTCCCAACTGCCTGGCAACTTCTTTATTGATCCCGTACTTGAGAGCCAGGATGACCACATCGCCAAGCTCGGCAGATTCCAATGTGGTTGTTTTCACCTGCGCGCCTTTTTTGGCAGCTAATTGTAATTCTCGTGCCAGCGACTCTGATAATTCCGAATCGCTGTCAATGATTTCCACTGAATGACCGCCGTCCACCATGCGATATCCGATACCGCGTCCCATACTTCCTGCCCCAAAAATCGTTACATTCATCTTTTATCTCCTTGCTATCATAATGTATTTATACTATCTTTTATATAGTATAAATTTAGCATATAGGTTACATATTGTCAAGTAGCTTACTATAGTATATAATAAAAAGGATAAGAAGATTGCTCCAAGGAATGGTCTATTCAGGAAGCTCATGCAGGTGGCTATGAATACAACAATTAATCAAGAAAAATGCCCGGTTGAAGCGGTATCAGAGATTATTGCGCGGAAATGGGTGTGCTTGATCCTGCGCGACCTGGAGCATGGTGTTAAACGATTTGGCGAGTTGGAACATTCGTTGAAAGCCAGCCCGCGCATCCTATCGGAGCGCCTGCAGGAGTTGGAAAGTGAAGGACTGGTTCACAGGCAGATCTATGCAGAAGTTCCCCCGCGTACAGAATACAGTCTGACGGAAAAGGGTCAGCTCCTTCTCCCTGTCATCCGCTCGATGCGTGAGGTTGGCAAGGATTTTATTTAGCCAATCGATTTCTCTTTCAAATTCTCAATTCCCGGGTAATTTTTGGAACCGGGAATTTTGGTTTTCACGATCAAGGGACTACACACGAAAAAAAGTTGCACCAAATCTAAAGTACAATAGGACGCATGAATTTGTCTTCGATTCCCCTGGATGTACAGTCGCTTTACGCGCACTTCGATAGCTCCGTCACAACGTTTGACTGTGGCGAAAAGTGCCGCATCCATAACTCAAATGGCAAACCCTTTTGTTGTGACATCTGCCATGCGGTCCCCGTCGCCTATCCCCAAGAGTGGGAATATGTAAGATCCCGGACCGATCTCTGGCATGAGTGGAAGGGTGATGAATGCCCGACCGACCCGACCGACCCCGAAATCCTGCATGAGCAGACCCCCGATCACCTGCTTTTGCTGGCCTGCAAGGGTCCTGCTTTTTGCCAGCGCGAATACCGCGCCAGTAGCTGCCGCCAGTTCCCCTTTTTCCCCTATGTCGACTCTGAATACCGCTTCATTGGGTTGGCTTACGAGTGGGAGTTCGAATCCACCTGCTGGGTGATCAGCCACCTCGATGCCGTGACGACAGCCTATCGCCAGGAATTTATCAAGGTCTACGACGACCTTTTTTGCCGCATCCCAAACGAATTCGAAAGTTATGCCGGTACCTCTGAAGAAATGCGCGAGCGTTTTTCTCAGCTCAAGCGGCGGATTCCCATTCTCCATCGAAACGGCGGCGCGTATCTTCTCAGCCCTAAATCTGAACGGCTGGAGAGAACAGATGCCGCAGCCTTTCGCAAGCACGGATTTTATTTGCAGGATTAATCCTGATCCCCCGGTCTAAAAAATCACCTCAAGCACTTTGAGGTGATTTCGTTATTTATCCTGAGGTTGTCTGCACGGCAGATTCCGGGCGGCTCATTCGCCAGCGGGCAAATGCCAACAACCCCAGCATCAGGATTGCCTGCGCTGCGATGAAGAATCCAAACGGGCGCGGACCGGAGTTGTCGATGAGCACTCCTTGAAGCGAGGGCAGGGTCATGCCGCCAATGGAGCCCAGGGATATGACCAGACCGACGGCTTTACCGGGAGACTTGTGGAAAATGGCGGACGTCAAAGCAACGACGGTCGGATAGGTGCCGCCATAACCCAAACCGATGACCAGCACGCCGATGACGCTGAACACCGGGTTGGTATACCCAGCGACAAAAATCACCGTGCCCACAAATGTAGCAGAAAGCGTCGTGGCCAGCACCTGCACACCGCTCAATTTTGTCCCCAGCCAACTGCAAATGATACGCCCCAGCGTAACCATCACATAGAAACCGGAAGTGACAAAGGCTCCCCTTTCGAGCGAAAAGCTCACGCTTTGCTGCAGGTAGGTGGTGGTCCAACCCGCCATCCCCGTTTCAGAACCACCATAGAACAGGGAAAGCAGCGCCAAAGCCCATAGGATGGGATTGGCAAAGAGAGGCGATTTTTGACCAGAAAGGGCTTGACTTTCGGCTGCCGGTGCACCTTGCCTTGCGTTTACCCGGATCATTAATAATGCTGAGGCAAAGATGAGAACCGCACCCAACCAAAAGACCGGTACGCCGATCTTTACGCGTGATACGATTAATCCGATAAGCGCTGGACCGATAAACGCTCCGCCGCCGTAAAAGATGTTAATAAAATTGACTGCTGTGACGCGTTTGTTTTTGAATTCAGTGGCAATAATAAGATTCCCACACAGGTTGATCGAGCCGTGGCCGTACCCGGTGATCAAAGCCATGCCCAGCAGTAAAGGCAGACTGTGACTGAACGACATGCCGACCAGGCCAACTGCCGCCAGCATTGCTCCGCCAATCAGCAGCGGGGTTAAGCCAAACCGTTCGCTGATCATCCCATTAATAATTTGTGCGATCAAAGCACCCAGGAAGAATGCCGTAAAAATCACACCCACTGCTGCGAGCGATGCCCCGGTATTGGCTGAGAATTCTCCCAGTAATGGACCGATCGATGCGGTCACCAACCCAAGTGAAAAAAAGATAAAGCACACGACCGCCAGGATGCGGTTCAATTGTCGAGAAGAACTCATTCTGTGAATCCCTTAAAAGTGAACCAAGACTTGACTTCAGGCATTATAATTCATTCCCGTTGACCTATTGCAGGATCAGGTTCATTGAACAGGTACTTTTGTGAAAAATCTTAGAGATATTTATAACGAATTTCCTCGAAAATTCTGGGTAGTCGTCGCAGTCAGCTTTATCGACCACGTTGGCGGCACATTATTATTCCCATTCTTTTCGTTGTACATCACCCAAAAATTCAATGTTGGCATGACCCAGGCGGGAATCGTCCTTGGGTTGTTCTCGATATTCGGTTTGCTGGGCTCGATGATCGGTGGGGCGCTGACAGATAAATTTGGTCGGCGAAAACTGATCATCTTCGGCTTGATTTTTAGCGCGCTGAGTACACTCACCCTTGGATTGATCAATACATTTGCCATGTTGATCCCCCTTTCCATGGTCATCGGGCTGCTATCCGACATGGCAGGTCCGGCTCATAATGCCATGATCGCCGATCTATTACCCGAAAATAAGCGCCAGGAGGGATTTGGCATCCTGCGTGTGAGCGGTAATATGGCATGGATCATCGGTCCGTCACGATCGGTGGATTTGTGGCGACCAAGATCATTTCTGGCACTGTTCATCATCGATGCAGTCGTCAGTTGCATCGTGGCGTTCTTGTTCTACAAATTCATTCCCGAAACAAAACCCCAGACAGTTGCAGAAACCGAACACGAAAGCCTGATGACCACCTTCAAGGGGTACGCAGTGGCTTTGCGCGACCATGCCTTTATCGCATTTCTGGTCGCCAGTATCTTGATGGGCCTGGTGTACGGGCAGATGTACAACTCGCTTTCGGTCTTTTTGAACAAGTATCACAATATCCAACCCAGCGGGTTTGGCTTTTTGCTGACGGTCAGCGCGATCGTCGTGATTTTGTTCCAATTCAGCATGACCCGTCTGATCAAGAATTTCCCGCCGTTTCGCATGATGGCGATCGGCACCCTGTTCTATATGATCGGATTTGGCTTATTCGGCTTTGTCAATGCTTACTGGATGTTCGCGGCTGCGATCATCATCGTCACCATCGGAGAAATGATCGTGGTACCCACCTCGCAGGGGCTGGCGGCAAATTTTGCGCCGCTTGAAATGCGGGGCAGATACATGGCGGTCTATGGATTGTCCTGGTCGATTCCCTCGACCATCGGTCCGGGCGCAGCCGGTGTGATTTTGGATAATCTCAACCCGAACTTGCTCTGGTATATTGGGGCTGTTCTGTGCCTGGCAGCCGCCTTTGGGTTTTACCTGCTTCATCTCCGGTTGGGAAAAGAACGTCGTTTCCTGCCTGAAACGATCGAAGCTGAACCTGCAGATTAACCAAAAAAGCGGTCTCCCCCTGGATGCCGCTTTTTGGTCGGTCATTTGATTGATTAAGCTACAAACATTCCCCCAGATCACAACGCTGATTGTTATTGCTGTCGGTGTACCTGCGGCAGCGGCCCGGGTAGGAACAACCCTTGTTACAACGTACCGTGCATGCAAGGTTGGACGAAGCTTGGGTAGGTACAACCTGGGGGGTCGGTGGTGCATTCGCTGTCCCAGGGATGGAAGTGGTCTGAGCGGCTTCTGTGGCAATTGATTGTGAGACGGCTCCGGTCGCCGGGGGGACGGTTGCGCTGGCTTGAGGTTCAGCGTAAACGAAATCGGAATTTGTGGAGTCAAGATTCAACAGATTCAGGCTCTTGACCGCCAAGCCGGCAGCGGCGACGGTCACCACACCGGCAGGGATGGCCACTTTCAAAAATTCGCGCCGGCTGACCATTTGGGCAGAAGGTTGTGGGCCGACCCCCGCCGCAGTGGTAGGCAGCCCTGATCTCACGAAGAACTTATGGGCGGTCGCGCCGATCCAACGCCGGTGCAGGACGACTTTTATCGCAACCAGTGCCAGGGTTGCCAACGACCCCAGGATGTGAATCTCCAGCCAGGTCGTGTAGTTTGAAAGCGACAGGTTCAACCAGCTCGAAATGACCAATCCAGTTCCAATGATTCAGGCAAAGCCCAGGAAGATGAAGAGATCCAGGGAAAAATAGGTTCTGGATTGTGAGGAAGTCTTCTTGATAAAGCCCGCCGCAACGGCTCGTACCCAATCCCAATGGATGAGCAGATGATAAACTGCAAACAGGCCGGTAAAGACCCCCAGAAGCTGGTGGAAAGCAAGACCGGTCAGGTCAAAGAAAAAACAAAGGATAAACCCCACAAAAAGGATCGCATCGATGATCCAGCGGTATTTTGAATTCTTGATTTTCATGACTCCTCCAATAAATAAAAATGATGAATTAAGGGTAATTGGGGGATGTGCAGAAAATGTAGATTTTTGGTAAATAAATCGGGAGAGTCAATTTCTGGAGCAAAGACACTTAACAATTCCCCACCATTTTCTTAAGTCCATTGTTGAAATGAAGACTAACCCTGTCTCTTTTTTCGATTCTTGGTAAAATGAGAACAATCGCAGGCATGGGTGAATTTGAAGGGTCAATGCCTCAGCGGCGAATTTGTGAATAGATCTTGTCAGGAGGAAAGAAAATGGAATACAGGCATTTGGGACGTTCTGGAATCCGCGTAAGCGCGCTTAGCCTTGGATCATGGGTGACTTTTTATAATCAAGTGGATGTGGACGCGGCGATAAACGCCATGGCTGCGGCTTATGACGCTGGTGTGAATTATTTTGACAATGCAGAATCTTACGCCAGGGGAAAGTCGGAAGAAGTGATGGGCGCAGCGATCAAAAAGTTGGGCTGGCGTCGTTCGAGTTATTTGGTTTCCTCCAAGTATTTTTGGGGATTGAATGAAGGCATTAACGAGAAAAATACCCTGAACCGCAAGTATCTGCTCAACGCGGTCGACGGTTCACTTAAGCGTTTTGACCTGGAGTATATTGACTTGATCTTCTGCCACCGGGCGGACTCATCGACCCCGATCGAAGAAACGGTTTGGGCCATGCACAATATCATCGAGCGCGGGAAAGCCCTGTATTGGGGAACTTCTGAATGGGCTGCAGGCGAGGTTGTGGCGGCAATCGAAATTGCCGAACGCAACCATCTGCACAAACCAGTGATGGAGCAGCCTCAATACAACATGCTCAATCGCCGGCGCTTTGAAATCGAGTACAAACGCCTTTTTAATGATTACGGTTACGGCGCAACGATCTGGAGCCCTTTGGCATCTGGGCTGCTTACAGGCAAATATAACGACGGCATTCCCGCAGGTTCGCGCGGATCTTTGAAGGGATTCGAATGGCTGCGTGGAGAACTGACCGACAAGGAAGCCATCGATAAGGTCAAGAAATTGCAGACGATCGCATCCGATTTGGGAATCACCACGGCGCAGATGGCAATCGCCTGGTGCCTGAAGAATCCAAACGTGAGCACGGTCATCACGGGTGCCAGCCGGGTGGAGCAGGTGCATGAGAATATGAAAGCCATGGACGCTTTACCCAAACTGACCCCCGAAATCATGACCCGCATCGAAGACGTGATCGGAAAACTGGAAAGCGAAGAAGAGTAATTTAAGGGTGAGAACCAGAGCACAGGCTCTACTAGTGTGATAGGATTGAGCGCACGAAAGAAAATTCGACAGAGGGTATCATGGAAGCATCCAAAAAGTCAGCGAAAATCACCATCCAGTTTGATGGTCCTTATCATGTGGAAGGCGAAATACCTTTGGTGCATAAGACCCAGATCGTTTCGGAATTTGGAGAACCGCTTAATTGGCAAAAGGACGGTGCGATCGAATGCGAAGGCGAGTTCGATCTATGCCGCTGTGGTCATTCCAAAAACAAACCTTTCTGCGATTCCACGCACCTTACGATCGACTTTGACGGCGCTGAAACTGTGGACAGTCACACCAGTGAACAGCGCAGAATGGATTATCCCGAAGGTCAGGGGATTGTGGTGCGCAAAGATGCCTATCTGTGCATGGAATCGGGGTTTTGCGCGAACCGGATTACCGACATCTACGAGATGATGTCTGAAACTGAAGAACCCAGCATCCGGGCTGAGATCATGGCGATGATCGATCGCTGCCCTTCGGGTTCCTTCACTTATGCCCTCGATAAAACCGGTCCAGACATCGAAGCCGATCTACCCGTCCAAATTGCGGCGACGACCGAGATCACCAGCAGCGGACCGATCGAAGGACCTTTGTGGGTCACCGGAAACATCCCTGTCGAATGCGTAGACGGAAGCCTGCTTGAAACACGAAACCGGGTGACCCTGTGCAACTGCGGCAATTCCAGTCATAAACCCCTATGCGACGGTACGCACCGGAATAACCTTTAGATTATTTATAACGATTTACGATTTTTAATGTTCACCCAGGGTCTCGCAACCCTGGGTGGCTTATTTCGCAGCTAATTCGAATACGCCGTCTTCCTGTGTGACAAAATAGATCTCGCCACTTTCATCGGTGCCGAAACCGGTAATCTTGAGCCCGGTTTCGAACAGGGTCTGGTTCTGCCAACTTCCATCCGCCTGGTGGATCAATCCCCAGATCGTTCCGGCGCAATAGTCGGCATAGATGTAAATACCGTTGAAGGCAGGCAGGTTCTTCCCGCGGTAAACCCCTCCGCCTGTGATCGAGCATCCCAGGTCGTGACTATACTCAAAGACAGGGTCGATCAAATCCGCCGGGGGAGATGCGGTTTCTTTATACGGATGCGTGCCTTCTTTGATATTCCAGCCAAAATTCGCAGGAACTTCAGCGAACCCCGCCGGCAAAAAATCGATCTCTTCCCATTGATCCTGTCCGACATCCGCAATAAACAAGTCGCCGGTCTGTGCATCGAACGAAAACGCCCAGGGGTTGCGCAAGCCGTACGCCCAAATTTCAGCCAAACCGCCGCCTGAAGCAAAAGGGTTGCCAGGCGGGATGGCGTAGGGGTCGTCATTGTTCACGTCGATACGCAGGATCTTGCCGAGTAATGTCTGCAGCGACTGGCCGTTGCCATTGGGGTCTCCGCCGCTGCCGCCATCCCCCATGCCGATATATAACATTCCATCCGGACCGAAGAGAATATGACCGCCGTTATGGTTGGCAAAGGGTTGTTTTACGGTCAAGAGAATCTTTTCGCTGCCCGCATCGGCTACCTGGTCAGCAGGGGCGGCCGAAGGATCTGCAGAAAAGCGGGAGATCGTCGTATCGCCGTTGTTATTGGTGTAATCCACATAAAAGAAGCCGTTCTGCTTGAAGTCAGGGTGAAATGCGATGCCAAGCAGTCCTTGTTCGCTGCCCTTGCTGCCGGCACGGTCGCGAATATCCAGGAACGGGATTGCCAGGAGTTGACCGTTGCTGAGGACCCGCACCAGCCCTTTCTTTTCTAGGATGAAAATTCTGCCCGATCCATCCCCGGCATTGGACAAAGCCACTGGAAAAGCCAATCCGCTGGCTATCTGCGACCATTGAAAATTCGCGGTGTCCGGGAACGATGGCACGGATGTGACCGGCACAGTGGGTGTGATCGCGATTTGGGTGTTTGTGGGCGATTGAGCCGGTAACGTTGTTTCGCTCGGCAGCGGAGAGGGTGCGAAGGTTTGTGTATTGGTGAGGGTGGGCGTTGCCGGTGAAGAACAGGCAGCCAACAGGAGTACACCGAGGCTGGCAATGAATAAAGGTTGTTTGAGCATGTTTCTCCTTTCCACATCATACGAATGAGAAAGCTCACTTCCTATTATACAAAGCAGGTAAAGCCCATAGCGTTGGTTTTGTTCAGTCGTCTCGATCGTGGTGGGGGTTGAGAGGCGAGGCTCTTTGAAAACCAGGTCATTAAGCGATAGAATCCTTTCGGTCGTGAGGCATCCTCTGACCATCTTGGGGCTGATTGATTTGACCTCGAACATCCAATAGCGGAGTGCAGCATGAACATTTTGATTTTCAATTGTGGAAGCTCTTCTCAGCTCTTCAAAGTATATGAATGTAAAGAAGGGCAACCCTTCAAAACGATTGCTTCGGGGAAGGTAAAGAACGTCGCCACGCAGACCCAGGCAGAGCCTCAAATTGATTGGTTGATCGCGGGGCGAAGCGGCTCAAAAAAGGTCGAACTTAACTCTCACCGCCAGGCAGCCGAGGAAAACCTCCACCTCCTGGTTGAGAATTCCATTGCTGTTGACGCAATCGGTCACCGCTTTGTTCACGGCGGCGAGTATTTTACCCGGACGGCAGCCCTTACCCCCGCCAACCTGGAGCTGCTCAAAAAGTGCTTTCCCCTGGCTCCGCTGCATAACCCCAACTCGTACAGCGTCATCGAGGTTTGCCGGGAAAAGCTCCCAGAGGTCCCGCAGTTCGCGGTATTTGATACTGCCTTCCACGCCCAAATGCCCGAAGCAGCACTGCGTTATGCGCTCCCGCGTGAACTGGCGCTCGAGCACGGGTTTCGCAAATATGGTTTTTACGGTCTGAGCTACGCCTACGTCTCTGGACGAGTGGCTGAACTGCTTGGGAAACCCCTGTCTGCGGTGAAGCTGATCCTTTGTCACCTGGGCACAGGCGGATCCAGCGTCACGGCGTTCAAAGACGGGCATTCCATCGACAATTCGATGGGATATTCTCCCCTGGCAGGGTTGGTCATGTCCACCCGCTGCGGCGATATCGATGCCGAAATCGTGCTTGAATTGGTCCGGCTTGGGATGGACGTGGATGAAATTGAGCGCATCTTGAACCATGAATCCGGATTGATCGGACTTTCGGGTTTTTCATCCAACCTCGCTGAGATCATCGAGGAAGGGGAAAAGGGGAACGAGGACTGCCGTATTGCGGTTGAGGTTTATGCAAACCGGCTCAAGTTGTATATCGGCGGATACTACTGGCAGATGAACGGCGCGGATGGCATCGTGTTTACCGATTCGATCGGCAGCGGTTCATGGAAGCTGCGGGAAAAAATCACCGGCGCGGTCGACTCCCTGGGCATTCGCCTCGACAAAGAGAAAAATCGCCTTGCGAACCCAAATGAGGAGACCTTTGTAAATAGACCGGAATCAGCAGCGCAGATTTTGGTTATCCCCACTGACGAAGAGCAGGTGATTTTGCAGGAAGTGCTCAAAGAACTGCGCTACTCAAGCCCTGCTTGATTCGTTTGTCAAATTGCCCCCAACGGAAAGACAAAGGCAATGATGAAAAATTCCAGTACCGGACAACCCGGTACTGGAAACAAAAAATCAGATTCTTTTCTTGCCTCCCTATCATTAACTGCGGATGTAGGGGAGGTGGTGTTTAATCGAAAACCGCTACTTTCTAATTTTCTCGTCCAGGCGGGCTAACAATTTCTGATAGGAAAAGCTGAATTTCTCCACGCCTTCGTCTTCCAATTCCTGGGTCACGGCATCGATGTTTATCTTCAAGTCTTCCAGGCGTTCGATCACCTTGTGAGCATGGGCTAAATCTTCATGAATGCGCAGGGCAGGTTGGCCATGGTCGCGGTAGGCATTCAGGGTCTCCACCGGTACGGTGTTGATTGTGTCACTCCCGATGAGCGGTTCGACATATTTCACATCAGAATAGGCTGGATTTTTGGTGCTGGTGCTTGCCCAAAGTACCCGCTGTTTCCGAGCGCCTTTCTTCGCCAGGGCTTGAAACCGGGCGCTTTCGACTGATTTGCTGAAGGTTTGATAGGCAATTTTCGCACTGGCAATGGCCACCTCACCCTGGAGTGAATGGGCGATGGTTTTGGTTTCACGGCTTTGATTGGCCGATAAATTCGCCAGAAGCGGGTCCACCAGCACATCGATGCGGCTGAGGAAGAAACTTGCCACCGATGAAACAGTCTCCAGGGGCAGCCCTTTGGCCGCCCGTTCCTCAAGTCCCTTCATGTAGGCTTCGATCACCTCTTCGTAGCGTGGAATCCCGAAGAGGAGCGTGATGTTGATGTTCACGCCTTCAGCGATCATTTGTTGGATCGCAGGCAAGCCTTCCGCCGTGCCCGGAATTTTGACCATGATATTGGGCCGGTTGACCGTCTGCCAGAGCCGGCGGGCTTCTTTGATGGTGGATTGGGTATCATCCGCCAGGTAGGGAGATACTTCGATGCTCACAAACCCGTCAGCCCCTTGGGTTTGCTCAAAGACCGGTCTGAACACATCCGCAGCTTGTTGAATATCGCTGATGGTGAGCGCATCATAAATTTCAGCCGCATTTTTTCCCTGGCGCACGAGGTCATCGATCGCAGCATCATAATCGTGGGTCTCAGCGATTGCTTTTTCGAAAATGGAAGGGTTGGAGGTGACCCCGCTGACCCCATCCTCGCTGATCCATCTCGCCAATTGCCCCGAGGTGATCACACTGCGGCTGATAAAATCCATCCAAATGCTTTGACCGAATTGCTCGAGCTTTCTCAATGGATTGTCGACCATATTTACAACTCCATGAATATTTGACCAACACCTGCGAATTGAATCACCCAGGGTGCTTGAAATTGTCGAAACAGAACCTTGCCCCTAGTGCAGCCTGCCCTTCAAATCGGAGGGTGTGTGAGCTTTATCTTCGGCGATCAGGGCTCGGGCAGCTTCCACCTGGTTCCAGGTGTTCCACAACAGAACACCCCGTACTTTTTGATCTTTCATATAGTAAACGACGCCCTTCTTGAAAGGCTCCACCCAATCTTCATAAATATCCAGGCGTGAATCGAGTTCACCCACGGCTTCGTATCCCAGCTCGAAGAGATCGGAATAAAAATAAGGTTGGTGGGCATAGGCAGTCATCTGCCCTGCCATATTCAATCCTGCGGTCCTGCCCATTGTCAGAGCGTTGTCTTCATGCTCCACCCGCATTTGACGTTTTAGCGCCGGGTTATTGAAGGATGCCACATCTCCGGCTGCAAAAATTTCGGGGATGTTCGTGCGTAAAAACTCATCCACGGCGATGCCACGACCGCCTTCAGGCCCGGCGATGGTGATCCCGGCTGCCTGGGCAACGGCGGTATTGGGGATGATCCCAAGCCCGGCGATGATGTGGTCTGCCGTGTAGGTTTGGCCGTCTTTAGCGTGCATCACCAGCGTACTCCCCTGTTTTTCAACCCCTTGAATATCGATATTCGCATGAACTTCCACACCCTTTTGCTGGAAGTAATTTGTGACAAACTCTGAAAGGTCCTTGGGGTATACCCTTTCACCTAGTCGAGTATTCCAGATAAACCATGCTCACCTTTTCACCATTGTCGGTCAGGGATGCCGCAATTTCTGAGCCGATAAACCCGCCCCCGATCAGCGCGATCTTTGAGCCTTTTCCGACCCAACTGCGGGTCATATGATAATCATCGATCGTGCGGTAATAGACGATCTCTTTAGGCGCCCCAGCAATCTCGCGCGGCGTTCCGCCAGTTGCCAGGAGCAGTTGCTTATAAGAGTAACGATTGCCGGTAGAGTCAACCACTTGTTTTTGTTGCGGATCCAACACTGTGATCGATGTATTGAGCACCAGGTCGAAACGGTCTTCCGGCAGTTTGAACCAGATACTTTCCTCGGCTTTTCCATGCCACAATTTCTTCGACAGTGGAGGACGACTATAGGGAGGGTGACCATCTGCACTAATCATGGCGATGATCCCGTTTTTGTCGACTTCCCGGATTGCGAGTGCTGCAGATGCGGCAGTCATTCCGCCGCCAATGATCACATAATCGTAAGCCTTCATTTATTTCCTCCTCAAATCCAATTCCTTATTAAAAACATATATTTACTATATCCGCTTTATTAGTTTCTTTCAATTCGTTTAGATGCAAATAGGTCAAAAAGGTAACCCCGAAGGCAGCCGCCAGCGGCGTGAGCCTGACCCAGGAGTCAATCAGATGATTTGGGACAATGCGGACAAATTTTGGGGGTTGACATTTCAAAATCGCGACCTATAATAAAAACATACTTCATTCAGTAAATAAAGAAACTATTCTATGACAAATCTTCCCCGGGGTAATCGTGATCTCATGCGAGGCATCAACCGTACGATCGTGTTGAATGCCATTAAGACCAACGAGCCCATTTCGCGCGCCGAACTGGCTCACCTGACAAAGCTCAGTCCTGCGACCGTGACCGCGATCACCAGTGATTTGATCGATGAAGACCTTATTTTCGAAAAGGAAACTGGCGATTCCAGCGGCGGGCGGCGCCCGATTTTACTGGCATTGAATCCACGCGGTGGATTTGTCGTCGGCGTCAAACTGATGGAAGGTCATGCAGTAGGGGCCTTGACCGACCTCAATGCTGCGGTTCTGTTCAAGGATTCGATCGTTTTTCCGGACGATGCATTGGAATCGGTGATCGATGCCCTGGTCTCCCTGGTGAATCGTCTCATCCGAACGGGCGGCATCAACAAAAAGCAGCTCCTGGGTGTCGGCGTCGGGTTGGCTGGTGTCGTGGATTCAGCGTCCGGCATGCTGCGACAAAGCCCGTTTTTTGGCTGGAAAGACACCCCCTTGCGCGACCTTCTGCAGACCCGTCTGCGCGTGCCCATCTATATTGATAATGACGTAAATACTTTGACGCTCGGCGAAAAATGGCTGGGGGCTGGCATCCCGGTGGACAACTTTGTGGTCATCACCATTGGGCGAGGCATCGGCATGGGCATGGTCATCAATGGTCAGATCGTGCGCGGCAAGAGCGGCGGGGCAGGTGAGTTCGGTCATATCGTGGTCGACCCAGAGGGTCCGCTTTGCGGTTGCGGCAAGCACGGGTGCCTTGAGAGTTTTCTCAGTGACCAGGCATTGCTCGCCACCGCGCATAAAAAAGTAGGTGGGGACGTTCGGGATATCGACGACCTGGTGCGCCGCGCTTCTGATGGAGACGTCAAAGCGAGGAACGTCTTGACCAGCGCCGGTGAACTGCTGGGGCGTCAAATTGCGAACGTGGTCAATATCCTGGATCCCAAGTTGATCATCCTCAGTGGCGAAGGGGTAAGGATGGGCGAGGTCTTTTTCGCCGCCCTGCGCTCAGCCGTTGCGAAGAACGTCATGCCAGGGTTGGCAAAAGATGCTGAAATCCGAATGGCAGCCTGGGAAGATGATGTGTGGGCACGCGGTGCTGCCAGCGTGGTGATCGGCGAGTTGTTCAATTCCCCGATGCAAAAGGAGGAAGCAGCAGTTAACAGCAAGTAAAAATTTTGCCTAAAGTTAATTTGGTCAGCGTATAAAGTGTCCAAACCCTGCCCGTCAGGTTAATTCATTGCACCAAAATAAAAGGAGTCGAAGATGAAGAACAGAAAATTGTTTGTTGTATTGTCAATGCTGCTCGCGTTAGGGTTGCTCCTGACAGCCTGCGCACCCGCGGCTACAACCGAAGCACCTGTCGCCACTACCGAAGCACCCGCAGCGGAGACGACTGAAGCCCCCACGGCTGCTGCGGCAGAACCGGTTACGATCAAGGTGATGTCTTTCTTCGCTTTTGATAACCCGGAGGTGGAAGCCGCAGTGGTTAAAGCTTTTGAGGATAAAAATCCCGACATTAAAGTGGAGTTTGAATCCGTTCCCATGAGTGACATTTTCCTGAAGTACAAAACTCTTATCGCGGGTGATGTTGCTCCTGACGTCATGGCTTTCAATTATGACAATTCCTATGTTTTTGCCTCCTTGGGCGCGCTTGCTCCATTGGATGAACTCATCACCAAAACTGGTTATGACACCTCCATCATCTATAAAGCAACTCTGGATATGTTCAAAGTAAATGGCATCCAATATTCTATGCCTGCCACATTCTCTGATGTAGTTCTGTTCTACAACAAAAACCTGTTCGATGCGGCCGGCTTGCAGTATCCGCAACGCAATTGGACCCAGAAAGAACTGATTGCAGCTGCAACCGCATTAACCAAAGACACCAACGGCGATGGAAAAATTGATCAGTTTGGTTACACTTTCCCATGGTGGCCTGTAGTTCTTGAAATGTACGGCGCGCACATCTGGAGCACAGATGGTAAAACCTGTACTTTAAATTCTCCTGAGGGTGTAAAAGCGATCCAGACCATTGTTGACGGACGCTATGTTGGCAAATATTCCCCCACAGCCGATCAGCTTGCAGAACAAGGTGATTGGGATATGTTCATAGCTGGAAAATTGGCCATGTTCCCCACGGGTCCATGGGCTGTTCAACCGTTCAACGACAAGATCACTTCCTTCACATATGATATTGCCCACATGCCCGCTGGCGACTTCCAGGCAACCCACGTCTATGCAAATTCATATGGCATGGCTGCAACTTCGAAGAATAAAGATGCCGCCTGGAAATTCATCGCATTTGCTACTGGACCAGAAGGAACGAGAAACTCGTCAAGACGGTAAATACGAAATCTCTCCTATAAAAGAAATTGCTGAGAAGTACTATCTGGCAGCACTTGCTGGGGCTAATCCTGTTTCTGCAAAAGTCTTCATGGAAGTTCAGGATTATGCAGTTCCTCAACCTGTGCATGCCAATTGGAATCAAATCTTTGATGCAATTAGACCAAATTGGATCTCGCTTTGACCCAGGCTGAGACTGTGCAAGAAGCTCTTGATAATGCATGCGTTGGAGTGAACGCAGCTCTGAATCAATAAGGT
>CAVQOS010000003.1:0-74770 GCA_963714465.1 uncultured Chloroflexia bacterium | reverse complement strand
CAACTCTTAAGAATGGGATATGAAGCTGACTGCATGACCCTTAGTCGGGCTTTGATGGAAAGAATTGCGATTGTAGGATACCTCGGCGAGAATCGACATCTCATCGCACGATATTTTAAGGGTGATCTTTCGCCTTATGGTGATGCCTTGAAATGGGTAAAAAAGAAATCATCACCAAATTGGATGATATTATACGGCCACCTGAGTGGAGTTGTGCATTCCAATATAACAGGACCAGCGGGACATATTAACAATCGAACAAACATTGGCAATGCTTTTCGATTGGGAACGGCTAAGTACCCTAGTGGCACAAAAGGTATGATTGATGAATTACTCGGATTAACAGTCTATTCTCTTTATTTTCTCGACCCATTTGCTCTTAAGCTTATTCAAATGAGTGAGGTCAAACCCTTCCCAAAAGATCCTGAAATAGAACACAATGTGGATGGCAATGACGTAAACGGATTTCATGTGTTTCTTCAGAAATTGTTGGATCAATATGGAAGTCAACAATGAAAACTATTTCAACAAACTACCTAATACGGCCTTCCAAAGATTCACCTGATATTGGGTATTTTCGTCTTTGCCCTAATTTATTGTTTTTTCTGTTTCCAAACAGAGTTCACGCCCATCCCAGCGCCAGTAATGCAAACCGTTGGGTGGCTTCGCCGATAAATCGGTAAACAACAAGCAGGATTATTATGGGTGAAAACAAAGTAAATCCATTGATCGACTGGGACGGATTTTTTAAAGAATTACAATACGAATCGCCAAGAGCGGCTGTGATTATTGCGTGTGCTTTTTTAGACGCTCAATTAAGGGCAATATTGCTTAACTCGTTTGTTGATAAAAAAACAAGCGAGGAACTGCTCGAATCAGATATATCTTCATTTAGTTCCAGAATAAAGACCGCTTATTGTATGGGATTAATCAGCGAAAGTATGTTTCACGATTTGAATATAATAAGGAAAATAAGAAATAAATTTGCCCATCAAATGCACGGCTATTCCTTCGATGAGCCAGAGATTGTCAGGTGGTGTAATTCCTTGGAATTAGCAAAAATGATTACTGATGTAACTTCTATACCAAAATCTCATGGAACACATTTTGTTCTAGGTGTAACTCAACTTGCAACATTGCTAGGCATGAAAATCATAGAAACTGAAAAATCGAAAAAGTCTTCACCTAAAAACCCTGAACTGGCTCAAGTGGTCAAAGTAGGATGAAGACATAAACACCACCCAACACCTCGTGCAACGGACCAATGCAGGCAAAACCCTGCACTTGTGCATTCTCAATGGGACATAATACGATTCAATAAATCATCATGAGACAAAATCTACAAGATGTTGGAATTGAACTCAGACTGCCGCAAGAAGGCGATATGGCGTTTATCCGATGGCTTTGGAGCGATGTTGAAACCATGAAGCCCGTTGGTGGACCGATTTGTTTGAGTGATGATCAAGCCCGACACTGGTTCGGCAAAATGATAAATCCTGGCAGTCCAACAGATTGTTATCGTCTGATTTTCAATGACCAAAACGAACCAGTTGGAGAAATAAGTTTTCATCGATTGAATTTCAACAATATGACAGCAGAATTCAATATTAAGATTGCCAGCATAAAGCAAGGAAGGGGCTATGCAAAGAAAGCAATGATTGTATTTCTGGACTTTTTTTTCAACCAATTTGGCGGAAATAATATTATTGATGATCTCGCGCTAGGTAATGATCGAGGACAGAAAGTGCTTGTCGACTTTGGTTTTGAACATGATCCAAGTATAAACACAGTATTTCGGTTAAGAATGTCTCGAGAGCGATTTAATAGTTTATACGGTTTCCATGCCTCACATCTGAAGAAAACATCAGGCTAAAAAGTATATGTTGGATGGTGAGGACTTCGCCTTACAGAGTCCGGCGGGAAAAGCCTAGGAAGAAGAAAATAAGAGAATCGCCTTCCGTTTCTGTAAGGCGTTTTTTGTTTAACTTAACCATTGGGAGTTTATATAATTTGAACATCTGGGAAAAAGGAGAATCATGGCAGAAAACAATATGGAACGATCAGAGAGTGGCGCACCGATCTTTCGACACCGTGAATCCGAGGCCAGGTCAGCACTTGTCGGCGGCGTCTCTCAATTCACCGAGGCGATTGAAAACCACATAGACAAGCATTTTAAGAACAGGGGGCCTGTCTTTCACGAGATCGTCTCTGACCTGGTTCACCTGGATATCGAAATGATCGAACCCACCGCTGACCGGTCGTTTATCACACTGATCACGAACGACATGAGTTCCCTGCCCATGAATGTCCCAAAAGGTTCGGAACAATTCAAGTATGCAGAATTGGTTTTATCCCTCCCACCCGATTGGCCTCTCACCCAGGAAGCATTGGCGTTGTTTCGCACGAAGGAAATCGGTTAACACAGAGTTTCGGACTTACCTTCAGTCTAACTTTACCGCAGACTATATTCCAGCTATCAACATCCGCCACGCGGACCGAGTCATATGTATGGGTATAAATTCAGACCTCTTGGATTTGTCGCCGCAAAATAGAGAGAAGAATGACAAAATCACGCCTTATCCCCAATATGCGGAGCGGGGAAGACAAAAAGTCTATTCTCGTAAACAAGTATTACGCGTTCCCCTATGTTTTCAACTGGGGGAACCTTCTTATTTCTACCAAACCAAATACTTAATATTTTATTACGAACCATAAAGGAAATATCGCGAAGTATCCCGAAGTATCGCGAACTATCCCGAAGCGCTATCCTTTTTTAAATAACGTGTGCTTCGAGCTCGGCCAATTCGCATTACTACCCCTTTTTCAACCAGATCGTTCAAATCGTTCTGGGCCGTTTTCTCGGAGATGGGTGATTCTGAAAGAAGTTTATATTGTCTCGAAGTAATAAATCCATTTTCCTCAATCCATTTAATAGCCAGTTCCTGACGGGGGTTAAGCTTGAGTTCATCGAGAGGGATAGGCAACTGCTGGGCAACAGCCCGGTTTACTACCAATCGGTAGACAGCCCATCGTCTGGTACCAAGCATTTCAACCAGACCGCTCTCTACTAACCCCTTGAGATCCCTGGTTGCAGTTACTGAATCTACACTATTTAGCCGAGAATATTCGGGGTTAGTCATCTGTTCATGTTTGTGCAGGTATACCAGGCTAATTCGTTGCCGTGAATCGAGAGGTAAGCCGGCAAACTGGTTCAACCATGCCAGGCTTTCCGGGTCCAAGAGCGCCTGGTTGGAAAAGATTACCTTAAAATAGTCCCGGTGATCCTCAAATTGTGGCGGTTCCAAATGAGCTTCGCGCATGGCAGAGACCATTGCCCGGATCCCAGAACCGCGATTTTCGACCAGCCCAACTTCCCCAAGCAGACGGATCAGTAATTGGTTGCGGGATGCCTGGGACGTTTCCAGATTGGCCAAGCTGACTGGGCCAAACAATCCCCCAGGACTGATAATCTCCAACCGGTTAGCATACATTTCGATTCGCACCTGGCTACCAAGAACATACTGGCTATAATCTCGATGAACAACTGCGTTAACCAAAGCTTCTCGTAAAGCTTCCTCTGGGTATTCAGGGATCATTCGATGTAGAACACCTTCGATCAAAGTGGATTGTTTCATATTAGCGATGCAACGAGTTACAGCTTGGTCGATAACTTCAGTCAGCGGTCCTTCGAATTGGGTGTCGTCTTGAAAACGCTCCCCACGTGGCCCTCTTGTTTCTGAATCGATACCGAAATATCTGACGAAGCTAATCATCAGCGAAGGTAAATATTGCTGTGGCCAATTTCCGAATACCAATAGTCCGGCTAAAGTTGGATGAATTGCTTCTTTGTCTCTCCCCAAAACATCCAAGGCGACAAGTTGATCGACCAGGTCCTTATCATCGAGGCGCAGCCTGTTCCAGATATTGCTACGATTGCGTTGAATTCTCTCTAAGTAAGGCTGAAACTGCTTTTCATCCAGATCAGACATGGAGGCTGCTTTTACCAGTTCCCGGTCGAAGGTTGGTTGCCCACGTCCCGTGATGAATGTGAAAACTTCATAGGGAGTCATATGCCGGTTTTGGTTTCCTACCCGCAGAAAAGAACCGGCCTGTATACCTGACGGTTTATAGAAACATGGCTTGTATCGAAAGTCGCATTCTGGTACTTCGGTGACTATAACCGATTTATGATCAACATCGACCACCTGAATTTCCAATGATAATGGTGGCTCCATTTTGCTGGCTAAATCGGTCAGCTCGGTGAGCACGGACTGGACGTTTTCAACCCCTGTCAAAGCGAATTGTTGGGATTCGTCTACACCCAAAACAATGACCCCGCCTTCAGGATGGTTAGCAAAAGCTGAAATCGTTTCGTATAAATGTTGGGGTAAACCCTTTTGAGCGCGTTTGACTTCCATTTGAGCATCTTCAAATTCACCCATTTGGATAGCTCGAATTAATTCAAGTGAATTAAGCTCATTCATCCTTTTAAGTATAGCTGAATTACGAAGAACTGATATTACCTCAGAATAAGGATTTATCGGTTTAAGAAAACATCAAATGATCATCTCCCCGTCCCCCGCGGGAACCGAGTCGTTCATACGGGCACACTCCTGTGCTCCATGAGTTCTTAAGGTTAGGTCTCCAGGGACGAAGAAAATAAGAGAATCGCCTTCCGTTTCTGTAAGGCGCTTTTCGCTTAACTTAACCATTGGGGGTTTATATAATTTGAACATCAGGGGAAAAGGAGAATCATGGCTGAGAACAATAACGAGCGTTCAGAGAGTGGCGCACCGATCTTTCGACACCGTGAATCCGAGGCCAGGTCAGCACTTGTCGGCGGCGTCGCTCCATTTACCGAGGCGATTGAAAACCACATAGACAAGTATTTTAAGAACAGGGGGCCTGTCTTTCACGAGATCGTCTCCGACCTGGTTCACCTGGATATCGAAATGATCGAACCCACCGCTGACCGGTCGTTTATCACACTGATCACGAACGGCATGAGCTCCCTGCCCATGAATGCCCCAAAAGGTTCGGAACAATTCAAGTATGCAGAATTGGTTTTATCCCTCCCACCCGATTGGCCTCTCACCCAGGAAGCATTGGCTGATGAACGGAATTATTGGCCCATCCGTTGGCTTAAGGAACTTGCCCGACTTCCTCATCGATACAACTCCTGGCTCTGGGCTTCCCACACCGTGCCCAACGGCGATCCGCCTCGTCCCTTCGCCGACAATACCAAACTCTGCTGTGCCCTGATCCTCGTACCTATCCTCGTTCCACAATCCTTCCATAGTTTGGATGTGGCTCCAAATACCACGATCCATTTTCTATCCTTTGTGCCGATCTACAAAGAAGAAATGGATCTCAAGCTGCGAAAAGGTCTGGATCCATTGTTGTCAAAGTTCGAAAAGGCTCGAGTTTCTGAGTTTCTTGACATCAATCGACCGAATACCTGCAAGCGTGGGCTTTTCGGCTGAGACCGAAGGGAGGCAGGATCATCCCATTGGCTAATATCTACACATCCTTCGGAGACCATCGATGAAAAAAACTTGCCTGATCTGTGTATTGTTTACTTTCCTCCTTTCAGCCTGCACGCTGATTCCCTTGCCTTCGGCTGCCAAAACCCCGATACCTTCAACTTTTACGCCTACGGCTAATAAAACCACGCTCCCTTCAACTATCACGCCTACGGCGAGCAAAACGCCGGTTCCTCCAACCTTCACTCTCCCGGCACCGTCGATTAAGCTTCGTAAGCGTCAGATTGTGTCTGAGGGTGGCTTCAGCTTTCAGGTTCCTCTTGGATACACAACCCAGACCCAAAATGGGAATGTTATCGCTGTTGATCCGAACAGTCTGATCATGATTACGATCATAGGCAATAAGCCAAATCCGAGCCGTTATAAAGAGGAAACGGCGGCCGACCTCTACCTCGTTTCGTTGTTTTCGGAATCGAACGGTGAATACGAAAAAGGAGATTCAAAGGCTGTTACCATAGATGGGATACAAGGCACTGCATATGACATAACAGGCTCTCTTTCAGGGGATCCTTTGCAAGGTGAAGCTGTCGTTGTCAAACCAGAGGATGATATTGTTTTCTTTGGTTTAGGATTTATATTCACGGATGGAGACGAAGAACGCTGGGAGTCTTGGGGAAATTTAGATTTCAAAGCCGTGATGGACTCAGTCATATTCACGAATGGGGTTTCGTCACAACCCGCTACATGCAAAGTTGCAGAAGATGACACCTATGGATATTCAAAGGACAATCCAATCAGGGTTGGCGGAGATTGGATGGAAGGTCCTGCTCGTGAAAGAGCATACCTGAGCAATCTGGTTGGAGCAACCGGTCAATCGATTTCGTACTATCGAAATGGTTCGATGAATTATGGTGGCACTATTCTTGATGAGTTCGTGATTGCCACCGGAAGCAAGAAAGTTAAACTGTATATTGACGAATACTCATGGAGCGAACCCCTTGCGCCGGTTGATTTTGAATGCATTGGCCCGTTTCAACATACGGGACCCTGACATGTGGGGGGAAGTCTACCTCCAATCCGCCCTCTCGAATTACCATGGTGGGGTCATCATCGAAGCCAATTCACATAATTACTCACCGGAATGAACCTCTATGACGACAGCGCGGTATGTTCGTTTACGAGTGTAAGGTCCAACCTGCAGTAAGAGCATAAGAAGAAGAGGATTTGGATTTTCAAACGCCTTCCCACGAATGCGTGGAAGGCGTTTCTTGATAATGTCCCATGACTGCAACGGTTCATAAATCTGTATAATTAATGATCAGGGGAGAAGTACGGACAGAAAGGAGACCACAATGGGAAATGAACAGACAGCACCTGAGACAAAAGGGGTCACGGTGGAGTTGCTATCAGCGCTTGACCTTGGCCTTGAGATCGAGGGCATGGCAGGGCGTCAATTTCGCATGCGCAGGGTGACCATCGAACCGGGAGGCGTTTTTGGCCCGATTCACGACCATAAAGACAGGCCAGGTATGGTCTATATACTGCAAGGAACGATCACTGACCATCGCAATGGAATTGCTAAGGAGTACGGGCCGGGAGTGGGCTGGCCCGAGGATAAGAACACCGTTCATTGGCTCGAGAACAGGGGAACGACGCCAGCAGTGGAGATCTCGGTTGATATCGTCAGGGTAAGCTGAGGTCAAACATCAGCCCGGTCGCCGCTGAGCCAATCGAATAGAGGATTATTCTCACCCACCCTGCGCGTACCGAGGCGCAAGTACGGGCACACTCCTCTGCTCCCTTCGGTCGTAAGGTCAAACCTGGATTAATGGTTGACGAAGGCAGGTCACTCCCCTAACACTCCATCGTGTAAGGGTCGTGCTAGAATAATGGTGAACTCCAGGATAAATTACCATTGGCATTGTATTCACTCAAACATCTGCTGCAAGAAGCAAATTAGAACTCGTTCTTTTTAGTCGCGGTGTGCCGGGATGTCGATCAAACTCCTCACGAGAAAGCACGATCTGCGCAGGTCAACTCTCCTCAAGTTGATCATTCCAGCATGGGCGCTGGCAGGCTGCTCACAACCCATCTCAGTCGTTGATTACCCTCCCCTTGACTGGTCGATCAATGCGCAGAGACTTAAAGAAGGCGGATGTTCGGAAAATCTGCAGGAGTCCTGCCCGGAGCTCGTTGCCCTGGGATGTGATGAGATTAACAGCCCCAGATTCTATTTGGGCGGGCTCCAGCCGGGTATGCGATCATGGAATGTATTCACGAAGATGTGCGTGAGTTAGACCGTCAAGAGATCTACAAGAGCTATGCCTGTTTTGATTTTGAATCGCTGAAACTGGATGAGAACTGACCCGCATCAATAAAGCCCAAGCCTGCCAGGTGGGTCCGGTTGCATTCAGTAACATTTTATAACGCGAGGGTATTACACTGGCAATGTCATCGGCTATGTTGATTTTGGTATTAAGTGGATCTCCAAGCCTCTTTTGAGCGCCTTTGACTGCGAGCCAGTCATCTCTATAATAGATAATTCTTCACATACTCCCGAAAATTTCCCTTAACCCCTTCCAGCCAGGCTACGATGAAAGACCGCTGTTCAAACAAAGGCAGCAAATCCTCTTCCAGGTCAGAGATTTTCATCCCATTTATCTTTTCACCCAGGATTTGCATCGCAGATTGAACGGTGTAGTGCTGGCGGCCATCCCTGGCTAACTTTTCTTCGAGCGGTTGTATTTTTTGCTGCATGAACCAAAGCAAATCATAAAAATCCCGCCCTTTGATTGCAGTTCCCTCACCCTTCTGAAAATTGCGTTCCAGGCAGGCCAGCATCTTTCCAGCCATCATGGTTTCAAGTGAAAAATGTGAAGCCACAAAACTCCTGCCAAAAAGCAGGACCGGCGTCCGGCGCACGATGGAAATTTGTTCGTGCTGGCTGACCTCCACTTTCAAATGCAGTGGTTCGTTGACATGAGTAGTCAACCCCAAAGTATAGAGAATGGGGAACTTCAAAGTGGTGCGCCGCACACCCCACTCCCCGACCTGGGTTTTGCCAGTTACATTCGCATACCCAATATTGGAACGGTAAAAAGTCAACAGGTCGTTTTCAAGTGTACTTAAATCGATCCCATTGCTGTTGTCCAGATCGATATCTTCAGACAGCCGGTTTAAACCGTAGATCACATGCAAACAAGTCCCCCCATAAAAATTGAGCTTCCGATAAACCGGGTGATTGTAGAGAAAATCGAGCGTATACGCCTGCAGAAACTCCTTAAGGATTACCCGTTTCGTCTCAGCGGGTAACAATGGGTCTTTTTGAGACAGGACGTTTTGCATGAGTTGAATTAATGTCGCCATACAGATTTCCTCAAGTTTTTCAATATCTGTTCCATCTTTCTACTTTTACTGATCTTAACGAAAGCTGAGAACTCGTCCTGGTCTTTTTCTGCAAAATCTTCAAGGTTTAGGCGCAGCTCTTCTGCGAGGTCTACATTAGCCGACAGACCTCTACCACTCCAAGGGCGAAAGTAAAGAAAATCAAAAAGCGCCTTTGCCACCGTTGCCTGGAAAATGGAAATACCCAGGTATTCAGAGATCGTAAAACCCTGATAGAGATCTGATTTGATATGGCGATATGTGTAAGTGCCCAGTTTGTTTTCAAATACCCGGGTTTGTTTTAGTGTAACTGCAGACACCGGGTATGTCATTTCAGTGAGAATGGCATTACGCTGCAAAATATATTCTAAAGACAAATACGACTGAGGGATCAAAATCGCGCTGACCATAGGCGCAAAATCGGCATCCGCGCGGTGGATTTCAAAAAAGTGGCGTGTCATATACACACCCTTTTTTAGTTGAATAACTTGCCCGGCTTTCATCCAGCGGTAAAGTGCAGTTTGAATAGTGCCGGCTGCAGCGGATTCATCGCCAAGGAGCTGTTTTACCGCTTCGATGGTGAAGTATGGAAAAGAATCAAGCGAGAAAAGGTTTGTTGATTTCATATAGGATAATAGACGATTTATGTCTATTATCTTATATATATAGTTAAATTACAAGGGGTTACATCGTTATTTGTTTCTGCCTGTAACTGGAATCCAGACAAGGTCTGATAATCCATAAGTGTCCACGATACCTCGTTCCACACGAAATCCGGTACCTCTTACCATTTCGCGCCTGCCACATCGTTTGGAATATCAGGATCAGATGAAGTACAGTGTCGATCTCGGCTTTAGGTGGATGTCCAATCCTTTTTTTGGCTCCAAGTCGATCAACGTGAAAAACAAGATTTATCCATTTTGGGGGTTCTCTTCAGCTTGTCCGATCTCCCGTCCAAAGGAATTCAACTTCCATTGAAATGAAAGAGTAATAATGATAATATCTATCTGATTAGGCTGATTGTTTCTGCGTTTAGTGGATCAAGGAGATTGATCATGACATTCATAAAATCAATTTCAGAAGAACAAGCAGAAAGCCTGATTTTGGAACAATACCAGGCTGCCCAAAGGAGCATGGGCTATGTGCCGAATTACGTAAAAACCTTTAGCTTGCACCCCGAAGTCTATGACGCCTGGTCAAAGCTTATTGGTGCGGTACGGTCCAAAATGAGAATGCGGCGTTATGAACTGGTCACCTTTGCCGCGGCGATGAAGCTGGAATGCACTTACTGCATGCTTGCCCACGGCGCAATCCTCCGCAAGAATTTCTTCAGCGTGGATCAAGTGATCGCGATCGTAAAGGATTTCCATAATGCTGATCTCCCTCCCGAAGAAGTCGCAATGATGTCTTTCGCGCAGAAGATTATCAAAAATGCACATCAAATTGGCGAAGGGGATATTGAAGAATTGCGAAAATTGGGTCTACCTGATGAGGATATCCTGGATGTGGTCATCGCCACCACAGCACGCAGTTTCTTTAGCAAGACCCTCGATGCATTGGACGCAAGCCCTGATGAAAAATATCTGGAACTTGAACCGGAGCTGATTCAAGCTTTGGCAGTGGGGCGTCCATTTCCGTAACTCGAGCGATGAATAATGGGTAATTCACAAGAAAGTTTTGGAGGTTCAATAAAATGAATGAAAAGAATCCCAAGGTCGATTTCTTTTTTAGTAAATCTAAAAAGTGGCAAAAAGAACTGGAGAAGTTGCGCGAGATCGCTCTTGATTGCCCCCTGACCGAAGAATTGAAGTGGGGTGTTCCGTGTTATTCGTACCGGAAAGCCAATATTGTCTTAATTCATGAATTTAAGGAATACTGCGCGATTCTGTTTGTCAAAGGCGTCTTGTTGAAGGACGAAAAAGGCATCCTGATCCAACAGACGGAGAATGTGCAGTCAGCACGCCATGTTCGGTTCACCAACGTTCAAGAAATAGTTGAGTTGGAACCCATTTTGAAAGCTTATATTCTTGAAGCCATTGAAGTGGAAAAATCTGGTTTGAAAGTACCGTATAAAAAGGCTGAAGAATTCAGTATCGCGGATGAATTTCAAAGCAGATTGGATGAAGACCCTGAGCTGAGTAACGCATTTTATGCACTGACGCCTGGGCGGCAGCGAGCCTACCTGCTCTATTTTGCTGCCCCCAAACAATCTCAAACCCGGCAAGCGCGGGTCGAAAAATATACAGAGCAGATTCTCGCTGGCAAAGGATTGAATGATCTGTAATTCAATCCAAAGATGAAGGAGGTTTCCATGAGCCCAAAGAATGAAACGGGATTCACCCCCGAAGAAAAAGCCGCGATGAAGGAACGCGCCCAGGAGCTGAAAGCTGCCGCAAACAAGGTAGAAAGTGAAAGCGCCGTGCTCGCGAAGATCGCCGAGATGGCGGAACCGGATCGCAGCATGGCCAACCGGCTGCATGCGCTCATCAAAGCCAGCGCGCCAGACCTCACGCCGCGGCTCTGGTACGGGATGCCCGCTTACGCCAACACGGACGGCAAGATCGTCTGCTTCTTCCAGGGTGCGTCGAAGTTCAACACCCGGTACTCCACCTTGGGCTTCAGCGATACGGCGAAGCTTGATGAAGGCCCTATGTGGCCGACCGCTTTCGCGTTGATGGAGTTGACCCCCGCCGAAGAGGCCAGGATCGTCGCGCTCGTTAATAAAGCAGTATGTTGAGACAGGTCAATGGTGTGTACGGAAAATAGGAGCTTACAACGCGCCTTCCAGAGATGGAAAGCGCGTTTTGTTTTCGTGTCATAATAGGATCAATAATCTGCAATAATCATTTATTTGCCTACATCTTCCTCAAGGTAAAGTCTATGACTGACAACTATTACGATGGTCTCGCCCCCTACTACAAATATATCTACCCGAATTGGGATGCAAGCGTCCAGCGCCAGGCACAGGCTTTAGACGGTGTGATCCGCGAATTTCTTGGTGAGCAATCAAAAACGGTTTTAGATGTCGCCTGCGGGATTGGAACGCAAAGCATAGGGCTGGCTGCTCTTGGTTACAAAGTAACTTCATCCGACTTATCGGCTGGCGAAGTCGAACAGGCGCGAAAAGAAGCATTCAGCCATGGCGTTCAAATCGAGTTTCGCGTTGCGGATATGCGTCAAGTTTGGGAAACCTACCAGAGACAATTTGATGTGGTGATTGCCTGCGACAATTCCATCCCCCACTTGCTTGGCGATGATGAAATTCTAATAGCGTTCAAGCAGTTTTACCAATGCACAAAACCTGGCGGGGGTTGTATCATCAGCGTGCGAGATTATGCTCAGTTGGAAAGAAAAGAGAACCAAAAGCAGATCCATCCCCGCCTGGTCCACCCAACCGATGGCGGACAAATAGTGATGTTCGATGTCTGGGATTTTGACGGCGCGTATTATGAAATAACCACCTACATCGTCGACGACACCGGTGGACGTGTTGCTAAGACTCAAGTCCTGCGGGGTGGAAAGTATTACTGTGTGGAAATTTCCACGTTGGAAAGGTTATTTCTAGAAGCAGGATATCGAGAAGTCACTACTTTGCGCGACCGTTTCTTTCAACCCCTCCTGGTGGCAAAGAAGTAACCCTTGGGATGCTCACAGGTTGTCACCGCCCAATACTTGGACAAATGAATCCTACCTCATTTGTATTGGGCATGCCACCTAATAGGTTATCGAATCAATGTTGGAAAAACCCGAAATCGAAGAAAAGAAAATCCTCAACACCCTGGAGAACGAATTCGGGTTGAGCGTGAAGGAAATCAATTTTCTTCCCCTCGGGGCTGATGCGGATACCGCGGTCTATCATATTGTCACCAAAGAGGATGCTGTCTATTTCTTGAAATTAAGAAGTGGGGAATTCAATGAAGCCTCCGTAAGCGTACCCAGCTATCTCAGCAAGCTTGGAATGAAGCAGGTCATCCCGCCGCTCGCCACCCGAACCGGGCAACTACACGCGGCCCTGGAACAGTATGCTGTGATCCTCTACCCTTTCGTGGAAGGACTGAACGGCTTCCAAAGAAACCTGTCCGACCTCCAATGGCGGGAATTTGGCGCGGCCATGCAGAAATTTCATACCACAAAATTTCCGTTGGCAACTACCCGGAGCATCCCCCATGAGGAATTCTCGCCGAAGTGGCGTGACTCCGTAAAAATGTTCCTGAATCGCATCGAGCATGAGACTTTTTCTGAACCCGTTGCGCGAGAGATGTCTGTTTTCTTAAAAAAGAAAAGCGTTGAGCTCCTCGAACTGGTTAACCGTACCGAACGGTTCGCCCATTTGCTTCAGGATCGGCAGCTTGAATTGATAGTATGCCACGGTGATATCCACGCCTGGAATCTTCTGCTGACCGATAACGGCGCTTTCTATATGGTGGATTGGGATACTCTGGTCTTCGCCCCCAGGGAACGCGACTTGATGTTTATTGGTGGCGGCCTGTGAGGCAGAAGCCGCACTCCCCAGGAAGAAGAAACCCTGTTTTACGAGGGATACGGACAAACCCAGATCGAACCTATCGCGCTGACGTACTATCGTTATGAACGCATCCTTGAAGATGTTGCGGTGTATTGCGGCCAGCTCTTTTCATCCAATGCGGGCGGAGAAGATCGAAACCAGTCGCTCGAAAATGTCAAATCGAATTTCCTGCCCAACGGCGTGCTGGAAATCGCCCGTCAATCTGACAGGATTTTGAGGGATAATAAAGAATAAATCGCCAACACATGGAGGTGGCCTGATGATCGCAAAACAACCTTTTGGACGGACCGGGCATTTGAGTTCACGTGTTCTTCTCGGCGCAGCAGCTTTTTCAGAGGTCACTCAAACCGAGGCGGATACAGCGATTGAGCTCGCATTGTCTCTCGGGGTCAATCACGTGGATGTGGCTGCCAGTTACGGTGACGCAGAACTGCGCGTCGGCAGTTGGATCAAGCGGCACGGCAGGCCTTCTTTCCTCGCCACAAAAACCGGTGAACGCACTGCCCAAAAAGCGCGCGAAGAGATTCAGCGTTCTTTGGAACGCTTGCAAGTGGACCACGTGGATCTGCTGCAGCTCCACAACCTGGTCGACCCGCTCGAGTGGGAAACCGCCCTGGGTCCAGGCGGCGCGCTGGAAGCCGCCATCCAGGCCCGCGAGCAAGGACTGGTACGCTTCATTGGCATCACGGGTCATGGGCTCACCGTGCCTGTGATGCACCTTCGCGCTCTCGAGCGCTTTGATTTTGACTCGGTGCTGCTGCCGTTCAGCTATCTGATGTCACAAAATGAGCAGTATCTCAGCAATTTTATGAATTTATTGAGCGTTTGCCATGCCCGCAATGTGGCGGTTCAAACCATCAAATCCATCGTGCAGTCTCCGTGGGGAGCGCGCCCGCCTGAACGCGCTACGTGGTACCGTCCGCTCGAAAGCCAGGCAGATATTGACCTGGCGGTGCATTGGGTGCTGGGGCATGAAGGATTATTTCTAAACTCGGCAGGTGATGTTCATCTGTTACCGCGGGTATTGGATGCGGCCAATCGATTTGTCGCACAGCCTTCTGATGAAGAGATGCAAGCCCAGACGGAACAATTGGGAATGCAGTCGCTTTTCTCATGAGATACAAATGGTTGCAGGCAATAGTTCCAAATTATTTTATCCGATCGATTTGAATGCACCCCTAAAGTTGGGATTCCCCCAACAGAAAGGGGTGCAATTCTTAAAAGATGTCGCTTTAAGTTGTTTTATTCCTTGATTTCTTATAAGATACATGCATATGAAAAATAAATCCCAGAAGAAATAAGAAGGAGGAAAAGCCGTCTATTGCTTTTTGCACACAGATAGATCAGCGGAATTCGCTCAATATCCAATAGGAGAAGAAAAATGAAAAAATCAATTTTGATCGTAAGTGTTCTTTTGGTTCTATCCATGGTCCTTACAGCCTGTGCAACCCCCACTGCTGCACCCACCCAAGCATCAAGTGACCCACTGGCAGCATTAGTCACAGCCGCCAAGGCTGAAGGCAACCTGACCACCATTGCCCTGCCCCATGACTGGTGCAATTACGGTGAAGCCCTCACGACCTTCTCGACCAAATACGGCATCACCATCAATGAACTCAATCCTGATGGCGGCTCTGCCGATGAAATTCAAGCCATTGTGGCCAACAAAGATAACAAAGGCCCGCAGGCTCCAGATGTGATCGACGTGGGTTATGGTTTCGGCCCGCAATTGATCACTGACAAATTGGTCATGCCCTACAAGGTTTCGACCTGGGATTCAATTCCGGCTGATTCCAAAGATCCTGACGGCAACTGGTACGGCGATTATTACGGTGTGCTGGCCTTCGAAGTCAACAGCGATGCGGTCAAGAACGTCCCGGCTGACTGGGCTGATTTACTCAAACCCGAATACAAAGGTCAGTTTGCACTTTCTGGCGACCCGCGTGCTTCAGCTCAGGCTCAAATGTCCGTTTATGCGGCAGCCATCTACAACGGTGGATCCCTGGATGATGTACAACCCGGACTGGATTTCTTCAAAAAGGTCAACGATGCAGGCAACTTTGTACCCGTGATTGCCAAACAGGCAACCGTGGCAAAAGGCGAAACCCCCATCATTTTACGCTGGGACTACAGTGCCCTGGCTGATAAAGATACACTGGCTGGTAACCCGAACATCGCGGTGGTCTATCCCAAGAGCGGTACGATCGCTGGCATCTATATTCAAGCCATTTCAGCTTATGCACCCCACCCGAATGCGGCCAAATTATGGATGGAATTCCTTTATAGCGACGAAGGCCAGAACATTTGGCTCAAGGGCTACTGCCATCCCATTCGCTATGCAGATATGCAGGCTCGAGGGGTGATCCCGGCTGAAGTTGCAGCCAAACTGCCCGCCTTCAGTGGTCCGATCGCCTTCCCAAGTATTGACCAGATCAACGCTTCCAAGCAGGTCATTGGTGATAAATGGATGTCTGTCGTTGGTGCAGATGTTAAATAATCAAACCCCTTTGGTAAATGAAAAACGGGACGCGCCTAAAGCGCGTCCCGCACCTTTGCAATGGCGCAACTGGCTCGGCGTTGTCCCATTTTTTGTATTTGCCTTCCTTTTTATCGTGCTGCCCTCTATCACCCTGTTGATAGGCGCTTTTCGTGACAATGCTGGCAAACTGACATTGATGAATTTTGTTGGCTTGCTTGACCCTTCTATTCTCAGCGCTTATTGGGTCACCATCAAAATCAGCCTGGCGACCGCTATAGGCGGTGGGTTGCTGGGATTCTTGATGGCATACGCCGTCACCGTTGGAAAATTACCCCCCGCGGTACGAACCACCTTGATGACATTTTCAGGTGTAGCCTCAAATTTTGCCGGCGTTCCGTTAGCCTTCGCTTTCATTGCAACGCTGGGCCGTACTGGTCTTGTGACATTATTGTTGAAGAATGTCCTCGGGTTGAATCTGTATGATCAAGGATTCAGCCTGTACAGTTTCTGGGGACTTACGTTGACTTATATGTTTTTCCAGTTTCCACTGATGATTCTGGTCATTACCCCGGCGCTGGATGGACTCAAGAAAGAGTGGAGCGAAGCCGCTGAAAACCTGGGAGCGACCCAAAGTTTATACTGGCGTAAAGTAGCTTTACCTATTTTGATGCCTTCGATTCTCGGGTCAATGATTCTGCTGTTTGGCAATTCCTTTGGTGCATACGCAACAGCTTACTCGCTTACAGGTGGGTTTATTAACCTCATCACCATTGTTATTGGTTCACAAATCAAAGGCGATATTTACTATAACCCTGGCCTGGGATATGCCCTTGCAGTCGGCATGGTTCTGGTGATGTCGGTGATGATGTTCATTTACTACTCGCTTCGGCGCAGGAGCGAAAGGTGGCTGCGTAGATGAAACGCAAATCATTTTGGTCCTGGGTATGGATAGCGATCGGCGCGATCTATTTCATTTTGCCGTTGTATTCAACGTTCGATTTTTCATTACGAGCCAGGAAAGGCGTCCTCTCCTTTCTTTCATATCAAAACATTTTCAAAGACCCCAATTTCTGGTCCACCATTGAATTCTCTCTGATAATTGCGGCCTTTACGATCATTGTCAGTATCGTTTTGGTTGTTCCCACTGCCTACTGGATTCGGCTGCGTTTGCCCCAGCTTCGAGGCATGCTGGAATTTATCTCGATGCTTCCATTTGTTGTCCCCGCCATTGTGCTCGTTTTTGGTCTAATTCGCGTTTTTAGCGGTGCTCCGTTTTATCTTACCGATACCTACTTTGGCACAGACGTTTTACTGGTGGCTGCTTACGTCGTACTCGCTTTGCCTTACGTATTCAGGTCGGTCGATACCGGGCTGGCTGCCATTGATGTGCGCTCTCTTACTGAAGCCGCACAAAGCCTCGGCGCCAATTGGGGCACGATTATGTTCAAGATCATCGTCCCGAATTTGAAGGTGGCGATTTTGAGCAGTGCTTTCTTGACCCTCGCCACCGTCATCGGTGAATATACGATTGCCAGTTTTATGGTGGGTATCAAAGCGTTTGGCCCCTATATGTCGCTGATCGGGCAGAACAGAACCTATGAATCTTCTTCGCTGGCTATCATCAGTTTTATGGTCACCTGGGGCTTCATGGGGTTGATCCAACTCTTCAACCGTGGCAAGGCCGACAGTGGTTCGCTCTCTGGGGCACGCTAATCGGATTAAGAAAATAAAATTTAGAAATTAAACGGTGAATTATGGCTTTTCTTAATTTATCCAAACTATCCAAAGTTTTTGGAGCAACGACCGCAGTTGAAGATTTCAACCTTGATGTGGAAAAAGGAGAGTTTGTCTCATTTCTGGGTCCATCAGGGTGTGGAAAAACCACCACTTTGCGGATGATCGCGGGGTTTGACCAGCCAACGACCGGCAGCATTATCCTGGATGGGGAAGATATCACTCATAAATCCCCAAATCAACGCAATGTGGGAATGGTTTTCCAATCCTACGCATTATTTCCCAATTTGACCATTGGCCAAAATATCGGTTTCGGGCTGCAAGTTCGCAAAATGCCAGAAACGGAAACGAACAAGCGCATCAGTGAGATGCTTACCCTCATTCATCTCGAGAATCAAATTAACAAGTATCCATACCAACTATCCGGAGGACAGCAACAGCGCATCGCCCTGGCCCGCGCTTTAGCCATTAACCCGCGTGTCCTGCTGCTGGACGAGCCGCTCTCAGCGCTTGATGCAAAAATTCGGGTCGAATTACGTTTGGAAATTCGCCGCATCCAGCAAACGATGGGGATCACTACGATCTACGTTACGCATGACCAGGAAGAGGCATTGGTGATATCTGACCGGGTGGTGGTGATGAGCCAGGGATGTATCGAACAAGTCGGCACCCCGGCAAATATCTATAATTTTCCGACGAGTGAATTTGTCGCTCAATTCATCGGTCAGCTTAATATGCTGCCGGTGACCCAGGTGGACCTGCAGAATCACACCTGCCTCCTGGCGGGTCAAAAGATCAAGTTCGAACACTCCCCTGAAAGAAAAATAAGCGACATGCCCAGGCTGGCCATCCGCCCGGAAGAAGTTCAAATAGGCACAGGTGAAGGCCGCAACGCGCTCAAAGGTCGGGTCGAAACAGTCCTCTTTCTTGGCGCTGTGGTACGCCTGCGGGTGGACGTGGGCGGTATTCTCCTCTCGGCAGATTTCTTCAACGAACGAACCAGAACCTTGCCCCGCGCAGGCGACGAAGTGATTGTCAGCTTCCCGGAGTATTCGTGCTGGTTGGTCTAACGGCTTGAATGGCCTTTGATTTTCAGAAGTCAACAAATCCGATCGATGTTACATACTTCATTTAGGGTTCAAAGATCCTGAAAAGAGGCTGCATTGAGTGTTAATCCCCAAACCTCAGCGATTGAAAGAATTGCCATCCACATCAATGGCGAATGGCGCGAATTCGAGCTCGGTCGCGATCTCGAATCCATGACCACCCTATCCACATTATTACGTGAGCGCCTTGGCTACACAGGCTTGAAGGTCAGTTGTGACGAAGGGGCTTGTGGGGCCTGCACAGTGATCATGGATGGCAAGGCAGTTCTCTCCTGCATGCTGCTGGCAGTGGAAGCCAATGGCAGAGATATTCTGACCATCGAAGGGCTGCCGAAAGATGATCCCGTGATCGAAGCCTTTGCCGAGCAGAGTGAACCCGGGCACGGTACAGCGCTCCAATGCGGCTACTGCACCCCCGGGTTTGTCATGTCCACCCGGGCATTGCTTGACGAAAATCCCACCCCCACTCTGGATGAAATTAGGCAGGCTCTTTCAGGAAATCTTTGCCGCTGCGGCTGCTATGCCGGGATCGTAAAGGCGGTCCAGCACGCCTCTGAGAAAATTGTTGCGAGAAGAGGTCAATCATGACCATCCCTTACAAGCCACGCGTTCCCCGTGCGTTTATTGGCGGTTACCAGCCGCGGATCGATGCACTCGAAAAAGCTCAAGGTCGGGCTCCCTACGCCGATGATATCATCTCTGATAAGAATTATCCGGGGTTGCTTCACGCCCGGGTGCTGCGCAGCCCCTATCCCAGAGCCAGGATCGTTCGTCTGGATGCCAGCAAGGCTGCGACGTTACCGGGTGTCAAAGCCATACTCACTTACCAGGATCCGGAAGTGGCACGCCTGAAACCGACCAATGCCGGCTGGACCGACGCGGTGGATACGGTCAATTACGAGGGCATGATGTGGCGGAAATTCCGCGACCGGCGTGTTTTGGGAGATTACGCAGCCTGGGCGGGCGACGAAGTGGGCGTGGTCATTGCTGCAGAGAGCGATCAAATTGCCGAGCAGGCATTAAAACTGGTTGATGTCGAATGGGACGTACTCCCCTTTGTGCTCGATCCGCTCAAGGCCATGCAATCTGACGCGCCGGTGATCCACCCGGAGATTGCCGCAAACAATGTTTTACCCCCCGACCCGATCGGCGGTCCGGATGTTTTCCTGACCAAAGGTGACGTCGAACGAGGCTTTGCCGATGCAGACGTCATCCTCGAGATGGACACCAGCCATCACAATCCCACCCAGGGGGCACTGGATCCATGGTGCTGCCTGGCGCAGTGGGAAGATGATCGCCTGACCATCGTCTCCAATAGCTATGCTGCCGATCAAACCCGAATGCATGTCAGTCAAATGCTGGAACTGCCGATCCATAAGGTGCGCGTCGTCAGCAAATATGTGGGCGGTCAATTCGGCCGCGGAGATACGGGCGACCAACCCTTCTTTCTTTTTACAGCGCTCCTGGCGAGAAAAACCGGGCGGCCGGTCAAATTCAAGCATACACGGCATGACAGCTTCCACGATACCCGGCAGCCTGCCCTTTATCATTGCAAAGTGGGCGCCAAGTCTGACGGCACGATCACAACGCTTCAGTTTAAATCCATTGGAGATATCGGCGCGCATGCCGATCACTCCGTTTTTGCCTTGAAATTTGCCCCGGCGGAGATCTCGGAAGCCGCCCTCGCCCCGATCCCAAACATCAAGATGGAATCTTACGCCGTCTACACCAACCATATTCCCGGCTGCATGATGCGCGGGGTGGGTAATTCGCAGTTCAACTTTATTTTTGGCCTGATGATCGACAGCCTGGCTGAACGGCTGGGGTTGGATCCCATCGCATTGGCGATCAAGAACTTCGGGCACGAATGGGGCTCCTGCCCCGATGCCAGCCTGCAGGCAGTGCTCGAAACCGGTGCGCAGCGCATCGGCTGGAACGAGAAACGGCACAAGCCGGGAGCTGGACCATTATTTGACGACACTAAGCGGCGAGGGGTGGGCTTTTCCGTTCATCCCGGATGGCACGCTGAGTGGCAGGAAGAGCGCCGCGGGCAGGTGCAGGTGAAGATCACACTCAACCCCGATTGCACTGTCACCCTGGATGCACCCACGGTTGAAACGGGTACTGGGTCGAACACCTGTAATGTGCTCGGCTGTGCCGAATCGCTGAGCTACCTGGCTATTCGCCCGCAAGATATCTCCTGGGTCGCCACGATTGATACAGATCGCGGCTTACGCGACTGCGTTCAAACGGATAGTGCCGTTTCCTTCCTGCAGTCCGAGGTGATGATGGTGGCTGCCCGGGAGCTAAAGGGAAAGCTCCTCGATCTGGCATCTGCTGTGTTGGAGATCCCTTCCGCTCAATTGGACATCCGCGAAGGTCAAATCATGGGACCCGGAAAACCCATCAGCGTCAAAGACCTGCTGATGAAAGGCGATCTCGTGCCTATGTCTGTGAGTGTGAGCCGCAAACCAGCCAGTCAACGAACCGGGGTGCCGTATATCGCCAGCTTTGCCGAAGTCGAAGTGGATACTAGCACAGGTCGGACGCAGGTGATCAAACTGATCATCGTCAATGATTGCGGCACGGTCATGTACGCCTCTGGTGCCGAAGCACAGCAAATTGGCGGGCAGGTGATGGCAGTGGGCGAAGCCCTCACTGAAGAGATCATCTACGACCCGATACACGGTGTTCCGTTGAATTTCAATTTTATTGATTACAAAATGCCCACCATCCTGGATATGCCGGAAATCGAACCGGTGCTCTTGGAAGTCTGGCGCGGAGCGGGCGAGTACGGCGCCTGCGGCATCGGCGAGGGCACTTTAACCAATACCCCGCGTGCCATCGCGAATGCTGTCTATAACGCTATTGGTGTCCGGGTTGATGAAATTCCGATCACGCCCGAAAAAGTACTGCATGCTTTAGGGCGGATTTGAGGTGATGCGATGATTCCACAACCCATTAAATACATTGCTGCAGAGAATATCGAGTCGGCGGAAGCTTTGTTGAAGGAATTGGATGGACATGCGGCTGTGATCGCGGGCGGCACGGACCTGTTGGGAGCAATTAAGGACGCCGTCCACGCGGATCCACCTGAAGTGCTCATCGGACTTAAGCCGCTCAAAGAGCTAAGTTACATAAAGGTCGAGCCGGCAAGGCTTCGCATTGGTGCACTGACCACCCTGGATGAGCTTGCCAAAAACCCCATCATCCGCAAAGACTATCCGCTGCTTGCCCAGTCGGCGGCAAGCGTGGCGTCGCCGCAAATCCGTAATGTGGCGACCCTTGCCGGCAATCTTTGCCAGGAACCGCGCTGCTGGTATTACCGCAATCCAGATAACACCTTCGATTGCCTGCGCAAAGGTGGCAGATGGTGCGACGCGCTGTTCGCTGAGAATCGCTATCATTCGATCTTTGGTGGCATGTGTGTCACAGCCGCGCCGTGCGTCACCGGCTGCCCCATCCACAATGACATTCCCACCTATATGGAAGCACTCCGTGACGGCGAAGTAGATGAAGCCGTCGAGATCCTGCTGCGCACCAATCCTTTGGCTGCTATAACCGGGCGGGTTTGTTCAATGTATTGCGAAGCGGAATGCAACCGTCTCGACTTTGACGAGCCTGTCTCGATTCGCAGCGTCGAACGTTACCTGGGCGACTATGCGCTGGAGCACTTTGAAGCCTTCTACCAGGCGCCTGAGGGCGAATCGGGGAAAAGTGTGGCGGTGATCGGCGCCGGCCCGGCGGGATTGACCGCAGCCTATTTCCTCAGGAAACAAGGTCATGCGGTCACGGTCTTTGAGCGCATGCCGGAAGCAGGCGGGATGCTCTCTTACAGCGTTCCGGCTTACCGCCTGCCCAAGCCTGTCGTGCGGGCACAGGTGAAAGCACTTGAGAGCATGGGAATTTTATTCAAACTCGGCGCGGACGTGGGCAGCGGCGATCTCACCTTGCCCAACCTTCAAGCGCACTACGATAGCGTGTTCCTGGCAACCGGCCTGTGGAACGGCAAGAAATTGAGAGTGGAAAAAAGTGAATTACTGGATTCCGGCCTGGAGTTCCTGCTCAACGTTCAGTTGGGAAACCCGAAACCCGTGGGCGAGCGCGTGTTGGTGATAGGCGGCGGGAGTGTCGCTGTCGACGTGGCGATCAGCGCGCGGCGCCTTGGTGCGCGTCAGGTGATGATGGCCTGCCTGGAAAGCGTGGATATTATGCCTGCCTTGCCGGAAGATATCGCGCAGGCACACGAGGAGGGGATTGAGATCCTGCCTTCCTGGGGACCCGATCGTGTGGTCGAGCAGAATGGAAAACTTGTTGGGATGGAATTGATCCGGTGCACCTCTGTTTTCGACAAGGATGGGCGTTTCGCGCCAGCCTTCGATGCCACGGAAAGAAATTTAGTCGAGGTCGATCAAGTGCTGGTGGCCATTGGTCAAGCGGCGGATCTATCCTATGTCGGATCAGATGTCCAAACAGAGCGTGGGATGATCGTTGTCAAAAAGGGAACCACTGCAACCAGCATCGACGGTTTGTTTGCGGGCGGTGATGTCACCGGTGGTTCGGCAACCGTCGTCCAAGCCATGGCTGAAGGGCAAAGGGCGGCAGCGAACATCAAAGCCTATTTGTCAGCAGCCCAGTCCGCACCCGCCCGTCATGGACATAGCCCCCTGGTAATCAACACCGCTGCACTTGCCACCAGTTCCCGTGTCACCATTTCCCGTCTGCCTGTGTCTCAGCGGACGCTGCGCGGCGAAGACAGTGATACTTTAGCTGCAGAGGCGATGGCTGCAGAGACCTTGCGCTGCGCGAATTGCGGCTGCGTGGCTGTGAATTCATCAGACCTTGCCACCGCTTTGATCGCGCTGGACGCCCAGGTGAAAACTAACCTGCGCTCGCTTCCAGCCGAAGCTCTCTTCGCAGCCAGCCTAAATGGGACAACGGTTTTGGCAAGTACTGAGCTGATCGAGGAAGTCTGGATTCCTGCCCCTCAACCCGGGAGCCAGCAGAGTTTTCTCAAGTTCCGTATTCGTAATTCGATCGATTTTCCCATTGTCAGCATCGCTTTCAGCGCTGCCATGATTGACGGCCGGTTCCACGATGCCAGGGTGGTATTGGGAGCAGTCGCGCCTCTCCCCTTGCGTGCTACGGCAGTGGAACAACTGCTGGAAAATCAAGCTCCGAGTGAAACGCTGGCGCATGAAGCTGCCGAGCTTGCGGTCGCGAACGGTCAACCGCTTGCCAGGAATAAGGCGAAAGTTGAGATCGTCAAAGCGCTTGTTTACAAGGCAATCAAAAACCATTGAAGCGACTGGTAGTTCCGGGCATACTGGCAACAGATCACAAATTACTGAGGCTGGTAATCGTTCGGCAACCTGATGAAAGCGAGAACTGCCATGGAGTATGACAAAGACAAAGTCGATGAGATGGTCCTGGCTCTACTTTATCTCACCAGCACCCATGATGCGTTGGGTGCCAGTGCCTGGAAAGGCCTGGACCTGGAGACGTTAAACCGGTTATATGAAAAAGGATATATCGATTACCCAAAAGTGAAAACTCCAACCCTGGACCTGACAGAGACCGGGGAAACGCTTTCGGGAGAATTATTTATCAAGTTCTTTGGCGTTGAAGATGAAACCAACTAGTGCTTGGGGACCAGTCATTTGAAGCTTAGCAGAAGACGATGCCAATGACCGCGCCGGCGCACTGCAACAGAATGCCTTGCTCGCCAATTTGATAGTAGATCTTCCGATTGTTTCCCGGTCAAACAAAATCCTGCCGGCCAAATGAATACCTGAGATACCCGATCAAAGAATCTAGAGCGGAATTATTTAGAAATCGAAAGAGTACAAGTACTTGAACCTAATTTACGATAATTCTTATAATTCATGAGTATAGTTAGTTGTATAATGGCGGTGTATTTTTTGAGAGAGAATTCACGCCAGCGCGGAAGGTTCTTTGACGGCTCGTTGCAGAGTTATAAAGTTTGGAGAAATCATAAGTCGCCTCCACATGCCTGCGTTAACCTGAGATTGCCAGGGCGAAATCATTCAAAGAGAACTAGATCTAAATATCGATTCTATTATTGAAAGTATATCGAAGGAGAAATGAATGAATACACCGAGTCTTCTGGATGCAATCCGTATCGCAAAAGATAATGAAAGAATTGCCTCAGATAATTACGCTGCAGCCGCCCAGGAAATCCACAGCCAGGTTGGCAAACATATCTTTACTGAGTTGAGCAAATTCGAACAATTCCATTTCGAGAAACTATCTGCGCTTGAAAAATCTCTGATGGATGAAGGTAAATACATCAATTATGAAGGCAAGGAGTTCCCCCTCCCGCCTATATTCGAAATCAAGGCAGCCGAAGAGCCTAACCAGAAAACGACCATTACCATCCTTGCTGATGCCATTGACCTCGAAAAACTTGCCGAAAAGACGTATGGCGATTTGGCTGTCCAAATCACTGACCCGCAAGGTCATAATATGTTCAGCCGACTTTCCGAAGAAGAACATAACCATTTCGTCATTCTCAGGGAAGCCTATTGGACGGTAACCAACCTGGGTGTTTGGACGTGGACTCGGCCAAAGGGTCAATAACCCAGTTCGATCGAAGGAGTGTCGACGCCACGGAAGTTTGCCGCAACCAGGCGTACGCCAACATCCACAAAAAGGGTGAGGACGATTACAGGTAGAGCTTCCAACACAATAGATTGGCAAATAAATGTCCTCCATTAGAGGGCGTTTATTGCAATGGCGTGCATGATGTTCGCCCCCAAGAATCGAAAAAATCATGGGTCGGGCGCAATTTTATTCAAAACGGTGATCGCAGTGGTGACCAAGATCGCATTATTCAGGGGAATTAACGTCGGCGGGCAGGGTACGCTGCCGATGAAAGAACTTGTTGCCCTTCTGCAAGAACTCGGCTGCAAAAATGTCTGCACCTACATTCAAAGCGGCAACGCGGTGTTTGAAAGTGAAGAAAAAGATTCTTCTTCTCTTACCGGCAGGATTAGGTCTGAGATCAAGCATCGCCGTGGATTCGAACCGACCGTTGTGCTCTTGAGCATCGAGGAACTCGAACGGACGATTGCCCGGAACCCGTTCTCCGAAGCGACCAACAACCCGCAAACGTTGCACCTGGGCTTTCTCAGCGCTCTACCGCTAAACCCGGATCTTAAAGCGCTTGAAAGCCTTAAGAGCAGAAGCGAACGATTTCAATTGATCGATAAGGTCTTTTATCTGCATGCGCCCGAGGGGGTGGGCAGATCCAAATTGGCTGCTGCTGCTGAGAAATTCCTTGGTGTTCCAATGACCGACCGCAATTGGAGAACGGTGTGCAAGCTGGCGGAAATGGCAACAAGTCGTTGACGGCATGGCGCGCCAAATCTTCCTAAAGCAAAATTCAAAAATGTTCTCGTATTGGAGGGCATTTTTGGACGTAGTGAACTGGACAAATTGTATAATTAATTTGCATGATCTTATGAAAAGTATTGCTCCTGAACTGCACCAGGCATTATCGGATCATCGCCAGAATCTGAATAACACTTCCAGTCCAAAATAGGGGAGTAAACACCATGGGCACGCGGCTGGACATGATCGGGATATTTGTCGTCGACCGTCGGCGGCGGCAAGCTGACCGTCACCGTAAAAGATCCGGAAATAACCTCATCGGGCTGATCCAGATGCCCTGAAAGACAGCCTTTACCCCTGGCTGGCTTTTGGGTAAGGCGCATTTATACTTGACCGAATAATTGTGTCATGCCAGGGTTTAACAAGTCAATCCTGCTACAAGGGAGACCCCATGAAAGACGGACAGATTGGTTATGCCTCCATAGACGAATACATTTCCACTTTCCCTGCAGAAACGCAAAAGATACTGCAGGAACTGCGGGCGACCATCAAAGCCGCTGCACCTGACGCTGAAGAAAGGATCAGCTACCAAATGCCTGCGTTCTACCTCAAGGGGATTTTGGTCTACTTCGCCGCCTTCAAGAACCATATCAGTTTTTTTCCTACAGCCAGCGGGGTTTATGCGTTCAAAGACGAGTTATCAGCCTATGCGGGCTCGGAGGGCACAGTGCGGTTCCCCACTGACAAACCTCTGCCCCTGGACCTGATCAGCGAAATCGTCAGCTTCAGGGTGAACGAAAATCTGACGAAAGCCGAAATGAAGTCAAGAAAGAAAAAATAGCCATCAACAAGCTGAACAGCAAAGATCGCCAAGTGGTATTGGCTGGCGATTGTTGCGGCGCCAGTCAAAACCGGTGTTCCATGGACTCCTTTTGAAGATCGTGCCTATATAATCTGTGCCGGATTCGCGCTATAATGGATTTAATGACCTAAAAAAATCATAAGCTGTGCAAAATATATTAGGCTTATGATTGGTTGAAAGCCAAGAAAAAGAATTGAGGGAAAACCTATGCCAATATTTGGATCGCCCTTTTCAGGGCTGGCAAACAGCAAAAAGCTCACTGACGAGGAGCTCATTAGAGCAATTCGGTTCATGGTGTCTGCAGAGTACGAAGCCACTCAAATGTACATGCAGCTTGCCGAATCCACCAACAACAAACTAGCGGTGAAGGTTCTCAAGGATATTGCAGACGAGGAACGGGTACACGCTGGCGAGTTTTTGAGATTGCTCTACGAACTTGCCCCCGATGAAGAAAAGTTCTATGCCAGTGGGACAAAAGAAGTAGAAGTAAAAATCGAAAAATCAAAGTAAAGAATTCCGGAAAAGACCTGACACCCGGATATTCCAGCCGATAAGTTCTTTTTGACGTGCATGGCTTGTAGCCGCCAAAGCGTGAGCTTTTGCACGTCGCCTACACCCTCTAAGGAGACCAAGATGAATATGATGGACCCTACCGACTCAGATAACGTTTACCGAGCGACACCTTCTATTGTCTTACCCCCGCTTCCCTATGCTGAAAATGCTTTGGAACCGGTGATATCCGCCAAAACGATCGGATTTCACTACGGGAAACATCACAAAGGTTATGTAGACAATCTCAACAAACTCATTACCGGGACGGACTATTCTGATCTACCCTTGGAAGAGATTATCAAGGGAACCGCAGGCAGGCCCGAAAGGGTCGCAATCTTTAACAACGCGGCGCAGACCTGGAACCACACGTTCTATTGGAAAAGCCTGAAACCAATGGGTGGAGGCGAACCGCCTGCCGCACTCAAGCAGAAAATCGAGGCTTCTTTTGGCAGTGTAGAAGACTGCAAGAAGCAACTCGCCGCTGCAGCAGTTTCACAATTCGGGAGCGGCTGGGCTTGGCTTGTCCTCGATGGCGCTCAACTCAAGGTCGTGAAAACTGCCAATGCCGATAATCCACTCACCACAGAGATGAAGCCGCTTCTAACCATTGACGTTTGGGAGCATGCTTATTACCTGGATTACCAGAATCTTCGTGCTGACTACGCGAATGCGGTGCTGGATAAGCTGATCAACTGGGAATTTGCATTGGAGAATATCGGCTGAGAACAACAAATGTCCACACTAAATACAATTCTGCGGCGTTGGCATGAGGCAGACAAGAGAAGTTGTGCCAGTCGGCCAGAAAAGAGGTGAACCATAGGCAAGATTATGACGAGAGACGGAATGCGTGTCAATTATAAGGATTGGGTCATTGGATAGCCTTTGGAGTTCAGTCAAGGTTGTCCACTCAATTCCGTCAGCCAGGAATTCCGGATGACGTTCCTGGCCTCCAAAAGTTTACCGCTGCGTTGCCGAAATAAACAACGTTGCCTTGATAGGCAATGGTTGACTTTATGAAGAAAGGAGTCTCTTCTTTGGTACAAAAGAACCAAATAACCTGACCTGTTTGTTCGGGTTTCAAACAAGAATATCTGGATTTAGTTATTAGGGGAGGTTATGAAATGAAATCTACGATGTTTTGGATGTCTGCACTGCTTGTAGTCGCGCTGATGATCGGGTTGGGACTTACCAGCACGGCTCAAGCGCAAGGTAGTGATCTGACCTCGCAGGAACAGTTGGGTAAACTCCTTTTCTATGATCAAAACCTTTCATTGAACAATAACCAGGCTTGCGCCGCATGCCATGGATCGGGGGTGGGATTCACAGGACCAAGTGAATACATCAACATTCATGGCGGAGTTTATGAAGGATCCATAGCTGGTAATTTTGGCAACCGCAAGCCGCCGGCGGCGGCTTATGCAGGTGATAGCCCGATTTTACATTATGATGCTGTGGCGGGGTGGATCGGCGGTATGTTCTGGGACGGGCGTGCTACCGGCTGGACAATGGGCGACCCGTTGGCCGAGCAAGCCAAAGGACCGTTCTTGAACCCCATGGAACAGGCTATCCCGGATGCACAGACCCTTTGCGCGAAGGTGGAAGCATCCGACTATGCTGCTTTGTTTGTAGAAGTATGGGGCAGCCTGAACTGCGCGGATGCCACGGCGGTAGGAGTGGCATACAACGAAATCGCCACTTCCATTGCAGCCTATGAACGCTCATTGGAGGTCTCGTCTTTCACCTCCAGGTTTGATGGTTTCTGGGACGACGCGAAATTGAAAGGAATGGATGTCACCCAGATTAGCATGGTGAACTGGAATAAGTACAAGTCGCTCGGACTGAACAATGATCAACTTCGCGGTCTGGCAGTATTCAATGCCAATTGCTCGTCCTGCCATAGCTTAGACGAAGGCTCTTATGGATACCCGCTTTTCACCGATTTTTCTTACGATAATCTCGGCATTCCCAAGAACCTGGAAAACCCGGCTACTATTGCCAATCCCAGCTGGGCTGATCCCGGTCTGGGTGGATTCCTGGTGAATACGGCTGAATATTCAGGAGTTTCTTCAACTGAAATCGGCAAATTCAAGGTTCCCACGTTGCGCAACGTCGACCTCCGCCCGACCGCGACATTCGTCAAGGCTTACGGACATAATGGCTACTTCAAATCACTGGACGAGATCGTCCATTTCTATAACACGCGTGATATTGCCCCTTGGCCGGCTCCTGAGACATTGACAAATATGAACACGACTGAAATCGGCAACTTGAGACTTAACAAGACTGAGGAGAAATGGGTCGTTGAGTTCCTGAAGACTCTCTCTGATGGATATATTCAATAATCGGGGATAAGGTTAAACATCTTCCTCTTCCCGATGGTGGCAATGAACCTCGAAGCCAGCTTGGTGCTGGCTTCGAGGCCATGAATTAAGCAGTAAAAGCAATGGCTGGGAAATCAATACAAAGACAGCAAGATAGTGGAGAGGCCCCTTGATCACTTATGGACCAGTTTCGCTCTCTCCATTATCCAGCGGTAAATGATCAAAGCGATGGGGATGAATATTAACAGGTATTCGTACCAATGCCAGTTACTATAACCGCGTATCCCGGGGCTGAGGATAAGGATGACGATGATTATGATATCAATTGCTTTGGATTGGCGTTTTTTTGTCGTCTCGTTCATTGGCTTCCTCCATTGATGCACATTTATTGACAATCGGACCTTAAGAGTAAAGCTGAGGGTTTAGATTCAGACCCTCCTCAATGAATTATCTAAATTATAGATCGAAACAAGCATTCCTTAACGCACCTTCATTTTGGCAGTATTCGAAAAGGGGCACCAGTCTGGCACCAGTCTGGCTACTTCCAGAACCCTCAGAGTGGTATACTTTCAAAAATCTCGGCTCTGCCTACCCGCATGAGAATTAACCCTTCAAGACCAGTTGAACAAGAAGGAGCCCAACCATGAAGCGCATTATTGCCGCAAATTCCAACTGTTACCACGGCTACACCATCGAAGAAGCCATTGACGGCATCAGCGCCGCGGGGTTCCATTACATCGAACTGACCGCCACCAAAGGCTGGACAGAGCATGTTTTTCCGACGATGACCTTTTCAACCCTCAATTCCGTCAAGGATCGGCTCAAAGCTGCCGGGTTGGTTCCTTTTGCACTAAGCGGTCACACCAACTTGATGGACACCGCCCGCATCAGCGATTTTGTCGCCAATATGCGCCTGGCAGCCTTTTTTGGCAGTAATTACATCGTGTCTTCGATCGGTGAAGCCCACCTCCAAGACAAAGCCGTGACTTCCAACGAGCAAGTGGCGCAGCATATCCGCGACCTGGTGCCCTACCTTGAGGAATATAACCTCACCCTGGTCCTCGAAAACCACGGCGAACACGCCACCGGCAGGATCATCAAAAGCATTGTGGACCTGGTGGCTTCTCCCCGCGTATTGATCAATTACGATACCGCCAATGTGCTTTATTTTGCGGGTGTGGACCCCACCCAGGATATTCCCGCCTGCATCGACAAAATCGGCTACATGCACATCAAAGATAAGTCTGGCGCTCGCCAGGAATGGAATTTCCCCACGTTGGGTCAGGGCAGCGTCGATTTTCCACGAATTCTGGAAATGTTAAATAAAGGTGGCAACAACTGCCCGCTGAGTGTGGAAATCGAATTCACCAAGGCAGGCCCCAAGGATCTGGCGGAGGTGAATCAGGCCGTGCGCGAGTCCTTTGAGTATCTACAGGGGCTCAACCTCGAAGCCTGAACCGTTTCATTAAGTTGTTGATCAAATAAACCACCTAGTTTCAAAAGCGGAGGGTAGCGGATGATCCGGATCGGCATCGTTGGCACAGGCGGGATGGGTACCGTTCATTACAACAATTATGCAGTCATCAACGGTTGCAAAGTCACAGCCTTGGTGGGAATCACGCAGCAAAGCCGCGATTGTGCCGCCGGGTGGGGTCTGCCCCTGTATGAGGATATTCCGTCCATGGCGCAGGCCGGGCAGGTGGATGTGCTGGATGTTTGCTCCCCCACCTTTTTGCATAAGCAGCATGTGCTCGAAGGACTGAGCGCCGGCATGCACGTCATCACTGAAAAACCCATCGCGCTGCACAAAAAAGATGCGCTGGAGATGTTCGCACTCGCCGACAAAAAAGGCAAGCTGCTTTTCGTGGCACAGGCGCTGCAGTTCACCAAGGAAGTGGATGTGCTGCATGCTCTTGTTGAAAGCGGCGAATACGGCAAACCACTGGACGCCTTTTTTGAACGTCTCTCCGCCCTGCCGCGCTGGATTCAGAACGGCTGGTTGTTCGACAAGGAAAAAAGCGGCCTGCTGCCTTTTGATCTGCACATTCACGATCTGGACGTCATCGTCAGCCTGTTCGGCAAACCGCAAAGTTTTAGCTTCACCAGTTGCGGCAATAAAGACAAAACGTTCAAAGAGCACTACCGCTTCCTTTATTCCTTTAACGAGTTGAACGTGGCAGCCGAGGCAGCCTGGTTCAACGCCGATTTCCCGTTTACCGCCCATTGGCGGGTCTATTTTGAGAACGCTGTGGTCGTCAATGACGGAAGCCGGGTTGTGGCGTACCAGTTCGACAAGCCGCCGCGGGTGTTTGACACCGAGGACGAGAACAAGATCCCTACCGGGATCAATCTGCCGCCCACCGGCATGTTCTATCGCGAGCTTTCGCATTTCATGGACTGCATCAATCAAGGCGTACCTTCTGAAAAAGTGAGCCGTGAACAGGTATTGACGGTGGTTGAGCTGCTGGAAGAAATGACCAATCGTCAGGAGTAGACTTTTCCTCCGCATGCCTGGCAAGTTCCATCTGAATGACCGCTATAGCAAAAGTCCCGTCGAAAATCACATGAGTCCTATGATTTTCCTCCATGGTTCCTCTAACTAATCCCCAAAAAAGAAAATGGGTAATTGACAAAGAAATTTGTTAATGCTACTATGATGGAAACAGTCTATGTAATCGATTACAGTAATCGATTACATGACCTGTTTACCAGTAGTTCCTCCAAGTTTTGGTCGTTCAATACCTTTTATTGATTGGGAGCAGCAAATGACTTCAATGGCGGATGTTGCGCGGGAAGCGCATGTATCGGTCGCTACGGTTTCGCGCCTGCTGAATAACCAGGGAACAGTCAGCCCCGATACGGCAAAGCGTGTGTATGCGGCGATCGCAAAGCTTTCCTACGAGCCAAATATCCTGGCCAGAAATTTCCGCCGGAATGAAAGCCGGGTGATGCTCATCCTCTCCCCAAATGTCACCAACCCCTATTATGCTCACATCTTGTCCGGTATTGGGGATGCAGCCACAAAGCTGGGGTACAGCGCATTGATCTGCAACACCGAAGACGATCCCGCCCGTGAACGCGAAGCCCTGGAAATGCTGAAAAGGCGGCGCGCCGACGGGGCCATCCTCATGGCCAGCAATATCGGATGCCAATGGCTGCTTGAATACGCCGACCACTACCCCTTGGTGCAGTCCAGCGAATATGATCCCCAGGTGGATATCCCGCACGTTTCAATCGATAACTACCTGGCGACACAGCAAGCCATGGAATACCTGATCAGTCTCGGTCACAGGCGCATTGCCATTATCAGCAGCGAAAATGAATATATCTCGACCAGTTTACGGCTACAGAGCTATAAAGATACTCTTGAAAAGCACAGCATCACTCCCCGGGAGGACTATATCCGCTACGCATCACGGGATTATTCCTTCAAGAGCGGTAAGCTGAAAGCCAAAGAATTGCTCAGCGTTACTCCCAGGCCGACTGCCCTGTTTTGTATATCAGACACGCTGGCATTAGGCGCCATTATCTCTGCCAAGGAACTGGGGTATCGTGTGCCTGAGGATGTGACGGTTGTCGGTTTTGATGATGTAGAACACACTACCATGTTCCATCCATATATAACAACCATTGCACAGCCATGCTACGAACTGGGCAGGCAATCGGTTCACCTGCTTTACGCTGAGATGACCCAGGGAAAAGAGATCCCGCACCAGCTCATCCTGGAACACAAGCTGATCATCCGCGAATCTTCGGCCGCAATACCCATGTTGGATTGATCATCAGGTTCAATAGCCTGGTGTGCGATCAAAAGCAAAACATATCTTAGAAGGAGAGAATGACATGAAGAAAACAGCATTTGTTTTAGTGGCCGTGTTACTTGTGGCCAGCTTTATCTTAGCCGGCTGCGCAACCCCTGCCAGCCCGACCTCTGCGCCTGCAGAGACTACCGCCCCTGTGGCAACCACTGCACCCGCTACCACCGGCACTTACAAGATCGGAATTCTTGCCCCAGCCGTAACTCACGGATGGGTCGCCGCGGTCGCTTACAATGCCGAACAGCGCGCCAAGGAATTATCCAGCGAAGTTGAATACAAGCTGTACACCTCCACCAACGCCGAAGAGATGACCTCTCAGCTCGACGATTTGGAAACCTGGGGTGCACAGGCGATCGTCGCATTCCCGCAGTGGGAAGGCATGGAAGTGCCCATCCAGGCAGCCATTGACAAGGGCATCATTGTTGTCAACTTCGACATCGAAATTGCCGCCAAGGGTGTGTACCGTGTAGCTGGCGACAACAAAGATATGGGCGTCCAGGGCGCCAAGTACATTGTGGACAAAATCGGAAAGACCGGCACCGTTGTAATGCTTGAGGTCCCCACTTCCGGTTCGGTTTCCGAACTGCGTAAAGCAGGCTTTGTGGAAACCATGGCCACTCTCGCCCCCGATATGAAAATCATCACCTACGCCACCAAGTTCACCCGTGAAGACGGCTTGAAGGATTTCGCTGATATCCTCACCAGCAATCCCAAGATCGATGCCGTATATTCCATGGATGACGAAACCTCCATCGGTGTGCTGCAGGCCATCAAAGAAGCCAACCGCACCGACATCAAAGTCGTCACTGGCGGCGGCGGCATGCAGGAATACTTCAAGATGATGCCCGAGAACCAGAACATCTGGATCGAATCCGCACTCTACAGCCCTGCCATGGTTCGCGATGCAGTCGATATGGCATTGGCCGTCCTCAAGGGTGAGAAGGTTGATGCAGTCAAGATCATCCCCACCACCATTGTCGATCGTGACAATTACACCAAGTTCCTCGATCCGAACTCACCGTACTAAAGTGCAACAGTTAGCAGGTTCAAGAACGAATCTTTAAGGCAAGCGAAGAGGCTATGGCGTTGTCATAGCCTCTTCAAAAAAGAATGGATTGTATTTTATGAACCTTGAAATGCTTGGCATCAATAAAGCATTTGGCACCAATCTTGTGCTAAAAGATGTTCACTTTTCGCTAAAAGGCGGTGAGATTTGTGCCTTAATTGGAGAAAACGGTGCTGGAAAATCCACGCTGATGAATATCCTGGGGGGCGTTCTTCCTGCCGATTCCGGTGAGATGCGTTTGGATGGGAGTCCGGTCGTCTTTAACACCCCCGCCGAGTCACTGGGTGCCGGCATTGCATTTATCCATCAAGAACTCAACCTGATCAACGATCTGGCCATTTACGAAAACATGTTCATCGGTCGGGAACTAAAAAAGAAAAGTGGCTTATTGGATGCGGAACGGATGTGCCGCGAAACCCAGGCTGTATTTGACCGCATGAGCCTTGAGATGGATCCAAAAACCATGGTGCGCGATTTGGATTCCTCTTATAAGCAAATTGTTGAGATCACCCGTGCCTTGATGATGAACGCGTCCATCATTATTATGGATGAACCCACAACTTCCCTGACCGGCACTGAAATTGACCGGGTATTTGAAATGATGACGATTCTGAAGAATCAAGGCGTGGGAATTGTTTTCATCTCGCACAAATTGAAAGAAGTGATGCAAATCTGCGATCGCTTTACCGTTTTACGGGATGGCAAGAAAGTGGCTGAAGGTGCTGTCTCGGATGTGACCACGGATGATCTGGCACGCTATATGGTGGGGCACGATATACGCACCATCGCACTGCAGCGCGAAAGAAAGACCGCGCACGAGGTCTTTCGCGCAGAACAATTGACTGATAAAAAGTGTTTCCATGACATCTCTTTTTCAGTGCGCGCAGGTGAGGTGATTGGGATCACCGGGCTGCTGGGAGACGGACGCAGTGAGTTGTTCCAATCCATTATCGGCGCTGGCAGCAATTACACCGGACAGGTGTATTTTGAGGGGAAACCGGTCAAGCTGCACAGTACCACCCAAACCTTGGATTTAGGCATAGGCTACTTGCCCCGCAACCGTAAGGAAAACGGCATTATCAAGGATATGACCATCCTCGAAAACGGCTCCATTGTCACCTGGCCGCGGTTATCTAAATTTGGATTTATCAATCGTCAGCTCCAGAACCGGGAGTTCGATGCCCAGGTGAAAAACCTGCACATTAAATTGGAAAGAAAGACCGACCTGATTACCAGCCTTTCAGGAGGAAACCAGCAGAAGGTGATCCTGGCGAAGTGGCTAAGTATTCAACCCAGACTGCTTATTCTGGATAACCCGACCCAGGGTGTGGATGTAGGCGCCAAGGAAGAGATTTACGACATCATCCTGAACCTGGCGGACGAAGGCGTTGCCATTGTGGTTTTATCCAGCGAAGCTCAGGAGGTCATCCGCGTTTGCGACCGTGCGCTCGTGATGTATCACGGAGCCCTTCAAGGTGAATTGGTCGGCGCAGCCATGAATGAACATGACATCATGCGTTTGGCTACAGGTGCATTTTCTAATTGAGAAGTGGAAGAGATAAAGCATGAAACTATTAGACGGCAAGAAAAATCAGAATGCATTCTTATGGCTGCGGACGATGTGGACGACCCGCCCACTTTTCAGTACTGGAATTTCTTTAATTGTAATGATCATTCTGCAAACCCTTGCCCTGGGGTTTAATTTTGGCTCATTTGGAGAATGGTTCACCACTTGGCTGCAAAACTGGATCAATATTTTACGCAATAATTCGGGCATTGGCATTGTTGCTCTGGGTATGACATTTGTTATCCTCTCGGGTGGCATCGACCTCGCGGTAGGATCTACGCTGGTTGTCGTCGGCGCAGTGGTCATGATGATGATCGATAGCGGTCCGATGGGAATATTATTGGGCATGGGCATTACGGGCACCCTGGCTTATATCATCGCCATCATCGTGGGGATTGTGCTCGGCATACTTTTGGGTGAAATTAACGGTATTTTGATCACCCGCGGCAAGCTGCCTCCATTTATCGCCACCCTGGGTACCATGAAGATTTTCCGCAGTGTCACCCAGCATTTTATGCAGGGGTATACCCCTGTGGTTCCAAAACCATTCTTAAATATCGCCAGCGTCCAAATCGGCGGGCAATTGCTGATGCCGATCATTTACTGGGTCGTATTAGCCATCGTGCTGTATGTCGTTTCGACCAAAACAACTTTCGGTCGTCAGGTCATTGCGGTCGGTTCCAACGAACGCGCGACCAAGCTTTCAGGCATCAATGTCAACACCATCAAGCGCCGTGTCTACGCGCTGACCGGTCTGTTGGTAGGCATTGCTGCGATCGTTCAGGTGTCACGGATCGGCTCAATGGACTACGCCAATGCCGGCAGCGGCTACGAAATGGATGCCATCTCGGCGGTGATCGTGGGCGGCACCAGCATGTCGGGTGGCAAAGGGACTGTCATTGGCACCGTCTTTGGAACCTTGATCATTGCGGTGATGAATAACCTGCTCAACCTTCTTGGCGTGCCTCCCTTCCTGCGTGAGGCGTTCAAAGGTGTGATCGTCATTGGCGCAGTATTACTACAGAAGAAAGAAAACAATTCATAACAGGCCGTACGCCTGCAGAAAAAAGCGGAGGTAGAGTAGAGTGACCATCAAAATCGGAATAATTGGATGCGGCAAAATCGCGCAGGTGCGGCATATCCCCGAATACGCTGATAATAGCGACGCGCAACTGGCAGGTTTTTTCGATCTCAATCATGCGCGTGCCAGTGCCCTGGCGAAGCAATATGGGGGTAAGGTCTTCAGCTCTTACCAGGATCTTCTTGCCGACCCTGCCATCGACGCTGTCAGCGTTTGCACTGCCAATACCTCGCATGCAGAGATCACCATCGCCGCTTTAAAAGCCGGTAAGCACGTGCTTTGCGAAAAACCGATGGCAACCTCTTTGGCAGATTGCGAAGCCATGGTGAAGGCTGCCGGCGAGAGCGGGCGTTACTTGATGCTGGGACACAATCAACGCCTGGCGAAAGCTCACGTCAAAGCGAAAGAACTGATCCAAAGCGGTCTGATCGGCGAGCTTGTTTCTTTCCGCACTACATTCGGTCACGGCGGACCCGAAACCTGGAGCGTCGATCCGGGGCAAAACGTTTGGTTTTTTGACAAAAACAAAGCCGCCATGGGCGCCATGGCAGACCTCGGAATTCACAAGACTGACCTCATCCACTTTCTCACCGGTCAAACAGTGGTCGAAACTACTGCGCGTTTGCTCACCCTTGATAAACGGGATGCGAGCGGCGCCTTGATCGGTGTGGACGACAACGCCATTTGCATCTACCGTCTGAGCGGCGGCGCTGTGGGTACCATGACCGCCAGTTGGACGTTCTACGGCGCCGAAGACAACAGCACCATCCTGTACGGCACCAAAGGCATCATGCGCATCTACGATGATCCCGCGTATTCGATCAAGGTGACCACCCGCGCCGGCGAGACGATCCTTTACGACATCGACAAAATCCAAACCAACGCCAGCCAGACGAAATCCGGCGTTATCGATTTGTTTATCGATTGCCTGCTTAACCACCGCGAACCTGAAATTTCGGGCGCCGAGGCGTTGAAAACCATGCGTGTGATCTTCGCCAGCATCGAATCATCCATCACAGGCCGGTCAGTGCTTGTTGAACAAAGTTAAGAGAGGAAAAGTATCATGAAACTTGGATTTATTAGCGCTATTCTGGACGGATGGACCTTTGAGGAAATGATCGACGTGGCAAGCGATATGGGTTTTGGCTGCGTGGAAGTTGCCTGCTGGCCGCGGGGTAAAGCAGAGCGGCGCTATGCAGGTGTCAGCCATATCGATGTGGACGATCTCAGCGACGAGAAAGCTGCCGCCATTCTTGAAACCTGTGCCAAAAAGGGTGTGCAGATCTCTTCCCTGGCCTATTATCCCAACCCGATGGATGGAAACCTGGCAAAGCGCACGGCTACCATTGAACACTTGATGAAGGTCATCGCCGCCAGTTCAAAGCTCGGCATCAACCTGGTCACCACGTTTATCGGGCGGGATCAGACAAAGACCGTCGAAGAAAATATGGAACTGTTCAAATCGATCTGGCTGCCGATCATTCGTTATGCCGAACAACTGGGCGTAAAAGTCGCCATCGAGAATTGCCCCATGCTGTTTGGGCGGGATCAATGGCCGGGTGGGCAAAACCTGGCGACCACCCCAAAAATCTGGCGGGAGATGTTCGCGATCATTCCCAGCAAGAATTTTGGAATCAATTTCGATCCCAGTCATTTTGTGTGGCAGATGATGGATTACACTCGTCCGCTTTACGAATTCAAAGACAGGATTTTCCATGTGCACTTCAAGGACATCAAGCTGCACACCGAACAATTGAATGACGTGGGCATCATGGCTTACCCGTTGGAATACATGACCCCCAAACTGCCCGGCCTGGGTGATGTGAATTGGGGCAAGTTCGTTTCTGCCCTGAACGATATCGGCTATGACGGGTTTGCCTGCATCGAGGTCGAGGATAAAGCCTTTGAGGGCAGCCGCGAGAAGATATTGGACAGCCTGGTCCTCTCCAAAAGGTATATGTCCCAGTTCGTGATCTAACCTATTTGGTAGAACGCAGCCGGATTGTGACTGCCTATGTGATCCCAAATCAGAGCGCTCTCCTTGATTGAGAGCGCTTATTGCAATTTGCCTTGTCAGCACCAGGCAGGAATCGGTATAATGAATAAAGAAATTCGTAGGTCGCAGATCAAGATCCATATTGGAGGCAAGATGCTTAATTTCGAAGGAAAATTTGGCGCTCATGTGCTCGAGAAGCTCGAAAACGAAAAGGTGGTTTGGTTGACCACGGTCAAATCCGACGGAACTCCCGAACCCAACCCGGTGTGGTTCTATTGGGATGGCAGCAGCATTCTCATTTACAGCCAACCCAGTTCATTTAAGCTGCAAAATATCCCCCTCCACCCAAAAGTCTCACTAAACTTCGAAGGTGGCGGTGATGATGTGGTGGTTCTGATCGGCGAGGCAACCCTCGACCCTCACCCGACCATGTCAGAAGGATACGCGAAGAAATACAATGCAGGTATCAAAGGCATCGGAGAAACCGTGGATGAGTTCCATGCCGATTACAGCATCGCCATCCACATCACGCCAACGAAATACCGCGGCTTTTAAGCAGGATTGGATATTAACTGGCAGGATCAGCTCAAGGGGCAGTCACTCTCCTGGTTGTTGGAAACCGGTACCCCCGAAGTGCGCTATCTGGTTTTGCGGGATTTATTGGAGCTTTCTCCTGCCGATCCAAAATTGGCTGCCGCATACAAAACCGCTCACACAGCCCGGCCGATCGCGACTGTCCTTGAGAATATGGATGCAGCCGGGTTTTGGGTGGTACCCGGCCCCAGATACCTTCCCAAATACCGTTCCAGTGTCTGGGCGATCAGCCTTTTGGCTCAATTGGGTGCGAATGTCCATGAAGACGAGCGCATTGGGCAAGCCTGCAACTATATCCTGGAGTACGCGCTGACAATCAACGGGCAATTTACCACCTCCGGAGCCCCCTCAGGTACGGCGGATTGCCTGCAGGATAACCTGTGTTGGGCGCTTCTCGAACTGGGATGTGAAGGCCTCCGCCTGGAAACGGCGTTCGACTGGATGGCTCGCAGCATTATCCCACAATACATGACCCTTTCAATGGAGAATTATGCTTTATATCTGCGGCGGTTTACCCGGAACCGGCAAATCGACTCTCTCTCAGCGGCTTGCTTCTGACCTGCACGCGGTTCATTTGCGGATCGATATCATCGAGCAGGCGCTGCGTGAAGCGGGGATTTCCCCCATTACCGAAGAAGGCTATATTGTGGCGTACCGTCTCGCTGAACACTTTCTATCTTCGGGGATGAATGTCGTCGCCGATTGCGTCAACGGGCTTGAGGTCACCCGTGCCGCCTGGCGGGATGTTGCCAAACGTGCCGGGTCTCCATTTATCGAGATCGAATTCACCTGCTCGGATAGCGAAGAGCACCGCCAGCGGATAGAATCCCGCTCGACGAACATCAGCGGATTGAAACTTCCCAGTTGGCAGGCGGTGCTTACCCGCGAATACGAGCCGTGGCAGGGTGATCCCCTGGTGATCGATACCTGCGGTCAGACGGTGGGGCAGAGCTTGGCGACGCTCCGCAGCGCGCTTCAATTCAAGGAACAAAACCTTCCCCATTGATCCGCGCAGTCAGGTTCCAAAAGGTGGCGCGGCCTGGAATGAGCTTGAATAGACAAGCCCTCTCCGGCGAGATGCACTATAATTAATCCATGGAATTTACACCTTACATCAGGAGCTGACAATGTTAAAAGATCTGGTGCTGCAAAACCGGAGCTACCGGCGGTTTGACCAGTCGGTTCGCATTTCGCCCGCCGTCCTGCGCGAGTTGGTGGAATTGGCGCGCCTTACCCCCTCGGGAGCCAACAAGCAACCCTTGAAGTACATTCTGGTGAGCAGCGAAGAAGCCTGTGCCAAAGTCTATCCAACCCTGGCCTGGGCTGCCTACCTGAAAGATTGGAATGGGCCTGATGAAGGCGAACGTCCCGCGGCGTACGTCATCGTATTGGGCGATACGGCCATCGCAGCCACCTACGGCATCGATCCCGGGATCGCATCGCAAACCATCCTCCTGGGCGCGGTCGAACAAGGCCTGGGCGGATGCATCCTGGCCAGCATTCGGCGCCCGGAGTTGACGACCCTGCTCGAGATTCCGGCGCAGTACGAAATCCTGTATGTGATCGCCCTGGGCAAACCCGTGGAAAAGGTCGTGGTCGAGCCGGTGGGCGCTGAAGGCGACATCAAGTATTGGAACGACGCTGCCCTGGTGCATCATGTGCCGAAGCGGGCATTGTCTGATCTGATCGTGAGTGAGCATTAGTTCCCTGGCAAAGCACCAGGGTACCCATAATTAGAAAAGGAAATATCATGGCAAATGTTTTAAATGGAGCGGTGGCACTGGTCACCGGGGCAAGCAGTGGTATCGGCGAAGCAACCGCACGCGCACTGGCAGCGCAGGGGGCAGCCGTGGCGCTGGTGGCAAGACGTAAAGAACGCCTGGACTCCCTGGCGGCGGAGATCACCGCTGCGGGCGGAAAGGCGCTGGTGCTGCCCGTGGATATCACCCGGCAGGAAGACGCGATCGCGGCAGTCGAACGCACCGTCAGTGCACTGGGACGGCTGGACATCCTGGTGAACAATGCCGGAACCATGCTGCTCAGCAACATCCAGGGTGCGAACGTCGAAGAGTGGGAGCGCATGATCGATGTCAACCTGAAGGGGTTGCTGTATATGTCGCACGCTGCGCTGCCGCACCTGTTGAGAGCCGCTGAAGATTCTCCGCGCCGCGTAGCCGACGTGGTCAACATCAGTTCGGTGGCAGGCAGGCGGGCGCGCATTGGCGCGGGCGTGTACAACGCCACCAAGTTTGGCGTAGTGGCGTTCACCGAATCGCTGCGCCAGGAAGTGACCGGTCGCCACGTGCGGGTTTCCGTAGTGGAGCCGGGCGTGGTGCGCACCGAGCTCACTGACCACATGAGCCCCGAGAACCGGGCTCAGAATATGAAACCCTTTGCGGGCGTCACCCAACTCGAATCGGAGGATATCGCCGAGATCATCGAGTTCATCGTCACCCGCCCCTGGCGCTCGGCGATCAACGAAGTGATGGTCCGCCCCACCGAACAGGCATTTTAAGCAAGAGTACCTTTTCAGTCTGTAAATGAGATGCGATCAAAGTCAGATCGCATCTTTTTTTACACCGCCCTTCGCCCAAAGCAAGCGGTGTCTCACAGTTGATTCAGCCTGCGTCACTTCTTCTTATTACACTCAAAACGGCTATAATGGATTCAAGGAAAGGGGTACCCGGTGGATCTACCCTACCTGGCCGGGCTCACCCCACAAAGGAGACAATCAATGGGAGAAAAAGGGTCCAAGAAGGATAAAGAAAAAGCTTCGAAGCAGAAAAAGGAACAGATCGAAAAGAAAAAAGAAAAACATGATTCCAAGCTGCCCGCCAAGAAACCTTAGCATCACAAATCCTCAGCAGGAGGGGTTGAGCCTGGTGGTGACCCAAAAACCGTCCCGCTCGACCTCGCCTTCGGAGCGCGGCTTTCGTATGATCTCCCAGGCGGTTTCCCGCCTGTTCCTCTTTTTGACTAAGTTCAGGATTGTTTTCTTATAGTCCTTTTTGTTGAGTGAAACCTCGTTGAGCCATCGTCTTCCCCGCCCGCTGATCGAGAATGCCCATTGATCCTGTTCACGGCTGAATGGCGGGTGTTCCCGGAAGAATACCGAAGGAGTTCCAATGCGATCCTCCATGCTCACCAATGAGCAGTCCCAATGTTTGATGGATGAAAAAGAAGCTCTATCGAACATCCTCCTGCGTTTGGCGGATATCGATGCCCCGAAAGACACGCTGAAAACGTTACAAAAAGCGATCGTGCAGTTGGATGAACTCTTTCTCATCGTGGCGGTTGGAGAGTTCAACGCCGGCAAAAGCGCACTGATCAATGCCATTTTGGGCGAAAAAGTGCTGGCTGAAGGCGTGACCCCCACCACCACGCGCGTTACTTTGATCAAATGGGGCGAGCAGGTGAGCGAAACCGTCGTGGATGATGCGTTCGCCGTGGTCACCTCACCCCTGCCGCTGCTCAAGGAATTGAATTTCGTCGACTCGCCCGGCACCAACGCCATCCTTCGCCAGCATGAACGCCTGACCGACGAGTTCGTCCCGCGCAGCGACCTGGTGCTTTTCATCACCTCTGCCGACCGTCCGATGACGGAAAGCGAACGGCTGTTCCTGGAACGCATCCTGTCATGGGGCAAAAAAGTGGTCTTCGTCCTCAACAAGGTGGATATTTTTGAAAGCAGGGAAGCCCTCGAGGAAACCCGTGAGTACATCCTCAAACATGCCACCCTCGCCCTGGGTGAAGCGCCGGTCCTGTTCCCTGTCTCTGCCAGGGCTGCGCAGCGGGCTTTGACCGAGCCGGATGAGGCCCAACGCCTTGCTCTGCGCCGTGCCAGCGGCTTGGACGCGCTCGAAAGCTACATCACCACCTCACTCGATGATGCCGCCAAACTGGAACTCAAACTCAAGAGCCCGCTGGGTGTGGCGGACAACGTGATCGACCTCGCCGGCGGCAAAGTGCAGGCGCAGTCCGACAGCCTGCAGGAAGATGCCGTAACGGCAGCTTCCATCGAGACCACCATCAGCGCCTACGAACATGACCTCGAGAGCGAACTGGAGCCGCGCCTGTCCGAGGTGGACAACATCCTGCACCGCTTCGAGATGCGCGGGCTGGATTTCTTCGACCGCACCCTGCGCCTGCCGAACATTCACCACCTGGTCCGCGGCGACCGGGTTCGGGCAGCCTTCGAAAAAGAGGTGCTTTCGGATGTATCCAGCCAGATCGATACACAGGTGCAGCGCATCGTCGACTGGCTGGTGGAGAAGGACCTGCATGAGTGGCAGCAGGTGATGGCCTACCTGCAGCGCCGTCAATCCCTCGCCCTGGACCACATCGTCGGCGGGGGAAGCAACCCGCAGGAGATACGCCGCCGCGAATTGATCGACAAGGTCGGGCGGCAGGTTTCAGCCATCGTCGAAAGTTATGACCAGCTCAAGGAAGCCAGCTCCCTGGCGGCGAACGTCGAAGCGGCTGTAGCTCAGACCGCCCTGTTTGAGGTGGGCGCGGTGGGGCTGGGAACGTTGGTCGCCACCGCGCTGCTCTCCTCGGCGCTGGATGTCACCGGCATCCTGGCCGCCAGCACGCTCGCCATCGTCGGTTTCTTCGTCATCCCCTACAAACGCAGGAAAGCCAAGGAAGATTTCAGGGAAAAGATCATTGCCCTGCGCACGAACCTGCACGAGGCGCTGACCGGCGCGTTCAAGAGCGAAACCGCAGGCGCCATCACGCGCCTGCGGGAAAACATCGAACCCTACACACGCTACGTCCGCGCCGAGCAGGAACGCATCCTCAAGAGTCAAAGCGCGGTCGACGAGCTGCGCCAGGTCATCGCGGGGCTGCGGGCAAGGATCGAAACGCTTGCGAAATAACGCGCCGCCCTGATGTAAAATAGATTCATCACGAGTATCCAATTTCGAAGGGAATCCAGACCGCCATGTCCACATCCTCCACTTCAAGCCCTGACCTCCCGCAAAGGGTTTACATCATCATCGCCGTCGTCGTCTTTGCAATATGCGTTTTCATCGGGCTCAAGTTTCCGGTCATTACCGTCCCATGGATGGTGATCCTGTTGATCATCGGGCGGGTGGGAATGAGGACTCAGAAAGGGTCTCTTGCCTGGACGCTCACCCGCGGAGCCCTGGCAGCCTCGATCGTGCTGGCGGTGGTTGTGGCAGTTGACCTGTTACGCGCCTTACTGGCATAGACTTGAGCCTCATCTGGATCGATAACATGCCCATCCAAAGCAGCTTTTGAGTGACGGAGTTGACCCGATGGAAGAACAACTCATCGCTCCCTGCGGCATGAACTGCGCGCTGTGCGTCAGTTACCTGGCAATGCAGAACGACCTGCAAGCAGCAGGGCTTCAGCAAGAAGTACTGCGCCGGCTGCCTGCCGCGCGGCAAAAATTGCGCCTTCATGAAAGGACAATGCGCCCTGCTGGGCGAGGGACGCGTGCGGTTTTGCTACGAGTGTGACGAGTTTCCCTGCCGCCGGTTGAAACACCTCGATGCGCGCTACCGCGCCAGGTACCACATGAGCATGATCGAAAACCTTGAATTCATCCGGGATCAAGGCGTCGAGAGCTTCCTCGAAAAGGAAGAGGCAAAGTGGCGCTGCCCGGAATGCGGCGGGACCATCTGCTGCCATAACGGACTTTGTCTGAACTGCGACCTCGAAACGCTGGTGCAGAACAAGAAATACCGCTGGGGCGAACAGTAGAGCCATCGGATTCATCGTTCCCCCCTGGTGGCGCGTCCTCGCCGGGATCGGGGCAGCCGGCTCCCTCGTGCTTTTTATCCTCTACGCCCACCCGCTTTGCGCTGTTGGTATCGGCGCCAACCTCGCCATTTTGATTGTGCTCCTGTGGGCCAAGTGGCCCTCCGCGGCGGTACTGGGGGGGTGAGGAAAGGGCTTGTCTAAATATACAAACTGTCATTGCGAGCGAACGATCTGTGTGAGCGCCACTTGCACCGCACTGCGTTCGGTGCAGTGCAGGTGGGCAATCGCCTCTGGGACTGTCTTTAGAGAACGGTCTATGTGAGCGCGGCAATCGCCACATTGGATGATATACGTAGGGTGCGCTTAAGCGCACCCTACAACCTTTGCAGAAATGATAAGTAATTGTTAAGGTACGCAGACAAAAAGGGTCTGTATACTTGATGATATGGGGGACTTTGCATTTACTCCCCAACAAATGAAAAAAGTTAATCTAGAAAAATGGAACCATCTTAATTATCTTAATACTATTAAGCAAAATAACCCCCATATAGTGGAGGCGGCAGTTTTTGCATGCAGTCATTTTTTAAGAATAAATTCGAATCTCTTTATTACCTTAAAAGGTTATGGATATGAATGTAGCTAATAATGATGGGGAAAAAGCAATTACATTAAATATTGTTCCTATATCCTTTTCGTCTGAAACTATTCTAATTGGTAAGTTGAAATATCAGAATGAAGAGGAATATAAGAAATTGAGAGAATGGAATAGGCTTACCCATGCATTTCGCTACGACTCTCGCGATGGTAATATTAGCAATTTAGGTATTAATACAAATATCCAACCACTTGGGCAAATCGAAGAAGCAGAGGTAAAAAAGAATTTACTTCTCTTAGGTCGAGGAATTCAGCAATCAATCATAAATTGGCTTGCCAACAAACGACCAATCGTAAAAACAGGAAAACGGCTTACCTTTTGGGGAGGAGTGGCAAATGCATCTTTACTAACAAGTGCCACTACCATGCTCAACTTAGAACCCACTCCGGGTCTTGATGTAGTAATTCGTTATGATCTGGACACTCGCCTATTTTGGTCCCCTGGTAACAATGCAATGCCGTATTTGGGTTTAGTTATTGACATCAGTACAGCAAATATTCTTGATCTCTCTGTAGCCGATTTGTTGAGCAAAGGAGTGAATGTAAAAGGTAAGTACATCTGCAAACACGAGGCAAGCGACCAGGATTATCTCCGTCCCCGTCTTGATTTAATAGGGATGATCAGCAATGTTGATGGAGACAATCTTTTGCTAACTGATACGGATGGGATAAATGAAATAAATGCACATGATGCGTTTTTGGAACCGAGATCAGAATACTTAGATGAAATAATTCTCAGTATTTATAGATCTGATTCAAAAAAAGTATTAAATAAACTTAAAGAAATCAGGGGACCATTAAGCACAGCCACTTCTAAGTTGGAAAGAATTAAACAGACTTTGTCTGGTCTTCAAAATGACCACCATATAATTTTTGGAGGGGGTGTCAAAGTCGATTTCGGTAATTTGCTAACTACGGAAAACCCCTTATTCCCATTATCGGTGTCTACTACAAGACCAAATTTATTATTTGGCCCACAAGGACGAAATGCCGGTTCGATTCCTGATTTCGGTATTCAATCCTGGGGACCATTCAAATATGCATATCACACTCGAAATTCACCCGTAATTGGAGTGATCTGTGAGGCGCAATACAAAGGTCGAGTGGAAGAATTTGTCAAATTATTACGTGATGGCATCCCAGAAGAGATCTGGGAGAAAACTACAAATAGGCAAGCTAAGAACCCTTATTTGGGCGGGTTAATTGGGAAATTTAGGATTACTCGAGTTGATATTCAATTTGAAGAAGCACTAGGAGCAACAGCGAATGATTATTTAGAAGCCTCGAACCGTTTATTAAATAGACTTCCAAAAGGTTTAGATCTAGCAATTGTACAAACAAAAGATTCGTTTACCCTACTTAGGGGGAAGAATAATCCTTACTTTGTAACAAAAGCCGCCTTTATGGAAGCAGGTGTTCCAACGCAAGCTATAAAAATAGAAAATATCGAAGCTGAAAACTATTCAAAAGCATACATCCTCAATAATTTAGCACTCGCATCATATTCTAAATTAGATGGGATTCCATGGGTAATATCTACCCCAGGCCCCGTTACACACGAGCTTATTATTGGGCTTGGATATACCGAACTAGGTAATGGAAGACTGGGAGAAAAATTTCGTTATGTTGGTATTACAACACTCTTCCAAGGTGATGGTCGTTATCTATTGTGGGGATTGACCCGAGAAGTAGAATTCGATAATTACCAATCAGCACTGTTAGAAAACCTCCGGACAACCATTCAATATGTAAGTGAAGAAAACAATTGGCAACTTGGTGATAAAGTCCGTTTGATCTTTCATGTATATAAACCCTTAAAAAAAGTGGAAATTTCTGCTATCAAAGAATTAGTACAAAATCTAACTTCAGGTCAGTATCAAGTAGAATATGCGTTTCTCGATATTTCAGAATACCATATGTACCATATATTTGATCCAAAGCAAATGGGAAAAGAATCTCGAAATTCTGTGAAGGGAAAGGGTGTACCTTCACGCGGATTATGTTATCTGCTTAGTGACCACTCTGGGCTACTGCAATTGATTGGTCCCAATGAATTGAAGACTTACAACCAAGGTATTCCAAAACCATTGTTAGTTGAGTTACACCCCGATTCTGATTTTTCGGACATGACTTACCTATTAAGACAAATCTACCATTTTAGTTATATGTCTTGGCAAAATTTCTTTCCTGCGTCAGAACCAGTGACCATCCTCTACTCACGTCTTATTGCACGGATGCTAGGTAATTTGCGTACTTTGGATAGTTGGAATAGCAAAGTCCTTTCAGTTGGCAGTTTACGAGATCGAAGGTGGTTTTTATGATAGATTTGGACATTCTAGGAAATAAAATACAATACCTAACTGCTCAATTGAACTTGGAATTTGACGAAGCCCCAATCCATTCAAAGGGATTTGTTTTACGAGTTTTGGGTGAATGTGATGTGAAAAAACTTGCTATCGCAAGTTTTGATTTTTCTTCCCTGTTAAGCAAAATTATCTACGGAGGATTTCCACCCCTTGCATGCCTAGGCTTTGGAATTGGCCAACTAGGTTTTTCAAACTTAGATCAGTCCATTATTGATGGTTTTTTTGCTGGATTAGATAGGTTGAAGGAAAGAAGCGGAGATTCTTTGCACGAATTCTTAGATGACGATATTGCCATCCTCGGTGTTGTTGACGGGATAAATAGCCTAGATTACCCCCAGTATCCAAAAGCCGCACAAATGAAGTTGTGGCTAAATGAAAAACTTAATGACTTTCAGACCATAAAACTTTGGTCGAATCGTATTCGCGATTTGGCTAGAGATATGCTAGATAATAAAGGGCGACTGCAAGTAAGCATAGATGATGATGATTCAATAAATGTCGCCGTAGAGATATCATTACGAAATTCCTGGCCTTATCCATACCGTAACTCACATTACATTGATACAAAAAGGAGGCAAGAGTTATTAAAGAGCATACTTCTCGAGACAATTTCAGCCAATGGAGATATTGAATTAACATGTATCAAATTAAAATCGCTAAATCTCCTAGTTGATGAAACCGTCAAAGATCTATTACCTACCATATCAGATGTGGTGAGACTTTTAGAGAGAACTCAGCATTCGTTCAAACGATGGGTATGGGATAAATCAGCGCGGAATAACATCACACCATCTCATTGGCTTATTGATAATGAACATCATGTACAGTCATTTTTATGGGCAGTGCTCTATCCTGTTTTCGGTCAAGACTTAGTAGACGAGAAATATTTGCCAGATTTTGGTCAAGTTCAACCTCGTTTTGATTTAGGGATAATAAAACATAAATTAATTATCGAAGTAAAGGTAATTCGAGAAGTTGGCGATTTTGCCAAAATTGAGGAGGAGGTAGCGGGGGACCTTGGGTTGTATTTCAAGGAAACCAACCAGTTTGATCGGATGGTAGTGTACGCTTATGATGATTGTAATCAACAATATGTCGAACGTTATGATGCATTAAGAACCGCGCTACGAAATCGCGAGCGGATCGAGGATGTAATAATCATAGGACGGCCAAGTATGATTCCTAGTCGCAAACAAAGAAAAATAGAACCCTCAGTAACTTTGTAATCTGTGAGATAGTTTATTATTCCCACTCTGCATTGTCCTAAATCTGTAGGATCAGCTCGTTCATAAGACTCGCGACAAGCATAATATCAAAAAGGGTGCAGTCAACCATCGACTGCACCCTTCGTCAAATTCTACCCCCCAACCTTAAACTTTCCTTTTATCACCTTAAAATACCTCATTTCCCTTGACTTTATAGAACATTAGTGCTATAATTCTTTTCTCTATCCCCAAACTTTTCTCTTTGCCCATTAATCAGGAGGCTCCCATCTTCTCCGTTTTTTCTCCCCAATTTCCAATCCAGTGGCTTGATCCATTTGCATATCACCCTGCAAGGATCAACTCACATTGTTTACCTTTTACCAATAAACAAAACAACTCGACTGCTAAATGCGCAGCCGAGTCGTTTTTAGTTGTTCCAGCAGTTATCGAAACCATTCCTGTAAGTTGTGCTGTTGACCCTTCCCTCACACTGTTTGCGTCCCCGATCGAAGTGAGTTGTCTTTTATCCCTTCCTTCGCGGTCTCGCGCATTGTGCGCCCCCGAGCGTTCCTTGCGAGAGGGGTAGGCTCGCCCTCGAACTAAGGGTGTTGCCTTTAAACCCTTCCCTTCGCGGTCTCGCGTATTGTGCGCCCCCGAGCGTTCTTTGCGAGAGGGGTAGTCCTGTCCCCGAGCGAAGCGAGTGGGGTATGGAAGGGTAGGGTTAGGTCGAATGCAGGTCGAATGCTCCCCTAAATATACAAATCTCTGCGGTTGTAGCTCCAATAAGATGATGCACAACGCAGTCGAACCGGCGAGCATATATTGTTTCATGGCGCAGCCCAGCAGCAGACCGACGGCGAGGAAGACCAGTTCGATGACGAACATGCCCTGCATTTCAAGCGCGAGGTAATCTTGAAATGCCTGGTCGGGGTGGTAGCTCTGCACCGCAACAATCGAAACACCCCCTGGGGAGATACCAATGCACGGCTCCAGGACCCGGACGGGATGCAGATCACATTATTTCGAAAACCGCGTCAGCTTGACGCGGAGTAAGCGGGCGCTTTCGTTTAATCCAACACAGGGTGAACAATTTCACCCGGTGCGATCCGCCAGGATCATAGAAAATTTAAGATGAGAAACTACTCTCCGGGGAGGGCTTTTGTTGTTTAGACATTATAATGGGCATGTAGTAAGCATCCGGTCATCCAAAAGCCCGGAGTTTACCATCCCAGCAAGGAAGAAAGGTAATTATGGACAATCAACGCCATTTCCCTTATGGTTTTATTGAACGCGTGATCGTCTCAGAAGAAGACATCCGCACCCGCGTGAAAGTGTTGGGAGAAACAATATCCCGGGATTATCAAGATTCTGAAAAGCTCTTATTGTTGGGGCTTCTGCGCGGCAGCGTGGTCTTTTTGACCGACCTGATGCGCGAGATCAAACGCCCGATCACCATGGACTTTATGTCCATTTCTTCCTACAACAAGTCCGAGTCCAGCGGGTTTGTACGCATCGACTCGGACCACAAGACCAACATCCGCGGTTGGGACGTGATCCTGATCGACGACATCGTGGACTCCGGCTACACCATCCGCACCGTGCGCAAACTTCTGCTCGACCGCGAGCCGCGCAGTCTCAAAGTGTGCGCGCTGCTGGATAAGCCCGAGCGCCATAAAGTGGACATCCACATCGATTACCTCGGATTCACGATCCCGGATTATTTTGTGGTCGGCTACGGGCTGGATTATGACGAGAAGGGCCGCAATTTACCCTATATCGCCGCGATCGATCTGGCGAAAGGCGAGGGATAAGCAGATGCCGCTGGATATCGTGATCGGTACACAATGGGGGGATGAGGGCAAAGGCAGAGTGGTGGATTTGCTCTCGGAACAGTCAGACCTTGTGGCGCGTTTCAACGGCGGCGATAATGCCGGTCACACCGTTCTCGTCGGGGAGAAAATCTATAAACTCCACGTCATCCCATCCGGCATGCTTCACCCCAATACCATCGGTGTGTTGGGAAACGGGATGGTGCTGAATCCTCAAACGCTCGTCGAAGAGATGAGCCTGTTGCGTGAAGCCGAGATTTCGATTAACCCTGACCGGCTTTGGATCTCAGACGCATTGCAGTTGATCACCCCCGCCCACCGCCTGCTCGACCTGGCGCAGGATGCTGCCTTGGGCAGAGCGAAAATTGGCACGACAGGACGTGGCATCGGTCCCGCGTATGTGGATAAAGCCTCGCGCCGCGGTCTGCGCGCCAGCGAGATATTGGATAGCGAGGCTTTTGCCAGCCGCGTCCGCGCCCATTTTGAAGACGTCAATCATTTACTCACCACCTGGTATCACCTGCCCGGTATGGATGTGGATGACAAGGTGAAAAACTACCTGGTCTATGCTGACCTGATCCGCCCCTACATCCGGCGCATCGGACCCCTGGTGCAGGGTGCCCTCAACGCAGGCAAGACCGTTCTGGCTGAAGGCGCCCAGGGGACACTGCTCGACGTCGAGCAGGGGACTTATCCTTACGTCACCAGCTCCTGCACCACCGCCGCGGGAATTTACAGCGGTCTGGGGTTGGGAGTACAGTCAGCCCGCAAAGTGGTGGGCGTGACCAAGGCATTTCAGACGCGGGTCGGGGCAGGACCCTTTCCCACGGAGCTGGAGGGTGAACAGGCGCGTTTGCTGCGCGGAACGGGTGCAAATTCCTGGGACGAATTCGGCACGACCACCGGGCGTCCGCGCCGCGTGGGCTGGCTGGATAGCGTGCTGCTCAAGTACGCACACGAGATCAACGGTTTTACTGAGCTTTTCCTGACCAAGTTGGACGTGCTTTCAGGCTTTGCTGAGGTTCAGGTGTGCGTAGCCTACGAACGCAACGGTAAGACCATTCACACATTGGATTTTTCGGGGGATGCACGCCTGCTGGAACAATGCACGCCCATCTACGAGACACTTCCGGGCTGGACGGCAAGCCTGTGCGAATGCCGCGATTGGCAAGCCTTGCCCGCTGAAGCTCAGAACTACGTGCAATTTATTGAGAAGCAAACAGGTTTGCCGGTGAAGAACATTTCGGTCGGCGCGGAACGTTCGGCGCTGATCAGCAGGAGCTGAGGGAATGATCGACTTCGAGGATTATCAGAGCCCGTTTAGCTGGCGTTATGGAAGCCCCGAGATGCGCTCCATCTGGGGTGAAAAGAACAAACGCCTAATCTGGCGAAAGCTGTGGGTGGCGCTGGCTGAAGCCCAAATGGATCAAGGCCTGGTAACCGGCGAACAGGTGCAAGATCTAAAGGCGCACATGAGCGAGGTCGACGTGGTCCGCGCCCTGGAAATCGAGAAAACCAACCATCATGACCTGATGGCAGAGATCAAGGTTTATGCCGCACAGTGCCCAAAGGGCGGGGCGATCCTGCACCTGGGCGCCACGTCGATGGATATCAAGGACAATGCCGAGGTCTTGCAGATGCGGCAATCATTGGACCTGTTGCTGCCGAAGCTGGCCGCCCTGCTGAAAACCCTCGGCGGGAAGGTGGAAACCTTTGCCGGCGTTCCGGTGATGGCATTCACCCATCTGCAGCCCGCAGAACCCACAACCCTGGGGTACCGCCTGGCCGGGGCTGCCCAGGACCTGCTGGCAGATTATGAAGCCCTGACAGCGTTTCGGCATGACCTGAAAGGCAAAGGCTTCAAGGGTGCCGTCGGCAATGCCTCTTCCTATGTCATGCTTTATGGAATGGAAGGCTACCAGCGCTTCGAGACAGCCATCAGCGAGTCACTTGGATTGCCCTTTTTTGAAGTGACCACCCAGACCTACACCCGCAAACAAGATTACACCCTGCTCACCCTGTTGGCTAGCCTGGCTGCCTCCGCCCACAAGTTCGCCTTCGATCTGCGTTTCCTGCAATCCGAAACCGTCGGCGAGCTGGCAGAACCTTTTGCTGAAGAACAGGTGGGGTCATCAGCGATGCCTTTCAAGCGCAATCCCATCGAAGCCGAAAAGATCGATTCGCTGGCGCGAGCCATCAGCACTGCTCCGCTAACAGCATGGCATAACTATGCAAATTCGCTGCTCGAACGCACCCTGGATGACAGCGCCAACCGCCGCACCCTCATCCCTGAAACGTTCCTGGCCATCGATGAGATAGTGAGCACACTCACAAAGATCATCGCTGGGCTGCAAGTCAACCAGGCCGCAATTCAGCATAACCTGGAGAAGTTCGGCCCCTTTGCCGCAGTGGAAAGGGTGATGATGGCAGCAGTCAAGAACGGCGCAGACCGGCAGGAAATGCACGAAGTCCTGCGCCGGTTGAGCATGCAAGCCTGGCAGGCGATTCAAAGTGGGCAGGAGAATCCCCTGGTTGAACTGGTGCTGCAGGATGCAAACGTCGCCCAATGGCTGGCCCAGGCTGACCTGCACCCCCTGTTCGCGGTTGAAGGCTACACCGGCATTGCCGAATCCCGCGCGCACGAAATGGCACACAAGATTAGCCAGACCGTCAAGTAATCCGCGTAAATAAAGAATAGCCGTAACACTTGCGAGCCTGGCACTGCCGTTTCAGCCGCAAACCGGTGACGGAACTGTAGATTTTGGCACCGGCTGCTTGACAGCAACGCTTTCCGGTCTTAAGAAAGTCGCACCCCCGCCAGAAATTTCCAGCAGAGGTGCTTTATTTTCGAATCTGCTTCTGATGTTGGTTCTTGAAGTGGCGAACGCCACTGGCTGAACCAGGCTTTAGATCTACAACCTGGCTAAGCCAGCAATTCAACATGCTGGATGAACGAATGTTCTTAGAACTCCGACGCTTAATGAACTAGTTTCGCAACGAGTTGCATTGGTACCGCCGCGAGTGCCACCGATACCGGGCAGCCGTGCTCGGCTTGTTCGGCATACTTCTGGAAGGTCTGATCGTCGATACCGGCAACATCCGCCTGCGTTTCCAGCTCGATCAGGGAGATCTTGGGGCCGTCATCCAGGTGGACCCTGGAAGTGGTATCGATGGCATTGACGACATATCCATCCTTGGAGAGGATCGCTGAGAGAAACATGGAGAAGCAACCGGCATGGGCTGCAGCGATCAATTCTTCGGGATTGGTGCCTTTCTCCTCGCGAAAGCGGGAACCATCAGTAAACGTTCCTTCATAAGCGCCGCTTGCAAGGCGCATGGTTCCACTTCCCTTGGCAAGGTTTCCTTTCCAAACTGCTGTTGAAGATCGAATAGGCATGATCAGGGTTCCTTTCTAGGGAATATACTTCCCTGCCACTTACTATAATCACTCAGGCATGATTCGTCAAATTTTCGAGAGACCCTGCACAAATGATGTGAGCCCTGGCGTTTTCTGGATTTACTCGAATGATGCTCAAGTAAAAAGGGCAACCAGGTACCACACTGGATTTAATGATGGGGGTTCCATGAACCCTTTGACAGCAGGCGAATCGCAACATACCGTTTTCAACCCATGATTCCTTTTGGATAGGTTGTAACAGGTAAGCTGCCAGTTATAATAAGATGGGTAGCAGCGCTTAAGATTCATAACCTAATTCAAGTAGACTACCACAGAACACAAAATCGGGAGGCATCCGTTCAGAAACGTCTGTGAAATAATAAGAAGGAGAGACTAAAATGACTGAAATGAATCCCCCACCCGATTTGGCGCAGGATTTTATCCTGATGCACCGTGTAATTACCCGCGGACTTGGGGTCAGTATAAAAAAGGCGGAGAGTACATCCAGACAGGATTCCCCACCCCTGAGAGTAAACGCGGATTCATCGACTATATTCAAACCTTTGATCCCACGGGAGGAATTCTGATTTGAAAAAGCAGCAGCTCATCGATGAACTCGAAACTTCATGGCAGGCATTAAAAGACGCGACGCTTGGTTTATCCGAAGCGCAGATGTTGACGCCGGGGGTGACCGGCGGCTGGTCGGTGAAAGACATCCTTGCTCACGTCAGTTGGTGGGAGGAGGAAGCCTTGAAATACCTGCCGCTCATTTTGCAGGGTGGGCATCCCCCGCGCTATTCGGTGATGTACGGCGGGATCGATGCCTTCAACGCGCAAATGAACGAACTGAGGAGCGGCTGGTCGCTGGCACAGGTGCGCGAACGGTTCGATCTTACCCACCAGCGCCTGGTCGAATTCATCCGGGAGGTGCCTGAAGACCAGTTCAAGACCGAAACGCGCTTCCGCAGGCGGCTGCGTGCGGATTCCTTCGGTCATTATCCCCTGCATACCCAGGCGATCCTCGCGTGGCGTGAACGGATGGGTTGATTCTCTTCCAGGATGCGTAACCTTTACGGAAATCGTTCATCGAATCATAGTAGCAAATGACAGCACGCCAACTAATCGGATGCGATGGCTGGTGTGTTATTTTGCGCCGGATGGCTCGATTAAGGAGCAATTGTGGCAACCTATAAAGTAGGAGTTTTTATCGGCAGCCTGGCGAAGGGGTCCATCAACCGCAAGCTGGCGAAAGCCTTGATCCGGCTCGCACCCCCGGAATTGGAATTTTGTGAGATTTCGTTCAAAGACCTGCCTTTGTACAATTACGATTATGATGCAGAATATCCCCAGGTAGCACTCGATTTCAAAAAGGCGATCGCAGAGGTGGATGCGGTACTCTTTGTGACGCCTGAATACAACCGTTCGATCCCAGGCCCGTTGAAAAACGCCATCGACTGGGCGAGCCGTCCAAAGGGGCAGGGTTCATTCGTGCATAAACCCTCGGCTGTGATCGGCGCATCCACGGGAGCCATCGGAACTGCGGTAGCACAACAGCAGTTACACAGCATCCTCAGCTTCCTCAACTCTCCTCAAATGAACTTTCCTGAAGGGTATATCCAATTCAAACCCGGATTGATTACCGATGACGGCGAGGTAACGGTCGAATCGACCGCTGAATTCCTGCGCTTCTTCATGGCTCAATTCCATGAGTTCATTGTGCACGTGCTGACCGTACTTCCACGAAATAGTTAATGAAGCACCATCACAAAGAAAATTCAGAGGTAAATCATGAAAGTAGCCTTGATCGGAGCGGCGGGAAGAGTCGCTTCTCGTATTTTGAACGAACTCCTGGAGCGGGGGCATGAAGTCACCGGTATCGTCCCTCACCCTGAAAAACTGATGGGCAGACCGCATCTGACCGTCCAACGCGGCGATATCAACGATGAAAAGGGTCTGGCAGAGTTGCTCGCCGGGCAGGACGCAGTCATCAGCGCCGTGCCGTTCCTTAAAGTGAATCCGCCTACATTAATCGCTGCGGTTAAGCAGGCTGGCGTCCGCAGACTGCTCGTTGTGGGCGGCGCAGGCAGCCTTGAAGTCTCGCCAGGCGTCGCGCTGGTGGACACGCCAGGTTTCCCGGCTCCCGCCAGGCCGGAGTCGCTCGCTGGTCGGGCATTTCTGAACGTACTGCGGCAGGAGCCTGACCTGGAATGGACCTTCCTCTCCCCCTCTGACCACTTTACCCCGGGAGAGCGTACGAGGAAATTCAGGCTCGGCGGGGATGCGCTGCTGGTGGATGTGCAGGGCAAGAGTTGGATCAGCTTCGAAGATTTCGCCATTGCGCTGGTGGACGAGCTGGAAACGCCAGGACACAGCCGTCAGCGGTTTACGGTGGGGTATTGAAGCGAGTCGAAAATCAGGAAATGTGAGGAGCTGGAGAAATATCCAGCTCTTTTTGCGTAACGGGTTGTGAGGGTTAAAGTCCCAGGGCGAGGACCAGGAAGAAGGGGATGATGGTCAGAAAGATGGTCCATTCCGCGAAGGCGACGCCCCAAAAGCGCGGGCGGATGATCTCAGCGGGAGCGTCAGACCCTTTGGCTTTGCTGTAAACAATTTGCGAATAGATAAGGAAGAAACTGAAGCTCAAGATGGCAGTCGCCCGATGATCTTCAGGCGGTAATCCAGCGAGCAAACCGCGGGATCCACCCAATCCAATCGCAGCGGTGATTTTTGACGTGTCATGCGGTCTCCTTTAGGATGAAGGTCGAGACCATTCCATCATCATCATCATCATACCCAGAATGAAGGACCAAAGCAAACCGGGAGTGAAGGGAGCACGCCGGCAAGGTTGAGGTATTGGAAGAAGACATGGTTCTTGAGGAGATTGAGCATGATCTTCCCCTGGTAGTATTGTTGCTTACATTATACAGGAAGGCAGAAAACCATCCCCCTGGTTCAACATCTTCGCCAGGGGGATCAAACAGAATTGAGCATCAAGCAGAATCGCCCATTCCACTTTTGGGCTAAGGACATACCAGGCACGGATTATCCATGGGCAGCGTGTTTCGCTGCATGCGCAGCCGATTCCATGGCCTCGAACATCTCGTGAGCTTCCGCTGCTGTCAGCCGCTTATCCAGAATGGGCAGGTAAACTTCCTCTTCCTTGGCAAAGTGGACTTTCAGCAGGGCGTAAACGCCGTACAGCACGCGCTGCAGCGCTTTGATCTGTACCTGCGTCAACGATGCTCTGGTGAGCCCTTGGCGCAATTCGGCCAGTTCATCGATATAACGTCCCACTTCCACGTGGTCGCGCGCCATGGTTTGAGTGGCTTCCTCGCTGCCGATCGCGCTTTGCACGGTCGGGTAAAGTACCGCTTCTTCAGCCTGGGCATGCGGCTTCAGGTGATGGGCAAGGAAATCGTAAACCTCATCCACACCGCGCTGGATCTCGGCAAAAGGTGCTTCACCGACACTTTCAGCGACCTTGAGGATTCGATTGACGTTTGGGTACAACTCTTTGTGTTCATCGCGTAGAGGTTGAGTTAAGTTGGTCATTTTAGTACTCCTTTTTGTGTTGTGAACCTTATGATTAGAGTATATGACCCTCCCTCGAGGATTTACATGATGCAGATCAATTAACTGCACCCTTTCTTGCCAGTTCCTCCAAACGCTTCTCGTCGGTGATCGTTATCCATTTGCGCCCCGATTTGACCAGCCCGTCCTGTGCCAGGCGGCTCATCACGCGGCTGACCGTTTCGGTGGTCGAACCCGTCATCGCCGCCAGGTCTTGACGCGAGAACGGAAGTTGAATGAGCACACCCTGGGGTCGGGGTTCGCCCAGCTTGCCTGCCAGCCGCAGCAGGGCCGAGGCGATACGCTGCTCCACCGGATAAGCGCTTAACTGCCTGACCACATCGCGCGATTCTGCCAGGCGCCGGGTCACCACCGTGAGCACCTTGCGTATCACATCTGGATGTTCCGTCAAAATCTCGTCAAAATCTGTGGCTGAAATCTTAAGGATGCAGCAATCGGTCTGAGCCACGGCGGATTCTTTGTACTCCCGGCCGCTGACAGCCCCCGAAGTTCCAAAATCCTCCCCACCGTGCAGGATGTCCAGCAGCACCTCACGCCCTGAAGACGTGTTCAGCACCAGCTTGACCTTGCCCGTTGCCACGAGATAGACGGCTTCCGCTTCGTCGCCCTCGTAGTAAACCGTAGTACCTTCATGCACATCGGTGTCATGGAATAAGCGGTTGATCTGTGCGATCGACTCCCGGGGAAGCTCTTTGAAGTATGGCAGGCGCCCGATGATCTTCAGGCGGTAGTCCAGTGAACAAACCGCGGGATCCACCCAATCCAATCGCAGCGGTGATTTTTGTCGCACCATGCTGTCTCCTTGAGGATGGAGGTCGAAAACATTCCATCAGACCCATCATACCCAGAATGAATGGTCAACGCAAACATGGAAGAGACAAAAGCTTCCAACAAGAGAAGATGTTTCGGTGAAGCCAAGACAGCGGGATACGATCCCCTTAGGTTGGTCTGAGTTATATAATAAGAGTAAACCTGTCCACAAAGGAGTGTCTGATGCAGATCAAATTTATCAGTATAACGGTGAAGGACCAGGAAGCTGCCTTGAAGTTTTACACGGAAATCCTGGGGTTCGAGAAAATGGCGGACATCCCCATGGGGCAGTACCGCTGGTTGACGGTAACCTCGCCCGAAGGGTTGGACGGGGTGGAGCTGGTGCTGGAACCGTTGGGCTTTGCGCCGGCGGCGGTGTACCAGCAGGCGCTGTTCGAGGCGGGCATTCCGGCGACGGCGTTCATCAGCCGCGACATCCAGGCAGAAGTGGCGCGCCTCAAGAAGCTGGGTGTGGTTTTCCACGGCGAGCCGCAGACCATGGGGCTAATCACCGGGGCACTATTCGACGATACCTGCGGCAACCTGATCAACCTGGTGCAACCTGTGGGTTAGCCGAGCAATTCATCAATACATTACGTTGCATGCGTGTAGGGTGCGCTTAAGCGTACCCTATATAACTCATTTTTCCACAGGAATGGGATGATCTTGCCGGGCGGAGTACAATCAAACTATGATTCACAGGTACTTCGTCCCCCGGTTAATGCTGAGCCTGACGCTGACACCGGTCGCACTCGGCGGGTGCACGAACTCCAGCGCGCTCTCACCCGAACAGGCGACAGGTACTGCCATCGTGGCGCAAAAAGACACCGCGGCGGTAAAAATGGACTATAATTTCATCCGTTTTGTGTTTATGATGAGAGTCGCAAGGAGATGAGCATGAGTACTGAAAAATCAGATATCGAAGGCTTGACCATTTTGGGTGGCAAAGCGCAGCCCAGCAAACACCTCGAGGCATTCCCCAACCGCACGCCCGACCGCTTTTACCTGGTATCGCTGCATACCGATGAATTCACCTGTCTGTGTCCAAAGACAGGTCAGCCCGATTTTGCCACGATCCATGTGGATTACGTGCCGGACAAGAAGGTGGTTGAATCCAAATCCTTCAAGTTCTACTTGTGGTCGTACCGCGATGAGGGTGCTTTCCACGAACACGTGGTCAATCAAATTCTGGACGACCTGCAGAAAGTATTGGACGCGCATTGGATCAGGGTGACTGGTGTGTTCAACATCCGCGGCGGCATCGGCATCACCGTGGAAGCTGAGCAAACCCGCACCCCCGAAGCGCGCCTGCAGTGGATGAACCGCCGTTCAGAGGGAACCTACATCAAGGAATAATGTGGATAAAGTAGCTCAACCCCAAGTACGCCGGTCTTACCGCTATTTGAGTTTCATCACCGCGGTGTTCGTCACGGTATTCGTGATCTCCAACATTATCGCGGTCAAGCTGACCACCATCGGCGGGCTGATCCTGCCGGCAGCGGTCATCCTTTTCCCGATCAGCTACATCTTCGGCGACATCCTGACGGAGGTCTACGGCTACGCAAATGCCCGTAAAGTCATCTGGACGGGTTTCTTCTGCAACCTGGTGGCGGTGATCGCCATCTGGGTAGCAGGTCTGCTGCCCGGTGCCCCGATCTGGACGGCGGGCGTTTTTACCGATCCGGCTGGCGCGGGTCAAGCCTATTCCGCCATCCTGGGCTTCACTCCCCGCCTGCTGGTGGCGTCTTTCATCGCTTATCTCACCGGTGAGTTTTTGAATTCTTTTGTCCTGGCAAAGTTGAAACTTCGCACCAAGGGCAAATTCTTATGGGTGCGGACCATCGGTTCGACGATCGTGGGTGAAGGGGCTGATTCGGCAATATTCATCAGCATCGCCTTTTGGGGAATTCTGCCCGGAAACGCCCTGCTGACGACGATCCTTTCGCAGTGGCTGTTCAAGGTGGCGTACGAAACGCTTGCCACTCCGCTCACCTACCTGGTGGTGAATTTCCTCAAGAAGAAGGAAAATGAAGATTATTTCGACCAGGGCACCAATTTCAGCCCGGTACCATTCTAATTAACTTCACAAGCTGCAAAAGTAAAGTGGTCCCCAATATGGGAGAGCACTTTTAATTTCACTGAAAAGGGAACCGTGGTTTGTTTATGGATTATGAAAACCCCAGAACAGGATGGGGCTGGTAAAGCGCCTCCAACTGTTGAACTTCATCATCCGAGAGTTTGACATCCAGCGCTGCCACCGCATCTTCCAGGTGATGGATCTTGGTTGCGCCGATGATCGGTGAGGTAATGCCGGGTTTACCCAGCATCCAACCCAATGCGATTTGTGCGGACGGAATTCCACGCGCATTAGCCAGTTCGTTGACGCGATCCGAGATCATGAAGTCCTCATCGCGGGCGTACATCTGCTTGCCAAAATTATCCGTGCTGGCCCTCAACGTTTCATTGCCCTCTTTCACCCGCTTGCCGGCCAGCAGCCCGCGTGCCAATGGCGACCAGGGAATGACAGCGATATTCTGATCCCGGCAAAGGGGTAGCATCTCGCGTTCCTCTTCGCGGTAAATGAGATTATAGTGGGGCTGCATCGAAACGAAGCGCGCCCAGCCGTGCAGGTCGGAGGTGTAGAGAGCCTTGGCAAACTGCCAGGCGAACATCGATGATGCGCCGATATAGCGTGCCTTGCCGGCACGAACCACATCGTTCAGGGCTTCGAGGGTTTCTTCGATCGGCGTGGCATAATCCCAGCGGTGGATCTGGTATAGGTCCACATAATCGGTGCCGAGGCGTTTGAGGCTGGCGTCGATGCCGCTCAAGATGTGTTTACGCGAGAGACCATAATCGTTCGGACCCGGCCCCATCACCCCGTTGACCTTGGTGGCCAGCACCACTTCGTCGCGTTGGGCGAAATCGCGCAGGGCGCGTCCCACCACCTGTTCACTCATTCCTGCCGAATAAACATCAGCAGTGTCAAAGAAATTGATCCCCAATTCAAGTGCGCGCTGGATGAATGGACGGCTTTGTTCTTCATCCAGTGCCCATTTCCAACGTTCGCTGGGCTGACCGTAGCTCATACATCCCAGGCAGATTCGCGAAACTCTCAAACCAGTTGCACCAAAACGCACGTATTCCATAATTTTCTCCTTGAAAAAAGATCAAATCGTTATTAACCGGGAGGGGCATATAAAAAATGAAGACAATGCAAGCCCCTTTAACCAGGAGTAAACAGAGTTCCCAATCCTTCATTGTCCATTATAGAAGCGTTGACACTTGTTCACAAGGCTTTGAATTTTGCCTACAATGGTGGTTGATTTGCTGTCATTCTGAGCGAAGCGAAGAATCTATATTTAGCTTCACCATAGAATAGGATCCTTCGGCTGCCGCCTCAGAAGACAGGCAGGCAAGTCCAGACAGTTCCAATGGCAACAGTTCATAGGTTGCATTCACTGTAAAATTATGGGATAATGACGATTAACTTTATCTTATTCGCTTCGGAGACGTAAATTCCCATCTCAGGTTTAAAGAAAGGAGAAGAATGCAGAAAATTAGCCCTTTCTTGTGGTTCGATGATCAAGCTGAAGAAGCCGCAAAATTCTACGTCTCCATTTTCAAGAATTCGAAAATCACCTCCCGCGCTTTTTACGGCAAAGAAGGCCCCGGCCCCAAAGGAACGGTCATGTCGGTGTCGTTTCAGTTGGATGGCCAGGAATTTAATGCCCTAAACGGCGGACCGGTTTTTTCCTTCACGCCCGCGATCTCATTTTTTGTGAATTGCGAAACACAGACGGAAGTCGACGAATTGTGGGAGAAGCTCTCTGAAGGCGGATCCAAAGAGCAGTGCGGTTGGCTCAAAGACAAATACGGCGTCTCCTGGCAGACCGTACCCGGCCTGCTGACCAGGTTGATCAGCGATCCTGACCCCGTGAAAGCCGCGCGGGTGACGAAAGCGATGCTGCAGATGACCAAACTCGACATCGTCGCTTTGCAATATGCGTACGATCATGCAGAATAAAATGACCCGGGGCGCTCGAACTGGAGGAAAATTATTGCATATATTGGAGTAACTTATTCTAATTTATGGTGTTGTTGCAGTAGACATTAAATACAAATTCAGAATTGGAACCACAAAAGGAGTAGCTATGTTTATCGATTACCTGACTCTCGTCCTGATCAATCTCGTTGCAGGTTTGTTCATTGTCGCAGCTTATTTATTCAAGGGTATGGACCAGGAAGATCAACGCCCGTGGGCAACTGCATTCCTCGGTGTCGGCCTGATCTCGTTCATCACCGGTCTGCACATCTCTTTTACCTGGCCGCTGCCTGGCGCTTATAATATCGCTTTCGGCGACACCACCACCCTGTTCGGCGTTGCTATTCCTGATCGCCTCACTGGCACTTTGGAAGGGTTGGAGCCTGACTCCCGCCTCCATTTTCGCCTTCTTCGCTGGCATTTCTTCATTCATCTTTGGACTGCGCATTTTCAACCTGCAGCTCACCCAATCACCCCTGGTCTCCATGCTTGGATTCGTGCTCGCAGGTCTCGCCGGTATCCTCTCACTGCCGTTCATGCTCTGGTTGAAGAACAACAAGACCGCTCGCACCATCGGCATGCTCCTTTTGCTGGTCGCAGCCGGCATCTGGTTCGCCACTTACGTCGGCTCCGCCTGGGATCACATGGAATCATTCGCCAAGTGGGTACCCGCCACGTTGAAATAAGGCATCATCACGAAGAATGCTTAAGTAGAGAGGGAACCGGGCGGTTCCCTCTCTACTTTTTTTGGCTTCATCTGATCTCATCAATAGCCCGCGAGTTCGAGGTAATCAGGTGAAATTTATGACTCTTCCCAATTGAGATGGCGCTTTATGTAGACGATTCGCTATAATGAAATCAGGGATGACTACCGTAGTCAGTAACAGGAGGTCCAAGCCCAATGAAAGCCCTCAAATGACCACAACCGATCCGCATGACTTGAAACGCTTTATCGACGCCCAGGAGGGAGTGTACGAGACCGCCCTGGCAGAGTTGACAAACGGTCAGAAGCGCTCGCATTGGATGTGGTTTATTTTCCCCCAGATCGATGGGCTGGGCATGAGCGAAACGTCAAAATTCTTTGCGATCAAAAGCATCGAAGAAGCGCGTCAATACCTGGCGCATCCTCTTCTTGGTAGCGACTTAAAGGAATGCACCCAAGCTCTACTTAGGGTCGAAGGGCGCAGTGCATTGCAGATTTTCGGATCGCCGGATGACTTGAAATTGAACTCCTCGATGACTTTGTTCGCGTCTGTCTCCAGCGGTGACTCGCTTTTTCAGCAGGTGCTGGATAAGTACTATCACGGCGAAAAGGATACCCGTACCCTCGAGATACTGGAGCAGTTGAAGAGAAGAGCTTGAGAATCAGCTCTCTCAGTCCCTTATGGAGGAAGCCATGGGATCAAAAAGCGCCTTTATCAAAGTTCTGGCCATTACAGGAACCATTCTGGTCTGGTTTCCAATCCTGGCGATGATCCTGTTTACTGCTGTACGGTTCATCCAGGTACAACACTTGCTCATGGATTATCTGATACCCGTCGAGATTTTTCCTGTAGTCCTTGTAGGAGGTTTGCTTCTCCTCTGGGCAGCCATCAGGGCACGTGCAAGGCTGAAGCTCGTCATTTGGGGTCTTGTGGCTGCGCTGGTGCTGCTCGTGGGTAGCCAGGTGGCAGCTGTGCTCACCGGGCTGGCATCAGGTGAAACCGAAGCGGTAGGCTGGCGTTGGACGCTCACCCTTGCGGGAATTGTGGGATATGAACTCTGCGAAGTTCTCCTTGGAGTTGAAGGAATTTTGTTGATCCGCGATCTCTTCCGTAAACCTGTCCTGAGTGTGTCAATCCCTCAATGACGACCAGCTAGCCTGGACGTAAAGAGCCATCCCACTTAATTCGCATTTGGAGAATAAAATGATCGACGATGTAGGGGATATTGCTTCTTATTACAACAACGATCCAGAACGCGAGCATTTGCGTTTGGAACAGCACCGCCTTGAATACGAGCTGACCTGGCGTTATTTTGAGCGTTATCTGCCGCCGCAGGGATCAATTTTGGAAGTTGGCGCTGCCACAGGACGCTATACCCTGGAACTGGCCCGGCGCGGATATTCGATCACTGCCGTGGATATGTCGGCTGTGCTGTTGGATCAATGCGCGAAGCGGATTGCAGAAGAAGGGTTGGACGAACGTGTGCGCTTCGTCCTGGCTGATGCGCGCGACCTCAGCCAGCTGGCACCCCGAAGCTTCGATGCCGTTCTCTTGATGGGTCCGCTCTATCACCTGGTCGTCAAAGCCGACCGTCAACTGGCGATCAACCAGGCGTTTGCGCTGCTGAAGGATAACGGGCTCGTGTTCTCCTCGTTCATCAGCCGCTTGGGTATTTTTGGGGATTTGATGAGCGATCACCCGGAGTGGATCGAGAACCAGGCAGAGGTCCGCTCGATCCTGGAATTCGGTAAAGATCCTGGTGTTCTCCCCCATGCAGGATTCCGCGGATATTTTGCGCGGGCAGATGAAGTGGCTCCGCTGCATGAAGAACTCGGCTTCGAAACCCTTGTCATGGCAGGGGTAGAACCGGTCATTGCAGGCGAAGACGAGAGCTACAACCGTCTCATTGAGAATTGGCGCCCCCAGTGGTTGGATCTGCTTTTCGAAATATCCACTGAGCCTTCGATCCTGGGTGCGTCCAGGCACCTGCTGTATATTGGCAGAAAACTCAGCCGCCAGGAATAAGGTGTGCAGAACAAGCAGCGATCCATGTCTTCTCAATGGATTACCCATCAGTTTCAGAGGTCTTTAATGCCGAGGATGGAAATCCGATTGACCGGTTATTTCCATTTATGGTCAATACTTTTATAATGACAAAGCAATAAAATTCCATTGGCGCAGCAGGAGAAGTATGAATCCGTATTGGCTCAAAACCGCTGAACAGGTATGCAGGTTCGCCAAACAAATGGATCACATCGGCTTGACTGCTGGTACCTCAGGCAACATCAGCACGCGTGTGCCGAACGAAGCGTATGCCGTCATCACGCCATCCGGAATGTCCTACGAAGGTCTGCAAGCCGAAGATATGGTCGTGATCGACTTTGAAGGACGCCAGGTAGCTGGAATTCACCCTGCATCCTCCGAAACCCCTCTGCATGCCCATTTGTACGCCATGCACTCCTCTGTCCAGGCAATTGTTCACACCCATTCGCTCTACGCCACGGCATTCTCTGTTCTGCGCAAACCCATCCCGTTTGTGAGCCTTGAGGGGCTGGGGGTGAACGCACCGAGTGTGGATGTAGCCGATTATCAGCTTCCGGGTACTCCGGAACTGGCGGTTTCCGCAGTGGAAGCCTTTAAACGCCACCCCGGAGCCAATGCGATCCTGCTGCCAAATCACGGGCTGGTTTGCATCGGGCAGTCCCTTTCCGAGGCATTTTCGCTCGCGGTCAATGTCGAACGTGAAGCGAATATCTATGCCATCGCCTGTTCCATTGGCACCCCCGTTTTACTCAGCGCCTCGACGTTACAGCAGATCAAGGCCAACTATTCAGGATTCCCAGCCAAAACCCTTTAATGGTTCCCATAAAGGTCAGAACAACTCATGAATGCTCTCCCATTTATCGCCAAAAATGAAAACACAGCCCGTTATGAAGAAGGCAAGGTGGTGATCCTGGACCGCCGGGTCTATCCTTTCGAGACCAGCTTTGTCACCTGCGCCAGTGTTGAGGACGTCGCGCGCGCGATCGAGGAGATGGTCACCCAAAGCTATGGACCCGGCCTGGCGGCCTCCTACGGCATGGTGCTGGCAGCAGCTCAATCTGCCAATGGGTCGAGCGACACGATCCGGGCTGAATTGGAAAAAGCCGCCGCGCGCTTGATCCGCACCCGCCCGACGAACAATCTCATTCGGGTCAAGGTGGAGCACCTGCTCGAAGCAGGCAAAGCGGCCCTGAACCGCGGCGATGACGTCGAGCAGGCATTGCTAAAGGAGATCCAACAAGACCTCGTGCGCAGCGAAGAACGTTCGGCGGCGCTTGGCGGCTTTGGCGCGAGCCTGATCCACGACGGCGATACCCTTCTCACTCACTGCTGGCCGGACAGTTCGATCGTCTATACCGTCCTGGCTGCCATGAACCAGGGCAAGAAGCTCAAAGCATTTTGTACTGAAACCCGCCCCTACCTGCAGGGAGCGCGGTTGACTGCAGACGCCCTGGGTGAGATGGGCGTGGATACGACCGTCATCACTGACAATATGCCTGCGTCTTTGATGTCGCGCGGGATGATCACTTCATTCTTCGCCGGGTCCGACCGCGTGACCATGAGCGGTCACGTGATCAACAAGATCGGCACCCTGCAGGTGGCCATCTGCGCGCGTACCTTTGGCGTTCCGTTCTACGCCTTCATCTACGGGCCGGACCGGGCGGCGCTCACCGCTGAGGACGTGGTCATTGAAGAACGGGATCCGGAAGAAGTGCTTTACTGCCTGGGCAAACGCACTGCCACCACCCGGGCGAAAGGGTATTATCCCGCTTTCGACATCACGCCCCCGCAGTATGTCAGCGCCTTGGTCACCGATCGCGGCATCTTCTCGCCCTACGCGGCAAGTGATTACTACAAGGATTGACAGGCGCCGTCTCAAGTTCCAAAATCGGGGACTTTTGCACCTGGGATCGCCGGCCCATCAACCAAAATCAGTTGATTTTCGATAGTCCCTGGTTTTGTTATAATAAAATTCATGAATTCAGCAATAGCCATTAAATCAAGCACCACCTTGCACATCCTGGATTGCGGATTCGGCTTGGGTTTCCTGGTCGAAACCCCTGGCGGATTGTTCCTGATCGACTGCGGGTCGCCAGGTCAGCAGCAGAAGGTGCTGGAGAAGATGCATGAGCTGGGTCGCTCAGATTTGAAGCTGATCTGGATCACGCACGCGCATTACGATCATTACGGAAGCGCTGCGGTTCTGCGTGAACTCACGGGTGCCCAGATCGGCGTTCACCCGGCGGATGCGGGTGACCTGGCGGCAGGAAAGTCACGCCTGGGAACACCCCGCAAGTACGGATTTGCCTACATGGCTATTCAACCGCTCGTGAATACCGCCTGGCGTCTCAAATCCATTTCACCGGATTTCACGCTGGAGGATGGCGAATCGCTCGAACGCTTTGGGCTGAATGCCACCATTTTTTACACGCCCGGGCATACGCCAGGTCATACCAGCGTGGTGCTGGAAGAAGGCATCACCTTTGCCGGTGACCTCATCGGCGGATTTCCCAAGCCTGCGCTGCAGAGCCTGCTGGCAACCGATTGGCATCAACTGCCTGCCAGCCTGGCTCACCTGCAAACTGCAAAACCGGAATGGGTCTATTCAGGCCACTCGCATCGAGCTGTGCCTGGGGACCTTTTTCAACGAATAGCCGCTTGATGCTTGGGATTGCCCCACTACTCTCGCAAAAAACCTCGACCCCAATAACACACCTGATATAGAGTAGAGTACAATCCATTCATCCCCCGGCTGGTGAAGCACCGGGGAGAAAGAAAAGATGGAAATCTACACGCAGCACCTGGTATTGAGAGATTTGCGAGACTCCGACTATCCCGGCATTCGTGAATTCGAAAGCATGCCCGAGACGCACCACTTTGAGAAAGTGAATGTTCCGGAGGAAAAAGCCACCCGGGACGAACTCGAGGCGGCGTTGAACTGGGCGAAGGAAATTCCGCGCACGCATTACAAATTGGGGGTGACGATCCGCCCGCACAATATCGTCCGGGGACGAGTCTCCCTGTCGTTGGGAAACGCAGAGTTGAACCAGTGGGAAATCGGCTGGGTGATTCACCCGGAGGTTTGGTCGCAGGGAATTGCCAGTGAAGCAGCGGAGGCTACCCTGGCATTTGCGTTTCGTGAGATTCACGCCCGGCGAGTTGTGGCATATTGCAACGCGCTGAACACCGCCTCATACCGTGTGATGGAGAAAATCGGCATGACGCGCGAAAGCCTGCGGAAAGGCGCTCGCTGGTGGAACGGCGCCTGGGTGGATGAATTTGTGTATGCCGTGCTGGACAAGGATTGGAAAATGGATAAATAAGGTGCGGCCGCTGACCGAACCTTACTTTTAGCTGTTACGCATCAAAATAGATCGGGTTCGATATCAATGCAGGCAGTGGAGGGACTCCCGGTATGAATATCCGCTGCACTTCGACCCGCGCGAAACCAGGCGCCTTTAGGATATATCCCGTACTAAAACTACCCGAGGACGGTGCAGTGAGCAGAGGCTCATTCCCTGTCGCAGTGACGAGATTCACCCGGTCCCCCGGCAGCAGACCCTCGAGTTTGAGCTGCACTTCCTTCACTTCCGACCACTTCACCGTATCACCCAGCATGGCTTCACCTGCCGTTGAACGTCAATGCTCGGACCCATGGGCGCAAAGATGAGATAGGCATGCCCGGCTTGCAGCGCTGCCAGGATGTCGTCTGGGCTGGATGAATTGGCATAGACGCAGGTGGTGGGACCCCCCAGGATCTGGAAAAGATTATCGCGGTGATAGTCACTGCCGCCCACGATGGGGATCTTCTTCCCCGCTTCGAGAAGACTGTGCCACAACCCGACGGCGCGCAGGTTTGATTCGCGCATCGGACCGTTCCAGATTTCCAGGCAGTCGAACGGCAGGGTATTGAAATCGAACTTGAAAGCGCTGCCTTCATCGAAGGGATGGTTGATCACGATCAGGGCTCCCCGTTCGCGGGCGGAAGCAAAACGCCTGGCGACCTCCTCGGGTGTGTTTGCCACAAACGGCTCGTCGTACGGACGGTCGACCCCAAGGAAATTGGCGTGTCCTTCGTAATGCGTCCATTCCACGCCGGGTATGAGCGTCATCCCGGGAAGACGCGGTAGCGCATCCGGGCTGACAAACTGGTTATGATCAGTGATCGCCAAAAAGTCCAACCCGTGGCGCAGGGCATGCCGGGCAAGCTCTTCAGCGTTCAACACTCCATCGGATGCCAGGGTATGCGTGTGAAAGTCGCCTTTGAGCAGGCGAAGCTGCTTGTGGGTGAAGGTCAGTTCGTAGGTGACTTTGACGCCCTCGGGAGCAACCTTGTACGCCCCGACGATGATCTGCCATTCTCCCTGAACCAAAGGGACAGCACGATAACCGGGGGTCGCATGGATTGGTCCGATGGAGATTTCGGTTTTGTCCGAGCCTGAAGCCCCCACCTGGCTTCCGTCCGGCGCGATCAGCCCGAGGTCGATGATGTTCACCTGTGTACGTGAAGTGAACCCCGCTCCAGTGTCATTATCCTGGTACCGCCCGTACCGGTAGCTTATGTCTAGCGTTTCAATATCCGCAGGCATGGTAAAGGGCAGAGTAAAGTATGTACGCTGCTGCGAGGGTTCGATGAAGAGTTCCAATACCTTTTTATTCTTGCATGCCCGCTCCTTTTTCTCTGAATCTCAAATTTCACGAAAGCGCAACCTTCAGGAATTCACGGATCTGTTGATCCCAAAAATTCCAATCATGAATTCCGTCTTCTTCATGGTAGTCCACCTTAACCCCCAGGGTCTCGCAGAGAGCCTTGAAATTGCGGTTCAAAGGAAGGAGGTCGTCCTGCCTGCCGCAGGAGACATACAGTTTTGGCAAGCTGCCAGGGTTCTCAGCCGCATTTCTCAACCAGACCTCGGGGTCGTGAACACTGCCGACGACCTCGTCCAGGTTGCCCATCAGAGCAGTGAATTCCGGGTAACGCGGGTCCTCAGGGTTGGCTTCAATCATTGCCATTGAAAGAACACCCGAGAAACTGGCTGCAGCAGCAAATCGTTCGGGGTACAACAGGGCAGCTTTGAAAGCGCCATACCCGCCCATGGAATTGCCGGCGATCAGCGTATCTTCGCGCTCCGGTGAAAGAGCGAACACATCCGAAAGATAACGCGGTAGTTCATCCATCAAGTACGAAAAATATTTCTGCCCGTTGGGCTGGTCGATATAAAAGCTGCGCCCGACGGACGGCATCACCACCACCAGGCCGGTTTCACGGGCAATGGTTTCGATGGAGGTATATCGCTGCCAGGCGCTCCCGTCATCACTCAAACCGTGCAGCAGGTAAAGTACCTTGCGCTTGCGCACGGGCAAATCACCCATGCTGCCGGGACCTGGCACGACCATATACACAGGCAGGTTGACCCTGGTTGTTTCAGCCACAAAATCCAAACGGATGAGCGCCATAATTTAAACCTCCTCCTAGCCAACTTCAAATATCTCTTGCGTTTCTTCAGATTTCTCAGCAAAGAAAAAACGGTGAGATCGTCAACAGAATCTCGGTTTCTCCCCGCTGAGCCTATGTGTCCCTGCAACCCTGAATCGTAATCACTCTCCCAACGACAAAATCCATTAATGAATTCTAATCCAATCGGCAATCCAAAGCAGCTTTTTTCTTGATCAAAATTTAGCAAGGGTTTGTATAATAAATACAAAATAACGGTAGCAGCTTACCCGCTGATGAGATTTTTCACCGGCTCTGGGCTGGATGAACGGCCGGGACCAAAGAAAAATCCCCACCTCGTCCGCCAGCCAGCAGGTTTCAGAAGGAAAAGGATACGATATGATACCGATGGATGAAGAGGCAATTATTGATTAGACCGCCGCCTTTTCAGAGGTTTGGAACAGAGCAGACGCGAAAGCGGCGGCAACCTTCTACACTGAAGACGGCGTGCGGGTTGGTGCTTATGGCGATATTCAAATCGGACGGATTGAAATCGAAAAAGCCTTCGACAGGCTGTTTCATCAAACCGTGCCGGGGCGAGCGTCTCACAGGATCGGGGGGACAGTCCGCATGCTTTCAGCCGATCTTGCGATCTGGCAGGCATGGAAATTGTTCCACCCGGAGGCAGACCGCCGATCAAAGGAGCTGTCGTCCAGGTAATGAAGAAAGTCGAGGGGCGTTGGTTGGTGCTCGAATCTGACGCTAAATTCTTCCCGCCCCGAGCGCAGGAGTAAGAGAGGAGCAGAGAATGACAACTTTTTTAACCAGTAACATGTTCGACCCGGTAGATCCCAAGGGTGGATTTCGTTTGCTGCTGGCACGCGAATGGCCAGCCGGCGTGCATAATGAACAGATACATGCCGATATGTGGCTGAGGGACCTGGCTCCGAGCCCTTCATTGCTCGAGTGGTATGGGCAGGATCAGCAGAAATGGAATGAATTCAAAACCCGCTATTTCAGCGAACTCAATATGCAGGAAGAAGCCGTTTCGAAAATACTCGCCGAATCCAAAAAGGCACCGATTACGATATTGAGTTCGGCCAGCAACCCTGAATATGATCCGGCGGTTGCTCTCGCGGAATATCTGACCTCTCACAGCAATGGAGCAGCCAGTTAGCAATGGGCGGATATTATCTATAGAAGAAGCATGGTATGACAACCATTTTGATCAAACGCGTTTATGAAACGCCCGACCCAAACGACGGCTTCCGCGTGCTGGTTGACCGGGTTTGGCCAAGAGGGATGACCAAAGAGAAAGTAAAGGCAGACCTGTGGTTGAAGGAGGCTGCACCGAGCACAGCGGTGCGCAACGAATTTTGCCACGACCCGGCAAAGTGGGAGCCGTTCAAAGCGCATTATTTTGCCGAACTCGACGATCATCCACAGGTGGTAAACCAACTTCTTGACCAGGCGGCAAAGGGAACCCTGACCCTGTTGTATTCAGCCCGCGAGACCGAATTCAACCAGGCGGTCGCCCTTCGGGAATACCTGTTGGCGCGAATCAATAAGAAAGGCGGCTGATTCCATCTGAACATCCAGGCAGGCGCAATATCCTGGGGGATGTTTATCAGCCCCGATCAAGAATTATAAAACGCTCTCCGAATGGAGGACGTTGTTTTTATTCTTTTCGGCGGGAAGGATTTCTTATGGGAGATGATCTTGTTCAAGCTCTGGATGCATTGGCGCACCATTACCGGTTTTTCGTCATCGCAAAACGAAAGATAACGATCTGCAATCTCCTCGAATTTGCCGGAATCGTCCCAACGCGTATTCTCTGCCAGCAGCATTAAGCCCAGGCTGCGCTGGTGTGAATTCTCACTGCTCAACTTCTCAACCAAAACGTCCCAATAAAAATAAACGTCCTTGTATTCATGCAATCTCGCTTGCAGAAGCAGGAAACACTTATATCTGAAGTTGTCATCTTCTCAGTCAGCGAGAAAACCAATTGATCTATATCGGTGCTTGCAAGGGTTGGCACCAGGTCTGGCAGAGCTTCTTTTTCACAGGTTTGGATACCCTCAAAGGTGATCCTGTCACTTTCCTCCCTCTCCGAGACATCTAATAATAATAGCTTTAGATTAGATCTACCATTTACTTATTGAATTCGTAAAAAATTCATTAATGACTTTTAACCTGGGCTGAGCAGTTAGTCGAGCTTTAACTATTGAGAAAGTTGCTGCTCATCATCCGTCAGGAGAGGATACGAAAATTCACATGGCAACACTAACCAGTAATCGTCCAGGCACCCGATTCATCGACGTTTATTATCTGCGTCGACCTGGCAGGAATCATCCCTCGATCTTGGAACCAGGCAACATGCTCCTGAACGGCAGAGATCTCTACCCAATATTCGCCTTTTGCAGCCGGTGGAACCAGGTTGATCGTCAATGCTTCTTGACCACCGGGAGGTATGTCTGATCCCAGGTCTTTCCGGTTATTAAATTCTGAAACTGGGCTATCCTGTACAGCATCGATCAGGCGCCAGGCCAAACGAAACGGATTTCCAGAAGAGGAGTCCACAGGAAGTGTTTGGGAGGATTGATTCTCAACCAGTAATTGGACGGATAGATAATTCTCTTTCTTCGCCATTTGGAGAATTTTGATGGAGATTCCTGAGAATAATTCCTGAGAAAATGGCCCGGAGGATTCAACAAAAGACAGCGGGGGTGTTTCACTGGGCCATTGACAGTCTTCAGGTCCTACAGAGACAACCCGTGAAAGGAGGTCATTGTAAAATACTGAGTCTTCAATTTTTTCAAAATGCATGTATTTGATGATCCGGGTAACCGCATCGTCACAACTGGTAGTCTCGCCATACCCATCTGGCAGGTTGCCTGAATACCCATTCATCACCGGCCAGCCCAGGTCCTGCGAAAGCAGCATCGCGTCCAATTCGTTTAAATACCATGAACTGATATCCGGATTCCAAACGAACAATACCGGATCAACAGGCAGCGTCGTGGGGATTCTTTCGCGAAGGTTTT
>CAVQOS010000002.1:0-402844 GCA_963714465.1 uncultured Chloroflexia bacterium | reverse complement strand
AGCATAATCATTACTAGATAAAGTGCCGGCATCCTCTGCATTGATATAACCTGCTTCTATTAATTTCTTTCCGTGAAATAATATTTCGAACTTTGAATAATTGGGAATTTCAATTTGACTAACAAAGTAGGATTTTTTTTCATCTGGAATATTATCTTCACACCAAATCAAAATTTGCTTTAGCAATTCAGGTTCTAGTTTCATTTTTCCCTCAGGTTTTCTTACCAATTCCATCCAAAGAATTTAGCTAGAATTACCTTGATTATGAATAGCAGAATCAAGACTCCAATAACAGGGTATAAGGGTTCAATTTCTTTTTTTATGGTTTTTATAGAGTGGCACTATTCTTTGTTTTTTCCGATAACAGATTTCCAACCTTGAACAAGCAAATAAACAACAAAGATAATTGCTGCAAATTTAAGGATTGCCAAAGGAATATTTGCAAAACCCAAAGCAGACTGCCAAAAAGAGATTTTTTTTGATTCAGCATCCAAATATACAAAGATTGCAAAAATGAGAACAGAGGGAATCAAAAATACAAATAAGGATTCCCCGCAACCTGAAGTAATTGAAGTAATGCATGATTGTTTTTGCCTTGGAGTTTGGATTTCTTGATTGCCTTGATTGCCTTGATTGTCTGGAGTTGTCATTTTTCCTAACCTTTCTATCTCATTTAATTTGAGCTTTTCAATTACTTGATTTTCTCCAACCATTTGCAATCGCTTCTGCTTCAGTACAAAACCATCTTTCCCCATAGTTGGGATTAATGGTGGTGTCAGAATAGAAAGTCATGCCCCGGTAAGTGGTATATCTTCTCTCCAGAACTAAAAGAAACATTACCTTTTATGTCACATCCTGTTTTATGATAGGTGCAACCATCTGGGCAATTTGTATCAATTGCAGGAAGGATTTGAGCAGGTCTTGCTGTAGGTTTGGTTGTTGGTCTTGGAGTACTTGACTTGAGAATTATAGGTATTTTAGTTTTTGTAGAACTTGGGATAAATGTATTGGTCGGATAGTTATTTTGGGAAGAGTCACTATAGGAGTAATCATAAGCACCCCATTTTGTTATTTCATCTAATTTTATTGGGGTAGGGTTATAGGTTTTCTTCTTGATTGAATCGCCTATTACTAGAGCAAAAAATGCTGTAATAATAATGATAATCAAGATAGGAACACCAATTAAAATTGATTTATCAATGGATTTTTGAATTCTTCTATTTTGTCCTTTGTTCATTTTTCTTTCCTCTTATTTGACAATCAAAAATAGCAGAGCGAAAGTCATCCAATAATTGGAAAAGCTATGAGTAAAGGGAAATAATAAAATTGAGTTTTAGTGCGCTTCTGTAAGAGTGGGTTTTTTTCTTGTCCCCCAATAAATAACCCACAGGAATAAATTATATATCAAGTATCCAAACTATTCGAAATTTGGGTAATTCCTATGATGCTAACCGGAGGAAATAGTATAATTAGTGCAAGGGACTATATCAGTCCCATATCAATTTATAACCATTTTTGTATTGGATGAATTGACAAGGTGTAATCAGGCATATAAGTCCGTTGCGTCTGCCGATTCCGCCATCGCCCCGAGGGGATGAATCAATTTTATCTCAATTGACCCGCGCGTCAATAGAAATCACACGGGTGCAATTATTTAAGTTCAATTTCGTGGGGATTCGCCGCTTTGATCATCTTTGCCCAGGTGGAACCAAAATGCACCCAGGCAGGCGAGAGCCCTCCCACCAGCGTACCCTCTTTGATGCTTCTTTTAAGCCCCTCGGAATCAGAGAAATCAGGCAGCTCCACCGCGGCTTTCCCGACTTCGACGGTCAAATGCGCGTCTGACCCTGCGGTGCCGGGCAGTCCGTGCGCCCTGGCGAACTCTTGAGCTCGCGTGTTGAACAGGGGATTGAGCGCCCTGGCGTTCAGAATTTCGATGGCATCCACCAGTGGGACCAGGTCTTCGAGCTGAGCGAGCGTCCAACCTGAGCGGTATGGGTCGAAAGGATGCGAGACACTGATGAATGCGCCCTGGTCTCTCAGGAGGCGAATGACTTCAAGCGGCTCGAGACCTTGTGGAACTTCCTGCGTCACAAACGCCGCCAGTAATTCGCCGGCGGTCGTTTTAATTTCTTCGCCAACGATGATCAAATCGGGAGCCGCTTTTTGGGCTTCGAAGGCTCCTCGAAGCGAGTTATGGTCCGTGATGACCAGCCGGTCGAGCCCTGATTTTTGAGCGGCGGAAAGAAGCGGTCGAATCCGGTTTAAACTATCTTTTGAATAGAACGTGTGGCAGTGAAAATCAACTCTCAATGATCCGGCCTTCTTTGGTTTGGATACCTAGATATTTACCAGAGATCGACCAAACAAGCAAGCCGATGCCGAACCCTGCCCAGAATGTGGCAAAACGGAATAGGATGGTGGCGACGACTGCCAATCCTGGATGTGCACTTAGGAGTGCGGTCAATAAGGCTGCCATTGCCAGTTCGACGACCCCCAAACCGCCCGGCAGGTTGGATATGACGCCAATGAGCAGCGAGAAAGAAAAGACGAGGAAGGAAACCCCGATCAACGCCCAGGAAGCCTGAAGCCCAAAGCCCAGGAGAATGAAGTACAGCGCCAGTCCATCTGCGAACCATGAGATTAAGCCGATGGCAAACGCCAGCGCCATTGTTCCTGATTTGAAAAGAAGGGGGTTTTCTTCGACAGATTTACGCAGATCGGGCAGGAAGACCTCAAAGAATTTGAGATTTTCGTGCAATTCGAAAACACCGTGTGAAGTGGGATCAGCTTGCAGGGAGAAGATGGCAATGACAAAGAATAGAAAGAGCACTGCAAAAAAGGGCCAAAGCAAAGGAAAGGCGAGCGAACCAAAGAGCGAGAGGATGAAGACGCTCATCCCATCAAATATATGATCCACCGTATAGACCGGTATGCTTCGGGTCAATGGCACTCCAGCACATTTGTTAAGCCACAATCCCTTATAGGATTCGCCGACGCGAATGGGTGTTGCTGCCAGCGGAAAGCTTGCCAGGAATAACCTGATACTATTCCCCCACGAGATATGGTTGACCCCGCTGAGGTTTAGATAATATTGACGCTTTAAGAATCGCAAAAAGGAATTTACAAAACTGAGCAGCACCGCCATTCCAAAGAAAAACCACCTGTAATTTGCGAACAGCTCAATGATATGGGAAATACCAGAAAGGAAAGCCATGCCAAGGATGACAAATAACCCGAGGCTTACGCCGGGCAGGATTTGTTTGTATGCATTCCGACTGGTCGTTACCATTTAAACCTTCTCCACGCTGAATTATACAGTGATTAATCAACCGTAGAATTTACATGCTTGTAAGGTACCTCGTGTAATAATAAATTGGTGCAAGATTAATACCACATGAGAGTTGCCGACCATCAAGAGGTTGACAAAACCACGAATGAAATCATAATAAAGGTATCCTTGTTCGTTTGAAATAAGTCGCCGAAAAAATATATGGAGGAAATAAAGTGAATCGCAAATCAATCGTTGTACTAAGTGTATTAATTGCACTGGTCTTGCTTTTGACAGCCTGTGCTCCGGCTGCCACAAAAGTATCTGTCGCCACCGATGCCACCTTCAAGCCTTTTGAATACAAGGATGATGCTGGTAACCTGATCGGTTTCGACATTGATATGATGAATAAAATCGCCGAGAAAGCGGGACTGCAAATCGAATGGGTGAATGTTCCCTTCGAATCTCTGCTCGCCGGCCTGGCAACCTGCCAATATGATGCGGCTGCAGCGGCCATCAGTATTGACCCGGAACGCGCAAAGAACATGCTCTTTAGCGATCCATACCTCGATGCAGGCCTGGTGGTTGTGGTTCAAAAAAGTAACACAACCATCAACAGCAAGGATGATCTTAAAGGCTTGAAAGTCGCTGCCCAATTGGGAACCACCGGTGAAATTGAAGCCAAGAAAATCGAAGGCGTCACATATAAACCGTACGATTCCTATGACCTGGCATTTCTTGACCTGTCGAACGGACAAATCGACGCGGTCATTGCCGATAACCCTGTGGCGCTCGGCTTTATCGCCGCCAACCCTGACAAACTCAAGACTGCTGGACCCGTTTTCAATAGCGAGCAATATGGTATCGCCATGTGCAAAACAAATACTGATCTGCAGACTAAAATCAACAAAGCCCTCAAAGAACTTATCGATGACGGCACCATTACAGAATTAGCCAAAAAGTATCTGAATCCGGCTGCTCAATAAATTCGAGGAACTGGACCTGCGGAGGGTTTTCCTCCGCAGGTCTTTATTTTGATTGAGGAAGATATTAATGGATCTAGAGATCAATCAAGCGAACCAAAAAGAAAAGAAAGTCAGCACCTTTGATAAATGGTGGTTATTGTTCGGAGCGGTAATCCTCATCATCGTTTTGCTGATCACATTAAAACCTGATCCGTACATGCGTATCTTGACCTATGTCAGAGACGGCATCTGGGTGACGATTCTCCTTACCGTAATTTCATTCACCCTTGTTTTATTCTTTGGCCTATTCGTCGCCCTGGCAAGGCTTTCCAAGATAATGATCCTCCGCGGCGTTGCCACAGTGTATGTGGAAGTCATTCGCGGGATTCCACTGCTTGTGCAATTGATTTTCTGGTATTTTGCGTTTCCAGCCTTGATCAAGCAACTCGGAGCGGCATGGGGAATTCAAAGTTTCGTTAATTACCAGGCGAATGCCATGGCAATGGCGATTTTGGGTATGGCTTTCTGCTACACAGCCTATATGAGCGAAGTGTACCGGTCCGGCATTCAGAGCATCTCCAAAGGTCAGATGGAAGCGGCACGCAGCCTGGGCATGACTTATTTTCAAGCGATGCGCTACGTAATTATTCCCCAGGCGGTACGAGTGATCCTGCCCCCTGTCGGAAATGAATTTGTTACCTTGCTCAAAGATACTTCGCTGGTTTCGACCGTGGCAGTGGCGGATATGACCCGGCGTGGACGAGAATTCATGGCGTCCAATTTTATTCCCATTCAAACCTGGGTCATGATCGCGCTTCTGTATCTTGTTCTGACCGTTCTCGCTGCCAGGGTAATCAGCTTTATGGAAAGAAAATTTGGAATGGAGAAATAAGGCATGGAACCGATCATTCATATTGAAAATGTCCACAAACACTTCGGAAAGGTCCATGCTTTAAAGGGCGTCAGCCTGGATGTGAACCGCGGGGAAGTCATTATCATTATTGGACCTTCAGGGTCAGGCAAATCCACTTTGCTAAGGTGCATCAACCGCCTGGAAGAGTTCGACAGCGGTCAAATCGTGGTGGATGGCATCACGCTTGACTCTGCGGAAAACATCAACGCAGTGCGTACCGAAGTAGGGATGGTTTTTCAACAATTCAATCTATTTCCGCATCTCACCGTACTGGATAACATCACGCTTGCGCAGCAAATTGTGCGTAAAAGAAGCGCCAGCGAATGCAATAAAGTTGCCGAACAACTGTTAATGAAAGTGGGCATCCCCGAAAAAGCGAATTATTTCCCGGGGCAGTTATCCGGTGGGCAACAGCAGCGTGTAGCCATCGCCAGGGCGTTGGCAATGAACCCCAAGATCATGTTGTTCGACGAGCCGACCAGCGCGCTGGACCCGGAAATGATCCAGGAAGTGTTGGATGTAATGATCAACCTGGCAGAAGAGGGGATGACGATGGTAGTCGTCTCCCATGAAATGGGCTTTGCCAGGGCTGCTGCCGACCGAGTCATCTTGATGGACGGCGGGCTGATCATCGAAGAGGGCACGCCGAATGAAGTCTTTAACAATCCCAAAGAAGAACGAACCAAGCTTTTCCTGAGCAAAGTGCTCAAGTAAGGCGTTTTCGGTTTTGTATTGAGGGTTTCTTGCGGTCTTATTGCATAAAAAGGGTCATTTTTTGACTTTTACTCTCATTTGTGCTATTCTACACTTCTGAAAAATTTGGATTCCTCTTGATTAGGATTGATTAAATGCATCGAGAACGGGTAAGCGAGAATGTCTATTGGTTTCAAAGTGAGATTTATGCACAGGTAACCGCTGGTGCTGTGACTGGTCCGCAGTGGGCGGTTGTCATCGACACATTGGCGCTGCCAGAAGAAACGCTCGAAATGCGGGCGTATATTGAAGAACAATTGGGCGTTCCCGTCCGTTATGTGATCGATACGCATTATCATGCTGATCATAGCTGGGGAAATTGTTATTTTCCTGGCGCAACCATCATTTCGCATACGCTATGTCGTGATTTATTGAACGAGCGGGGCATTCCCTCGTTGGAAGCTGCAAAAAAACAGAATCCCATCTATAAACAGGATAAGATCGTTCTTCCCCATATGACTTTCAGCGAAGGCACCCTTAGCCTGCGTGCCGGCAAGAAAACGCTCGTAATGTCGCTCACCCCCGGGCATTCGGTGGACGGCATATCCGTTCTGATCGAAGAAGATCGTGTCCTCTTTGCCGGAGATGCCTTCATGGCACTGCCGTACTTCATCGATGGAGATGTTGATGAAATGGTTGCCACCATCAAGCGAATAGGCAAAATGGGACTGGAAAATATCATCCAGGGGCATGGCGACATCATTCTGCGGGGAGAGATCGAGGAAGCGGTTCGCGAGAACCTGGCGTATATCAATGCTGCCCGTAAAGCAGTTAAGTCGGCGGCGCGCAAGAAGAACCCCATGGAAGCACTCGCCGAAGTGGATGTTGAATCTTGCGGAAAAAGCAGGGTGGTTCTTGGGGGTTTGGCGCCGGAACTTCACAAGCGCAATTTGCTCTATTTGTACAAGCATCTCTCGGACGAAGAAAAAGAAAAATTTCCGCCGGGTGATGAGGAAAACGTGTAGAAAAAAAGAGCCGCAAGGCTCTTTTTGATGTACTTAATTGGCTTTCTTCTTTTTGAGGAAATAGGCACGCAGACCGACTACGCGTTCGGTTCCGGCTTTTAACCTCTCCAAATTGGGAGCAAGAGCATGGGTAACGATCAACAGGCTGAGCACACCGTAAAGTGTGTACTCCCAGGGCCCGATTCCCGTCAGCGCTCGGTAGCCAAAGACAATGAGTGAGAAAAATGCAATACTCATGGTCGTGACGGATGCATACCCGACTACTACGTATACGACAGCAACCAACGGCAGCAGAATGATCCAGCTCCCCGGCCAAAGGGCAATGGCACCGCCAAGTGTAGTTGATCCACCCGCACCACCGCGTAAATGGAGTTTTCCATCCGCCCGTTTTTCGATGAGAAAAACGGAGAAGATCTGACCGACCACCGCCAGGGTTACCCCGATAAATTTTATCCAAATACTGCCAGGCACCAACGCAACTGCCAACATCCCTGCCAGAATTCCCTTGCCGATATCCATGGCAGAGGTGAGCAGCCCGGCAACAAATCCGGCTGCACGCATTACATTCGTACCACCGACCCTGCCGCTGCCTACCTCGCACACATCTCTACCGGTAAATAGCTTTACAATCAACCAGCCCACCGGTACTGCACCGATAAGGTATGACAGAATTAATACAGCAACTATTTTTATGATCATGGATTCGATAATCCTTTACAGCCCAAAAATACAACACCGAAAAACTCATTTCGTTCCGGCGGGTTAACTATAACCGTTATTTAACAATTAAGGCGATGAAAATCAAAGCGGCTGTCATTATTGTAGGTTCGGCCCAGAAGCCGTGTTTCGGCTGGGTTTCTTCCAGCGCAGCGATAACGCTGACAAGAGCGTAGACTACTGCGATCAAGATAATTCCGTACCTCAAGGGTGACAGGGGGAGATAATGCAAGCCAACTGCGATTTGGGTGACGATCAGGGTGATCACGCCTGCCCAGGGGATCGACCAGCGACCATTAAGCCGCAAGGAGAGGCAGCGAGCGCCGATCAACGCAGTAGCCGGGATGGTAGCTGCGAGAACCAAAAACAAGCGTAAGCCGGCACCCCGCAGTGAAACCAGCAAGATGAGAAGCAGCGCAAGAGCCACAGCAGTCAGCCCGATCACAGCCAGCGAATATCTTTCGTCATCCGGGTCGACAGAAATATATTCCAATGTCAATACGGCGCTGAAGAGCAGCCCACCCAATCCAAAAAGGATCCACCATGTGGCGCCTGCCTGCATTGTATCCAGGGGGACACCGATCACCATGGCTGTGAGGGCAGGCAGAAGCCAGTGATAAATCCGGTTGTTCCGGCTGATATCAGGATGCGAAGAGAGAAGCCAATCAGTCCCAGAAGCAGCCAAAATAGCTACCAGGAGTGAAACGATCGTCACCAGGCTCAATTTGAATTCGAGCAGAAAACCGGGAAGTTGGATGGAGATTGTGGTTTCTGGAATATGGATGAACGCAGTAAGCGCGTACGCCAGCAACACCATTGCGGTGATAATGCTCAGCCGATCGAAATTGGGTTTATGAGTGCTTTCCTGCATGAGGTAATTCTACACGTTTCAGGGTGAATCGGCGAGAGGCGGCATCAAACGATCATGCACCTCAATTTGAGTTTGAGGGCAGCCTATGGTAAAATTACATGTCTTATGAATAGTCAAACTGAACAATCTGTATTAAAACTTCCTCGATTGATCCCGGTACTCACTGCAGGCTTCAATACAGTCGCCAACCATATTTCATTGATCCTGATCCCTGTCGCGCTGGATTTATTGCTTTGGTTTGCGCCAAAGTTGAGCGTTAAGAATCTGATCATGCCATTCATCAATGAGATGCTCAGTACTGTGGCGAAACTTGGCAACACTGATTTGTCCACAACACTCGGGACCAGCCAGAAATTATGGACGGATCTGCTGGGTCAATACAGTTTGCTTGGCGCGCTGCGGACCATTCCTGTAGGGGTTCCAAGCATTCTCGCCCGGACGGGTTATACGGTCAACCCCATGGGTACACCCATGGTTTTTGAAATTCCCACCGCAACGACGGCATTGTTAATCTTCATCGGGCTAACCCTGATCGGATTTTTTGTAGGGACGGTGTACATAAATTTGATCAGCCGCAGTACAGCGCCAGAAACAGAAGTGACGCAGCCAAATCATCTCTGGATGAAGTTCTCACAAAGTGTTTGGATGGCTGTATATCTGCTGGTTTTGGGACTATTTCTCATCGTCCCATTCACATTTGTTCTTTCTTTATTCTCGGCTCTTGGATCCGGTATTTCACAAGTGCTCATTATGATCGCCGGCTTGGCCTTATTATGGATGCTCATTCCCCTGGCATTCTCTGTTCATGGGATATTCGTGATGCAGCAAAAGGCAATGCCTTCAATGATGTTAAGCACCAAAATGATCCGGTTCTTTTTACCGGGAACAGGCTCATTTATTTTGATTTGCGCCCTGATCAGCGAGGGGTTGAATATGTTGTGGACGAACACCCCGCCCAATTCGTGGCTGACTTTGATCGGGATTGTTGCACACGCGTTCGTGGTTACTGCTCTACTTGCTTCCACCTTCATTTATTACCGCCAGGGGCTGCGATGGATGCAGGGGAATGTACAAAAGATGAGTGAAATGGCGAGTAAGAGACCGGATAATGGAGGGTTCATTGGTAGAAACCAATAGTTCCAATGTTGCATCGTACGGTGCAAAAGACATTCAAGTACTTGAAGGTCTCGAAGCTGTACGCAGGCGTCCAGGCATGTACGTCGGAGGTACCGATCTTAAGGCACTTCACCACCTGGTGTATGAAGTTGTCGACAACTCGATCGACGAAGCTCTGGCAGGAGTATGCGATAAAATCGATGTTACCATTCACCCGGACAGCAGTGTTACCGTCCGCGATAACGGGCGCGGCATCCCGGTGGATACTCATCCGGAAAAGAAAAAGTCCGCCCTCGAAGTTGTCATGACCGTGCTCCATGCAGGTGGAAAATTCGGCGGTTCGAGCTACAAGGTTTCGGGCGGTCTGCATGGGGTCGGCGTCTCTGCGGTGAATGCGCTTTCTGAATGGTGCGAGGTCAAGGTCTACAGGGATGGAAATATTTATTTCCAACGCTATGAGCGCGGGATTCCCGTATCTCAGGTGAAGGAAATTGGTAAAACTGACTCGAAAAATACCGGTACTGAAACGACCTTTCTTTTTGACCGCGAAATCTTTAAAGGCGAAATTGACTTTAAGTTCGAAACCCTGATCCAGCGTTTCCGCGAGATGGCGTTTGTCACTCGCAACGTAAAGATCATTCTGCAAGATGAACGTCCTCCCGAAAAAGAGATCACCTTTCTGTTCGAGGGCGGCATTATTTCCTTCGTTCGTTACCTGGACCGCAACCGTGAAACGCTGCATCCCGTCTTCTATGCCGAAAAGGAGATCGATAATATCGGCATAGAAGTGGCTGTTCAATATACTGACGCGTTTTCGGAATCCGTTTATTCGTTTGCGAATACGATCAATACGATCGATGGTGGAACCCACCTTACCGGTTTGCGCACGGCAATCACCCGGGTGATCAACGATTATGCACGTAAAGCAAACTTGCTGAAAGATTCTGATCCCAACTTCACCGGAGACGATACCCGCGAGGGAATGACCGCCATCGTCAGTATCAAACACCCTGATCCGCAGTTTGAAAGCCAGACCAAGGTCAAACTGATGAACCCTGAGGTTCAGACCTATGTGCAGCAGGTGGTTGGAGAAGCTTTCAACCAGTTCCTTGAAGAAAATCCGGCGGCGGCCAAGGCGATCATTTCAAAGTGTCTCACCTCTGCACGTGCGCGGGATGCAGCGAAAAAAGCTAGGGATCTCGTTATCCGTAAATCAGCGCTTGAGAGCATGACGCTTCCTGGAAAACTGGCTGATTGTTCGGAACGCGATTCTTCAAAAACCGAAATATACATCGTCGAAGGTAATTCGGCAGGCGGGTCTGCCAAACAGGGGCGCGACCGCCATTTTCAGGCGATCCTGCCGCTGCGCGGTAAGATCCTGAATACCGAACGCGCCAGGCTTGACAAGATCCTGTCGAACGAAGAAATCAAATCCATGATCTCAGCCTTTGGCTCAGGCATTGGCGATAACTTCGATCTGAAGAACCTGCGCTATGGTCGGATCATCATCATGACGGATGCTGATGTCGATGGCAGCCACATTCGAACCCTTTTGCTCACCTTCTTCTTCCGTTATATGCCCGCCTTGATCGAGCAAGGGCATGTTTTTATTGCACAACCTCCGCTCTATAGGATTGCCTTCAAGAATAACCACCGTTATGTTTATACTGACGAGGAAAAAGATAAGGTTATGAAAGAAATGGGCACCCAGGCAGAGAAGGCAACGCTTCAGCGTTATAAAGGTTTGGGCGAAATGAATCCCGAGCAATTGTGGGAAACGACCATGAACCCCGAGAACCGCATCCTGCTGCAGGTATCCATCGAAGATGCTGCCGCAGCCGACCACACGTTCGACATGTTGATGGGCTCGGCCGTCCCTCCGCGCACCCGCTTTATCACCACCCATGCGCATGCGGTACGCAACCTGGATATTTAATCTTTCAGTTGTAAGAATAGTCCTTTATAGAAACAGCTGCCTTCTTGAAACGAGCGCAGCTGTTTATTGAATATTGCAAGCAACGTACCGTTCGTCGAATGTAAAAAAACGGCGATCAAGAAGTTGAGATCTGAGAGATTTGAAAGCTAATACCGACAGATTCCACTATTGCCCATGCAAAACCCTTGACTTGGAGTAGACTCCAGGTGATAGGCTTACATTCGCGGTGACCACCAAATAGCGCAATGATCACGTAAGGCATAAGAATTAGCATGGATGCGAGTAATTTATTAGAATCTGAGACCTATGGTTTAGAGATAAGGAGTAAGTTATGCAAACTATAAAATTGAATAATGGCATTGAGATTCCAATTCTTGGCTTCGGTGTTTTTCAAATCACTGATTGCAATGAATGTGAAAGAAGTGTCGTTGACGCTATACAAATTGGATATCGCCATATTGATACTGCCGCTTCTTACCAGAATGAAGAGGCGGTTGGCAGGGGAATCAAACAAAGCGGTGTGGCGAGAGATGAGCTGTTTATCACAACGAAACTTTGGATTCAAAGCAATGGCTACGAGGGTACGCGAAAAGCTTTTGAAAATTCTCTGGGGCGGCTGCAATTGGATTACATTGACCTGTATTTGATTCATCAACCTTATGGCGATGTGTATGGTGAATGGCGTGCGATGGAAGAGTTCCTCTATGAAGGCAGAGTCAGAGCAATCGGGGTTTCGAACTTTCCTCCTGATCGAATCATGGACCTAATGATCCATAACAAAATCACACCTGCAGTAAATCAAATTGAAGTGAACCCTTTTCAACAACAAATCGACACGCAAAAGTTCTTATTGGATAACAATATCGCGGTTGAAGCGTGGGCTCCATTTGCAGAGGGCAAGAATAATATTTTTCAAAATGAAGGTTTGCTTTCTATTGCTTCAAAGTACAAAAAAAGCGTAGCCCAGGTAATTCTGCGCTGGCTTGTACAAAGAGAAATTATTGCCTTGGCAAAATCGACCCGCAAAGAAAGAATGATGGAAAATATCAATGTGTTTGATTTTGAATTAAGTGCAGAAGACATGGCGCTGATCACCACAGTTGACACTAAAACAACCAGCTTTTTTGACCATCGAAATCCGGAAATGGTGAAATGGTTGGGAACCAGGAAATTGGATGTTTAATTTGTAGAGTCTACTGCCAATAATTGCATATCAATATTAAGAATAATCCTGCTCGATCGCCAATTTTGGGAATGCAATTCCAGTATTCCACTAAAATTGGATTAATGAATGATTTTACCTGCCGGTAGCTGAGAATTCTTTTATCTGGGTCAGCTTATCATCCATTGCCGTTTGAAATTGAAAGCCAAAGTATTGCAAGAATTGCATTGCTCAATAAGATGAACGGAAAGAGGTCGAAATGTTTTCAAATGTCCTGGTTTACCTGGTGGGGCTGTTGGGCGGCGTGGCGGTAGGCATTCAATCTCCGATCGCCGGATCAATGGGTCAAAAGATTGGCGGAACCGCAGGCAGTTTCATAGTTCACCTGAGCGGCATGGTCTTGTCGGGTTTGCTGCTGATCTTTCGCGGCGGTGAAAACATTCGCGATTGGACCAAACTGCCGTGGTACGCTTTATTGGCCGGCGGATTTGGCCTGATCCTTTACTTGACCATCAACTACACGCTTCCACGCGTCGGCAGTACGATGATGATCACACTGATCATCGTGGGTCAACTCGTTATGGGCGTGATTGTAGACCACTTTGGCTGGTTTGGGGTTCCTGTTCGACCTGTGGACCTTCCCAGGATTGCAGGGGTATTGCTCTTATTCGGTGGGGGGTACTTGATCGCACGTTAGCCTGTCGACTCATCCTTAAATTCAAAGAGCCTGCCAATCGTGGCAGGCTCTTTCAGTGTGTCGAAAAATCAATAATATTCACCGTTGGCTGCAGCCGCATCGCGCCAGACTTTATCCAGGACTTGCATGGCGGTAAGGTTGCGTACAGGCCAACCCATTTGCATTCCTTCCGGGTCGGAAAAATCGTTTCGCCCATAAGTAAAATGGATTTGATCCTCTTTCAGCCCATGGCTGGGGAGGTCTTGCATCGCGCGCCAAAAATTCCACAAGGGCACTTCGTACTCGTAAGCCAGCCTCGCGATGGTCTCATTGATCCGGTTGTCGCCTTCGAGGTTGTCGGCTTTGGTCGACAGGATCGGGATGACATGATTCTTTAAAGAATATTCGATGAGAGCCCGCATGTTCTTTTCGAAAACCTCGGGACTGTTATGAACATCGTTCGTCCCGAACATGATCAGGGCAAAAGCCGGTCGATGAAGTTTATATTCACACGAAATGGGGTAATCACCGCCGCAGAGTTGAGGGTCAGCCCAGATGGATGAAAACACCGACGATACTGAAAAGGAGGGCCTGGCAGCCATACTCACCCGCTCGAATGATCCACGGAAATTATTTAGCAATTCCTGTAAATCGGTGTAAGAGCCAAAATTATAATTCGCCGGTCCGATTTCAAAGGGTTTCAGAAAAAATTCAGAAGAAGTTTCACAGTCGCCAATTTTCGAGAAAGCACGGCGATTATTCCCGTATTGCTGTCCCTTGATGTAAAGCGCCTTCATCTTGTCGCTGATCGAATCGGGAACGACCGGCAGCAGCATCCACGAATCCTTTACACTGGGATCATATGTGGGGCTCGGCGTGGAGGTCGCAGAATCTTGGGTAATCTGGGTTTGATTCGGGCTGACCACGGGCGTGGTCTCGACCAATGGACTGGGCGTCGCCGAGCTCTTAAGGGACGTTTCAGTAGAGGTGGCAGTCGATAAGGTGGAGGTAGCAATATTAACAGTTGGCTGTGGAGTAGAACTACAGCCAGCAAGCGCTGCAACCAGTACGATTAATCCGATTGCAACGCTCAATGATCCAAAATGTTGTGATGGTTTTTCTGGCAGCAATGACTTTATCTACCTTTATGGTTTTCCGAAAGTGACGCGCCAAATGCCGGGCTGTTCTTCGGCAAGGAGAGAATTAACTCCCGTAATGCTGATCCAGGTGTTGCCTGGTTGAAGTTCAAGGGGTTGGTTATCTTTGGTGAAGAATTGAATGGGCATACTGGCATTGGTGTTCTTCCAGGTTCCATCGTACATTTGACCGTTGCGGAAGAGAATAGCCCGACCAGTTGCACCGGAAATGGTGATCTCGTGAATGGTATCGGCGTTGTTCTGGGTTTCATAGTTGGCGTAAACGACGATCACGTTGGAGAACGCGAGCTGCTTTCCGGTATTGCGATCCGTAAGCGGGACAAGCATGACATTTCCATCTGCATCTTGCAGGACATTTCCGCCCACATCTTCACCTTCAGTCCAATGCAAGTATTTTTTGGTGGCGGTGTTGTATTTCCATTGCCCCAGGTTTGCATAGCTGAACTGCATGGTGAATTCAGTTCCGGTCACGCCGTTGGCAGGCGGAGTGGTATTGAACGCCATACCATCCAAATTGGGTTTGGCATTGCTGTCTACACCCGCCCTGGCAATATAGGCTTTGGTCAACTCTGCCGTGTTGGCAAACCTACTGGTTACAGTTTGAGGTCCATCGGAGCAAATTGCCGGGCATGGGCTGTCATTGAATACACGGTTGTAGCCGAGCATATCCAGGATTTTCGCATACTCGGGCGGCCACGCAGAAACAAGGCCGAGAATGCCTTGATATTCCGTTACCAGGAACCGGTCGATCAACCGCCCCGAGCGTATGGGGCCAACTTTGGTCGAATCCTGACCATAAAAAAGCGCTAGGAAGCGGTTTCCGCCTTCACCGGTGGAATAGTCAAAAACAATATCGGCAGAGGAGAGACCGGCGTGCGGCCGTCCGGTACGTGGATAATTTGAAACCTTGACCATCACCGGGCGGCGGTTCAATATGGTTGGATCACTGACCGTCAGACCGGTCAATGGGTCTACGTTCGCTGGAAAATTGGACGGTCCCACCTGGATTTGAACATCAACCGGTACTGCTGTAGCCGTTGGGGCTGAGGTAGATGTTGGGGTGGGAATAACGGTTGATGTTGGAATGGCTGTCATGGTTTGTGCAACGGCTGCTTGCAGGGTCTGTTCAGCACTTTGACTTTGCGCTTGTGTGCTCTGGCAACCACTCATCACGATCAGCAACCCGAGCAGTGGAAGGAACATCCAGTATTTTTTGTGTGTGTTATTCATCCTTACTCCTGTTTCAATGCTGGCAATGTTCCAGCAAAGATCTAATCCAATGCAACGTAAGATTATAATCCAATTTCGCGCGTCTTTTTTAAAATTATTGGTTCACGCTCAATGATTCAGTTAAAGATTCTTCCGTGTTGCTGTCCGAATAGACTGCCACAGGCGCAGAGCCGATCGTCCCAAACCAAATCTTCCAACCCCCGGCTGTTTTATCGAGGATCAGGTACCGCTGGCCATCCAACCATTTGACCTCACGAAGGTAGCCTACCTCTGTGATCCTGCTCCCGTTGGAACCGACCTGCCCAATAAAGGCTGCGATAGTACTACCCTCATTGAGCGAATAAATAAAATGCTGGTTGTCGGGTGACCAGGCAAATTTGTTGACACTGACACTGGACAGGTAGACTTCGTCTCCACTTCCATCCAGTTTGGCAATGTGTAGATCGACTGCACCGGATGACGAATCAACAGCTTTTACATAAGCAATTTTGGTTAGGTCAGGGGAAAATTCTTTCACTCCCAGGTAAATCATTTGAGCGCTCAAGGGGGTGGCGACCGATGTATCCGATGCTTTTACCTTGATTACCCGGCTCTCATCAAGAGGATCTTTGAATGGTTCGACTGGTGGAATGATAAAGGCAAATTGAGACCCATCCTGCGACCAGCGTACGTCAGGCTTATATTGATACTCCGAGGCGGTGATGACATTGGGGAAACTAAAAACCTTGACGGGAGCTAAACCAGAGCCATCTGGTTTGTACAGGTCGATCTCATCTGGCAGGGACGCAACGATTTTCGACCCATCCGGGGAATAGGCAAATTGCCAGTCATTATTAACGCTAAATTGGGTACGGTAAGTGCCATCATCGGAGTTAATTATCATCAAATCATGACCAACGGATGTACCAGGTCCTTCAATGATATAGCTGACGGTCATTGCCAGGTTATAAGTGTTGGGAACCCAAGCAATTTGAAGGGGTTTGGCATCCAGGGTATTTTCAGGACGAGGAAGCGCGGAAAATTGATCATGGGAGAAAAGTGTGCGCTGATCCGACCCGTCTGAACCGATCACATCCAGGGAATAGGTTTGAGAGTCTGTTGTACGGGTGAAAGCGATCAGGCTGCCATCGGATGAAACCAGGGCAGTCTCTGCGTCACCGCTGCTGGTCAACTGGGTAAAACTGCCTTCTCCCGGTGTCCATGTATACAGGTTGTGATCGGCGCTGACAAAAACCGCCCGGATGCCCCCAGTTTCAGGCATGGATGTGGCGCTCGGAAGTTCGTGCGGTGTGTTGGTAGCGGTTGAGGTGGGTTCGACAAAGGCCGTCATCGTCTCGGCGACGGCTGTGGCTGCATGATTCGTATCCAGCGTGGCGACCGGGGTGGAGGTTCCAACGCACGCAGAAAGGGCTACGCTAATCAGAAGGGCAAACGATGGAATCAAAATTCGTATGGTTTTCATGAACGGTCTCCTAAAAATGACTGTTTTTCTATGATTATATCCATTCGTTGTCGATCTTATTAACCATAGACGAAAAGAGAAGGCGGTAGGTTCCTTTCGGAGTCAGGGTACGTAAAAAACACCTTTTGAGGGTGCGTGAATAATACCTGACATGGGATCGAGAAGACAAGTTCTTGAGATTTGCGACAATTCTTCGAGGAAATTAAAGGAATCAGGTTAAAAAATGTTCCAGCGCATTCAACGCCAGCAAGCTTAACCCAGCCACTTGGCTGCTGCGGATGGCAATTCTGCCACCGAAGCAACCTTTACTGTGCAAGTTGGCAGGCTTTCGATAAACTGTTTGCCATAACGTTTGGTGATGACCCTGCGGTCAAGGATGGCTACCACACCCCGGTCAGACTGGGTGCGGATGAGACGACCGAAACCCTGGCGAAATCGCAGAATCGCTTCCGGCAGGCTGTATTCGTTGAATGGATCCTCAAAAGTTTCAGAGCGCGCGGCGATGATGGGGTCGGAAGGCACATCAAATGGTAACTTGACGATCGCCAGCACTGAGAGGGCTTCCCCGGGGATATCAACGCCTTCCCAGAAAGCGCGGGTACCCAACAAGACTGCCTGGTCTGCTTCGCGGAAGGTTTCGAGGAGCGTATTGGTGGAAGCGCCTTCGCCCTGTTCGTACACCTGGATGTCGGCTTCTGCCAGCGACGGGCTGATGGCAACCGATGTCTTGCGCAGTTGGGCATAAGAGGTGAAGAGCGCCAGCATGCGCCCATGCGTGGCTTTTGCCAGGCGCACTAAGGTCTGCTCCACCATGCGCTGATAGGCGCCGGCTTCTGCGGGTTCGGGTACATCGTTGCACAGATACAGCAGCGTTGAATTTTCATAATCGAACGGAGAACCCAGGACGATCTCATAGGCTTCGTCGGCATTCAAGCGGCTGCGCAAATAATCAAAATCGCCGTTGGTGGTCAGCGTGGCAGAGGTAAGGATAACGCAGGTCTTTTCGTGCCACAGGTATTGTTCCATCAAAGGTCCAACATGCAGCGGCGCAGCCTGCAGGGCAAGTTTGAAATTATTGGGTAAGAGTTCTGCCCAGTAAACGTAATCAGGATCGGGCTTGTTCACCAGGGCATTCAAGGTTGAATCCACCTCGGTCAGATGCCGGTTCAAACTAGCCAGCGACCCAAGAGTATCCTGAATCGTCTCTGAGGGTTCCTCCACGGCATTGCCCACATTCTCGATGAAGGCAGCCAAGAGACTGAGCGTTGACGCCATAATGCTTTCAGTGTTATCCCAGGCAATTTCCACTTCAGACCAAATCGGCAGGGTGCGGGTGGCAGGCAATATCCGGGTCTGCTGCCCGTAGCCTCCCAGTGGTTGACCATCGCGCTGTTCTTCCATGAAGAATTCGAGGCTGCGGATGAAACCTGAAAACTCATTTTCCAACTTGAAGAGCAAATCGGTCAGCTTATGCACGGACTGGTTGAGTGCCGCAAAATCAGACGGCTGCATGGCGTGCGACAGCAGGGTAAGCAGGCGACCGAGTAAACCACTCGAGCTACCGCCAATTTCCCGCAGCAAACGGATCATGTCCGACTGGTTGGTCTTGAAACTCAAAGCGTTGGTGGAAGCCCCTTCGAGATGATGGGCTTCGTCAACGATCAAATAATCATATTCGGGGAGTACGCGGCTTCCGGTGATCACATCTGCCAGCAACAAGGCATGGTTGACCACCAGGACGTGTGCGGATTGAGCCGCCATGTGCATGCGGTAGAACGGACAGGCGCCGCCCGTTCGCGAAAGGCATACTTCAGCTTTACAGCCTTCATCTTCCGCCGAAAGGCGTGACCAGACTTCGCGTTCTGCCGGTCCATTGAGGTTGATTTCGCTGCGGTCGCCGCTGCCGCCCTGGTCCAGCCAGACCAGCACCTTGGCGAGCACACGCAGTTCGTCGACGGATTCAGGCATGTTCTTGCGCAGCATCTCGAAACGACGGGGGCAGAGATAATTGGATCGTCCTTTGACGACCACCGAACGTACTTCAGAACCGAGCGCAGAGGCCAGGTCGGGAATGTCTTTTTTGATCAGTTGATCCTGCAGGGTGATGGTGTTGGTCGAAATGACCACGCGCGTGGAATTCTGCAACGCCCACTCGACTGCCGGGATGAGGTAGGCAAAAGATTTACCGGTGCCGGTGCCGGCTTCGACCATCAAATGCTGGCTTTCGGAAAAGGCTTTGGTGATGGCACGCAGCATTTCGATTTGCTGGGGTCGACTTTCGAAAGAATCGAAGTATCTGGCAAAAGGCCCGCCGTGTTCCAACTTTGCCGAAATTTCATCAATATCGAGAGCTTTCGGGTTTTCGACCGGGATCAACGGGGGATAGACCTTGAGCGGGCTTTTGAAAAGCGCGCCAAAATCGGATTCACTGGTTTTGCGGGCTTCAATGCCCTGCCGGCTGCGTTCACGCAATGCCTGCTCGAACATCAGGCTGCCATCCCATTGCACCGATTCACTCATCCGCACGATCTGGTTCAAAATCTCGTATGGCAGTGCCAGTACCTTCTGGTAAAGTTGTTGCAGGACGGCGTGTGCCAACCGCGCATCATCCAAGGCACGGTGCGAATTCGGGATCAGGATGCCCAGCGTCTGACCCAGCGTGCCCAGGTTATAGCGGCTGTTGGAAGGCAGGGCAATGGCAGCCAGCTCATAGGTGTCCACCGACTGGTTGAACTTGAGAATATTCTGCTTGCGCATGAATGAAAGATCGAATTGGACGTTGTGCCCCACAACCGGGTCTGACCCGATGAAATTACTTACATCCTGCAGCACGGCTTTGATCGGCGGCGCATTCCGCACCATTTCGTTGTTGATGCCAGTCAGTTGAGTGATCAGGGGAGGGATGGGACGCCCGGGGTTGATCAACTGCGAGTATTCAGCTTCGACGCGGTGACCGCTGAACCGGACAATTCCGATTTCAAGGATGGCATCACGCTGCGGATCGAGTCCGGTCGTTTCAATATCGAGGGCTACCATGGAGGGCATGCAGGGATTATAACATAGCGACCCCTCGGGCGGAGTTCAAGGTCTTCCCTCTGCCAAACTGACCGGAATTTTCACGCTTGGAGTAAGATTAATCCATATTGATCTTCGGAGACGCCAATGGAACTGCTGCAAAACCAGGTTTTTCGGGTTGAGATCTCGCCTGAAGAGGGCGTGTTTTCTTATATAACCAACGATCCAGCCCTGCCCAATCTCATCCGCTGCCGGTTGGGCATCACGTACCGCCTGAACGGGAAAAGTGTGACAAGTTTTACCCGGTCGTGGAATGTGAATTCGATACGAAAGGGGCTCGAAAAACTCCCCGAACAGGGCGAGGTCGAGTTCATGCATTTTGAGCTTGCAGCAGATGAGAATGGGGTTGCAGTGGATCTGGATTTTGGCATTGTCCAGGAGTGCCCGCTGGTCCTCTGGAAAGCCACGCTGAAAAATCAAGGCAACCAACCGGTCAGGCTCGAGCGGATCACGTTATTGGATCTTTCCAGAAAATCGGGAAGGATTGAATTCAGCCTGGCGAAGAAACCGGCGGACATGGGCTTTTTCAGCAACGGCTGGCAATCCTGGTCGCCCACCCAATGGTACCCGGCTGACGGGAAAATGCACAACAGCAAACTGGGACGATTCCAACTGCCGATGATCAAAAATGCCGACACCCCTTATTACAAAAAAAAGGGTCAATTCAGCAGTGATTTCTTTGCCGTTGTAGGCGACCGCAAAGCAAGAAACGGATTCCTGGTGGGATTTCTCGCGCAAAAGGAGCAATTCGGGACGATCACCTGTCATTTTCAGCGCAATATTGCACTGAAAATGTGGGCTGATGGTGATGGTGTTCGTTTTGACCCGCAAAAAACGTTCTCCACCGATTGGGCGGTTTTCAACCCCATCCTGCTTGACCATCGTGACCCACTCGTAAAGTACACCGAAGCCGTTGCACGCGAAAATCATGTCAATCTGCCAAAGGATGTGCCTGTGGGATGGTGCTCTTGGTATCACTTTTACACAAAGGTCACGGCAGAGGATATCCGGAAAAATCTACGGTCCATTGTAGATGGGCAGGAACAACTGCCCATTCAATTGGTTCAAATTGATGACGGGTTCGAAACCCAGGTGGGCGACTGGTTCACCTTTAAAAACACGTTCAAAGACGGGGTTAAACCACTGGCTGACCAGATTTCGAGTGAGGGGTTGATTCCCGGCTTGTGGCTGGCTCCGTTTGCCGTCCATCCTAAATCTGTTTTGATGAAGGAACACCCCGATTGGATCTTGCGCAACGCTCACGGAAAACCGGTCAACGCTGGTTTTGGTTGGGGAGCAATGTTTACTGCCCTCGACCTCACCGTCCCGGCAGCGCTGGCGTATGCAGTCTCTTCCGCGAGGACGGCTGCCAGGGAGTGGGGCTTTCCCTATCTCAAACTGGATTTCATTTATGCTGCAGCCCTCCCAGGAAAATACGCAGACGAGACACTCACCCGCGCGCAGGTGATGCGGCGCGGCATGGAAGCGATTCGAGAGGCGGTGGGTCCTGATGTATTTTTATTGGGATGCGGTGCGCCGTTGGGCAGCGTGGTGGGATTGGTGGATGCCAACCGCATCGGACCTGACGTCAGCGGGGATTGGGCGCCCAGGTTTGCCGGAATTCAGAGCTTCATCCACGATGAACCCGGCATGCCGTGTGCCCGTAACTCCATCCGCAGCATGATCACCCGCGCGAACCTTCATGCCCACTGGTGGGTCAACGATCCCGATTGTCTACTCATCCGCCCGAAAACAGGGTTGAAGTTGGAGGAAGTCCGTTCGCTGGCTTCCGTCATCGCACTGACCGGGGGATCGCTCTTGATCTCGGACAGCCTGCCGGATCTTCCACAGGATCGACTGCGCATAGCAGAAGCGCTTGATTCCACCGATCGGCGAGCGGGCGCGGGTCATCGATTGGTTCGACCACCAGATGCCTGAGAAATTGCGCCTGGATATGCTGAATGAGAGCGGCGAATGGCACATCTTGGGCGCGTTCAATTGGGATGAACATCCGCACGATTTCAAGATAATTCCTGCCAGCTTTGGGCTCGAGGACGGAGAGTATTGGCTGTGCGAATTTTGGACAGGGCATTTGCGCAAGTTCAGCAGCGCCAAACCGGCAGTCTATAAGAAAATATTCCCCCATGGCGGCATTGTCTGCAGCGCCCGGTTGGTGGACGATGAGCATGCCACTTACCTCGGCGGCGATTTGCATATTTCACAGGGGTTGGAAGTGGCAGAATGGGAAGAGACCGAACAAGGGTTGGAATTCACGCTGCGGCTGCCGCGTACCGCTGAAGGCAATATCGTCATCAGCGTGCCGCGCCCTGCCGCGCAGGTGATCGTCAACGGTGAACTGATCGAACCCACGCGTGTAAACGACCTGGTCTTGCAGATCCCGTTGAAGATGGAAGGATTTGCCCACGTCGAGGTTGTGTACGGCGTATAAAAAAGAGGCGCACTTCTTGTAGTGCGCCTCTAAAGTCAAACAATCATGTGTTTAATGGAACTGGATCTGACCGCCTCCGAGATTGACGAGTCCACCGGTGTTGTAAACCACACCGTTGGCGTCCCAAATCATGACCTTGATTTGATCCGGTGAACCATCCTTCATAGTGACTAGGAAGGAATATTCGCCTTCGCCATTAATTGTACCGGTGCCCTGGAGGATAGCTTGTTTGCCAGACACGACAAGCCATGCATAACTGGTGCTTGTAAACGTCATGTCTTTGCTCAAGATAAGTTCGGTAATTCCCTCTGGAACAAGAATACCCTTATGGTATTTTACCGAGACATCAAACTTGGCTTTGTAGCTATCGGGGGCTGGCGAAACGAACCAACCGCTACCCGTTACGAACCCGCTCTTATCGAGAATGGTAGGAGTCAGGTTCAAATCAATTAACACCGGATCATGATCCCCAATTCGGTAAAAATCGGGTGCATAGAGTGATGAGATAAGGTTTGCAGTTTTAAAGTCAGTGTTGTAATCCAACACACTGGGCTCATCTGCGTCAATGTGCCAATCGGCAACATTCGCGACCTGTGCAGTGAGTGAAGAATTGCTCAATGCATGGTCGAGATATCCCCATTGACCATCAAATACATAAGAATATGCTTCATACCCGCCAAATTCCTTCACAAGATTTGTGTAACCTGTGGCAAGAAGGGCAGTGATGGGGTCTTCCATGGCATAAGAGTTCAAGTCACCGATGATCAAGGCATCGGGGTCGCCTGACCCAGTCGGATCTCCGGCAAGCCACTGAGAAAGAAGGGTTGCCGCATTCACACGTACTTGATTGCAGTTGCCCTGGCCGTCCAAAGCGTCCGGTGTGTCACACGCACTGCCTTTACTCTTTAGATGATTGACTGCAACCACGATACGGGCCCCCGTACTTACCTCCTGGAAGGCTTGCGCCAAAGCCGGACGGTTGCGAGCAGCAGTGTCTCCACCGTTGACAAATTCGACAGAATTCAGGGCGGCTGTTGCACCGATGGGCATCACTGTAGAGGTCTTATAGACAAACCCGACCTTGATGGCATCCGTGCCCAATGCATTGACTTGTCCGGTACCAGTGTCAGCATCGATAAAGGCATAAGTACCTTCACCGGCTGCTGCATTTAACTTGTTGACAAGGTCTTGAATTGCGCTATCGGGTCCGTAGCCGTCGTTTTCGATCTCGGCAAAACCAAAGATATCGGCATTGGCGCTGATGATTGCCGCCACAGTTTTTGGCCACTGTCGATCAAATTCTGTTTGGGTATCAGCTCCGCGGCAGTCGGTTGGGACTCCGCCAAATCCATTCGTACACCCGGTGAAGGTGTTGAAATAGTTGAGCAGATTCATTCCCACGACCCGCAAACTCCCACTCCGTTCAGGGGCGGCTTCAGGCCGAGGATTAGTCGGTTCGAAATTGACATAGCCATCAAGAGCGTTGATTGGTCGAATACGATAGGCGTTCGGGCTGGCTGAGTTGCCTGCCCAGGTGTAAGTCATTACACCGACAATGTTGGTCGCAGTATCTCCGCCGCGTAGGGTGTTGGCGGCTGAAAGCGGAGCTCCGTCTCGCGCAAACAAAATCGGGTCGGGATTTTGAGCCTGGGAAGCATCATCCAGGATGATTTTGTTCAGGTTATTTTGCTCTTGCAGTGCAAGGGCTTCAGCACCTGGGGTGGTCACATTGGTGGGCTGCTTTAAACGGGCATCAGCCGATATGACCACCTGGTCAAAACGACCCAATTGGAAATGTTCAGTAACGAACATCGTTTGGGGAAGGCGGACGAGCATACCTTCATATTGTTCAAGATATGTTAGTGAGGGCACTGGGAAGGTGACATCTACGGGGTCAACACTTGCGGTTCTGCATATGGTGATCGTCCCAACGCTGACCTGGGATTGTCCCTGGTTCTCCCCTGCATTTCCTGTGACCCGGACAACATCACCCAGATTAACGGTATTGGCATTGCTGCCTTCAAATACGAAGATCCCGTCAGAAGTTGCAGGATTTCCATCACCGGTCATATCCTGGATGAAAAATCCTCTCAGGGCGGGTGAAGCACCTTCATAATCGCCGACTACGACACCCATTGTGGTTCGAGAGCCAGTAAGGGCAACCGTTGCACCGCTGCCCTGGATGTCATAAATCGGAGTGAAAGTTTGCACACAGACATCGAATGGAGTGAAAGTTACTGAATAATCAGCGTCCATTGTGTCAGGTGGATCGAGTAAATCCTGGTCTGAAACACCAGCAGCAAAGACCTGTAAGGTACAGCTTTCACCACTCACCAGGCTGGTATCTGGGTTGATTGTGAATGTCGAAGGTCCGCCTGTAACAACGGCTGGGACAGACCCGCTAACACTGCAAGTCAGCGAGAACCATGGATCGGTGACATTTACCGGCTCAGAGAAAGAAACTGAAAGGTCTGAACCCACAGGGAAGTTGGTCACACCGTCAAGTGGGACACTCGATGTCACGGTTGGAGCTGTGTCTGCGACAATTGCGCAGACGTTCAATGGCGACGCAGTATTTCGCGGAGCTGGAGTTGCGGTAGTGAAATCAACAGCATTGTTATCTGTATCCGTACATCCACCATTAGCGCGAAAATCTGCAAGAGTTGTGCTTGGTGCAGGAGCCGGGCCAGAGCCTTCATAGAAATTAGCTGTAGTTCCAAACCCGACAAAGTCAACGATTTGTGCAAGTTGTTCTGTTGAACAGGGTGTTGAACCTCCATTACACGCCAGACCAGTTGCCGTGTTTGCAAGGGCAACTTTACCGGCCCTGCTGCCACTCATATTTACAGTCCTGTGGCGTCTGCTGCAGGTAAGGGTGAGCCATTGACTCCGCCTGCAAGTTTTGACCAGATAATATTGACCGGCTGCAATCGTACCGGTAAGGGTAGTAACAGCGTTTCCGCCAAAATTACCCGTGCCAGTAGCACTGGCATATTGGACAGACCACCCAGATAGTGAAACTGTAGCGAGTTCCCCGATTAAACAATTCAACAAAATCATTCCTAATAAGTCGCTCCGGCATTTACCGCCGCCGCCATACACCTGGCTGATGACGATATTCGTGGAAATAGCCTGCACAGGGTGTGCGGGTACAAAACTGAGCATCATTGCCAAAATGACAATGACGGGCACGAACAATTGGAAAGCCTTTTTCATGCGATTCCTCCAGACAAAAAAATATGAGAATTGCAGGGAAAATCTTTCGTGATGGCTGATCAATACCTTTAAATTGAGTGGAATGAATGGGTCCCGTAGATGGATCATCACCACGGTTCCGGTTCCCTTCGTTGGGTCCATCTATTATTCTAGCGAAGCCTTACAAAAATGCAAGTCATAAAAACCAGCCATCTCGGTTGAAATGGCTGGTATTAGAAATCCTCGGTTTGTCAGATGCTAGTGGGAAGGGGGTACTGGAGGAATGTTGTTATAGGATCGATTTTTCTTACCTCTACGTACAAGCCAGCGGATGAGGAAGTACAGGGGCAGTCCGATGACGAGCACGATCGGCAGGACGAAGAGACCGATCCAAATCAGCACGTTGACGATGCCCTTTCCCGCTTCAACCAGCGCCTGCACGGCGTCGCGGGCAATACCCTTGGGTTCCCATCCGGCAACGGTAATCGGGGCGATGGTGGATTTGGCTTGCAGCCGGACAGCGATCAATGATTTTGCCGAAGCCTGCTCATAATACTGAATCTGACCTTTCAGCACTTCGATCTGCTGTGAAACGGATTGCTTCTGGTTGTAGATGGCGAGCACATCTTCAGTTTTGGTGGCGCTGTTATAGAATTTTGTCAGTTCAGCTTCGGCTTCTTCAAGATTCTTGAGACGTGAAGTCAGGTCGGTGTATGCCTGGGTAACATCCTGACCGGTGATATTTTCGTTCAAAACGTATTTCTTGACGTCGCCCGTCATGGCTTTAATGGTGTCCAGCGCGGCATTTAGCTGTGCGGCAGGGATGCGCACGGTGACGTAGGCTTCTGGAACTTCGACGCCGGCAGGGGTCTGGGATTTATATAAACTCGAAGAGACGGTGAATCCGCCCATATCGGCAGCAAGTTTTTGGATCGCAGCCATCGACACGCCGGGGTCATCCACGGCGATCGAAAGATCGGCGTTCATGATGACCATCTGGTTCTCCACCTGGGGGGATGAGGCAGCAAGATTGCCCGTCGCAGCCGCTTCCGGCAAGACTGAACTAACACCCGGCATTGGGGCTTCCGCAACGGTGCCGGTTCTTTCCCCAGGGGCACCACCTTTTGAGTCCAAGGCATAATTGGCTGCTTGGGTGGGAGCTGGCGGGCCTGAAGCTTTGGCACAGGCAGCCAAAACAAATATAAGTAGGGTCAACAGGGCGACGACTCGAAACCTTTTCATTTTATTCTCCTCAACTAATCTTTGTGCGGTCACAGCCAAGACGAACGAAGTACACGAAAAGTTCCCCTACCAACCGTCTGCCAGGCGTTGAGCATGTTTTTCAGGTAAACCGGCGGCGATGATCCTTTTTTGCACGGGCGCAATGTCGTATTCGATGCGGCGAATCCGCCAGGTCATATTCGCAGGGTCGAGTATGGCATATGAAGACTTCGGATTGTGGTCGCGGGGTTGACCGACAGACCCTGGATTCAGGATCTTTCGTCCAACGAGTTGGACCGTGTCGCCCGCCTTGATCAGCACGCGTTTTACCTGGTTCGACGTCTCATCCAGGCTAAAGGATAAAGGTAAATGAGTATGCCCAACCAGTGCAATTTGTGTTTCAAATGCGGAAAAGTTGAGAAGGGCTGTGTATGGATCCAACACATATTCCCAAATCGGGCTGCGCGGGCTGGCATGTGCCAGGGTGAATAACGAAGAAGTTCCCTTCTCAGGCAAAGACTTAAGATATTCAAGGTTTGCGGGGGTGATGATGGATTGTGTCCAATGGATGGAAAGCGACGCATCATGGTTGAACTTTTCCAAATCCAAAGCGCCGATCACTGCCGCATCGTGGTTGCCGAGCAGGCAGGTGAGGTTGGGAAGGGATCGAATCCGTTCGATGCATTCGTTGGGGTCGGGGCCATAACCCACAAGGTCGCCCAGGCACCAAACAGCATCCACCTTGTCATTAGCAGCAATCACTGCCTCGAGGGCAGTGAAATTGGCATGAACATCCGAAATTACGAGGATACGCATTGACGTCTCTTCAGGTTCAAGAATTTACTATGCTTGATTGTACAGGAGCCTTGAAAATCAGTGTACAGTTTTTCGACTTGAGTTACTTGATCGCCTCGATGATCTCGGCTGCATAATCATAGCGGTGGAAGGCAGGCATCAAATACACCCCCTGCACCTGTGAACGAATTTGCTCGATCACATCCACGGTGACTGCAATGCCGGTCTGGGCGCTTTTCTCGCCGCTTGCCTGGATGCGTTGAATGATTTGGGACGGGATGATGATCCCCGGAACTTCCTGCTGTAAAAAGTTGGCATGGCGCACGCTTGCCAGGGGTAAAAGCCCTACCAGCAAGGGGATTTCGAGCCTGCCAAATTCATCCTGGTAGGTGTCAAGAAAACGGGTGACGAGCCTGGCATCATAAATGGGCTGGGTGAGGATAAAATCTGCACCCGCACGGATCTTGCGCCGCAGGTTTTTGATCTCATCCTTGAGGTTCTCCGGGTTGAGATTCAACGCACAGCCTGCAAAAAAGCTTGTAGGTTGACCGATATCCGTTCCGGCATGGTCGACCCCGGCATTGAATCCCTGTTTGATCAGCTTGATCAAGCCCGAGGGGACCAGGTCGAAGTTGTTGTTGGCTGAGGGGTAATCACCAATTTCGGTGGGGTCGCCCATCACCACGAAAACGTTGCGTACGTCCAGGGCGTGCGCTGCCAACAGGTCTCCCTGCACCCTCAGCAAATTTCTGCCCCGGGTTGGGAAATGCAGCACGGTTTCAATTCCGATTCGGCTTTGCACGAGACTGCACACTGCCCATGGGCTCATGCGCATGCGCGCCATCGGGCTGTCGGCGACGTCGATCACATCTGCGCCGGCTTCAGCCAACAGGCTGGCGCCTGCCAGGAGTTTGTGGGTGGAAAGACCGCGGGGAGGATCCATTTCGACGGCGACGACGAACTTTCCTTTGTGCAGCTTTTCAGCCAGCTTTGTGGGCGGCTGCGCTGCGGGTCTATCGGATGCGGTCAACAATTCACTGGTGTCCGGCTCGAGCACCGTTACTTCTGTCTGAGGATTTTCTTCGACCGCTTTTGCCATGGCGCAGATATGGTCAGGGGTGGTACCGCAGCAGCCCCCGATCACGCTCGCGCCGGCTTTCCAGAACGAGAGTGCATATTCGCCAAAGTATTCTGCACCGGCAGGGTACATGATCCTGCCTTCCACCTGGTGCGGCCAACCTGCATTGGGCATCACCGAAAACCGCGCGCCGGGCACTTCAGCCCGCATCGCTTTTAACAGGTTCAATATTTGATTTGGACCCCCCGAACAATTGATGCCGATGACATCTGCCCCGGCATCATTCAAGCGCCTGGCGACTTTTGTTGCCGGGTCGCCGAGCAGGGTGAGATTGTCGCGCGTAAAGGTCATCGAAGCGATGACGGGCAGTTGGGGGGCAGTTTCTTTGGCTGCCTTCACAGCTTCCACGGCTTCATAGAGATCAGCCATCGTCTCGATCAGGATCAGGTCAACGCCTGCTGACACCAGGGCGCTTATTTGTTCAGCAAAGGCTGCCCTGGCTTGATCGAGCTGGACCCGGCCGAAGGGGGCGATCCGCACACCCAGCGGGCCGACATCCCCGGCGATGAGCACCTCTTTTTTGCTCTCCAGGATCATCTTGCGTACCAGTTCCACACCGGCGATGTTGATTTCACGCAGTTTATCCGCCAGCCCATGTTGGGTCAATTTGAAGCGGTTTGCCCCGAAAGTGTTGGTCTGGATCATGGTGGAACCGGCAGCGATATACTCGCGGTGAATTTCTTCGACCATTGCGGGATTATCGAGGTTCAGGGCATCAAAACAGGTTTCATCATTTGCGCCGTGGGCATGCAGCATCGTGCCCATTGCGCCATCCGAAATGACCGGCTGGTTGCGTGAAAGCATCTCAAGAAATTTGTTCGAAGAGGCGTCCATCAAATCCTCAACCTATTATTTCATTAATTGGTCCACCCGCGACTCGCCAATGTTAAAGTATTTGGCTTGGGGGTGATGCAGGATGATCGCAGCCGTCGATTGCTCCGGTACAAGCTGGAAGGCGGAGGTCAGGTGCATGCCCAATTCCTTTTCAGCAGGCAGCAGTTGGAATACTTTCGCATGATCCGACACGTCTGGGATGGCAGGGTAACCCCACGAGTAGCGTTTTCCCTGGTTATCCGCCAGGCCTAATTCGTGACGAATATGCCGGTGCAGATACTCCGCGGTGGCTTCAGCGGTCTGTACCGCCAGTCCGTGGGTGAAATACGCTTCCGAATAATCAGCCTCAGCCTGCAGCCGGTCAAAGCGCTCGGTGGCGGCTTGACCGACGGTCACGACCTGGAAGGCGACCACATCCATAATTCCCGAGCTCTGGCTGGCGAAATAATCCGCCAGGCATAACGCATCACTGCCGCTCTGACGCGGAAAGTGGAAGCGGGTGAGTTCTTCTGGCTGGCTGCTGTCGAGAGATTCAGGTTTATAGACGATGAGGTCTTCATCCACTGACTGGGCAGGCCAAAAACCGTAAATTCCCTGGGGCTTGAGCCATCCTTCGCTTTGGGCTTGTTTCTCCATCCTTGCCAGGCGGTCTTCATATTCCTGTTTTAGTTTTTCCCATTCAGTCCCGTGAGCATTCTTGGCTCCCCAGGATAAGCGGAAGAGCTCGTTTTTTGCCAGGTGCTGAAAAACAAATTCGAGCGGCATCTCCTTGACGACATGCGCTCCCCATGCAGGTACATGCGGGATCTTCTCAGCCGGTGCGACAACTGATTTTCCGGTTTTGGCGGTTTCGACTTTTTGCGTGATGCCTTCCAGTTCAGCGCTGGATTCCTGTTGAATCTGGACAAGAAGTTGTTCTCGGGTCTCCGGCACGGTGAGGGCATCCATGGTCGAGAGCCCTTCGAATGCGTCTTTACAATAAAACACACCCGGTTCGTAGACGGAACCGTCCTCGGTGCGCAAAATGCGGCGTCCGAACTTGCGGTTGATGGCGGCGCCGCCGATCAGCACCGGCAGTTTCAGTCCACGGCGCTGGAGCTCATTAACGATCAGCGGCATCTGCTTGCTGGTGCTGACGAGCAGCGCGCTGAGGCCGATGGCATCCGCTTTGGCTTCGACCGCCTGCGAAATGATGATATCCGCCGGTACCTGTTTGCCCAGGTCGATCACCTTGTAGCCGTTGTTGGAAAGGATCGTCTTGACCAAATTTTTGCCAATATCGTGCACGTCGCCGTAAACGGTCGCCAGGACCAGGGTGCCTTTGCTGACCCCTTCCTTGCGGTCGAGAAAATTCTCAAGATACGATACCGCTTTCTTCATCACTTCTGCTGATTGCAGTACAAAGGGCAGAATCAGTTCGCCGGAACCAAATTTATCTCCCACTTCTTTCATGGCAGGCAGAAGCACGGTATTTAAAGCTTCAACGGCTTTTTCGTTCTTCGAACGGGCTGCGTCGCCGCCGTCCAACAGTGCGTCAATATCCGCTTCAATTTCGTCTTTATAACGATGCACGATCTTCCAATGCAGGCGTTCGGCAGGATTCATCTTGAGCAGAGCTTCCTGCTGCTGATCTTTTTTGATTTCACCAGGACCTGCCACCTGGAAGTATTCGATCACCTTCTGCAGGGCATCCGGTGTGCGGTTGAAGATCAGATCTTCCACCAGGTTGCGTTGTTCCTCGGATATTTCGGTATAGGGGGTGATGGTTGCAGGGTTGACAATCGCCATATCCAGGCCAGCCTGGACCGCATGGTGCAGCATGACTGAATTGATCACGGCACGCGCGTTTGGCTGAAGCCCAAAGGAAACATTACTCACTCCGAGAGAGGTCAGTACACCTGGCAGGGAGGATTTGATGAGGGTGATTCCCTTGAGCGTTTCGACAGCGGATTGGCTGAATTCAATATCACCCGTTGCCAGGGTGAAGGTGAGGTCGTCGAAGACCAGGTCTTGCGGACGCAGACCAAATTCTCCCACAGCGATATCGAAAATACGGCGGGCAACCTCGAGTTTGCGTTCGGCGGTCTTTGCCATGCCCTGCTCGTCGATGGTCAGGCAGATGACGGCAGCATTGTACTTTTTTGCCAGCGAGAATATTCTGTCTGCTTTGGTTCGTCCACCTTCGAGATGGGTTGAATTGATCAGGCAGCGTCCTGGAGCCGTCTTGAGCGCGGCTTCCAGCACATCCGGCTCGGTGGTGTCGATGACGAGCGGGAGTCGAATGCTGGGCGAGATCGTCTTGATCAGGCGCACCATCGTGGCCACTTCATCCGCTCTTTCGGTCAGGGCGACGCATAAATCCAAGCCGTGGGCGCCGCTCTCGACCTGTTGTTGCGCCAATGTGAGAATGCTGTCAAAATCGTCCGCCAGGACCATTTTCTTGAAATTACGGCTGCCCTGCGTATTCAGACGCTCGGCAATGAAGAAGGGAGCAGGCTCCTGCTGCATGGGTTGTGCGGTCAAAGCCGAGGCGAGCCTGGGAAGCAGATTTCCTGGATGGAGGATGGGTTGGATCGTCTTGACTTTATCGACCAACAGCTTAAGATGTTCGGGTGTGGTTCCGCAGCATCCGCCAAGCACGCGCACACCATATTTTTCCGCATACTCGGTAAGCGTGGCGGCAAAAGGAGCCGGTTCCAGCGGGTAAACAGCTTGTCCATCCACGTTCAAGGGCAGGCCGGCATTGGGAATGCAGGAAACAGGCAGTGAGGAATTCTCGGTGAGATAGCGTACCGGTTCGCGCATAAAATCTGGCCCGGTGGAACAATTCATACCGATGACGTCGATGGGAAGCTGCTCGAGGATAGCCAGGATCGCGGAAATATCGGTGCCGAGCAACATACGCCCGGTGGTGTCCAGGGTCACCTGTGCCTGGACCGGCAGAAATATCCCGGTTTGCTCGAACGCTTCCTGGATTCCCTGGATCATCGCCTTGACCTCAAGGATGTCCTGGGATGTTTCGATGAGCAGCAGGTCAACGCCGCCTTCGATCAAACCGCGCGCCTGCTCGCTGAACACCGATTTCAGTTCATCGAATGTGACATTGGAGAGTTCAGGATCGTTCATCGAAGGAAGTTTGCCGGAAGGTCCCATGGAGCCGGCGACATAACGCGGATGATTCGGCGTGCTGAATTCATCGGCAATGCGGCGCGCTAATTTGCCAGCCGCATGGTTGATATCCAAAACGCGGTCTGCCAGGCCGTATTCAGCCATGGTGATGCGGTTGGCGCGGAAGGTGCAGGTTTCGATCACGTCCACGCCTGCTTCCAGGAAAGACCGGTGTACTTTTTCAACCGCAAGGGGGTAGCTGATGACCAGGTAGTCGTTGCAGCCCACATATTTTTCTCCGCCAAATTCCTTTGCGGTCAGGGGCTGTTTCTGCAGGCTCGTTCCCATCGCACCGTCAAAGATGACGATTTTGCGGTCGATTTCATCGAGATATCGTCGATTCGTATACTTTCGGTTCACCAGAACCTCCTCAAAGCCGCCGGTAGTGGAATAAAAAAACCTCTCCTGGAAAAGAGAGGCATCGATTCGCCTTTTACTCTCATCTTCCAGATTGACCTTTTCAAAGCGGAAACATAAGGTCTCTGCCGGATTTGGCACCTATCGATCGGTTGCCGAGGTTTCACAGGGCCGGTCCCTCCACCTCTCTGGATGAGCGGGTAAGCATTTAGCCTTCCCTAGATTGAAAAAATTTTACCACGAAAAAGGTCTATTTTCAAATGGTTCAGGGTGTAGGTGTAGTGAGTTATTGGCGCGAAGTGAGTTACATGTGGAAGGATCAGTTGAAAAAGGCGACAATAGTATATAATATCTAAGAACAGTCCACTAGCATCAAAGTTCGTAATTAAAAAACCTGTTTGGTTAGTGCACAATAATAATTAATTTTGGAATTGCACTGTGTGGTGGTTTCAAAATTGTTTGAATATTTATTCAAGAAAGTATAATTGTTTACCTTGACAACAATAACTCCTCCTCCATTAATTCCTACCTCTCAGACATCAAAGTTCGTAATTAAAAAACCTGTTTGGTTAGTGCACAATAATAATTAATTTTGGAATTGCACTGTGTGGTGGTTTCAAAATTGTTTGAATATTTATTCAAGAAAGTATAATTGTTTACCTTGACAACAATAACTCCTCCTCCATTAATTCCTACCTCTCAGACTCAATCAAAATCGACTTCCCAACAAAAAAGGAAAAAGGGGAAAGTACTTTTTATAACTTTAATGGGTTTGTTGGCGGCAATAGTATTATGGTTTATTGTATTAATGATACTGGATAGTCAAAATGATTCAAAACCCTTTTCGTTGGAAGTTGCGAAAAGCCAATCAACGGTGACGAACACTGAGGTTAGCGAAATTTTTAATAAATATAAAAAATATAAAGGGCAAGAGAGGACAGAATATGTTCTTGGGTTAGTGGGAAAGGAAATCCACTGGATTGGAATTGTTCGGCAGATTCAGGAAACGTATATAAATCTGGATTTCGGGGGAAATAATGCTGATTTCGTCCAATTGAAAATCGCACCTACTGATGTATTTCAAACAAATGATATGGTTGAGTTTACAGCAGTTATTGACGACGTAAATTGCTTTTTAGGAATATATACAATTGAGTTAATCAATCCGAGAATAATTTCAATTATTAAATTTAAAGATCTATCTACCTCAGAAGCATTTCATCCGGATTTTTCCCAATTACTGACCAGTACTCTCAGTCCTACTATTCAAATTACTCTATCCTATAGTTCAACTCCTGATGTAACCATTATTTCTTCCCCCTCAACAAAAATTCCACAAAAAGCAACTTCCCTGGCTAGAGAAACGATTACCCCGACGATTACACTAATGCCAAGTAAAACTCCGACGAGCACAACTACGCCAAGTAGAACTCCAACGAGCACAACAACCCCAAGTAAAACCCCAACAATTACGCTAACTCCAACTACTTCGCCGGTGGTCAATGTTCCTTTATTGTTAGGCAAAACTGTGTTTGAAGTAGAGCGTGTTTTAGGGAAAACACTTCTGATTACTCCTAATGATGATAACGATGACAGAACAGCTGGTGGGGAGTACAGAGATTACCAGATTGGAAATTATCTAGTGTTTATTTCTTATGATAGATATGGGATTGCCAGAATTTTCACTGTACTGGAAGGGCTGAAAGCTGAGAATTATTCCCTGCAACAATGGAATCTAATACTTCCAAAATTTGGCTTATATGTGAGCCAGCAACCAGACCTGAAAGCATCAGCTTTATATCAATGGAATAATCAAAATAGTCTTTATATAGGAATTGCGGCTCAGAGTGCCAAGGGATATCCTGTTTGGACAGTAAAGATTGCATTAGTAGGCTATGAGTAAAATAGAAACAACGATTAAGATAATGATGTCAAAATCCTTGCGGCCCCTCTTTTTCCGGCCAAGAATTTGGAACCTAAATCATTATTCTCGAACCATGGTCTAAATACGCTCAATCATTTAAAGCACATCTCATCGTATCTCCAACTCCATCAGCAGTTATTCTAATATCTGCAGATGTTTTGCTAGCGTCTGGCCATATTGAAAATTCTTTTGCGTAATTATCCACTGAGAGTATTATTCCAGGGTTATCAGGGTCACCAGAAATCGCCCAAATACCTGGCCCAACCCCCTTTTCCATTCCAGGACCATAAATCATGGCAGCTACAATCCAGACATTTTTAAAGTCTGTAGATTTTACAGCCCAACCAGCTTTGACAAAATTACTTCGAGAAATGTCATCTAGACCATCCTGAATAACTGCCAACTGTAATTCGCTAGCTGGCACACATCTATTAACAGTTGGTGAAGGAGTAGGAATTTGAGTTGGGATATGAGTTGGTTGGGGTGTTTCGCTTGGATATATTACCGAGGTAACAGCCTTAGTGGATATATCTTGTTGGGTAGACTGATTAACGTTTTTTGTAGGAGTGGAGGACGCACATGCAGCAGAGATGAAGAAAATAGTAATCATTGGTATGTAGAAAAATAGTCTTCTATTTTTCTTTAAGAGATTTCGTTGGTTATTCAAATTGTTATCCTTCCTTTTCACGCTAACTTAGCTGAGTGCTCAAATGGCCTAGTAAGAAAATACAAATCATCCGAATAACTTCAACTTGAATTATATGCCATGTCTAAACAATAGAATGCGTAGTGCGTGAGAACTTGGGGATTGAATTACTAATTTAACCCAAGCTGCTACCTTGGGAGAAAAGAAAAAGTAATCCCAGTGAAATCTGGTAAAGTTTAGGTTGCTAAAGCCAAAAACACACCGGAGAATCGCATGGACACTCAAATTGTAGCAGTATTTTGCTTGTGTGATGATATGTTGAAAGGGTTGCATCATTATGAAGACACGCAGAGCTAAATGACAGATTCAGAAGTCATGAACACAGCCATCATTGCTGCCTTACGTTTTCGTGGAAACTACGAGTTAGCCCGAAGCTTTCATGAAGAAGAAGGCTATATTCCACAAATGTTGAGCAAAAGTCGCTTTCATCGTCGCTTGCACCGAGTCCCAGAGCTATTTCTGACCTTGTTTCATTTGTTGGGTGAGGCCTGGAAAGATCTCAACAGCCAATCGATTTATGTGATCGATAGTTATCCCATTGCTTGCTGTGATAATTACCGCATTTGTCGCTCACGACTGTACCAAGGTGGAGTTTGGCGCGGACGCCAAGCCAGTAAAAAGCGCTTCTTCTATGGCTTGAAAATTCACATCATGGTCACCGAGCAGGGTCAGCCAGCCGAATTCTTTCTCAGTCCAGGAAGATATAGTGATGCTTCTGCCTATCGACTATATGAATTTGATCTGCCGCAACAAGTCTGGATCACAGCCGATAAGGCATACACTGATTACGATATTGAAGATGCCATCAACGAAACTGGAATGAGAATGAGTCCATTACTAAAGAACAACTCAAAACGATCCTTTCCACCTTGGATTTTCTACCTCCAATCTACTTATCGAAAGATTGTTGAAACCACAGGTAGTTTGATTGAACGGCTGTTACCTAAGTCCATTCGTGCGATTACCGCCGAGGGCTTTGAGTTGAAACTTGGGTTAATTAAGTATAGACTAGATTCCCGTGAAAAGAATCCTTTTGGACAGTTTTTTATTCCTATCAAGCGATCATTAATTCTTAAGGACGTCACATGATAAAATGCGACAAAAATGATCTTCCTCCCCTGCATGTTGCGCTTGATAGAAATTCCTGCCTGTAGTAGTATCAATTATCGTTGGAGTCTTAGATCAGCCGGTGACGCGAGAAGCAACAAATGACTGACCGGTTATGGAAACTCTCACCCTCTATCCTGATCGACCCAGCAGGGAGCACCCCATGGAAAATCGTTCAAATTTACCTCCTTTTCGAAGTGTCCTGACGATCGGCATTTTCATGGCGGCGATTGGGGTGTTTGGCTTGATCTTCTTGTTTTCGCTGACGCTTCCCACGCTCGGTCCGCGCTGGTTGCTGTATTTCCTGGCCACTTTTGCGGCAAGCGGAATTTTCCTGCCCATCGCTTATTTTATCCACCGGCGGTTTCCCAATAAACCTGCTGCAGATACCACCGTCCTGGTGCGCGAAGCCCTACTCTTTGGGGCTTATTGCGATTTCATGCTTTGGCTTCAGCTTGGAAACGTACTGAATTTTGCCATGGCAGCGTTCATCGCTGCGGGTTTTGTCGCCATTGAATTCCTCGTCCGGATGCGTGAACGCAGCCGGTGGAAGCCACAAGCCTGAGTTGATGGATGCCAGGCGCGAAATTCCCTCTGTAGATAAGATCATGCGGCAGGCCGAAATCGGACCCTTGCAGCAGCGCTATGGGCATGCTTTGACGCTTCAAGCCGTTCAATCTGTCCTCGCAGACTTGAGGAGCAATTCCAACGCGAAACAACACAGTAAATCGTTGAAGGGTGAATCGAACCTTACGGCGGCGGTCGAACGAAGGTTGACCGAGTGGACCGGTCCGACACTCCGTCCTGTCATCAACGCCACCGGGGTGATCCTGCATACCAACCTTGGCAGGTCACCTCTCTCAGCCGAAGCGATCGAAGCTGTGCGGCAGGCTGCCGAAGGCTACTCGACCCTGGAGTTTGACCTGGATACGGGAAAACGCGGCAGCCGTTCAGTTCACGCCGCTGACTTGCTGGCACGCATCACCGGGGCTGAAGATGCCCTTGTGGTCAATAACAATGCCGCAGCGGTGTTGCTGGCACTGACCGCCCTCGCAAAACGCAAGCAGGTAGCCATTTCACGCTCTCAACTGGTTGAAATAGGGGGCGGGTTTCGGATTCCAGAGGTGATGGCGCAATCGGGGGCGCACCTGGTGGAAATGGGTACCACAAACCGGGTGCATTTAAACGACTATGAATCCGCGCTGGAGCAGGGCGCGCAGGTGATCCTGCGGGTCCATCCGTCGAATTTCAAGATCATCGGCTTTACAACCGAACCCGATATCGCCGAGATCATCCCGCTGGCACACCGGTTCAATGCCCTTTTCATCGACGATCTTGGTTCCGGCGCGCTGCTGGACACGTCAAAGTACGGACTTGAACGAGAACCCATGGTACAGGAGTCAGTCAGCTGCGGTGCCGACCTGGTTTGTTTTTCAGGTGATAAATTGCTTGGCGGACCTCAAGCCGGGATCATCGTTGGTCGCAAGGAATTGATCGCCAGGCTCAAGAAAGCTCCCCTGGCCAGGGCTGTGAGGGCGGACAAACTGTGCCTGGCTGCCCTTTCGGCAACGCTGCTTCACTATATGAAAGGTGAAGCGGAACAGAAGATTCCCATCTGGCAGAGCATCGCTCAACCGGCTGAACAGATCAGGGAGCGGGCACAGCGTCTACAGGCTCGGCTGGGTCGCGGCGAGATCAAAGAAGGAAGCTCGACGGTTGGGGGAGGGAGCCTTCCGGAAGAAACCCTGCCGACCTTTGTGCTCAGTTTGCAGGTCGATCGCCCGGACGAATTCAGTAAGAAACTGCGCCAATCCGAGATGCCCGTGATCGCCCGGATTGAACAGGATCAGATCGTTATCGATTTACGGACGGTTCTGCCGGGGCAGGATGAACTCCTGGCGGGGGTCCTCCTAAAAGCAATCGCATAGTCATATAAAATAATTCAAACCGAGGATGAGATGAAAAAAGATCTTGATCAATTGATGCAGAAGTTCAATATCGATGTGCTGTTGGTTACCGGCGCGGCGCAGCACAACCCTGCCATGGTATATCTCACGGGCGGGGGGCACATCACAGGCGCCGACTTGATCAAGAAGCGAGGAGGAGATCCTGTCCTTTTCCATGGAGCCATGGAACGCGAAGAAGCCATCCGCACCGGGTTGAAGACCATCAGCTATTCACAGTACCCTCTCGCAGACCGCATACAGGAGGCGGGCGGCAATATTGATCGTGCGTCTGCCCTGCGCTACAAGAAAATGTTTGCCGATCTGGGGATCAAGTCAGGCAATGTGGCGGTTTATGGCGAAGGAGATGTGGGTGCTTTCTACACGCTGCTTTCGCTTGTCCAGCAAGAGCTGCCCGGTTTGAATTTCAAAGGTTTCCTGCAGGACGAACTGCTCATGACCGCGATGATGACCAAGGACGCGCAGGAGATCGAACGCGTCCGCAAGATGGGCGCCATCACGACCGCGGTCGTGGCAAAAACGGCGGATTATCTCACCGGGCACAAAGCCAAAGACGGCGTCTTGGTGCACACTGACGGCACCCCTGTGACCATCGGCGAGGTGAAGGGGTTAATCAATCTCTGGCTGGCCGAACGCAATGCTGAGAACCCCGAAGGGACGATCTTCGCACAGGGGCATGATGCCGGCGTACCCCATTCCACCGGGACGAGCGACGACCCCATCAAACTGGGAGAGCCTATCGTGTATGACATCTTCCCCTGTGAAGCGGGCGGCGGTTATTTCTATGATTTCACCCGCACCTGGTGTTTGGGGCATGCCTCAGATGAAATGATGAAATTATACGAAGACGTTCATACCGTCTACAAGACAATGGCTGGTGAATTAAAAGTCAATACCCCTTATTCACATTATCAGTTCAGAACCTGCGAATTGTTCGAAAAGATGGGGCATCCGACGGTTTTGAATGCGCCTTCAACAGAAAAAGGTTACGTTCACAGCCTGGGGCACGGCGTGGGGCTGCGCATTCATGAGAAACCCGGAGCCTCCATTTCGAATTCCACCGAAACCGACATTTTAGCGCCAGGGGTTGTCTTTGCCATGGAACCCGGTCTGTACTATCCCGAAAAGGGCATGGGCGTTCGGATCGAAGACACCTACACCGTGGATGAGCAAGGGAAATTCGAGGTCCTCGCGGATTATCCCAGAGACCTGGTTTTACCGCTCAAGCAGTAGCAGTTTTACTCATCTGTTTGGAGTTATGGTATAAAAAAGTTATGACTTTACGCAAAATTGTTCAACCATTACCTGCCGCCCGAATTCTTGGGATCGAAAGTTCTTGCGACGAAACCGCTGCTTCGGTCATCGAGAACGGGCGGAGTATGCTTTCCTCGGTCATCGCCACCCAGATTGAAATTCACAAGAAATACGGCGGCGTATTCCCCGAAGTTGCCTCCCGTCAGCACATACGCACCATTTATGCCGTGATCGAACAGGCTTTGCAGCAAGCCCACCTGGGACTCTCTGATATTGATGCGATTGCCGTTACCCGCGGGCCTGGCCTGGCCGGGTCATTGGTGGTGGGGATGAACGCCGCCAAAGGGCTGGCTCTCGGGCACAACATCCCATTGATCGGAGTCAATCACCTCGAAGGGCACATTTATTCTTCCTGGGTGTATTCTGCCGATACCATCCAACCCCCTGAGCCGCCTGAATTCCCTTTGCTGGCATTGCTTGTATCCGGCGGTCATACAGAGTTGAACTTGATGGAAGATCATCTTCAATATAAACGTCTTGGGGCAACCCTCGATGATGCAGCCGGCGAAGCTTTTGATAAGGTCGCCCGCATGCTCAATTTAGACTACCCGGGTGGACCTTCGATCCAGGTGGCGGCTGAAGATGGAGATCCAACAGCATTCAATTTTCCACGTTCGCGCATGAGCGGGACCTGGGATTTTTCATTTTCAGGTCTAAAAACGGCGGTTTTACGCGTCGTACGCAAACTTGAGTCTGAACACCGTCCCATCCCGGTAGCTAACCTGGCAGCCAGTTTCCAGGCAGCCGTGGTGGACGTGCTCTACAGCAAAACGATGAAAGCAGCAGATGAATTTGGGGTTAAGGATATCGTTGTTGCAGGAGGCGTGTCTGCCAACCGGTCACTGCGGGAAGCATTCCTGCAAAAATCGGAACTCCCTGTCCATATTCCGCCGCTCTCGTTATGCACGGATAACGGGGCCATGATCGGTAGTGCCGGCTATTATCATTTTGCTTTGGGGCACAGAGACCCTCTCAACCTGGATGTCCTTCCAACCTGGCCCCTTTCGTAATGTGACTTTCCCTGTCGAGATGCATCCAATGGATAAGCGAATAAAAAACTCACCGGAACTTTCACTGGAGAAATTGATCAACGGAGACCGCGATGAGTTTGCTCTCTTTGTTGAGCTTTACTCGCCCAGGATTTATCGCCTGGCGCTCAAGATCCTTAACAATGAACAGGACGCGGAGGATGTGCTTCAGGAAACGTTTCTCAAGGCAATGCGCGGATTAACCAGCTTTGAGGGCAGATCTTCTTTATCGACCTGGCTTTACAGGATTGCGACCAACGAGGCATTGATGCTGCTGCGCAAGCGGCATCCCGAAACGATCTCCATCGATGCTCCTGTAGAAGGTGATGAAGAAGATAATGAGACCCTTGAGATTGTCGATTGGAGCCACCAACCTGAGAGCGAATTGCTGGAAAAAGAGACACGGGAGAAGATTGATCGTGCAGCATCCCAGCTTCCCATTGGATTACGAGAAGTATTCATGCTGCGAGAGTTGGAAGGATTATCAGTGAGAGAAACGGCAGAAGTTTTAGATGTGAGCGAAAGCGTTGTCAAAACACGCCTATTGCGCGCGCGCATGAAACTTCGCCAGGTGCTGACAGATTATTTTGTTGAAAAAAAGAGGAAAGAGGTGGCAGATGAGTGACCATACTGAATGCCACAATTATTGTGAGATGATCTCGGATTTCATCGATGGAGAACTCCCCGAGGAACTGTGCACCAAATTGGAGGAACATCTTGCCGGCTGCACGAATTGCACCGTCGTCTTAAACACGATGCAAAAGACGATCGATATTTACCACGAAACAAATGATTCACTGGAAATGCCGGAGAATGTGAAGAGACGATTATTTTCTTCCCTATCCCTTTCGGAATACATGCACAAATAGCGTCACTTTCCCTCTTCTATTTCATCGATAATTTAGAAAGAATAAATCACAACGGGGTTCAAACTCCCGGGATTTGAATTGATTATTCATTAAAGAGAAGGAACTTATGGAAAAATTTCTTGATCAGTCTCTGCAAGACCAGTTGACAAAAATATTCGCCGAACTCGTCCATCCGGTCAAGGTTGTATATTTCTCGACCAGTGAAAAGTGCGATTATTGCGAGCAAATCGAAGGTCTTTTGTCTGAAGTCGTATCACTATCGGATAAGTTGACCTTGCTAACCCTCGATATTAATGAAAATCAGGATCTTGCCACACAGTATGAATTGTCTGAGGCGCCGGTCTTCATATTAACTGGAGAAGACCAGGGCAAAGAATTGGATTATCACATTCGATTTTACGGTATGCCGGGTGGGCACGAATTCACCTCGCTGATCAACGATCTGATCCTGGTTTCGCGCCGTGATTCGGGATTGGCACCTGAAACACGCAGCTTCCTAAAAACGCTGCAAGAGCCGGTACACCTGCAAGTGTTTGTTACACCTACCTGCCCTTATTGCCCGCAGGCAGTGGTGCTTGCCCACCAAATGGCGCTGGAAAGCGATAAGATCAGCGCCGATATGGTCGAAGCCATGGAATTTCCCGAATGGGCGAATCAATTTAATGTGTCCGGAGTACCGCAGACGACGATCAACATGGGAGCAGGCACGGTTATTGGCGGGGTACCTGAAGATGCGCTGGTGGCGCAGATCAAAGAAGCCTTGGCGGTATAATAAAAACAAACGCTTGTGGAGGGACTTTATTATGGATGCCAATGTGACCTGGAAAGGCGGCATGACTTTCGAAGGAACACCGAGTTCTGGATTTTCGGTGGTGATGGGAACGTCAGTGGAAAGCGGCGGGGCAAATGACGGGATCCGCCCCATGGAAATGATCCTGGTAGGGATGGGCGGCTGCACCGCCATGGACGTTGTGCCCATTCTTATAAAGAAGCGCCAGGAAGTGCATGGCCTCGAGATTCGTTTGCACGGCGATCGGGCTACTGAGCACCCGCATGTGTTCACCGATATCACCCTGGAATATATCGTTACCGGTCACAATGTGGACCCGGTGGCCGTGGCGCGTGCCATAGAACTAAGCGAAACCAAATACTGTTCAGTCAGTGCAATGTTACAGAAATCAGTTAAAGTGACCACCAAGTACACAGTGATCGAGGATTAACCTCGCCTGCAATATAAGGAATGTCGCGCATTTACCTGATGAACGATCCATTGATTTCGGATAACAACGATTTTCTTTGCTTAACTCTTCAAAACCCCCTTCGTATAACATGAAGGGGGTTGTTTGATTAAAATTACCAAAATGGGAAATAAACTTACTGCAAACTTATTTCACATTCGTGATCATGCTTGCGCTTGAAGATGATTCGCTGGCAATGGCAGTTTTCCCAAATTTAGTTAATGTGCCCTGGTATGCCTGGCTGCCGTTGCTGGTAACCCAACCGTCCAGTGTGAAGGGAAGTGCACCGTCCGCAGGAATCCACTCACCATTGTATTTACGGGCGATGTGGACGTGCGTGCCGGTGGCGTGTCCGCCCTCGCAGGAAGGATGTCCCAAGGGATCACCAGTTTTGACCATCACGCCCTGCCGGATCATGTTCACCGAAGAAAGGTGCAAATAAAGGATCACCCATCCGGTGCGCTCGTTCCCATCACCATCCAGGTCGAGCACGGCAACTGCCTTGTCGGTGCGGACGATCTCGCCGGGGGCGACAGCCGTGGCAAATTCAGTGGTGGAACCGCAACCGCCTGCAGTGGAGGGAGGCGCGAAATCCAGGGCAGCGAGCGGATCGCCATTGCCCCAGGCGGCGTGTGGGCCGCCAGTAAAAGCCCAGGTTTTTCCAACTTCAAATGGAAATGCAAGCTCAGGTTGGGTCAGACTGCCGGCGATGTTTGGCTGGTCAGCTGCCCAGGGGTCACCAAACAAGTTGGTGTATGTTTTTGCGATGCCCTCTGAATAAATCGCATTTTGGTAGTCAGTTACCTGCAGGAACTGCGAGAAGTAATATTGCAGTGCAACCGTGGCTGCGTTCTGCCACGGATCAGGATGCTCGATGCTTCCGTCCAATCGATAGATCGTCTTGAGAGTGCCTTCGCGCCAACTGTAATATCCGTTGTTGAGTGTATTGGCAGCCCACACGAGCTGCATATAGAAGCCAACATGGTCGCGGTCTTTATAGCCCAGCGGATATTTGTTCAACTCTTCCGGTAGCACAGGGTTGCTTAATGCACCAGCCTGGTATTCGGCAAGAGCCAACAGCAAGCGCGGGCTGACTGAATAAGTGACAGCGACATAATCAATGACCTCGCCGCCCGTCCGGTTCTTTTCACCCGCAAAAGTTGTATACGTTTTTAGCCAACCCGGCTTTGAATCAACAAACGCGACCGTATTAAAACCCGTCTGCGCTGGGCCATTGACAAACAAGGAGTCAGGCAGGATTTTAAAAGGGTTGCCCCACAAAGCCACATAATAGATCGGTATCTTCATTGGAAGGCCGGGAGGCAAGGTTGTGACCACCTGGGGAAGAACAGAGTTGGCTTCGCGAATCTGGGCTTCAGTCGTGTTGAAGTGTGCCGCAAGAGCTGGCAGGGTATCCCCGTCCTGGGCGGTGTAATCCACCAAGGTACCCGGTTCGTAAACCGGGCGTGAAGCGAGCGGTGTCGGTGGAATGGTCGTTGGAGTGGGTGAAGCCATTGTAGCGGTCAGCGTTTCAGCATTCACCGGCTGAGATGTTGGCTGGCAGGCAGTGGTCACAAACGTGATGAGGATGAGAATCCCGCTGAAAAAGGGAGAGTTTAGTTTTATTTTCATGCTAGACAGTTTATTTATACCACTAAAATGGTCTGTTTTATTGGGAACGGGAGATGAAAGATTTTGGCGATGAAAGGGTATCGGCGACGACCACTTTTGATCCATTGACCAACTCGCCTTCATAAGGCTTGTCGCCATTCACTGCCACATAGCCGCTCATATCAAAGGGCATGGGTCCTCCGGCAAGGATCCATTCGCCGTTGTATTTGCGGACGACGTGGGTATGCGTGCCAGTGGCGGACCCGCCTTCGCAAGAGGGGTGACCGATCTTGTCGCCGGTTTGCAGATAGGTACCCACGGCTACCCGGTCACGGGTGGCAATATGCATATATAGAATATCCCAACCGGTCTGTTCCACGCCGTCTCCATCCAGGTCTTGCATCACCTGCCCATTGTTCGCGCGGATGATCACACCGGGCGCCATGGCTGTTACCCATTCATTTGAATCGACACATCCCGACGTCATGGATGGCGGCGCAAAGTCGATGGCAGCGAGGGCACCATCCGGTCCCCAGGCTGAATGGGGTCCGCCGGTCATGCTCCAGATGCGGTTCGGCATGAACGGCAGGTCAAGCACCGGTTGGATCAAGTCAGGTGGATAAAGGGGCTCCACCTTCAAAGCCCGTTCGAGGTAATTGCCAAACATCTTTTCGAGAAGCTTGGGCATACTTTCGTTGCCGTAAAGCGCGCCCGCCCATTCCGCATTGTTGTACCACTGGGCAAACAAATACTGCACGGCGGCGGTACCGGCGTTGATGCGAGGGTCCATGCGGATCAAGGTTCCGTCGCGGAACCTCATTTCATACAGGATTCCAGCCCGCCAGCCGTAATATCCGATCGAGAGCTGCTGGACGGTCCAGGATAACTGGTCATACAGACCGCGGTATTCGTAATCGACCTTTCCCATGGGATATTCTGCTTCAGCCAGGTTGGTTGGCTGCCCGTAGACCCAGTGGCTCTTGTATTCAAGGATTGCCAGCAGCAGGTAGGGATTGATCGAATTTTCCAGGGCAACCTGTTTTACGATCTCGGCGCCGGTTTTGTTGCCGCTTCCCATTTGCTCTGTATAATGCTTGAGATACCCATCCGTCCCTTCGACAAAGGCCATGATGTCAAAGCCCGCCGCTGAGGGTGAATAGACCACCTCACTGTCGGGCATCACGATCGTGTCGGATGTGGTTTCGCCAAGCGTATCCGGGATGATCAAAAGGATATTTGGATTGATGAGGCCATTTTGTGGTAACTGCTCATCGGATGTGATTTTGTCGGCAGTGATCCCGAAACGTCCGGTGATGGATGCCAGGGTATCGCCAGCCAGCGTGTAGTATAGGATCGGCGGTTTGGGAGTCGCGCGGGGGTCGAGGGTTGCGGTGATGTGTATGGTCGGGGTGGTTGACGCTTCAACGGGAGCATCGAGGGTAGCCGTTTGGGTTGGCTGAAAAGTCGGGTTCGAGGTGGCGGTTGCTTCAAGGATAGGCCGGGTCGACTGGACGCCAGCCGTCGCTGCGACATCAGCCTGGCTTAAATACGTTTGCGAACAAGCCAAAATGGAGAAAATCCAGACTGCTGCAACCAATAATATTTGGAAGCGTTTAGCGCGAGATTTGATTTTGCGCAATTCTACCTTCCCATGCGGTCACTGACGCGCCGTCGCGGGTTAATGTACCGTTATATTCCGAACCATCACTCTGAGCAATCCAGCCTTCAAAATTGAATGGCAAGTCGCCGTCAGCCGGGATCCACTCGCCATTATAGCGCCGCGCGATGTGGAAATGGGTACCTGTCGAAACGCCGCCTTCACACGAAGCATGCCCGATCCGGTCACCGGCTTTTACCTTGGTTCCCAAAGCCACACGACCGCGGGATTCGATGTGCATGTAAAGCACCACCCATCCCGTTTGTTCCAAACCGTCGCCGTCAAGATCAAGAATGACTTCGCCGTTGGATGCACGGGCGATGATGCCGTCCGCCACAGCGGTCACCCAGGCATCTGAAGTGAAGCACCCATACGAGTCGCCCGGGGGAGAGAAATCCAGGGCTCCCCAGACAGAACCGTCGCCCCAGGAGGCATGCGGACCCCCGGTGAATGACCAGCTAACCCCCTGATCAAAAGGCAGGATGAACGGCGGCTGCTCGAGATTTTCCGGGATCACCGGCTCGATCGAATAATCGAAAGGAATACCAAAGAAGTGGATGAAAGTAGCGTAAAAACCTTCCACCGAGACTGCGTACTTCCATGAAGCGGCATCGAGAAGCGTCGCGAATGCCGCCTGGATGCCGGCTGTTCCGGCATTGATCTCGGGGGGCAGCATGACCAGGTTTCCATCAGTCATGACCAGGTAGGAAAGCTCGTTGCTCTTCCACATGTAATACCCGCGGTTTACCTGGTTGGCTGCCCAGGCGAGCTGACGGTAAAGACCTTTGCGATATGGATCTTGCAAACCGATCGGATAATCGAGAGTGGTAGTATCGGGATTCATGCGCGTCACCCAACCCGATTGATACTCGAGGAAGGCAAGCAGCAGGCGTGGATTGACTGAATATTCATAGGCAATGCGGATCAAAATGTCAGCCCCACTGGTGTTTATTCCATCCACCTCTTCGCTGTAAGTGGAAAGATACCCTCCTTCTTTATGAATGAAGCGGGTAACATCCAGGATCGCGCTGTATGGGCCGTAAAGCAGCTCTGAATCAGGCAGAATTTTAAAGGCTGAAGGATCCACCGAAGGTAGCAGAGCAGGGATGGTAATTGCTTGACCGATCTCAAGATAATCCGGGTTGATCAGTGTATTGGCGTTGATCAAAATACTGACAGGAAGGTTATAGCGTGCGGCGATAATCGCCAAACTATCGCCTGCCTGTACGGTGTAGGTCTCAACTTCGCTGCGCAGAGTGGGTTGGGGGCGAATGGGATCGGGTGTGGGTGAAGAATAGGGTTGAGCAGGGTCGCGTGTGGGCAGGGTGATCGCCAATGTGGGTACAGGCGTTGGGAAGGGAAGAGATGACGTGGCTTGTTGTGAGGGTTCAGGTTCTGCCTGAAGAGTATTCAACAACCAGGGTCGTGAATTTTGTACCGGCTGGATGCACCCCGCGAGGAGGGCGGCACACAGGATCAGCCACAGACCTTTGCCCCCCTTCATTTTAATGCAGTCCCTTGACTTGTAAACTGACAGGCATTTGCATTCCGCCAAGAACATGCAGGTGCAAGTGGAGGACAGATTGCCCCGCCTGCGGACCCGTGTTGATTACGAGGCGGTAACCGCTTTCCCCGATACCCGCCCGGTGTGCCATTTCGCGTCCGACTACGATCAAATGCCCCGCCAGGGCTTCGGAATCCACGGAGAGGTCATTTAATGACGAAATGTGTTCTTTTGGGATAATGAGCAGATGTACAGGGGCTGCGGGGTGAGCGTCGGGGATGACGATCACCTGAGCATCTTCGTAAAGGATTTTTGCAGGAACTTCTTTGGCGGCGATTCGGCAGAAAATACAATTTTCCATGATGGTTTCGGGTTGCAAAGACCTTGCCAGATTAGGATAAAAAACGCACCCAGTGTGAGGTAAGTATACACCAGGGTGCGTTTTCAACTCAAAAGTACGAACGATTATTAGGCAGGTTCTTCACCCTTGATATAGGCTTCGGTCATCTCGCGGCACAGGTCATCTCTGAATTGCTTTGGAGGCGTCTTCATGAAGTAAGAAGCCGGGGCGATCAGTGGACCGGCAATCCCGCGGTCGAGTGCCAATTTGACGCAGCGTATCGCATCGATCACAACGCCGGCAGAGTTCGGCGAATCCCAGACTTCCAATTTGGTTTCGAGATTCAAAGGAACATCACCAAATGTGGTGCCTTCCATGCGGATGTAGCACCACTTACGGTCAGATAACCAGGGTACATAATCCGATGGACCCACATGGACGTCGCCTTCGGGCAGTTTGTAGGGCAGCATGGAGGTTACTGCACCTGTCTTCGAGATTTTCTTGGATTCCAGGCGTTCGCGTTCGAGCATGTTCATGAAATCAGTGTTGCCGCCGAAATTGAGCTGGTAAGTTCGGTCAAGGCGCACACCGCGGTCCACGAAGAGACTGGTCAGCACCCGGTGCAGAATGGTGGCGCCGAGTTGGCTCTTGATGTCGTCGCCGATGATGGGCAGGCCGGCATCCAGGAAGCGTTTGCCCCAGTACTCAGAACTGGCAATGAAAACCGGGATGCAGTTCACCATGCCGACCCCGGCTTCGAGAATCTGCTCGACGTACCATTTGGTCGCCATTTCGCTGCCGACCGGAAGGTAATTGATGACCACATCCGTTCCGGTATCTTTAAGGATTTTGACGATATCGGCAGTTGGGCCGGGCGCTTTTTTTAGGATTTGAGAAAGGTATTTTCCCAGGCCGTCATGGGTCATTCCGCGATAAACCGGCACTCCCAGGTGGGGAACATCGGCAAATTTGAAGGTGTTGTTGGGATAGGAGAATATCGCTTCGGAAAGATCTTTTCCCACCTTGGTATCGACAACGTCGAAGGCTGCCGTGAACTCGATATCGCTGATATGGTAGCCGCCCAGGTTGACGTGCATCAGTCCGGGAATGCGATCCGTGTCTACAGCGTTTTTATAAAACTGAACTCCCTGGACGAGGGAAGAGGCGCAATTACCGACGCCGATGATGGCAGCTCTTACTTTTTTGGAATCACTCATGTTCATGCTCCTAAGAATTTATGGTCAAAATAATGGTGAATGACTCAATAAAGATTGAGCCATGGGGTTCCGATTATTATTGAATTGTTTAATCAGGATGATTATACTCGCAAGAAGAAAAGTTGAGGGAAGACCGAATGATAACCTGCGGGGTGGAATTCCCTTGTCGAATAAAATCATCGTAGGGTATAATCAACTCATTCGGGGCGTGGCTCAGCCCGGCTAGAGCACTCGGTTCGGGACCGAGAGGTCGTAGGTTCAAATCCTATCGCCCCGACAGAAAGACAATAAATAAAGACCCATTTTGTGATAACGTAATGACTCAAAAGAAAATGTTACTTTAGGGTAAACGTTGCCTCAAATAAGAATGTTACCGAATGATCTTCCACAATAGAGCTACCTTTGTGTCAATGCTGGCTCTCAATGCTACCGGATTCAAATGTAAATATTGATCAGTTAGGCGAGCTTTGATTTCAACTGGTAATGAATCAAGAGCCAGAACTCTTCTGAACGGAGTCTTAGCCTGATCATACGTGGGGATGGTTTTACCGTCAACCCGTTCTTTATCCACCAGTTTTAGCACAGGCTGGAAGAAATTGATATACAACCGAAGGTCAGAATAGATCGAACCTAACAAAGATAGTTCCTCAGGGGTTTCCAGGCGGTCATAGCCAACAGTATGGCGCACGACAGACCAATTCTTTTGCTCTACATGTGCCTGATCGTTCTTTTGGTAAGGACGAGAACGCGTGAAAGTGATCTGCTCGGAAAGACAATATCGGTAGAGAGTGTCATTGATAAATTCGCTGCCATTGTCTGAATCCAAACCCAAGAGAGGGAATGGTAAATTCTTTCGCAACTCACCAATGGCTTGAGAAACGGCAAATTGGGTCTTGTTGGGTAAGGCCAGGCATTCTGTCCATCCAGTGGCCAAATCAGTGGCGGTGAGGGTATTTAGATAGGTTCCTTCAGTCGTTTGGCCACAATGAGCTACCAGATCAATTTCCAGAAAGCCTGGGTGTTCATCTTCCCAGGGAGTAAAGGTGCGAACGGGAATGGCTTTTTTGAGCAAGTATCCCGGTTTGGTAGTCGAGAGACCGTGCTGGGGATGGATAAAGCGTGCTTTTTGTAAGCAACGATCTATCGTAGCCGGGCTCATACTCAATAGCATTTGCTTTAGTTCTGGATACAAGCTGAGTTCATGGCATCTTTCAAGAATAGCGACTCCTTCGGACAGAAAGGGGTGCAACCTCTTTGAACAAATGCGACCATAGATTTCCCAAACTTGTTCCAAAACTTGTACCACTTCGCCCTGGTATTTCTTTCGGCGTCCTGGCTTTTTCAATCCCTTGGGTTTGGGGCCGTGTTTCAATACCCGAATAGCGTACTTTCGGTGGTAACCGGTGGTGGCTACAAATTCATCAAGTATTTGTTCTTTTCCGGCTTTGTTAGCCTTCAAATACCGCGGACGAATTGCTTCGATCATCTCGCGCTTGCTGCGTTGACTCATCATATTCTCCCTCTGCGGACCTGAAATCCGCACTAGAGTAACATTCTTTTTGAGTCAACGTCGTTTTCTAAAGTAAGATTAATTGTGAGTCAATTCGGATAATGATTTGTTTGACATAAAATGTTATAATGCATTTGGATTAAATGTTCATTCATAACATTTATTAAAAATCATGAGTAACAAGATACGAAATATTAAGAAAGCCTTAGAAACTATTGTCTATTTATCTCAATCGGACAATAGAAATTATTGGATTTTAAAAGCAATCTATGTGGCAGATAAAGAGCACCTCAAACGGTACGGACGACAGATTTTTTCTGATACATATATTGCTATGAAACTTGGACCAGTCCCAAGTCTTGCATATGATATTGTAAAAACAGTAAGAGGGGATGGATGCTTTTCAGTTAATTCAATAGACTTTTCTGAATCAATTGCAGTACCAGATGCTTACACAATAAGACCACTACGAAACGCTGATATCGGGGTCTTTAGCGAATCAGAAATTGAAAGTATGAATTATGCTTTGTCGGTTGTATTACCGATGAGTTTTGAAGAACTGAAAGAATATTCACACGATGAAGCGTATTTAGCCTCTCCACAAAATGATGAAATATCAATCGAAGCCATAATTAATTCACTAGATAATAGAAGAGAAATTCTTGAATACTTAAATGCTGATTAATTAGACGGTGAGACATTGTGGCTTCAACATTGCACCCTGATCAACAACGAAAATTATTGCAGGCAAAAATAAAGCCTGGCTGCATTATTAAAATCTTCTGTGATTTTATCTATGATCCAAAATATAAATACTGTGTAATTGTTCATACTGATTTTGAGGATGAAATTCTTTTATTTTTTCTAGTAAATTCCAATATACCGAATTTTATTAAGAATAATCCCGATTTATCATGTTGTCAGTTAACCCTAAATAAGAAAGACTACTCTTTCTTTACGAAAGAGGAATCTTACTTAAACTGTGCTCAATTGTTTGATGATTTATCTGTTGATGAAGTAGTAGATCATCTATTAAAAGTTCCAAGTGATTTTATTGGCAACCTTCATGAAGAAGAAATCAGTTCCATAATTGAATTTGTTCGATCAGCAAAAACCATAAGTCCTGATGATAAAGAATTAATTATTACCTCTTTGGGAAGTTGACTTATTGCTTAAGATTACTTCACGTACTTCATTTCGTGCTAATTTATTGTAATACTTGAATGTTGTACCTGGATCTTCATGCCCCATATTTTGTGAATATGTCTGGAACGATTCATAATTAGTAGATGGTTTTCTGTAGCATAAGAAAATCTCTCCCAGTCCTGACGGAAAAATCGAATATTAGAAATTGTGAACCCCGATTATTTAGTGATTGTCTTAATTGGCGCAAAGGTTGCTGATCATAATCGGATATCTTGTTTGTGGATTGATCCCAACCTTAAAAAATCATAAAAGTAACCAATTTGTCTACACATTTACCTAATTTTTATTTGAAATTTTTTGAAAACACTATATAATGAATTTACAAATTTGTAAGTTTATGTAGTTCGTCATCATTCACCCTTATTCATTGTCGGCATTGGCATTGATCGCGGCGAATTCTGTGCAGCCGTGACCTGAAAATCTGCCTAATTGTCATTCTACGCTGCCACGCGCCCCAGCAAACGGTTTTCAAACCGTAGCTGCTGAACTGATCCACTCAGTATCGGGGGTAGGTTATGTTGCACTGGTATGTAATGCATTCAAAGCCGCAAAAAGAACTTTTCCTGTGCAGACAGCTTTGCTTAAATCAGGTTGAGTCTTACCTTCCACTTATCCATAAATTTGATCATTTCGGAATGTCAAGCACCAGGGCGTTTTTCCCCGGTTATTTATTCGTGCGTGCGGATATTGCTTTATGCGGAATTTCCCAATTGCTTTGGATCCCGGGCTCAAAAGGCATTGTCTGCTTTGGAGGAGAACCGGCCAGCGTAACCGATTCGTTTATCGAAGGCCTGATGCGGAAAATGGCCACGCTCAATGCTGAACCCAGATCGAGGATGCTGCGATATCGAAATGGCGACGCTGTCACAATTTCGGATGGTCCATTCGAAGGTTTTCAAGCGATCTTCAACCAATACCTGCCTGCGCAGGATCGGGTGAAGCTTCTACTGAAAACTCTTGCTGATAACAGCATTCACGTTGATGTACCCGCGGGGCAACTCGCAGCGTAGACGTTTGATCTTCTGGAAGAATTAAATAATCAGAATTTCCATAGAGATTTACCTCTGTGGTGGCGGAGCACGGTCAAAAAGCCTTACGCCTCAATTAACCCTTGTTCGATCATCAATTTAATAATGCATCAAAGGGATGTGATTCGATCCAATCCATCGCTATTCGACGCTGTACCCATTCATACGGAAGGCTTTTGTATGTCTGAGACCATTCCGGTCCGCGAAGCTCCTCTATCGGAGTCAATAATTCCCGCTTTCGTTGTCGCAAAGCGGGAGGCTGTTTACTATGTGGAAAAGCGAGCAGCAGACTTTTTGATCGCGCTAATTTTACTTATCCTTCTTTCTCCTTTTATGCTGGTCATAGCCATCGCTGTTTGCCTCGACTCGAAAGGTCCAGCGATCTATTCCCAGAAGCGCGTTGGCTGCCGGTATCACTGGCGCAGCGGTAATTATCAAAAGGAGGTAACCCAATTTACATTCTATAAGTTCCGCACAATGGTTTATCACACCGACGATGCCATTCATCGCATGTTCATTGCAGCCTACATCCACAACAATCTGCCAGAGATGGCAAGGCTTCAGCAGGGGAAAGTGGAGGAAGGAAATCAATTCAAGCTTAATGGGGATAAGCGAATTACCCGGATCGGCGCGATCCTGCGAAAACTGAGCATGGATGAACTGCCACAGTTGTGGAACGTTTTGAGGGGCGAAATGAGCCTGGTCGGTCCGCGACCTGCAATCCCTTATGAGGTCGAATTGTACGAGCCATGGCATATGCAAAGGTTGGCTACAATGCCGGGGTTAACCGGATTGTGGCAGGTGACTGCCAGAAATTCGGCTACTTTTGACGACATGGTGAAAATGGATCTGGAATATATCGCAAAGCAATCATTTTGGCTGGACATGAAGATTTTGATCAAAACACCTTTGGCTGTTATCGATCGAAAGTGCAATTAATTTTATGGACTGAGGAGAGGGGCAATGGATAAAATTCGGGTTGGGGTCATCGGTTGTGGCTATTGGGGACCAAATTTGATACGTAATTTTTCAGAGATCCCCACGTCAGAGGTGGTCGCGGTGTCAGATCTGCGGGAGGACCGCCTCAAATCCATCAAGAATGCAAACCATGAAATTACAGTCACCAAAGATTATCACGATTTATTTGGCATGAATCTGAACGCGGTTGTGGTTGCGACGCCGCCGGTCACACATTTTGCCATCGCCAAGGATGCATTGGAGCATGATCTGAATGTCCTGGTTGAAAAACCACTCACGACCACCAGCCAACAAGCTGAAGAGCTGATCGATCTGGCGGATAGGAAAGGCCTGGTCCTAATGGTGGGCCACACTTTCATGTTCAATAATGCGGTGCATTCATTGAAGAAATTAGTGGATAGCGGCGACATCGGCAGAATCCATTATGTGGATACTGCCCGGTTGAATCTTGGGCTCTATCAACGTGAGATGAATGTGTTGTGGGACCTTGCCCCGCATGATTTGTCCATCATTTCTTACGTTCTTGGCAAGAATCCGCTTTCCATTGAAGTGTATGGAACGGCATGCGTGCTCAAAGGCGTTTACGACGTTGTCCACATGAATCTCATTTACCCTGGGAACATATTGGCTCATGTTCATGTGAGCTGGCTCGACCCCTGCAAAGTGCGACGGGTGACCGTCGTCGGTAGCAAGAAGATGGTGGTGTACAACGATATCGAACCTTCCGAGAAGATCAAGATTTTCGATAAGGGGGTTGACACACCTGAATATACTGATACTTTTGCTGAATTCCAATGCTCTTACCGTTACGGTGACATTATCATCCCCAATATTAAATTCGTCGAACCGTTGCGGCAGGAATGTCAACACTTCCTGGATTGCATCTCCAGTAAAATTCCGTGCGAGAGCTCAGGTATGGATGGGTTGAAAGTGGTCAAAATCCTTGAGGCTGCCCAGAAGGCATTGATGAACGGTCATCATGAGGAGGTGCTTTCGTGGTAGGCGGTGATTATTGCCGCATCGCCTCGGATGTAAAACTCGGCGAAAATGTACGCATCTACGCTTTCGTGAACCTTTACGGCTGCGAGATCGGGGATGACAGCCGAATTGGTACATTCGTCGAAATTCAAAAGGGGGTTCACATTGGCAAACGGGTGAAGGTCTCCAGCCACTCATTCATTTGTGAAGGGGTTACGGTTGAGGATAACGTCTTCATCGGGCACGGGGTGATGTTCATTAATGATAAATATCCCCGTGCAACTGCCATGGATGGTACTCCCCAGACCGAAGTGGATTGGGAATGCATCCATACCCTCGTAAAGCGCGGAGCGTCTATTGGCAGTAACGCCACCATTCTTTGCGGGGTCACCATCGGTGAAGGCGCGATCGTCGGGGCAGGCAGCGTTGTCACCCGTGATGTGCCAGCAGGGGCAGTGGTCGCTGGAGTACCGGCACGGTATCTAAGAGCGGTTCCGCAAATGGAGCCGCTTCAATCCATTTCTGAGTCCGAGTTGAAATAAGGAAGGATATCATGGCAAATAACATTCAATTCGTTGATCTAAAGGCGCAATACGCCCCCCTCAAAGAGGAAATTCTAGCAGGCATCAGCCAGGTGCTGGATGGGATGCATCTTTTCCTGGGGGAAAATGTCCAGGCATTCGAAAAAGAATTTGCCGAGTTTTGCGGTGCCAAACATGGTATTGGTGTAAGCGATGGGACGTCTGCCCTGCATGTGATTTTGCGCGCCCTCGAAATTGGCCCAGGCGACGAAGTGATCACCGTACCCAACACTTTCATCGCCACGGCAGAGGCACTCGCCATGGCAGGAGCGACTCCCGTGTTCGTGGATATCGATCCGCGTACGTACTTGATGGATCTGGACCAGGTGGAAGCTAAGATCACCCCACGGACGAAAGCCATCATGCCTGTTCACCTCTATGGTCAGATGGTGGATATGGAACGCCTGCGCGAGGTGGCTGACAGGCACGGCTTGAAGATCATCGAAGATGCCTGCCAGGCGCACGGAGCCGAATTTAACGGTAAGCAAGCCGCAGGTCTCGGGGATGCTGCTGCGTACAGCTTTTATTTCTCGAAGAACCTGGGGGGGTATGGCGAGGGTGGTTTTATTTCGACGAATGACGATGAGATTGCGAGGCGTGTGCGCATGATCCGTGATCATGGATCAGAACGCAGGTATTGCCATGATCTGGTCGGGATGAATGCCAGGTTGGACGAGATCCAGGCAGTAGTGCTGCGGGCAAAGCTCAAACACCTGGCTGACTGGAATGATGCCCGCCGCAAGCATGCTGATCTGTATAACCGTTTGCTTAAGGACACCCCTGTCACACTTCCGGTAGAGGCAGAAAATGCGAAACATGTCTATCATCTCTTTGTGATCCGAACTCCGGAGCGCGATGCGCTTCAGGTATATCTCAAGGAGCAGGGCATCTTTACTGGAATTCATTACCCGATCCCCATTCACTTACAAAATGCTTTTGCTTTTCTTGGCTATAAAGTTGGCGATTTTCCTGTCACGGAGCAGGCGGTCAATGAGATCCTGAGCCTGCCGATGTTCGCCGAACTCACCGATGAAGAAATCGTTCGGATTGCCGACACGATCAAGGATTTTTATCTGAGTAGGGGTGCTGAACAAATAGAAAGCACTTTTACCGGAGTTAATCGCGCCAATTGACGAATAAGGGATAGAGGCGGGAGCATGGAACTAAAAGATTATTTGAATATCTTAAATCGCAGAAAATGGGTGATCATCATTACCATTGTTGCTGCTTTGGCTGCTGTGTTTGTCGGAACGCGACTTCAAACTCCCATTTATGAGTCGTTTGTAACCCTGCGGGCTGCAGCTTCATCTACCGGGGAATTGAGTTACAGCTCAACAACCTACATCACCCAACTGCTCAACACAACGGCTCAAATTGCCACAAGTGGTCCAGTATTAAGTGAGTTGGTAACACGATTAAACCTCAGCAAGGAACCGGTAGTGACTTCAGAGGTCATCCCTAACACTGAACTGATCAAAATTACAGTCGAGGATACCAACCCTGAAAGAGCTGCACTGGAGGCTACGACGCTGGGAGATATCATTATCTCCCAGAGCAACTTTGTATACACAGGTGGGGCGTCCAATGCGGAGGTAGTTTTGGGGACGCAGGTCGCTCAAGTAGAAAAAGATATTTTGAAAACCAGGGAGCAATATGCTGCAGCGCTCCTGCTTACCCCGCCAGCACCGGACCAGGCTGACCTGCTTTACCAGGAACTGCTTTTACAACAAAGGAATTATGATTCTTTGCTCAGCCAATATCAACAGGCGCAATACCAAAACTTTATGAGATCGAATATGATCACTGTAGTAGAAAAGCCTCTCATCCCATTAACACCATCCAAACCCCAGCTTGTTCTTAACATGATCCTGGGATTGGTGGTGGGTTTGATGGGCGGAGTGGGACTGGCTTTCGTGGTCAACAGCTTGGATGCAACACTTTATAGTACACCGGAAATTGAACACTATTCTGGCCTGGCTGCCTTCTCTCGAATTCCAAAGGTAAAGAGTTCAAATACGAATCTCTTTATTTCCAGTTCCAGCGGATCGGCTTTTGCCGATTCTTTTCGTGAATTGGCAATGAAAGTACAACAGATCAACAATAAAACCCCAATGAAAGTACTGCTGATCTTTAGTGCAGAGCCGAATCAGGGAAAGTCGATGATCATCTCACATTTAGCAGTTTCTCTTTCTGAATTTGGGAAAAAAGTGGTTGTGGTCGATTGTGATTTACGATTGCCCAAGATCCACAAATGGTTCAACCTACCGAACACAAAAGGATTAAAAGATGTAATTGAAGATGACCTTGACCTGTCTTCTGCACTTCAGGAATCGGAATTCGATGGTGTTTGGGTGCTCACAAGCGGGGAAGGCGTTCATAAACCCACTATTTTGCTCGGCTCACAGAAAATGAAAAAGCTCATCGCCACACTCGCCCATAAATTTGACTATGTTTTATTGGATACGCCGGCTTTACTTGCAGTGGGAGATGCCGCGGTGATCAGTGAGAGCGCTGACGGGTTGATCCTCGTGGCACGCCGCAAAGAAACCTCACGCGAGGCAGCCAAATCAGCTGGAGTATTCTTGAAGAATTATCCCGACAAGTTTACTGCCCTCGTGGTGAACCAGGATTCAACCAGTGATGGGTATTATTATCATCGCAGTGAACCCGAAGATGTGGGGCTTCCTTCAGAGTTCATTCTGAAAAGGCTTAAATCGCAGCAAAAGAAGGAAGTGTGGGAAGAAAGCGACCCAATCCATAAATTAAGGTTCAGAGAGGTTGATGCCGAGGTTGAAGAGGCTGTCGTTGCGATGGCATTGGAGCAGCCGTTGTTTGGTCAGATTCGGGTGGCGAAAGAATTAAGAAAGAAGTCGATAAACATAACTGCGGGGGCTGTGCGTTCAATTTGGCTGAAGAACGGACTCGAGACATTCGAAAAACGGAACCAGGCGCTATTAATGAAAACCACAGACGGGCAGAGCAGCCTATCCGATGAGCAAATGCAGGCGATCGAAAAAGCCAAAGCAAATGATGCCGCTGAAAAAGAAATCGATAGTATTTATCCAGGGTATCTTGGAGTTCAAGATTCGATCTTTGTCGGACGAATTGAAGGAGTTGGAAGAGTTTACCAACACACCTTTATTGATACCTACACAGGTTTTGCGTTCGCGAAGCTATCCTACAAGAAAGACGTTGGTACTGCGATCGATCTGCTAAAAGATGACGTGCTGCCGTTTTATGAGAAGGAAAACATCATCCTGCAGCGGATATTGACCGACCGCAACCGTATTTATTTTGGACCCGTTGACGAACATCTCTATGAACAGTTTCTATCCGTCAACCATATCGAGCACCATTATACGGATGGTTGGCATCCCAAGACCAATGGGATAAGCATTCGTTTTCAGAAAATTGTCCATGATGATTTCTACCAGGGGATGCTCCGCAAGAAGACCTATTCATCAGTTGAGGAATTACAGGGCGATCTGGAAAATTGGCTTAAGAAATTTAATTTCGAGCGCGAGTATCCTGGTAAGTATTGCTACAGTCGAACTCCGTATCAAACCATACAGGCGATGAAACAACTGGCGCAATCTGACGTGATTTAGGTGATTCAGGAAGATTTGAGGTTCTTTCTTACATTTTCCGGTACGAAATTGACCGATATCAATGAACTTTAGCCCCACAGGGCACCTTCTGGTTTCACTTCGTTTTTGAAATTCTCCCTCTCCATTAAATTTTGATGTTCCAGGCAAGAGACGTGACATTTTCTCAAAGCCTGGACTTTAAATTTTTTTTATCAGTTCTGGAGATACTCTTTGCATTATCTGCTGAACCAGACAGAGGAATCCAATAAGAAGATGGCGACGTTCTGGAATGAGCACGTTCCCAGGATGCAGCAAATCTGGAACAAATCACATTTTAGGAGCTACTTCCTAGCATGCATTGCTGGGTTTGTTCTGGGACTTCTGTGCACAATTTCTCCGATTCTGGCAATTGCTCTTACCTTGGGATTGATCATCCTTTTCACTTCTATTGAGAGACCCGTCTTATTGTGCTACTGGGTAATTGGGGCAATCATCTTAACCTCGGGAATAGAACGCGGTCGTTTTATTCCTTTATTATCAATAAATGAAGTCGCTTTATTGGGGGCTGTAGCCATTAGCATTTTAGTCGTGCTTACGGATCGGCAGCGAAAAATTGTTCTCCCAAGATATTTTGTTATAGCGTTCTTTTTATTGGTGGGCGGGACAGTAATTTTACCTATCATCACATTCGTCATCCAGGGCACCCAATTGACGATGAGTAATGCCTTCAAAATAATTGCCCCAGTCCAATACTTCTTCTTGTTTTGGCTTTTTGCTGCGCTTCCGGAAAATGAGGCAGACCGTCGGAAAATTATCTGGTGGATGTTGGCTTTTGGCTTGATCGTAGCTGTCATCGGATTGTTGCAAGGCGCAGGCGTTGGTGTCGTAGATCGCCTTCTAGAAAGTCTATTCTCGTCAAGTCAGGAAGCGATGGCTGAAAGGGCAGGGCGCATAACTTCATTGATGGGGTCCTGGAACACGCTCGGCATACTAATGATGACCATTCTTTTTATTAGCTGGGCGGTTTTATTTGAAGTTGACAAGCCCATCGGACGAGTGCTGATCTTGGGGGTTATGGCGTTCTCGGCCTTGTGTCTCCTCGCCAGCGGATCATATGCAGGCATCGTATTATCGATTGTAGGAATCATTATTCTCCAAATTCTTAGCCAGCGAAAGGCAAAATCCATGCCCATTCTGGTTATCTGTTTTATTGGCGTGATCCTGGCTGTCTTTCTTTTTTATCCGCTGCTCCAACCGCTAATTGAAAAACGCCTGGCGTATCAATTCCGCGAGGGCGGATTGCTTCCGCAGACTCTCACGTACCGGTTCAAAATTTGGCGCGAGATTTTCATTCCTGCCATCAAGCAGCATTTCCCGTGGCCGGTTTACCCGACGGTTCCGAGTAATTACGCCTGGCAGTTTGAGGAAAGCCAATATATATTGCTGCTTTTTCGAACCGGACTGGCAGGCTTCGTCAGCTACTTGCTTTGGATAGGCTTTACGATTCGCTGGCTTTTAAGCCGCATTCAGCACAGCCAGGGTTTCAATAAAGCCATTGCGTCTGTCCCGTTTACGCTTATTATCATGCTGGTGATCGCCGGGTTCACTAATGAGGTTTTCAGCTTTTCAGGGACAATCGATTTTCTCTGGATCATGCTTGGATTGGTCGCGAACGGCATGGAGAGATTATGAAGACTGAAAAGGGAGGCATCGCAGTTGTTTTTTGGGGGCCGCATTCGGTATCGACTGAAATGTTCGCAATACATCTCAAGGCGGCCTGTTACTTGATTCACTACCTGAGTTGGAAGAAACCATGGATTGCGCCACTAAAGTACCCACCCATGTGGATCAAAACATGGTGGGTGCTTTTCAAACAGAAACCCTCAGCGGTGTTGGTCATCAATACCCCGGTTTTTGCACCCCTTTGTATTTACATCTATTGTCGTTTGGCGAGAATACCTTTTGCAATGAATGTGCATGGACATACTCTTGGTGGAAGAAGGTGGGGGTGGTCAGTGCCTTTGCAGCGCTACCTGGCGAAAAGAGCCGCCGTAAACCTCGTCGGCACTTTCGAGTACAAACATATCCTTGAATCCTGGGGTGCCAGGACGCTTTTTCTCGAAGACCCTCCTGTAGAAGTAACTACTAGAGATTTTGATTTGCATTCAAACCCCGAAGAGTTCCAGGTTACTGTGATCAGCACTTTTGCGGGTGACGAACCCCTCGAATTGGTTCTTGAAACCGCCAATTTACTTCCCGACGTGGCCTTTTACATCTTGGGTGATCCGCGCTTGGCAGAGAAAGAATTTTTACGATCCGCTCCCAAAAATGTGATTTTCACTGGCTATTTGAATGGAAAAGACTATTGGAACCGTCTCTATTCATCGCAAGCCTTGATGACCTTAACCACGAACCCCTACTCTCTCGTCGCCGGTGGCACAGAAGGGATGTACCTTGGGAAACCGCTCATTCTATCCCGCCAACCCGCGCTTTTGGATTACTTTACCAAAGGGACTGTGTTCATCGACCATTCAGTTGATAGCATGGTTTCCGGAGTACGTCAGACGCAAGAACAAGAATCGATTTTATGCAGGGAAATCGCCGAATTGGCAATGGAAAAACGAGATAATTGGGAAATCCAGTTTCAGGAATTTCGGAAACTTCTGGGGGATTCGTGAATAGAACCATTAAGCAATGGCTTACAAATCAGTTGAAGGGATTTGATTGGTCTTTCATTAAAGGCTCGTCCCTACTATCCATTGGAACTGCTATCGCCAGGATATTAGGTTTGGCTTTTTCGTTGGTCCTTGCTGCAGCATTTCCAGCTGGTGAATACGGTGAAGTCCGCTATGCAATTGCGGTCGCATCGATTGTAGCCATTGGCACCATGCCTTTTGGTCAGCATGTGGTTGCACGCTTTGTGAGTAAATACCGGAGTGATGAAACCAAGCTGGATGCGATATTGAGCAACAGCTTCTTAATCTTGCCAGCGATATTTGTGGTTACTCTCCTCATCGCGCTGCCAATCTTGTTAGCGCTTGGCAAATTCAATATTGGAATTCTGTTTATTTTCCTTGGAGAGACCTTATTTTATACCTATTGGGGTCTCTCCAGTGGGTTTTTGGAACCTCGACGACTGACGGCCGCTTACCTCGGTAGTAATCTTGTTCAAATTCTGCTCGTTTTTGTATTGATCCAACTACTTGGCATCCGATCGATTACCCTTGCTCTGGCCATCTACGGACTTTCCTATCTTTTGCCGCTCGCAATCCTAATAATTTTTTGGCCCCTTCCGGGACATGTCCAATTCAACTTAATTGACCGGAAGATGATCGGTGAGCTACTGCGTTTCTCACTTCCCATCTGGATTTCACATGCCTGCTATACCTTGAGCATCTCTATCGATCTGCTCTTGCTCGAACGAATGGGGAGTGCAATTCAACTAGGTGCATATTCACTATCCAAAACGCTGGCTACCATGTTTTTGATCGTTCCTTCAGGGATTTCCACCCTTTTGATGCCCAAAATTGCGGCTTCACCAGAAAGAGGACACCGCCAATTACTGATGCGGATGTTGATCATTTCATTGCTGATTGATGGACTTGCTCTTCTAGTTTACCTCCCGTTGGTCCAGACTTTGACCCGACGCATATTTGGCGTGGATTATCTTGTCCCGCTGGGCGTATCGGTATTGCTCTCTTTTTACATGATTTTTTACGGCATCCACGGATTAATTACAGCAGTATTCGTCGGATCCGGGAGACCCCAGGTTGAATCCGTTAGCCGAATAGTGGAATTGATCGCCATTGTCATAGGTTGTGAATTGCTTATTCCTCCTTATGGTGCACTGGGGGCTGCGATTGCCATGCTGGCGGGAAAATCGACTGGTTTAATGGTTTATCTTTTCCAGGGACTGTTCGGTTCAAAAATCAGCACTCGATTTTCAGTCCTGTTTTCTTTCGTGGATCGGGATGCTCTTTCTCCCACTGACGAATCATCCAAAAATGAATAACCGGTTTCGGTATGCCCCTTTCGCAATCAAAGAATGGATCTTTATATTGTTTGTATTTCTAATCGGTATTACAGGTGTTTCAGGATGCCTGAGATCTAAATCTTCAATGACTCAAACTGAACAATCCACACCCGTGAGAACTCTCGTTTTCTCTACCCCAAGGTTAACTCTTCCTCCCGGGGCTGGAGGGTTTGAGATCGCCAATCAAACTCCAAAAGCGAATACGCCTGCACCGCTGCGAACGATCCCAAATAGTTGGGATGTCCTCTCAGATGATTTTGAAAGTGGTTCGCTTGCGGCATGGGGTGAGATCACTCAAAACGACATCCATTTATCGACTGGCACCGGTTACGGCAGTTCATCTGGTCTTTCAATTGGGGTCAATAAGCGTTTTACTTACCTTTATAGAACTGACCTTTTCAAAACAAAAGGGGGCTACTTAACCTTTTGGTTTAATCCAAACCATGTCGCTATACCAAACTCGCAACAGACAGCAATTCCGGGGAATTCCATTCGCATCGCGGATATCAAAGGTACCGAGCATTATGATGTGATTGCCGCCCTTCGCATTTTGAAACCCGACCTCTCCAGCCAGGGTTACAAAGCCTACATTGAATGGCAGGAGAAAGATGGGGCTCATTACAATTTCGACTCAGGTCAGTTCGATCTGGTAGATGGTTGGCAAAAAATTACACTTGGTTTCAGCATCAATAATTGGATTGCTGTCTGGGTGAATGGTGACCTGGTTGGGGAAGTAAATGATATCCGGCAAACCGAATCGTTTGGTGAGATCTTTGAAATTGGCAAGACAAATGACGATTCAAGCGACGCACCGACCGGTTCACTTTTATTTGATGAAGTTGCTTTTCAGATCCCCATCCTTTCAGACCTCTGGGTTGATGTCATCAACGGAAAAGATGAAAATTCCGGAGAGAATAAGCAAGCAGCTTTTCATACGATTCAAAAAGCAGCAGACCTGGCAGGCCCGGGAACCAGGGTGCATATTCTCCCAGGTGTTTATCGCGAATCAATCGATCCCGCCAATGACGGCACCCCCGATCACCCTATTGAATATCTGGCAGAAGCGGGACCCGGAACTGTGATTATTCGGGGTTCTGAATCTTCCGATGAGCTCACCTGGCAGCGATTAAAGTCAAATACGATAGGTTTGCCTGAAGGGATTGATCTTTCGCAGATTTATTTCACCGATCTATCCGCGTGGAAACTGGCGGGTACGCCAAGATTCCTGGTGGAAGTCGATGATCAAGGTAATGCCCTGGCACGCTTACCCCTGGCACGTGAACCAGATGAACAGGTAAAAACAGAGTGGAAATTCCCCGAGTTTTGGTGGTCTGCAGACGGCGGCTCGGCTAAGTCTGCATGCGACCCTGCTACAGATACCAATCCCAATTGCGATTTCGACTCACGGTCGATGACGCAACTGATGGATGCTACCAATGATATTACTCCCCAAGGCATTGAACCTGGCAACCTGTCCACACGCGGAAACCTGATCGGCGCAACCCTGGTAGCGATTGATACCTTTCAAGGTCATTACGTATATCGCCGAATCATTACCTCACACGACGTTTCGGCAGGCCGAATTACAGTGGATCGGAAATGTGAGCACGATGACGGCTCGGGAAATCCCGGTTTGGGTTGGGGAACCAAATATTATGTGGAAGGAAAGCCTTCGCTGCTCGATACTCCAGGCGAGTGGTGGTATGACGCTACCAGCGGGCTACTCTACTTATGGTCGCCACAAGCGACAAACCCGGTCAACCTGGAAATTGAAATCTCCCGGTTGGAGACAGGATTTCGCCTAAGCCACCGGTCCAATATCACGATCGATGGAATAACCCTGGAATTCTTTAATGGAAGTGCAATCTACGGCTATGACGAATCTGACAAAAAATCTTCCAACAATTCTGTGCGTAATGTAAAGCTGGAATATGCCAACCATGGCGTATATCTATATCAAAGTGTCGGGGATTCTCCCGAGAACATTACCAGCCATTTCTTGCTAGAACATTCAGAAATTGCTTTCATGGACACGGATGCCGTCAACCTGTTCTATTACTGGAAGGATGAATCTGTACCGGACTCCTTCAGTTTTGCCGGAATTACCGATACGATCATCCGCAGCAACGAGATGCATCACCTGAGCTTCCGGAGTGACAACGATAGCGCCAGGGGCGTTTCCATTTTGTATGCAAGCCGTTTGCGATTCGAAGACAATCACATCTTCGATACTGCCCACAATGGGGTGCAATTCTCTTATTCGATCATCCAATCCCCAAAGACCTACAATTTTTCTCCAGAGGAAATCAAAACAGGAGAAATTTTGGTCAGGGATAATATTTTTGAGCAGGCATGCGAGCTTACTACAGATTGCGGCGGACTTAAAGTTTTGGGGAGATCCACCGGATACGCATGTGTATCGTGATGTGCTGATTACCGGTAATGTTTTTCGCAATACTTATGGTTGGAGTTCGGTTTCTGAAGCGCGCCGGCGTTGGAACGGCGGCTCGAAAAGTGAAGTAAGCGGAATGGGTGGGTTTGGCTTATACCTGGATATGGTTTCAGGCATCCATGTTTTTCGAAATATCTTTTATAACAATGCTTATGCTGGTGTTTCCATCAATGGGGTCTGGCGAGATGGAGATATGGTACTTTACAACAACGTATTCGCAAATTCACTCTATGGTCTGCTCTTCGGAGGGTTCACATTTGCCACGCATGATAGTGTGAATACCCAGGTAGTCAACAATATATTTGCGAATAACGAAGCCAATGGGAATTGGTTTACCGACACTGGTAAATTCTCAGGTGGAGTCACCATTGATCACGATCTTTACTTTAACAATGGCTGGCGTCCGTTTGATCTTGGCGGCGTTTTACAGCCAGGGGCAATGATACTCCGGAAAGGCGAGGATACGTTCGAATCATTCAAATCCGTGGCTGACATTCAGTCCAAAATGTCTTGGGAGTCTCATGGAGCGGAAGCCAATCCTGGATTTATCAGTTACGACTGGTCGAATCATGACCTTTTTGCACGCTCTTTGCCTGATTTTCATCTCAGTTCTGCCAGCACTGATGCGATAGACCGCGGAACCAAGGACCTACCCGAGTCCCTGATTAAGCTACTGGAAAGATTTGATATGGCGGATTCGATGTTTGGAAATGCATTTGATATTGGACGTTACGAATGGGTGGGAAAGTGAGTACGCCCTCAGTGACACGTAAGTTATGGACAGAGGTATGACCTTCAAGGTGTGCATCATCCGGCAAGCTATCTATCCATACGACCTGCTTGTGCGGCGTGAGGCTGAGACCTTAAGCCAGGCAGGCTACGAAACACATGTCATCTGCCTGGAACGGCCCGAGTCAGATCCCAACCGCGCACGTGAAGAGGTCATTAACTCGGTGCACGTTCACCATCTACCCCTAAAAAGAAAGAAGACATCCACTGCGCGGTACATTTACGATTACGTCTCGTTCGCAATCCTGGCCTGCATCAAAGTCACGAACCTTCATCTCAAGCATCACTTCGCAGTCATCCAGGTAAACAGCATGCCTGATTTCCTGGTTTTTTCTACGATTCTTGTGAAGGCAATGGGGGCAAAGATCATATCGATGATGTATGAACCTACACCCGAGTTGTGGGAGGATACGCGCAAGGAAAGGGCACCGCAAATCCTTAAGAAGGTGGAGCAAGCAGCGCTGCGTTATGCAGGTCTGTCATTTACCGTGACGCAACAGATGAAAGACCTATATATCTCGCGTGGTGCCCGACCTGAAAAAATCAGAGTTGTCCTGAATGCTCCCGATGAAAGCTTCCTGGAAATGAAGTCGATTCCTGCAGGCGAAGATAGCAGAAAAGATGGTTTTGTTTTGGTCTGCCACGGGGCGATCGAGGAAAGATATGGTCAGGATACCATTCTCAAGGCAGTTGCACTGGTAAAACCTCTGATCCCAGGCATTCGAGTTCGTATTCTTGGTAAAGGGACCTATGTGGACCAGATGCTCAAGCTTAGGCAAGAACTTAATCTGGAAGATTGTGTAGATTATTTGGGGTATGTGCCGTTGGAGCAAATGGTCCGGGAGTTACGGACGGCCGATGTCGGCATTATCGCGCAAAAATCATCCCCATATTCCAATTTAGTTCATACAGGAAAGATGTACGACTATATTTCTCTCGGCAGGCCTGTGCTAGCTTCCCGGCTCAAGGCAGTGGAAGCCTATTTTGGTCAGAATACTTTGGCTTTTTTTGAACCGGATGACCCTAAAAGCCTGGCTGAGAGAATCATCGATTTATACCGACACCCTGAAAAGCGGGAGTCTCTCGCCGGAAACGCTCAGGAACTCTACATAGGCTACCGGTGGAAAAGACAAAAAGAAATCTATTTATCAGCTTATCAAGAATTATTAGGATCAGATTTCAAAGATGTGAGCGAAATTTATTCAACCAGAATCAATAACGGGGAGGAAAGAAGATGAAAATTCTCATTGCAAGCTCAATTGATCCAGAGACAATTAAGATAATGGAACAAGATCACACCGTAATTTGTGCATTTGATGCCGTTCCAGAAGTATTAGAGCAGCGAATTCAAGGCTGCGACGCGTTGATTTTTCGCAGTGGAGTAAAAATCACACGGGAGGTGCTGCAATCGTCGCAGGATCTGCAATTAATTATTCGAGCAGGATCAGGCATTGACAACATCGATATTGATTATGTTCGCCAGAACAATTTTGAGTTCGTGCGTATCCCTGAACCAGGGGCAAGAGCAGTGGCTGAGATGAGCATTGGTCTGATGTTGGCCATGAGCCGGTGCTTTTTTCTGGCGGATGCCATGACCAAACAAGGACATTGGATCAAACACGAAATTGAGGGTTACCTTCTTCAAAATAAAACCCTTGGAATTGTTGGGGCAGGAAATGTTGGATCAAAAGTCGGGCAGATGGGCGCTGATTTGGGTATGGAAGTGATTGGCTGTGTGGAACATCCCTCTGTCGAGAGGGCAAATGAACTCCTAAGTAAAGGCATCCAACTTGTGAGTTTCGAGGAAGTGATCTCTCGGTCAGACTACATCAGCATTCACGTGCCTTTGAAAGACACCACAAGAAACCTGATCAATGCAGACGTATTCCAGCAAGTGAAACCAGGCGTCTACCTTGTCAATATGGCGCGAGGCGGAGTTCTTGACGAGGAAGCACTACTTCAGGCTTTGGGTGAAGGGGGCAGAGTTCGCGGCGCTGCATTGGACGTACATAAAGAGGAAGGTGAAGGCAAGATCTCACCGTTGGCCAGCTTGCCCAATGTAATTCTGACCCCCCATATTGGGGCTATGACCATCGATACTCAGCGGGAAATTGGACGTCGCGTCATGGAAACGATCCAATCCTACGAGACGAAGGCTGTGCGGGTCATGGTAGAAATGCAAAAATCAAGGCTTGAGTTTTCTAGTTAGTAGAATTCAAGCGATTCCCACCGGATCAAATCAATGGTTTCTCAATAATAAAACTTGCAGTTCTTCTTAGTAAAAACTATTTCCTTTTTCCAAAAAATCAATTCATTAACCAATCTGCTTTTGGTACAAAATCTAAACATTCCAGACAATAAAGGTCGGGCGAATATTGATAAAGCCATGATTGTGAATCTAGTTCATTCAACCAGTGCTTGTTTTAGGACAATTTTGTTGGTAATATAAATGTATATACATCATCATTCTTATTTTATTGAGAGTTGCCTCAAAGCAGGATTTTGCGATGAGGTCGTTAGGCTTTATAAGGGGTAATGTTATGTTTACTTCCATAATTGATTTCGTAAAGAAGAATCGGGCACCTCGTTTTGGATTCAATATGATTCTGGTTTTCTCGATGCTGCTGATGCCTATTTCTCCATCTGTGCTGGGTCAAAGCGGCAATCTTGCAGGGCAAGAAAAAAATTCCATAATTCTTACTGCCAACCAGGCGCCATTCGACAAAGAGGCTCAAAACTGTCACCAGGGGCATCAATGCGCCTTGCGCTTTAACGGGGTAAATCAATGGGTCCAGCTGGATCAGTTCCGTGGTTTTGACACCCCTGCTTTCACCCTCGAAACCTGGTTCAATTGGTCGGGCACAGGCACTTCAGTCCCGGAAGGTAATGGCAGCCTGACGGATGGGATTCCTTTCATCTCAATCGGGGACACCGAAGGGAACATCAGTCTTTTCTTTGGACTTCAGGCTTCCACTGGACAATTATTAACAGTATTTGAGGCGGAGCATTCGCTATCCGAACCAACCGACCAGGAATATTCGCTCACCGGCAATACCCAGGTTGCATCAGACGGCTGGCATCATGCTGCTACAACTTTTGATGGACAGACCTTGAGGCTTTACCTGGATGGCAACCTGGACGCTGAGCAGACTTTTGACACTGCCATCCTTCCGCAATTAGTCAGTGCCCGCGAGGTCTTCATTGCTGCCGTCCAACCTTCAAATGGCAACGGATCCGGTTTCTTCAAGGGTGTTCTGGATGAAGTTCGAATTTGGGAGGTCGCCAGGTCTCAAAGTGAACTCCAGGAAGCAGCCGGTCTTGAGAATCTTGAAGAAGCGAACTTGATCGGTCATTGGAGTATGAACGAAGGGTTTGGCGTTGCGGTCAAGGACTCCTCTAGAAAGGACAAGCAGTCTGAGGCATATAACACCCCAGAGTGGACGGATGGCATAACCATGTCATTATCAGTTATGTTCTTGCCTGAATTAGCTACATCAGCCAATTTGGTTCCTGATGCCCCTGTACTCGTCTCTCCAGCGGATGGTGCAACTGATGTGTCGAGTTCACCAACTTTGTCAGTTGTCGTCAACGACCCTGAATCTCAAAACCTGGCAGTGACATTTTATGGTCGTGCGGCACCACAAACTTCTCAAGAAGATTTTACCCTGGCTGTTTTGCCAGATACCCAACTTTATTCGAAAACTTATCTTACTATTTTTGGCATTCAGACCCAATGGATCGTCGATCATCAGAGTGAACTGGACATTGCTTTTGTGGCGCACTTAGGCGATATGGTGGATGACTGGAATGTTCCCCGCCAATGGGATGTGGCAAATGCCGCAATGAGCAAGCTTGAACCGCCTGGAATCGCCTATGGAATTGGCATTGGGAATTGTGATGAGGATAACTACGGCGTTCCTCCAGCTACCACATTCTTCAACAAATATTTTCCAGCCTCTCGTTTCGCGGGTCGCCCATACTATGGGGGAGCGTACAACGGTGACAACGCCAATAGTTATCAAATCTTTAGCGCCGGGGGATTGGACTTTATTGTCATTGATCTAAAATTTAACTTAAGCACTGTCCCAACTGAATCTCAGGCTGTCCTTGCCTGGGCTCATAATTTGCTGCAGACTTACCCCAACCGGCGAGCAATCGTCATTACGCATAATTTATTGAGTACCAGCAATGTTTTCAGCAATGATGGCCTCAATATCTATAACGCACTAAAAGATAGCCCCAATCTCTTTCTTATGATGGGGGGGCACCTGGACACTGAAGGGATGCGCACAGATCCAGGCACGGATGGGCATACTATTTATTCCCTTCGTTCAGACTATCAGACAAGGCCTAATGGCGGCAACGGCTGGTTGCGCTTGCTGCGTTTTTCGCCTGAGACAAATAAGATCTACGTCACGACTTATTCCCCATATTTGGATCAATACGAGACAGATGCCGACAGCCAATTCTCGCTTGCCTATAACATGAATGGATCAAGCTTCGGAGTTCTTGGCACGGTAAATGTCGCATCTGGCTCGATTGCCAGTCTGAGCTGGCCAGGTTTGGTTGCGGGTGGTCAATATGACTGGTACGTAAGCGTCAATGACGGGACGTCGTCAAGCTCTGGACCTGTTTGGAGCTTTACCACAGCAAACGGCGGGACAACCGCGCCAGTGGTTACCACTCAACCCAGCAACCTGGCGGTCACTGCCGGTCAAACGGCGACCTTTATTGCCGAAGCCAGTGGTAATCCTACCCCAACCGTCCAATGGCAGGTGAGTAGCGATGGCAGCAACTGGAATAATATCGGAGGGGCGACTTCCACAACATACAGCTTTACGGCTCAGGCTGGTGAAAACCTGAAACAGTATCGAGCGGTATTCACTAATTCTGCCGGATCGGCGACGACTACAGCGGTGACATTGACAGTGAACACCCTACCGGTTGTGACCCTCCAACCAGTATCCATGGTGCTCAATGCTGGCCAATCGGCCACTTTCACAGCAACTGCCAGTGGTTCACCAACACCAACCGTGCAGTGGCAGGTCAGCACCAACGGGACAACCTGGAGCGACATAGTTGGAGCAAATTCAAATACCTATACATTTACTGTCCAGCCCACCGATAACGGCAAGCAGTATCACGCCGCATTCAGCAACGTTGCAGGGTCTGCCAGCACAGCTTCAGCGGTTTTGACTGTCTATTCATTGCCGGTCGTTATTCAGCAGCCGCTATACCAGACCGTCACGGCTGGGCAAACAGCGACCTTTACAGCCGCAGCCAGTGGTAATCCGACCCCGACCGTGCAATGGCAGGTAAGCACTGACGGCTCTGCATGGGATAATGTGGCTGGAGCTACTTCCTCCACCTACAGCTTCACAACGTCTACTGGTGACAACGGTAAACTATACAGGGCAGTTTTCACCAATAGCGTTGGGTCAACCAGTTCAACTGCAGCACTCCTGACCGTGAATTCTGGTCCGGTGATAACCCTCCAACCGGCAAACCTGACTGTGAACGCTGGCCAAACGGCCAGCTTCAGCGCCTCGGCCAGTGGTACCCCTGCGCCGACAGTGCAATGGCAGGTGAGCATTGATGGCACCAACTGGAACAATATCGCGGGCGCCACTTCGATCTCTTATTCATTCACAACTACCTCTACAGATAATGGTAAGCATTATCGAGCAATTTTCACCAATACGGCTGGTTCAGCAACCACCAACGGTGCGACTTTAACTGTCAACGCTGCCCCAATTATCACGACCCAGCCACTCAAGCAAACTGTAAATGCCGGTCAATCTGTCAGTTTTACAGCAGGCGCCAGCGGCTCACCGACTCCAACCGTACAATGGCAGGTGAGCAGCGATGGGATTCTGTGGTCGGATATTACAGAAGCCGTCGCCACCACTTACAGCTTTATTGCACAATCTGCGGATCATGGAAAGCAATACAGAGCGGTCTTTACCAACCCCGCAGGGTCAGCTACTACTAATTCTGCTATTCTGTATGTGAATACACCGCCGGTTGTGACTAGCCATCCGTCTCCCCAAACGGTCAATGCAGGTCAAACTACAACCTTCAGTGCGGCGGCGAGCGGGGTTCCGGTTCCAACTGTACACTGGCAGGTGAGCAGCGATGGAACCACCTGGGTTGATATCCCCGCGGCAACTTCCACGACATATACTTTTACCGCTCAAGCGGCAGACAATGGCAAGCAGTATCGGGCGATCTTTACGAATGATGCCGGTTCAGTGGCGACAAACAGTGCGTCTCTAACTGTAAATGTTGCACCGGCAATCACTACTCAGCCAGCAAACCAATCGGTGATAGCGGGGCAGACTGCGATTTTCAGCGCGGCCGCGAACGGAAGCCCAACGCCGAGTGTGCAATGGCAGTGGAGTCCTGATGGATCTGCCTGGACGGATATCGTTGGGGCTACCTCAATCACTTACTCATTCACAACGCAATTGACCGATAACGGTAAACGATATCGGGCGGTTTTCACTAATATCGCTGGGTCGGCTTCCAGTAATGCTGCGTTGCTGACAGTTACTGCAGGAACCACGACTCCTGTCGTTACCCTGCAACCTGCCGACCAGACGGTTAATGCCGGGCAGACGGTGAGCTTCACCGCCAGTGCCAGTGGCAATCCTGTTCCCACCGTGCAGTGGCAGGTGAGCAGCAACGGGACGACCTGGAGCGACATCACTGGCGCCACAAGTACGACTTACAGTTTTACCGTTCAATCCATAGACAATAACAAGCAATTCAGAGCCGTATTTACGAATTCAGCAGGTAACGCGACCACAAATAGCGCTCACTTAACCGTTTACACGGCTCCGTCGGTCACGGCCCAACCAATCAACCAGACGGTGACTGCCGGTCAAGTAGCCAGCTTTACGGCAGTTGCCAGCGGCTCTCCCACTCCGACTGTGCAATGGCAGGTCAATGACGGTACAGGCTGGATCGATATCTCCGGTGCAAACTTGACTACGTTTTCATTCACAGCATTTGCCGCAGACAACGGCAAGCAGTATCACGCCATCTTCACCAATGCTGCCGGTTCAATTACCAGTCAGGCTGCTGTTCTGACTGTGTACACCGTTCCCGTCGTCAGCCAACAACCCGCGAACCTGGCGGTCACATCGGGGCAGATGGCCTCGTTCAGCGCAACTTCGACAGGATACCCGGTTCCGAGTATTCAGTGGCAAGTAAATGGAGGAAGCGGCTGGTTGGATATCCTCGAGGCGACAAGTTCACTCTATACGTTCACATCTCAAGCAACGGATAACGGCAAGCAATACCGCGCGGTCTTCACCAATGCTGCTGGATCGGCAATATCTAATGCTGCTACACTCACGGTTAATACCGCAACAGTGATCACCACCCAACCGGCAAACCAGACTGTGAATGCCGGGCTGTCTGTTAGCTTTACGGCAGCCGCCAGCGGTTCTCCTACACCGACCGTCAAATGGCAGGTGAGCAGTGATGGAAGCGTCTGGAGCGATATCGCAGGAGCTACGTCTACTACTTATACTTTCACGTCTCAAGCGAGCGATAATGGCAATCAGTTAAGAGCGATCTTTACCAATGTCGCCGGTTCAGCGGCGACCAATTCTGCCGCCCTGATGGTATATATTCCTCCAGTTGTGACCATTCAGCCTGTCAATCAAACCATCACCGCCGGGCAAACGGTTAGCTTCACAGCGGCCGCCAGTGGCAACCCGACGCCGACAGTTCAATGGCAGGTGAGCAGCGACGGCACAACCTGGAATCCAATCTCAGGTGCAACCAATCCAACGTACACATTCACCGCTCAAGCCGATGATAATGGCAAGCAGTATCGGGCAGTCTTTACAAATTCGGCGGGATCAGCTACGTCAAATAGTGCTTCACTCACTGTTTACGTTGCGCCAACCATCACCACGCAGCCAAGCAACCAGACAGTCAATGCCGGGCAAACCGTAACCTTTACAGCGAGCGCCAACGGAACGCCAACACCAACTGTACAATGGCAGGTAAGCATTAACAGTGGGACATCCTGGACCGATCTTGCAAGTGCAACTTCTGTCACTTACAGCTTTACAACCCAGGCGGTAGACAACGGTAAGCAGTACCGGGCGATCTTTACCAATGCCGCCGGATCGGTTAACACGAATGCAGCGGTATTGACAGTATTTTATGGGCCGGCAATCACAACGCAACCCATCAGCCTGACGGTCAACGAAGGGCAAGGGGTCAGCTTTACCGCTGCCGCAAATGGATCGCCCATCCCGACGGTGCAATGGCAAATGAGCCTTGACGGCAGCTCATGGAGCAATATCTCAGGTGCGACTTCTACAACCTATAGTTTTACTGCGCTTGTAACAGATAATGGCAAGCAGTTCCGTGCGATCTTCACTAACTTGGTTGGATCAGCGACATCAAATATTGCCATTCTAACTGTCAACAGCGACCTCATTTTCGCGGATAATTTCAATTCATGCAATGCATCCGCCTGGAGTGGAGGAACCGTAAATCCCGCGAGGTTAGCTTTCAACACTACAAGCGGTAGAAATTCTACATGCGGAATGGCGGTGAGCGTCACCAGCAGCGCTGCTTATGTGATTGATCCTTCACCGAATGCTGAGGCTCAGTTGCGTGCCCGTTTCTATTTCAACCCGAACACGTTAAGAATGTCTCGAAATGATATAGTCACGATTTATAGCGGCTATAATACTTCGGCCCAGGCGACGGTCACACTCCAGATCCGACCTTCGGGTTCGGCTTTTCAGGTTCGTGCAGGGGCAATGCGTGCGAGTCGCAAATGGAGCTATACAAGCTGGGTGGCACTGAGCAAGGCTTGGCACTCAGTTGAATTTAACTGGATCGCTGCAACTGCGGCAGGGGCAAACAACGGCAGTCTGACATTATGGCTGGATGGAGTTCAATCTTCCACGTTGACTGCAATCGATAATGATCTCCAGAGGATTGCCTCTGTCAGATTGGGAATCGTCGAAGGAATGGATGGCACAACCCTGGGGACGATCTTCTTTGACGATTTTGTGTCTCGCCGTACAAGCTATATCGGTCAATAGGTGGCTGTACCCACGCGCTCCACTCTACTGATTCCGGCCATGTAAGGTACCCAAACAATAATTAAGTCATTTGATCAGTTTCCAGATGCGCTGAAGAATCGCATCTGGTCTGGTTAAGATTAATTTCGCACACTATTTTTATGACCATATGGGAGGAAAAACAATGAAGAAGACGACGCAATTCAAGCAGCTGTTGCACTCGGATCATATGGAGTTCCTGATGGAAGCTCATAATGGCTTGAGTGCCAGGATTGTCGAGGAAACTGGTTTCAAAGGAATTTGGGGAAGCGGGTTGACGATATCAGCGTCTCAAGCAGTGCGAGACAGTAACGAGATGAGCTGGACGCAAGTGTTGGATATCGTGGAATATATGAGCGACGCGACCAACATTCCGATCATGTTGGATTCAGATACCGGATACGGCAACTTTAATAACATGCGTAGGCTGGTTACGAAATTAGAGCAGATTGGGGTTGCCGCCGCATGTATCGAAGACAAAATATTCCCGAAGTGCAATTCCTTCATCAACAGCGAAGATCAATCACTGGCCGACATGGAGGAATTCGCGGGGAAGATCAAGGCTGCAAAAGACACCCAGAAGGATCCAGATTTTTGTGTAGTGGCAAGAACCGAGGCTTTTGTAGTAGGTCGAGGATTGGATGAGGCTTTGAAGCGGGCGGACACCTACTACCAGGCTGGTGCTGATGCTGTGCTGATCCACAGCAAGATTGCGACCTGCGATGAAATTACCGCATTTATGGGCGCATGGCATAGGAAATGTCCGGTCGTAATCGTGCCAACCAAGTATTACACAACCCCCACCCAAGTGTTTGAAGATTCTGGCATAAGCCTCGTGATTTGGGCGAACCATTTGCTTCGGTCAAGCATCACGGCAATGCAGCAAACAGCTGCCAAGCTGTACCAGGAACAGACTTTGATGGCGATCGAGAAGAACGTGGCTACTGTAAAAGAAATCTTCCGCCTGCAAAACGATGAAGAGCTGCGTCTCGCTGAACAAAAGTATCTTCCCCAAAGATAATAGTCATTTCACATAACACGCAAAATTCCTTCAAAGACGATGGGGCAAAAACGAGAATAATGCGTTTCGGTCGGCAGTTGAGATTGGTTAATGGCTTACGCAAGAGATTGGGAGGAAACACGGATGACGCCAACGCAGACAAACCATAAAATTCCGCACGCAATTGTGATCGGGCTGGACACACTGAACGGGATCCAGACGGTGCGGATTCTCGCACGCCATAAAATACCGATCATTGCAATTGCCAAGGATCCAACTCACCACGGTTGCCGTACCCGGTTGTGCGAGCGAATCGTCTTTACCAACACAGCCGGTCCGGAATTGATCCAAACTCTGGTGGATTTAGGGCCTACATTTTCTGAAAAGGCAGTCCTTTACCCTTGTGCCGATATGAATGTTCAACTGGTTTCCAGGCACCGCAAGGAGTTGGAGCCCTGGTACCATGTTGTTCTGCCGGCTGCCGATGTGATTGAAACGCTGATGAACAAGCTCAATTTCTATGCATGGGCAGAGGAAAACGGATTTCCAATTCCGCAAACTCGTTTCCTCAATACTCTGGAAGATGCCGAACGCGCAGGTAGGGAGTTGACCTTCCCATGTGTACTCAAACCCCCCATGAGCGCAATTCCAGCGTGGGAGAAGAAAAGCAAACTGAAAGCTTATAAGATTTCCACACCTGAAGAGCTGCTTGAAGTATTCAAACGTTCCATTGTCTTGTCGAAGAATTTGATCCTCCAGGAATGGGTCGAAGGACCTGATTCGAACTTGTATTCCTGCAATTGCTATTTCAATCCCCAGTTCGAACCTCTGGTCACTTTTGTTGCGCGTAAGCTGCGTCAGTGGCCTCCGGTGACCGGTGAGAGCTGCCTGGGGGAGGAATGCCGGGACGATGTGGTTTTGAACGAAACCCTGCGTCTGTTCCGCACAGCCCAACTTTATGGGCTTGGCTACGTTGAAATCAAGCGCAGTTCCAAGTCCGGCAGATATTTTATTATCGAACCGAATATCGGACGTCCCACAGGCCGTTCACCCATTGCTGAGGCTGGTGGGGTTGAGCTAATTTACACCATGTATTGCGATACCCTGGGTCTTCCACTTCCAGATAACCGCGAACAGAAATACCTGGGGGTGAAATGGATCGATTTGCGAAGGGATACGCAATCTGCGTTGTATCACCTTAAAGAAGGCGATCTCACCCTCAAAGGATGGTGGCAGTCGTTGAAAGGCAAAAAAGCTCATGCCCTCTTTGCCTGGAATGACCCCGGTCCCTTTTTTGGCGATCTTGTGAGGGCTGTCCGCTTGTATATGGTACCCGAAGAACGAAACCGAAGAGATTACCGAAACCTATAGCCGGATCCTCGAAAAGAAGCGGCTGGCAGGAAAGACCCATTCTTATGCTTCAGTCCATTAAGAAACCCATCATCAACCAATCCATTGAGACGCTGCTTGCGCTGCGTGCTCTTCTTTTTATTGGCAATAATTACGTTTGTCCATGTTGCGGATGGCATCTTCGGGCTTTTACTCAAGGGGGCACTTCGTTGAAGGTGCGTTCCCTGGGCTATTGCCCGCGGTGTAATTCAAAAGCCAGGCACCGGCGCTGGTGGTTGTTCTTGCAGCAGAATACCAATCTCTTCAAGGATAACCTTCGGTTGCTGCATGTCTCACCGAATTATTGTTTATCTCGCCAATTTGCTAAGTTGCCCAATCTCGATTATGTGGGCGTGGACAATCATCATCACCGAAACATAAGCCTTAAAATGCTTCTTCCTGAAACACCCATCCTTTCTGAAACCTTTGATGCGATCATCTGCATGCACGTCCTGGAGCACATCCAGGAGGATCGTAAAGCCATACAAGAGCTTTACAGGGTGTTGAAGCCGGGCGGATGGGCAGGTATCAGTACACCCATCCGACTGGACCAGAAAACCTATGAAGATCCCACGATTACCTCGCCTGCGGAACGGGAACGCGCTTTTGGGGAAACCGTTCATGTAAGATACTACGGCTACGACCTGGTCAATCGCCTGGAAGAGGCAGGCTTCAGGGTAAAGATGTACCCTGGAAAAGATGTCGATCCGCAGAGCGTGAAAAAATATGGGTTGCGCGACGATGAGAATATCTTTATCTGTACGAAACAATGACCAGGGAATATTTGAACCTGAAATCGGAAGCTGAGAAGAGTCCATGGTTTCTATTGCATTGATCGGCGGCGACGGTGCCGGAAAAACTACCATAGCGAATGCAGTGATTGCATCCTCCGACCTACCCATGAAGTACATCTATATGGGATTGGGGATCCGCTCGAGCAATCACAGATTACCACTCTCGCGTTTTGTGCTTGAATACAAGAAGCGACGCTATGCAAATGCAGCGAATACTTCAATCCCACACGTGCCCGGTGAAATGCCGACAAGTGCGTTGGAATACAGTGAGAACGAACATGGGTGGATTTGGAACACAGCTCGCTTTCTGAACCGGCTGGCAGAAGCCTGGTATCGCCAACTCATTTCGATTACTTACCAACTACGCGGTAACTTGGTCGTTTATGACCGCCATTTTTATTTCGATGCTGCCCCGGGTGTCATTAATTCCAAAAATCAAAGCTTGAACCTGCTGGATCAGTGGTTTTTCTGGCTCATGTCTCACTGGTATCCAAAACCTAGCCTGACAATTTTCTTAAACGCTCCCGCAGAACTGCTCTTTAGCCGTAAAGGCGAAGCATCTCCTGAGTACCTGGAGCAACAGAGAGAGGTTTTTCTAGCTCAAGGTAAAAAACTGAAGCATTTTGTCGCGGTTGATGCCGCTCAACCGTTGGAACAGGTTTTGATTGATGTCAAGCGGGCCATTCTGGAATTCTATGCCATGCGATATCCGCAAAGAGTTGGTCCATTCCAGATGGAAGAGCTCAGAAAAGAAGATGCTGCTCAATTTCCAAGCGATGCCCCTTTTTGACCTTTAAAACCACGTGAATATAGTCATTGTCAATTCTCTCGATGAAATTTTATGGCGCAACTTTGTGGACCAACACCCGCAAGGAAACATCTTTCATACACCGGAAATGTTTCATGTTTTTCAAAGGACAAAAGGGTACATTCCCGAAGTATGGGCAGCATTGGGGGAAGAAAATCAAATACTGGCTTTACTTTTACCGGTTCATATTTCGCTCAATATCGGGATGTTTCGACCCTTAACCACCCGAACCATCGTTTTTGGAAGTGTACTCGTTGTCAATGGACCGGATGGAAGCGAAGCACTTGCCGCACTTCTAAAAGCCTACCGGGAGAAATCAAAGCTTAGGTCGCTTTTCACTGAAATGCGTAATGTCTCTCCGTGTCCTGAATTCCAGCCAGTATTGAACAAACAGGATTTTTCCTATGAAGACCATTTAAATTACCTGGTGGATCTTTGTCCAAATCCTGAGACTGTTTTTTCTCGAATTGGAAAGCGAACCCAGCGCAACATACGGCATGGACTAAACCAGGCGAGGGTTACGATCGAAGAGGTGAAGGATCAAAACGGTGTGATGGAGAGCTACGCCCTCATTAGCAAGACTTATCATTTGGCGCAGGTGCCGCTCGCAGACACTTCTTTGTTTAGCGCAGCCTTCGACCTACTCTCACCCAAAGGCATGCTCATGGTAACGTTGGCGCGTGTTGGAAGCGCCCCAGCCGCCACATCGATGGAACTGATCTATAAAGACAGGGTTTATGGTTGGTATGGCGGGATGGACCGTTCCTACAGTTCGTATGCACCGAATGAACTACTGATGTGGCACATCCTTCGCTGGGGGTCGGAAAATGGTTGCCGAGTGTATGATTTTGGCGGAGCCGGCAAGCCCACCGAAGAGTATGGAGTACGAGATTTTAAGGCAAAATTTGGGGGATCATTGGTCTGTTTTGGCCGTAACACGTGGATTCCGAACCCAACGCTTTTTGCTGCCAGCAAGTTGGGATACAAGATCATGCGTAAATTCATTCAGGCAGCCTAAACTCGGGCAATCCCTTTATTTACCTCATGGAAACGCCAGGATATTGTCAAACCGTTGAGGGTTTGGGTATAAAGCTCAGCCGTTGACACAAGACTTGTCAAGAAACCAACCCACGCAAGGATCAATATGAAATTGAACGCCTGGTACAAGAAACGCGGGGTCCGCTTTATATTCCAAAGAGCGAAAAAGCTTAATGAGCGTTACGGCGTCTTTCCCGGAAAAGCCATTGAGCGTATCAGGCATTCCATGGGTGAATTAAGAACTTATGAATGTTTGCCGACTTTCTTTGTTCCCGCAGTAGTGGTGAATCGCAACCTTGGTTTCATCCGCGAATTACAGGATCAAGGTTGCGAAATCGGTGTGCATGGGTACCAACATGTGGATTTAAAAAGCGTTTCACCGTCTGAAGGGAGCCGCCAGCTTTTACGGGCTATGAAGAGCCTTTTGAGCAATGGGCTTGAAGTTCACGGGTTTCGCTGCCCATACTTGAGCGCAACGGATGAACTCCTTCATGAGCTTCCGGCAGAACTGTTCAAGTACAGCAGCAATAAAGCCATCGAATGGAAGTATAGGGAACCCGAAGGGAAAGAATCACCGCTTCTTTTTAACACGATCCAACAGTTTTACCAGCCTTCTGCCGCTGAATCGAGCATAAGCTTACCCTGGATGCAGCATGGGATGGTTGAAATACCGGTATGCGTGCCTGATGATCTGCAGCTGCACGATGGGTTGGATTACGAATTGGATGAGATTGCCGGGGCATGGTCCGACCTCTTGAATCAAACCTACCAGCGGGGGGAATTATTCAACCTGATGTTCCATCCAGAGCTTTTTGCCTTGTGTGAAGCGCCTTTTGTGAACGTTCTGCGTGAAGCTCGCGCACTTTCAGGGAAGGTTTGGGTGACCCGGCTGCGGGACATCAGTGCATGGTGGCGCGAAAAGGAGACCTTCTCGGCGGATATTGAACGGGAAAACGGCGGATATTTGTTGAACTTTCACCGTTCCCATCGAGGGACGCTGCTTTACCGTGGATTTGAAGACCAGCAACCCTCCACACCCTGGGATAAGAAATACCGCCGCTTAAGATCGCTTCAAATGGCAGTTAAAGGTCCAACGCTGCCCTTGATCGGACTTTTACCCGGCACGCCGGAGTGGGCCAGTTCGTCCCTCAAGCGGATGGGATATCTTGTGGCATCTGGAGAGAATACGCGAAATTGTTGTTTTCTCATCGATTCCAATATCGCTAAGCATTACAGCAATCCGGTGCTCCTTATCGCTCATATTGAAAACCTGGATCTGCCATTGGTCCGGTTCTGGCCCTGGCCTGACGGTCATCGCAGTGCATTATGCCTGACAGGAGATTTGGACGCATTATCCCTGATGGATTATGCAACAAGGCTTCTGCCGGTATAGCGATCCGGTATGGATACATAGATCCAACAAATGAGGGGATTGTTAAAAGAAATTGACATAAGCTAAATGCCTTATTGCTTAAATGAAATCAGCGGTTCACCCTTGTGATGAACCGCTGTTTTATTGCTAGTTGAACCACAACCCTGTTACCGCGTAAGGTTGCTCTTTTGGAATCACTACTGCCATCAATATACTCCCTTTTTCCATGGTCACTTTGTAGGTCACCCGGTAATACTTTTCTACCATTTCGGTCTCAAACAGACAAATAAAATTCAAAACAAGGTTAGAATAATAACAATATTGCTGCAATTAAATGAATATAATTTATGAAAATGTTAATATAATCAAGTAATCTATTGACAATAATGCAAGTCTTTGCTATGATGCTTGTATGGGATTACGGATCTTATCGTCTGATCCTGAAATCAAGGAGAAGTTGAGGAAATCATGAAGCAGACAATTATTCCGATGAAAATGGATGCAAAAGTCGTCTTATCGATGCGCGGTGACCTGTACCTGGAAGGAGTCTCGCAGCCTCAATTTACCTCGGTGGTGGAAAGCGCCGATACTTTCCGGATGAGGGAAGACAACGGCATTTTCTACGTGCGCAGCGAATCAGACTGTAAGATAATGCTGCCTGAAACAGCGTCGGTTACCATCGAGAAAGTGGAAGGCGATGGAAATGTCCATAATATGAAGAGCAGGGTCATCGTGGGCAGGATCGGCGGCGATTTCAACCTGCAGGCGGCGGCTGGCGCTTCGATCGAAGCGGTCGGCGGAGATTGCGCCATGCGGGGTGTAACGGGGATGGTGGAAATTGCCCGGGTAGGTGGTGACCTGGTCATCGAACAATCAATGCAAATGCTGGTGAGCAATGTCGGCGGAGACCTTTCGGCTGAGGGGATGCAGGGGAAGTTCGAATCCAAGGTTGGCGGTGACGTCGAATTGAGCCTGATTGATCCAAACCTCTCTCCAATTAATATCGTGGCGGGGGGCGACATCCAGATCGTCGTTCCACTTGCGGCAAATGCCAGGCTCTATTTAATCGCCGGAGGGGATATCTCGATCCAAACCCAGGATAACCAGGCTGAGTTTGAGCGGATCGCGAAGGACATCATTCTCGGGCAAGGCGGCAACACGCTCGATCTGAAAGCCGGCGGAGATATCTCGATCACGGACAAAGAGCCATTCAAATTCAGGTTCGACAAAGTGTTCGACGATTTCGACCATGATTGGAATGATTTTTCAAGAGACATCGAGCTTAAAATTTCGCAGGGATTAAAAAAGGCAGCCCGATCTTCTGAATATGCAGCGCAGCATGCTGAGAAGGCCTCCCAGGCAGCTCAAGCAAAAATGGATCAGGTAGTTCGCAAACTGGAAGAAAAGGGTGTCTTTTCTCAACCTGGAAGTAAATATGGTGGATTTACATTTGAAAGACCGGCCACTGTAGCTCCTCAGAAGCCTAAAATCTCTGAAGATGAACGGATGATCATATTAAAGATGCTGTCGGAGAAAAAGATCACCGTGGAAGAGGCTGAGAAATTGCTCAAGGCGCTGGAAGGATAAGCGAATGACATCCGAAGAGAGCAAGTTCGAAATATTGAAAAAGGTCCAGGAAGGTGTCCTATCCCCTCAAGATGGGGCTGACCTGCTTGGAATTCTAGATGGTGACAAGAGAAATCCGGAACCTGTTCGCGACCATGTAGTTGAGCCCTCCATGCCATACACAAAGCCCGAGAAACCTGAAGTGGCGTGGTATTGGAGGGCTGCCTGGAGTTCAATCCTCTGGATTGGGGTCGCGCTGACTGTCCTATCCGCTTTTTGGATGTTCAATGGATACGAAGCAGCAGGATTGGGTTGGAGATTCTTCCTTTCTTGGATCCCATTTGCCATTGGTGTCCTGCTTATCATTGCCGGAGCAAGGCAGTTTCAAGCCCATTGGATGTTTGTAAAGGTCCACTCGTCGAGCCATGAAGGCCCGCAGAAAATTGAGATCAGCATGCCGCTGCCTTTGAATTTTGCCGCCTGGGTTTTCAAGAATTTCGGCCAGTATATGCCGGAAGAAGTTCGAGAACAACATGTTGACGAGATGCTCGTCGAGATTGAAAAATCCATTGATAATGACGAGGTTTTTCAGGTCAATGTGGATGATGATAAGAACGGCGACAAAGTTGAAGTGTTCGTAGCCTGAGTGCATATTCAATGAGCCTGGCAAGAAGAAAACGGAATTTCACCCGTTTTCATTTTTTTGTCAGAAGGTTTACTCAGGATTGCCCATCAAAAACACAGCATGGGGGTGTTGTATAATCGCTGCATGAACAAACGTGTGATCTCAGGGATGTTCGCCGGGTTCGTGGGTGTGGTTTGCCTGGTGATCGGTTTTTGGAAGTTTGCAAGAGTTCCGTTTGAAGTGCCTGTGGTATTGCGTTTGGGAGAACAGGCAACCCTTTCGGGTGAGGTTCCTTCAAGAGCCTGGGTGGGGGATCAATCAGCGCTCAAAATCAAATTCAAGATTGATTCACCAATCCAATCCACCGAAGCGCACTTGAGCGCAGATATCGAAATGGCAGATGCTGAAATTTCGCCGAAGGGAGTAATTTCTTTCACTTTTAACCCTGAAAACAACCTGGACCTGACCTGGCAAATCATCCCGCATGTCCCGCGCACTCTCGATGGCACGCTCTGGATTTATGCTTCACCTGATAAGGCACCGCTGCAGGCAATCCTGGCCCGCAGTATTCAAATTAAAGCAGTGAACCTATTGGGAGTCACAGCGGTTTGGTATCGCAGGTTGGGGCTGGGCTTTTTGGTCCTGGGGATCTTTTTAGTGATCGCTTTCACAAAGAAAGGCTCAAAAAGTACGGGATAAAAGGTTTTTGTTATACAATAAATTGATACATTATGAAAGGAATTATTGGAAATCGAAGACGTGAAGTCACAGTTATGATAAAATAACGGCATTAATGCATATCCATATATTCGAATATTCGACATGAGGACCTGCGATGCTTAATGATTGGCTTTACATTGGCATTTTCCTAATTTTCGCATTTGCTTTACCTGCAGTAGCTATTCTCATCGCAGGCGTACTATCACCCAAAAAAGGCAATCCAATAAAAAATTCAATTTATGAATGCGGCATCGAGCCGATCGGTGAGTCGCGCATTCAGTTTAAGGTCCAGTATTATGTCTACGGACTAATTTTTCTCATTTTCGATGTTGAGACTGTTTTACTTTTTCCATGGGCTGTGGCCTACAATCAACTTTCGATCTTTGCTGTATTAGAAGCTGTCCTGTTTATTTTGATCCTGGCGGCCGCCTTGCTTTATGCATGGCGCGTTGGCGCGCTTGAATGGCTTTAGCTCTGGAGTAAAAGATGTCTTTTCTCGCAGACCCGGTTAATTTTATTACCCAATGGTTGTCTACCCTCCTGATCGGATGGGGAGCATCCGCGTCTTTCACTCAACTGATCCTGTATGTCATTGGAGCAGGCGCCTTGACGTTGGGGGCTCTTTTCTTTACCGTATTCCTCATTTGGCTTGAAAGAAAAATCGGCGGGAGATTCCAAGACCGGCTGGGACCCAACCGCTTGGGTCCGTGGGGTATTTTCCAGCCGATTGCAGATATGTTGAAAATCTTCACCAAGGAGTACATCACGCCAACCGGCGCCGATAAGGTGCCGTTCAACCTTGCCCCGATCCTGGCTGTTGGCGGCGTGTTGGCGATGTGGGCAGTGATCCCATATGCCTCAACAGTATTCGGGGTGAATTTCAATATCGGCGTCGTCTACCTCATTGCGGTCGGCGCCATCGGCGATTTGGGGATCATCATGGCAGGGCTGGGTTCGAACAACAAATACGCCCTGTTGAGCGGATTTCGCGCGGTTGCCAACCTGATCAGTTATGAAGTACCGATGGTGCTCGTTTTGTTGATCCCCGTGTTGTTCAGCGGATCGCTGGGAATGAATGACATCGTAAAATCTCAGCAGACCTGGAACATTTTCCTGGCACCACTGGCAGCCTTGATCTTCTTTACCACATCGATTGCTGAAAACGGTAGAGCCCCATTTGACTTACTTGAGGCTGATTCTGAACTGGTAGCCGGTTTCAATGTTGAATATTCCGGCCTGAAGTTCGGCATGTTTTATGTGGCGGATTTTCTGCATTCGTTCACCGCAGCGCTGATCTTTTCAACGATCTTCCTGGGTGGTTGGCGCGGACCCGGTGCGGAGACCATTCCGAGCCTTGGATTTGTTTACCTGATCCTCAAGTCATCATTGGTGTATTTTCTCATCCTGCATATCCGGTTTACCATTCCACGTTTTCGTATCGACCAGATGATGGATTTCAACTGGAAATTCCTGACCCCAATTTCCCTGGTACTGTTGATGTTCACGGTCGTGATCGATAAATTGATCCCGACTGATCTGACGTTGATCCGCATTGCAGTTCATTGGGGTGTCAATATTTTGATCTGGGTCGCTGCCGACCGGATTTTGAGTGCCGCAATCAAATCTCATCCCGCAAAAGTGGTTGCGCGTCCTCGTCCGTTGGCACGACCGCCCCAGGTGGTTGTTGAAGAGAAACCAGGAGGCGAGCTTTGAGTGGAATGCAGGTCGTCTTCCTTATGGCAGCAGCGGTCACATTGGGTTCAGCGGTCGCGGCGGTAAGCGCACGCAAAATGCTGCATGCAGCATTGTGGTTGGTGCTTGCTTTGCTGGGAGTAGCAGTGATTTTTGCATTGCTCGAAGCCAGTTTCTTTGCTGTCGTCCAGGTGTTGGTTTATATCGGTGCGATTTCGATCCTGGTTATTTTTGCCGTGATGCTCAGCCGGACTTCGTTGACCGATGAAGGCAGCCAGACCAATCGCGGGTGGTGGATTGCAGCCCTGGGGCTGATCATCGTCTTGATCGGGATTGTTGCAGCTTTGTCGCTCTGGCCAAAATGGACTGCACTGCCAGGCACTTTGCCCGCTGCTGCTACCGACATGGCAACCCTGGGCAAACAGTTGGTCGATCCGAACGGTTATTTACTGCCCTTTGAACTGTCATCGATTTTGCTCCTGGCAGCTCTGGTGGGAGCCATTTATACAGCCGTAGATAAAAAGGAAGAGAGATCATGATCCCTTTGAGCTGGTATCTCATCCTTGCAGCAGCGCTCATGGGCATTGGGCTTTTCGGGGTGCTCACGCGCAAGAACCTTGTCGGAGCCTTGATAGGCATCGAGTTGATGCTCAATTCGGTCAACATTAATCTTGTCACGTTTTGGCGCTATTTTCATAACGTGCGTCCCGAGATGGATGGGTTGGTTTTTGTGGCATTGATCTTTGTGGTTGCCGCTGGTGAAACAGCCATCGGGCTGGCATTGATCATTTCAGCGTATCGCCGTCGGAAGACTGTCGACGTCAATGACATGAACCTGTTGAAGGGCTAAAGACTTGAGCGCATTATTTTCTCCGGAAAGCTTACTCTGGCTGATCCCCTTTGTGCCTTTTGCGGCATTCGGATTGATCGCGATTTTCACCTTTCGCAGCCAGAAGCTGAGTCACAGCCTTGCCCTGGGTGCGGCAGGAATCTCCTTTGTAGCGAGCATGCTGGTCATCTGGAAGGCGCTTCAAATTACAGAGTTGGCAAAAAACCCGATCACCAGCCAGGTGAAATGGCTGCCTGTTGGGGACAGTTGGTTAATGTTTGGCGTGATGGTTGATCCATTGACGGTAGTCACTTTGTTTTTCGTGGCGGTGACCATCCTGATGATCTTTATCTACAGCGTGGGTTACCATAATTTTGGTGCACCTGCCGGTAAGGACGACCTTCCCGGCTTACCCCCAAAAGGTGCGGTAGTTACCCACGATGGTCACACCCAGCGTGTCCCTTCCGTCGAGCCGATGTATTCGCGATTTTTCGCGTTCATCTGCCTTTTTGCTTTTGCCATGTTCCTGCTGGTGGTCACCGACAACCTCTTGGGTCTTTACATTGGTTGGGAGATCATGGGGTTGTGTTCGTACCTGTTGATCGGATTTTGGTACGGCAAGGAATCTGCGCGAAAAGCTGCAATTAAAGCCTTCATCACCACAAGAATCGGCGATGTTTTTATGCTTCTTGGCCTGGCGGCGCTCTATTCGCTCACCGGAACGCTGAATTACCAACAAATTCTTGGAAATCCGCAGACGCTCAACATCCTTGCCACCTCGGCCTCACCTATCGCAGGGCTGTCATGGGCAGGGTTGGTTGGATTGCTGTTGTTTGCAGGGACGATCGGCAAATCTGCGCAATTCCCGCTGCATGTCTGGCTGCCGGATGCCATGGAAGGCCCGACACCCGTTTCGGCGATGATCCATGCTGCGACGATGGTTTCAGCCGGTGTGTACCTGGTGGCGCGCTTCTTCCCACTCATTTCAGCGGGTTGGCAGCCTGGGTTGCCCCTGACCACTCCGATGCTGGCGATGGCAGCCATCGGGGCTTTCACCGCTTTGTTTGCCGCAAGCATCGCCATGACCCAGAATGACATCAAACGCGTTCTGGCGTATTCCACGATCTCGCAGCTTGGGTACATGATCGCAGCCCTGGGCGTTGGGGCTTATTCGGCGGCGGTCTTTCATCTTTTTACCCATGCTTTCTTCAAAGCATTACTTTTCCTGGGATCGGGCTCGGTCATTCACGGCATGGAACATGGCGCCATGCACACTGGGGATGAGATCGATACGCAGGACATGCGCCAGATGGGCGGTCTGCGCAGAAAGATGCCCTTCACATTTTGGACTTTTGTTGCAGGCGGGCTGGCTTTGTCCGGTTTCCCGTTGATCACCGCCGGGTTCTGGTCAAAAGATGCGATCCTCGCCGGCGCTTTTAGTGAATCGACCATCGTTTTTATCGTTTTGGCGTTGGCGGCATTGTTGACTGCGTTCTATACCGCCAGGCAAATTACCCTGGTATTCCTGGGGTCATCCCGCAGCAAAGCTGCCGCGCATGCCGTTGAATCAAGACCCTCCATGACCGTTCCCCTCGTGATACTCGCGCTTTTTGCGATAGCTGCAGGCTGGATCGGGATCCCGAAGACCTTCCCACTTTTGGGCAGGCTCAGTTCAGACGGATTTGCCGCTCTGACCGGCTCGATGCTGTCTTACGAAGTCGTCGAAAAACACAGCAGCGTTCCATTGATCACATCCTTGATTGTGGCGCTGGGAGGGTTGCTGTTGGGTTGGATCGTGTATAGAAACATCAAGAAAGCCACCCAGAAGGATCCGCTCGAAATCAGCCTTGGGAGCATTTACCGCTTTGTCCAGCGGAAATATCTCGTGGATGAATTGTATGAGGTCGTTTTTATTCGTCCTTCCATCTGGTTCTCAGAGGTCTTCGTTGCGAAATGGATGGACCAGGTGGTGCTGGATGGGATCATCAACGGCATCGGGAAACTTGGGATCGGGATCGGCAACGTTTTGCGCAGTGGATTTGACGTTCCAGTGGTGAATGGCGCCGCAGACGGTATTGCCGGTGGAACTCGCAGGATGGGGTCGTTCCTACGCAAGTTGGAGACAGGAAAAGTTCAGCAGTATATGACCGGCGCCCTCATGGGGTTGGTCGTTCTCTTCATCATTCTTTATTCGATTTTCAAGTAGCGGCAGGGGTTGTCGATGGAATTCTTTACCAATCACATGCTTTCATGGATCCTCTTCTTCCCTGTCATCGGGGCAGCCGTGCTGTGTCTCATCCCGGCGAAAGCCGACAGGGCTCTGCGCATCACCGCAATTGCTGCCAGTCTCGTCCCCTTCGCGCTCACGATCGTCTTGTGGATCCTTTATCGACCATCCGCTGATCCGCTTGGATTCGCTTTCCAGGAACAAGCCGAGTGGTTTCCTGCGATCCATTCCAGCTATCATCTCGGAGTGGACGGGATCAGCCTGGTGCTTTTATTGCTGACTACGCTCCTGACACCGCTCGCCCTATTGGCTTCACATTCCATCCAAAAAGCGCTCAAAACATATTTGATCCTGTTCATGCTTCTCGAAACGGGCATACTGGGTGTGTTTGTTGCGTTGGATTTGCTGATCTTCTTCATCTTCTGGGAAATCGGCTTGATCCCGATGTATTTCCTGATCAACCAATGGGGTGGGGAAAAGCGGAATTATGCTTCGCTGAAATTCATCCTGTTTACCATGGGTGGATCGCTTGGGCTGCTGCTTGCCATTCAGATGATCGGTGCCGTGACCGGTACCTTCGACCTGGTCACTCTTTTCAAAACCTGGCCGGGAATCCAAGAAGCGACCTTGTTTGGTCTGCCGACCGCAACGGTCAAGGCGATTGCTTTCTGGGCATTTGTGATCGCTTTTGCCATCAAGGTGCCGATCTGGCCGTTTCACACCTGGCTGCCGGATGCTCACACCGAAGCACCCACCGCCGGTTCAATGATCCTTGCCGGGGTGCTGCTGAAACTTGGCGCATACGGTTTTATTCGACTGGTTTTGCCGCTCTTTCCGGTTGAGGCGAAAACTTACGCTGTCTGGCTGGCAGTTCTCGCGGCGGCTTCGATCATCTTCGGTGCGTTCGCGGCAGCAGGACAGAAAGATTTCAAGCGGCTGGTAGCCTATTCGTCGATCAACCATATGGGGTTTGTCATCCTTGGCGTGGCAGCGGCTGCCTGGGCAAATGGGAGCAGCGACCCCACGATCCACCAGAGTGCGGTGATCGCCATTGACGGGGCTGTGCTGCAGATGTTCAACCACGGTCTCAGTGCGGCAGGGATGTTCTTCCTGGTCGGCGTTCTTTATGATCAGGCTCACACGCGTGTGATGGACCGTTTTGGCGGTTTGCACACCATTCTGCCGGTTTATGGATCGATCCTGATCTTTACTTCGATGGCTTCCCTGGGACTTCCAGGGTTGAGCGGCTTCGTGTCAGAATTTATGGTTGTGCGGGGCGCCTGGCCGATCTTTACTGCGATCACGGCCATCAGCATGTTGGGGCTGCTTTTCACTGGGGTATACGTCCTCAAGGCGTTGAAATTGGTGCTACAGGGACCGTTGAATATGGAGTGGAAGGGCAAATTAACCGATATTCGAGCCAGGGAAATTGTGGTCATTGCGCCTTTGATGATTTTGACCCTGATCATTGGAATCTGGCCATCGTGGATCGTCCAGGTCATCAACCAGACGGTAAAGGTTTGGTTCTAAAAGGATCGAGATGCAGATACCTACGCTGAGTTTGTTGATCTTCACTCCCGTCGCAGCCGGAATCCTGCTGCTGTTATTCCCTGCAAACAAACACACGCTGATCAAGGTCACGGCGCTGGTTGCTGCGTTGATCACGTTCGGCTTATCGTTGTTTCTTTTCTTCAGCTATAACACCACATCAGCCGGATATCAATTCATCGAAAAAATGGATTGGCTGCCGACCCTTGGGATATCGTATTTCGTCGGGGTGGACGGTATCAGTGTGGCGATGGAACTCATGGCGGGGCTGGTGGTGCTGAGTGGTGTGCTGGTTTCATGGAACGTGGAAGACCGTCCGCGCGAGTTCTTCTCGTTCTTGATGTTCCTGGCAGCCAGCGTTTATGGCGTATTTGCCTCGCTTGACTTGTTCCAGCTATTTTTCTTCTTTGAACTTGCCATCTTCCCCAAATACTTGATGATCGTTATCTGGGGCTCGCCAAAGACCCGTGAATACGGGGCGATGAAATTGACGCTTTACCTGTTCCTGGGAAGCATGGTTGCGCTTGTGGGTGTATTGGCGCTCTATTTTGCCTCCGGACTGCACACATTCAACTTGCTTGAACTGGAGCATGCCGGATTTCTGGCAGCGACACAGAAATTGTGGTTCCCCTTCATATTCATCGGGTTTGGCGTTCTCGGAGGTTTATTCCCGTTCCATAGTTGGGCGCCGGATGGGCATGTGGCAGCTCCGACCGCGGTTTCGATGCTGCTCGCCGGGGTGGAGATGAAGGTGGGCGCGTTTGCCGCACTGCGGGTGGGGCTGATGCTCTTGCCGGACGGAATGCGTTTTTGGGCGCCTTTGATCCTGGTGCTGGCGACGATCAATGTGGTATATGGCGCCTTCATTGCGATGATCCAGACGGATTTCAAGTATGTCATCGGATTTTCGTCAGTATCCCACATGGGGCTGGTCTTCATCGGTTTTGCCACGCTCACTCCTGAAGGCCTGACCGGCGCAGGACTGCAAATGTTTTCGCACGGGGTAATGACGGCACTTTTCTTTGCCATCGTGGGCATGGTCTACGACCGCACGCACACTCGCAATATTAAGGAACTGGGCGGGCTGGCCAAATTCATGCCGCTGGCGATGGTCGGATTTGTGGTTGGAGGGCTGGTTTCGATGGGAATGCCCGGATTTTCCGGGTTTATTGCCGAAGTTCCCATTTACATCGGTGCATGGAAGACTTTCCCGATCACAGCCATCATTTCGGCGCTTTCCATCGTTGTGACGGCGGCTTACATTTTGCTCGTCGTACGGCGTGTTTTCTTCGGCGAAGTTCCGCAAGCCCTGGCTGAAGGGGTGAGGGGGATTTCCCTGGCTGATAAGGTGGTGATCGTGATGCTTTCGTTGGTGATGATTTTGATTGGTGTCTTCCCCTCCGTGATCGTTCCGGTGATCCAGGCCGGCGTCAGTCATATCCTGGTGCTAGCGGGGGGCGCATGATCACAACAGACATCACAACCATGGTCCGCGCCATCCTCCCCGAGATCTGCCTGGTGGGTTTGATCCTGGCATTGTTAATTGCAGCCATGCTCCACAGGACGATTACCCAGCAATTCCTGGGTTGGTTCACAGCCATCAGCCTGGTGTTGATCGGGGTGGTTGCGGTTGCTTTTTCAAATCCGGGTGATCAAACGCTTTTGGTTTGGGGCGGAATGCTGCGTTTTGACGCCCAGGGTTTCCTCTTTCGCATGTTGTTCCTGGCAGGAGCCTCTCTTACAGCGTTGTTTACCGGCACCGATGAAACGATCGCCAGAAAACCTGAATTCTATTTATTGATGGTTGTAAGCACGCTTGGCATGTCGTTGATGGCAAGCGCCGCGGATATGCTTATGTTGTTTCTCTCGATTGAAACAACCTCCTTCCCTCTCTACATCATGGCAGGCGCGAAACTCAAGGACGAGCATTCCACCGAAGCCGGGATCAAATATTTCCTTTTTGGCGCCATGAGTTCAGCCTTGATGCTTTACGGCTTAAGCCTCTTGTACGGGTTTGCAGGGTCGACCCGCCTGTATCAGGTGTGGAATTTGACCCAGGCAAACCAGGTACCGATCCTGGTCTTCATGGTGGCATTTCTATTTGTGCTGGCGGGGTTTGCGTTCAAAATCAGCGCTGTGCCGTTCCATTTTTGGGCTCCAGATGTTTATGAAGGTGCGCCTTCCCCGGTGGTTGGTTTCCTGTCCACGGCGTCAAAGGCGGCAGGTTTTGCGGTACTGATGCGCGTACTCTTCGGATTTTTCCCACAGGGGAACCTGTACTGGACCTGGACTGCTGCTCTCCTGGCTGTGGCAAGCATGTTCCTGGGCAACCTGGCCGCGATTCCGCAAAAGAACATCAAACGACTGATCGCTTATTCCTCCATCGCCCAGGCTGGATACGTGCTTGTCGGTGTTGCAGCCGGAGATGCCATTGGGGTGACAGCAGCCACTTACTACTTGATGGCCTATCTCGTCACGAACCTGTTGGTATTTGCAGTGATCGGCCTGGTGAACCAATCGGACCAGACGAGCGAGCTGAGCGGTTTTTCCGGTTTAAGCCGGCGGTCCCCGGGATTGGCTTTGTTGATGATGGCAGGTCTTTTATCTCTTGGGGGGATTCCGCCTTTTGCAGGCTTCTTTGCCAAGATCCTGGTGCTCAATGCAGCCGTTCAGAAAAACCTGGTTTGGCTGGTGATTCTGGCAGTCATCAACTCGGTGATCGGACTGTATTACTATTTGCGCATTCTCAAAGTGATGTATCTCGACCCTACGCCTGAACCGGCAGGCAAAATTCACTTCAGTGCACAGTGGATCACAGCCGCCGGGATATGTGTTGCCGGGATCATTCTTTTGGGTGTTTTGCTCAACCCGTGGGTGCAGGTTGCCCTGAAATCAGCTGGCAGCATATTTTAATGGTGAGTTTTTTTTCAATATGATATAATCGCAAAACCATGGAGTTTCCTGAAAAGCCTTCGAGTCCAAAAAATAAGAATTCGCGCAATATGCTTCTTGCAGTCATGGCAGGTCAGGTGGGGTTTATTACCATCGCAATAATCGTTGCAGCAGTTCTCGGGGGGATCGCATTGGATAATCTCTTGGGCACCAAGCCCGGGTTCACAATTGGACTGCTAGTTGCCAGCGTGCCTCTTTCCATCTATTTAACGATTCTCATCGCGCGGAAAACAGTTGCGAAGATCAAGGTTGATGAACCCAAAACACCTGAAATCAAGGAGGATGAGATTGGAAAAGACTCATAAATGGCGCTGGGGAAAAAATCGCTGGATAATTCTGGCGCTGATCATCTTAACTGTGATTGGAGTCAACATGGCGGCACCGGTTCTGCCGGTCATCCAGGTGGCTCCAGAAGCCCTTTCAAAAAAACCTCTCTTTACGCTTCCCGTGATCGGAAGCATGTATCTGACAAATACCTTCGTGGCTATGGTTTTAATGGACCTGGCGATTTTGGCCGTGGCATTAATTGTCAAGAACAATGTCAAACCCGATACATTGATTTCCAAGGGGTTTACGGGCATGATGGAAATGCTCATCGAAATGCTCTATAACATGGCCAAAACGACCGCTGGAAAATGGGCAAAAAAATTCTTCCCTTGGTTTGCCACAATGATGATCGTGGTCTTGTTTGCGAACATCCTCAAGTTGATCCCCGGTTTTGAAACTATCGGTCTGGTGGAAGAAGTATCTCAAGGCGGATTTACTGCGGTTCCCTTGGGCGGCAATTTGTTCAACGTTACCACACCCGCTGTGGCAGAAGGGGGATTCGTGGTTATTCCATTTGCACGCGGTCTTTCCACCGATCTGAACTTCACCCTGGCTCTGGCTTTGATTGCAGTAGGTATGACCCAAGTCGTTGGCGTTCAGGCAAATGGGTTGGGATATTTCCATAAGTTTTTTGATACACGGACTTTGTTCAAAAAGCCATTCCTTGGTTTTATGGATTTCTTTGTCAGTATTTTGGAAACGATTTCCGAGTTTTCTAAAATTATCTCTTTCACCTTCCGGTTGTTTGGCAATATGTTCTCTGGAATGGTGTTGATGGCTCTAATTTCGTTTTTGATTCCCGTTTTTGCACCTTCTTTTATTATGATATTTGAGCTATTTATTGGTGTGATCCAGGCTTTTGTCTTTGGCATGCTTACCCTGGTCTTTATGGCCATGGCGACGTCGGGTCATACCGAAGAAGAACCTGAGGCGAGTTAGTGAATTCTGAAAAGAGACTTGAGGAGGCTGAGAAACAAGATGACAGGTGATATCGTTCAAGCAGCAAAATACATTGGAGCAGGGCTCTCGATGATTGGGGCGCTCGGCGCCGGCATTGGCATTGGATTGAGTGTTCAGGGCGCAACTGAAGGTATGTCACGTAACCCTGATGCTTACGGTAATATATTTACCAGCATGATTCTTGGTGTTGCTTTTTCTGAAGCTATTGCCATTTACTGTCTCGTGATTGCATTCTTATTGCTCTTTGTTATTTAAGCAGCGACAGGAGATGACCTTTGGATAAACTAGGTTTAAACCTCGGTAATGTACTGGTTCAAATATTTAGCTTTGCCATCATGTTTGTGGTTCTGCGTGCCTGGGTCTACAAACCTTTGTTGGGTATGCTGGATAAACGCCAAAAGACGGTGGAAAAAGGTCTTGAGGATGCGCGCGTAGCCGCTGAAGCCAGGGAAAATGCTGAAAAAGATGCGGCAGCCATCCTGGCGGATGCCCAATCAAAGGCAGCCCAAACCATACGGGAAGCGACTGAAAAAGCAGAAGGCGTGATCCGTGAAATGCGGTCTTCTGCCGATGAGGACCTGGCAAAACAGCGCGAATCAGCCATGGCAGAGATCGACCAGGATCGTGAACGCACCTTGACCGAGCTTCGCGGGCAGGTGGCAGCCTTGGCGATCGCAGCCGCCCAGCGGCTGATCGGCGAAAACCTCGATGAGAAACGCCAACATCAATTATTGGATGAATTTTTCTCAGGCGTCAAGAAGGGCAAAGTAGTTGTGCTGGAAGGCACAAAAATCGGCGACGAAAATGCCGAAGTGACCAGTGCCCTCCCATTAACTAAAGAAGAACAGGCGACCGTCAAAGAGGAACTTCTCCAATCGCTCAGTAGCAAGGCAAAAGTAGTTTTCCGAGTGGACCCTGCGATTTTGGGCGGACTGGTCGTACGAGTTGGAGACCAGGTAGTGGACGGGTCGGTCTCCGGCCAACTGCAATCCTTACACCAAACGCTGAGATAACTCAGAATTTTAAAGAGGGTTTCTAAGGCGAAATTGGCCGGAGAAACCCTCTTTTTTTATTGTACACTTGTGCAGGAAGACGTGATGAAAAAACTCTCTCAAATCATTGGTGATCTACCCGTTTCAACGGTTTTCATTTCTCCACTGCCTGAAACTGAGATATTGGGGATCAAGGATGATTCGCGCAAAGTGAGCAGGGGCGATATTTTCGTCGCAGTGAAAGGCAGCAGTGTGGATGGTCACCGCTATATTCCCAATGCCATCGAGCTCGGTGCCGCTGCAGTGGTGGGAACTGAAGAGATCGAAGGTCTTTCCGTTCCATATATTCGCGTAGCCGATGCGCGTGAAAGTTTAGCCTGGCTCGCTGCGGCTTATTACGACCATCCTGCCCGCAGCCTGTGTGTCATCGGCGTCACTGGCACGGATGGAAAAACGACCACCTGTAACCTGATCTTCAACATATTAAAAGCATCAGGGCTGAAGGTGGGCTTGATCTCGACGGTGAATGCCGTCATTATGGACCAGGAAATCGATACCGGTTTCCATGTAACCACACCTGAAGCGATCGACATTCAATGCTATTTACGTCAGATGGTGGATGCAGGCTTAACCCATGTAATTCTCGAAACGACTTCACACGGGCTGATTCAACACCGGGTGACCGGCTGCGAATACGATATGGCGGTGGTCACCAATATTACGCATGAGCACCTGGATTTCCACGGCAATTATGAGAATTATCTCGCTGCAAAAGCCAGGCTTTTTGAAATGCTTAAGCAGACAGCGGTCAAACAGCGTGGGAATCTTCGCATCTCTGTTTTGAACGCTGACGACCAATCTTATGAGTATTTGAAGTCCAGGGTGGGCGACCGGTTTATCAGTTATTCCACCCACGGCACCGGGACGCTCAATGCTGAGGATATCGAATATTTCTCCGAGAGTTTGCGTTTCACGGCGGTCTCTGAGCAGATTTCGTTTAATGTCGAATGCCCCTTCCCGGGGGAATTTAATGTTTACAACTGCCTGGCAGCGGTCAGCGCTGCCGTTCTCGGACTGGGTCTCTCACCTGAAGCTGCCCGCCAGGGAATTGCTCAAACCCAAGGGGTTCCTGGCAGGATGCAGCAGATCAAGATGGGGCAGCCTTTTACAGCGATCGTGGATTTTGCCCACACTCCCAATGCCCTGCGTGCTGCGCTGGAAACCGTGCGCAAGATGACCACCCAACGCGTTATTGCGGTGTTTGGATCCGCAGGTCTGCGCGATCGCGAAAAAAGGGGGATGATGGCGCAGGTCGGCATCCAGTACGCTGACGTGAGCATCCTGACGGCAGAAGACCCTCGCACTGAGTCTTTGGATGACATCCTGGCGGAAATGGCGGAAGCAGCCAAAAGGGAAGGCGGGGAGGAAGGGCGTAACTTCTTCCGTGTGCCGGATCGAGGAAAAGCCATCCAGACCGGGGTGAATATGGCACAGCCAGGCGACCTGGTGGTCTCGTTTGGCAAGGGTCATGAACAGTCCATGTGTTTCGGCACAGTCGAATACCCATGGGATGACCGTACAGCCATGCAGGCTGCCCTGGCAAAGAGGCTGGGGATCGCCGGACCGAAAATGCAGGTACTTCCGACATCGGAAAAGGATTAAAGTCGGGGTTAAGGCCCTGTTATAATAAAAAAAGGCTCTTTGGACCGGATGCTTCCGGATCTCAAAGAGCCTTTTTGTTTGGTTGAAATTAACTAGTTGGTACGGGGGCCGCGATCTCCGCTGCCGCGATTACCGGAGTAACTGCCCCGGCGATCACTGCTGCGATGGTCACCGCTGCCGCCGCGTCGATCCCCACCGCCGCCGCTGCGAGGACGTCCACCGCCGCTGGATTTTCCGCCGCGGTCATGTTCAAGGGCTTCTTCAACCGTCCACCCTTCGAGCACTGCCTGGCGTGAAAGCCGAATCTTGCCGTTTTCGTCAATGGCAGTCACCATGACGGTGATTTCATCGCCCATGCTGACGACATCTTCGACTTTGTTCACCCGTTCACTGTCAAGCTGCGAAATGTGGACCATCCCGTCGAGATTGGGGAGGATCTGCACAAACGCGCCGAAATCGGCGATGCGTACAACCTTGCCGGTGTAAATATGGCCCACTTGCGGGGTTTCAGTGAGTGATTCAATGCGTTCCCGGGCTGCGGCTTCGGCAACACCGTCGGTGGCAGAGATATAGACCGTGCCGTCGTCGCCAATATCGATCTTGGTGCCGGTTTCTTCCTGTAACGCGCGGATATTCTTTCCTCCCGGTCCGATGATCGCGCCGATTTTGTCAACAGGTACCTTCACTGTGGTAATGCGGGGTACGAAGGAGCGCAGTTCAGGGCGGGGAACAGAAATGACCGCCATCATTTTATCAAGAATGGATAGACGGGCTTCGTGAGCCTGCTTCAAGGCCTGGGTCATGATTTCCGCTGTGATCCCCTGGATTTTGATATCCATCTGCAGGGCAGTGATACCATTGTTGGTGCCTGCGACTTTGAAGTCCATGTCGCCAAGGTGATCTTCGGCTCCCTGGATGTCGGTCAGGACAACATAGCGGTCGCCTTCTTTGACCAGACCCATGGCAACACCTGCCACAGGCGCTTTGATCGGTACACCGGTATCCATCAACGCCAGGGTCGAACCGCAGACCGATGCCATGGACGATGAACCATTGGACGATAAGACCTCAGACACCAGGCGCATTGTGTAGGGGAAGTCCGCTTCTGAAGGGAGCACAGGAATGAGTGCCCGTTCGGCTAGCGCGCCGTGTCCAATTTCGCGGCGGGATTGTCCGCCCAGGCGTTTGACTTCGCCGGTTGCATACGGCGGGAAGTTATAATGGTGAATGTAGCGTTTAGTATCGAGGGGTGAAAGTGTATCAATTTCTTGAGCCTCTTTGGGGGTACCCAACGTCGCCAGGGTGATCACCTGGGTTTCGCCGCGGGTGAACAAACCGGAACCATGAGCGCGCGGGCTGATGCCAACTTCGCACCAAATCGGGCGGATTTCGGTCACCTTGCGGCCATCGGGGCGTTTGTTATCCAAAATGCGTGTGCGGACGATGCGTTTGTAGACTTCTTCGTAGGCTGCCTTGTAAGACGAAATGAGTTCGAGTTCGTCTTCGTTGGTATATTCACCGACGATTGCATCGCGCAGGGCATCGATTGCGTCCTGCAGCTCATGTTTGCCGTGCAGGGTATCCAAAAGGGAGTTCATGTCGGATTCAGCGCGGGCAAAAACCTTTTCGACAATTGTCTCATCGAGCCCGTAAATCTTGACTTCTGCTTTGGGCTTGCCAATTTCAGCAGTCATTTGCAGCTGCAAGTCAATGATGGGTTGGATGGATTCATGGCCGAAGAGTAAAGCTGAAACCATGGTTTCTTCATCGATCTCGTCTGAGCCGCTTTCGACCATTAAGATGGCATCCCGGGTACCTGCGATCCGCAGATCCAGGGAGGATTCGTCAAGCTGGGCATAGGTGGGGTTGACAATGAATTCGCCATTGACCCGGCCGACACGCACTGCACCGATCGGACCGCCCCAGGGGATATCAGAGATCATCAAAGCAGCCGAGGCGGCGTTGATGGCAAGAACATCCAGGGGGTTCTCAATGTCAGCGGAAAGGCTGAACATCACGACCTGGACCTCGTTGCGCATTTGCTGGTTGAAAAGGGGGCGCAGAGGACGGTCAGTAAGACGGGAAATCAAGATGGAATCTGTTCCCGGACGACCTTCGCGGCGGAAGAAAGAACCTGGAATCCGGCCGCCTGCGTACATTTTCTCTTCGTATTCGACGGTGAGGGGGAAGAAGTCCTGCCCTTCACGCGGTTCTTTGCCCATAGTGGCGGCTGCAAAGACGACAGATTCGCCAAATTGGACAGTGACAGATCCTCCAGCTTGTCCGGCTAATTTTCCGGTTTCAAATGTGAAAGGACGACCACCCACAGTGGTGATGTATTTTTTGCTTGTTGGTTGCATAACAGCTCCTCTATTATTCCCACCTGATCAGGAACTGAAAGCCGATGGAGACCTTCCAGGGTCTTCGTCATCTTTCAATACCCAACCGGTGGGCAAAATTCCGCGCCTTACCTTGATTTAAAACGAGCAGATGGTTTTCGCTGCCATCTACTCGTCTTCAGTTCATTACCGGGTGCGGATGTTTAGCTTTTCGGTGATTGCCGTAAATCGCGGAAAATCTGTTCGGCGAAGATAAGCCAGCAGGCTGCGCCTTGCTCCAACCATCTGAAGCAGACCGCGGCGTGAGGCATTGTCGTGCTTGTTTGCGCGCAGATGCTCGGTCAATTGGGTGATACGTTTGGTCAGCAATGCAATTTGTACATCGGCTGAACCAGTATCACCTTCATGGATCGCGAAATCCGAAATCACTTTTTCTTTCTCTTCTTTTGTTAAAGGCATGACATTTGCTCCTATAAGTAGATTGTGCAAGTCTCCATTTTTTGCAGAAAACCCGCAAAAAAGGTCGAGTCACTATGGCAGATTATACCAGAGGTTGGAGGGAATGGAAAGATAGCGAATTGTCTAGAGGGAGAGCCTGCCGAGTCACGCAGGCGGATTCTTTGCCAACGCATCGCGAAGAGATAAACGCGATTCTTCCGGCAGAACACCCAGGCAGCGGCGCAGCAAGCGGTAAAGGTTTGGATCTTGTGACCCCGAGAGGACCTGTTTAAGCACAAAAACGGTCTCGTAAGGCGAGCGTCGGGCAAGGTTTTCGATGACTGATTGAAGCATGCTCATCAGTTTGGGGTCGACCTTTTTGAGGTAGGGGGTGAATAATGTGAATACCTGGGGGAGATTAACAAATCCGCGGTCCTGGATTAAGGGGATCAAGCTGTTTAATCCAAGCGAATTTTCCACCGTACTGCGCGAATTCAACCAGGTCTGGATGATCTCAAGCCATTGTTCTGAAGCTTCCGTCCGCAATTTTGACGATCCACTGGCGACCAACGTTTCAGCCAGGGTGTACTCTTCGGTCATCGCCGACCAGCGCAGCATGCGTTCGATCACCTTTTCGGAATGACTGAGGGGAATCTTGCCCAGTAAAGCAGAAGCCAATAGACGGGGTTCCCGGCGCGGTTCCTTCCATAGAAGGTCTATCACATCGAGAGAAGAGAGAGGGTTTTCTTCGCAATATTTGCCCAGCTCTTTTTCAAGTAGGCGCAGAATGACAGGCGACAGATGATATTCCGGCAGGATAACTGAAGGGCGCCTCATCGTTGCCAACCTGTAGGTCAGGTCAGCATAGCTTTCGAACAGGCTGCGCAGGGCAACGATGAACTCCTGGGGGGTGCCGAATTTTTCGGCAACCAACCGGACTTGAGTGTTGAGCTTTTCGATCTCTACTGCAGGCATAATAAATAAGGGCAGGAGGAACCCCTGCCCAATAGACTAGTAGGCTTTGGCAAAGTACACTTTTTCGCTGGCTTCTTTACCGCAAACAATGCATTTTCCGTGCTCCGAGGGTTGGTCAAACGGGATGCAGCGGGTGGTGGCTTTGGTATCCTCTTTCACTTTGGCTTCGCAGACGGGATCTCCACACCACCAGGCGAATGCCCAGGCGTCAACGACGATTTTTTTCAGCTCTTCATAATCAGCCGGTTCAAAGATATGACTGTCGCGGAATTGGGTGGCTTTGATCAGCAGGTTGGATTGGATTTCAGCCAGCAATTCTTTCACACGGACTGCAATCTCAGCCTGCGGAATGATCGCTTTACCATCGCGCCCGGGGATGTCTCTGCGGGCAGTCATCACCGAATTCTTTTCAACATCCTTTGGACCCACTTCGATGCGCAAAGGCACGCCGCGCATTTCCCAATCGTTGTACTTGAAACCTGGGGTCAACTCGGTGCGGTCATCCACCTTGATGCGGAATTCGGCCAACTGCTGCGCCAACTCATCGACCACCGGCATCACTTTTGCTTTTTCTTCATCGTTACGGAAAATGGGCACGATGACCACCTGGATGGGAGCCAACCGCGGGGGCATGATCAGCCCTTGGTCATCACCATGGGTCATAATGATGGCGCCGATGAAGCGGGTGGAAAGACCCCATGAGGTAGTCCAGCAATTTTGCAGCTCGTTGTTTACGTCCAAATATTGGATGTTGAATGCTTTGGCAAAGTTCTGACCCAGGAAGTGAGAGGTTCCTGCCTGAAGCGCCTTGGTGTCTCCCATCATTGCTTCGATGGAATATGAATTCACAGCCCCGGCGAATTTCTCGGTTGCGCTCTTGCGTCCTTTGATGACCGGCACCGCAGCCTCTTCAAGGGCAAACTGCGCGTAGATATCCAACATCTTACGGGTCTCTGCCTCTGCTTCAGCCTGGGTGGCGTGCGCGGTATGACCTTCCTGCCAGTAAAATTCCAAGGTGCGCAGGAACATGCGCGTGCGCATTTCCCAGCGGACGACGTTTGCCCACTGGTTGATGAGGATGGGCAGGTCGCGATACGATTTTATCCATTTGGAATACATGTAGCCGATGATGGTTTCAGAAGTGGGGCGCACGACCAGGGGTTCTTCAAGCTTTTCTCCGCCACCGATGGTAACGATGGCTAATTCAGGTGAAAACCCTTCAACATGTTCCTTTTCTTTTTCAAGAAAGGACATGGGGATCAGCAGCGGGAAGGCGGCATTCACATGCCCGGTAGCTTTGAATTTCTTGTCCAGGGCAGCTTGAATATTTTCCCAAAGCGCCCAACCGTAGGGTCGCACAACCATACAGCCGCGCACCGGGGCGTAATCTGCCATTTCAGCGCGTTGGATCACCTGGTTGTACCACTCGGAATAATTCTCACTTCTGGAAGGAATTTTTTCGTTGCTCATTCTATTTATCCTATAAGATTCAAAACAATTACTGTTTTTCATGGATCCGCAAGATCATGCGTACAGCTTCATGTGAGTCCGCGGCAAAGCTCACATGCGAACGGTCAGCCGCCCGGATATAGGTATCCTGTTTTTCGAACAGATCAGCGATGATTTTGTGCCATCCATCGCCGACCAGGATCAGCGCGCGGGAATTCGCAGAAGTGTTGATGATCAGTTGATTCCACAGAACGCAAATCTCGGTCAACGTGCCCACACCGCCAGGCAGAGCGATGGCGGCATCACAATGGTTCACGAGGGCATAAAGGCGTTCCTGGAGTGTGGCAAAATGCCATTCTTCTTTCACCCAGGCATTGGCATGAGTACCCCGCCAGGCTTCGATGTCGTCACAGGTGGCGCCAATCACATGCGCGCCTGCTTCAGCGGCACCGCGCGAGGCTGCCTCCATTGTTCCGCTATAACCGCCGGTGAGGATGGTGTGTCCTGCCTGACCAAGCGCAAATCCTAATTCGCGGGCCTCATCATATGCCGCTTCTCCCGGTTTGGGAGATGCTCCGCCAAAAATCGAAATCTTCATTTTTTTACCTGAGCTTGAACTGTTTTGAGAAATTTCACCAGGGTACCAAGCAAGTCAACTGATTATACAGGATTCGAGAGTAATCGTGTAAAAACTAAAATTCGAGTAGAAAGGCTTGAGTTAGAAAACGCAGGAGCGTGAATCCAGCGACAGTTCTGCCAGCAACCATTTCCAGAACCTCTGCGCAGTAATTGAGAGAAGAGAGGGAATGATTCGATTGTCCATACCGGAGGACACATTCTCCTGATATCATCCCAAATGTAGGGGGATTGTAAAAATGCCCCAAAGGGCATTTTTACGGTTTCTTATCCTGCGGGAGTTACTCGCGCGGTTGAACTGCTGATGAATTGGGTGGATCCTGGTCCCATTCGCGGGTGTAATTGAGTTTGAGCTTGGTCAATACTGCTTTTTCGAGATCGATCTCGCACACGCTGGCCAGTTGAAGCAGGTACAGGGTCACATCCGCCAGTTCACTTTCCAGCCCAGCGGTGTCAGTCGAGTTCTCGTGCCATTGAAAATGGTCGAGCACTTCGGCGGCTTCAAGCGATAGGGAAATGGCCAGGTTCTTTGGCGTTTGCGGGCGCGGGCTCGCAGGTTCGTACCAGCCTTTACTGGAGACGAAGCGGTTCATTTCTTGCGTGAGTTGTTTGATGTCCATGAGGTTTATTCCTGTGTGTTTGGGTCCGGTGAACTGAGAACGTCGAGGGCTGCGCTGGCAGAAAGCACTTGTTCAGCATGCCAGCCTTCCTCCGTCGCCATTTTCTCCAGGTGTTCCATGACGACCTTTTGACTGGAAGGATCGAGGAGCAAAAAGGTGCTGTGAATGGCTTCAGGCTCGCGTAAAAGAATCACGTTCCAAGTTTTCTCGTAAGAAGAGGAGTTATTTATATCCATTTTTGCGTTTCCTGATTTGAATTAAGGTTACCAGTGGAAAGTTTGAACGTCAAGTTCAAGGTTTTAGAAACAGAAAAGCTGGAAGGAAAACTCCTTCCAGCCTTTCTTGATCAGAAAAAGGGTTATTCTTCCCTTCTGGCTTCCATTTCCTTGGTGCGTGCGTCGATGATGGGCTGCGCGATCATGGAAGGAACAACTTCAGTGTGATCGAATTCCATCGAGAAGACACCTCGCCCACCTGTGATCGAACGCAGGGTGGTGGTGTAGCGCAGCATTTCTGCCAGGGGGACGGTTGCGGATACGACCGATTTGCCGTGATCCGTTTCCATACCCTGGATGCGGGATCGTCGTGTATTCAAGTCGCCCATTATGTCGCCCATATAGCCCTCGGGAACGATAATTTTGACCAGCATGATGGGTTCGCGGAGAACTGGGTTGGCATCTCGTACCGCGAGTTTGAAGGCTTCACGACCAGCCACTTCGAATGCGACTGGTTTAGAATCCACCGGGTGTTCTTTGCCGTCAAAGACGGATACGTGCACACCCGATACCGGGTAGCCCGCAATCACGCCTTCCTTCATCACGCTCTGGATTCCTTTTTGGATGGAGGAGGAATAGGATTGGGAAACGGCGCCGCCAAAGACATCCCAGGTGTAATCATAATCTTTATCAGTGATGGGGTTTACTTTCAGATGCACTTCGCCGAATTGACCTGAACCACCCGTCTGCTTCTTATGGCGGTACATGGCTGAAGCGGATTTGGTGATGGTTTCCTGGTAAGGCACCTTGGGTTCATGAATGATGATCCCCACCTGGAACTTGGATTCGGCACGCCGAATCGCGACGTCGATGTGCTGGTCGCCCAACCCCTGGAGGATGGTTTGCAGCGTCGTCTGGTCATTATGCCAGGTAAGGGTCATATCTTCTTCGACCAGGCGTGTGAGGGTGGACGACATCTTGGTTGAATCTGCCTGGGTTTTCGGGAAGATGGCAACCCGGTAAAGAGCGGTGGGATATTCAGGAATGGGAAGGATGAGCGGATGGTTCTTATCGCACATCGTATTGGTCGTGAGGGTTTCGGTCAGCTTGGGTACGATGCAAATATCACCGGCATGGACATTCTTCACAGAAATGGATTCTTTTCCGCGCGGGATGTTGACATTTCCCATGCGTTCTTCGATGCCCTTGGTTTGGTTCCAAATGCGTGAATCGGGGACAACCGTGCCGGAATAAACTCGGAAATAAGTTTGCTTGCCGACGAAAGGATCAGCCGTCGTTTTCCAGACGTAAACAGCCAGTGGACCATTATCTTCAGCCTTGATGGTGACATCGCCATCTTTACCCTTGGCTATCGTCTCAGGGGCTTCTTTCGGGGATGGCATCAGGTCGATAATGCTCTGCAGGAATGGAGCAACGCCGATCTCGGTGCTGCCGGCTGCAACAAGCACGGGGACAAATCCTCGCGTGCACACGACACTTCTCAGCCCTTTGACCACTTCTTCATCGCTCAGTTCACCGGATTCAAGGTATTTTTCGAGCAAGGCGTCATCGCCTTCAGCTGCAGCTTCCACCAGCTTCATACGTCCTTCTTCAGCGGCAGATTTGTACTCATCCGGGATTTCTACGGAGGTTTTGCCTTCACCCTTGTAGGCTTTCATCGAAAGCAGGTCGATCACACCCTGGAAACCTTGCTTTTCTCCCCAGGGAAGCTGGACCGGGATCAGGCGAATATCTGAATAATCCTCGACTGATTTCAAGGCTTTTTGATAATTTGCGTTTTCACGATCCATCTTGTTGATAAGCAGGAAGCGTGGAAGATTAAACTTCGACGCATAATCCCAGGTGATCTCAGTGCCGACCTCAAGACCGTTGACTGCATCAACGATCAGCACTGCCCCTTCAACCACACGAAATGCCGAGATCACTTCGCCGACAAAATCGGTATATCCAGGGGTATCCAGGATGTTGATCTTGGTGTCTTTATATTCAACCGGTATCATCGAGGTATAAAGTGAAATCTTACGGCGAATTTCTTCATCATCGAAATCTGATACAGTCGTCCCGTCTTCAATTTTCCCCATGCGGGTTGTTGCCCCGGTGAAATGGAGCAAAGCCTCGCATAAAATTGTCTTCCCTGCACCACTATGAGACGCTAACGCAATGTTGCGAATGTGTTCAGTCGAGTACTCTTTCATGAAAGGTCCTTCTTTGTATTTGGGATGATTTCAATGGTCTAATTCTAAAGGATAGGTGCGTTCTTGTCAAAGATAATTTTAATCTTCGGCGTCCCTCTAATTGGCGGATCCGGATCAAAGTCAATTAATTTTTGACCGTTTGCAGTGGGATCCTGCAACAGGAGAGATTGGCAGGATTAAATAAATTGATGATTGTTCCTGAGGAGCTTTTCCATGCGCCAGGACGGTTCGCGGACGGTTTGCCAAATCCCCTTGTCGTCAATATACGACCATGTGCCAGGTTCCTCGCCAACCACCTGAAAACCAAGGCGTTTGTATAGGCGCAGTGCATCCGGATTATCCTTCCCTACGTTCAAAGTCAGGCGTGAAAAGCGTTTTTCAATCACATATTCTTCAAGCGTCTGGATGATTTTTGTGCCCAAGCCAAGATTACGGTATTCCGGGCGAATTCGCAGGGAGAAAAGGTAGGCTCTTTGCCAACCATCTGCCAGTTCCGGTCGGTCGCAAATAAGCTGTAAAAACACCTGACCGATGATGCCACGCGTGGGCAGTTCGGCAACCCACATCACCGTCAGCCCCTTCAGCATGCGCGCATAAGTATCGGCATAAAGATTATGAAAGTGCTTGTATTCCCCTTCCCATTCAAGCGCAGGCAGGTCATCTTTACGTACCTGGCGGACGATCACATCGTCCAAAAGAGCAGTAGAAATTGTATTGGATTTACTCTCAACCATAGGGTATGCCTCTTTGTCCGAGAAATTCATCGAGAGATTTCATTTCATCTGCACGCGAACGGATGCTGCCGTCCAACCAGCCGTCGCGTAAAGCCCGGATCACCTCATGATAAATGGGTCCTGAAGGGACGTTCAATCTCACCAGGTCTTCACCTGAAATCCCGGGTTCCACCTTGCTCCAATGCGTGACATATTCCACCAAAACTTCACGCAGCTTTTGATTGTCAGTCAAAAGGTAGACCGCATACAAAGCATAAAGGGCAAATCCTTCAAGTTCGCGCACAATTTCGCTGGGTTTACGATTCAAGAGTTTTTTACGAGACAACCAGAGGTCTGACGACCCGACCAACATTTTTTGCATCGAGGTAGGCAAACGCAGCCTGACCAATACCTCGCAAGCAGTTTCCTTGGGTAAAGGGATCAACCAGATGAAATAAGCCAATGCGTGCCGGATGGGAATGCTTCCTTCAACGTCAGGTAAATTCCATTTTGAAGGGATCGGGTCGTTCAAAGCTGTGTTCAGCGCAGCGTTCTGGGCGCTTTCCCATACCAACCCCGGATGGATCGAACACAGAAGATCCAATTTTTGCATTCTTTCGAGCATTTTAGTGGCTGCCGGTTCGTCGAAAAGCAAATCCAACTCATGCCGCAGCCGTTCGCCGCTGACCTGTTTGAGCAGGGGACGGGCTTCATCCATCAACTGACGCGTACGATCTTCGATTTTGAATTGAAACCGCTGTTCAAACCGCACCGCGCGCAGCATCCGCGTGGGATCGTCAACAAATGAAAGTGAGTGGAGAACCTTCACCAGCTTCTTTTGAATATCCGGCAGGCCTCCCCAATAATCATAAAGCTCGCCGTAATGCCTACCATCCAGGCGCAGGGCAAGGGTGTTGATGGTGAAATCCCGCCGGTGCAGGTCAAGTTTGATACTGGACCTCTCCACCGTGGGTAAAGCGCTGGGATGGTCATAAAATTCGGTCCGCGCGCTGACGAGGTCGAGCGAAGAAGGGAGGTCATCTCCATCCCCTTCCGTGCCGGAAAGCAATTGGGTGAGATGGGCATGGACCTCGCCGATTTGCCATTTGGCTGTGCCAAAGCGCTTATGACTGGTGACCCTGCCCCCGAATTTTTGAGCCAATTTTCGTGCCAAAAGGATGGCATCTCCCTCGACGACGATGTCAAAGTCGGTCGAAGGTCGTTCCAAGACAAGGTCGCGTACAAAGCCTCCGACGATGTAAATGGCAGTATTTTCCTCATGCGCCTGGTTGGCGACCAGCTTAAGCAGAGCTAATCGGAGAGGTGGAAGAGCGCGTTCCAGTTTCTTGGTGTAATTTGTCTGCCCGGGGAGCGCCGTGTCCCCTTTTGGCAGCATTTTCAATAGATCAGTGCGGGTAACAATGCCGATCACGTTGCGGGATTGCGGGTCTATGACCGGGATCTGCCCCCAACCTGTGGATGACATCAGGGATTGAAGTTCGTCCAGCGTGTCGGAAGGCAGCAGCGAAAAGTTACCGGCCTCCATCAGGCTTCCTGCCTGGGATTTGAGCTTGTGGGTCAAGGCGCGGTCGACGGCACGGCGCGTGAGCAAGCCGACCACTTTACTGTCCTTAACTACCGGAAATCCCTCGTACCCGTAATGCTGCATCAGGCGTGACGCTTCTTCAAGCGAGGTGTCGACGGTCAGCAGGTAGGGTTTACGAGACATGATCTTGCCAACCGTCAGAGAGGGTTGGACCATCTCCGGCAGTACGGCAATCAATTTTGCTTTAATCTCTGCCATCAACTCGGCAGTGCTGCTGGTAGGACTTTGAACGCTGATCAATGCCGCAGCCGCCCGGTCATGCCCACCGCCGCCAAAGACCGCCGCAATTTTGGCGACATTGATCTGGTCAGACGTGGAGCGTGCGACCAGGCGGATGCCTTCGGGGGTAAGAACCAGCAGGAAGAGGGCGTCAGGGTCGAGCAGATCACGCAATTTATGGGCAATACTGGAAATTTCCTCATTCATGTCCAGCGCATCGGCTGAAGCAATGAGGATATTTTTGCCGTGGATGTTAAAGTTTTGCGCTGAAGAAAGCAGCCGGTCGGATAGTTTAAGCTGTTCTTCAGACAGAGATGGATTGAGAAATTCAGCTGCGATCTTCAGATTTGCGCCATTTTCAAGCAGGTATGCCGCTGCTCGTACATCGCGAGGCGTGGTTGAAGCATAGGTTAGCGAACCCGTGTCTTCGTAAATTCCCAAAAGCAAGATCGTGGCCTGGATCATGTCCAATGCGCCATTTTGCTCACGGATGGATTCCACCAGGATCGTGGTCGTCGCACCGGTTTTATCGATGGTGACCTGCCAGCCTTCAGGAATATCCGGGCGGAGCTGGTGATGGTCGATCACCGAAATCACGGTGTGCTTTGTGATCCCCTTGAGGGTCACAAGCGCCTGGGTGTCCACCAGGGTGACTGAATCCACTTTCTCATGCGGCAAATCCCGCGCATCCACAAAGGGCAGTTCAGCCCCGTAAAGGTTGAGAAATTTCTTGACATTACGATTCATTCGATAGGGGAGTACAGGGATCAACGAATCTTTAAGAAGCGTTATGGCTAGCATCGAAGCCATCGCGTCAAAATCCGCCTGCTCGTGAGTCAGGATGAGATCCATTAGGTAATTGTAACATTAAGCAAAAAACCCCATCGAAAAATAATAAGTGAAGATGAAACCCTGGAAAGGCGAGGTCAATACTGGTAGATGCAAATACTGCCCTTGCATTTGGGGGTACAAAGGGATTATTATTACCCATTGTTTGACTTTTTGAAACGGAAAGAAAGCTGGTTTATGTCAACAGAAAAGAAAGTACTTCTCGCAGTTTTGGCCCACCCCGACGATGAAACATTTGGCATGGGGGGCACATTGGCATACTATTCCCGCCATGGCGTTGATGTTTACCTGGTATGTGGTACCCGCGGCGAAGTGGGAGATGTTGACCCTGAAATGATGAACGGCTACGAAACAGTGGCGGAATTGCGTGAAAGTGAGCTGCGCTGTGCAGCCTCAACTTTGGGGTTGGCAGGGATATATTTTTTGAATTACCGGGACTCCGGCATGACCGGATCACCTGATAATACCCATCCGCAGGCGCTGGCGGCGCAGGATACTGCAAAAGTGACATCCGATGTCGTGCACTATATCCGCATGCTCAAACCCCAGGTCGTTGTGACCTTCGACCCCATCGGCGGGTATCGTCATCCCGATCATATTGCCATTCAAAAAGCAGCAGAGAAAGCGTTTTATGCGGCAGGTGACCCAAAATATGAAGTTGACAGTCTTCCGGCTTATTCTCCTCAAAAACTTTACTTCAATACCATGCCGAAGACGCTCCTGAAGATGGGTGTATTCTTTATGCGGGTGACCGGCAAAGATCCGCGCAAGATGGGTAAAAATCAGGATATCGATTTGGTATCCATTGCCGAGGTGAGTTTTCCGGTCAATGCAACGATCAATTACCGCAGCGTGATGGATGTGCGCGACCAGGCTTCGGCCTGCCATGCCAGCCAGGGCGGCGGTGCACAATTGACTGGCGGGATCATGGGTACCCTGCGTAAAGCATTTTCAGCCAGGGAAAATTACATGCGAGCTTACCCCGAGCCCAATCAACACCGCGAAACGGACCTTTTCGAAGGGATTTAAGAGACCGACACGTTAGGCATAAAAAGATCAGGAACCTGGATTCCTGATCTTTCTATTATCTTATTTCACTTTCCTTTTATTAATCCATACATCGTGATAATAAAAAGAAGGAGAAGGTGACAGGTTTAGTTTCCTTGAATATCCTTCGGCTCGGTCTCCAATTCCAGGAATTCGCCAGTAGCCACAAAATAGGTGCGTTCGCAGATATTGGTGACCCGGTCGGCAAGGCGTTCAAGATTATGCGCCACCCAAAGCAGCAGGTTCGAATGGTCGATGATGCTTGGTTTTTCCAACATGGAATGGAAGATGAAAGCCTGAGCTTTGAGGAAAAGTTTATCCACAGCGTCATCTTCGGCAGGGATCTTTTTGGCAATTTCAGCATCCTCGTTGATAAAGGCAGCCAGGGCTCGGTGGAACATGTTCACTGCCTTGTTTGCCATTTCCTCAAGATCCTTGATGGGGATTGGAATTTCAATATCTCTCAGATTAAAGACCACCTTGCAAATGCCCTTTGCGTAATCACCCATCCGCTCCAGCTCTGATGCGATCTCCAGCATGGCGGCAAGCAAGCGCAAATCATGCGCCAGGGGTTGTTGAGTGGCGATCAAAATCAAAATGGCGCTCTCGATCGAATATCTTTTTTCGTTGATCACGCGGTCATTGTTATAGATTTGCCGGGCTACATTCGTGTCACGATTTTTAAGCGATTGGACAGCCTGCAAAGTGGCCTCTTCGACCATGCTACCCATAATCAGCAGTTCGTCTTGAATCAGGTGAATCTGAAGTGTTAAATTATCACGCGCCATAGGTGACCTCTACTCTTTTATCCGTAACGCCCTGAAATATAATCTTCCGTTGTTTTGTTGCGCGGTTTGGTAAATATCTGACTGGTGACACCATATTCTATCATTTTACCAGCACGGTCATTATCCATTGAGAAGAAGGCAGTAAAATCTGAGGCTCGTCCGGCTTGCTGCATATTGTGGGTGACGATGATGATCGTGTAATCTTTGGAAAGCGAGCGCATCAGATCTTCGATTTTCAAAGTTGCGCTGGGGTCCAATGCAGAACAGGGTTCATCCATCAAAATAATTTCCGGTTTTATCGCCAGCGCGCGGGCGATGCATAACCGCTGCTGCTGACCCCCTGAAAGTGAAAGCGCACTTTTCGCGAGAGAATCCTTTACTTCATCCCAAAGCGCCGCCTGCCTCAGGCTTTCTTCCACCAGGCCGTCCAGCCTGCCATGAAATCCATTGGCTTTTAACCCCCAGGCGATATTGTCGTAAATTGATTTGGGGAACGGGTTCGGTTTTTGAAAGACCATGCCGATTTGCTGGCGAATGCGGACTGAATCCACTTTGGGATCGTAAATGTCCTGCCCATGAAAAAGAATACTTCCGGTGATCCGCGCCCCGGGAATGAAATCATTCATGCGATTGAAGCTGCGCAGTACTGTACTTTTTCCACACCCCGAAGGACCAATGATGGCTGTAATTTTCTGCGGTTCGAAATTGAGGTTCACTTCTTTGACGGCTCGGAAATTACCGTAATAGATATCCAGGTTTTTGGTAGTGATTGCGTATTTTTGCTTTGTTGGATCGTTTTCTGACATTAAGCGGATGGCTCCAAGTGTTCGTTGGGATCAGGAAATGGTTAATCGATGCTGTTTATTATAAATGAAGACCACCTGGAAAGGCAGGTTTTCATCCTTCGCAAATGACGAAAGGCTCAAGAGTTAGCCAAGGGCAGGGTAAAAGTAAAGACGCTCCCGCTGCCCTCGGTGCTTTCCACCCAAATCCTTCCGCGGTGGGCTTCGACGGTATGTTTGGCGATCGACAATCCAAGACCCGTGCCGCCGCTGCTGCGCGCTTTGTCCGTTTTGTAAAAACGCTCAAAGATGCGGTCAATATCCGAGGGTTTGATCCCGACGCCAGTATCCGAAATGCGAACTTGCAGATTCTTATCTACTTTTTTCGCGTCAAGATGAATAGTGCCGCCGGGAGGCGTAAATTTGACGGCGTTATGCAGCAGGTTGATGATCACCTCCTGGATCCGGGGAGCGTCAGCCAATACCTCGGGCAGAGGATCCTCGATACCTGTCGTTAGCGTTAGGCCAGCGCGTTCCACCTGCAATCTCATCCGGTCAATTGCGGGTAGGATAAACGTCGCTGGCGGAACCGGCTTGATCAGAAACGGAACCCTTCCGCTTTCTATTTTTGCCAACTCCAGGAATTCTTCGACCATTTGGGTCATGTTGTCAATTTCATCATGCATCATATTGAGAAACCGGGCGGAATTTTTTGGATCATCCGGCAGGCTGCTTTGCAGAGTTTCGGTCAGTGCTTTCAACGAAGCCAACGGCGTTCTCAACTCGTGTGATACATTGCTGACGAAATCACGCCGGACAATTTCGAGTTTGTGCAGGCGGGTGAGATCCTGCGCCAGGATCAATGTTGCCCCAGGTAGAGTATTGCCCAGGGAAGAAGCAATCACCTGGAGGTAGCGTTTTTCAGGAAGCAAATCGAGGGTTATTTCCTGGGTTTCACACGTGGCAAGGCACTTTTTCCATAAATCATATACCTGGTAAGAACGGATCACTTCAATCAACGAGGCATGCGAATCGGGAATTTCTCTTACATCGAAAAGGGTCGTTGCAGCATCGTTGATGAGCTGCACTGTCCCATCCTCAGAAATGATCATGGCGCCATCCGACATATTCGAAAGCACGGCATCCAGTGTTGCCTGCTCAGATTTTACATTCGATATTTTCTGGTTGAGGTTGCGGATGAGTTTATTGAAAGAAGTTGTTAACCTTCCTACCTCATCCTGGTTCAAGTTAACCGGAACTTCGCTGAAGTCTTCGCTTTCAGAAATGTTCTCCACCTCCCGGGTCAATTTTCGCAGGGGGTTGATCCCACGAACTGTCAGCAGGATTGCCAGCGCAATCGCAACGATAGCAGTGATCAACATTGTGCCAAGATTCACTCTTTGGATGGTCCTGATGGCATTTTGCAGCGTATTCAGAGGGATCGCCAGGCGGGCAACGCCAATGATTTTTTCGTTATCGTAGATAGGAACTGCGGCATAAAGCAATTGTTCATTCAGGGTGGTACTCTGGCGATTTTCTGTATCATCTCTTCCGGTCAGGGCGGCTTGAATTTCAGGGCGCAGGAGGTGATTTTCCAGCAGGTTAAGTTCCACAGCGGATTCACCAATCACCCGGCCATCGGGTAGGATGATCGTCACTCTGACATTCGAGTTGTCTTTTTGGGATAAGGCCAGGCTTTGTACATCAGTGTAGGGTGCGCCTTTCAGGATCAGAGGGGCAGCATCAGACGCATAGAGATGCGCTTGTTGGAGGAGAGCCTGCTTCCAATTATCTGTGGAAAATTGGGTGATCGCCGAGGAAACAAAAATATTGATGATCGCCAATGCCGCGATGAGCAAAACGAGAAAAGGCAGAACAACTTTCCATGCGTAAGGAAGACTTTTCATGCAAGCCTCAGCTTTCGAACCTGTAACCTGCGCCGCGCACCGTCACCAAACGCAGCGGCTTTGAGGGGTTCTCTTCTATCTTTTCACGCAGCCAGCGAATATGAACGTCCACGGTTCGACTATCACCGGTAAATTCCCAGCCCCAAATGTTTTGCAGCAACGTCTCTCTGGATATAGCCCTTCCCGGATGTTTGAAGAAATATTCAAGAAGGTCAAATTCTTTGGGTTTCAACTCAAGAACCTCCCCATTGATGGTTGCACTGTGACGATCGACATCCAGTGCGAGATTTCCGAATACCAGGGGCTCGGTCATTTGTGCCACGCCAGAAGGCGCCTGGGATACTTCCTCGCGGATGAGCCGTACACGGCGCAGCATGGCTTTTACCCTCGCGATCAACTCGCGCATGCTGAAGGGTTTGGTCATGTAATCGTCGGCGCCCACCTCCAACCCCACGACGCGGTCGATCTCATCATTCCTGGCGGTCAACATTAAGATGGGGGTATTCATTTCCATCCGCAGTTTTTGAGCGACCTCAAACCCGTCGATGCCGGGCAGCATGATGTCCAATAAAATCAGGTCGGGAGCATTCTTGCGTGCGGAATCCAGTCCGGTAAGGCCATCAGCCGCGGTCTCCACGGCGTATCCCTCTCGCTCGAGGGAGTATGCCAGCGATTCGCGTAATGCTTTTTCATCTTCAACAATCAGAATTCGGTCACTCATTATGCTTGTCCAGGCTCATCAGCTTTTCTTCCATTATCGCAGAAAATTTATGGCGGGTGAAGTGGTTTTCCACATATGCCCTGGCATTTACTCCCATTTGGTGCACGAGAACCGGATCTTCGCTTAATTTGAGTATCGCAGCGGAAAGCTCGTGTGAATTGCCAGGCGGGACATAAATACCGCCATGCGATTCTTCGATGACCTGGCGGATCACGCCGTCGATGCAGCACAACGTCGCACGACCGGCAGCCATATAGTCGAAGACCTTATTGGGGTAGGTGGTTTTGTACATATCAAGCGGTTTAAGAATGGCGATACAGGCATCGGATGCTGCCAGCACCTCGCTTATCTGCTTCTTTGGCACTGGAGGTTGGAAGGTAACATTGGTAAGGGAAAGATGCTCAGCATAGTCTAGCAGGCTGGTTTTCTCTTTTCCATCACCAACAAGTACAAATTGGATTTCGGGATGAGTAAGAAGCTGCCCGGCTGAATCCAGAACTACGGTAAGGTCATTGGAAATGCCAAATGCCCCGGCATAAAGCACGATAAAGCAGGGTTCGTTCGTGATCGTCTGCCGGAAGGAATCTCCGTGCGAATCAGGGTTGAACATCGCCGGGTCAACCCCATTGGGAATGAGCACCATCTGCCTGGCTCCGCGCGCTTTGACATGCTCGATGAAACCAGGGGAATTGACAACCAACAAGTCACAATGGCGGTAAAGAAAGCGTTCCAATCCCTGCGAAAGACGGATCAACAACGGGTTTTTGAGTACCCCAATGGCAATGGCAAAGGCAGGCCACAAATCTCTGACTTCGAAGAGGAGACGCACGCCTTTCAAGCGGGCCAGCAGCCATGCGGTAAGTCCCTGGAAGATCGGAGGGGAGGTGCCCCAAACGACGGATACCTGCCTGACGCTGCAACCGACAATAAAAGAAGAGACCATGAAAGAGAAGAAACTCAACAGCCTGTGGAAGAAACTCCGGTGCAGGGCTGAGTAGGTGTAGGTGCGTAGAATCGTAATCCCTGGCTCGGGGGTCTCACGTTCGACACACTTCATGTGCGTGTGGCGCGTCTTTCCAGTCAGATAACTCACCGGGCTGGCGATGATGGTCACGGTGTGACCATGACGCGCCAGGTACTGCGCCATTTCATAATGACGCGTCCCGCCGGCTTCGTTCAAGCCTGCGAAAGCCTGGTGAATAAGAAGGATATGCATGAATTGATTTTATCCCGATTTAGAACTGCGGGTGAAACATTTCCACCTGGAAAGCAGGGTCAAGCTTTGGGTTGAGGAAGCTCTCAGGACCAATGAAAGCGCAGGTACCTTTTGGTTGTAGGTGGGGGAGAACCAACCGCGGATGGGACTGCACAGTTCACCCTTCAACGCCTCACCGGCGCGCACCAATGAAAATTCCATGGGCTGGGCATCTGCCTGGTTTGACGTGACCTCGAAGGTCGTTTCAATGACGCGATTCTCTTGTTCAAGTTTGATCCCCACCGGCAACCAGGCATAACGCCAATCGGGGAGCAGCCATTGCAGGTCCGCGGTGAAACTTTTCTTATCAGGATCCAGAGAGGTCAACTCATCCATCACCTCGAAACCCTCGTCCGGCAGAAAAGTAAGCGTCCGCGTATGTCGAATTTGTGGTTTTGAACGCGGCAAGAGCTGGGCTACAACGCTGTTGGCCGCTGAGACAGGAAGGATTTGCGCATCGACCCGGTTCAACCACAGAAAACGCCCTGCACGCAGCATCTGATCCTGCCCGTTGAGGGTAACGGTATTGTGAACGCAGGTTTGAGCGAGCGTGTTATCCCAGGGGGGATCAGCATTGTAAAGATAGGTTCCGGCATCCATGGCGATATTGACGCCTTGCCACCAGAGATCCACAGTCAACTGGTCGGCATGGGCGGGGCGGGAGTGAAAAGTGACCGCACGCAGCGTACCCCAACAACCCCGGCTGCCCACGCGCTGGTTTGCCGGCGAAGAAAGGGTGGTTTCGCCTGCAAGGTCCAAAGGAACCCTGGCAGGCAATCCCAGCCAGTTAGAAAGAGCGTTCCATACGCCGGGCTTGAATGCCGGTTTACCCAAAAAGGCAAAACTCGCAGCCTGGAGGGTAGGGCGGTAATCGCCATAGGCGGTTGCCCCGAAAGGCAAAAGGAAGGTACCGTCATTATGACCCAAATTGGTCGCTTTACCCGAGGTTGCGTCCACCTGACCGGCGAGCCAGTATGTCGCAGCCGCAAGCCGGCTTTGTAGTTCTGGATCGATCCTGCGCGAATTTGACTGCGCATAGGCATAATAAACCAATGCGAGTTGGAGCATCAACCGGTGATAATTGGTGCTATGTTGGCTGTAAGTTCCATCAGGTTGAATTTGAGTGCGTAAAGCCTTTTCGAATTCAGAAAATCCCAGGCTTTGCCACTTTGAGGAGAAGGGATGAACCTCTGCGAAAAGTTGGCCTAGAACAATCAACCCCAAAGCTTCCGAGAGCAGGTGGTTGTTGTTCTGGGAACGCGCATACGCCAGCGTGGGAGGGATTCTCCTCGCAGATTGCAAGAGAAGAGATATCAGACGTTGCTTACGCACGGACGAGCTCGCTGCAGCATCCTGGAAGGTGTTCAAGGCGAAGATCAGGGGCAGCACTCTGAGCGCCACTTCCTGCGCCGATGCCCAATTCGGCCCAAGATTGACTGGATTCATCTGGATGAATTCTTCCAGGCGCTGCCAGAAGCATTCAGGATAGCGTTCGTCGCCGGTCAGTACAAATGCTTGAAGGAGCGGATAAACCCAGGTAAAGCGGGCTGGCTCCCAGATCAACTTGATATCCTGCCCTGTGAGGGTCGAACCATAGTGGGTCCAGTGCTCGAGCGGGCTTTGTGGAAGGGCAAAACTTAGCCGGGCCGGATCTCCTCCAAAAGGCCGGTAATCGCCCTTGAGGATCATCTCAGCTTCGGCTAGTACAGAAGAATCCTTGATTCCATTCTCGATGAGTTGATTTCCAGTGATTTTTGGATAGGGCACATGAAGCTGGTTTAAGGCAGAAGGGGCGAGCTGGTCTTCCCATCCCTGGGAAGGGGTCTGGCGTTCCAAAAGTCCGCTGCGGAGCTTCGCCTGGTAGGCAGCATAAGGGATAAGCTGCTTGAGACCCAGCTCTTTGATCAATAAGGTGGCTTTTTGGAAACGATTCACCAGTTTACATCACGCCCCTGGGGTCTAGAGGATCACTTTTTCACCCGTTTCGAGGGATTGAACCGCAGCAAAAGTGGTCCGGGTCACCCCGATCAACTGTTCAATCGGGATGGGTGCCACCCCGCCTTTGAGAATCGCATTGCAGAACGCAGTCCAGGCAGCCTGGTGCCCCTTATCCTGGCGCAAACGGGAAACTTTGCGTTCGCGATGGCTCTCACTCACCATTTCAAGTGAGCGGAAGTCATCCAAAACACCGATTTTGCCGCCGCAGAAAACCTCAACCCGCTCCTTGGTAAAACTCTTGTTTCCATTTGCCAGGTAGGAAACCGTGCCAAGTGATCCATCGGCGAATCCGAAAGTGAGCTGAACATTATCCTGGTGATAGCGATTCCCGTCCGGAAGCCCGAACGCCGATACCCAGTGCGGAGACTCTCCAACCAGAAAGGTGATGAAATCGATGAAATGACAGCCTTCACCGATGATCCGTCCGCCGCCCTGCTCTTTGTCGTGCAGCCAGTGGTTGGCAGGTAAGAAACCGGCATTGATGCGATAGGAAACGTGCATGGGTTCGCTGCGGGCAGCAAAATAACCTTGCAGGAGCTGCCCGAATGGGGCAAAACGCCGGTTGAAGCCGACGGTCAGCATGGGGACATTACCCCCATACAAAATTTCTTCGATCTTGTCCAGTTCCTCCGGAGTGACCGCCAGCGGTTTTTCGCAATAAACGTTCTTGCCCGCCTGTATGGCTGTGATAACCTGGCGTGCATGCTGTTGGTGACGGGTGAGCAGGATCACGGTATTGATCTCGGGGTTCTGCAATATTTCATCCTCATTTGAGGATGCGAATTTGAAATTGAACCGCTTTGCCGCCAAACTGGCACTCAGCCCGGAGGCTGAGGCAATCCCAACCAGGTCGGCATTGGCCGATCTTTTAATGGCAGGTAGAAAGACGGCGTTGGCATAATTACCGGCGCCGAGCACGCCAACTTTGACGGTCGAAACGGGGGTACGCTCCACAAGGGGAGTAAAGCTGATACGAGAGCGGGTTTCCGGTGGTATTTGGTAACTGTATGAGAGCAAAACGCCCAGGAAGGGTTCCTTCTTCTTGCCCGTGATCAGATCATAGGCTTCGTCCGCCTGTTCGATGGGGAAGCGGTGCGAGATGAGAGGGGTCACATCCAATCGCTTTTCAGCCAGGAGTTCGACAAAGGATTCCATATTGCGGCCTTCGGTCCAGCGAACATAACCGATCGGGTAGTCCTTTCCGCCTTCCTCATAAGACGGATCGTATCTGCCTGGCCCGTAGGACCGGGAAATTTTGAAATCCAATTCTTTTTCGTAATAGACCTTGCGGGGAATGTCCATTCCCACTGCGCCGATGGCGACGACCGTTCCCCGGTCGCGCGCCAGTGCGCCGGCCAGGGCGACGGTGTCGTTCGAAGGAGTATCCGCACAAATCAGAACGATATCGAATCCCCGGTTTTGCGTAAAAGCGGCAGCTGCATCCTCGCAACCTTCGCGGACCACCGCTGTGGTGTTGAATTGCTTCGCCAGCGTAACCCGGGTAGGAGAAATATCCTCGCCGAAAACAGCACATCCGGCTGCGTTGGCAATCCCGCAGGTCAGCAGCCCCAACAAACCCAAACCGATGACGCAGACCCGGTCACCCAATTGGGGATTGGCGAGGCGGAAGCCCTGCATGGCCACAGCCCCCAGGGTGGTGAAAGCGGCGCTCTCAAAATCGACGCCATCCGGCAGCTTCACCAATAAATTTTGCGGGACGAGCCCATATTCCGCGTGAACAGCATACCCGCCGCCGCCGCAGGCGACCCTGTCGCCAACCTGGAACCCTTGCAGCCCTGCGCCAATTTCCTGGATGATGCCGGCGGACGAATAACCGAGCGCCATGGGTTGGTCAAGTTTATTGAATGCGGCTTCGATGGAAGGGATTACCCCCTCATGCTGGGCCTTGGTAAGCACCTGTCTCACCAGGTCAGGACGCGAGGCTGCCTTGCCTACCAGGGATTTTTCCGCGAACTCTACGACCATCCGCTCAGTCCCGGCTGAAACAAGAGACGCAGCCGTGCGAATCAGAGCCGTACGGCTTTTGACAGCCGGAATAGGCACGTCCATTACCATCGTTTTTCCATCACGCATGTTTTGCAAAAGTTGTTTCATAAATCACCTTTTCCAGATTATATGCCAGATTGCTTTGAAATACTGACAGCAACTCAAAGATTGTTTCCTCTCACCTTCTGGCATAAAACGTGCACCCTTTCCAGTAATTGCTTTTTCTGGAGGAACGCATGATCAAGAGACTGTTTTTGATGGTGGTACTTGTATTGGCAACCGCATTTTCAGTGGTGGTGACAAACACTGGAGGGTTTTTCGATATTTTCGGCCCATTTCCGACCCAAGCGACGATAATCGTGCTTCCTACGGAGCCGACCCCAACGCCTGAAGTGACTTTGGAGCCGACTATTGAGGTTCCAACAGCTACGCTGGAACCAACCCTTGAGGTCATTCCAACCGAAACGGCGACCGCTACGTTAGAGCCAACCGCTACTTTGCCTCCGCCGACCCCGACCGAGACAGCTGTTCCGCTGCCTACTGCAACACCGACCGCTGTTCCTTTCCAGGTGCAACGCATGACCCCCATCTTTATGACCAATTTCGTTCATACTGATGCCGCATGCAATTGGCAGGGAGTTGCCGGACAAGTCTTCGATGCAAACGATACTCCAATTTCTAATTATATTGTGAAAATTACCGGACTCTACAATTCTCAACCCGTCAACCTTGTGGGTATTACCGGCATGGTCACTGGTTTGCCTTATGGTCCTGGAAGCTACGAAATTGTTCTTGGAACGACCCCCCTGGACAGTGTGGATTCGCTAACCGTCCAACTTTTTGACAATGTTGGCGACCCCATCACCGACCCATTGGCATTCAGCACATCCAAAGATTGCAACAAGAACCTGGTGATCATCAATTTTCAGAAGAAATAGCCATTCCCCCTCCAGGAGTGCATCAGAGCTGCCTTGATCACAAGGCAGCTCGCGTGGTTATGGTAGTCATCTCGAGCCTGAATCCACCAGCAAACCAAAATCCTTCTCAAACCTTTGTGTATAATTGAGCAAACCAATTGCCTATGGGTCAAGTGATTACCCATAACCATAGATTAAACCCATGACCATTGGTAGAGACGTGTAATATGGATCGTTCTGAAAAAATACTTCTCTTTTCACTCCTGGTCGTTGTGATCGTCTGTCTTTGCGCCTCGGTCACGATTTTGTTTTTGGCCAAATCAATCAGCCCCTCGCCAACGCTTTCCCCCACATTGCTGCCCACCTTGACCGCCATACCAGTATCGCAGGCACCCACGATTACTCCAGTCGAGCCGGTGGAAGGAATGAGTGCCGGAGAGAAGACCCTGCATACCCTGCGTGAAGCGGTGCTCCCGCCGGCTGACCTATTTTCGCTGGCTTACAAATTCGAGGGAAAAACGAACTTGCCCGCCGCACTCGACACTCCACCAGTGGACTATGAGGTGGGTGATCAACAAAGCTTCTGGATCTGGGAAACGGACAAAGATGCCAACCTTGAAGTGGAAGCAACCTTAAGCTACGAATCACCTGATCTTTATTTTTGGATCGAAAATGGTGTTCCTTTTGACGAAGCAGCCCTTAAATCCATTGCCGAGACTTTCGCAAATGAGATCGTCCCCAAGGATCACGCATTCTTCGGCACCGAGCGCATTCCCGGTGTCGATAACGACCCCCACCTTTACGTGCTTTATGCCCGCAAAATGGGCACTTCGATTGCGGGATACATGTCTGCCGTGGATACTGTTGTTCCGGCGGTGTCAGAATATTCGAATGCGCACGAGATGTTTTCGATCAATGCCGATGTTCAAACTTTGGAAGATCCTTACACATTAAGTGTGATGGCGCATGAACTGCAGCATCTGATCCATCAGGCTCATGATCCGAACGAAGACCTATGGCTAAACGAAGGTTTCTCCGAATTAGCCTCGCTCATCAACGGGTATCGGACCGGCGGATTCGATAACGTATTTATCACCAATCCTGATCTTCAACTCAATGATTGGGGGAACGGCGAAGAGGACACCACCCCCCACTATGGGGCAAGTTTTCTCTTCGTCACTTACATGATGGGGCGATTCGGAGAAGAATTTACACGTGAAGTCGTTGCGAGCGAGCTCAACGGGTTTGAAAGCATCGATGCCGCATTTTCAAAGCTGCAGATTGTTGATCCGGGCAGCGGAAAGCCCGAGACTTCGGACCTGTTGTTTGCCGATTGGGCGGTTGCCAATATTTTGCAGGACGATTCTTTGGCTGGGGGACGTTACAGCTACGTGGTCTATCCTGACGCTCCAAAAGCTTCCCCGACCGAGCGCCAAACCGAGTGCCAGAATTTGCAGGAACACAGAGAGGTTTTTCAATACGGCACAGATTACGTGCAACTGGTTTGCGACAGCCCTTCCCTTTTCGCCTTCCAGGGTCAACCTGAAGTCCAGGTGGTACCAGTGGCTTCACCCGATGGATCAGCATTCATGTGGTCAAACATTGCGAATACCTCTGACACAACCATGACCCGCGAGTTTGATTTTCGCAACGTGGATGCCCCCATCCAGCTCAAATTCGATTTGTGGTACGATCTTGAACCTTTATACGACTTCGGGTATGTCCTCGTTTCAGAAGACGGAGCCACCTGGCAGCCCCTGGATTCGAGCTTCCTGCACGTCTGCGAATTTGACCGGCAATAATTATGGCTGCGGGTTCAATGGCAGCAGCCAGGGCTGGAAAAACGAGACGGTTGACCTATCGGATTACGCTGGGAAGAAGATTTGGCTGCGATTCGAAAGCATCACTGACGCGGCTGTGCTGGGTGAAGGAATGGTCGTGGATAACATTGCCATTTCACAGTTGGATTATTTTGAGGACTTTAATTTGGCTGACAACGGGTGGTCAGCCAAAGGATTTGCCCTGATCGACAATGTTTTACCCCAGACATTCCTGGTCTCGGTGATCGATGAGGATAGACAAATCAGCGTGACGTCCTATGAGGTAGAAGCAGGAGAAAAATTGGAAATTCCGATTCGCGCGGCAACAACGCTTCGCCCGGTAACCATCGTGATCAGCGGTTCGACGCGCTACACCCGCCAGAAAGCGCTTTACGATTATTCAGTGAACCCCATGAAATGAAACACACCTTCGTGAAATTCACAAAGGTGTGTTTTCTTGCGTTATTCTGTTGGAATTTCACGCTTCTGCAATTTGGCTAATTCATCGCGCAACTCTTTTGTCTTGTCAGTTGCCGCCTGGGTCACTTCAGAACGGATCGACATGTAACGATCCTCGATCTGTCCTCGCAGGGCGTTGCCCGAAGAGGGTGCAAACAAGGTTGCCAGTAGAGCGCCCGTGATTCCACCCAAAAATGCGCCATAAATAAACATCCGGAATTTCTGCATAACGACCTCCTATCAAAGTACTCTGCTGTTATTATAAGAGAAATCGACTTCACTTTCAAATATTTTTATTGGCAAATGAAATTCTCCAAGCAAGCCCATCCACTGGCAACCTCGGGTGTCTCAACCGCAGCAGATGCTCGTAGAATACAGGTAAATGGAAGTGGGAGTGCAGTTTAGCTGTCCCACAGAAAAAAAGTCGAAGCCAGATATAAACTTCTGAGTAGATGAATCATCAAAAATAATGTTAAATTAATCTCGATTTGTAAGAATAGTTCAGACAGATTACACTCCGATTAATGACAACTCTCAGATTATCGGTTTGATGCATCGAGGAGCTCACCGCACACCCGCCAAACGGAAAGTAAGGGCAATTGTTTACGCAAACGAGATTCGGGTTAAGCAAAAGGTGGACGGATACCGTTTCATTGGTTTTTATGTTCATTTTGTTCATGCTGGCGGTTGCCCGGCTCGAATTCACCAATTGGGCAGATAACCTGGGGATCGTTGGACTGCTTTTGTTCGTTGGCGCAATCCTTGGAACTCTCGTTGGGCGCAGCCGGATCCACTCCACATTATCCGTAATCCTCATTTTCATCTATTCAATAATCGTCATCCCTGTAATCGTATTGGTGGATGCCACTTATCAAGGTTCACTCGGTGACACAGCTGTCCTGCTGGTGCAGCGCATCAACCACGCGGGGGCACAGATGCTTGCCAACCAGCCGGTCACCGATTCGATCCTGTTTATTCTCGGCCTGGGATTGGTGTACTGGATATTGGGGACGGCTGCCGGTTTTAGCATGGCGCGCACAGGCAGCCCCTGGATACCCTTGCTGATCCTGGGCGGTGCGACGATCCTGATCGAGCATTACGAGGTGGGAACACGCCGCCAGTTTTACACCCTGGCGTATGCCGTTGGAGCGTTGATCCTATTGGGTAGGATCTATTTTCTGCGCATTCGTGAGGGGTTGAAAGCCGAAAACATCAAAGTGGGGGATGAATCCAGCTTTGATTTCACCCGGGTGGTGATCATTGCGGCAATCATCCTTGGATTAGCTGGATGGTACATCCCCTCGCTTTCGCGAACCATTTTTCGCCCCAGTGGATTTCCGACCCAGTTAAGTCAAAATTGGGATCGGTTCACCCAAAATTTTGCGCACCTTGTTTTTGCCCTGCAGGAAACGGGACCCACCGTTGAAGAGAATGCCGGGAACACCATGTATCTGGGAAAAGGACAACCGCTCGGACTCAATGAAGTGCTTACAATAGACACGAATAAGCCTGCCCCGCTGCAAAACGCCTATTATTGGCGTTTGAGGGTTTACGATGTTTATTCGAACTCGCAATGGTCCAACGGGCCGGTTTATAAGGATTATTTACTCTCTTCCCAGCGTTTACCCTCCCCGGGGTATAAGAGCCTCGTCCCTGTAAAGATCAGAGTCACCACCTGGATGCCTCAACTGGGGATGGTCTATGTTCCTGGAATTCCAACTTCGGTGGGCAAGCAGGTGGATGTATCGATCACGACCGATGGCGGATCACAGGCAGATGTATTGGCCATCTTTACGTCACCGAAACTTCGCAATGGCGAACGATACCGGGCAGAGGTAGAGGTGAGTTCAGCCACCCAGTCCGAATTGACGGCTGCCGGAACCGATTATCCGCAGTGGATCCTGGACCGGTATCTGCAGGTTCCCTCCACCCTTTCGCCACAGATACGAAATCTCAGCCAGGAGTTGACCGCTGCTCAGAGCACGCCTTTTGACAAGGCTGTATCGGTGACCAACTACCTGCGCAGCAATATTTCCTACCAATCGACGGTCAGTGCCCCCCCGGTAGGAACGGATGTGATCGATTGGTTTCTGTTCGATTACAAAAAAGGTTTCTGTAATTATTATGCGACCGCCGAGGTGCTGCTGTTGCGGGCGGCTGGCGTGCCGGCACGTCTTGCGGTGGGGTATGCCCAGGGAACCCAAACGAGTAAAAACCAGTACAGCGTGGTTGCAAGAGACAGCCATGCCTGGCCTGAAGTGTATTTTCCTGGTTACGGCTGGATTCCATTTGAGCCAACTGCATCGATCGCGCAGATCGATTACACGGGGGTGAGTGGCGCCAATTCGCAATCAGGGCCAGGCGGCGCCGGAAATTCAAGCTCGACGCCAGGCGTGAGTTCAACCCAGAACAGTCAGGCTGCGACACAGGCAGCACCGGTGAATCAAGCGCCGGGAAATGGACAGGGCAGTTTGACGTTATTTGGCGTGCTCATGCTTGGCGTTGGGATCGCAGGTGTGTTGGCATTGGTCGGATTCTTGATCAGGCTCGCCAGGAAACATAAAAAGGCCATCCAAACCCGGCTGTTGAAAGTCTGGCAGAAGTTTTACTGCATTCTCACACAAATCCCTGTAGTTGGAGATCTGTTCCTGTACTTTGATTTGACCCCCACCCAACGTTCATTCTTTGCCGTCGAACGCGGGCTGTATTGGTTGGGCATCCGGCTGCCACCAGGGAGTACGTCCTCTGAAATTACGGCAACTTTGATCGCGGAAGTGCCCGAAACCGAAGCTGATGCAAAATCCGTTCTCATCAGCTATGAACAGGCAATCTATAGCAAAGTCCAGCGAATCCAATCTGAAGATAGGCGGGCAGTGAGGCATATCAATTGGGCAGTCTTCCGCGAAATGCTGAAGCGGCTTTTTACACCCAGCCGCCGCTTGAAAAATAGGAGTAGCTGATACCAGAGATTATGGATTTACCTGCCAGATTTGGGTAGCCATTTGCCGCAGTTGTTCGATCCCGATCCGCAGGTGAAGCAGATCGATCGTTTCTTCAGGGGTATGCACCTGGCTGCCCGTGGTCAGCCCGATGGAAAGGACTGGCCATTGTTTTTGGATGAGGTAGCTCGCATCCGTCGAAGAAATGATAAACCGCGGGGGGATGCCAAGCCCGGTCAGAATTTTTCCGCCAAAATTCAAGAACGGATCGTCCCGTGGGATACTGCCTGAAGGCCGATTGCCGATTTCTTCAACCGTGACTTTGACCACTTCCTGCCGGACGTATTCCGTTTTCTTCTTCACGTAACCCGCGAGGCTGGTCAGCGTTTCGGCTTCCTCCGAACGCAAATCGATTTCCATATAGGCACACGGGGCGATCGAGTTGATGGCAGTCCCCCCTCGAATCAAGCCGATGTTCAGGCTGGTACGTGGATGGACAGGAATCTTGATGCTGTTGATCGAGGATGCGAGCGCCACCAGGATGTGGATGGCGGAAGGACTCCCGTAATCCGACCACGAATGCCCGCCGGGTGCTTCGACGGTAATTCGCAGGCGGACGATTCCGAGCGCTTTTTGCTGGATCTGACCCAATCCAATGCCTTCGAGGACAAAGGTGCAATGCGGTGGTTTCGCAAAGAGCGGGACAACCGCTTTGATTCCCTTCAAATTTCCCAACCCCTCTTCACAAACGGTTCCGACACACCAGACGTCGCCTGCAGGAGGCGCGGCGGCATTGACGAAGCTATCGGCAATGGAAAGCATCGCAGCCAGGCCCAGCGCGTTGTCCCCAATACCGGGACCGGTAATGGAAAAAGGATTCCGGGTGATCTGCAGCGATTGCCGAAGAGGATGCACTGTGTCAAGATGGGCAGTGATCAGCAGCGGGTCGGCTTTTCCTCCGGGAATACGGCAAACGACGTTACCTGCATCATCCGTTTTGACCTCTTGGACTCCAAGGGTCTTGAAGCAATCCACGAGGTATGCAGCACGCTTGGATTCTGAAAATGTGGGCGATGGAATTTGCTGCAGTTCGACTGCCCAGTCAATCAATTGGTCGAACTCTGCGTCAGAAATGAGGGTCATAGCTGCTGAACCATGGTGCGGAGGGATTCCCGGCGCGCCTGCGTAAAACCAGGGAGGTTATCTGCCAGGAATAATGGATTTGCCGATTGCATTGCCAGGGAGGAAGAGATATTTCCCGCAAGACAGGCTTCCAGGGGATCGTAAGTTTTCTTGATGGCAGCCAGGAAACCGCCGCAGAAAGCATCCCCCGCGCCGACGAGATTGGTCACTTTCAGCGGGTAAGCCGGTACAAAGTACTTTTTTTTCGCATAGCCGTCATAAAGATACTGCCCCTTTAATCCCCGGCGGATGACGATAAATTCACAGCCAAATTCTGCCAGGGCTTGTGCCATTTCCCATAGGTCGGTGGAACGTCCCTGGAACAACGCAACCAGGCATTTTTCTGATGGGAGAAATGCAGTCGTCGATTTAAGCAGGGCTGGGATATTGTCCCAATTCTTGGGGGTCATATACTCGGGAGAGGGGTCGATGGTGACCGTGTCAATAAACGACCGGTGCAACGTGATGGGAATTTGAACCTGCAGCCGGTAATTCATTGGGCACAAGTGGACTGCCGTGGCTTGCGTATAATCCTGCGGACTGAGGTTCCCGAGGCCGTGCGGGTAAATCGTGTTTGGATCCTGCAATTGGTTTTTGACCTGCAAGGAATATCCCAACAACGATTTGGGAAACGGAAGACCGCATGCGGCGTATTGTGGAACCGGGTTCCCCGGGATTGGCGACTCACTGCTTGCCCCGGCGTAGAACTCGCGAGAGTCAATGGAGGTGGGAAGCACCCTTACCCCCCGAACATCGAACCCGGTGTGATAAGACTTTTCCAACCAGTCGAGCGGATAATCTTCACCTACTTCGCTGACAATGCCGACCGGATACCCCCAGCATTGGATACCTGCCGCTGCAAAAAGGGCGGATCCCCCAGGTATGTCGTTGTATGCATTGTGGGTAAGATCGATGATGAAATTACGCGCCAAGTTGCCAACTACAAGAAATTCCGGTAATGGATGCTCGATTCGCTCGCGGTGTTCTTTTACAGACCCTGAAAGAGCCATTCAGCTTCAATTCCTGGAATCCTGAATATCATGCAGTAGATCGTGCCCCTGGTTTTCCTGGGAGAGCTATTTCGGTTTGACCGCAATATCAGACACCAACTTCATCAGGGAAAACGTGCTCATCCCTAATTTCATCCCATCACTGGAGCTGAATTTGATGGGCTGGCCGGTTTTTTCCTGCTTTCGGATCAACATATAGGCTGCAGCCAGACCAGCAAGCATCCCGATCAAACCGCCTACCAGTAAAACCCTTCCTTTTGCGTTGCCTTTTTCAATTTCGTTCATATCACCTCCAAAGGTGAAATTATCGTTTTCGTTTGAATATTCTTTTGACGGCAGCCGCAATGGACCCGGTCTTGATCAGCGGGCTTGCCATCCGATCCGCGACAGCATTGGTTTTCTGAGAGATGGTGTTGAACACTCCCTGGACCACTTTTGCCGCTGGGGAGACTTTCCCCGTCAGTTTAGCCACCAAATAAATGGCCAACGCGACCAGGAATGCATAAAGAACACCCAAAATGATTACAGGAGCCAGGATCAGCACTACGGAAATATACGATGCTTGCGCGACGGCTGATGACGATCTGCCGGCAAGAACAATAATGAATACCGCAACCGCCATCGCAACCAAGACTGCGGCACCAAATGGAAGCCAAACTTGCAGCAGCATCTGCTTTCGATGGTTACGGCGGGTTGCTGATAGCGGTTCTTTGGGCAAGGTCATGTGATTATTTTAGCATGAAAGAGAATCAATGCTTCAATAGGCTTGGGCAATTCTTTCAGATAATTGGGTATGATATTCATCCATGTCGAGCGCTTTCCTGGCGTATTTTATTAAATTGTAGCCCACTTCCGGGAACAACAAAATCAAAGCCGCCCTTTATTTATAATGAGAAGGGCGGCATATATTTATTCGGATTGACTTGGAGGTTGTTTAGAAAATCTCTTTTCAGCAATGATAAACTCACTGACTTATTTCCTCCCATATTTGGCTACGTAATTTCGCCGCAGCATTCTTTGAGCAGTTCATCGATCCTTTCCATAGATTGTTCGATGCCCATTTGCATATCGGCTTGGACCATTCCGTCTCTCTTCCACTGATGGGAACACGGTTAGTTCGGTTAATCTGGTCATCCCTTCGATATTCTCAAGGGTATCGATGATCAGCGCTGGATGACCTGGCATACCTTCGTATTACAAAGGTGTAGACCAAACGTTTCTCAGGTTCGATATCGTGATACACCCCATGGAAGTCGTATCTTTTTCCGCCACTGTCGTATTGGATGAAATACCAAATTCCTCCTTCTCGAAGCTGAAATAGTTCGACCTCTGTGTCCACGTGCTTGAGCAATTCGATGACATGATCGTTGAATTCTGCATCCAGGTTATGCCAATCAATTTCTTTATCTGGACCTTCAAAGTAGCCATCCAATGAGATCATCATCTGAAAAACAACTTTGCGCATTTCAATCTCCTGCCTGATCTTAACGAGCCATATACAATGGAAGAGCAGTATCTTTGCAACCCGTCATTAATTGGATAAAAAATGTCCAATAATTTGCATAAATCCATGGAAGATTAATAGTAAATGAAAAATCTGGTGCGCAGAGGATCAGTTTAAGAAGGAGCGTTGACAACTGAAAAAGAACCGAAAGACGTCACTTATCTCACGCTGCAGAGGTGATTTGAACTGCCTGAGAGAATATCTATATCAGAGGACCAACCCAACGATTTATTCGGATAGCAATTTCTTAAGATTGTCGAAAAATAATGTATAATTGTTAATAATTAAAAGATTGTTTCATCTGCCGTGTTACTAGAAGGGGAAGCGGCTTCAGGCTGAAACATTCAACCAAATTTGCTTGTTTAGTTTTTTTCACTCCGTTTGGAGTTTTGATGGATAACATCTGGCAACCGAAATTGCACTATAACAGGGATGCTGTTTATAACTACGAATTCGTATTTGCATTTCAAAGATGTCCGGATCGGATTTCTGGTAAAAAGCAAATTCGCCAATTCCAGTTGGTGGTATAGACAAGAGCACCTGGCATTTTCGGAAGTTAAGAAAAACTTGACGATTTATTCGGACTAAACAAGCAGATTTATGTTTGAATGGAAATAACAGCCTGAACTGCAAAGCAGTTCTTTGGCTGTTTTTGGTTAATAACGATGGACCGTGAGATTACAGGTATTAAGGCGCAAAAGAAAAATCCAGAAAGAGTCAGTATCTTTCTGGATGGAGAGTATGCATTTGGTTTGTCCAGGATCGTGGCTGCCTGGCTTCAGCCAGGACAGCGTCTGGACGAAAAAAAGATCGAATCGCTTCTTGCTTCTGATGCGAATGAAGTGGCATATCTCAAAGCACTTCGGCTCATTAATCTCAAACCAAGAACAGAAAAAGAGATCAGGTTAAAACTCATTTCGGGCGGCTTTGACGAGAATCAGTGCACCCTTGTGCTGAATCGTTTGAACGAAGCCGGACTGGTGGCTGACGACAAATATGCCAAACAATGGGTTGAAAACCGGAATGAAATGCACCCACGCAGCCGGAGACTCATCTCGATCGAGCTGCATCAAAAAGGCATTGCAGATGAGGTAATTGAACAAGTGTTGGAAGATTCGTCACCAGACGAAGAATTGGCATTACAAGCAGCAACGCAGTACGCCCGAAAATTGAACCTGGAAGATGGCATAAAGTTTCGGAATCGACTGAGCGCTTTCCTTGTGAGGCGCGGTTTCTCCTACGGAACCATTGCTCCTGTTGTCCGTGCGGTCTGGGAACTTGCGAAATCTGAAGACACTCATCCTGGATAATAAGGAATTCTAAAATGAGTAATGGCCTAGTAATCCTCCTCGTCGCACTGGGAACCTTCGTGGTTGCCGGTGGAATCACCGTCGCGCTGGTGATGGTTGCGTTAAAGAACTATCGAAAATCGCAGGCGCTCCAATCAGAAGGAATTGTCCAAAAGGCAACCGAACAAGCAAGAACCATTGAAATCGAAGCCCGCGACAAGTCGCTTAAACTGCTGCAGGAATCTGAGGGTGAGACAAGCCGCCGCAGGCTGGATATTTCACGCGAAGATGAACGTCTGCAAAAGCGCCGTCTTGATTTGGACCACCGGATCGAGCGCCTGGAGCAACGCGAACAAAACTTGAATAAACGTCAGAGCTCGCTGGATAAACGGGCGAACGACATCGAAAAGATGTATTCTGACCAATTGGAAGAACTTCAGCGGATCGGTCAAATGAGCATGGATGAAGCCAAACAGGTGCTCCTGGGCGAAGCCGAAAAAGAGGCACGCAACGATATGGCACGCATCATCCGCCAGATCGAACAAGAAGCCAGGTCTGAGGGCGAACGTCGTGCCCGTGAGATCATCACCGATGCAATTCAACGCGTGGCTTCTGAGCATGTTGCCAGCGTATCCACTTCGCTTGTGACGCTGCCCAACGAAGAAATGAAAGGCCGCATCGTCGGTCGGAACGGGCGCAACATTCGTGCATTTGAACAGGCTGCCGGCGTGGATGTCATCGTCGACGATACCCCTGAGGCTGTGACCATTTCCTGCTTCGACCCCGTCCGCCGTGAAATTGCCCGCCGTTCGCTGGATCGTTTGATCGTGGATGGAAGAATCCATCCTGCACATATCGAAAAGGTGCTGGCGGAAGAAGAAAAAGAAGTCGAACACGCCATTGTCGAGGCTGGGGATGAGGCTGCCTTCGATGCCGGTGTAGCAGGTCTGCACCCTGAAATCTTGAAGATGCTTGGCCGCTTGAAATTCCGCACCTCCTATGGACAAAATCAATTGGGTCACGCGGTGGAAGTGGCCAAACTGGCTGCCGTGATCGCGGCTGAACTCGGTGCTGACGTGGAAATTTCTCGTGCTGGTGGTTTGCTGCACGACCTCGGAAAAGCCATGGATCATAACACCGACGGCACTCACGCTCAACTGGGCGCTGAATATGCCAAACGCTACGGTGTCAATGCCAAGGTGGTCAATGCAATGGCATCGCATCATCATGAAGTGGAGCAGGAATCCATCGAAGCAGTCATCGTGGAAGCTGCCGACGCCATTTCAGGCGCACGCCCGGGTGCACGCCGCGAGGACCTGGAGCAGTACATCAAGCGCTTGCACGCGCTCGAAGAAATTGCCAACTCGTTCAAGGGCGTTTCTCAGAGCTATGCCATCCAGGCCGGTCGGGAAGTGCGCATCATCGTCCGTCCCGAAGAAATTGACGACCTGGCATCCACCCGACTTGCCCGGGATGTGGCGAAAAAAGTGGAAGAGAGCATGCAATATCCCGGTCAAATCAAGGTCACGGTCATCCGCGAGACACGCGCCATCGATTTCGCAAAATAACCTAAAGAGAAAATTGATCCCCCGCAGCAATGCGAGGGATTTTTTAAGATAGAAAAGGATTTTCTACCATTTCATCAGCCACGGTTGTTGAGGGCCCGTGACCCGGGTAGAGGATGGTTTCCGGCGGCAGACTGAACACCTGGGTACGGATGCTGTGAACCAGGGTGTTGAAATCACCGCCAGGCAGATCAGTTCGTCCGACCGAGCGATAAAAGATCAAATCACCGACCAAAGCGGTTTGAAGTGACCGGATATTGAACAACACATGACCCGGAGTGTGACCCGGCACTTCCCGCACTTCTATCGTCACAGTTCCCAGGGTCAAAAGCTGTTTGTCGAACAGTGTCAAATTGACCTTGGGAAGCTCCCCAATATGGAAACCATATTGCTTAGCGCCTCCAGAATTAGAATAGGTTGCAGCATCTCCGCTGGATAAACCAATGGTCAAAGGCTGGGGGAGAAAAGCGTTGAGGTAAGGAATTCCGGCGATATGGTCGAAATGGGCATGGGTCAGCAAAATGGCTTTCACCGATAGGTGGCGTTCCTGGATCGCGATGAGGATAGGTTCCGGATCAAATGAAGGGTCCACGATCATACAGTCACCGCTGGTTTCATCCACGAGCAGGAATGAATTATTCTCAAGAGGTCCCAGCACGAAAGGTGTCAGCTTAATCATCAGCGACCGGCACTTCCTCAAGAATTTTCGATTCGAGCGATTTACGTTGAAGGCGGGGTAAGGTGATCCCCGAAATCACGATGCTGACGATTACCGCCACCAGGGCAACTCGGTAGACCAGCAACGGGCTTTTATCATAGAGCAGTCCCGCAATCACGGGGGCGATGATGATCGCCACAGAATTCGTGGTTTCCAGGATCCCATATGCCAGTCCGGTTTCTTCAGGGTGAACCAGGGGTCTGGCGAAGGCGAGCACCATCGTTCGACAAAGCCTGAAACCGCCAAGCAGTGCATAGCCAAGACCGAACCAGAACGGTGAATTTCCGAAGATGAACAAGGCGGAAAACCCAGCTACCATCACTTGACCGACCATAAAACCCGCCACCGGACGCAGGCTGCCCAAGGTGAGCATAATCACGGCATTTCCCAGGCTGCCGACGGCTCCCAAAATCCCAATGGTGCTGCGGTCAAAACCCTGCTGGTTCTGCAAGAAATTAGGTGTCAGAGGTTGAGGTAAATACAGTGCAAACATCAACAAGAAAATAATCGCGGTAAATGCGATGAAGACACTGTTCTTTGTTATTCCACGCGCCGAAGTCGAACCCAAATCTTCATGGTGCACCGGAGGGTTTTTCTCGATGGTCAGTAGGATGATTGTGGAAATCAGAAAGATGCCGCCGGCCAGAAGATAAACTGAGCGGAATCCAAATCGTTGAGCAATCAACCCGCCGGTCACAGGTCCAACCACGGCACCCAGGTTGTAAATACCTGAAGCAAGGGTGAGAGACCGGCCAACAGTGAACTTGCCCCGCACGCTGGTGATATAGCGGTTCATCGGCGCAATGGCAAAGGCGGAGGCTCCGTAAAGGATCAGACCAATGGCAAAAACAGGCAGGGAGCGAGCCATGGTCATCCCAAAAGCCGCCACGGTTCCCATTATCCAGGAAGCCCACATCATGGAGCGCGAACCGATCTTGTCCGCTAATATTCCCGATGGAATTTGCGCCAATGCCATGGCGATACCCATCGCCCCCAGCAGACCGCCAATGAGAACCGGGTCAGCGCCAAGTTCCTGCAGGTAAATGGGTTGGAAGTAAATGAAAAGGCCTTCGCCCATCCCCCATGTGAAAAGAGAGATGATCACGAATAATAGATTGCGGTTCATGGATTGATCAAAATGCGTTGCAGGAATTTTTGAACCTCGAGAAATACTTTTTCTCTTTCCGGTTCGCGAATTACCACATGCCCGCTGTCTTCCACCCACATGCGGGATTTATCCTTCGAACCGACATGTTCGTAAAGATAATCCATGCAGTCCGGTGAAATGACTTTATCCTGGTGACTTTGGACAAACAGTACCGGTGCAGTGACTTTATCCAGTTCTGCGCGCATGGTGATAAGCACTTTGTTTAGCTCGATGAGAGACCGGGTGGGATAGCTGCGGTATTCTTTATGATCTTTGGCGGCATCCGGATTGTGCCAATCAGGAACGCCTTTGTGCAGCATCGGGTAAATCCGATAGATCGCGGGTACCCACTTGATTCGAGGATCGAGAGGAAGCACTCCTGGAGCCGAAAAAGACACCACCCCGCTGACAGGGAACCGGGCAGCGGTAAGAAGCGCCAGTACGCCGCCCAGGGAAAGACCCATGACCACCTGTTGTTTTGAGCAGCCTTTAAGCAGGTTCAATCCGTCTTCGACCGACGCCTGCCAATCCTGCCAGCGACAGCGTGTCATGTCTTCGGGTCGGGTGGCATGCCCAGATAACCTGGGAGCTAAAACGGTATATCCCCTCTGTGCAAGAAAATCGCCCAGCATGCGCATTTCGAATGGAGTACCCGTATAGCCGTGGATAAGCAAACAACCGGTGTCTCCTCCCGGAATCAAGAATGGTTCAGCACCCTGCATAGTGAGAGAGGACTGTAAAGAAGAACGATTCATTTATCCTCCCACAAACGTGAGTTCGCGAGAAAAATCGCTGAGTGATTCCGATCCTTTTTCCGTGATGACCATGTTGTCCTCGATCCTGACGCCCCCAATACCCTCCAGGTAAATTCCTGGTTCAACCGTATAAACCATTCCTTCTTCAAGCAGGAGTTGGTTTTCTCCGAATATATAAGGCTCCTCATGGCTTTCCATGCCCAATCCATGACCCGTGCGGTGGAAGAATTGGGGTCCGTAACCAGCGGAGGTGATCACTTTACGGGCAGCCTGGTCGATACTCCCAGCTTGAATTCCAGGGGCTCCAGCTTTTCTACCGGCTTCGTTAGCCCCTTTCACGGCTGCATAAATTTGCTTGAGCTCCGGAGAAATTTCGCCAACGGCAAAGGTGCGGGTGAGATCTGAAAAATAACCTTCATACGAAGCGCCATAATCGATAAGCAGAAATTCGCCTGCCTGGACCTTACGCTCTGTCGGGGTTGCATGCGGATTCGCCGAGTTGGGTCCGCTGGCAACGATGGGCATGAATGGCAGCTCTTCGCCAGAACCGGCGCGGAACAGTTGGATCATTAATTCAGAAGCGATTGCCTTTTCGGTCATGCCGATTTTAAACAAGGCGAGGGTTTCTTTCAAGGCAACCTGGGCGATACTCACCGCCTGCCGCATGGTACTGATCTCTGCGGCGTCTTTTTTGATCCGCAGGGAAGAGAGCAGTCTTCCGCCTGAAACGAACTCAACCTGCGGTGCACCTTTCTTAAGGAAGTCCATTTCGAGAAAACGCATTTGGTTGGGTTCGACTGCGATGCTTCCGCGTTTCAAGTCCAGTGAATCCAGCGCTTTTTGGAATACACCCGCCCAGGTGGCTGGATTATCGCCAAAGGTGAAGGCATTTACCTGTAATAGCGATTGAACGAGTTTGCCGGCTTCCAACTCGGGGAGAATCAGCACAGGCGTTTTCCCGGGCTTGATCACCAGGACGGTGGGTCGTTCCATTAAGTGAAAGTGCAGCCCTGTGAGGTAGGTCAGGCTAGGACCCGGGTTGAACGCAACGGCATCGAAGCCGGATGCGGTCAGAAGATCATACAGGTGGGTCATTCTTTGATCGGTCATGGTTAATCTCCCACTCACGATTATAGCGTGAAGAGGAAACCCACGCCAGAAACCAGCCTGTATGATTCCGCCTTTTTTGGATTTCTATTCTGAGCTAATCTCAGCGAGTCAATAACTGCGACAGGAAAGCTCTCGATCGCGGTTCTGAGGGATTCTCAAAGAAGATCTCAGGGGTGGATTGTTCGACGATCTTTCCCTGGTCCATGAATATGATCTCATCTGCAGCAGCCCGGGCGAAACCCATCTCATGCGTGACGACGATCATGGTATAGCCAGCCCTGGCAAGGTCGAGCATCACCTCGAGTACTTCTTTGATCATCTCGGGGTCGAGAGCGCTTGTGGGTTCGTCAAACAGGAGAAGCTTGGGGCGCATCGATAAAGCCCGCGCAATGGCGACCCGCTGCTGCTGACCACCCGAGAGTTGAGCCGGGAAGGCATCAGCTTTGTCAAGGATGCCAACCTGCGCAAGCTGCTGGCGGGCAAACGCTTCGGCTTCTTCTTTGGGCACTTTTCGCACGATTCTTTGGGCCAGAGTGAGATTTTCGAGTACGGTCAGGTGAGGGTACAAATTGAAGTGCTGAAATACCATCCCCACCTCTGAACGGATCCGGTCGAGCTGTTTTGGGCTCGATGTGACTTTCTCGCCATCGATCCACAGATCTCCACTGCTTTGTTCTTCGAGCTGATTGATGCAGCGCAGCAATGTGGATTTACCTGATCCGCTTGGTCCTAGAATGACCACAACTTTGCCTTTGCCGACGGTAAAACTGACCCCGTTCAGGGCATCCACACCGGTGAAGGCTTTTCTCAGGTTGCTGACTTTGACCATATTATTTTCCATTGGTGTTCATCCTCCTTTCGAGAAGTTTGACCACGAAGGACAGCAGGATGGTCATGGTGAGGTACATCACTGCCAGGGTGGTATAGGTGGTGTTGTATTCGAATGTGCTGCCAGCATAAAGTTTTGCCACCTGGGTAATATCCCGCACCGCCAGGATCGACACCAGGGAGGAGTCTTTCAAGAGCGAAATGAAATCGTTGCCCAGGGCAGGAAGGATGTTCTTCAAAGCCTGGGGAAGGATGATGTAGAACATTGCCTGCGAGTAGGTCATTCCCTGCGATCTTGCCGCTTCCATTTGACCCGGGTCAACCGATTGAAAACCTGCCCGGAAGATCTCTGCCAGGAATGCGCTATACGTTACCGCCAGGGCAATAATCGCACGCACGTTCATGGGAACCGCGCTGGTTTGCAACCCCTTTAGGGTTGCTGCGATATTGGTCAGTCCGAGGTTCTGAAAGACCGGGGCAAGATTTTGCAGACCCATGGTGAATCCAGGGATCAAGACCAGGGCGATAAAGAAGATCAGCACCAGCATCGGAACGCCGCGGACGACTTCGACGTAAAAAGTACTCACGTTATTCCAAAGCACGTTGCTGGAGATTCTGCCAAGGCTCAAAATCAATCCGAAAATAAGTGAGATCGCAAATGAGACCAAGGTGGTGGTCAGTGTGACCGACAGCCCGGCTTTGATAAAGGTGAACGCATTTGCGAAGGCCGAATTGGTGGTGATCTCCCAGACTGTCACCAGAGCTATCGCAAAAATGGCTACCAACCACCAGGGCGTCGATCTCAGGCGCTGACGCAGGCTCATCCGTTCTCGTACCAGCAAAGGCGGTACCATTTCAAGGCTTTTTGTATTTTTTATGATCATCATTTACCTGCCGCAACCAACTATTTAACCTCTGCCTGGGTAATTTTGAAATCTTTGCTGAAATATTTCTGGTTCAAAGCAGCCAGGGTGCCATCATCGGTCATTGCCTGGAGCGCCTTGTTGACTGGTTCCAACAGGTCACTGCCCTTGGGGAAGATGAAACCAAGTTCATCACTGGATAGGGTCTGATCCAGTAATTCGAGCTGATCGGTATTTTGACCCTGGTATCCCATGCCGGCAACCGTATCGATCACCACCGCATCCACATCACCCGAGAGAAGCGCCTGGACTGCAAAGGGCATCTGGTCGTACGCCTGGATGCGCGTATCAGGCAGGTATTTTTGGGCTACCAGGTAATTCGTGGTATTGGCCTGGGTTCCAACTTTCAAAGTGGGGTCGGCTGCCAGTTGTTCGATGGTGGAAAACCTTTTTTCACCGCTGCGAACCAATAATTTCTCCTGGATTTGAATATACCCGGTGGAGAAATCCACCTGGGTTTGGCGGTCGGCGGTTTTGGTGATCCCATCCGCGCCGACTTGAACCTGACCGCTGGCGACCTGCTGGATCAATCCGTCCCAGGCAGTTTCAGTAAAAACGGGGGTGCAGTTCAGCCGGGCACAAATCTCATTCCAAGCGGCATAATCCCAACCGCCAGGCTGGTTGGTGCTGACGACGATATAGTTGAACGGCAGATACGCATTCTCAACGGCGATCGTCACTTTTGCGCATTTGAGATCGGCAACCATTTTTGCGGGGTCACCCAAACAACCAGCCGCAGCTTGCGTGTTGGTGGTTGCAGCGCTGGTGGTGATGGGTTGTGGAGCAGCACATGCCGTCAAAACAAAAGCAACTAAAACAAGACCAATGACTGTGAACCCGATTCTTCTATTCATCTCATCTTCCTCTTTTCTGTAAGTGCAAAATAAAAAGCCCCTCCTTGTTGAAGGGGGGGGCTTTGTTATACCAAATTGCTGACCAGAACTATCTAAAGCAAAGCTGCACCGAAATCCTTCAAAAGGATGGTGAATGTCAGCTCGTGTTGCTTAGGAGTGTAAATCTTTAACATGTTCAATTTTATAGCACTTTAAAAAACATAAGTCAATAGGCAATTCCAAATTGGCGGAAAAGTGTTAGCTAGTATTGACAAGTAAATGATTGTCGAGTTTCCTGTCCAGATTTCATTTGAAAGATTCACAGAAGACCAGATCGTTACGGAGATGCCAGACGATACCGGCTTAGCCTTGACATTCAGCCTTCGGTCAAGTAAAATCTGACTACCTTTGAAAACGGGCCTGTAGCGCAGTTGGGAGCGCGCTTCAATCGCACTGAAGAGGCCGGGGGTTCGAATCCCCCCAGGTCCACTGAGCAGCACAGGCTCAAAAAAAGGAATCAATCTGGGCCCATAGCGCAGCTGGGAGCGCGTCTCAATGGCATTGAGAAGGCCGGGGGTTCGAATCCCCCTGGGTCCACTAAAGCGAAATTGGGAGTAGTAAATCATCTGTCAGCGAGCCGGGAGTGAGAGGTGCAAGCCCGACACAGCATCCGCAGAATGCTCAAGATTGAACTCGCCCGAATCCATTTTTGGATAGCTTTGCCGGTGAAAATCGAGTAGCTGGCAGCGGGTAAGCCCGTTACAGCGATCTGAGCGGTCTGGCAAGTTGCAGACAAGCAGGGTGGTACCGCGGAGAAAATCTTCGTCCCTGATCGGGAGAAGATTTTTTTAGTTAATGTCAGAGAATGGAGCATGGAATGGCAAACTCGAATATTCCCATCTACAGTCCGGAAGAGATCGAAGGTAAGTGGCAGGAAAAATGGGCAGCCGATCACCTTTACGATGCGGATATTAACGATTCCCGCAAGAAATTCTATGCCCTGACGATGCTCCCATACCCCTCTGGTGATTTGCACATCGGTCACTGGTATGCCATCGCGCCCTCGGACGCGCGTGCACGTTTCAAACGCATGAATGGATTTAACGTGATGTTTCCGATCGGGTTCGATGCGTTTGGCCTGCCGGCTGAAAATGCAGCCATCAAGCACAACATTCACCCCAAGATTTGGACCTATGCCAATATCGAACGGATGCGCAAGCAATTCAAGCTAATGGGCGCCATGTTCGACTGGCGGCGCGAGATCATCACCGCGGACGAGAAATATTACCGCTGGACCCAGTGGTTCTTTATCAAGCTGTTCGAACACGGTCTTGCCTATCGCAAGATGTCGCCGGTGGACTGGTGTCCAAAAGATCAAACAACATTGGCACGCGAACAGGTTGTGGGCGAGGATCGTCACTGCGAACGCTGCGGCACCCCGGTGATCAAGAAAGACCTGGAGCAGTGGTTCTTTAAGATCACCGATTATGCCGAAGAGCTATTAAAGTATGATGGCATTGATTGGCCTGAAAGGGTACGCACCCTGCAGACAAAATGGATCGGCAAGTCAGAGGGTGCATTGGTGACCTTTAAAACCGAAGCAGGAGATCCGATCGAAGTCTTTACCACCCGCCCAGACACGCTCTGGGGCGTGACCTTCATGGTGCTGGCTCCCGAACATCCGCTGGTGCAAAAACTCACCTCACCTGAAAACCAGGTGAATGTTGAACAATACATCATGGATGCCCAACGCCAATCGGATATTCAGCGCGAAGCGACCGACAAAGAAAAGACCGGCGTTTTCACCGGAGGGTATGCGATCAACCCGGTTTCCGGCGAGCGCATTCCGGTTTGGATTGCCGATTATGTGTTGATGACGTATGGTACCGGAGCCATCATGGCTGTTCCAGCCCATGACCAGCGTGACTTTGAGTTTGCGCGCAAATTCAAACTACCGGTCAAAGTAGTTGTGCAGCCTGCAGGTTCACCAAAACTCGAATCGGCTGAACTGACCGAAGCCATTCCGGCCGCCGGCGAATTGGTCAATTCGGGTCCACTTTCAGGTACTCCGGGCGACCTGTCCTTCAAAAGGGCGGTCGAGTATGTGACACAACTCGGCGCCGGGCATGCCTCCACCAATTACCGTTTACGGGACTGGTTGATCTCACGCCAACGTTATTGGGGTGCGCCCATCCCGATTGTGTATTGCAAAACGCACGGCGCCGTGCCGGTGCCGGACGATCAACTGCCGGTAAAACTGCCGGAAGACGTTGAATGGAGACCGACCGGACAAAGTCCCTTGAAACTTCATCCCACCTGGAGCAAGACCACCTGCCCAATTTGCGGTGCTCCGGCTGAACGCGAAACCGATACCATGGATACCTTTATGTGCTCCTCCTGGTATCACCTGCGCTATCTCAGCCCGGATTACGATAAGGGTCCGTTCGATCCAAAGGAATATGATTATTGGATGCCTGTGGATACGTACACGGGTGGGATCGAACATGCCACGATGCACCTGCTTTATACGCGCTTTTTCCACAAAGCGATGCGGGATATCGGGGTGACGCGCGGATCTGAACCGATGACACAGCTGCGCAACCAGGGAATTGTCCTGGGTGAAGATTCGGAAAAAATGTCAAAGAGCCGCGGAAACGTTGTCGCACCGGATAGCCTGGTAAAGAGTTATGGAGCCGACACCGTGCGCGCTTATTTGATGTTCTATGCCCGCTGGGATATGGGCGGCCCGTGGAGCAGCGGCGGCATCGACGGCGTGTCACGCTGGCTACGCAGGGTCTGGGCGACTTTGCTCGAACCCGTGACCATTAAAACAGCGCCTTCTGAGGCAGAAGTCAAATCGCTCCGCCGCAAAGTACATCAAACTCTGACCGCTGTCACCCGTGATTATGAGACCTTCGAATTCAATACCATCGTCTCCGGATTGATGGAATTGATGAACGAGATGACCAAGCTGAAAGCGACTCTCGCCGGTAGTGCTGCCTGGGATGAAGCGGTTGAAATTTACCTCAAGATGCTGGCTCCGGTGGCCCCCCATATCTCTGAAGAAATCTGGCAATCCCTGGGGAAGCCCTACAGCATCCACACCCAACCCTGGCCAAAACTGGATGAGGAAGCTGCAAAACAGGATGAAATCACCCTGGTGGTGCAGGTAAACGGCAAAGTGCGGGAACGGATCACAGTCCCTGCCGACATCGACGAGGAAACAGCCAAAAGGGCAGCATTGGAAAGCGAAGCTGTGGTGAGATTCCTTGCCGGAAAAACACCCAGGCAGGTCATCTACGTTCGCGGGAGATTGGTTAATATCGTTTTGTAAAAGCTGCTGCTAGAGTCAATGGGAGAAGAGAAAATTCTTCTCCCATTTTTATATTTGATTATTTGGGGTATTTCGGGCAAAATTTGGTGATGAACGTCAATCAACGATTACTGCGGGAAGTTCGGACATCGGGTTTCTTATTCCCGCTGAGCGTTGTGCTGGGCTTGATTAGCGGCGGGTTGGTGCTCTTTCAGGCAAAAAAGCTCAGCCAGATGATCAACGGTGTTTTCCTGGAACACCAAACCCGCGAATCCGTACTTCCCCTGATTGGTATTTTGATCCTGATCGTCATTCTGCGTGCGCTTTTTACCACGGCAAACGCCGCAACCGCAGGGCTCCTGGCAGCCAAACTCAAAAAACAGCTGCGCCGCTTGCTGCTGGAGAAAATCAACCGCCTGGGTCCGGCGTATACCAGCGGCGAAACAACCGGTGAACTGACGACCACAGCCCTGCAGGGTGTCGAAGCCCTGGATGCCTATTTCAGCCAATATCTTCCTCAAATTCTGATTGCCGCTCTCCTGCCATTGATGATCTTGTTCGTCGTTTTCCCGCTTGACGCGCTCACCGGGGTGATATTCCTGGTGACAGCCCCCTTGATCCCGTTTTTCATGGCGCTGGTCGGGCACGCTTCGGAAAATGAGACGAGCCGACAATGGCTGGCGTTAAGCCGCCTGGGGTCTTATTTTTTGGACACGCTGCAAGGGATCACGACACTCAAGACGCTAGGTCAGAGCAAACAGCGAACTGATCGTATTCGCGAGGTGAGTGAGCAATACCGCGAAACCACTTTACGGGTGTTACGGATCACTTTTCTCTCGGCTTTAACACTCGAGCTCCTGGCAACTTTGTCGACTGCGGTGGTGGCAGTGGAAATTGGGCTGCGCTTGTTGTATTCGCAAATCGGATTTGAACAGGCATTCTTTATCTTGTTGCTTGCGCCTGAATTCTATCAACCGTTGCGGGCGCTCGGTGCAAGATATCATGCCGGGATGAGCGGGGTCAGTGCCGCGAAACGCATTTATGAAGTGCTGGATACGCCTGAAGCCGCGAAAATCGAAACTGAAATTCAGAAGTTGCCACAAGTTGACCCTCATGCAGCATTTCAGATCCACCTGCAGGGGGTTACTTTTGCCTACCCCAATCGAGTTCAGGACGCGCTCAAGAACCTGACGCTCATGCTTGAATCGGGGAAGCTCTACGGGCTGGTGGGGGCGAGCGGGGCGGGAAAATCGACTTTGATGCAGCTCCTCTTGCGCTTCATCCGACCTACGTCAGGAATTATCAACCTTAACGGTCAGGACTTTTATTCTTTACCGGACGAGGAGTGGCGCCGCCTGATCAGTTGGGTCCCTCAACGACCGGCTTTGCTGAATACCACCATTCTGGAAAATATTCGCCTCGCCCGGCCTGAAGCAGCATTGGAAGAAGTACGTTCAGCAGCCGCCAAAGCCCAATTGGACCATTATGTGATGGGTTTACCGCAGCAATACGACACTCCCTTGTTCGAGAAAGCGAGCCGGGTCAGCGGAGGGCAGGCGCAACGCATCGCATTGAGCCGGGCTTTCCTAAAAGATGCGCCCTTTCTTTTGATGGATGAGCCGACGTCGCATTTGGACATCGAACTCGAGCAGGAATTGAATTCCGCCATGGAACGCTTGATGGAAAACCGTACGGCATTGATCATCGCGCACCGCTTCTCGACCATCAAAAGAGTCGATCAGCTATTCATTCTTGATAAGGGGGAATTGGTCGGTTCAGGAATGCATTCAGAGTTGGTTGCCCGTTCGGCGTTTTACCGAAAGTTTTTTCCGAACTCGGGTGGAATGGTATGAAGAACCTCTTGAGGTTGTTATCGTTCCTGCGTCCCGCCCTTGGACAAGTGGCACTTTCTATCCTGGCAGGGGTGGCAACCATCGGGGCGGGGGTTGGTCTGTTGGGTACCTCGGCGTACCTGATCGCATCGGCGGCGCTGCATCCCTCCATCGCAGAGCTGCAAGTGGCGATCGTGGGGGTCCGGTTTTTTGGCATAAGCCGAGGTGTGTTTCGCTACCTTGAAAGGCTCGTTTCGCATTCGGTGAATTTGAAGGTCCTTTCTGAAATTCGAGTCTGGTTTTATCGAACCATCGAACCTTTAGCGCCGGCAAGGCTGCAGGCCACACGCAGCGGCGATCTGCTGCAGCGCGCGACAGGAGATATCGAAACACTGGAGAATTTTTATGTACGCTGTGTTTCACCGGTGATCGTGGCGTTCATCACGGGCGTACTGGCATGCGTGTTTTTAGGGACGATTTTTCCTCCGTTGAGTTGGATTTTTGCCGCTGGTTTGGTTATAAATGGCATCGTCCTTCCTGCGGTAGCCCTTCTCTTTTCCAGGCGCAATTCCAGGGAACTGGTTAACTCACGTGCCGATGCCTCAGCCGGGATGGTGGAGTTTGTGCAAAGCCTTGGCGATTTGCAGGTGTTTGGGGCAGAGAAGCGCGTATTGGAGAAGGTCAACCAGACTGCCGATAAGTACACAAATAGAGTATTGCGAAATACCCTGCAGTCGAGTTTGACCGATGGCCTGGGACTGTTGGTTGTCCATCTCACGGTTCTCATAGCGTTGTGGGTAATGATCCCTGGAGTAAGCCAGGGTGAGTTGAGCGGGGTTGTTCTGGCGGTGGTTGCATTGTTCATCCAGGCTGGTTTTGAGGGTGTCACGCCGCTTCCACTGGCAGCCCAGCAGCTCGGTGCAAGTTTGGAAGCCGCAGGAAGACTATTCGACCTGGCAGCCCCAGCACAGCCGCTGACAGTGCCGGAAATGAAGAGTCAGCCTTTGACACCGCCCATGGTACTTAAAGTGGACCATCTTTCTTTTGATTATGGATCCGGCGAAGACTGGGCACTGCGCGATTTGAGTTTTACCCTGGAGCAGGGTAAGAAATTGGCGCTGATCGGACCCAGCGGCGCTGGGAAATCCAGTCTGCTCAACCTGATCCTGCATTTTTGGGTTCCCAATCAGGGCTCGATCTGTTTGGACCAAACCAATATTAATCATTTGGATGAGGATTGGCTGCGCAGGCAATTTGGCGTGATTAGCCAGGATACAACGCTTTTCAGTATCAGCTTGAGGGACAATCTCCTGCTTGCCAAACCAGATGCATCTGATGCCGAACTGATTAGTGCGCTTCACGACGTGGAATTGGATGATTGGTTGAGCAGCCTACCTGAAGGATTGGGCTCCTGGCTCGGAGAGCAGGGAGTGCATCTTTCTGCAGGAGAAAGGCAGCGTGTAGCCATCGCCAGGATCCTGCTGCAAAAACCTCCTTTTCTCTTATTGGATGAGCCAGTCGCGAACCTGGATCCGACGACCGGTGCCTTGATCATGCGCCAACTCTTCAACCTGGTTCAACATTCTGGCATCCTGTATATCACGCACGATCTGCTACACATTGAAGAGATGGATGAGATCCTGCTTCTCGAAAACGGGAATCTGATCGATAGGGGAACGGCTACTGAATTGTTGGGTAAAGCCGGAAGATTTGCTCAACTGGTGAAGATACAGGCGAATTGGATGGAGATGCCGGATTAAGAAAAACCCACGCAAACGGAGGCGGACCATTTGCATGGGTTTCATGAGGAGAATACGATCAAATTTTAATTTTCGTGATTAATAGTCGGATTAACCCCGGTTAAGCGTTTCTTAAGAATGATTCTTTTGTAATGCCGCATGGATTGCGGATTCGGTTATTGCTCCATAGCGTATGATCTGAACCGGGTCTTGCGTGCAGTCAACGATCGTTGAGGGAACTCCCCCCTTGCAGGGACCGCCATCCAACAAGATGGGTATGCGGCCTCCCAGTTGATCGATCACATCCGCGGCCGTCTGGGGATTCTTCCCGCCTGAGAGGTTGGCTGAAGTGGTGGCGAGGGGACCGAACCGCTCCAACAACTCGATGGCAACCGGATGGTTCGGCATGCGGATGCCAACGGTGGCGTTGGGCGATAAGGATGCTGGCAACCCGTCTTTTTTGTTGACGATCAGGGTTAAGCCGCCAGGCCAAAATCTTGTGATGAGTGTCTTTGCAGATTCAGGCATGAAATCGGTAAGAAGAGTTGCTTGTTCGAGGTTCCCTACCAGCACCGCAATGGCTTTGTTAAAATTTCGTCCTTTGGCCTCGAAAAGCTTGAGAATGGCTTCCTCGCTGAAGGCATCGGCGCCCAGACCATAAACGGTATCGGTGGGAAAAGCAACAATTTCGCCTTCTTTAAGCGCATCCAGGGTGCAGCGAATCGAATCGGGTAAAACAGCAGATAAGGTGACCGTCTTCATGAGGCTCCTTCTAGCCAGCCTGGATTGCAATCAACCTGGGCAGGTTTGAGTAATCTTTGATCAATCTCACCAACCCATCACCAAATTGATTTTGAGCCAATTCCATGGCTGTCGATCCCTGTCCGGCTTCGATCTCCAGCAAAATCAATCCTCCCGGAAGTATATGTTCTGATACATGTGCAAGAAACGTGCGCAATACCTGCAATCCATCCGATCCGCCGTCCAAAGCGAGGACGGGTTCATGGCGAGCGACATTCAGCGTCTTTAGTTTCGCCGAAGGAATGTAGGGCAAGTTAGCTGCAATCAGGTCAAAGGAAGGATCGATGGATTGCCACAAATCGGATTGGATCAGGTGTACCCGATTTTCCACCCCAAATTTTCCGGCATTTTTCCTGGCCACATCGAGCGCAGCAGGAGATATATCCGCGGCGGTTACTATAAGATCCGGGACCTGGTCAGCTAACGTGATCGCGATCGCGCCCGAACCGGTGCCCATATCCAACACACTGCGCCGGTTTGGATGAGCTTGCAGCCATAATAACGCTTCCTCGACCAATAGTTCGGTTTCGGGGCGGGGAATGAGCACGTCTGGTGTGACCACAAAGTCCAATCCATAGAAGGCCTGGATTCCGGTAATGTACGGCAAAGGTTCGCTCTTAAGCAGCCTTTGAACTACCTTTTCCAATTGAGTTTCTTGTTCTTGAGTAAGTAAAACTTCTGGATGAGCCACGATCCATTCGCGAGAGCGATTTAAGGCAAAAGCCAGCAGCACCTGGCTTTCAATGTAAGGAAATTCCGACTTTCCTTGAAGCTGCTTGATTGTCTGGCTTGCCCAAGTCTGAAGATTAATCCTCATCGTCCTCTACGCCTGTGGTGGACAGGCGGTCGGTCTCATCGCGCAGGGCAAGCTCGTCAATGAAGAGATCGATATCGCCGTTCATCACTCCTGGAAGGTTGAACGAAGAAATATTGATGCGATGGTCTGTCACCCGGCTTTGTGGATAATTGTACGTGCGGATTTTTTCAGAGCGGTCGCCCGTACCGATTTGGGAACGGCGCGATTCGTCGCGTTCATCCTGGCGTCTTTGAAACTCAAGATCGTAAAGACGAGACTTCAAAATGCTCAATGCCCGCAGGCGGTTCTGCAGTTGCGAGCGTTCATCCTGCACTGCGACGACCAGCCCCGTTGGTTTATGAACGATCCGGACTGCGGTCGCATTTTTTTGCACGTTCTGACCGCCAGCACCGGATGACCGGAAAACTTCGACTGTGATATCCGATTCCGGAATTTGAATATCCACATCTTCCACTTCAGCCATGACTGCCACGGTGGCAGTGGAAGTGTGAATTCTGCCGGAGGATTCGGTCGTGGGAATGCGCTGCACGCGATGCACGCCGGATTCATATTTGAACCTTGAGTATGCACCCTTGCCTTTGACCATAAAAATGACTTCTTTGTACCCACCGATACCGGTCTCGTTCGCGGTGATAATTTCCAGGTTCCAACGGCGCGTTTCAGCATAATGCATATACATACGCAGCAAGTCCGCCACGAACAGTCCGGCTTCGTCACCACCGGCGCCGGCGCGAATTTCCATGTACACGTTGCGGTCATCCCGTGGATCTTTTGGCACGAGAAGCAGTTTCAATTCTTTTTCGAGCGCCTCGATCTTGGTTTTGAGTGATTCATACTCCACCCTGGCAAGTTCAGCGAGTTCTGCATCATCCGTGCTCATCAATTCCTCAGCTTCAGAGAATTGAGATTGATACTCGCGGTATTTCTGTCCAAGCTGAACTACCGGTTCCAGTTCAGACCGTTCCTTGTTCAGTTCAGCGACCTTTTGGTAATCATCCAGGTTCTGCTCAATTAACGAAGTCAGTTCCCGGTATCTTTTTTCTATGGATTCAATTTTTTCCAGCATATTTCCCAAACCTGTGATGAGATCAAAGCGGCTCCATTATACCAGCCAATCTCATGGACAAAGCGTTTCGCACGTAAGTCCGCATGGGAAATTTCATATTTTTACTTGCATCAACCCTTTGAAATCCCTATAATTTTTAAAAGTGTACTTTCTCTATTTATCTTGGAGGTTTTTGTGGATATTACTACCCTCTCTCGTATTCAATTTGGGCTGACCACGATTTATCATTTCTTTTTTGTTCCCCTTACCCTCGGTTTGTCCGTCCTGGTTGCCATTATGGAGAGTCTTTACGTTCGCAAAGGGAATGAACTCTACAAGAAAATGGCAAAATTCTGGGGAACGCTGTTTGTGATCAACTTTGCCATGGGCGTGGTCACCGGGATCGTGCTTGAATTTCAATTCGGCATGAACTGGTCTGAATATGCACGCTTTGTGGGGGATATCTTTGGTGTTCCCCTTGCGATTGAAGCCTTGCTGGCATTCTTTCTTGAATCTGTATTTCTTGGCATGTGGATCTTTGGCTGGGATCGGCTATCGAAGGGGATCCATCTTGCAGCCATCTGGATTGTTGCGATAGCCTCCATCATCTCGGCATTCTGGATACTTACAGCAAATTCGTTCATGCAGCACCCGGTTGGTTTTACTGCGAATGCCGATGGAAGTATCGTCATGAGCAATTTCTGGGCGCTCATTGGGAATGTATATGTATGGTTGCAGCTTCCCCACGTTTTAGCCTCTGCATTCACAACTGCAGCCTTTTTTATACTTGGTATCAGTGCCTATCATCTTCTTCGCAAGAAGGAAGTAACGTTTTTCAAGGCATCCTTCAAGATGGCCGCGATTACCGCTTTGATCGCCATCGTCGCGGTTATCTTCTTTGGAGACCGCCAGGGGAAGCTTATAGTTCAGTACCAGCCCATGAAAACTGCGGCGATGGAAGACCTGTGGGAGACGGAAAATCCGGCTTCGTTTGCGTTTTTAGCAATAGCCAATGAGAAGGAACAAAAGGAGACATTCGCTATACGCGTTCCGAATGTCCTTTCCTTCTTGATGTACAGTCGTTTCACAGGTGAAGTGAGAGGAATTAATGATATTCAGGCAGAGTACGTTGGAAAATATGGTCCTGGAGACTATATGCCAATTGTTATGCTGGAATTTTGGGTATTTCGCTTTATGGTCGGGTTCGGATTCCTGCTCCTGTTTGCAGCACTGCTCGCAGTTTTCTGGCTCATCCGCAAGAAACCGCTTGAAGACCAAAAATTGCTGAAAGTTTTTCCATTCCTGTTAATTCTGCCCTACCTCAGCAATTCATTAGGCTGGATACTGACCGAAACCGGACGTCAACCCTGGTTGGTTTTTGGACTGCTGAAGACGCAGGACGCGGCATCCCCAAACCTTACCCCGGGCATGGTGCTGACCTCCCTAATCGGTTTTGTCGTCATCTACACTGTTTTAATGGCAGCCGATATTTACCTTCTGGCGAAATTTGCCAGGCAAGGCGCAGGGTCGGATGATCTGATTGAAGAAGAGACAAAGGCATAGGAGGAGATCATGGACCTGAACATTCTCTGGTTTGTGTTGATCGCGGTCTTGTATACTGGTTATTTTGTGCTCGAAGGATTCGATTTCGGTGTCGGGATTTTGCTTCCCTTACTGGGGAGGAATGACACCCAACGCAGGATGATCATCAATACCGTTGGTCCTCACTGGGATGGCAACGAAGTCTGGTTGATCACAGCAGGCGGAGCCACGTTTGCAGCATTTCCACACTGGTATGCCACTTTATTCAGCGGTTTTTACCTGCCGCTATTCTTTATTGTGATCACACTCATCTTGCGTGGAGTGGCATTTGAATTCCGCTCGCGGGACGAAAGTCATGTCTGGCGCTCGTTCTGGGATGGTGCGGTGTTTATAGGCTCTTTCATTCCAGCGCTGCTCTGGGGAATTGCGTTTACAAATATCGTTCATGGTGTACCTATCGATGCCGCCATGCAATATACCGGTGGATTTTGGAACTTGTTAAATCCTTATGCGTTGATGGGCGGCGTCCTGTCATTGGTTGGGTTCACCCTGCATGGTGCCATTTTCCTCACATTGAAGACTGCCGGAGAGTTGCACGACAAGGCAAAACGCTGGGCGAAAGGGCTATGGGTGGCAGTGATCCTTGCAGCGCTGGCTTTGACCGTCAGCAGCTATACCTTTGGCGGCGTGATCAAAGGCTTTGGTTGGAATGCGGGTCTTTTGCTCAGCGCGGGACTGGTCGTTTTGATCCTGCTCAGGGCTATCCTGGCAAAAGGAAAAGAGGGCCTGGCGTTTATTGTGTCCTCGGTTGGAATCATGCTCTTCAGTGCTGCCGTCTTTGTTCAGTTATTCCCAAATGTGATGGTGTCTTCCACCGACCCGGCATTTAATCTCACGATCTATAATGCGGCATCCGGTTCCTATACGCTGGCGCTCATGTCAAAAATTGCACTGTTCTTGGTACCGTTGGTTTTACTTTATCAGGGCTGGACCTACTGGATATTCCGCAAGCGCGTCTCGGATAAAGTGGAAGAGCTGCACTATTAGGTGTGAGGTATAATTTTAGCGGTTCGGTGTGCGAAATAAAGTCATTATGTCAACCAGGCGGAGGGATTTCTCCGCCTTTTGGTCTATTTACCTTTTTTAATGGTTAGCATAAAATCAATGCATCAATTCAACGGAGGCAACATGAGCAGCATTAATAAAAAGGTCATTAAGACGGAACTTGCCCCTGCAGCGCTTGGACCTTATTCGGTCGGCATCCAGGCTGGGCATTTTGTATACACCTCGGGCCAGCTCGGTATCGACCCAAAAACTGGAGCCATCGTGGAAGGCGGAGTTGAAGCAGAAACCCGCCAGGCGTTGACCAATGTTAAAATCATACTCGAAGCTGCCGGATCTTCATTGGACCGGGTCGTCAAAACCACGGTTTTTCTGCGGGATATGGGCGATTTTGCCAAGATGAATGCAGTTTACGCCGAATTCCTGGGAACGGAATCCCCTGCGCGTTCTGCCGTCCAGGTGACCCTACCGAAAAATGGTGCGGTTGAAATTGAAACAATTGCGCTTACCGGGTTGGATGATCAGGGCATCGAATAATTTATGCCAGCCGAAACGCTATTACTTGTCGACGCTGAAACCAATATCCTGGACATGGAGCGGATGTACCTTGAACGTGAAGGGTTCAGAATATTCAGTGTAAAAACAGGTTTTGATGCACTTGATTCATTCCGTACCATTCATCCTGATGTGATCATCCTGGCGCTGATGCTGCCCGGACTGGACGGTTTCGAAGTCTGCCGGCGTCTGCGCAGTGAAAACAACCAGGTACCGGTGATTGCCATTTACTCAAAGGACGAAGTCATCAGCGACATTTCCGGGACAGACTTGGAAGCTGACGACTACCTCGCAAAGCCATTTAATCCACGAGAGTTGGTTGCGCGAGTCAAGACGGTTTTGCACCGCGGGCATCCGCTCTCGCAGCGTCTGAAAACCACCATCCAGTTAAAGAACTTGACAATCGACCAGGTGCATCGCAATGTCAGCGTCGAAGGCAAAGTTGTTCCCATGCGCACCCAGGAATATGAAATTCTGGCGCTGCTGATGCGCGATCCCGGCAAGTTTCTCACCCGCGAGTATTTGCTGCGCGAGGGATGGGGGTATGATTTTGCCGGTCAAACCGCCACGGTCGACCTGCACATCGCCCGCCTTCAGGCAAAACTTTGCAACAGCGGTGTGAGCATACTTTCCGACCCCCAATCCGGCTACAAGCTGCAAGCATAAAGCCTGCTTTTTGGAGATCTCTAAAGGTATGAGCGAACCAGTTGTATCCATCATCATCCCCTGTTTCAATGAGGAAAAAACCATAGGGTTGCTCCTGGATGCAATCGAAAAACAGACCTTTGCCCAGGACGATCTCGAAGTCGTGATCGCTGATGCGAATTCAACCGATTCTACCCGCGAAGTGGTTTCGAGTTACCAATCTTCCCACTCTGCGATGAAAATCAAAGTTGTAGATAACCCCAGGCGTATCATCCCGGCGGGGCTGAATGAAGCCTTACGAAATGCCCGGGGAAGAATCATCACCCGCATGGATGCTCACTCGATCCCTGCAGCGGATTATGTTGAATTGAGCGTCAAAGATCTCCTGGAGGGAAAAGGCGCCAATGTCGGCGGTGTGATCGATATCCGCCCAGGCAGTGATACCTGGATGGGGCAGTCGATCGCGATAGCTACGTCGCATCCATTGGGCGTGGGTGACGCGCGTTACCGCTGGACGAAAGAAGCCGGCCCGGCAGACACAGTCGCGTTTGGCACATTTCACCGCGAGTTGTTCGACCAGATAGGTTATTACGACGAAACCCTTGAGATCAACGAGGATTACGAATTAAACCACCGGATCCGGCAAAGCGGAGCGCGAGTGTGGATCGACCCAAAGATTCGGGCGGTTTACTACTCGCGGGGTGATCTACGCTCGCTTGCCAGGCAGTATTTTTCTTATGGGTATTGGAAAGTGAGAATGTTGAGACGCTATCCCCGCTCCCTCCGTTGGCGTCAAGCGCTTCCCCCGCTTTTTGTATTTGGACTTTTGATGTTATTATTAGGTTCAATCTTCTGGTCATTTGCGCGGATCCTTCTTTTAATCGTTTTGGGTGTTTATCTCGCAAGCCTTGTTGCGGGTTCCATTCCGGCTGCAAGGCGTGCCAGGAACGGATTATTGTTGCTGGGAGTACCTGTTGCGATAATGACGATGCATCTTTCCTGGGGATCAGGGTTTATTTGGAGTTTCCTGCACAATGGGAGCCGGACGTAAAGCATGGCTTTTGAGAATGTAAATCAAAAAACCCGTTGGCGGCTGCGAAGTGGTGAGAGAAAATGGATCCTGCTTATTGGGGACATGGTCTCGGCTGTCCTGGCTTTGCTTATCTCGTTGTATTTCTGGGGGCAAACCGACTGGTTGGATTTCTCGTGGGATTTCCTGAGCCAGCGTATTCCACTTTGGTATTACCTCTTGCCCATTCTTTGGGTGATCATCATGATCGATATGTACGACCTGCACCGCGCTACGCACATCAGGGAAACCCTCAAAGGTGTGGCGACTGCGGCAGGGTTAGCGCTGCTGATGTACATGGTGATTTTCTTTCTATCCGAAACCAATTCGCTGCCCAGAAGAGGAATTGCGGTATTTATCCTGGCAACAACGCTGCTGACATTTCTGTGGCGCTTCTTGTATATCCGGATATTTACCGCACCCGCCTTTATGCACCGGGCAGTGATTGTCGGCGCGGGAAATGCGGGCATGGCTTTTTCCCGGGTATACCACGAAATGAAGTCAAGCTCACTCCATATCATTGGCTATATCGACGATGACCCTTCGAAATATAAGGAAACGGTCGAAGGGCTGCCTGTTCTTGGAAAAGGGCAGGAATTACTGGATGTCATTGACCAGTACCAAATCACGGATGTCATCTTTGCCATTACTGGCACCCTTAACAAAGAATTATTCCAAACCCTTTTGCTGGCAGCCGAGAAAGGGGTTGAGATATCGTCCGTACCCATCCTGTATGAGGATCTTTTTGGCAGGGTGCCCATCTTCATCCTGCAATCCGATTGGATCTTGCGTTCCTTTATTGATCAAACGCATACAACGGGCTTCTACGAATCGATGAAACGCTTGATCGATATTTTTGTCAGCCTGATCGGCCTGGTTGCATTTTTGATCACGTTCCCTCTCATTGCATTCCTGATCCTGGTTGACGGGGGAACTCCCATCTTCTTCACACAAAACCGGGTCGGAATCAATGGGAAACCGTATAAAATCCTCAAATACCGCACGATGGTGCAGGATGCCGAGAAGGATGGGATTGCCCGGTCGTCATTTGCCCACGATGATCGGATCACCGGGGTGGGAAAGATTCTGCGCAAAAGTCACATGGATGAACTTCCGCAGATTTTCAATATCCTGAAGGGCGAGATGAGCATTGTCGGACCACGCTCAGAACAGATCGAATTGGTAAGTCAATATACGGAAGAGATCCCATTTTACCGCGCACGTCTTTTTGTACGCCCCGGTCTTACGGGTTGGGCGCAAATCAACCAGGGTTATGCTTCGAATGTGGCAGAAAACGCCAGGAAACTCGAATATGATCTTTATTATATTAAGCATCGCAGTTTGACATTGGATTTTACGATTATCCTGAGAACTGTAGGGGCAGTGATCGGGTTCAGAGGATTGTAGATGAAAGCTAAGCCAGTTTTACGCAACCGAACCCTTTTCTTCTTTGACCTGCTGCTGACCGTTGGCTCAGTGTTGGGAGCATATGCGCTCAGGTTTGAACTTGGCGTCCAATTCTTTGATTACCTGGCATCCACGTATTGGATGATCGGGTCAGCGCTGGTCATCAAGCCGCTAATCTATTATTTGTTTGGCATGTACCGGCGGATGTGGTCTTATGCCAGCATCAATGAACTCAAAGTGGTGGTTGCTTCAGTCAGCACAGCCTCGGTATTTACCTCGATGGCCGTAGTCATTCTTGCGGCGTTAAAGGCATTCACCGGCGTTCCAAGAGGTGTGCTTGTCCTGGATTGGCTGATTTCCATCCTGCTTATCGGTGGATCAAGATTTATCATGCGCATCCTTGCCGAGAATTCCAGCTTTGGCACGAATGGATCGAAATCCGGGCTGATGCGAAAAGTATTGATCATCGGCGCCGGCGATGCAGGGGCGCTCGTGGTCAAGGAACTGCAAAAAAATCCGCAGTTGAATTTAACTGCAGTCGGATTTTTGGACGACAATCCGGCAAAACAAAAACAGCAAATCTATGGAATTCCGGTGATCGGCACCCTCACGGATATGGGCAGGGTCCTAGAACGCCATCCGGTGGATGAAGTGATCATAGCCATCCCAAGCGCGGGCGGTAAGGTGATCAGAACGGTGGCCGATATCTGCCGCTTGAAAGGCATCCCTTTCCGGACGATGCCGGGCATCTACGAGCTGATTGGTGGAAAGGTAAACATCAATCGCCTGCGTGAGGTTGATATTTCCGACCTTTTGCGGCGGCAGCCTGCGCATATGCAAGAGGAGAAAGTCGGCAGCACGATCAGTGGAAGAATGGTCCTGGTGACCGGTGCAGGAGGGTCGATCGGGCGTGAGCTATGCCGTCAAATTGCACGCTGGTCTCCCTCTGGACTGATCCTGCTGGGTCACGGCGAGAATAGTATTTTCGAAACCCTCTTGGAATTGCAGGAAAGCTATCCCAACTTACTCACATTCCCGATCATTGCCGATATTCGCGACTTGCCGCGTTTGATGGGTGTTTTTTCACGCTTCAAACCGGATGTTGTCTTTCATGCGGCTGCCCACAAGCATGTTCCGCTGATGGAAGTCAACGTTGCAGAGGCGGTATCCAACAACGTCATGGGCACAATGAATGTCGTCAAGGCGAGCGAAGCCCACCACGTCAAACGCCTGGTGATGATCTCGACTGACAAAGCCATCCGCCCGGTGAACATCATGGGCGCCACCAAACGCCTGGCAGAAATGATCGTGCTGGATTCTGCGCAGCGCACGGGCAGCGCTTACTCAGTCGTCCGTTTTGGCAACGTCCTCGGCAGCCGTGGAAGTGTGGTTCCGCTCTTCAAGCGTCAAATTGCGCTTGGGGGTCCGATTACCATTACTCATCCGGACATGAAACGCTATTTTATGACCATCCCTGAAGCCGTCTACCTGGTACTGCAGGCAGCCTCCATGGGAAATGGCGGCGAAACTTTCGTGCTGAACATGGGGCAGCAAATCCGCATCCAGGATCTGGCCGAGGATTTGATCCGCTTATCCGGTCTGGAACCAAACAAAGACATCGAAATCATTTACACCGGCATTCGACCCGGAGAAAAATTGAGCGAAGACTTGTGGGAAGAAGGCAATATGTTCCAACCCACTGTTCACCCCGATATCTATATGTTTGATGACCCGACTAATATCACCGGGGATGAGTTGGCGACAAAAGTGAACCAGATCCTATCCCTCTCGGTCGAGGGAGATACCAGTGGTATCATCAACCTGGTGGATGAGATTATCCCTGGTTCTGCAGTTGCATCCACGCCCCCGACAGAATTGATCCCCATCGACATGTTATGAAATGTTCTCTTGCAGAGTGGAATGAATTTCTTTCCCATTCTCCCAATGCTCATGTTTTGCAGAGTGGAGCGTGGGGTGAACTGAAATCCAGGTTCGGCTGGCAGCCGGTGCGTATCCTCAATGATAATATCGGTGCCCAGGTTCTGTTTCGGCGTCTTCCTGCTGGAATGTCAATTGGTTATATCGCCAAAGGACCCGTCGGAGGACCTCTCGATGCCTTGCTGCCCGAAATCGATGCAATCAGCCGCGCCTATAACGCCATTTTCCTCAAGCTCGAGCCTGATGGCTGGCAGACATCCGAAGATGATGTGATCGGTAAATTAAATAAGAATTGGGTAACGGCAAAACCGATTCAACCTCAACGCACAGTGATAGTCTCACTGGAAGGATCAGAGGATGAGATCCTGGCGCGCATGAAACAGAAAACGCGTTACAACATCCGCCTAGCGGCAAAAAAAGGCGTGCTTGTTGCCCCCGAACTCGACCTGGATCGATTCCACGCGATGTTGAAGATCACAGGTAGGCGTGACCACTTTGCGGTCCATTCACTTGAATATTACAAGACAGCCTATGACCTTTTTCATCCCTCAGGAAGTTGTGAAGTGTTCACTGCCAGTTTTGAGGGGACACCGTTGGCCTCACTGATGGTTTTTACCCGCGGGAACACAGCCTGGTATATGTACGGCGCTTCGACGGATGAGGGTCGCAACCTTATGCCTACTTACCTGCTGCAATGGCAGGCCATGCTATGGGCAAAAGCAAAAGGCTGCACCCAGTATGATATGTGGGGCATCCCCGACCTGGATGAAGAAGAACTCGAGGAGAATTTTAACCAAAAGGAAAGTCACCAGGGGCTTTGGGGCGTCTACCGTTTCAAGCGCGGTTTTGGCGGGGATGTGTTGAGAAGTGCAGGTGCAGTTGACATCGTTTACAGACCCTGGCTATACCGGGTCTATAAAAAAGCACTGGCCATGCGCGGGGGAAGCGAAGAATGACCGAAGAAAATTCCTGGAACCGGGAACTCCTTCAACTGCCAAATCCGCACTTATTGCAGACGTCGGAGTGGGCAGAGCTTAAGCGTGAAGTGGGCTGGCAGAATATTCAACGTACATGGGAAGACGAGCGCCATCAAATTATCGCAGCCGCTTCGATTTTGAAACGTACTTTCCGTTTGTTCAAAGTGGGTCCGGCTGTTTCAGTGCTTTACATCCCCAGGGGTCCTCTCCTGGATTGGGCAGAACCAGAACGTTGTGAAAAGGTTCTCAAAGACCTTGAAGACCTGGCACGCGCTGAAAATGCGATTTTCATCAAGCTGGATGCAGAAATTCCGCTGGGCAGCGGGGTTCCTGGTACTGATGATTTCGTTGAAAATCCCATCGGTCAGCAGGTGGTCTCCCTCTTACGCCAACGGAACTGGAAAGTTTCGCCTGAACAAATCCAGTTCAAGAACACCATGCTGCTCGACCTTGGCGGTGATGAAGAAACCTGGCTCAAGCGGATGAAGCAGAAGACCCGTTATAACCTGCGCCTGGCTCAAAAGAACGGTGTAATGGTGCGTGAAGCCCAGAGCAATGAATTGAGCTTGTTGTATCAAATGTACGCCGAAACCTCGGTCCGCGACGGTTTCGTCATTCGCAACCAGGCGTATTACCTGGATGTGTGGCAGAGGTTTATGGCAGCCCACAAGGCAATTCCACTGGTAGCCGAAGTGGACGGCGAGATAGTGGCGGGACTGGTGCTGTTCGTATTCGGCAAACGTGCCTGGTATCTTCACGGCATGTCCACCCAGCAGCACCGCGAAAAGATGCCGAATTATCTGCTGCAATGGGAAGCAATGCGGCGTGCCCGCGAGCTTGGATGTGATACCTACGACCTTTGGGGGGCACCGGATGAATTTAACCCCGAGGATAGGATGTTCGGTGTGTTTCGCTTCAAGGAAGGCCTGGGAGCGCAGGTTGCCCGCACCCCCGGCGCCTGGGATTTCGTCAACCACAGGCTGCTTTATTTTGTCTATATGCAGGTTCTTCCAAAGGTGCTGGGATGGATGCGTAGTAAGCGAACCGCCCAAACCCGCCAGGAGGTTCTATGATGCTTCCGCGCATCCGCATAGCACATTTACCGACGCCGATAGAAACCCTGCAGCGCCTTTCGGCAAAACTGGGCGGTCCGGTCATTTTGTGCAAGCGGGATGATCAGACAGGCCTGGGATTGGGCGGCAACAAAACACGCAAGCTGGAATATGTCCTGGCGGATGCCCAATCGCATGGCGCGCGAACGTTGATCACCGTCGGCTCGATCCAATCGAATCACTGCCGCCAGACCGCAGCCCTGGCTGCCAGGTTTGGGTTGGACTGCGTTCTCGTATTGTCAGGCGAAGAACCGGATGAGGCTGACGGGAACCTGCTTTTGGATGAATTATTCGGAGCGAAGATCATCTGGACCTCCCGTGAAAACAGGGATGCGACGCTGGAAAAAACCTATCAAGAAGCCTGGGAGGCTGGCAGCCGTCCAGTGCTGATTCCCCTGGGAGCCTCCAACGTCGTCGGCACGATGGGATACCTGACCGCATTTGAAGAGTTCCTGCAGCAAGGTGTCCATGCGGATTGGATGGTTTCAGCCTCGTCCAGCGGCGGCACGCAGGCAGGGTTGGTGCTTGGAGCGAAAAAACATCATTGGGCTGGAAAGATATTGGGCATCAGCATTGATCACAAGGTCGAAGAATTGCAAGCGATTGTATCTGGCCTGGTGAATGGCGCTGCCGACCGTATCGGAGAAACCCTGCGGGTAGCACCCGGAGAAATCCTGGTCAACGCAGATTATCTTGGGGGCGGGTACGCAGTAATGGGTGAGCCAGAAATCGAAGCCATCCGCTTGTTTGCGCGCGAAGAAGGGCTGCTTTTGGACCCGGTGTACACTGCAAGGGCTGCAGCCGGGATGATCGACCTGATCCGCAAAGGCTTTTTCAAACGTGATGAATCCATCCTGTTCTGGCATACCGGCGGTAGTCCGGCGTTATTTGCAGAGCCTTATCAAAAACAACTTCAGCGAAAAGGTTAGAACAGTATCACCTTCGGGGACACGAACCTGATTTTTACAGGTGCTATAATCGGGTTACCCAAAAGGGACTATTATGAATATCGATATTGCCACAACAATTAAAACGATTTTGGTGCTCCTGGGTATTGCCATTATAGTGAGCATCATCATCGGTTACCGAACCATCAAATCGGGTCAACACTTACAGTTTTATCGCAAACGCCAGGACCTGGTGGAACGCGGGTGGCGTTTTCTACTCATCGCATTTGGTATGGTCGCCTTTGGATTGATCCTCAGCCGGTTTGGCGAGCCAGTTGCCTACATCTATTTTCCCCCGTCTCCCACCATCACCACCACACCTACTGTCACGCAAACACCGACGATTACGCCAACCCCGGTGGCAAGCTATACCCCAACGATTACGATGACGCTGTCGGTGACGTATACGCCCGGTTTACCTCAGGACGTGCAAGCCACGATTCAAACGCCCATGGGCGTGAATAATGATGCCGTGTTTAGCGATATTCAGGTTTCCACCAAGACCAAGGACGGGGTGGTGATCGAGCCTCAAACCTCGTTCGACCCGCCAGTGACGCATTTATACGGCGGGTTCTCCTACGATGCCATGGCACTGGGTGTGCAGTGGTCAGCAGTTTGGCTGTATGGCAACGAGATCAAATGCATTGAAACCAAAGCCTGGACGTATGCTCCTGGTGGTTATGGGTATACCGACTGCCAGTTGACCGCGGATCAGTGGAAACCGGGTGACTATACCGTTCAAATATATGTCGGTCAAACCTGGAAAGCGTCAGGGTATTTCACCATCACCGGTGCAGTGCCAACCACGGCGGCAACTTCTCAACTTACTGCGACGCCCACTCTGAAACCTTCTCCCACTGCGACTCCCACGCCGTAGCGATGAATCAACCCACCAGATTGCCGAATAGTTATTACGGCAATCTTTTTTAATATCCTATTTAATGACTTGGTCAATAATTGAATCGGAGCCTTTATGTTAGAATAAACTTATGAATGACCGGAGGGTTATGTCTCGAAAATTCTTTATTGCTCTCTCCAAGATAAAATGGGCTCAGCCTTTGATATCCAGGTTGCCGTTCACCCGGCGTGCAGCCCGGCGATTTGTCGCAGGTGAAAAATTGTCCGAAGCCGTCGATGCTGTGAAGAGCTTGAACGGCAGCGGGATCAAGGCGTCATTGGATTTTCTGGGTGAAGACACGCGGTCCGCAAAAGAAGCGCAGACCGCAACCAATCAATTGATCGAAGTCCTCGACAAAATCCAAACTTATAGCCTTAAAGCGAATCTTTCGGTCAAACTTAGCCAGATTGGGCTGAAGTTGGATGAAGAACTTTGCCGGCAGAATTTAGCCAGAATTCTGACCCAGGCAGCGATTTACAACATCTTCGTCCGTATCGACATGGAAGATTCTTCTCTTACTGAGAAAACCATTTCGACGTTCGAATGGGCACTTCAGAACGGGCATATGAACACCGGGATTGTCATCCAGGCGTACCTGTATCGCAGCCAGGAAGATATTCAACGCCTGGGCTTGCTGCATGCCAAGATACGCTTGTGCAAAGGGGCTTACAACGAACCCCCCGAAGTGGCTTTCGCGAAAAAAGCTGACGTCAATGCCAACTATGACCGCCTGGCAGCAGACTTACTCGAAATTGCCCGGAATGATGGTTTTCCGACCCCATCCCCTGATGGGAAAACCCCGCCGATCCCTGCTTTTGCCACCCATGACCCGGCGCGGATCGAATCGGTGATTGAATTGATGCGCTTGATGCAGGTTCCTGAAGAAGCCATGGAATTTCAATTGCTTTACGGCATTCGCAGAGATCTGCAATTGTCCCTGGTCAACCAGGGGTATCCCGTAAGAGTCTACACGCCCTATGGCACCCAATGGTACGCATACTTTATGCGCAGGCTGGCAGAACGCCCGGCAAATGTGAAGTTCTTCCTCTCGAACTCTGTAAAACGGTAAAAATGACTGACAATCCAGGTGATGTCCTGAAAGACATGGCTCTTGTGACAGGCGGAGCCAAACGGTTGGGAAAAGCCATTGTTCTCGGGTTGGCCCGGCGTGGATATGCCATTGGCTTGCATTATCACAATTCCACCAAAGAAGCTTATGAACTGGCAGACGAGTTGGACATGTTGGGAGTACCTGTGCTGATGCTGTCTGCTGACCTTAAAAACCCGTCCGAAATCAAGCGAATTTTCAAGAAAATCGACGCTGCAGGCTACCCGCTGAAGGTTTTGGTGAATTCGGCCGCCCAGATGAGTCGCAAACCCCTGGCGAAGACCTCGATCAAGGAATGGGATGCCTTATTTGCCTTGAACTTGCGAGCCGTATGGCAGCTCTCCATGCTGGCTTCCGAGCGGATGAGCGCTGGGGGAGTGATCATCAACATCTCCGATGTGGGTGCGCAGCGCGCCTGGAGTGGATTCGGCGCATATTCGATCACGAAAGCGGCAGTCGACTCATTGACCATGGTATTGGCGCAAAGCCTGGCGTCCAAGATCAGGGTGAACGCTGTGGCGCCGGGTTTGGTGCTTCCGGGTGAAAATGTCTCGGAAGAAAGTTGGAACCGCCTTGTTCAAAAAACTCCGCTCAACCGGCCGATCTCGACAGCAGCGATCACCCGTACGATCGATTTCTTATTGGACAACGCCTATGTTACAGGTGAAATTGTGGCTGTAGATGGGGGAAGACAATTGGTGTAAACGATGGAAAAACGACCTTCAGGCTTTAATGCATTCTTTGTCATTTTCCGACCGCTGCTTATTTTGGCCGCTTTGTTGACTTACGTCCTGGGTTTGGGTATCGTGCATCACCTGGCAGTCCAGATCAATTTGGTAACCGCGCTCCTGGGGTTTGTAATGGTAGTTTTATTACTGGAAACACGGGCATTCATGGAAGCTTATTACCGCCATCCCAATGCCCCCGAAAACCGGATGGCGAACTCCGTCAAAGTTGAAGATGTATATATGACAGCCGTCGAACAATTTCAAAGACCCATGCTGCTCTATATCAGCATTGTGATTTTGGGTGCCGGTGCACTTTTGACCATGATTCTGGCGATACAAGGCGCCCTTCCGCCTTCGGTTTATGTGCTCTTGGGTCTCGCTTTCCTGGCGTGTTTCTTTTCCGCGTTTCCACCGGTGTCGCTTTCAGAAAGAGGTTATAGCGAGATCATTGAATCGCTGCTGGTCGCCAATATCATCCCCGCCATCGCCCTGGGAATGCAGCATGGTGACTTGCATGTGTTGCTCATTCTGCTCACTCTCCCGCTGACCCCTTTGTATCTTGGGTTGAGAATCACCGTACTGTTGGAGGCTTACGGGAGGGATAGTTTGCGCAACCGTCTAACCATGCTTGTGCGCATGGGTTGGCAAAACGGGATGAGATTGCACAATATTTCGGTGATCAGTTCTTACTTGCTGATCGGGATTTTCGCTCTTTTCCGCTTACCCTGGTCGCTTACCTGGCCGCCTTTGTTGAGTCTGCCCTTCGCTGCGCTGCAGATCTTTCAGATTCAGCAAATATCTGCCGGAGCGAAACCAAATTGGCGCATGTTGACCCTGACTGCGATAGGTACTTTTGCGATCACTGCTTACAGCATCGCTTTAACCCTCTGGATAAGGTGAACCCATGCCTGAATATTTAAAACTTCAATCACTGGCAGATGCCAAACAGCTTTTCTGGGAGAATCTGTCACAGTTACACCCGGTCGAAGAAGAAATCGAGAGCCGGACAGCTTTGGGGAGGGTGACAACGGTAGATGTATGTTCTGCTGAATTTCTCCCAGCATTTACCCGCAGCACCGTTGACGGTTTTGCAGTTCTCGCAAGCTCCACCCACGGTGCATCAGACGCACTACCGGTTTACCTCACCCTTGCGGGTGAAGTCCCCATGGGAATGGAATCGACCATCAAAATTGACGGTGAACAGACCGCGATCATCCATACCGGTGGGATGCTTCCCGAGGGTGCCGATGCTGTGGTGATGATGGAGCAGACTCAAACCACGACGGATAACTTGATCGAAATCCTCAAACCGGTTTCGGCAGGAGAAAATATCGTGCTGAAGGGCGAGGATGTTAAACCAGGGGATGTGGTCATTCCTGCCGGCACGCCCATCCGACCGGCTGAAATTGGCGGTTTATTGGCGCTGGGTATCACAAAGGTCAAGGTCGCCAGAAAACCGATTGTGGCGATTCTCTCCAGCGGTGATGAGGTGATCCCGCCTGAAGACACACCCGCCATCGGCCAGGTAAGAGACATCAATTCTGATGCTTTGGCATCCTTGGTCCTGGAATCGGGAGGTCTCCCGCAGGTTTACCCGATCATGCCGGATAACCAGGCACAAATTACTGCCGTGATCAATCAGGCTTTCCGGAGTTCGGATGTGGTTGTTGTGACCGCCGGGTCATCGGCAAGCACACGCGACATGACGGCTGAAGTGCTGGATTCGCTGGGAAAACCGGGTGTTTTGGTGCACGGCATCAATATCAAGCCCGGTAAACCGACCATCCTGGCTGTGGCGGACGGGAAACCTTTGATCGGTCTGCCAGGTAATCCAGTCAGCGCGCTCGTGATTGCGCAATTGATCCTTAAACCCCTGATCCATAAAATGGTCGGTCTGACCCACCATCGGGTTCAGCCGGTGATCAATGCCATCCTGACAGTGAACCTTCCTTCTCTTGCCGGCAGGGATGATTATTATCCGGTCCGGCTTTTCCGACGCCCGGATCATTGCATGGCCGATCCAATTTTTTACAAAAGCAACCTGATCTTTTCATTGGTCAGGGCAGATGGGCTGGTCCATATTCCCCCGGAAAAAACTGGCGTTCCGGCGGGCGAGACTGTTGAAGTGATTCTCTTTTAAGGAAAATGCATGACCTCATCCTATTATCTGCACGATATACCCCTTGAAGAAGCCTGGCAGGCTTTTCGTACAGAGCTTGAAAAACTCAGACAGTGGTCGACACTTGAATCTGAAGAAATTCCATTGGATGAACACGCTGCAGGCAGGATGCTTGCTGAGCCTGTGATCGCGCTGCGATCAAGCCCTCACTATCACGCCTCGGCGATGGATGGTTTTGCGGTTCGCTCCGAGAATACCCAGAGCGCAATGCCCACTCATCCTGTTTTGCTGAAGAACCCCGACCAGGTAAAGTATATCGATACAGGTGATGCACTCCCAGACTGGGCTGATGCAGTAATCCCGATTGAGAATGTTGAAGCGTTATCACAGACAATGGAAGTTACGCCGGAAAAGGAATCCAGGACGGCGCCAGTGATCCGTATCCGGGCGGCTGTGACACCCTGGAGCCATGTGCGTCCGATGGGTGAAGATATCGTTGCCTCGCAATTGATCCTGACAGCGGGAAGCCGGCTGCGCCCGGTTGATTTGGGCGCTGCCGCGGCAGGCGGGGTGTGTTCACTGCGCGTAGCCAAAAAGCCCAGGGTTGCCATTCTTCCCACCGGCTCTGAGCTCGTGGAAATTGGCAGGAAAGCTGGGAGCGGTGAAATTACCGAATTCAATTCGGTGGTATTGGCGGCTCAGGTCAATGAATGGGGTGGGCAGGCGATTCGCTTCGCCATCACGGTGGATAATTTTGACGAAATAGTCAGCCAAATCCAGGCGGCTGTAAACCAGAGTGACCTGGTTCTCGTCAACGCGGGGTCTTCAGCAGGCAGCGAAGATTACACCTCTTTGGCCGTGGAGAAACTCGGCAGGCTGCTCGTGCACGGTGTGGCGGTCCGACCCGGACACCCGGTCATTATCGGCTTTGTGCCGCGAAATCCGGCTGAAGCGCCGGGTAAAGAAGTACCTGTCATTGGCGTGCCGGGTTATCCGGTTTCTGCCGCGCTCACCTCAGAAATATTTGTGGAACCTTTGCTGCGAATCTGGCAGGGAGAACCAGAATTTCAACCTGTGATTTTGAAAGCGAAGTTGACACGTAAAGTCAATTCTCCTGCAGGTGATGATGACTACCTGCGGGTGGTGATTGGTGAAGTCAACCATCAATGGCTGGCAGCTCCGCTCAACCGGGGCGCTGGGGTTACCACCAGCCTGTCAAAGGCAGACGGGATCGTGATCATTCCGCGTAACATTCAAGGGCTGGAAGCCGGCGACATCGTCGATGTCCGCCTTTACCGCCCCGAAAGTGAGTTGCAGCAGACGATCCTTACCATCGGCTCACACGATATGACGCTGGATATCCTGGCGCAAGCCTTGGCAGTTCACCGGCGCAGGCTGGTCTCGGCAAATGCGGGCAGCCTGGGAGGATTGATCGCCTTGAGCAGGGGAGAAGCCCATTTTGCCGGTTCGCATCTGTTAGATCCTGAGACCGGAGAGTACAACCTGAGCTATATTCGCAAATTCTTGAAAAAAACGCCAGTCAGACTCTTTAACTGGGTCGAACGCAGCCAGGGGATGATCGTGCAGAAGGGCAATCCCAAGCAGATCCAGGGGATCGAAGACCTCTGGCGAAAAGATGTGACTTACATCAACCGCCAAAGAGGATCAGGTACCCGGGTATTGCTGGATGATGCCATTCGAAAAACCGGAAAAACGGCTGAGGGCATTCGCGGGTACGACCGCGAAGAATACACTCATCTAGGAGTTGCCGCAGCCATCAGTTCAGGCAGAGCCGATTTTGGTTTGGGAGTGCATGCGGCTGCGATAGCACTGGATCTGGATTTCATTCCCCTTTTCGTGGAGAAGTATCAATTGGTGATCCCGACCCAATCGCTGGAAACGGATCTGCTCACGCCCCTTTTCGAAGAGATGCACGACCCGACATTCAAGCAACAAATCGAAGCGATTCCGGGATACCGGACGCAGCACATGGGTGAAGAAGTACTCCTACCCATTGATCTGTGAGTATAATTATTGTAAGAACAGGAGGCAAGCATGTCATTGAAAGAGAATATCCCCGCACCAGATTTTTCGTTACTGGATGAAACTGGACAGGAAAGAAAATTATCAGATTTCAGAGGGAAGACCGTACTCCTCTATTTCTATCCCAAAGATGACACCCCCGGATGTACCACTGAAGCCTGCAACTTTCGTGACGATTACAGCAGCTACGAAAAGGCCGGCGTCACCATCCTTGGGGTCAGCCCAGATTCGGTCAAATCGCATGTAAAGTTCAAGCAAAAGTACCACTTACCCTTTACGTTGCTTGCAGATGAAGATCATGACGTGTGTGAGCTTTATGACGTCTGGAAGCTAAAGAAACAATATGGGCGCGAGTATTACGGAGTTGCGCGTACATCCTATTTGATCTCTGCCGATGGGATGATCCGCAAGGTGTTTGAAAACGTAAAGCCGGCTGAACACAGCGTTGAAGTGCTGGCTGCTGTCTGAGTTTCGCCAGGTCGATTCAACTAAAAAGGGCTGCCCGAATGTGTGTAGGGCAGCCCTTGATTTATTATGTCTATTGCAGGTTCAACAGTCGTTTACCGCGTTCCCAAAGTTGTTCGAGCTTGTAGTACTCCCTTTGATCAGGAGAAAAGAGATGGATGACGATGTCCCCCAGGTCCACGACCAACCAACCATCCCGCGATTCACCTTCGATAGATACGATCATGCCGTATTCAGATTTCGCATACTCTCTTATCCCCTCAGCCAGTGCCTGGAGCATGCGGTCACTGGTACCGTTACAGATAATAAAATAATCAGCAATTGAAGAAATACTGTGAATATCTAAAAGAACCAGTTTTTCAGCTTTCTTACCTTCCAAAACCTCGATTAAGGCATGCGCCATTTCCAATGTATCCAGATTTCACCTCGCTTTAATTTTCCAAATTCTATCACACTATCCGGCAGGCGTAGAAAAGCTGTGGACGGCAGCGGGCGTATAGACCGGTCCTGAAGGTCTTAAAGTGGACTGAAAGATCGTCACCTGGGTTGCCCGCACCGTTCCAAAAACCTTATCCTTTGCCTGGTCCATCTTGAGCCGCAAGGCAGCGAGCTGACTTGAAGTTATCCATTCGTTGACTCTGCCAAGGGTGAGATGGGGGGTGAAAGCTCGAGCTTCTGAAGGAAAGCCGAGAGACCGGGTGGAAAGGTCAATTTGAGATTGGAGTGAGATCAAGTCTGTTGGAGCATCGACGCCAGCCCAGAGAATTCGCGGGCGGTTCCATGCCGGAAAAACACCTGTACCACATACTCTGAACTCAAAAGGAACACTGGCTGTTGCGACCTGCCTGATTTCATCGGATAACTGTTTCAATTTTACCGGTTCCAACTCACCCAGGAATTTCAAAGTCAGGTGAATTTGGGTAGGATCGACCCAACGCATGGAATTTCCCGCAGTGGGCATCAATGCTCGCATGAATGATCCCAATTCGGTTTGGACTTGCGAACTTAGGGTGAGGGCGATGAATAGGCGCAATGGTTTTTCTCTTTTCTGTATGGTCGACTGATCGATTTAGACCAACACCAGGTGACCTGGCGCGAGATACCCGGAAGCGAAGCACGATATTAACAGGTGTTGCTTCACAAAAAAAGGAAGCTGTAACCCCTTGACACTTCAATTTTACTTGATCTGTATGAAGGCGTGCACACCTTGACGCATTCATAATTATCTACACAGTTTCTACAAATCATGGTATAAAAACAGTACCCGGCCATGTGCGTGATGTTGCATCACCGGTTTTGAGCCAACACTCACAAAATGGATTCTTAACTCACTCGAGATACGCGATAGGCTTCGGCCAAGGCGGTTCTTAGGTGGCAGAATCCTACCTGCTTTAGCAGGTTCAAAACTACGCAACACACGGCATGGCGGGGACTTTTTAACCCTACTCACAGAACGATCTCAATTTCAAATCCTCATTCACTCCAATTACCCAAAATAGCTTTACGTGTGTAAAATAAAGATGTCAACACGCAGGTTTCTGACACGTTCATGATCAGGGTTGTTTGCCATTGTGTTGGTTGTGAGGAGGAGAGTTCATGAAAACGATTTACCGCATCAAAATTCAAAGCGGACCCGACAGCGGAAAAGAAGTCATACTCGACAAACCTGAACTTTTCCTCGGACGAGACCCCAACAACGAAATCGTGATCATGGATCCTGAAGTATCCAGGCGGCATGCCAGATTCGTGCTGACTGGGGCAGACTATTCGGTCGAAGACTTGGGTTCGACCAACGGCACCCTGGTTCGAGGCATCCGGGTTCAGAACCTGACTCCACTTACCTCTGGAGACATTATTGCCATTGGCGAACGGGTCAGTCTGGTCTACGAAACGATCCTGGTCGATCCCGATGCAACTGTCGCGGTACCTCGTCACATTGGGTATCGTCCTGAACCCCTTCCTGTCGAGAAGCCGGAACAGAAGCTCGCTGAGGTCGAATCTCCTCAACCCCAGCCGGTCCAAACACCACAGAACGTCGCACCCGTGGTCAAGCAACCTGAACCCATAACCCCAGTGGTCACGCCGCCGTTCGTCGAAGAACCCAGCCTGGAGGAGAAACCTTCAGCGCTCGAAGAACCGATCCTGCCGCTGGAACCCTCCTTTGCTGGAAAAACACCAGCCCAACCCAAAGCTCCCAGGAAGCGCAGCCCCTGGGTGGGGATCCTATTGATCGTCGGACTGCTGATTTTGATCTTTTGTGTGATCCCCTGGATCATCATTGATATTACCAACAGCTATTGTTTATTCTTACCTGGCATCCTCAATGCCATCCAACCCGGCGTTTGCCCGTAGCGGGATTGTACCGCTGGAGAGCAGCTGAATTTATGGCTCTGAGAATATTGCAGTTCACTGGTCTTCGGTTTGAAAAAGAGAGAAGATGCCTGAGCAGGTAGAAGAACAATCACCAAGATGGAATAACACGACCAAAACGATCATCACGCTTGTGCTCGTCGTGATCTTTGTCGCGTTGTTGGTTAAGTTCAAGTACATTGTCTGGCCGGTGTTGATCGCATTTGTACTGGCTTACCTCATCCACCCTTTGGCAAATCTTATCACCAACCGTCTTCACATTCCGTGGAAAATCACAGTTACCCTTATTTATTTGATCATTGTTGCTGCATTGGTTGGGTTGTTGACCTGGGGTGGGATTTTCATCGTCAATGAAATTCAAAATCTGATCGGTTTTCTGAATAATTTAATTACGAATCTGCCCCAGACGGTGACTGATTTTGTGAGCAAGCCACTGATGATCGGTCCTTTTGCCATCGATCTTCCCCACCTGGATTTGACCAGCGTTTGGACTTACCTGCAAAACATGATCCAGCCCGCGATCACTGAAACTGCGAACCTGGTGGGGTCAGTTGCGAGCGGAGCTGCCTCAGTGGTGACGTGGGTAGGGTTCACTTTTCTTGTCTCCTATTTTGTTTCGGCTGAAACCAAGGGAGGCAGCGGCCATCCGCTGCATATCGAAGTTCCGCTTTACCAGGCTGATCTGGACAAAATGGGGAATCAACTCTCGCACATCTGGAATTCCTTCTTACGTGGTCAGTTGATCGTTATCAGCATCGCTATAGCCTGGTACACGATCTTATTAGGTGGACTGGGTGTGAATTTCTTCTTTGGCCTGGCGCTCCTTGCGGGTTTGGCCCGTTTTGTCCCGTATGTTGGTCCATTCATTGCCTGGCTCACCTACTTCCTGGTTTCGATCTTTCAGGGATCCAACCTCTTTGGTATGCAGCCGTTCTGGTTCGGCGTTCTCGTGGTAGGTTTGGCGCTGCTCTCCGATGTGATCATCGATAATTTTGTCAGCCCGCGGGTAATGTCAAATGCGCTGAAAGTACACCCTGCCGCTGTATTGGTAACAGTATTTGTTGCTGCCAGTCTGTTTGGGGTGATTGGTATGTTGTTGGCAGCACCCGTACTGGCATCAACCATTTTAGTTTTTAATTACATATCGAAAAAGCTGCTGGACCTGGATCCATGGGAGGGATTAAAAACATATCCTGAACCCTTGCCGCTGCGCGAAGAAATCAATGTGCGATGGCATAGGGCACGACCTGTGTTCGACCGCATTTTCAATTGGCTGAAAACATTGTATGATGATATTGCGAAAGCACTAAAAAAGGCTTATCAAACCCTCAAGAAGTCAAAAAAAATTGACTCTACCCACAAGGAGAACTAAAATGAGCGACACCAAGGAACCCAAAACCGAGACCATTGCCGAAACAGAAAACTATGCCGTCTGGACGGCAGATGAACCGGATGGCGAGAAGACTTACCATCTCGAACTGAATAATGTGACGGTTCATTTCTTTCAGGAAGAGTGGTTGGAATTTGTTGAGCTTGTCAAAAAGCTTTGATCCATTATCGAATTTCGCCTCATCTGGAACCTGACCGGATGCACCGACCGTGTCAGGTTTTTGTACTGGATTAAGTTCTTCTGCAGTAAAATAACTTCGTTCAATCAGCTTCACGAATCAACATCTTATTGAATTGCCAATGAGGAGCAAAATGGATTTAAACCATTTGGAGGATTTATCCACCATAGACCCCGAGCACATGCTTGCTGAAATCGATGCCCTTCCAGAGCAGTTGGAATCCGCCTGGCAACTGGGGTTGAAACAACCTTTGCCCCAGATGAGCGAGGTCAACCTGATCATCGTCGCCGGCATGGGCGGTTCTGCGATTGGGGCAGACTTGCTCGCCGGGGTGGAAACTGATCGTTCGCCCGTCCCAGTGATCGTCCAACGCGATTACGATCTACCGGCGTACGCCAATGGGAGTAAAACCCTGGCTGTGATCTCCTCCCATTCAGGCAACACCGAAGAATCGCTTTCGGCATTGGAAGCGGCAATTCAGAATCACTGCCAGATCGTTGCCATCTCGACCGGCGGAAAACTGCAAAAAGCGGCAGCCAAAGCCGGCATTCCCTGCTGGACCTTTGAACACGAGGGTCAACCCCGCGCAGCAGTGGGATATTCATTTGGTCTTCTCCTCGCGTTGATGGTACGGCTGGGACTGGTATCTGATCCAAGCCAGGAAGTGGAAGAAGCGATCCAACTCATGCAGGAGCAGAGAAAACACCTGACAGCGGATGTACCTGTCAATCAGAACCCGGCGAAGCGCATGGCGGGTCAAATGATGGGGCGGGATGTCACCATCTTCGGCGGTGGGCACCTGGCAGCAGTCGCAAGGCGCTGGAAGACTCAGATCAATGAGTTGGCAAAAGCCCAGGCTTCCTTTGAATATTTACCCGAAGCGGACCATAATACGCTTGCCGGGTCATATAATCCGGAAAAAATTTTGGAATTATCGTTCAAGGTGTTTTTGCAGTCGACGTTGGATCATCCGCGGAATATGCTGCGCAGCAATCTCACCCGGGAAACCTTTATGCAGCAGGGGATCAACACTGACTTCTTCAAAGCGACTGGCGAATCACGCATCGCGCAATTGTGGAGTGCAGTGCAGTTTGGTGACTATACTGGATACTACCTGGCTCTCGCCTACGATATCGATCCCACGGCCATCGCCCCGATCTCGGCTTTGAAAGAAAAAATGAGCCGCTGACGTTCGAACCCATCGGGAGGCTTAATTCGACCTCCCGATTTTTATTTTCTATCTGGTGGGAAAGAAGCATGCGTTACATCTGGCAATTGGTCAAAAATTCCTTAAGGATGCAGTTCACCTATAGAACCGCATTGCCCAACACATTAACCTCGAACGCGAGCCGGGTGTTATCCTGACCATCCATGACCTGTCTGACATCGAACGCCTTTGCAAACGGGTGATCATATTGGATCATGGACGTATTCTCTATGATGGGCTCTTGCAAGCCCTCCTGGAGCGCTTTGAAGGCGAGCATTTGATCCGTCTGACCTTCTCCAATTCTCCCATTTTGGTGCCTTTCACTGGATTGAAGCTGGTGAGCTCGGATGGCATCCAGGCGGTCTATGCTTATGATCATCGCCGGTTATCTGTGCCCGAAGCGCTGCGTAAATTGGAGGAGCAGTATGACATTGTCGATTTCGAACTCATCCGGCCTTCTGTGGAAGATACCATCCGGCGGATTTATGAAGAAAAATTGTTGTTAACCAGCCCTTCGCAGGCTTGAAGCTTTGCTTCTCCACGGTACACTTGAGGGTGAGGAAAAAGATGGGCGTTCGTAAGATCATTCACCTTGATTTGGATGCATTCTTTTGTGCAGTTGAGGAGCTGGATCATCCTGAACTGGCAGGCAAGGCTTTCGCTGTAGGCGGCAGGTCAGGCGAACGTGGGGTGATTGCCTCTTGTTCTTATCCTGCCAGGCGCAAAGGTGTGCATTCAGCCATGCCCACAGCCCAGGCATTGCGCCTATGCCCCGAGTTGATCCTGGTTTCCGGCAGGCACGGGCGATATGGTGAGCAATCCGATAGAGTGATGGAAATCCTCAAACAGTACACTCCCTTGATGGAGCAGGTTTCCATCGACGAGGCGTTCCTGGATGTTTCCGACCTTCCGCAGGAACCTGAAATAATTGCCCGTGAGATCCAGGCAAAGGTGGCGGTAGCGACCCGGCTGCCTTGTTCGTTGGGTGTCGCCAGCAACAAGCTGGTCGCGAAGATCGCCACGGATACCGGCAAAGCTCGGGGGAAGGGTGATACCTATCCCCGTGCTATCTTGGTGGTTCCTCCGGGAAAAGAAGCGGAGTTCCTGGCGCCTCTGCCGACGAAATCGATGTGGGGAGTCGGACCCAAAACCGAAGAAGCCCTGAGCAAACTGGGTATCCACACCTTGGGCGAACTCGCAGGCTGTTCGGAAGAATTTATGATCAAGCGCTTTGGCAGGCATGGACCTGACCTGATTCGGAGCGCGCGGGGGATCGATAACAGCCCGGTCGTGGTCGAATACGAAGCCAAATCGATCAGCCAGGAAACAACCTTTGACCGGGATACCAGCGACCTGGTTTATCTGCGCCAGACCCTGCGCCAGCTTGCAGCCCAGGTGGGGTACCGGCTGCGTCAAAGCGGCGTACTCGCCGGTGTGGTACGCATCAAATTGCGCTGGTCGGATTTTTCGACGCACACGCGCCAGGTGAGTGTTGATCCGCCGACTGACCAGGACGGAGTGATCTATGCCAAGGCGAACGAACTGATGATGAGCCTGTGGGAAAGCGGTAGGCAGGTTCGCTTGCTCGGCGTGGGTACATCCAATTTTAAAGAGCAGAACCGCCAAATGAACCTGTGGGAAACGCCCACCGACAAGGAACGCCGCCTGCTGAGCGCATTGGACGAGCTGCGCGAAAGATACGGGCGGAATGCTGTTCTTCGCGGGGATTCCGTCAAAAAGAAAGATCAGCCTAAATGAAAAAAGATGGAAGGTCTGGGGAGGGGGCTATAAAAGCTGGTGATAGACTTCGAGGATTTGCTGGGTGATGTTTTCCCAGCGGTAGTTGACCGCGTATTCGGCTGCCTGGTTTCCCAGGCGGTTTAGAAGGTCTGGGTTCTGGATCAATTGGGTGAGTTTTTGACTGAGCATTTGGGCGTCCCCGTCGGGGACCACATACCCGGTTACTCCATCCTGTACCAGGAACCCCAATCCCCCAATTTGTGACGCAACTACCGGCGTTCCGCAAGCCATGGCTTCCAGTGCCACTAATCCGAAGGATTCATAATGGGAAGGCATGATCAACACTTCAGCGGCGGAATAGTAATAGGGTAAGGTTTCCTGGTCACGTTTTCCCAGGAATACCACCAGATCGCCAATTCCCAATTCTTTGCAAAGCTCTTTGATGCGCGCCATTTCTGCGGTCAATGATTGGTTCGAACCATCGGGATCTCCGCCGATGATTGCCAGGTAATGCGGATGTGTGGCAAAAACCCCTTGTTGCTTCATCAATGCCAGGGCGTTGAGAAGAACGTCAATCCCTTTTAATGCCTCGATCCTTCCTACGAACAGTAAAACACCATCCTCTCGTGGCACACCAATGGCTTCCTTCGCTTCATCCTCTGGAATGGGATAGAAACGGGAGATATTGACACCTGGCGGGATGACCGTGATCTTGTTGGGTTTGACGCCATACAGAAATTCAAGCTGGGCTTCTTCTGCCTGGGTGGCTGCGATTATCCGGTCTGCCATGGCCATCACCTGCATTTCTCCCTCGATGCGATACTCGCCTTCCATTTCATCCGGCGATTGGGCGACGCGGTTTTTCATCTTCCCCAGGGTATGAAACATTTGCAGCACCGGCACATCCCAATCTTTCTTTAACGATTCTGCTGCGATTCCGCTCATCCAATAATGGGAATGGATCAGATCGTAATTAATGCCTTTATCCCCAGCAAAACGTTTGATCCCGCTCACAAATCTGGGAATGTAAGCCGGGATGTCACTTTTGGGCAACGGCACTTCGGGACCGGCAGGAATGTGGACCACCCGGTTGCCATACCCCAGGTTGTGCATCACATGTGGCATGTGGTCATCCTGCGAGCGGGTGAAAATGTCAACGTGGATGCCCAGCATTCCCAGGTGGCGGGTCAATTCTGCGACGTAGACATTCATTCCGCCGGTATCTTTGCCGCCCAGGGTGGCAAGCGGGCAAGTATGGTAGCTGAGCATGGCGATATTCATCGAGATTCCTTGCCTAATTCGAAAGGGAACTGATATAATCTGGCTGCATTGATTATAATTCATGTGTGAGCAGACGCCACCGTAGCTCAGTTGGTAGAGCAGTCGCTTCGTAAGCGACGGGTCAAGGGTTCGACTCCCTTCGGTGGCTCTATTTATTTAATTTGCCCGGTTAGCGAAGACGAATGACAATTCACGAGCAAAAAGCTGGCAAAGTCATTTACGATCCTGATTCAAGTACATTATTTAACGCATCCATAGAACTATCCAATAGAGCCCCATCTCAGGGAGAAAATCGAGGTATGTCGAATTTCAAACTGAAATGGCTGCTCTTTTAGGATTTGTCTACAGTATAATTATCTTATGCCCCCCAAGAAAACTCCCCTCGTAATTGGAATTGCCGGCGGCTCCGGATCCGGTAAAACGACCGTTGCCAGCATCGTGCTGGACCGCGTTGGACGCCACCGCATCGCTTATTTACCGCACGATGCTTATTATCGCGATCTGACAGAGCTTCCCAAGAACCAGCGAATGCAGGTCAACTTCGACCACCCCGACTCGCTTGAATCTGAACTTATGGCGAAGCATATCCAGATGCTAAAAAATTGGGAAGGGGTGGACATGCCGGTGTACGATTTCACCACCCACCACCGCACCGACAAGACCTTACGGGTTAATCCTCAAAGGGTGATCCTGGTGGAAGGTATCTTGATCTTTGCCGACCCGACCTTGCGCTCGATGTTCGATGTCAAGATTTTTGTCGATACCGATCCCGACATCCGCTTCATTCGCAGGCTGCAGCGGGACATAGCAGAACGCGGCAGGACCACCGAAACAGTGATCAACCAGTATCTTTCCACTGTGCGTCCGATGCACCTGGAGTTTGTCGAACCCTCGAAACGCTATGCCGATGTCATCATACCTGAAGGCGGATTGAACGCAGTCGCCATGGACATGGTCATCTCCCGAATCGAAGCCCTGCTCAAAGAAGAACGCAAAGACTGATCGATGAATAATTCCAGGCGGATGAATCCAAAACTGTTGAATGCTATTCGAGTTTTGGCGTTTATTGTTGTCGTTGGACTGACCGTGTTTTTATACCTCAACCGGTCAAAAGTAAGCCAGCTTGGGGTATTTGGCTACCCCGGTATTTTCCTGGTTTCGTTGATTTCGAATGCTTCGTTGATCCTTCCCATCCCGGGGGTACTGTTCACATCAGCCATGGGGTTGGTTTTTAACCCGTGGTGGGTAGCCCTGGCAGCCGGGTCAGGGGCTGCATTGGGCGAACTCTCGGGGTACATGGCGGGTTTTAGCGGTCAGGGAATCATCGAAAACAAGAAATGGTACGACAGGGTTTCCGGATGGATCAAGAAATATGGGAACCTGACTATCTTCGTGCTTGCCCTCATTCCAAATCCGTTATTTGATATCGGCGGGATGGTGGCAGGGGTCTTGCGCATGCCATTGTGGCGGTTCTTACTCTTCTGCTGGTTGGGCAAGATCGGAAAGATGCTGATTTTCTCGCTTGGCGGCGCGTCCATTCTCAAGTTATTCGGTCTATAAGAACTCATTTTCGAATTTGACGAGCGGCTTTACCCTTCCGGCTGCTTTTTTTGCGCCTCCGCATGGCGATATTGGCGGCGGCTCTGATCTTTTCCCAAGCGTCGAATGCGGCATCCATCTCGTCCAGTGATTCGGGATACTCGCCGTAGCGGATCTTGAGATAGGTCTGGGTGATCAAAGCAGTTTCATGTGTTAGGTCAGGGAAGAGCAAATCCAATTGGGGTTGAAATTCCAGAGGCGTGGTAAATGAAGGACGCGGAACCTCGAGTTCGGCGCATGTCCTTAACAACTGGGCGTAGATGCGCCGGATGCGGGCTGTGGCAAGCCAGCGTCTTGCCTGGGTGAGGGCAGATTCGAAGATCGACCTCTTTTTCTGATTGTCCCTCAGAAATTTCTGTACCCTGGCCAGGTCAACAATTTCCTCTTCAACCCCGGAACTTTTGCGCAGTTTTCGCAATCGAAAACCACTAATGATCGCGATTCCGATGACCAGGGCGATGATAATCAGAATGATCGTTGTGCTGTTATTTAACAAGTTGAAAACTTCTTCGGCAGCCTCAGGTTGGGGCAGAACCATTACCCTGAGTGCGTCGATCTGACGTTTAATGAAATCCAACTGGAGATCAATGGACAGTTGATTGATGAAAGGGAGAACTCCTGCCAGGAGGAGCAGCAAGGGGGTAAAGATGACCAACAAAATCACAATGAGCACATGATACAGAAAATCGAGGGCGATCCTCGCAGGTTCGAGGAGTACTACCCCCAGTAACCATCCTGTAAGGCTTCCCACCACAACAAAACCAAAAGCCAATGCTGCAAGTATGATCAACCACGAGCGCGAAAAGGCGGGGGATCTGCCCCTGAAATCTGAGCTTAACTCAGCAAGATGGGAGGTCGTTAGGGATAATAGAACGAAGAAGAGATACAAAGCAAATGGGATCAGGTTCGAGAGAAAACTGGTCCAAGTAGTGGATAGTCCAAAGAACAGGAGCATCAATAGACCGATCTGTAAACTGCGCAACACCTGCCAGTTGTTGATAGCTTTTGTGGAGATCCTCAAGCTCCTGCGGATGATCAGCAGGAAGAAGATCACCTGGAGAAGCAGGCTCTGGATGATGTACGAACCGATCAAATTCGAAAACGTAAACGGAGCAATGCTCGTAAGAATGATTTGCTCGCGGTTTAGAACGAATAGCCAAAACCAAAGCCCCAGGCAGGTGATGACCCAAATGGTCAGGACGATTCGCAGCTTACGCTTAGAGATTTTATAGACATGTAGTGCTTTGGAAAGGCCGTAACCCAAAAAACCGGGGAGTGCAAATGAAACGAAAACTTGAACAACATCCTGCTTGAAATTGAAGAATAGGGCGAAAATGGCCGCCAGCCAGATCCATTCGCTGACCAAGAGCGTCAGCGTTGAGGTTTCTGCCCACATCCCGAGGAAAAAGCCTTGATGATCTTCTTTTACTTCAATTATTTCCATACCATCATTCCGCATAAGGCATATGGATCACAGAAATTCCTGGAATCAAGGGGGGCGGTGTTTCATCCAGGGCGACCAGGGTGAGATGCGAGCGGTACTTATGCAGCCTGAACAACGAATCGATCAGTGAGTCAGTTGTACAGGCTGAAACGATGACCAATGAAGATCCCAACGGGATCTTTCCCAGCGTCTGTAATAGATATTGTTCGAAGGGCGAGGTGATGAAGTCGGTTGCGGCAGCCAAGATACTTAACAGGGATGCCACGTGCTGGGGCGTTCGACCGGGAAGCACGCGAAAGGGATGGTCAGAGTGAGCCACACACCCATTTGACATCAAACCCACCTGGTAGCCGTTTTCCATCCCCTGGTAGAGAATACTGGCTGATATTCTAATAAGCTGCTCAAAAGTGTTTGGAAGACTTCCCAGCCACGGTTGAGGGGTAGTGGCAGCATTCATACAAACCATCATGATCTTTGAAGAAATCGGCGGAAAAACTTTCACCTGCAATTCACCCGTTTTTGCCGTTGCCGGCCAGTGAATCCGCCGAAATTCGTCTTCAGGTGCATATTGCCTGATCCCAGAAGCCTGGGTGGGATCCTCATAGATTCGGCGGATCGTTTTCCGTTCTCCAAATGGGTCTTCGGTGGCAAGCAGGGCAGATTCCAGGGGCAAAAGTTCCGGGAAGACAGTGATATATTGCGTGTGGGGCTCTTCGCGTATGGTACTGAATAAGCCAAACGGATCACCTGACTCCAATTCCACCGGACCCAACTCGTACAATCCGCGTTTTTGAAAAACCATAGGGAATTCGCGCTGTGTTTTTTGACGCCAACGCAGGCTGTACAGGTTGACGAGGTTGCCAATTTCGGGCAGGTGAGAGGGAAGGAGCTTTTTCTTGTCTTTCGGTCCAACCCCGTATGGCCAGCGGTCTTTGGTTTTCAACCAGTTGATGGGAAGCCACTTATTATTATCGACATTGAGCGTGAATTCCAGGGGCTCCCCGCTAAAACCTCGTGTATAGCGGAAGTGACGTTCATAGGAGAGGTGATCCAGGGCGTGCTTGTTCCAGTACTGGGCTAAAGTAAAAAGGATCAAAATTGAGATGGAAAATGCCACGAGCCAGGGTCTGCTAATTGCAATCCCTGCGGCGAAAATCAATAGTAGGAGAGGAAGCCATTTCTTAAATGGGATCAATTTTCAACAGGCACCGGTACTGACGAAACAATATCCTGTATGAGTTCCTGCGCATTCCGTCCGCGCAGTTGAGCCTGCGGAGCGATGATCAACCGGTGGGCAAAAACATAGGGTGCCATCGCTTTGACATCATCAGGCAGCACATAATCTCGCTTATGGATCGCCGCCCAAGCCTGGCTGGTCTGGTATAGCGCAAGCGTTGCCCGAGGGCTGGCTCCAAGCTGCACTTCTTTATTTTCACGCGATGCATCTGAAATGCGGACAATGTAATCTCGCAGGCTGGTTTCCACTTTGATTTCTTTGCGCTCATTTTGAATAGCGATGATCTCAGCGGCGTTTACCACTGGTTTGAGCTCAGCCAGCGGGTCAGAGTTACGAAACCGTTCCAACATCTCGCCTTCCATTTGCAGGTCGGGGTAGCCCACGGCGATACGCATCAAGAAGCGGTCCACCTGGGCTTCAGGGAGGGGGAAGGTGCCTTCCAGTTCCACCGGGTTTTGAGTTGCCAACACCATAAAAGGACGTTCAAGGGGGTGAGAAACACCATCGATCGTCATCTGTCGTTCCTGCATGGCTTCGAGTAAGGCTGATTGGGTGCGGGGTGTCGCCCGGTTGATCTCATCTGCAAGCAGAATTTGTGAAAAGATTGGTCCAGCCCTGAATTCGAATTCCTGCTTTTTCTGGTTAAACCAATTCAAACCGGTGACGTCCGAGGGTAGTAAATCTGGAGTAAATTGGATGCGCCGAAATGTGCAGCCCAGAGACGCGGCCAGTGCCCTGGCAAGGGTGGTCTTTCCTGTCCCCGGCACATCTTCCAACAATACATGACCTTCGCAAAGGATGCACGCCAGTAGCAATTCGATCACTTCACGTTTACCAATGAAGACCTTTTGTATGTTTTCGATCAAACGGTCGGCAACGGAATCGATCATGGGTTCTCTCCGGAGTATTTAGTAAAAAAGTGAGGAAGACAAAAAAAGTGTCAGGCCGGTCTATAAGCCGCATTCTGTCGATCAGGAGGGTATGCTTGCGCACGACTCCTGAAGGGATGGTCATCTCTCTAGGCCGGTCGTCGCCGCCCGGCTCTTGCAGCCTACCCGGAACTAATGAGAAAGCGAGCCGCTTCCCGCCGCGCGAACGCGGACATCGTCCCTGCTTGGCCTTGCTCCCGGTGGGGGTTGCCTGGCCGCCGTATTACTACGTGCGCCGGTGGTCTCTTACACCGCCATTTCACCCTTGCTCTTGCGAGCGGTATCTTTCTGTGGCCCAATCCAGCAGGTTCCTCCCGGAGGAGTCCCCGCTCCGGGTGTTACCCGGCACCGCGCCCTATGGAGTGCGGACTTTCCTCGAAGCGCAAAACGCTCCGCGACCTTCCGACCCGCCTGACAGATTCATCATAACCGCATCAGGTGGGTTCGTCAAATGCGCGTGAGGACAATGCGCGTGAGGACAATAAAGTATGGGAAATTCTGTAATACCCCTACGAAAAATATTTGTCGCTAATCAGTCCAGGTCAAATACTTCCTGGTCCAGCGATGACCGGCTTGAAGCCAGCGGGGATTCCTCGAGTGATTGGTTGATCCGGGCATAAAGCTCATCCTTGGTGGGTTTGTGCTTGCCGAACCCCTTGAGGATATCAAGCATGTACTTCGTAAATTCCTGGGTGAGTTGTTTCATCGCCGCAGGAGATAATTTTTGTCCTTTTTCAAACCAGAGAACAGTCGCATACCCCATCACAATGGTGGTGGAAGCGGCGAGTGCTGCTCCCAGCAGCCAACCCGGGATTCCCCCCAGTCGGCTGAGTTCCCGGAAAAGGGTTCGCGCAAGCATGCCTAATCCAAAGGTGCTGACCAGATCGGTCGCAACTTTAAATGTCGTTGTTATATTAAAAACGCGGGCGATTCCCACAACCATGACCGCCTGGGTGATCGTCAGGGGGATGAAGTCAATGACGGGTAGCGGGGTGAGGGCTATTGCAGCCGAAATCGAAGCTGCGCTGGCAATGGATTTCCATGCCAACTGCCAGCGATATTCCGGTAGAGCCTCACCTAGAGCGGCAACCATCTCAGGTTCTGCTGCCGCAATCGCCAGTAGGATACGCGAGAGATTCTTCCCGTCTTTAGCAACGATCGGGATCACCTGGTCTGGGGAAAGGCCTAAATTCTCAGCCGCCTTTGCGACAATGCTGTCAACAAGCTTTGGTCCCACCAGGTCGACTTTGTTCAAAAGAACGATATAAGGTTTCTTGAGCAGGGCAAGCTCATCGAACAGGGCTTTTTCGCCTTTCTTGATACCCTGGAGAGCATCGAAAACCAATACCAAAAAATCTGCCTGCTGTGCAGCATAAAGTGACAATTCGTGTTCGTGTTCTCCGATAAGGCCGACGGCGTCAGCCCCAGGAGTGTCGATGACGGTGAATAGACCGGCATCGGCGGGCTGATTGGTGCGGGTTGTTCCGGGGAGAGGACCCACGGCTGCCATGTCGATCTTGTTGTGTACCATTTGGTTATAGAGCGTGGATTTACCGACATTGGCAGGTCCAATAATCGCCACACTGCGTTTGTGCCCGAAAGCCTGGCGAAACTGGACAGTCGAAAGCTTGACCAGGTTGCGGATCAGTTTTGGATTGCTGGGAAACGAGGTGAGCATCGAGAGAAAACTTGTCTGTTCGGTTGTCCCAAGCGAATTCCAAATCATTCGGATGGTATCCTGCACATCCGGGGGAAAGCGTTTGATGAAGTCTTCTATTTGAGACAAAAGGTTTTCCTCTCTTTCAAATTTTCTTCTATTCTACATTGAAAATGGGGTGAATGCTTGAGGGAAATTTTTATGATCATACTTCCGAGGATGTCCTTTGCGATCCAATTCACTCATTTTTATTGGTTTGCACAATAATTTTAAGACTGATTTTTTAGGTTAATTAATCATCTTCTTATATTGGGGGAGTATAACGAAAACAGATAAGAGGAAAACTACATCATGTATTATTGGATCGATTTATGATTTCGCCTATATTTCTTTTGATTTTAAAAAGCATTTATGCATTGTGTCTTGTGGTATTGTTCTTGTTCAGCATGAACAGTTTGACCCTGAGTATCCTATTTCTGATTCATCGCAAAAGAATTTGGAACCAACCCACACCAGAGATGAAGCAGGAATGGCCGATGGTGACCATTCAACTGCCTGTATTCAATGAACGCTATATGGTGGACCGCCTGATCAAATCCATCGTTCATCTTAATTATCCTGCCGATAAATTGCAGATCCAGGTTTTGGACGACTCCACGGATTCGACTACCGACCTGGTTCATGGACTCGTGGCGAGATACCAGCGGCGCGGCGTGAACATTCAAATGCTGCACCGCGAAGACCGGAGCGGGTTCAAAGCAGGCGCGATGGAGTTGGCCCTGAAAAGCGCGACCGGTGAATTTGTGGCGGTATTTGACGCTGATTTTCTCCCCGAATCCGATTGGCTGAAAAAAACCATTCCGTTTTTCCAAAATCCACAGATCGGGTTTGTTCAAACCCGCTGGGGACATATCAACAATCATTACAACTGGATCACACGCCTGGCGGGGATGGCCTTGGACGCCCATTTTGTGGTGGAACAAACGGCCCGGGCTGGCGCCAACCTGTTGATGTCTTTTAACGGCACAGCCGGTCTGTGGCGCGTGGCTACCATCGAATCAGCAGGGGGCTGGCAGGGGGACACTCTGACCGAGGATATCGACCTGAGCTACCGGGCTCAAATCGCAGGCTGGCACTATGTTTATGTTCCGCAAATCGTGGTCAAATCAGAAGTTCCAGCCCAGATGGACGCACTGAAGAAACAGCAGGTACGTTGGGTTAAAGGGAATCTGCAGGTTTCCCGCAAATTGCTGGGTAAAGTGCTGTTTTCACATTTGACGCTTGGGCAGAAGATCATGGGAGTGATGCAGTTGTTCATGCTCTTTATCCCCTATCCTGTCACCGTGATCACCTTGCTGCTGACCTTCCCCATCAATCTTTATGCGCCGCATTATATGTATCTTTTTGGCTGGACGATGATCGGCTCATTGGGGCCAGTTTTCCTGTACACGATGGCGAAGTCTGAGTTCAATCCTTCACTGATCAAACGCATCTTGCTTTTGCCGGCGCTGACCCTGCTGGGTGTGGGAATCTCGATCAACTGCACCTTTGGTATATTAAGCGGATTTTCCAAAAAATCCGGGACTTTCGAACGCACGCCCAAATACAATTTGTGCGGCGGTAACGACCAATGGGCTAAAAACAGCTATGCCTTAAAACTTTCTCCGGTCGCTGCTGCAGAATTCTTGATGGGAGCGTATATCCTGTTCTCGACCCTTTACTTGTACGAGGTCCGAAATTATGCATTCCCATACTGGCAATTATTGCCAACCCTTTCCTACTTTATGGTCGCCGGTTCGAGCACGGTGCAATCGCTTACAACGCACCTATGCCAGGGCGCATCAGACCAACACTCAGTCCGAACCTCAAACATCCATAAGTTCGGATTAACAAAATCAATCCATAACTGACCGCTCAAATCGAGCGGTCGTTTTTATATTCCCGACCTAAAAACCAGCTATAATAATTCAAATTCGATCAAGTATCTGATAGCTATTTTTATCTTGAATTTGTTGAAGAGGTGAGTTTATGCGTCGTCCATTTGTAGCTGGTAACTGGAAAATGAACAAAACAGTAGATCAAGCCAGTGTGCTCGTCCAGGAGTTGGTGCCTGAGTTACAGAAGTTCAGCAGCGTGGAGAAAGTCTTCTGTCCACCGTTTACATCCTTGATGATCCTTTCCGCCCAGTTGAAGGATTCGGGGATCGGATTGGGCGCCCAGAATATGCACTGGGAAACTGCCGGCGCCTTTACCGGAGAAATTGCACCTGCCATGGTGCGGGAATTCTGTAATTATGTCATTTTAGGTCATTCCGAGAGGCGGACCTATTTTGGTGAAACAGATGAAACCGTCAACAAAAAGCTGAAAGCTGCCCTGGCAGTGGGATTGACCCCCATCGTTTGCATCGGCGAAACCCTGGCGCAGTATGAAGCGGGTGAAACGAAAAATGTAGTCACCCGGCAGGTACTGCAAGGCTTCAAAGAGATCGATAGTTCTGCGGCTTCTCAGATCGTTGTAGCGTATGAACCGGTATGGGCTATCGGTACGGGAAAAGCGGCAACGAGCGACGGTGCAAATAAGGTTCACAAGGAATATATCCGCCCTGCGCTGGCACAATTGTTCGGTTCAGCGATCGCGCAAAGCATTCGCATCCTCTACGGCGGATCGGTCACTGGCGCAAACGCGGCTGAATACTTTACGCAGTCCGATATTGACGGTGCACTGGTGGGGGGAGCAAGCTTGAAACCGGACTTCATCAAAATCGTGGAAGCTGCACAAAAGTAAACCTGGTTTTGGCAATAAGGTAAATTGAAATGAACCTTTTAGACGATCAGCGCCTAAAAGGTTCATTCTTTAAAACCAATAAATTTTCGCCTGTAAATCAGGCTGTACCAAATTGCCGGTCTCCGGCGTCTCCGAGACCCGGCAGGATATAACCCTTTTCATTCAAGCGTTCATCGATGGCTGCAAGGTAAATCGGCACCTCGGGGTGAGAGCGGCTCAAGAGTTCAATGCCCTCGGGTGCGCCAATCAACCCCACGAATTTGATCTTCTTCACACCCCAGCGTTTGAGGACTTCCACTGTGGCTGTTGCTGACCCACCGGTTGCCAGCATGGGGTCGAGAATCAAGCACACCGATACGGTGGGCTCAGTCGGCAGTTTGTTATAGTATTCCACCGGTTTAAGGGTGTGCTCATCCCGGTAAATGCCAATGTGCCAGACTTCGGCGCTTGGCACCAATTCCCAAAAGCCTTCGACCATGCCAAGTCCGGCCCGCAGGATGGGCACAAGACCGATTTTTTCTTTCAAAATCAGGCCATTGGTGATTTGAAGAGGGGTCTGCACCTGGGTAGGTTCGGTCAGCAGATCGGATGTGGCTTCATAGGCCATCAAGGCTGCGATTTCGCGAACCAGCTCGCGAAATTTCTTCGGCTCAGTGTTCACATCGCGCAGCTTGCTCAACTTGTGTGCGATCAAAGGATGAGAAGAGATATGAACGTTTTGCATGGCATCTCCCGAAAATTTTCTTCATTATAGCCTTTATCCGTGGTAAGGATGCTTAAAATATCCACTTTCAAGCAAGCAAATCGTTTATCGCCGGATTGCGCTTAAGGTTATAATCAATCCTATGGTTGACGAACCCACCCGCATCACCGATCCAATCCCGACCCCGGACGATCATGTCGATAATGCACTGCGTCCGAATTCGTTGCGTACGCTCATTGGGCAGGAGCAGGTCAAACAGAACCTGGAGATCCTGATCGCCGCCGCAAAACAGCGCAGCGAGCCCCTGGATCATGTCCTTTTCTATGGTCCGCCAGGGCTGGGAAAAACTACCCTGGCTCATGTGCTCGCCAATGAAATGAACGTGAATATTAAGATTACCGCGGGCCCGGCGATCGAGCGAACGGGTGATCTGGCGGCGATCCTTACCAATTTGAGAGCCGGGGATATTCTTTTTATCGATGAGATCCACCGTCTTGGAAAAGCGATCGAAGAGGTGCTTTATCCAGCAATGGAAGATTTTGCGCTGGATATCATCATCGGCAAGGGGCCTGCGGCGCGCTCGATCCGGTTGAAACTGCCGCACTTCACGGTCATCGGCGCGACCACCCGGCTGGCGCTCATTTCTTCGCCGCTGCGGGCACGCTTTGGGGCAGTGTACCGCCTGGATTACTACGATCAGAATTCGATGCGTGAAATCGTCCGCCGAGCGGCAGGATTGCTAAAGGTACCGACCGAGGAATCAGGGATCAACGAAATTGCCTGCCGGTCACGTGGCACACCCCGGGTGGCATTGCGTTTGCTGCGCAGGGTGCGGGATTATTCACAGGTCAAAGGCGATGGGGTGATCACCCGGGCGCATGCCATGGACGCCCTGATGCTCCTGGCGGTGGATCCGAAAGGGCTGGATGACGTCGACCGGAGGGTGTTGAGTACCATCATCGAAAAATTCAATGGCGGTCCGGTGGGATTGGCAACCATCGCAGCCTCGATCAGCGAAGAACCGGATACCATCATGGACGTGGTTGAACCCTATCTGCTGCAGCTTGGCTTTCTCGACCGAACCCCGCAGGGCAGGGTCGTTACCCAGCAGGGATACGAGCATCTCGGCATTGCGTATAGTCGTAACGATAAACAACCCAATTTATTTTGACATAAACGAATGCAAACTTCAGACTTTGACTATCATTTACCGCCCGAGCGGATAGCCCAGACGCCAATCGAGCCCAGGCATAATTCGCGTTTGATGGTGGTGCACCGGGGGCAGCAGCAAATCACAGATTCCATCTTCAAGAATCTGGCGAATTTCCTTTCGCCGGGAGATTTGTTGGTGATCAACCAGACCAGGGTGATCCCGGCGCGCTTGTTCGCAAGAAAGGAAACCGGCGGAAGAGTGGAGCTGCTGCTGCTCAAGCGCCTGGCGACAGGTGAGTGGGAAGCGCTGGTGGGTGGGAAGCATTTGCACACCGGTACGCACTTGACCGTTGAAAACGGCCCTGAAGTTGAGATCACAGGCGAGATGGAAGGCAGCCAGCGAATTCTGAAGTTCCTGCAGCCGGTCGAAGACATGCTACCTTCAGTGGGCGAAATGCCTCTTCCCCCTTATATTCATACTCACTTGCAAAACCCGGAACGCTACCAGACTGTGTATGCCAACCAATCCGGCAGCGCCGCGGCGCCGACCGCAGGTCTGCATTTCACCCGGGAATTGATGGATTCTCTCGAGGATCAAGGCATCCGCTTTGCCAGGGTGACCTTGCATGTTGGACTGGACACCTTTGCCCCGGTCATTGAAGCCGATCCACTCGAGCATAAAATTCACACTGAATGGTGTGAGGTCACCCCCGAAACCGCCCAGTTGATCAATCAAACCAAAGCCGCTGGAAAACGAGTCGTGGCTGTGGGGACCACCTCGGTCCGCACGCTTGAATCCTGCGCACAGGCAGCCATACAACCCGGGACAGCCGTCCCCATTTCGGGCTCCACCGGATTATTCATCCTGCCTGGCTTCAAGTTCCAACTGGTGGATGCGATGATCACCAACTTCCATTTACCCAAGTCAACATTGTTGATGCTGGTGAGTGCCTTTGCGGGAAGGGAATTCATCCTTAAAGCATATGATGAAGCGGTTCGGCGGGAATATCGGTTCTACTCGTTTGGCGATGCGATGTTGATCCTATGAATCACGCTTCCACTGAAAAAGACCGCGAAATGCAACTTGACGAGCTCAATCAACGCATCGTCGATTGCAGATTATGCCCGCGGCTGGTTGCCTGGCGGGAAGAAGTCGCAAGGGTAAAACGCCGGGCATTCAAGGACGAAGTTTACTGGGGAAGGCCAGTACCTGGGTTTGGTGATCCATCCGCACGGGTGATGATCATCGGGTTGGCGCCTGGGGCGCACGGGTCAAACCGCACGGGTCGAATGTTTACAGGCGATGATTCGGGGGTTTTTCTGTACCGCGCCTTGCATCAGGCGGGTTTTGCCAGCCAGGCATCAGGTTCATCGATCAATGACGGATTGAAACTCAAGGACATTTATATTTCTGCTTTGTGCCGTTGCGTTCCACCGGATAACAAACCAGCCCCACTCGAAGTGGCTAACTGCCGGCAATACCTTTATAGAGAATTGGAACTGCTAAAACCTGTTGGAATCGTTGCTTTGGGACGCCTGGCTTACGATGAAGTGCTGCGTCATTTCATTCAACTGCAGTCAGGAGCAGTTTTGCAGCCTTTTTCACATGGCGGATTGATCCCGAAAGAGGTCTCCCATCCATGGGTGATCGCATCCTATCATCCCAGCCGGCAGAACACGCAAACGGGTAGACTTACAGTCGAGATGTTCGACCGAATTTGGGAAATGGTGCGAAAACAGTTGGATTGAAACGCTTCAGGCTTTCTTCTGGGCGAAAATCCACACCCGGCTAGAATCTTGTTTCATGGGGGTCAAGTTTCTCAGGCTTCCATAGCAGCTCTCGAACGAAAACCCTGCAGCGATCAAAGCCTGTTTGATCTTTTCCACCGAGTAAGCCCGTTCAAAGTGGATTTCTTCGTATTTTTGCCAGACCTCTTCATTGCGGATGAACCAGGTGATGCGCATGGTCGCCATGCGTTTTTCAAAGTCATAGCTGGTCTGGTGAAGCTCAAGCAGATCTTCGGTTTCCTGCTGCACATAACATTTTTGTTTTTGCCAATCGATGGCCAAACCGTAGATCGTGTTCATGTCGAAGATGAACCAGCCGCCTGGTTTTAGCGCTTTTTCCACCCTGACAAAAGCACTTTGCAGATCCTCTATGCTAAGCAGATAATTAAGACTGTCAAACCAGCAAGTGACCAGATCGTATTGTTTATCGACGGTGAATTCACGCATATCCTGCTTGCTGAACTCAAGCGAAATCCCCGAGTCCGAAGCGCGATGCTTCGCCAGCCGAAGCATTTCGTCTGATTGATCGATGCCGGATACTTTCCATCCCTTTTTTGCCATCTCGAGGGCAAAACTGCCTTCTCCGCAGGCCAGATCCAACAAGTCGCCGGTTTCTGGAATTTCATATTGGGCAAAAATTCCCGGGAGAAGACCCGCAAGGGCTTGTGAGAATTCGGGGTAGTATCCTCTGGCATAGACCTGGGCAAAATGGTTGTAGACGGTCATCGATTCCTCCTGGGCGTTTCCCCGAATTATAACCAATGGTTTGAGTTTTGGGGGAAATAAGCTTGTAACGAAGAATGTATTTTCATACAATGTTGAAGTGTTCAAAGCTCTGGACGGAATGCAATGAACAAAAAAAACGGCGGAGAATTATTCTCCACCGTTTGACTTTCAACAAACAAATTACTCGTGAGATTTAAGAGCGCTCCAACCGGCGTACTCGCCGCTGTCTTCGAGCTCGGCTTCGATGCGCAGGAGTTGGTTGTATTTCGATACACGGTCTGAGCGGGCAGGAGCCCCGGTTTTGATCTGACCGGTGTTCAGTGCCACCGCAATATCCGCAATGGTCGTATCTTCAGTTTCGCCGGAGCGGTGCGAAGTGACGGCTCTGAACCCAGCGCGCTGGCAGGTTTCAACAGCTTCAATGGTTTCGGTCAGTGTGCCGATCTGGTTAACTTTGACCAGCAGGGCATTGCAGGCTTTTTCCTTGATCGCGCGGCGTACCCGTTCGGTGTTGGTCACCAGCAGATCATCCCCCACGATCTGCACTTTATCTCCGATTTCCTTGGTCAGCAGTTTCCAGCTTTCCCAGTCATCTTGAGCCAGACCGTCTTCGATGGAGACGATGGGGTATTGGCGGACCCAGTTCTTCCAGAACTCGACCAATTGTTCGCCGGTCAGCATTTTGCCTTCTTTGCGTAAATTGTATAAATGGGTTTCTTCATCATACAATTCGGAAGCGGCGGGGTCGAGCGCAATCGCCACTTGTTCGCCGGCTTTATAGCCTGCTTTTTCGATCGCTTCGAGGATCACTTCCACGGCTTCATTATTGGCTTTGAGGGCAGGTGCGTACCCGCCTTCATCACCCACGAGGGTGGTATAGCCGCGATCTTTCAGTACGGTTTTCAGTGCGTGATAGATTTCAGCTCCCCAGCGCAACCCTTCAGCAAAGGTTTCGGCGCCCAGGGGCATGACCATGAATTCCTGTGCATCGGTGGACTGCCAACTGGTATGGGCGCCGCCGTTCAAAATATTCATCATTGGAACCGGCAGTACATGGGCATAGACGCCGCCCAAATAGCGGTAAAGCGGGAGTCGTACGGATTCGGCTGCAGCTTTGGCAACGGCCAGGCTGACGCCTAAAATGGCATTCGCGCCGAGGCGGGATTTGTTCTTGGTGCCGTCCAGTTCGATCAGCATTTGATCGATCGCACGCTGCTCCGTGGCGTCCCAATCCAGCAGGTTTTCTGCGATCTCGGAATTTACGTTTTCAACCGCTTTGAGAACACCTTTTCCGCCGTAACGGGATTTATCTCCGTCACGCAGTTCGAGAGCTTCATGGATCCCGGTCGAAGCGCCGGAGGGAACCGCTGCCCGGCCGTATGTACCATCGGCAAGGACCACTTCCACTTCAACGGTGGGGTTACCGCGTGAGTCAAGAATTTCTTGTGCGAACACTGATTCAATTAAGCTATCCATACTATTCCCTTTCTAATTGGCTGAAAAATAGCGGAAAACCGCTTTATCTGCGAGATGAGACCTAGTATAACCCATATCCGGGAGGATGCTATTCATCAAAATCAAACGGCGGATCCTGAAAAGGAATCCCGGCTTTTACACAGGCAGCACGCATGAAGGCGACAAAGAGCGGATGCGGCCGGTTGGGACGAGAGAGAAATTCAGGGTGAAATTGCGTACCCAGCATGAATGGGTGGTCTTTGAGTTCGGCGATTTCAACCAACCTTCCGTCCGGCGAAATGCCGGAAAAGACCATCCCGTGCTCGGAAAAAGACTGCCGATAATGATTGTTAAATTCAAAGCGGTGGCGGTGGCGTTCCTGTACCTCATTTGTTTGGTAAGCATTGGCTGCGATCGTTCCAGGTTGTAAAACGCAGGGGTACAGTCCGAGGCGCATGGTGCCCCCCATATCGATCACGCTTTCCTGTTCAGGCATCAGGGCGATCACGGGATTGGGGGTGGTATGGTCAAATTCTGTCGAATTTACCTGGTCAGTTCCGAGGAGTTCACGCCCGAAATCGACGACCATGAGCTGCATCCCCAGGCACAACCCCAAATAAGGGACTTTGTTGATTCGGGCATAGTGGGCAGCGCTGATCTTGCCTTCGATCCCGCGGCTGCCAAATCCGCCGGGGATGACAACGCCGTCTGACGCTTCGAGCAGATCCACGCCTTTACCTTTTTCAAGGTCGGTTGAGAGGATCCAATTCACTTTCAGCTTAACGCCCAAAGCCAGGGAGGCATGTTTCATTGCCTCGCGCACGCTGATGTAGGCGTCGTGAAGTTCAACATATTTGCCCACGAGTGCAATGGTCACTTCGGGTTTCTCTTTCTTGGTTTCTTCTACGATACGGCTCCAGGCAGTCCAATCGGGTTGCTTGCGGGATTCAAGATGCAGGCGCTCGAGAAGATATTCGCCAACGTTGGCTTTTTCGAGGGTCAATGGGATCTCTGCAAGAATCGGCGAGGTGACCATGGGAACGACGGCACGTTTTTCAACGTCGCAGAAGAGTGCGATCTTATCGGTCAAACTTTCATCCACCGGGTAATCGCTGCGGGCCACGATCATATCCGGTGAGATACCGATCGAGCGCAACTCGTGCACCGAGTGCTGGGTGGGCTTGGTTTTGAGTTCTTCCGTGGCGCCGATAAATGGCAGCCAGGTGACATGCACGTAAAGGGTGTTTTCCCTGCCAAGGTCGGATCTTAATTGGCGCAATGCCTCGAGGAAGGGCAGGCTTTCGATGTCTCCAACGGTGCCTCCCACTTCCACCAGCACAATTTCAGCACCGGTCGATTTTGCGACCAATGCGATGCGGCGCTTGATCTCGTTGGTGATGTGGGGGATGACCTGGATGGTGCCGCCCAAAAAATCTCCGCGGCGTTCCTTGCTGATGACTTCAGCATATACCTGCCCGGTGGTGACGTTGCAGACGCGGTTCAAGCGGATGTCAATGAAACGTTCGTAATGCCCAAGGTCGAGATCGGTTTCGGCGCCGTCATCAAGCACATAAACTTCACCATGCTGGTATGGGCTCATCGTACCGGGATCGACATTGATGTAAGGGTCGAGTTTTTGGACTGCGACCTTGAAACCGCGTTCCTTCAGTAATTTCCCCACGGCTGCAGCCGTTACCCCTTTGCCGACCGAGCTCACCACACCACCCGTGAAAAAGATATATTTTGTCGCCATCGCTTCATCCTCCGATTCAAACCACACAATAAAGAAGTGAGGAGGGCCGCAAAACCGGCGCCTCCTCACCCTAAAATTCAATCATCCAGGTGGTTCAATGTTTACCATCCTTAGCTACAAAAAGTTTACCACATAAGAAATTTGAACACAAAGAAAAACCATCCTTTTGTGAGGATGGTCTTAGAGTTTTACTTGGTTTGGACTTTGTTTTCGAGGGTGCGGGAGAGAAGGTCTTCCTGTTCCTTGGAAACGTGCTTCGATTTCTTCTCGTCCTGTTGTTTCTTGCGATCCTTGGCTTTTGCCATGGCTGAGCGCAATGCCAGTTCCATATAAGTGGGTTCAGCTTCAGCAGGCGGTTCGTTGATTGATTCGATCAACTGGGTATTATCCTCATCGCTACGGCGGTGCGGCTTGCGAACAGGTTTCTTATCGCGTTTGGCTGCAGCATCAGCATTCGGATTTTTGAATGCCGGCCGGTTGGCAGGTTTCTCAACCACAACCACTTCCGGTTCGGGCTGCAAGGCTTTCATGCTCAACTTGATCTGTTTCTTTCGGCGATTGACTTCGATCACCTTGGCTTCAATTTCATCGCCTTCTTTAACCACATCGCCGGGCTGTTTCACATAGCCATGCGCCATTTCGCTGATGTGTACCAAACCGGGGCGTTCTGCACCGATCTCAACGAATGCGCCGAATTTTTCAAGGCGAACCACTTTACCTTTTACGGTCATCCCTTCTTTGATCTCGCGCCACTCCAAATCGAGAGGTTTGATCATTGTCAGTTCGATCCGTTCTTCTTCGTCTTTACGAGCGACTTTCTTTACCCATACTTCGATCTGTTGACCTGGTTGTAAAACGTCTTCGACCCGTTTTATCGGCTGGTTATCGGGGGCAATGATTTGGGATACATGCAATACTGCAGGTTTTCCCAATCCTATATCGATGACAGCTCCAGCCAGCCGGATTTTTGTAACCGTACCTGTAAATTGCATTTTTTGTTTTACTTCGATTGCGCGGTTTGTATCCGCCACAACACTATCTTCCATAACGGGCCTCTCCCAGGATCAAATATCAGCGAAGGTGGATTATAACCTCTGCCTTAAATAATGTCAAACGGAAAACTTACCGGTACAAAACGATGACAAATTTTCGACCTATATAATATCACGTTTTTACGGGTTCTGTAGAAGTTGAATCGCTTTGTCGAGCTGCGGATCCTTGCCGGCTGTTATGTCAGCATCGGTAAGTTCGACAATGTAATCGGGGGTCAAGCCCACGCCATTGATCTGACGTTCTTTGGGGGTCAACCATTTGGCGATCGTAATTCTCACGGCTCCCTGGTTATTTTCGAGGGGAATCCAATTTTGAACCGAACCCTTGCCGTAGGTGGTCACTCCCACCAGTTTCCCGCGGCCATAATCCTGGATTGCCCCGGCTGTGATCTCTGCTGCTGAGGCAGTTCCGCCGTTCACCAATACGACCAGCGGGATTTTGGTAGCCAGACCGCTGCCGACCGCCGTGTAAGTTTGGCGTTGGCTTTTGCCCTGGTCTTCGTACATTACCACACCGCTGTCGATGAACTGTGAAACGACTTCAATGGCGGTATTGAGATACCCGCCGCCGTTATCGCGCAGGTCCAGGATCAGTCCTTTGGGATTCTGGGCTAACAATTCTGTTAATGCTTTTTTCAAATCTGCCGTGGTCGTGTCGCCAAAAGTATACAAGGCGATATAAGCGATGTTATTGTCGAGCATCTTGTTCTCAATGGAGGGAAGCGAGATCTTCGAACGGGTGATAGTTACATCCATTGTGCTTTCGGGGTCGGGACGGTGAATCGTCAGGGTGACCGTGGTATCTGCCGGGCCAAGCACTGAACGCAGCACAACGCTGGGATCGATCCCCATGACTGATTTTCCATCCACCGCGATGATCTCGTCCCCTGCTTTTAGTCCAGCTTTTTCAGCCGGACTACCGGTCATGGGGCTGACAATGGTAAGCACTTTTCCGCTGGAATCCACCCAGGCGCCAATGCCTTCGTATGACCCCGTCAACGGCATGTTTGCCTGTGTATATTCTTCAGGTGTCATATAGCCTGAGTGCGAATCTCCGAGCGAGGCGATCATCCCGCTGATTGCCCCTTGCATGAGTTTTGTATCATCCACCGGTTGGTCAATGTACTGCTGATGGACGATGTTCCAGCTTTCCCAAAAAGGCGCAAAGAGGGCGTCCGTTGCGGCAGTTGAGGTTGGAATAGCCGTCGTTTGCGGGACCAATGTGGTTGAAAGGGTGGAAATTTCGGTAGCTGTGCGGCTGGGCATCAGCCATCCAACCAGAACACCCCCGGAAAACGAGCCGGCGAGTAATAAAAGGCCGATAAACACGAATAATACATTCCGACCGGTATTTTTCATAAACAAATCTCCTGCGAAATCAGTGGTTCGCACGCAGCAAAATATACCATGTGAGGGTTAAAGATAAATGAGCCTATTCGGATGGATGATTATCGGATGGTTTATTTGCGGATTGAATCTCTTCGACTTTTCTGGCCAGTTCTGCAAAACTCTCGTCTTCTTTTTTCCAGGGGTTTGCCGCGGTTCGGTTGGCTTCCTGGATTCGATCCACCCAATCTTCTTTTGGATGCTTCTTACGCAGGGCAAAGATCAAGTTTAGATTAAGCGAGACAACAAATAAGACGAATATAACCAGGATGATCCAACCAGTGGTCGACAAGTGCATCAGGATGCTCCTTTTGCCATGTCGGCAGGCACAACACTTGGTAGATCGAGAAGGCTCGAAATGGCTGCATCGACTCCTGGAGCACGCTCCTCCGCTCCCACCTGGATCACATACATCCCCAATTCCTGTGCGGCGTGAAGGTTCAGAATGGAATCATCGATCATGATACATTCCTGGGGGTTCCGGATGTTGGACACCTCGAATGCTCTTTGAAATGCTGCGGGTTGAGGTTTGCAAAAGGGAGAAATGGATTGAATGTCCACGATCTGGTCGAAAATACCGTCCAATCCCAATCGTGAAATGACCCGTTCAGCATGCTTCAGGCTGGCGTTCGTAAAGATGATCTTTCGCTGCGGATAGAGCAGCAGCGTGTTGCGCAGGGACTCATCGGGTTGGAGATAGGCATCGATGTCGATGTCATGCACATACTCGAGATAGTCGACAGGGTCGACATGGTAGAGTTCGACCAACCCCCGCATGGTGGTGCCGAATTTGTGAAAAAGGTCTTTCCGCAGGAAGACCACGTTTTCGGCAGGAATATGAACTTTCTCATGGATGTACTTGTCGATCCGAACTCCGACAGCATCCCAAACCCCGGAGGTGGGAGGGTAGAGGGTATCATCCACATCAAATAATATGGCTTCAAAATCCATGGCTGAAGTATACCCTTTTTCCATGAACATATTCTTGTATGGCGGGTTCTCGAGTTCGAATAAGCTATAATTGACCGTGTGAAAATAAACCTGTTAGCTGATGAAGTTGCTTCTCAAATTGCTGCCGGTGAAGTGGTCGAACGCCCGGCATCGGTGGTGAAGGAGCTTGTAGAGAATGCCATTGATGCAGGCGCAACCATGATCGACATCCGGGTGACTGGCGCAGGTCAGCGCCTGATCGAAGTGGCAGATGACGGTAGCGGGATCCTGCCTGAAGATCTCGTTCTGGCGGTCGCACGGCATGCCACAAGCAAACTGCGGTCCGCAGAAGACCTGTTTCATATTCAAACTCTCGGTTTTCGGGGAGAAGCCCTGGCTTCGATCGGATCAGTTTCGCGAATGACCATTTCTTCTCGCTCGACCGATCGTGAGGTGGGATCGCGCATTCGGGTGGACGGTGGAAAAGTCCAGGTCGAAGAAAAGGCTGGGGTGCCTGTAGGCACTTCCATCCAGGTTGAAGACTTGTTCTTCAACACCCCTGCGAGGTTAAAGTTCTTAAAAAAGGAGTTGACCGAACGGCAGCAAGTTACCGCGTTTGTAACGCGGTATGCCCTGGCTTACCCGCAGATTTCGTATCACCTGACCATGGAAAGCACAAATGAATTCAACACTTCCGGCGCGGGAAACCGCAGGGAGGTGCTGGCACAAATTTATGGGGTTGAGTTTGCCAAGCAACTCCTGGAGGTTGACTTTGTCGAAGGGTTGAATGAAATCAAGGGGTTCATCAGTCCCGATCAGCCTTACCCGCTCAAACAGGCGTGAGATCACATTTTTTGTTAATGGACGCTGGGTGCAGGATTTTGCCCTGACGACTGCGTTGATGAAAGCCTTCCAAACTTACCTGATGGTGGGGCGTTTCCCCACCGCAGCCCTGTTCATCCAACTCCCGCCAGAGGATGTGGACGTCAATGTCCATCCAGCCAAAGCGGAGGTACGATTTCGCGAACCTGACCAGGTATTTGCCCGAATGCAGCGGGCTGTACGCAGGGCACTCCTGGCTTATTCACCTGTTCCCCAATTCTCCCCCGCCATTTGGAGAAACGCCTTACCCTTCAACGGAGAGGTTGCGGTGGATCCAGACTCAGGTCCATTGTTCGACACATCGGTTTCGGGCGAAATCTTGGAAATTGACCCGGAAGCGAGTCCGATGGAGAATTCTGCCGCACCGCGGCTGAGTGGAGAGATTCCCATTTTGCGCCTCGTCGGGCAGGTAGGCGCGACTTACCTGGTAGCAGAAGGACCGGATGGTTTGTATTTGATCGACCAGCATGCCGCCCACGAGCGGGTTCTCTTCGAAAGATTGATGTCAAAATCCAGCAAGATTCCCGTTCAGCAGCTTCTCCAGCCGGTCACCGTTACCCTCGCTCCGGATGCGGCGCGTTTACTTTCCTCCAGCCTGGAAATATTGAATGAATACGGAATGGAGATCGCTGAATTCGGTCTGAATACGTTCCGCATCAGCGCCATTCCAGCGTTATTTTCACGAGGCGACCCGGCGGATATCGTCCGCAGCATTGTTGAGGATTTTGAAGAGGATGAAACGCCCTTAAAAAGCCGGGTGGAAGAGAAGATCATCGCCAGGGTCTGCAAACGCATGGCGGTGAAAGGCGGTCAGATCCTTGCCGTCGAGGAACAAAAATCATTGCTTCGCGATCTTGAGAATTGCAGCAGCCCCCGCACCTGCCCGCATGGCAGACCGACCATGGTCCACCTTTCGGTAGACCTGCTGGAAAAGCAATTTGGACGGCGGGGTGCCAGGGCGTTATAAAAAAATTACGCCGGGATAAACCCGCGTATTATGGCATGCAGAAGACAACGTTCTAATCCATTATGATCACAAGCAGTTTTAGGCTACGTGGGACTTGATGATTTCCGCCAGTTGAACAATTTGTTGTGCAGCCAATCCGTCCGGCTGGACGTTTACCAGGGGGGCTTTGGTTTGGACTGCCTGGTAGACCTGCTCAGGCGCTGAAGGGATCATCATCGCAATGGCTTCTCCATTCAACAAATCAGAGACCTGGAGCGAGTTGAGCTGCATTTCAGCGCGGACACGGTTGAGCAGGACAATATTGATCGTTTTACCTGATGCAGATCCAACGGATCTCAACTCACTCAAAAGCACTTTGGTTCGGCTGACCGTGGTGGGGGTCGGGTCAGTCACGACAATCACTTCGCTGCAAACACTGCACACTTTCTCGAAACCAGGTAAAAAGGCCGTACCCAGATCCAGGAAGCTCATTGGGCTCAGCAGGGTTACGCTGTTGATCAAAGCCAGCAACTTTTCGGTCATGCCGGTCTGATCCATATTCAAAGAATTTTCACCTGCCAGCAGCAGGCGTGCGCCAAAAGAGGTTCCAACCAAATGTTTTCCAACTTCATCCGGGGTGATCTCAGACGGAGGCATCTGGAGTATCGACTCCAGCGTATTGGAGGGGGTGAATCCGAGTTCCAAAGCCCAGGTTCCCTGTCCAGGGCGGAGTTCGGCTGCAATCACTTCGGATTTGGTCTTTTGGGCATAGGCGGCGGCTAAATTCAGTGTAAGGGTTGAGATTCCCATCCCGCCTTTACAGCCGATCACACCCACAGAATGCCCGCGCTGCACCACAGGCAGCGGGGCAGGACGGCTGCGAGCGCGCGTTAGCAGCGCTTTGATATGAGCCACCAATTCGGCAGGGTGAACCGGTTTAGTAAGGTAATCGTCCGCACCAGCATCATAGCCTGCCACCTTGTCGTCCAATTGGGTTTTGGCGGTGAACATCAGGATGGGGATGCTGGATAGGACTGGATCTCTGCGCAACATGTGGCTGACCTGAAAACCGTCCATATCAGGCATCATGATATCAAGCACGATTAAACCGGGAGCATCGCTCTTTGCAATAGAGAGTGCTTGTTTGCCGCTGTTTGCGACCAGTATCTCGTATCCCTGGCGTTGCAGCATCAACCCCACAAGACGCAACGTTTCAAGATCATCGTCGACGATGAGAACCTTATCTGCCATAAACTACCCCACTTCTCATGTTTTTTTAAGTCTAGCATAAATAAAGGTGAGGTACAAGCTCAGCGTGAAGCAAAATCAGGATGCTATAATTCTCCTATGCTCGATAAACTCATGCACGAAGTATTGTTTGGCAAATGCAAGCAGGTCCCCGGAGCGCGTATCATCGCCGGGTTCTCTGGCGGAGCCGATAGTCTTTGCTTGCTGCACCTTTTTAAACAGCAGCAGGTGCAGGTGATCGCTGCCCATTTTAATCACCATTTGCGTCCTGAGGCTGATGCAGAAGCTGCAGTTTGCAGGGAGACTGCTGAATCTTGGGGCGTTCCTTTTATTGAAGGAACGGGAGACGTTCAAGGATTTTCTGCCGAGCATAAGCTTTCGATCGAGGAAACCTCCAGAATTCTGCGTTACCGGTTCCTCTTTGCGACTGCAAAAACCCAGGCTGCGTCAGCGGTTGCCGTTGCCCATCATGCGGATGACCAGGTGGAGACGATCCTTATGCACCTGCTGCGTGGTGCCGGCAGCAACGGTCTGACAGGGATGAAATACTTGTCGGCTGACCCGTTGGGAGAATCCGACATTCCTCTCATCCGCCCCCTTTTAGGGATCTGGCGTTCTGAAATTCAACAATACTGTGTTGAGCATCATTTGACGCCACTCGAAGATACTACAAATTTTGACCCAACCTATTTTCGCAACCGGATCCGCCTGGAGCTGATCCCGCAACTGGAAACTTACAACTCCGAATTCAAGAAACACCTTTGGCAGACCGCGTCGATTGTTGCGGACGAAAACCAGTATTTGGAATCTGAAACCGAAAAGGTCCTGGCACAAACCCTGGTGAGGGCGGGAGACCAATGGGCGCTTTTGGATGTAGCTGCCCTTCACGACCAACCCTTATGGCTGGTGCGGAGACTCGTAAGAAAGATCATCTTCAGCCTGAAGTCCAGCCTGCGGGATGTCGCTTTTGCTGAGGTGGAAAGAGCGGTTGAGTTTATTCGCCAACCCGATTATGGTACTACCTGCCAGGTGACAGATAATTTGGAGATCGTGAAATACGATCAGGCATGCGTACTTTTTGCCTCCAAAAACATGCTGTTGAACGACCTGTGGCCGCAGTTGGAGCCATCGCCTGAAACGATCCCGTTGGACGCAGGAATGGCCACACTCTCAGGCGGTTGGGAACTGACTGTTACCCGGCTCGAGGAAATTCCAAAGACTGCCGTCACGGATAATCCGTGGGAGGCATTGTTGGATGAAGCGAAGATCCGCGATCCCCTTAGCGTTGGCACGCGTAGGAATGGCGAACTCTTTATACCATTCGGTATGCAGGGTCGACCGCTCAAGGTGGGGGATTTCTTCACAAATGAGCATCTACCCATGCGCGCCCGGGCTGCCTGGCCTTTGGTCCGCAGCGGGGAACGCATTGTTTGGGTCCCTGGTTTTAGGATCGCAGAATTTTGCAGGATCACCCCTGCCACGCGCAGTGTTCTCAAGCTGGAGTTGACCCAGGAAAAAAAGGAACCGGCTTGAAATCAGCCGGTTTCGGGTCTTTTTCTGGTTCTATTTGGCAGGGATTTCGCCTGAAAGCTGCTTGAGCTTTAATCCGACTTCGCGCCATTGTATCTTGGATATCCCCAGTTTTTGCCGGATCTTTTCTTTATCCTCACCTGATTTCCAATCGTCCAACACACACGTCCAACGGCACATATCGAACGAAAGATGCTTCACAAGACCGGATTCCTTGCCCAGGTCTTCAAGCAAATATTCCAGTCTGCGGGGCGACCAGGGAAAAACCTGGTCGGTTGGTTTGTATTGTTCCAGGTATTCGAGGTAGGCTTCCACCCAGTCGTCGCTCAGTTCGATCTTGCGTTCCTTGTAGCGGCTGCCGCTGCTGGCATAACGAATGAAGAGCACTTTTCCTGAAGGATTCTCGAGATCGATGTGGTTCAGGTTCAGCGCCAGGCATTCGCCTTTCTTTATCCCGGTCGTCAGGAGCAGCATAAGCAGCACATAAGGGCGGGCATCCGGCTTTTGCGCATTTCGGCGCAAAAGGGCTGCCTGGATGACTTTATCGCGTTCCTCGGGGGTGAGCACCTGGGGAAGTGGGCTGATCACAGACTGCTGGACCACTTTTTCAGCGGGGTCAACCGAGATGCGGCCGCTTTGGGCGAGCCAGCGGAAAAAGGCTTTGATGGATGTGATACGCCTTGCCAAGCTTTTGGGGCTGCAGGGTACTTTTCGCTCCTTTTGCAGCCAGGTCAGGAAGCGGTTGATCTCTTGAGTTGAGATTGTACCGACGCTTGTATCTGGCGAAAAGAAGCTCGCAAACAGGTGCAAATCTCCCAAAAAGGCTTTGATCGTATAAGGAGATCTTCCCTGGTCAACCAGGAAGACTTCCCAGGATTTGATAGCTGGGAGCAAAGGTGTAAAACTGGAAATGTGAATTTCAGGAGATTCTATCATTGCATAGTCCTGTAGTTTGAATTTTTTCGTATAGCCTAACTACAGAACAGTGTACAGCTTTTTAAAATGAATGTCAATTCAAATTATTGCGAAAGGGCTTGGCGGATGATCGCCATTACCGCTTCCTGATCGGGAAGCAGCACTTGCGAGCCACTGCCTGGCACAATATAGTTGCTGACCTGCGCCGAACCAATGGCATAGCGTTTAACAATGGATGGATTCGCCGCGATTTTTGCAGCAAGCGGCATCAGGCTTACGATCGTGGAAAGGGAAACGTTTGTTTCGACTGAAGTTTTGAACATCGAGTAAAGCTCTGGCACACGATTGAGGGCATTCAGACTCATCAGTTTTTGAAAGATCGCTGAGATGACCTCCTGTGCACGGCGGGTCCGGTCAAAATCGCTGGTGGATCTTCGTGAACGGGCATACCAGAGGGCGGTTTCCCCGTCAAAGTGATTGATGCCGGCGTAGATCGTACATGTTTTGTTGACCGCCTGGGGCAGGTCGCAAACATCTGTCAAGTTATAAGCGGCGTTGACGTCGATCCCGCCAAGCGTATCAACGATCCCGCTGAACCCCGAGAAATCGGTCATCATGTAATAATCCGGTTTGAATCCAAAATTGAACTCAAAAGTGGATTGGGTCAGAGTGAAACCGCCAAATTCCTGCGAGGTATTGATCCTTTCCATGCCGATCCCTGGAATGGACACGTACAGGTCGCGCGGAAAAGAGGTCAAGGATGCGGTCCCTTTATCAGGATCGAGCGAAAGGAGCATGATCACGTCTGTGCGAAAACTTCTATCTGCCCGCCGGTCTGAACCGAGAATCAGGATATTCACCATACTCTTAGGCAGCTCGAAACCGAGATCAGCTCCTGCATAGGGAGTAGGTTCAACACTTGTAGGGACCGTTGTCGATCCGCCAACTGGAATGACGCCACCTCCACCAGGCGTTGGCGCCACGGGTTGAAAGGGTGTAGGCGTTGCCAGGGCATTTGGATTGCTTGTGCCGGAGAGGTCAGAAATGGGGAGGGGTGTTTGATTATTTGAGGCGAAATTAAGAGGAAAATTACAGCCTGTCAGCCCAAGCAGGAGGATTAATGCCACAATGACGATTTTTCGCATGAATAAAGCTCCACTTTCGGCGCGAGCGGAGATCAAGCCGTTTTCAAAGGAATCTTGAGAATAAAGGATGTACCCTCATTTGGGTCCGAGATCACGTTGAGTGAACTATCCAATTCTTCGATCAACATTTTCAAAATACTAAATTCCTTTTGACTTATCCCAAGGCCGCTAACCTGATTTTCGGTATCTGGAACCACTGAATTGAAAATTCGGGTGATATCGATTTCCTTGATCCCGGTTCCGCTATTAAAGACGTTCATAATGATGGATTTGTTCCTGACATCCGGATCCGATTTTATGGATAATTGCACGAATCCTTCATCAGGGGCTGCTTGAACCGCATTGAGCAAGATAAGGTGGATCACCTGCTCAATATCCTGGCGGTCTGCGGTGATCGAGGGAATTGTATCATCCATATCCAGCGCAAGCGTGATTTGTTTCTCCAAGAATAATGTAGAAAGCGTATTTAGGGCAGAATTGCACATTTCGATGAGATTGATCGAATCGCTGGAGACCTGACCGTGGGTAATTTCTCTGCCAGCGTACCGCGATAAATCGTCGATCATTATGTGCATATTCTGAGCAGCATGTTGAATCCGTTCGATGAACTTCCGCTGCAGCGAGCCCAGTATTCCCACTGATTCGAGCAGTAAGATATCACAGAACCCGTTGATGGTCGTCAATGGTTGGTCCAATTCGCTGATCAAGCTGCGGTAAACTTCAGCGCCGGTGATTCCCGAGGATGGCTGCTGCATATTCTGCATGGCCAGAATGCGCATATTTGCATCTGCGAGGGCATTCTGCAGGCGGGCATTTTGTTCCAGGGTGGTACGCAATTCTGCTTCAAGATGGGTCAGCTCGCTGACATTCTTCTGCTCGTTTGGGGTTGGGTTGGGAGGATTCATGATCTACTCTTTATGCCTGCTTGTCGATGCGTACTGATTTTCAAAAACCATTTACCGCGAAGCTCAGAGGACCTGGTCGGTCCAAGGCGGGTTAGTCAAGTGGGTGCAAGTTTTACACCAGACACCACGTTGGGAGATGCCCAGAGATTTAATTATGGCATAGGATGAATAAATTGACAAAGGGGGGAGATTGCCGCTGGAAAGCGTGGCAAAGGGACTGCACTTCAACATGAAAGGTGTTAGGAGAAGTTGAAAAGTGAACACCTTTGAAATTCAAAAGTGAACTTTAATATTGTCTAAAGGTAAGGTCAAAGAACGGATCATTTTGGCTTTATACCAAATACGAATTTCAACATCATTACGAACAAGATCAGGGATCAAGTGAAGATCCACATCCTCATGATCTGGGACATCGGGTGGAACATCAATTTTTTGGTTGAAGAAAGTAATATAACCGTACCCATTAATGGTTCGAGTTTCATGAAGACAAAAGACATCTTTGGGTGAATTGAAGGGCTTGGGCAATGAAAAAGGTCTAAACAAACTGGAACCAGATTGTTTGGCTTTCTCAAAACGAAGACTGGGTATCTCACCGGTAGTAGAGTGAACCTGGTGGTTATTGTACCGATCTACTTCACTGCACAAAACCCCACGGACTTCATCAAGCGAAGTAAGGTTTTCAAGAGCACAGGTGCGAACAATGCGATCCTGAAGCCATCGATACGGTCGCTCAATTTTTCCCTTGGCTTGTGGCGAGAGAGCATAGGTCACATTCACACCCATCAGGCGCATCATTTGTCGCCACTGTGGATCTACATCATCCGTAACAAGGACGTGCTTACGCCAGTAGCTGTCACGATCCTGAACAAAGCGAAAAACACGCAGATTATCGACATAGTAGCTCAAAGGCACCCCATAAACCTTCATCACAGCCTGAGCAGCTTGAATATGTGCCCAACTCGTCTCTGATTCAACAAAATCAGCATACACAAGCATGCGGCTGTAATCATCCAGGGATGTGATTAGGGTCCATTTTTCTGAAGCAAAAGGCGACCATAGATGTGTGGAAGCATCATGTTGTATCAACGCACCCACGGCCATGGTAACAACCTCTCGGTCATGCACCTTCTTCCTTGGGTGCGGAAGGTAACAATCTAATTGTTTAGCTCTCTGGATAATTGTGTTGACGGATACGTAAAATCCCTTTTTCTGCAGGCGGTCACGTATGGCCGAGTAGTTATAACTCCCAATTGGCAACTTTGGATCGTCCACCAATGATTTCTCACGCAGTAATTCCCCGGCAATTGCTTCTTCTACTTCACCTGAAAGACGGGCTGGAGTCTCGCGTTGATACTCCAATGAGAACGTCGTTGGAGATCTCCGGTAGTCTTTCACAAGGGTAAAGAAACGGGTCTTGTTAATCTCCAATATTCCTTCTACTTCAGCTCGAGCAATCCTTCCCTGGACATACCCCTCAAGCAAAAGTTTAACTTGCTCATTTGTAAACCGCTTGTGCAACTGACCCATGATGACCTCCTTTTTAGAGAAATCTAGCATGGTTAAGGAGTTCACTTTTGAAGTGATAACGGTTCACTTTTCAACTGAAAACAGTTCACTTTTCAACTTCAAATGACACTTCAACATGAAAGGTTGACAATCCAATGAAGTTTGATAGAATTGAAGCTTGCTAGCCGAAGTGGCGGAATTGGCAGACGCGCTACGTTCAGGGCGTAGTGGGCGTTACGCTCGTGAGGGTTCAAATCCCTCCTTCGGCACTAGATCCCCGTTCGCGGGGATTTTCTTTTTTTGACTTGTCTGAGATTTTTATTTGGTGTAAGATTATTCCATGGAAGAAAAAGAACCCCGCCAAAAGAGGCAATTTGACTATCGCAAAATTGTGCTGGTGGTCGTGGGCGTGTTCTTGTTTTTCCTGGTAATGGACTTGAACAGCCGCTTGAATGAATTGAACCGGTTGACTGCTCAAAAAGATCGATCTTCTACCCAGGTATTCATCCTGCAAAATACCTTGAATAGTCTTGAGACGCAAATGTACTATTCCACCTCAATATCGGCAGTGGAACAATGGGCATATGAAGAAGGACACATGGCAAGGCCAGGGGATAAGGTGGTCATTCCCATCGCTCCACCGGGGGCAACCCAGGCGCCGGTATTTGAACCCACCCCAACGCCCCAGCCCATCAACAATTGGGATATTTGGATGGCACTGCTCCTCAACAAATAACGACCCCAGAAAACGGGGTCGTCATTATTTGTGGCGTAAGGCAACCATCGTCAGGTCGTCTGACGGAGGCTCGCCTTTTCTGAAAGCGTCAATCGATTTATCCAGGTTACCCAGGATTTGGTTTGAGCCTTGCCCGGACGTAGCGAGCATGGCAGCCTTGAGCCGTATTTCTGAAAATTGTTCGCCTGAAATTGAAAACGCTTCTGTGACACCATCGGTATAGAGCAGCAAAGCATCTCCTGGCTCCAATTTAATTTCATATTCCTCGTAACAGGCATTTTCAACCACTCCCAGGGCAATTCCACCTTTGGGCAGCGTTTCAATTTCCGACCCTTGGGATTTAAGCAGCAGAGGAAGGTTGTGCCCGGCATTTGCATATCGCAAAATGCCGGTCTCCGGATCAAGGACGCAAAAGATGGCAGTCACAAACATGCCGTTTTGTGAATCCATAAACAGCAGTTCATTCACCCGCTCCAGCACTTTTGCGGGTGATTTGATCGCCTGGGATGTTGACCGGATGAGGGTGCGGGTGACAGTCATATACAACGCCGCCGGCATGCCCTTATCAGCCACATCTGCGATCGATAAGCCCAGATTTCGGTTTTTTGTAAAGAAGAAGTCGTAAAAATCACCGCCCACTTCGCGGGCAGTCCGCCAGCGCACGGCCAGATCCCAGCCCTTCATTTGCGGCAGTTTGTTCGGCAGAAACGCTTCCTGAATCTGGCGCGCGAGCTGGATTTCGCGATCGATCCTTTCGCGGTCCACCATTTCATTTTTAAACCGGTCGTTTTGGATCGCCAGGGCAACCTGTTGGGCAACACCGGTGAGCAGTTCGACTCGCTTGGATTGAAATTCCCTGGGGACGTTGGCTTCGCGTGAAACCATGATCCCAAAGACCTCACCTTGAATCGAAAGTGGGAAGCCGATGATCCAATGGTTTTTTCCGCTGGGTAGGGGAACATTTAGCCCGTCCAACGCGGTGCAGGCAGAGATCTTAGTCCATTCTTCAAATGGAAGATCAGGGTCATCCAGAGCGCAGGCGACAGGGACATTCATCCCTACGATTGCATCCAGCAGTGCAAATTCTCCGCTCGAAAACCGTTTATTTAAAATTGCCGCTTCCTGGGCGTGCGAGTTTGCCACCGCCCTGTGAGGAACAAGCTGGTCAGTGGATTTATCCAGGAGGTAAAAGACACATGTGTCAACCCCGACCAGGATGGGCACCAGGTGAACAATGGTATCCAATATGTCTTCAAGTTCGTTTTGGCTAACCACGGCCTGGGCGACTTGCAGTAAAACTGCCGTGATGTATGCTTCTTCCTGCCGTTTTTCAACAAGGTTGATGTTTTCAAGCGCTACCGAGGTTTGTTGTGCAATTCCCTGCATGATGGCTAAAGTTTGATCGCTGAACGGATTGTCAATTCCGAGCTCATTTGAGCTCACATGTGATACGAGGAAAGCTCCCTGCAGTTGTCCGTGAGCGATCAAAGGCAGCAGCACAACCGTACCCCGTTCTTGAGAGGTTTCGAGAGTGGAAAGCCCCAGTTCGGTTTTTGCGTCCTGGACAAATACCGCGCTTTGCGTGGCGATCAAACGCAGGAAAGCCAATGCGTTTTCTTCTTTGAAATGGGTTTCGCCTTCTGCGGGGTGAAAACCGTACCAGGTTTTGAGGACGAAACCATCTGTTTCTTCATCATACATAAAGAATGCACATTGATTGATCCCTACAAGCAGCGGGGTTAAGCGCGTCATCGTTGCCAGCAATTCATCGTTATTGTCGATGGCTTGTGTTGCTTCGGCGACTTGCAGCAACACCGTGGATGACCAGGCGTCCTCCTGGGCAGTTGAGAACAGTTTCGTGTTTTGGATCGCAACCGCGGCATAGCTTGCGAAGGTGGAGGTGATGGCTACCGTTTCTGTACCATAACGTCCTTCAGTGTGGTGAGCCAGGGTAAGCAAGCCCACCACCTGGTCACCAGCTTTGAGGGGTGCCGCAATGGATGAATAATTAGACCGGTAACCACAGGCAGCTCCCAGGGGGCCGTATGGATCCTTTGGACTGCGGATAATGGGTCCTGAGCTTTCCAAGGCGCGGTCGAGCCACATCCGCACAGCTATCGATTCTTCACGGGTCTCGACGATTTTTTGACGGGTGGTTCCGTGGACAGCAGCCAGTTTCATCGGGCGCAAGTCAGAAGGCACTCCTTCGGTATCGTCTATGAGCCAGATGGCAGAAGAATCACAAGGCAGGTTTTTTTCAAGTTCCGTGAGGATTCTGTCCAACACTTTACTTAATTCAAGGTTGGTTGAGAGGAGGCTGGCAATGTCTTGAAAACTGTCTGCCACCCTGCGCCGCCATTGCTCAGTGCGGAAGAGGTTGGCGTTACGCATGGCCAGGGCGATGCCTGAGGCGAATCCTTCGAAAAGGTCCACGTCATTTTGGTCAAACGCATTGAGTTGATCAGATTGAATGTCCAGAACGCCTAAAATATCGTTGCCAAAATTAAGGGGAATGTCCAATTCGGAGCGGGTATTATGGGGCGGCACACGGGAAGGTTCATAGAGAGGTTCTTTGGTGACGTCATTTGCCAGCAGCGACTTGCCGGACCTGGCAACGTAGGGGATCATTCCTTTTTTTGAATCCAGATCGAAAGCAAAAGAGCGGTTCTTGAGCGAATTCGATTGTTTGGCTGAGCCAGCTTGATAGACTACCTTCCTCCGCCCCGGATGGACAATGAAAATATGGATAAAAGGATAGCCGAATCTTTTTTGAAGCAATTTGACCAACTCTTCGAGCAGTTCGTCCAAATCGAGGATGGACGACAAGGCATAGTTGATCTCCACCATGGCTGAGAGCTGCTCTGTATGCCTCTCGAGACTGTTATAGAGGCGCGTGCTTTCAACCGCCAGCGCTATGTTATCTGCCAGTGAACGCAGTACGAGCATGTCATTTTCGTGGAAGCGAACATTTTTGTCGCTCTGCAGATCCAATACCCCAAGAACGCGATTTTCCACCATGAGTGGAATGACTGCTTCCGTTTTGGTGTCCGGCAGACCTTCGATATTGCGGAAGAAAGGATCGTGTGACACATCGCGTGTGATGTGTTCTTCCCCGGTCAAAGCCACATGCCCGATGATCCCTTCGCCAACCTTTACAGCAAAGGACGGAGGAAAAACATCATAAGTGCATTCCTTGGCCGAGGCGCGGAAGATTAGCGTGTCTGACCCGGGGTCGAGGGTGAAAATGGACACAAAGTAGAACCCGAACGAACATTGGATCAAGGTCGCGACCCGCTTGCACAGCTCGTCCAGATTGGTAATGTTGGCTATCTGGGAGCTTACAGACCTGACAAGCGAAATTTGATCAAAGCGCCAGTTTTTCAATGTCATCTGGCGGTTGATCTGCATGGCCATGGCCGCATGAGAAGCCAGAACGTGCAGCAATTCTAATTCTTGAGCGGAGAATTGGGTTTTGCGTTTTACATGGAGAATTGCCAGTGGAACCGCTTGCGTATTGCAGGGGATTGCCAGTTCAAATTCCGGTTTGGCGGTTTTTTCGGAGCTGACCGCCTCAGAGGAGACGATTTTATTTTGGCTTAATGCGTCAAGTACGATTTGGGGGGCGGGTGACGTTGGGATCGTTTTTACATCCAACTCGCCTGGTAGAGGGTAGGAAGGTTCTGCCAACCAAACTTTGGCTTTGCAGCTAAGAATCTCATGGACGCGCTTCGCGAAGTCTTCTGCGATTGAGGCCGCATCGGTTTGGTTGAGCAGCTCTTCACTGAGATTTAGGACCTTTTGCCAATCGTTGGGTTTCTCTGAAACAACTGCTCCCATTCAAAACCTTATTCTTTGAATTTCACCAGGGTCAAACGGTTGCGATTATCGTGAAAATCAAATCGCACTTCATCCATCCACTGACGCATCATGTAATACCCCAACCCATGTGATTTACGGTCGCGGAGCGGCGCAGTGAGATCCGGATCTGGTACTTTCTCGGGATCGAAGGGTTGTCCATGATCTTCGAGGATCACGGTAAAGCCTTTTTGATCGCATTGGGTGGTGCAATGAATATCGCCGATCCCCTCACCACCATAAGCATGTTCAATGATATTTGAACATGCTTCATCGACAGCAGTCTCGACGGCAAAAATCTGTGAACGGCTCAAGCCCGAATCCTGGGCTTCAGTTTTCACAAATCTTGCAATTTTCTCCAGGCTGTCATAATTTCCAGGAAAAATCATTGTAGGCATGATCACCAAGGTTAAAAATATCCCACTGCAGCTGTCACATCATCAAAAACCTTGAACAATGGAGTAAATCCAGCAAGATCGAAAACATCCATGATAAATTTTGGCATTCCTGCAAAAACGACATGACCCCGGTTATATCGGCGGCATTCTTTTTGAGCAGAAATTAAGACCCGCAATCCTGCGCTTGAGATAAATTCCACTTCGCTCATATCGATGACGATTTTAAACCGTCCAGCTTCTGTGATTTTTTCGATTGCCTCTGCCAACTTGGGGGCTGTGGAGCTATCCACCCTTCCGGTAATTTTGATAAGATCGCAATGCTTGTATTGGGTATTTTCGATTTCCATAGAGATGTCTCCATTATCTAATTCGAATGCAAGGGGTTTCAAAAAATAATTATAACATGAGCCTCTTTTTCGCTTATCAAAAACCTGCTGCGAAAATTCACTTAAAATTTGTGGTATCATGTTTTTTAATCCGTAATTTGTATATTCTCGACAGAATTCTTAATTGCTATTAGAATAGCGAAATTCATCTTGAATTGTGGATCAACTTCAAAAGTCGAAAAATAGGATAATAAAATGAGTGGAAAAAATACTCCGCAAGGTGTGATCGACAAATTTCAAAAACGGCAAAAAATGATGCCGTATTTCCTGATTGCCATTGCCGCAATTTTGGTGATTGTTGGAATCATCATTATTGTTTCTGTTGTTTCGGGCGGGAAACCATTTGCAGGGATTTTTGCCACAAAAACGCCTACAGTCACGGCAACCTTTACACCAACAGCCACGCAACCCACCAGTACTCCAAGCGTGACTCCCACGATCACCCTGACGCCAACCCCCGCAGCATCAGCCACTGCTTCCGGCCCTCAACTGTATGTGGTTCAACAGGATGACACCTGTTATGATATTGCATCTGCTTTTAATGTGGATTTGTTGGTGCTGCTCGCTATCAACAATTTCCCCAACGGTACCTGCCCGATTAATGCCGGCGATCAGATCATCATCCCTGCCCCAGGATCATCGCTGCCGACTGCCACCCCGATACCGAGCGATTTACCCAGCGGTACAGTGATTCTTTACACGGTTCAGGCAAATGATACTCTTGCCTCCATTGCCAATGAATTCGGCTCGACCGTGGATTCGATCAAATTGACCAATAGTTTGACCTCGGAAACGATCTACATGGGACAAGTCCTGAAAGTTAAAGTGCACCTGGTGACCCCGACCCGTACATTCGCGCCGACAAGCACACTGGCGTACCCGATCGTTACAAAACCACCCACCGCAACCGCCATACCGAAATAAGCTGGTTATCACTAAAAGCTGCCGAAAGGCAGCTTTTTTTTCTTTTGAGCATTTCCAAGATTCAAACCAGGAAATTATTCAGCCTTGATTTTCTCGATTGCCCAGCGGATTGTCTCGTGAAGGGCTTCATTGGATTCACTCCTTAATAGATGGGTCAATGCATCCAAGGCAGCATACTCTTTGGTGTTCGCCAAAACGGTCACCAGGTTGCGCAGGTAGCCGAAATGCCTGGCGCGATTGATAGACGATCCTTCGAACTTGGATTTGAACTCTTCCGGGGTGAGTGACAGATCCAGGATCATTTCTTCAGGTTCGAGCGCGGCATTTGCGGCCTGATTCTGCTTCGGAAGCCCTGACCGATGATTCCAGGGACAGACAGTTTGACAAATGTCGCAGCCAAAAACCCACTGTCCCACAGAACCGCGAATTTCCGCGGGGATCTGGTCTTTATTTTCGATGGTCAAATAGGAGATGCATTTTGCGCTGTCCAGCGTGCGATCAGCGCGGATGCAATGGGTGGGGCAGGCATCGATGCAACGGCGGCAGGTGCCGCAGCGGTCGGCGGCAAATGGTTCTGAGGGTGGGAGCTCGAGCGACACCAGGATCTCAGAAAGTAGAAAATTGGAGCCGACTGTTGGGAGAGATCAGGCACGAGTTTTTTGCGATCCAGCCCAAACCGGCACGTTGACCCATTTCTCGTTCGAGGATGGGAGCGCTATCGGTAAAACACTTTGATTCAAATGATTCGCCGGATGCATGTTCAATAAACTCAACCAGATTGTGCATCAATGGGAGCAGCCTTTGATGATAATCCGGTTTGGTTGCATAGCCTGCAATCCAGCCGGATTTGTCGCCGGGTGACAGTCGGGTCAACGGATAAGGCCAGCCCAATATCAGCATCGATTTCGCGCCGGGTAACAAGAGGCGTGGCTGCTCGCGCCGGGTGCGGTGATACTCTGTCTCCAAATAATGCATTCCGGCGTTAAGCCCATCAGTTAGCCAATTTTCGTAAATTGGAAAATTTTCCGGAGGATCAGTTGCGGTAACACCAAATAAACAAAAGCCAAGGCGAAAAGCCTCGGCTTCAATTTCTTTCACTAGCATGGCTGGATCAATTACCTGTTTCATCAATCGACTAGGGTGTCGTAGCTACGGTTGGTGTTGTAGTAGAAGGTACGCCGACGCTGAATTGAACATTCATGGAATCACCAAAAACATATCCTCCTGCGCTGTACATTCTCCAATAACTTACATAAGGACCGTTCGTCTCTGGGGCAGTGAAATCCACGCTGACGTCGACGGTTGCTCCAGGTGCAACATTGGCGGTCAATTTTACGGATTGCAGGTTGTTTGTGCCCATTTGACCTTCAAGATAAATGAGCTGATAATCCTTGGTCCAGGTGGTCGTGCCTGTGTTCTTGATGGTCCAGGTCTTGACAAAGGTGGAACCCGCTGCAACCACGGTCCCATCCGGGATGGTCACGTCGGCAACATACGCTGCATTATCGCCCGTCGATCCAACCGGAGCTGTCTTGCGCAGGGTGGGAGTCATGGTGATCGCGGTGCTGTTAAGGGTGGGGGTGGGGGGTGCCGGAGTCGCGGTGGCGGTTGGGGTGAAGGTAGCTGTCGCAGATGGCGTCAGCAAAGAGTTCTGGGTAAGTTGGGCTTGCACGGTCATGGCGATGGTGGTGATTTTCACGGTTGGATCCTCTGTCGGCTTTGCGCAGCCGGCAAGAGCAAGTGCAGCTGCAAGTGTCAAAAGAATCCCGAATTTGGCTTTCATTGAAAACATGATTTACTCCTAAAATTTTGGTGCTTGTATTGGATCAGATGTTTATTGTCAAACCCCTTGACGTGATTGTCAAGGTTTATTTTAAAAAATATTAATAGTAGCTAAATGGCTGATTAGAAATGGGTTAAGAATTCGTCGGTTGATGGGGGAGCGGGATCGCCAATGGTAAATCCATTTTTGCCCATGTATTGGAAAAAGGTGATCGCGCCGGGATGGATTTCCACGATTTGTTTTTGAAGTCCGAAATAATAAAAACTGACTTCATATTTTCCCGCCGCCAAATCACTTAATAAAAGGTTTTCATGGTAATAGGGGTCGAGGTGTTTCATGCGGGTGGAATAGGTGTACATGGTCCATGTCTCTCCCGTTTCGAGAGATTTAACCCAAATCTGGCGCTCCCCCAATAATCCACCGCCGGTGGTCATCACCCGACCGGCAAGGACGCCATTCCCGATTGAAGGGACGATCCACATCTCTGGGTTTTGAACTTCATATTCGTTTGCGTTGATTTCCAGACGGATTTCGATATGCAGATGCGGCCCTGACGTGGCACCTGTCAAGCCCACGTTCCCAATTTGATCTCCGGCTTTCACCCAATCGCCTTTTTGTACAGTGGTTTTTTCCATATGGGCGTAAACCGTGAGGATCGTTCGATTTTGAAAACTCAAATTATGCCGGATGACGACAGCCAGCCCGTAAGGGTCATCCTTATCGCCTGCGCCATTCAGCAATCCGTAACCGGCGAAAACCACCTTTGCCGTCAGCAGCTGCGAGGATCGGCGTGTGGAGCGGAGCTTTGAAATCCGTTCCGGTGTGCATGGTTGTAGTATCGGGCAGGATGTAACCATACCTGTAATCTGGAAGCGGCTTGTCCACAAAATCAACGGGAAGCGGACTTGAAAAGTAAAAATGGTCATTCGGATTCAACGCCAATGGGACTTGGTATTCCGGCGGGCGTAAATTCGAGGTGGGTTCTGGTTCGGATGGGGCAAAGGTGAGTTCAACCAGAGGTGGATCGCTTGGGGTGGGTGTGATCGTTTTTTTCGGTGTTTGGGCGATTTGTGTGTCAGCAAGCGTGGGGGTGGTGCTCTCGGCAGCCGTGGATTGTGCTGCCGGGGGGACCTGGTTTACACTTGCCAAAACGCGGCTCGCGCAGCCGGACAGTACCAGCATGAGAATCAGGCTGCCTAAACAAAGGTTGACCCTTGCTGCTTTATGCCCGTCCGACTTTAAGAGAGAATGAGTCGTTTTCATGGTTCAATCGGTAGAGGAATCTTATTGCCAGACCCCTGAATAATGTCCGCAGGATAAAGCTCCAACATGGCATCCTCCCAGTTATATCCCCTGGCGGAAAACAAATTGATTGAAAAGGGTTGCCTGGAAGTACGCCCGCCAATTCGAAAGCGATGGCATCCGTTCCCAGCCATAGGTTAATGCCAGGTTCGTAAAATCCACCCAGTAACCTTCAGGGGTTGTGCCAGTCCTCCCACCCTCTTCATAGGAGTGTCCATCCCCTTGGTAGCGGGCGGAAAAGTCCCAGGATGGGATTCGTTGGGGTTCGCCGCATGAACCATCCTGGTTCACACATCGGACCCAAATCCGCCAGTAAACCTGACCTTCATAGTCCTCGCGTGTGACAGTCATCCATCCCGCCTCAAGCGGCGTGGAATTCACGTTGATCGCCCTGCCGGTGTACAACCAGTTTTCAGAAATTCCAGGCTGGGGTGGGGCAGAGATCGGCAACACGGCATCATCCAGGATGGAAAGAAAATCCCAACCAAGCTGTTTGCCTGCTGCGGCACGCAGGGTGGTAAATGATTCGTCGATGGTATCCACGAGGTATGGATAAGCTGCTTTGACTCCAGCTAGCTGAACCAGGCTCTTACGATTGTTCAACCCGACAGACCCGGTGATGACCGGCTGCCAGAGAGATAAAGCCTGCGCACCCTCGGCTTGGGCAGTAGCGGCCATCTGCTGGATGCCGGCAAGGTCGACTATGTGCCAATCAACCCCGTGAATGGCAGAGGGGACGGGTTCGGCAGGAAAAAGCAGGAGGCCATTAGCGGCAGCAACACCTATCAGATATGTGGCATTGGGTTGGCTGATTTGAAGCAGGAGGCTTGAACCATCTGGCGACCAAACCGGCTGGGATCCCTTTCCGAAGGACTGGATGACCCATACTCCACCGACATCCTGGGCTGATTCCACTGTCGATACGCCTTGTAGGGTCTTGGTCCAGGCGAGCATCGATCCATCAGGCGACCATAGCGGCGAAGTGTAACTGATTCCTGTGGCACCGATGATTTTCCTAAACCGTTCATCAATCTTATCCAGATTGGCGACCCAGATTTCATTCGCACCAGACCGGTCCGTCACGAATGCCACTTCACGTCCAGCAGGTGACCACGAAGGTGAGAAATTGTTCCCAGAATCCTGCGTCAACTGGATGGAAGGGAGGGTCGGGTCGTTGACCGGAAGGACAATAATGTCGAAATGACTGCCGTTGTAGGTTTCGAAGGCGATCCACTGACCATCGGGCGACCAGCTGGGTGAATCGTCATAGGCAGGGGTATTGGTTAATGGAATGGTTTGCTGGGTGAGGAGATCCAGCAGGTAAAGATCCCAGAAGCCGCCGCGGTTCGAAGCAAAAGCGATTTTTGTGCCATCCGGGCTGACCACAGGATCACGGTCATCCCAATCACCGCTGGTTATTTGAGTGATAGGTTGCTTCAGCGGCTGGTACACGTAGAGATGTTCATGACCTGATTGTGCCAAAGAGAGAAGGATCCGGTCGGATTTTTGGTCGGACGCCGGAGCCGTTGGGATGGGTGTAATTTCCAATGTCGCAGGAGGGACTGTACTTGAGGGTTCAAGCGTGGGCGAAACCGTGGGTTGGGCAGGGATCGGGCTCAATTCGATGACCGGTGTCTGTGACGGCGTGTTGAGCATCCGGTTCAAGGTGCAGCCTGAAGCAGAAGCCATGCCTACTAAGGCTATGCATGCATAAATGATGAACCATTTTCGGCTTCCAGGGTTGCATGAATGCGCAGTCATTAACAAGCCACCTTGGGCAGGATGGGTGCGTAAAATATTATTGGACACTTACCAGATGTCGATGCAATAATTGTACCGCGCATCAAATTGAAAACAACACCCGCCAATCGTCAAAATCGTTGGCGGGTGTTTACAAAAATGCAATTCGTATCAATTACTTGTGATTTGGACCGAATTCTCCGCTGAAAAATCACTATTTTCAAAATAGGCTTTGCAGGTCAGGGTGAGAGGCTGCACGAAATTCGGACGCAGCAGGTGCATGGTGAATTCAGTTTTTTGGTCGTAATTTTCAACGATCACTGACCGGGCAATTTCTAAACCGGATGCATCCATGATCTTGAAGTCAAGGCTTGGACGATGTCCATCGCCAGCGGTCAGCACCGTCACGCGAACTTTTTTGCAATCGGGATAGAATTCGGCATGAAGATCAGCAAAAGAAATCGGTCCGGGTTCTACATGGTGGAGTATAGGCGGAAAAGGTAAGTCTGTCATTCTTCTCCTTCGCTCGTGATCTTCCGGCTTTCCATATAAAAGCGCTTTTCGTGAGCTTCGCCCAAGGAAAATGTCTTGCGCGGTAAAGCGCCGTCGAGGATGACAGTTTTGAAAAGCTCATTTTTCGAGATCCCGGCCAGGTAAAACCCGACGTTGCCAGGTTTCGAACCCAGTTCACAAACTGTATCGTCACCATGGACGTAATCGATCTGGGCAGCATTGCCAGCCTTCACCCAGGGATCCAGGAAGTTTTGCAGCGACCCGACGGCAAGATTTGTCGCGGGATGGCTGATGCTGATCACAGCATACCCCTGGGATGTGATCATGCCGATGAGGTGGACATTCGACCCAGTGGCTTTGACCTGGGCGATCATATCGGTTTTGCTGGCGGCGCGTGTCACCTGGATCGCGTTCGGGTAAAACGACTTCAATCCGTCCAGCGGGTCTTGTTTGACGCCGAAGAGGACACGGTGAATGGGTTCGAATTCGAGCCCGTCATCATGCACATTTTCGATTTCCACCAGCGCATAGCGGGCGGGATGGTCCATGCCGACAGTTGGTTTGAGTTTTTCCCAGATCGATTTTGCGGTCGCGAGGGAGTGATTACCGTCGCCAACGGCAAACAGGATGACACCGTTGTCTTTGCTGACGCCGTATTTTTCGTAAAAATGTTCCGGTTGGGCTAAATTCTCGAGCGCAGAAATCACGCCTTGTTCCAGCCCGGGGTCGTCCACATGCCAGCCTTTAAGGTGACCACTGCCGAGCATCAAGTCGAAATCATACGCCACCGGGAGGGATTGCTTGTGCGCTTCTAGGGGGCAGAGGAGCGTATCCTCGGGGTCGTCCACCAGCACGAGGATATGTGGAAGCTCAAGGCTCGCACCCTCGCGGATCTTGATTCGAGGCGGGAGGCGGTCCAGGATGGTGCCCTCCGTGGAACGGATGAGCGACTGTGAACCTTTGTTGAAGTCGTATTTCTCCAGGTCCAGGGCGAGCATTAACCCACGCCGGCGTTTTCCATCCACCCTGCGCTCGACATAGATCATGCCTTCTTTGCGATGCAGGATGTTCTCTTTGAGGTATTCCCGCATCTTTTGCTGGGTGGAAAGGACCCTGGTTTTTTCCTCCGGGGTACCCAGATAGACTTCTGGCAAAATCAAGTGATAGGTGGAGGGCGCATCTCCCACAAAGTCTGCCACTTGCTGCCAGTATTCGGGCTGAGAGGTGAATTGATCGCAGGCGATGACAGCCCATTTTTTAGGATCGACTTGGGGATTGGGGAGATAAATATCTGGAATTTGAATGCCAACAGAGGGTATGTTCTTCATTGGATCTCCTGGAAGGGTAAATTCTAGGTTCATTTTACCAGAAACAAGCCGGAGCAAAGGTGAACAAAAACGCGGGAAGTCCATGCTTTTCACGATGCACAAGAGTTGAAGTCTTGGCGATTTTAATATTTTGTAGGGGTGGGCGCGAAAACCGCGAAACCCACCCCTATTGTTTTTACGGCTTGTCTTGGAGTTCGGCGGTTATTCACAATTTGGCAGACAGGATGTATAGCCTCCCACATTAAGAGACAGGGTGCGGTCGAATTTCGTCTGCACCCGTAGATTCTTGAAGGAAAGGCAAAAAAGGATTGTATAGAGTTACATCCCTACCATGTAGGCAAGGCCCAAGGCTCCGGGTCCGACGTGGTTGCCAATTACAGGACTGACCTCGGAAATTACGGCATCCGTCACCAAAGAAGAAGAGAACCGCTTGACCGCTTTTTCGAGGAGGGCTTTGCCTTCTTCGGGAACGCCGGCTTGAATGGCTGCCAGGCGGATGGGGCCAGTGCTGTGACCGATCTGCTGTTCGACCAGGTCGAGGATGCGGTCGATGGCTTTATTCAAGGTACGCACCCGTTCGATGGCTTCGATCTTTCCGTCAACGATCTTTAACAAGGGTTTCAGATCGAGCATGTTTCCCAGGAAGGCAGCAGCTCCGCCAATGCGTCCACCGCGGCGCAGGTACTCGAGAGTTCTGACGGTAAAGATCAAGCCAGTATGATCGATGGCTTTTTCGGCAACCAGGCGGCATTCGTCAAGTGTGGCGCCAATTTCCGCCATGCGGGCGGCAGCCATCACCTGGAAACCCAATGCCATGCTGGTGTTCTGCGAATCGATGATGGTAATGGGGGCTCCCGGAAGCGCGCTTTTCGCCTGGTAGGCAGAGTCAAGTGTGCCGGATAGCTTGGCGGAAATATGGATACTCAAGACATCATAGCCTTCTTCGATCAAGCGTGTATAAATCTTTTTAAACTCTTCCGGGGTGACCTGTGAAGTAGTGGGGCTTAATGGGTCTTTGGCCAGCCGGGCATAAAACTCGTCAGGGTGCATATCCACCCCGTCATAGTAAACATTTTGTCCCCAGATAACCTGGAGAGGAAGGATCTGTACGGGATTTCCGTTCAAAAGCTGGGTGGGGATGTACGACGTGCTGTCTGTTACTACCATTACTTTACTCATGTTGCGTCCTCCAATAGACCATGCAGGCATCTGTATATAAAAGTAACCCACCAACCCTCAAAAGGTTACGCTTCACTGATAATCTTGTTCCCTTGACCATTCAGGGGCTTCAGGCTAAAATTGCGCCTGTTGCTCCGCCACGAGGTGGAATATTTTCTGTTAATGAAGTGATGGGTTATGTTTGAGAATCTAACCGGCAGACTGAACGACATTTTCCAACAATTACGCCGCAGGGGCAAACTTTCGGCTGCGGATGTGGATGCCATGATGCGCGAGGTCAGGTTGGCGCTGCTGGAAGCGGACGTTAATTACGGCGTGGTAAAGGATTTTACCGCCAGGGTTCGCGAGCGCGCAGTTGGAGCAGAGGTTTCTAAAGCCTTGAACCCGGCGCAACAGGTCATCAAAATCGTCCATGAAGAACTCATTGCCACGCTGGGGCAACCTGAAAAGTTAAACCTGGCGGGACATCGCCCGCGGGCGTTGATGCTGGTGGGACTGCAAGGCTCGGGCAAAACCACAGCAGCAGCCAAGCTGGCGCGCAAACTGCGTGCCGAAGGTGAACGGGTGCTCCTGGTGGCGGCAGACCCATACCGCCCGGCAGCCGTAAAACAACTTCAAACCCTGGGTGAACGTGTAGGGGTGGAAGTCTTTGTCGACCCGAACTTGAAACCGCCTGAACTGGCAGCACGAGCCTTCGACAAGGCTGAAAAAGGCGGATATACAATCGTCATCATTGATACTGCCGGTCGCTCACAATTGGACCAGCCCTTGATGGACGAACTCCAGGCCATCGCCAAAAAAGTAAAAATTGCCGATACCTTGCTGGTGGTGGATGCCATGGTCGGGCAGGAAGCTTTGCACATTGCCGAGGGATTTCGCGATACAATCAGCATTACCGGGTTGATCATGACGAAAATGGATGGCGACGCCAGGGGAGGCGCAGCCATTTCGGTACGAAGTGTCACCGGCGTACCCATCAAGTATTTGAGCACAGGTGAGGCGGTCGAGGCGATCGAAGCCTATGATCCTTCACGATTGGCTTCCCGAATTTTGGGAATGGGTGATATGATTGGTTTGATCGAGAAAGCCGAATCGACCTTTGATCAGAAGACGCAGCAAGATCAAGCTGAGCGAATGCTCAAAGGTCAATTCAATCTCGAAGATTTTATGCAGCAATTGAAACAGTTGCGTAAAATGGGACCTTTACAACAGGTGATGGATATGCTCCCGGGTGGTTTGGGCGCTGCGGCAAAAAATGTGTCAACAGATGACGCCGAGAAGCAGCTCAAACACACAGAAGCGATCATCAACTCGATGACTGTCGCAGAACGGAGAAATCCTGATCTTCTCAATGCATCGCGAAGACGCAGGATCGCCGTCGGGTCTGGCACCGATGTTCAGGATGTCAACCGGATGATCAAGCAATTCCGGGATGCGCAGAAAATGCTCAAAACTTTGCAAAAAACAGGCGCAAAAGGGTTACCTCGCCTGTTTCGATGATCAAAGAACAAAACAATGGCAAGCGCCCCTTCAGCGCCCCTCGCTTTTGCAGCGTTCTGCGAACATCAACTAAAAACTTATAAGACACGAATCAGGAGAGATTTTCGATGGTAAGAATTCGTTTACGCCGGACAGGTTTGCGGCACCAGCCCAGCTATCGTGTAGTGGTTGCGGATATTGAAAGCCCCCGCGACGGCCGTTTTTTGGAAATTGTTGGAAGCTATAATCCTGTAACTAACCCATTCACTTTTGATGTGAAAGAAGACCGCATCTTTGAATGGATGAAACAGGGTGCACAGCCCAGCGAATCAGTGGTTAAGCTCTTCAAAAGCGCAGGTGTTTTGGATCGCTACGAACGCTTCAAAAAAGGCGAATCGCTAGAGGTATTGCTTGCCGAAGCTAAAACTGCGAACGAACAACGCAACGCTGCGATCAGAGCCTAGTCGATAATGAGGATCCACCACGCGTAACTGTGGTGTGAGGAGGAAAAATGAAAGAGTTAGTAGAATTTATTGCCCTTTCTTTGGTTGACGACCCTTCTCAGGTAGTAGTGACCCAGAATAATGAAGGCGGCAGACAAAACCTCGAGTTGCACGTCTCAAAAGACGACATGGGCAGAGTCATCGGCAAAGGCGGCAGGGTCGCCAATGCAATGCGCATTCTTTTGCGGGTCGCTGCTGCACGTGAAGGTAAACAAGCCTCCCTGGATGTGGTAGAGCCTCGATGAGTGGTCAAACCGATTCAAAAAACCGAAAAGAATTGAATACAGGCTCGCCCCAGAAAGGCGAGCCTTTCTACATTGCCATTGGCAAACTACGCCGCTCGCATGGCATCCAGGGCGAAATTCTGATGGATATTCTCACAGATTTCCCAACCCGGTTCAAACCTGGTGTAGTCGTATTCGTCGGAAAGAATCAAACTCCCCAGACCATCCGCTCATTTCGCTTGACCGGTGATGCGTCCCTGATCGCCTTCGAAGGGTTCGAGACTTGTGAAGCGGTGGGTATCTTCCGCAATCAACTCGTTTATGGCGCATTGGAGGATTCACCCAAACTCTCTGAGGGAGAGTTTTATCATCATGAAATCCTGGGGATGCAGGTGGTCGATGAATCCGGCAAGCTGTTGGGTACACTGAGCGAAATTCTGCAGACAGGTGCCAATGACGTTTACGTCGTCACCGACAGCGAGAAAAATGAGACACTGCTGCCTGCGATTAAATCGGTCATCCTGAATATCGATCCCATCGAAAAGAAGATTGTTGTCCGCCCGCCTGAATGGGAATAAAGGGGAGGGTAATGAACCCCAAACGTTACTGGGTTGGATTCAATTTAGTGAAAGGTATCGGCGCTGTCCGATTTAAGAGCCTGTTGGATTATTTTGGGTCTCTTGAAATTGCATGGAACGCCCCCGCCGGCGCTTTGTTAACCGCGGGTCTCCCCCAAAAAACAACCGAATATCTACTCACCCTGCGCAAGCAGGTTGATTTGGATGAGATTTGTGATCGCATCGAAGCTCAAGCAATCCAGTTAGTGACCTGGGAAGACGCAGGGTATCCGAGGCGATTGAAGGAAATCAACCAGGCACCGCCGGTGCTGTACATTCGCGGGTCGATCGAAATGGCGGATGATTGGGCAGTAGCCGTGGTAGGAACGCGCCGGGTCACGCCCTATGGACGCCAGGTGGCGATCGAGCTCTCACAGTTTTTGGCGCAAAATGGTGTCACCGTGGTGAGCGGTCTCGCACGCGGCGTGGATTCGGTTTCACACTCATCTGCACTTCAATCCGGGGGAAGAACGATCGCGGTACTAGGCAACGGAGTGGATGTGGTTTACCCTCCTGAACACCGCAAATTGAGTGAAGAAATTCTCCAAAGTGGCGCTTTGATCAGCGATTACCCGGTAGGTACTCCGCCAGAAAGCCAGAATTTTCCTCCGCGCAACCGCATTATTTCAGGATTATCCCTGGCGACGATCGTTGTCGAAGCGGGAGAAAAAAGCGGTGCGCTGATCACGGCAGAATTCGCGCTCGACCAGGGACGCGAGGTTTTTGCTGTTCCCGGAAGCATATTGGCTGCCCAAAGCACGGGCACGAACCGCTTAATCGAGCAAGGGGCGCGGCCGTTATTGAAAATGTCAGAAATATTGGAAGTGCTTAAATTGGATAAGCTTCCGGAGATGCGCGAAACGAGGCGGGTCATGCCAACCTCTGAAAGCGAAAAGAAGATCCTCAAGTATATGGGACAGGAACCTTCACACATCGATACGCTTTGCCAACTCTCAGGGTTACCGGTCAACGAGGTATCCGCTACACTCACGATGATGGAATTGAAGGGGATGGTCAATTCAGTGGGCGGGATGAATTATGTTGCTGCCAGGGAACCAAAATCCAACTACCAGGTGAATTAACATGAATGATCATTATTACGCTGTAATCATGGCTGGGGGCGGGGGTACCCGCCTGTGGCCGCTTTCGCGCCAGGCGACACCCAAGCAAATGCTGCGTCTTTTTGGTGACCGCAGCCTCTTTCAAATTGCCGTGGACCGGCTGCAAGGGGTTTTTGATTATGATCATATTTACGTGGTCACCATTGCCAGCCAGGCTGCCGAGCTGGAAGCTGAGATCCCGCAGATCCCGGCCGAGAATTTTCTGATAGAACCCATGCCTCGTGGAACCGCGTCAGTAGTGGCGATGGCTGCAGCGGCCCTGCAGAAAAGGGATCCGGATGCGGTGATGGCAGTGCTGACCGCGGATCACTTCATCAAGAATATCCCCTACTTCGAGAATTTATTGAGGGCGGCTCATTCGGCTGCGCTCTCAGGTCACCTGGTTACCCTGGGAATTACTCCTTCTTTTCCGTCCACAGGCTACGGGTATATCGAACAGGGAAGCCTGATCGGCGAGTACGCGTCCCTCAAGGCGTTTGGGGTGAAGGCTTTTAAGGAAAAACCCAATGAAGAGATCGCCCGCCACTTTTTTGAAACAGGCGGATATTCGTGGAATTCGGGCATGTTTGTCTGGAAAACGGGTGTAATATTGGGTGAATTTTCCCGCCACATGCCGGAGCTGTTCCAGAAGATCCAATCGCTGCTGCCTGAATTGGGGGTGGACCATTCGTCCGAAAACTTCAAACAGAGTTGGGGAGCAATAAAGCCCGAAACCATCGACTATGGGATCATGGAAAAATCGGACAAAACCATCGTCCTGCCTGCGGCTGAGTTGGGGTGGAGCGATGTGGGCAGTTGGGATTCGCTTTTTGATGTACTGCCGTTTGACGAAAATGGAAACATCTGTTTGAATGCTGACACTCTTTCACTCGATTCCAGCGGTTGTTTGATCGCTTCAGGGGGCTCCGAAAGATTGGTGGTAGCATTGGGCTTGAAAAATTTGATCATTGTTGATACAAAAGACGCTGTTTTAGTTTGTCCACGTTATGAAAGTCAACGGGTGAAGGAATTGGTGACTTATTTAAAAGAACATCAATACACCCCTTATCTGTAAAAGAGGTTGATATTGGAAGCATATTGTGTAAAATGCAAGGCTAAAAGAGAAATGAAAGATCCGGTGGCAGAATTAACAGCCTCCGGTTCTGCTGGAACACGCGGGGTCTGCCCGGTGTGCGGGACGACCATGTATAAGCTTGGCAAAACCCCGGCTCACGAAGGATTGGTAAAGCCGGAAGAACCAGTTGGTAAAACCAAAAATGGCAAGAATGGCAATGGCAAACCCCGTAAAGGGAAACTGGTGATTGTCGAAAGCCCCGCGAAAGCCAAAACCGTCGGGCGCTTTTTGGGAAAAGGTTACACCGTGCGGGCATCGGTGGGTCATGTGCGCGATTTGCTGCGGTCTGAATTATCCGTGGATGTCGAACATGACTTTGCACCCAAGTACCGCGTCCCCAACGAAAAAAGAGCCGTTGTCAAGGAGCTCAAAGCCCTGGCAAAAGAAGCCGAGCAAATCTACCTGGCAACCGACCCTGACCGCGAAGGCGAGGCGATTGCCTGGCATTTGATGGAAGCGGCAGAAATCGATCCTGCACTCAGCCAGCGGGTGGTGTTTCACGAGATCACCGAGCCTGCGATCGCTGAGGCATTTGCCCATCCGCGCCAGATCGACGGCGACCTGGTGGATGCCCAGCAAGCGAGGCGTATTCTCGACCGCTTGGTGGGGTATTCGATCAGCCCGCTTCTCTGGGAAAAGGTGCGTTCGAGACTTTCTGCCGGGCGCGTCCAGTCAGTAGCATTGCGTTTGATCGTCGAGCGGGAAAAAGAGATCGAAGCCTTCGTCCCTGTGGAATACTGGAGCATCCAGGCCGAGTTGACACCGCATGCAAAAAATCAGGCATACCTCGCAAAATTGATCCGGATCGATGATCATGATCCTAATCTCAACGACAAAGCCGGTGCGGATGCCTACCTGGTCGATTTGGAACAGGCGGCTTACGCCATCAGCAAGATTAAAAAGGGTGAACGCCGCAGAAAACCCTCTGCGCCATTTATCACTTCGACCTTGCAGCAGGAAGCTTCACGGAAATTCGGATTTACCGCGCGTCGCACGATGATGATCGCGCAGCAATTGTATGAAGGCTTGGATGTTGGCGAAGGCGGGGTAGGCGGTTTGATCACCTACATGCGTACCGATTCGACCAATGTCTCGCAACAAGCCCAAGACGAAGCCAGGGAGTTTGTCAAAAAACAATACGGAGAAAGCTATTTGCCTGCGTCAGCGCCCCATTACAAAACACGAGCCGCTTCCGCGCAGGAAGCACATGAAGCCATCCGTCCCACATCGGTGTTTCGCCACCCGGAGAAGATCAAGGGGAAATTGACCCCGGAGCAAACCAAGCTTTACCAGTTGATCTGGCAGCGGTTTGTATCGTCGCAGATGGTAGAGGCGATTTACGACACCCTAGCGGTAGATATCGAAGCCAGGGGTAAGCAACACCAGTACCTGTTCCGCTCCTCCGGGTCAACCTTGAAATTTGCCGGCTTTTTGGTGGTTTATGAAGAAGCACTGGATGAAGACTATAAGCCTGAAGAAGGCGAAAACATCAAAATTCCGGCAGGGCTCGAGGAAGGTCAACCTCAGAAGCTGATCCGTTTACTGCCTGAGCAGCATTTCACCCAGCCCCCTCCGCGTTACACCGAAGCTTCCCTGGTACAACTTTTGGAGGAATACGGTATCGGACGACCTTCGACCTACGCACCGATCCTTTCAGTGATCCAACAGCGCGGATATGTCGTTCGCGAAGCGAAAAGACTCTATCCCTCGGATACGGGCATCCTGGTCAATGACCTGTTGGTCGATCATTTCCCGGATATTGTGGATTACAAATTCACAGCCCGCATGGAAGAAAACCTGGACGAGGTGGCATCCGGCGAGAAACAATGGCAAAAGGTCATTGGCGGGTTCTATAAGAGGTTCGAACCTGAATTGAAGAAAGCCCAGGCAGAAATGCCGGTGGCAAAAACCGAACCTGAAAAAATTGGCCGCCTCTGCCCGGAGAGTGGTCATGAACTGATCATCCGTTACGGGCGGTTCGGCAAATTCATCGGCTGCAGCAATTTTCCCACCTGCCGCTACACCGAACCGATCCTTGAGAAAATCGGGGTCAAGTGCCCGAAAGACGGGGGCGACCTGGTGATGCGCAAAACGCGCAAAGGCAAGGTTTTCTACGGATGCGCGAATTATCCCACTTGCGATTTTACTTCCTGGAAGAAACCGGTCGCTGCGCCTTGCCCCAATTGCGGTGGACTGCTGGTGCTCATTAACAAGCACGAGGTCCAGTGTGTCAATTGTCAAAACACCTATCTGACCGAGCAAGTCGAAAGCGCGAATTCTGAACAGGCATGATACTTGCAACAAACTGGGTAGGTTATTTTGATTGCCTTGAAATCAGAAATAATCTACACTATTTGAAGTGACAAGTATTTTTCTTGTGTCAGGTTAAGAACCTGCGGGAGCCTATAATGGACAAAATTCGCGAATTCCTCAAAAAACCCCTCTATGCCGGCATCGTTGGTTTTGTAATTGGCTTGATCATCGGTTTGCCCATCTTGGGATGGGGACTGGTTCCGGTCAAATGGAAAGACCTGGATGCGACCACCCTGCGGCAGGATTTGAAGGACCAATACTTATGCATGGTCGTCGACTCTTACCGTGTCAACCAGAATGGCGAATTGGCAAAGGCCCGCCTGGATGCGATGGGCGAGAGCTTGCAGAAATCACCGTACCTGCTGGATACCCTGCAAAAAGGCGGATGCAATTACGCTCCCGATGATATGTCCGTCCTGGCGCTGAAATCGGCGCTGTTGGGCACCATTCCATCCATATCCGGAACCCCGCAAACCACTGGCACAATCGTTCCCATCCCCACGGCAACCCCTGCTGCATCCAAGAGTGGAACCTCAGGCTGGCTGTTGGGTGTGCTCTGCGCCGTCTTCCTTCTTATCGGAGGAACCCTGGCATACATCTTCCTGATCCGCAATCGCCGCACTCATGATGAAGTCCCGCCCTCTGCTCCCGAAGAAGATTTCGCGACACCGGTAGACGAAGTTGAGAACGATGAACCGTATGCAAAGTCTTACGTAAAATCGGAATCCCAGATCCCAAGCCACGTATCAGCACCGTCCGAAGGACCAGTCGCTCATTTTGTGACCACCTACGTCATAGGCGACGACCTTTACGACGACTCGTTCAGCATCGATGCTCCGTCGGGTGAATTCCTGGGCGAATGCGGTGTGGGTATCTCCGATACGATCGGCGTCGGCGACCCGAAGAAAGTAACAGCATTCGAAGTTTGGCTGTTCGATAAAAACGACATTCAAACAGTCACCAAGGTGTTGATGAGCTCGCATGCCATCAATGACCCCGCGATCCGGCAGCGCCTGGCCTCCAAGGGTGAACCCATCCTGGTGGAACCTGGTCAGAAGATCCTGCTCGAAACCGCAACCTTACAGTTGGAAGCGCATGTCATCGAAATGGTGTATGGACAGGGTGCTCTTCCTTCAGGCAGCTTCTTTGAACGCATGACCCTCGAACTGGCTGTTTATCCCAAGCAATAACAAAACGTAGCTCTAAATCAAAACCGAGATCAGATGATCCCGGTTTTTTTCTTTATTAGGTCGAGCTTATTGCATTATTCGATCTTGATGATTTTCAAGTGGATCTCGCCAGCAGGTGTAGTGACCACCACATTGTCGCCGGCCTTGTGGTTGAGGAGGGCTTCTCCAATGGGTGATTTGTGAGAAATGCGCCCATTCCGCGGGTCAGCTTCCTGGGGACCGACCAGAAAATAAGTTTCCTCGGGATACTCGTCTTCCTGGATCGTGACTTTTACGCCGATTTCGACGCTGTCATGCCGCCCATTATTCTCCTGGATGGTGACCACATTGCTCAAAATTTGGGTCAACTCCTGGATGCGGCCTTCCAAAAAGCCTTGTTCTTCTTTCGCCTGGATGTAATCGGCATTCTCAGAAAGATCGCCTTGTTGAATGGCGGTGTGGAGCCGCTTGGCTAGAGCATCCCTGCTCGGACCTTTAAGTTGTTCCAATTCTGCGCGAAGTTTGGCTTCCCCTTCAGCTGTCAAATAAAACGGTTTGTTGTTCATCACTTCTCCATAACAGTAAACTGAGTGCTTATTCTAAACCCGCTTATGGCAGCAGGGAAGGATCGAACAATTTTTGATACTCTTCCACTGCAAATCGGTCAGTCATTCCAGCCAGGTAATCGCATACGGTACGTTCCAAGCCTTTGACTTCGAACAGATCCTGGAACTGGCGTGGGAGCATGGTGGGTTCAGCCACATAAGCTTTGAATAATTCGGATAGTACTCTTTCTGCCTTTTTTGACATTCTCACCACACGATACTGGCGATACATGTTTTGGTAGAGGAATTCTCTCAGGGCTTTGTTCTTTTTTTGCATTTCATCATCGAAACGGACCACATTATATGACAAGGATTGAAGGTCGAGTTGCGTTTTTACACCGCTGGACTGGATGTGTTGATTAGTATCGTGGATCATGCTTGTGACTTCGATGCCGATGAGTTCACGGATGATTTGGTGCCGCGTCAGGTCATCCATCTGGTGGGCATCGATCGCCAGGCTTTCAATCACCATGTTCCAGAGGTCCAAGCGTGAAAGCATGGCGGTATCGATCAGCCCGGAGCGCAATCCATCATCCAGGTCGTGGGCAGTGTAGGCTAATTCATCGGCGACATTGGTAATTTGGGCTTCGAGGCTGCCGCGCAGATGAGGGTCGAAGCCGCTGGCATCGGACCAGTCATAGGCGGTTTCATGCTTCACCATCCCTTCGAGCACTTCCCAAGTCAGGTTCAACCCTGGAAAGGCAGGGTAGCGTTGTTCAATTTCGGTGACGATGCGGAAGGAATGGTGATTGTGGTCGAAACCGCCGTGATCTTTCATCATGCTATTCAAAATGGATTCGCCTGAATGCCCGAACGGCGGATGCCCCAAATCATGGGCAAGGCAGATGGTCTCCACCAGGTCTTCGTTTGCGCCCAAGGCGCGGGCAATCGTCCGCCCGATTTGTGCCACCTCGAGCGTATGGGTGAGGCGGGTACGGTAGTAATCGCCTTCGTAATTGATAAACACCTGGGTTTTATATTCAAGGCGGCGAAAGGCGGTGGTGTGAAGGATGCGGTCGCGATCGCGTTGAAAGGCGGTGCGGTAATCGGGTTCGGGTTCGGGGTGCGCGCGGCCTTTTGAATCCCTGGCATGCGTCGCATAAGGGGCAAGGATGAGGGTTTCAATTTCCTCCAACTTATTTCGGTCGAAGAACATGCAAACTCCTTTCCTGGGAATGGATCACGGTTCCGACAGCTTTGCCTGCAAAGGCGGAGGTCAGAACTCCCGGCGTGGATGGATTGAAGATGTTTACCTGCAGTTGCGGCTGGGCGCTGACCAGGTCCACCATGGCAGAAACCTTCGAAGCCATCCCTCCGGTTACGTCAACGGCGCCAGATGCTAAAATCTTTTTCGCGATCTCGGGATAGTTGAGCGGGGTAATTTCCGGGATGAGTTGATTACGACCTGGGAAATCTCCCCAAACGCCGCTTTCACTGCCTGCGATCAAAATCAAATCTGGATGCAGCAAGCCTGCCAGATGGATGAAGAGTTCTTCGGTGGAAAGTATCGTTCCACCGCGATTTTGATCAAAAACGGCGTCCCCATGGATCACTGGAAGGAGGCCGTGCTCCAAGGCAGCAGTGATGGGGGATGTATCCCAATGCTGCACACGCCCGTCGCCGGCAATCACCGCGGTAGACGGCGGCAGAGAAATCACAGGCAACCCGGCTTCGACGAAAATCTCCGTGACCAACTGGTTCAATGTCCTGGCTTCATACCAGACCTGGGCAAACCCCTGCCATTCTGCACCGGAATGGACGCCTTCGCGGGTATGAAATTTCTTCGCAGGAACGTGACCAAAAGAACCTGATCCGTGCCCGACGAGGACGTGCAGGTCAGGATCGGAGCTTAAAATCTGCTTGAGTTCAGCAGCGATTCGTTGAATTTCCGCTGGTTTGGCCTGGTGAGCTGTGTCCTTATCGGTGATCAGCGATCCACCCAGCTTGAGGAATACCAATTTTTCCAAAGCCTACCTCACACTTTTGGGGACAGTGGTGATCAAAGTGCTTACGGCACCGGCTGACTCTGAGCGAATCGGCAATGACCTGCGCCTGATCATCCGATCGCGCCAGGGCGATGCTGTTGCCGCCCCGACCGCCGCCGGACAGCTTGGCGCCCAATGCTCCCGAGCTAATGGCTGCATCCACCAAACGGTTCAATTCAGGGGAGGATACGTCCAGTTTTTGCAGAAGTTCATGGTTGCGCGTCATCAACTTACCAATCTCGTCCAGGGCACCGGTTCTAATCGCGTGTTTCGCCTGAAACGCGCATAGTCCAATTTCGTCAAACCAGGCCTCGTATTTTTCACGAGCAACCACCCAATTGCGGCGCACATCTGCAACGACAGACACCGTCTGGCTGTTTTTACCGGTATCGCTGATCACGAAAATCATGGGGAGTCCAACCTCAAGCCACTCGATGGGTTGGTTTTTGACAAAGAAGATCGGTTTGGCGTAGGTGGTCACGGTATTGTCGATGCCTGAGGGATGACCGTGATGGATTTTTTCACTTTCGAAAGCGATGCCATTAATACTGTCGTCTGTGAGAGGATGCCCGAGGAACTCTGAAAGTGCGCGGGCGAGAGAGACTGCAGACGCAGAACTTGATCCGAGGCCAGCCGCGAGCGGAATAGTGGTAGTAAGCTTGATCATAGCCGATGGGAGCTCGACAATATTCAGAGCTTGCATCACTTGCTGGACGACAAACCGGATGGGGTGTTCCGGCTCCAAATCGTGCAAACTGGAGCTCAAACCGATCACCGGGGCGTCGATCCAAACGCTATGGGGAGGAGCAAGGGGATCGGCGACGATGGTGGTCTTGGCTTTGACCTGCAGCACGGGTACGGCGATGGCTGGGCGGTTGTAGACCACAGCATGTTCACCGAAGAGAATGATCTTACCAGGGGCAGAAGCGCTTATCGCAGGCATGATGAGATCAATGGGTAAAGTAGAAAATCACAATGCATGCCAGTCCCCAACAAATGATGGCAGCCTGCAATGGATGGTCTTTGAGCAGCAATTCCTCGGGTTCACCGCCGGCATTCTTTACCTGGATCAGGTAAAGATAGCGGAATATTCCGTAAAGGACAAAAGGAATGGTGACCATCATCAGATGATTGTTTGGCAGATTGGCGGCCGAAAAGGTATACAGGGAATAAGCAATGACAGTTGTGGCCGAGACCATCGTGATCATCTGGTCAATAAAAGCGATGGAATAACCGCTCAAGACTTTGCGGGTATTGTTATCCTCGATCGCCATTTCAGAGCGCCGTTTGCCGAATCCAAGAAACAAAGCCAGCAGGGTGGTGACCACGTACAACCAGGGCGAAAACAGCTGAACATGGATCACAGAAACCCCAGCAGCCACCCGCAGTACAAAACCGAAAGCGATGACCATCACATCGATCAAGACGATATGTTTGAGCCACTTTGAATAAGCCAGGTTAAGCAGGAAGTAAACGGACGCAATCACCGCCAGTTCAAGCGAAAGTGCATAGGCGACGATCAACGAAACCAATACCAACAGAACTGAGGCGATGATCGCGGTCGGGATGGGCAGCAATCCCGAGGCTATGGGACGGTTTTTCTTTACCGGATGCTGGCGGTCGGATTCGACGTCAAAGACGTCGTTCATTAAATAGACGCTGCTCGAAAGCAGGCAAAACACAGCAAACGCCAGGACAGTGCGTCCAAGCGAGTCGAGCACGAAGAGTTGGCGGTCAAATACCAGGGCAGCAAAGACAAAGACATTTTTGGTCCACTGGCGCGGACGCATGGCTTTGAAGAGGTATTTGAGCATAGGATTAATATAACACAACTGATTGTTCACAAGTAAAATTGAAATATGGAAAAATTTCGTCTGGATGTATTGATGCAGGAAAAAGGATTGGTCGAGAGCCGCTCAGTGGCGCAGCGACTGATCATGGCGGGAGAGGTAAGGGTGAACGGCCAGGTGGTGCTCAAATCATCGACCAAATTCGATGCCAGGGTTGAGATCAGTATCGACCAACCTCCCAGGTTCGTCTCCCGCGGCGGCGAAAAACTGCTGGCGGCTCTCGAGGCATTTGGACGAACTGACCTTTCCAATCAGATTTGTGCAGATATCGGCGCGAGCACGGGTGGTTTCACCGACTGCCTGCTGCAGCACGGGGCGGCAAAAGTCTACGCAGTGGATGTGGGTTATGGGATCATGCATTGGAAATTACGCAATGATCCAAGGGTGGTCTTGATGGAACGGACCAACGCGCGGAATGTAACCGGATTTCCCGAACCCATCTCGCTGGTGACCATCGACGCCTCTTTCATTTCGCTGCGGATCATTCTGCCGGTGGTCAAAGCCTGGTTTGGCGAAGCGACAGGTGAAGTCATCGCCCTGATCAAACCCCAGTTCGAAGCAGGAAAAGCCGACGCAGCCAGGGGGGACGGCGTGATTCGCGACCCGCTGATCCACAGGACCGTGGTCGAACGCATTTTAAGCTTTGCGGACAGCGAAGGTTTTGAGGTGACGGGATTGATCCGTTCTCCGCTTTTGGGTCCCAAGGGGAACACAGAATTCCTGGTCCATCTTTGGTATCCACGCAAAGAACAAGCCGACCTGGCAGCTTTCATCGAACCGCTCTTTGCCGCTGAATCCGACGAAGGAGATCTATTGCCTGCCGATCAAGGCTAAAGAAACCTCATTCACAAAGGAATAGGGTATACTAAACTCCGATTATGGCCAGTAATACCATCCGAAATTTCTGCATCATTGCGCATGTGGATCATGGAAAATCCACACTTGCCGACCGCATGCTCCAGCTCACGGGTACCGTTTCCGACCGTGACATGGTGGAGCAAATTTTGGATACCATGGACCTGGAACGTGAAAAAGGGGTGACGATCAAGGCCAGCGCCGTGCGGATGAAATATACCTACAAGGGCGTGGTTTATGAACTTAACCTGATCGACACGCCAGGACACGTCGATTTCAACTACGAGGTCAGCCGGGCGCTGGAAGCCTGCGAGGGAGCAGTGCTGGTGGTGGACGCGACTCAGGGCATTCAAGCCCAGACCCTGGCCAACCTGTACCTGGCGATTGAATCAAACCTCAGCATCCTGCCGGTCATCAATAAGATCGATCTGCCCTCTGCACACCCCGATGAAGTGGCGCAGGATCTGGAAGCGCTTCTGGGCGTGCCGGCCGAGTCCATTTTGCGGGTTTCTGCCAAGGAAGGCGTAAACGTCGACAAGGTGTTGGATCAGATCGTCGAACAGATTCCCGCCCCCAAAGAAGCCGACGATCAACCTTTGAAGGCATTGATCTTTGATTCACACTATGACTCTTATAAAGGGGTTGTCGCTTATATTCGTGTATTTTCAGGCGTCATTCCCAATACAGCAGTATTGCGATTAATGGCAACCAATGCAGATTTGCGTCCGGTGGAGATCGGGATATTTTCACCTGGCATGATCCCGGTTGAATTGTTGAAATCGGGTGAAGTGGGATACATTGCCACGGGATTGAAATCGGTGAGAGAGTGCCGCGTAGGCGATACGATCACACTCGCCAACGAACCTGCCGATGCGGCTCTGCCAGGCTACCGACACCCGAAGCCGATGGTTTACGCCGGCATTTACCCGGTGGAGGGCGAAGATTATGAAACCCTCAAGGAAGCTCTCGAAAAACTTCAATTGAACGACGCATCCCTGGTGTATACCCCGGAAACCTCGCAGGCTTTGAATTTTGGATTCCGCTGCGGGTTCTTGGGATTGTTTCACATGGAAATCACCCAGGAGCGCATCGAGCGCGAATACGACCTGGATATCGTGGTCACCGCGCCGTCGGTGGAATATGAAGTGTACATGCAGAACGGTCAGGTGGAAAAAGTCGACTCGCCAGCCCGCCTGCCGGATGAGAACTTCATCGAAGAGATCAAGGAACCCTGGATGCGCCTGGAGATCATCACCCCGACCGAATTTTACGGGACGATCATGGTGCTTGCCAAAGACCGCAGGGGTACTTTTATTTCACAGGATTATCCTGCACCCAACCGGGTACAGTTGAATTATGATATTCCGCTGTCTGAATTGATCGTCAATTTCTTCGATGAGCTAAAATCGCGAACGCGCGGCTATGCATCCATGGATTACCATTTCCTCGAATATCGTTCTGGGAACCTGGTCAAACTGGAAGTGCTGGTTGATGAAGAACCGGTGGACGCGCTGGCGGCGATCGTCCATAAGGAAGATGCCTATCACAAAGGCCAGGCGCTGGTCACCAAGCTCAAGAAGTTGATCCCCCGCCAGCTTTTCGATGTCGCGATCCAGGCTTCCGCCAGCGGAAGGGTGATCTCGCGTGCCAACGTCAAAGCCTTGCGCAAGGATGTGCTTGCCAAATGCTACGGCGGCGATATCACGCGCAAGAAGAAATTGTTGGAAAAACAGAAAAAGGGCAAACGACGCATGAAAATGGTCGGGAGCGTTGAAATTCCACAGGAAGCTTTTATGGCGGTTCTCCAATTGGAGGACGAGTGAACGAGTCATCCAAGAGGGGGTGGGCTCAGGTTGGAAAGTGGCTACCGGGCGTGATCATCAGCGGAGCGGCGCTGTATGCGCTTTTTCGCATAGTCAAATGGCAGGACCTGGTTGCGGCAGTCCGTTCTGCCAAACCAGGCTTTATTCTGGCTATCCTGGTCCTGGCAATTGTTTCTTTGGCGGTCAGGGGAAAAGCCTGGCAAACGATCTTGGGAAAACCCGTCACCTGGACCCAGGCTTTTTTTGGCGTATGCGAAGGCTATTTTCTGAACGATATTCTACCCTTTAAAGTGGGGGAATTTGGCCGTTCGATTTATGTGGGCAAAATTTCCGGTTTGGGCACATTCCGTGCATTTTCTTCGGTTATCATCGAGCGCGCATTTGACCTGGTCATCGCTGCGTCGCTGGTGCTGGTAACCCTTCCCCTCGTCATTGGAACAAGCTGGATCAAACCCGTTGCCATTATCGCCCTGATCGTAGTTGTTTCCTGCCTGGGGGGTTTGTTCTTTGTTGCCAGGCATCAGCAGCCTGTGATCGATTGGTTAAACCGGATGACCGAGGGTCACAATTTCATCAAGCAAAAAATCGTGCCACAGCTCGAAAAACTGATCCAGGGTTTTGGCATGCTTACCAAACCTTCACAGTTTTTCTTGAGCCTGTTTTGGATCGCACTCACCTGGGTGCTTTGGGTCACTACATACTATACCGGCGTGGTCCAAATGGCTCCAGGAGCTCCGTTGTGGTGGGGAATCTTCGTCTGTTCGATCATTGCCCTGGGAGTCGCTCTTCCCTCGGCACCTGCGGGCGTCGGTGTATTTGAAGCCAGCATGGTGGCAGCCTTATCCTTGCTTGGGGTGGATAGTTCCAGTGCGCTGGCTTACGCCATTATTCTGCATTTCAGCCAGGTGATCATTGCAGTGATCCTGGGAGTGTGGGGGCTGATACGCGAGAAACAATCGTTGACCTCTTTGGTTTCGAGATCACCTTTGAAAACCAGCAACACAATTACGCAAGACTAGTGGAGAAATCATGCGAGGCACAACTTTAATTACCGGGGGAGCCGGATTCATTGGGTCAAATTATGCTGCGAGGTGTATCAGCCGCGGCGACAAGATCATCATTTTCGATAATTTATCCCGCAGCGGGGCAGCTTCGAATCTCGCCTGGTTACGCAGCCAGTTTGGCGAGAAATCTTTTGAATTGATCGTGGGCGATGTGCGCGATGCGGAGATGATCCGTCTTGCAGCTTCTTCTGCCGACCGGATTGTCCATCTCGCAGCCCAGGTAGCGGTAACCACCTCGGTCACCGATCCACGCACCGATTTTGAAATCAATGCAAACGGGACTTTTAATGTATTGGAAGCTGCGCGCGCTTCAGGCAAGAATCCCGCTTTTCTTTATGCTTCCACGAACAAGGTTTACGGCGGCATGGAGGATGTGAAGGTGGTGGAGCATGCAACGCGCTACGATTATGCCGACCTTCCAGAAGGCGCCTCAGAAGTGCAACCTTTGGATTTCCATTCACCCTACGGGTGCAGCAAAGGCAGCGGCGACCAGTATGTCCGCGATTATCATCGGATTTACGGACTGCCAACGGTAGTTTTTCGCCAGAGCTGCATTTACGGTACGCGCCAATTTGGCGTGGAAGACCAGGGATGGGTTGCCTGGTTTGTCATTGCAGCCATCAGTGGACGACCCATCACCATCTATGGTGATGGCAAGCAGGTACGGGATATCCTTTTCGTCGAGGACCTACTCAATGCGTATGATGCCGCGTTTGATCATCTCCCGCAGGCAGCCGGGCAGGTTTTCAATATCGGTGGAGGCAGGGCGAATACCATCTCCATTTGGACTGAATTTGAACCCATCCTGGAAAAACTATTGGGCAAAAAATTGGCGGTTGCACGCGGGGAATGGCGACCTGGCGACCAACCGGTGTTCATTTCAGATATTCGAAAAGCTTACCAGTGGCTCGGTTGGAAACCTGAGGTCAACGCCGAAGAGGGCATCTGGCGCTTGTTCAACTGGGTGAAGGAAAACCAAAATCTATTTTAAGGCGGGCTTTTCCTTATGCGCATCTTGATCGTTTTGACGTATTATCGACCTCACATCAGTGGATTGACCATCTACGCCGAACGCCTGGCGGTAGCCATGGCAAAACGAGGGCATCAAGTGACGGTGCTTACCTCTCAATATGATAAGAGCCTACCCCAAGCCGAGGTTTGTGACGGGGTGCGCATCGCACGCGTGCCTGTACTCTTTAAATTGAGCAAAGGGGTGATCATGCCCGGGTTTGGCGAGATCGCCAGTCAATTGATGGCTAAGAGTGATGTCGTGCACCTTCATCTTCCACAATTCGACGCAGCGGGCATCGCCCTGCGAGGCAGAATCAACCGGATTCCCACGGTCATTACTTACCACTGCGACCTGTTGATGCCCCCGGGGTTGTTCAACTGGCTGGCGAACGCTGCTGTAAATATTATGAACAAGGTCGCCGGCAGGGCGACGCACCGGATCGTGACGTACACCCAGGATTACGCAGATCACTCAAAATATCTCGCAAATTTCCTGAATAAGACCGTCATCATACCCCCCCCGGTGGTGCTGCCTGAAGTGAGCCAGGAAGAAATAGATGTCTTTGCCCGAACCCACAACCCTGAAGATCAGCGTCCGGTGATCGGGATGGTGGCTCGTTTTGCCACCGAAAAAGGGGTTGAAGTGCTGTTGAATGCACTGCCGCGGATCCTGGAAGTTTATCCGCATGCCCTGGTGGAGTTTGTGGGCCCTTATGAGCACATCACAGGTGAAGAAAAGTATTATGCCAGGTTGAAGCCAACGATCGATCGCTATATTGCCAGCGGCAACTGGAAGTTTATGGGACCGCTCAATCCAAATGAGATTGCAGCTTATTATCCCAACCTGGATGTGCATGTGCTCCCGTCCTTGAACTCGACGGAAGCCTTCGGGCTGGTACAGATCGAAGCCATGATGAATGGGGTGCCCTGTGTTACCTCGAATTTGCCGGGAGTACGCCAGCCAGTGACGGTACACGGCATGGGCAAGATATTTCCGATAGGCGATGCGGATGTATTGGCAGCATCCGTGTTGGAAGTGCTGCAAAACCGGACGCAGTATACCAAGTCTGCCCTTGATTCCTTTACACGCTATTCACCCGACGCCATTGCTGCGGCGTATATAGATTTGTTCGAAAAAATCCAAAAAGAACTGAAGTAGTTTTTTTATTGTTTTTTTTTGCGGAGTCTTTGCATGAATCTACCTGTAATCATGGATCCAAAACCAAAAACACTAACTCGATCCGGTTCTGACCGAACCTGGATTTGGGATGTTTTATTGATCGCAGTTTTATTGATCGGTGCCTATTTCCGGTTTGTTGGGATCAAGTGGGATGCGACCTATCACCTGCACCCGGATGAGCGCTTTTTGACCATGGTGGAAACGGCAATCGCGCCGGTGGAAAAAGCCGGAGATTACTTCAATACGGCAGTTTCTACTCTCAACCCGGCCAACAAGGGATATACCTACTACGTTTACGGCACCCTCCCATTGTTTCTGACACGTTACGTTGCCGAATGGACCGGGATGACCGGGTACGACCAGGTCAACCTGGTGGGGCGGGTGCTTTCAGGTCTTTTCGATCTGGGAACGGTTTTCTTTGTTTATCTGATAGGCAAAAGGCTTTACCGTAACGCCAAATTGGGACTGCTCGCAGCCCTGTTTTCTGCCCTGGCAGTGCTGCAGATTCAGCTTTCGCATTTCTTTGCGGTTGATACCTTTGCGAATTTCTTCACCTATGCCGCGATCTACGTTGCGGTTGTAATTTTGACCAGCCCACCCCTGGAGAAAATCACACTGGTGGAAGAAAAAGAAGACGAGCCACCTTCTGAAGGTTGGATGCCCTATTGGTTGAGCACGCATTGGAAGAGCCTGACTCAGTATGCCATTTTTGGCATCCTTTTCGGGTTGGCGATGGCGTGCAAGGTAAGCGTTTATCCGGTGGCAGTTTTGCTGCCTCTTGCTGCTTTCCTTCACTATTCCAGGCAGGATAAAGAATCAAGTGAACATTGGACTCCCATCCTGCTGCGCAACCTGATCATAGCAGGCATTATTGCTTTCCTGACTTTCCGAATCTTTCAACCGTACGCCTTCCTTGGACCGGGTTTTTTGGGCTTAAAGATCAATCCCAACTGGCTGAACAGCCTCAAGGATTTAAGTGCTCAAAGTAAAGGGGATGTGGATGTACCGTATGCGCTCCAATGGGCGCGGCGTCCGATCACCTTTGCCTGGACCAATATGGTGCAATGGGGGTTGGGGATTCCTCTTGGTCTATTAGGTTGGGCCGGATTTGCCTGGATGGCCTGGCGCATGGTCAAAGGCGACTGGCAAAAGCACCTGCTCATTTGGGGTTGGACCGCCTTTTATTTTGTCTCCCAGTCCATGAATTGGGTACGCGCCATGCGCTATCAGCTTCCGGTTTATCCGGCGCTGGCCCTGATCGCCGCCTGGGCCATTTTCAAACTCTGGGAATCCAGTCCTTCCATCACGCAAAAGATCACTTCGCTGAGTATCAATTGGATCCGCGTACTGGCGGTGACCGTTGGCGCAGCGGTGGTTGTCAGCAGCGGCTTGTGGGCATTTGCTTTCATCCGTATTTACACAAGACCGGTGACAAGGGTGGCGGCAAGTGAATGGATCTACCAGAACGTCCCCGGCGCGATCAATTTGTCCATCGAGGGCAACAACGGTTCGATTAATCAACCGCTGGCCTATCGTAACGGGGTAGTGTTTTCGGATAAACAGGTGCTCGAGCGTGGGTTTACCCTCGACGAAGATGCCGTGATCACCGGCGTGACAATCGAGCATATCGCGAACCAGCAGCAAGAATACCCACAACTGTCTGTGGTCGCACTGGTAATGGCGCAAAGCCAGGGTTTGGGTGAACTCAAGGCTTCTGGATTCTTGCAGTCCACCTTCCAGCCGACCAGTGATGCCCGCGGCGATACTGAAACGATAACGTTCGATAATTCGGCTCTATTGAGCAAGGGCAATGTTTATGTCCTGTCGCTCGAGGTTGCTGAGCCGGATAAATTTGTCAAGCTCTACGGTTCCATTGAAATCACCTATAAAGTGGGGGATCAAACCAAGACCAAGCTGCTTCCCCCTGCCGCTTTCGAGATGCAACCTGGCGTTGATTTTTCGACGGCTTTCATTCCACAACAGACCGGGGTCATTAAAGGGATCGCACTCAATCGCATTGTGGATCTGCAACTCACCCCAGGTGCAAAACAACTGATCGTAACCCTCACGAATAATGCCAATCCTCCCGAAGTGATCGCCAGCGGAAGGCTGAATGACACCTTCCTCCCCACCGGTGATGTACGCGGGGATGGGAAATGGGTGGCTTTTGACAAACCTGTGGCATTGGATCAAACCCAGGTCTATACCCTGCACATCCAGATGACCGGCGACAGGGGGGCACTGGCAATCTACAACACCCAAACAGCGATCGAGAGCACCTGGGATGATGCAATCCCCCTCTCGATGAACGGTTACAACAATTTCGGTTATGAAGACGGCATCTACGGCAATATTTTGAATTTTGAAATGTATTGGGATGATAATACCGCCAAGCTGAATCGGATGGAATCCATCCTGGACCAGACGGATACCATTTTCATTACCTCGAACCGCCAGTGGGGAACCATCCCGCGCGTTCCTGAACGATACCCATTATCCACCGAATATTATCGCGATCTGATCGGCTGCCCGGTAACCAAAGATCTGTTGAAGTGTTACCAGGATGCGACGCCGGGGATGTACAGCGGAAAGCTTGGATTTGACCTGGTTGAGGTTTTTCAATCGAACCCGAATATCGGCAGTTTCCAGATCAATGACCAATCCGCTGAAGAAGCCTTCACTGTTTATGATCACCCCAAGGTATTGATCTTCAAGAAAAACGCTTCTTATGATTCAACTGCAGTGCATACTTTGCTGGGTGCGGTTGACCTCACCCAGGCAGTCCATCTCACCCCCAGGCAGGCAGGAACCATTTCAAGCAATTTGATGCTTTCTGACAGCGCCCAAAAGACACAGGAAGCCGGCGGCACCTGGATCAAGATTTTTGATCCTAAAACATTGGTGAATCAAAGTCAACTGGCAGCGGTCGTGATCTGGTACCTGGCGGTGCTGCTGCTGGGCTGGATGGTTTACCCGATGGTGCGGCTGGCCTTGAAGAATCTACCCGATCGCGGTTTCCCCGTTAGCCGCTTGGTGGGGTTGCTGCTTTTGGCTTTCTTCACCTGGTGGGCGAGTTCTTCTGGAATAGCCTTCACCCGCACTTTGATGATCGTGATTCTCGCCGGTCTTTTTGCGGCGAACCTCGCTCTGGCGGTTGTCCAGCGCAAAGAGCTAAAAGAAGATTGGTCGAAAAACAAGAAGCTCTTTCTTACCGTAGAAGTGATCATGCTGGTGTTCTTCCTGGTGGATTTGCTGATTCGGTATAACAACCCTGATCTCTGGCATCCCTGGCGCGGCGGCGAAAAGCCGATGGATCTTTCGTACCTCACCGCTGTGATCAAGAGCACCACCTTCCCGCCGTATGATCCGTGGTTTGCGGGTGGATATATCAATTATTATTATTACGGGTTTGTGATCATAGGCACACTGGTCAAATTGCTGGGCATCAACATCGATGTTGCCTACAACCTTATTTTGCCCACGCTATTTGGGCTGACTGCTTTGGCCGCTTTCAGCATCGGGTGGAATATTTTCTCACGGGATGATCCTGATGAGCCATTTTCAGGTCGAGTACGCAAAAAGTTTCACTGGAATGCCTTTAGTGCGGGGATCAGTGCATCGCTGCTGGTTTTGGTATTGGGCAACCTGGGTAGTTTGCGCATGATCTGGCAAGGATGGCAGCGATTGGTTGCGCCGAATGGCGTGATCGCCGATGCTACGGTCTTCCAACACCTGGCCTGGGCGTGGGAGGGGCTTGGAAAAATGCTTGCCGGAACTAAACTGCCTTATGGGTATGGCGATTGGCTCTGGCTGCCTTCACGCGCTCTGCCGGGCGATACCATCACCGAATTTCCCTTCTTTACGTTTACGTATGCCGACCTGCATGCGCATTTGATCGCGCTGCCGATCACGCTTTTGGTGGTCGTCTGGGGTCTCTCCGTTTTGCTGGGAAAATGGCAATGGTGGAGTAATGGCAGAATCAAAGGCTGGATCAGCCTTGCCGCGAGTTTATTGCTGGGCAGCCTGGCAATCGGAGCACTGCGCCCGACGAATACTTGGGATTACCCGACCTACCTCGCTTTGTCTTCGGTGATCGTCCTGTACACTGTTTTCCGCTACGCCGTTTTACCGTCAGGAATTCTTTCAAGATCGCCAGAATGGCTGCGAAAAGCTGCCATCGCTTTGGTAGCACTGGTGGCGCTTTATGCACTCTCCAGCCTGCTTTACACGCCGTTTTCACGGACTTACGCCCAGGCATACGGCACGGTCGATGCCTGGAGCGGGGATCGTTCTCCCATGGCATCTTATCTCACCCACTGGGGGCTGTTTTTCTTTATCCTCATCAGTTGGCTGGTCTGGGAAACGCGAGAATGGCTGGCAGCCACACCGGTTTCGGCATTGCAGAAAATTAAAAGTTATGCAGGTACGCTCCAGACATTGGGTGTGCTCTTTTTGGTGATCCTGCTGGCACTGGCTTTTATGAAGGTGGAGATTGGCTGGCTGGCATTTCCAATGGCGGTCTGGGTATTGATCTTGCTCTTCCGTCCGGGAATGCCTGATGTCAAACGGCTCGTGCTGTTCATGGTCGGTACAGCCCTGTTCTTGACGATATTTGTCGAGTTATTTGCCCTGCAGGGGGATATCGGGCGGATGAACACCGTATTCAAGTTCTACTTCCAGGCATGGACGCTGCTGGCGCTCTCGTCGGCTGCTGCGCTGACCTGGCTGATCCCGGCTGTTACCAGCCGTTGGAAGTTGAGCACCTCTTCGATATGGCAGATAGTGTTGGCTTTCCTGGTTTTCGGAGCCGCCTTGTATCCGTTGACCGCCTCACTGGACAAGATCCGCGACCGGTTTGACCCCAATGCCCCCAAGACCCTGGATGGGACAGTCTTCATGGAGACGAGCGTCTATCAAGACGTACAGGGAACTTACTTTCTCAACCAGGATTATGACGGTATCCATTGGATGCAGGCGAACGTCAGCGGCTCGCCGGTGCTCGTCGAAGCGAATACCGTCGAGTACCGTTGGGGCAACCGCTACACCATCTACACCGGTTTACCGGGCATCCTGGGTTGGAATTTTCACCAAAGACAGCAGCGTGGGTTTATTGACTATAACGGCATTGCGGACCGACTGCTTGAAATCCCGGCCTTCTATCAGACCACGGATGTAAATGAAGCCCTCGCCTTCCTGAATAAGTATAATGTGAGCTATATCATCCTCGGACAGGAAGAGCGCGCGCTTTATCCTGGTGATGGGCTGCTCAAATTCGAGCAATATAACGGCGTCTATTGGAAAAAGGTCTTTAGCGAAAAAGATACTGCGATCTACGAAGTGATTCGCTAAGGGGATTTTCGTGTTCGAGAGGGTGATGTGAGCGTGGTTCTTTCATTTTTACTCTGGTATATCACGATCAGCGTAATCGGGTTGGCTGCTTTCCCGATTGCTTTTCGTTTCTTTCCAGGCCTGCCAACCAGAGGAGCTGCTTTTGCAAAACCCCTGGGTCTGCTCTTGTGGGGCTTCTTCTTCTGGCTGCTGGTTTCGCTGGGTGTTCTGCAAAATGACCTTGGCGGGGAGATCATCGCCTTTGTGCTGGTGGCAGCATTTTCTGTTCTTGTCTTAAGAGGGGAAACTGCGCAAGCCCTCGTCGCATGGGTGAAGGAAAACTGGAAAACCCTGCTGCGAATAGAGATCGTTTTCCTGGTTTTTTTTGCAGTCTGGACGATCGTGCGAGCGGCCAACCCTGACATCACCTACACCGAAAAACCCATGGAACTGGCGTTTATCAATTCAATCCTGAAGTCGCCCGCATTTCCTCCGCAGGACCCGTGGTTATCGGGTTATGCGATCTCCTATTATTACTTCGGGTATGTGATCATTGCCATGCTCATCCGCATCACGGGTGTGATCTCGGGCGTCGGGTTCAACCTGACCGCTTCACTGTGGTTCGGTCTTACCGCAGCGGCTGCTTACGGATTGGTCTATGATCTGCTCAAGTTGTGGTCTGCCAGGCATCACCCCCAGGAAACCAATTCGAACCGTTTTGCAGCCCTAGGTGCGTTGTTGGGCCCGGTTTTCATTCTGCTTGTCAGTAATCTTGAAGGGCTGCTTGAAATCCTGTACGCGCGTGGATTGTTTTGGAAGGCAGACGGCACTTCCAGGTTTTGGAGCTGGCTGCAAGTTCTCGAATTGAACGTAGCCCCAACGATGCCCGCAAGCTGGCTGCCAAACCGTCCGGCAGGCTGGATCTGGTGGCGTGCCTCACGGGTCATCCAGGATACGAGTATCCTTGGGAACAACGTCGAGATCATCGACGAATTCCCTTTCTTCAGCTATCTTTTATCAGACCTGCACCCGCACGTTCTTGCCATGCCGTTCGCCTTGCTGGCGATCGCGGTTTGTTTGAGCCTGTATGTGAAAGGGTCCCAACAGCCCATCCTGGACTGGTCACTCAAGACGTGGGTAAAGCGCTGGGAATTCTGGCTGACTGCACTTGTTTTGGGCAGTATGGGTTTTCTGAACACCTGGAATTTGCCGATCTATGTGGGTTTATTCTGCTTCACAGCTTCATTTCTGCGCATCAAACAGCAGGGATGGAGTTGGAAGCGGCTCTATGAATTTCTTCAGATGGCAATCACATTCGCGATCATCGGGGTGGTGCTGTTTCTGCCTTTTTACGTTGGATTCAAATCGCAGGCGGGCGGATTTCTACCAAGCCTTGAGTTTGTCACCCGGGGCGTGAATTTCTGGATCATGTTCGCGACTTTACTGATCCCCATCTTCGCCTGGCTGATCCATTTGCTTGCGCAAAGAAACCTCAAACATAATTGGATCCAGGGAATTTCGATCAGTGCATTGGTTGTGATCGGACTCTGGCTAATCTCCATGCTGGTGGGCGTGTTGATCTACAATTTCAATGGGTGGGGAGCTTCTTTGATGAATTCCACCGTCCCCTTCCTCTCCAGCCTGGGGGCGAAGATGAACGCGGCGTCACAGGCGTTCAGTCTGTATGTCCATGCAGGCGCCGATCCGGCAGTGGTGATCGAGCAGGCAGTCTCGCGTCACTTTTCTTCACCGGGAACCTGGCTCACCCTGTTTGCGTTGATTGCGCTGGTTTGGGCAATCCTCTCGGGGCTAGCACAAAGAAAAGCAAGCCCAACGGGTGAAGAATCAACCGCCGAACCCTCGGAAAAAGTTGACAGTTAATGGGTTCGTTCTGCTGCTGGTACTTTTAGGTGCGCTCCTCGCTTTCTTTCCAGAGGTTTTCTATCTGCGCGACCAGTTCGGCTCGCGAATGAACACCATCTTCAAATTCTATTTTGAAACCTGGAGCCTTTGGGGAATTGTGGCTGCGTTCGCCTCAGCGGTTTTGCTTTCATCATTGCGTAAAGGTTGGCGAACAATTTTCAGCATTGTGTGGACGGTGTTAATCTTGAGTTCGTTGATCTATCCGGTCATCATGATTTTGAACAAAACCAGCAACTTTAACCCGCCGCAGTGGACGTTGGACGGCAATGCCTATATTGCCCAGGTTCGGCCAGACGAGGCTGCGGCTTTTGCCTGGTTGGAAACGCAACCCCTGGGGGTGATCAGCGAGGCGGTGGGTGGGAGTTACACCGAATACGAACGGGTTTCCATCCAGACCGGATACCCAACGGTGCTCGGCTGGCCAGGTCATGAAAGTCAGTGGCGCGGGGGAGCCGTGGAAATGGGCTCGCGCCAGTCGGACATCGAAACCCTGTACAGCACCCATAGTTGGGATGAAGCCCTGACGATATTGCGTATATACAATATTCGCTATGTGTTCATTGGGTATTTGGAGAATTCCACTTATCAAGTGGATGCGGAAAAGTTTGCGAGTGCTCTTACCCCGGCGTATCAAAACAACTCAGTGACCATCTACGAAATTCCTGAATCTTTATTGAAAACCGCGCAGTAATCACGGAGGAACATGAGCAAAAAGGAATTCACCATTGAATATTTACTGTACGGCGCGGTATTCTTGCTTGCCATGGGATTACGTTTTATCCATCTGGGTCAATTCAGTTTAAACGATTATGAAGCCGTTCAGGCATTACAGGCATTGAAGATCAGCTCAGGCTCGGTTGTGCTGATGGGCGATCAGCCGGCTTACGTGATTTTGACCGCCGGACTCTTCCGGATTTTCGCAGCGACCAATTTTCTTGCGCGGTTCTGGCCTGCACTGATAGGTGCCTGGCATCGTTTTTCTCCCGCTCCTGTTTCGCAAATTTCTTGGTGACCGATGGGCGCTGCTGGTGGGGTTATTCCTGGCGATCGATCCGGCTCTTATAGCCATTTCGAGTACAGCCAGCGGCGAGAGCCTGGCGATCGTTTTCGGTATTTCCGCTTTAGGTTTCTTCCTTCACAAAAAATATATTCCAGCGGGGATATTTTTGGGCGCCGCGATTGCCAGCGGTCCTGTTTTCTGGTTTGGATTGCTGCTGCTGGTTTTGGTTTCGTTGATAATTTCTGTACTTCTCTCTCCGCTGGATTTTGGTAAACTCACGGTCAAAGAATGGGGTGCGCTTGGGGGAAGCGCGGTGGTCACCCTCGTTTTGCTTTCCACGGGATTCATGACTACACCCAATGGAATTACTGGAATCGCGAACGCGCTGGTCAGTTTTGTAAATGGATGGAGCATCCACTCATTGACAAGTGTCAAGACAGCCCTGCTCGTTTTTGTCGTAACCTATCTGCCGCTACTCCTGCTGGGTGGATTCGGTTTCGGTGTATCCATTGGAAAACAACGGAGCAAAGCTGGTTTTTTGGGAACCTGGTTTTTGGTCAGCATATTGATGGTGGTATTTAACCCCTCTCGCGAGATCATTGACTGGGTATGGGCTGCGCTTCCGCTCTGGGGGCTGGCAGCCGTGGGAATCGAAGTCGCAATCCAGCGGGTGCAGGAAGACGAGCGAGTGGTCCTGTGGGTGGAAGTTGGACTGACCATCACCCTGGTTATTTTTAGCTTCTTGAACATCCTGGCTTATTTCTTCAATTCCTCTCCAGACTTGATCGTGAACCGCAATCGTTTGATCGGTGCCGCCCTACCCATTGGATTGCTTCTCGTGATGACAGTTTTTCTTGCCTGGGGGTGGTCGCCGAGATCAGCCATCCGCGGGTTGGGATTCGGCATCGGGATTTTGCTGTTCGGCTGGATGATTTCTGCTGCGTTGAAAAACGCCGGCGGAATACTTCAGCCCTCCGCCATTGCCTGGAAACCCCAAGCCATCACAGTCGGTGAAGCCATGCTGACCTCGCAAATTGGAGATTTGTCGATGTGGAACCATGGAATAAGAAATGCCATAGACATCGACGTGGTAGGTTATGACGTCCCATCCATGCGTTGGGCGTTACGCAATTTTACGAATGTGGCTTATGACACGCAGTTTTCCCAGGTAGAGACGCCATCGATTATAATTGCGCCGGACTATCTGCAAATTGGAACGTCGATTTTATACCGGGGACAGGGCTTGAGCTGGTCACAATATCCCACCTATTCGCAGATGCGACTGTATGATTGGGTAAAATGGACGGTTTACCGCCAGGTACCGGTTGACCAAATCCGCCTGATCCTTTGGGCACGAAATGACCTGTTCAAATAAATCCTGGATTTTAGGAATCTTCATGACTCTTCCAAAAATGATCGCCATTGACGGACCTGCAGCCTCCGGAAAATCAACCCTGGCTGAAAAACTCGCTGCCCGCCTGCATTATCTCTACCTGGATACAGGCGTCATGTACCGTGCCGTCACTTATGCAGCCCTGGAAGAGAATAAAGACATCGACGATGAAAGATTCGTAACAGAACTGGCTGAAAAAATCCATATCGATGTAACGCCGCCCACGGTTGCTGACGGACGCGAAGCAGATGTATTGGTGGATGGCAAAGACATCACCTGGTTGATCCGAACCCCGGTTGTGGAGCGAAATGTATCCCAGGTTTCAGCTTATCCCGGGGTGCGCAAAGCGATGACGGCGCAGCAGCGGCGCATCGGATTGCGGGGAAATGTGGTGATGGTGGGGAGAGATATCGGCACGGTGGTTTTGCCTGAAGCTGACTTGAAAATCTACCTGGATGCTTCACCTGATATTCGGGCACAGCGCCGCTATGAAGAAAAACGAGCCCGCGGCGAAGATGTCACCTATGGTGAAATTCTGGCAGGCATCCTCCAACGGGATGCCATCGATTCCAACCGGGCGGTCGCTCCTTTACGTCCTGCAGAAGATGCCCATATTATTGATTCCAGCGGCAAAGGCATCGCCCAGGTATTCGAAGAAGTGCTCACATTTATCGATCCGTCATCCCAGAAAGATCCCGTCCAAGTCTCCATCAAATCCTAAGCAACAAGTTCTTCAGCCAACAGCAATTTTCTGAAGGTTAAGGGTAAACGAAGTACATGCAATTGGAAAGTGCAAAAGAAATAATTTCTCTGCCAAAATCAAGTTGTAATTTTCGAAAATGAAGCATAATTAATAGATGATCAAGATCAGCCTATGGAGCACTTCACCCTATATTGACCTGCCATATCATTGGATAGGGTGGATAGGCTGGGCTATCCTGGCTTTGTGTATCATTTGGGTGGTTCGCCGGGAAATTCTCAAAAAAGAACCCACACAAAAAAATACCCGTCAAATCTACCTGATCCTGTATTTTGTGGCCATGGTCTCGAGCTTCTTCATTGGGCTTGAGTTACCGGGCGGAGGGATGCTGCCGCTGCCCAACGTGCCGCGTGAAGTATCGGCTCCGTATGTGATGGTTTTCTCCGCCATCCCCTGGGTGCTCGCCAGTGGATTCCTCAGCCCAGTGCTGGCTGCTATTTTGGCTTTGATCAGTGGGGTGATCTCTGCCTTCTGGGGAACACATTCATTATTTACGCCGCTTGAAAATGTGGTGATCTCATTGATGGTGAGCGCTGCTCTCCGGCAAAATTACCGCACAGCATTTTATAAGATCCTACGCCATCCGCTGGGCGCAACCCTATTCGTGGCGATTGTTTCCGCGCCAATTTACCTGTATTCCACCTTCTTCGCCACAAATGGTCTGCTGGCAGCCAAATTGGATTATGCCTTCACTCAATCCTGGAGTTTGGTGATCGTTAATGGGCTTGAACTGATCATCGCCGGTCTTCTCCTTGAAATCTTCCAGATCACAAAGTCGAAATATTGGGTGCAGTACAAGACGTTTCAGCCTTCGCCCTCCGAATCGGGATTACAGGCAAGGATGCTGTATGCGACCCTGCCATTGATCCTGATCTTATTGATCTCCCTGGCGATCGCAGATTGGACCGTTGCCGGTAACGCTGCCAAAAAGATGGTCAAAAACCAACTTTCGACTTCGGCGAATGCGGCCGCCGAGAACCTGCCTTATTTTATGGAAACGGGGCAAAGCCTTACCCTGGATTTGGCGACCTCAAACTTATCCTCGATCGACAATGCGCAACTGCCCCTATTTCTTCAAAACAAAATTCTCTCCGTGCCCTATTTCCGCGATCTATTCGTCTTTGACAAGGGCGGGTTCCCGGTCACCGGTTATCCATCGACCGGGGAGGATCAACTGCAATTGACGGATGAGGAACGCGCCGGGATTCAGCTTGCCCTGAATGGCGTGCTTGTGCAAAACTATTTGGTACCGGCGAAAACCGGAGAAAATTCTGCCCAGGTGACCTTTATTGCTGCCATCCCCGATGAGTACGGCATGGCAAACGGCGTGTTGCTGGCCCGCACCGATTTGGCGACAAATTTCTTCTCGCAACCGGCTTTCGCTGCTCTGGGTAATATCAAAACCTCGGGGGGTGAAGGCGTCATTTTGGATTCCCAAAATCGAATCCTTTACTCTACCAACTCGGGCACAGTCCTTTCCACCTACAGCGGGGTGATCCCTCAAACAACAGGTTATTACGACGAAACCAGCTCCACCGGAACCCGTCGACTGCTGTATGCGGTGATCACCAGCCAGGATAACTGGAAGGTTTTACTTTCTCTTCCAGCCACGGCAGCCCAGGAAACGGCTTTCCAGATTGCCATTCCGCTGCTGGCCTTGTCGCTGGCGGTATCGATCATCGTCTATTTTCTCCTCCGGTTATTGATGAACAAGATCGCACATTCGCTGATTTCGCTGGCGGATCAGGCCGATGAAATTGCCCGGGGTGGATTGGATATGCAGATCGAGACGCCGGGTGTGGACGAGATCGGCAAGCTGGGATCGGCATTCGAGCAAATGAGGGTAAGCCTGAAAGACCGCCTGGATGAACTCGACCACCTGCTGAAAGTTTCACAAGGTGTAGCTTCCAATTTGACCATGCAGGGTGCAGCCAGGCATATTTTGGACGCAACCCTGGTCAACGGGGCTTGCTCGAGCCGCCTGGTGCTGCGCAAGGAATCAAGCGACGAAGAAGCCTGGGAAATAGGAGAAGTCTTCTCGACTGGGTCCTGTGCCAAGGATTACGAAGCATTGGATGAGGTCATGGTCGATTTGCTCCGGGAGGAGAAAATTACTATCATTCCCTCCAAGGCGAGAATCAAAAGCATGGGAATTCCCCGCGGCGAGAAAATTCCTGCGGCAGTTGCGGGCATCGCCATTCGAGACAAGAAGCGCGTCTATGGCATTCTCTGGATTGCCTATGAACAGACGCACCGCTTCCAGGATAGTGAAACCCGCTACCTGAACACGATTGCGGGTGAAGCGGTATTGGCCATTTCCAACTCCAGCTTGTACCAACAGGCTGAGATCGGCAAGAAGCGTCTTGAAAACGTCCTGGCTTCGACCACAGAACCTGTTTTGCTGTTTGGCGAAGCCCAGGAAATCATCCTGGCAAATCCTGCAGCCCTGGCTGTACCTGGCCTGATTGGCGCTGGAAAAGACGCGTCTCTCGGCGAGCAACTGATCACCTCTGAGGTGTTATCCAAATTCCTGAAGGCGAATTTGAACAGCACAGAGAAACCCAGCGAGTTAACCCTCGAAAACGGGAGAACCTACAATGTCAGCATATCCACGGCTGATATCGATCCAAAACGGGTCGGAACGGTGTGCGTCCTGCAGGACATCAGTGAATACAAAGCCCTGGACAAAATGAAATCTGAATTTGTCGAAACGGTCAGCCACGATTTACGCTCACCGTTGAGCCTGGTAAAAGGTTACTCGACCATGCTGCAAATGGTGGGTGAGCTGAATGATCAGCAAAAAGATTACACGGGCAAAATTGAAAAAGGGTTGGATACCATGAATCAGATGGTGGATAACCTGCTTGACCTGGGCAGAATCGAAGCGGGAATTGAATTACAGATCGAAACCATAAAACCCTATGACTTGCTGGACCAGGTCATGTCGATGCTGCAGCCCCAGGCGACGCAGAAGAAAATGCAACTTGCGCTGATTGCACCGAACACGCAAGAGATTGAAATCGAAGCTGACCGGGCATTACTTCAACAAGCCCTTTTCAATTTGCTGGATAATGCGGTAAAATATTCACCATTGAATAGTCAGGTGAACCTGCGATTGGTTGATCTGGGTGAGTCGGTCGTATTTGCGATTGAAGATCATGGGGTGGGGATAGCCCCGCTGGATCTGCCTTATGTCTTTGAACGATTCCACAAGACAGGGCGCAAAGACGGACGAAATCCAAAGGGTACAGGATTGGGATTAACCATTGTCAAATCGATCGCAGAACGCCATAAAGGCAGAACCTGGGTTGAGAGTATTTTAGGCAAGGGAAGTACATTTTCGATTGAAATACCCAAACACCAATCCGGGAAAAAGTAAGAAAGAAAAATCAATCTCTTGACAATCCAAAAATTGTGGTATAATTTTCGGTTGCATGTTTATTATGGGCGATTTCCCTCCCTATAGCAGCGCAAGTAAATAAAGAGTTGCGCCGATACGTGTTTAACCGCTCCAGTTCCCATTAAGGAGGCGTTCTTGGAAACAAAAAGTCTAGTAGCTCTCCGAATTAACCTTGCTTCTCCAGAAACGATTCGCAGTTGGTCATACGGTGAAGTACTTAAACCTGAGACTATCAACTACCGCAGGCTTCGTCCCGAAAAGGACGGTCTTTTCGACGAGGCGATTTTTGGACCGACCCGTGATTACCAATGTTATTGTGGAAAATATAAGAACCCGCGCTACAAGGGTATTGTCTGCGATAAATGCGGTGTCGAGGTCACTCGTTCATCAGTCCGCCGTGAGCGGATGGGGCACATCGATCTGGCGACGCCAGTGGCACATATCTGGTACACTCGCCGGATTCCCTCTTACTTGGGTTTACTCTTAGATATTTCCCGAAGAAATCTCGACCGCGTGCTTTACTTTGCGCAGTACATCGTCACGTTTGTGGATGACGATGCCCGCCAGAAGGCGCTTAAACGGCTCGAGGATGAAATTAATGTTTCAGAACACCAGCAAGCCACTCAAATTAATACCAAAATTCTCGAGGTCAAAACCGGCCGGGATCATAAGATCGCTGAATACCAACAGCGCCGGGCTGATATTGAAGCCCGCTCGGACGAGTTGATCGCCTCCCGGGTTGAACCTGTCATCCAGGAAGGTCAATCTCTTGAACGGAAATTGACCGAAATGCTTGGAACGGTCACCCGTAAGCAGATCATGTTCGAAACCGCCCCCATGGTCATCGCCGAAGTTGGCGACACGATCTCTTCCCAGCATATTTCCAGCGTGCAAAAGCTCGCCAAAGAACGCCTGGATGAAATCGAAACCGAAGCCAAAAATGAGCAGAAGCGCGACATCGAACAGATCAAAATGAATATCGATCAGGTACGCGCCGAAGCCGAAGAGGCAATGGAATCACTACGCAACCAGCTCGAGGATGAATCGACCGAAAGCAAGGATCAGAATTCCCGTATGCGCGATGAGTTGCAGGAACTACGGCCCTTTACTTTCCTCTCCGAAAGCCGCTACCGCGAACTGAAATCCCGCTGGGGGCAGGTATTCCGGGCAGATATGGGTGCCGAAGCTTTCTATGATATTTTACGCAGGCTTGACCTGGAAAAACTTTCTGAAGACCTGTGGACGGAAGTCCGCACTTCAAAGAGCAAGCAGAAACGCAAGAAAGCCACCACGCGTTTGAAAGTTGTCGAGTCTTTCCGCCGTTCAGGCAACCGTCCTGAATGGATGATCCTGACCGTGCTTCCGGTGATCCCGCCAGATTTGCGCCCAATGGTGCAGTTGGATGGCGGACGGTTTGCCACGTCAGACATGAATGACCTTTACCGGCGCGTGATCAACCGCAACAACCGTTTGAAGAGGTTGCTCGAGCTGGGTGCACCAGACGTGATCGTTCGCAATGAAAAACGCATGCTCCAGGAAGCCGTCGATTCACTGATCGATAATTCGCAGCGTGGTAAGGCACTTTCACGCCGCGGTCGCCGTGAATTGAAGTCTTTGAGCGATATGCTCAAGGGCAAGAAAGGCCGCTTCCGCCGCAACCTGCTGGGCAAACGTGTCGATTACTCCGGTCGTTCTGTAATTGTTGTTGGACCAAACCTCAAACTTTACCAGTGCGGTCTGCCAAAATCGATGGCATTGGAACTCTATCGTCCATTTGTCATTTCGCGCCTGGTTTCTCACAGCTATGCAGCCAATGTCAAGGGTGCGCGCCGCTTTATCGAACGAAACCGCCCCGAAGTGTATGAAGTGTTGGAAGAGGTCATCAAGGAACGTCCGGTATTGCTTAACCGTGCTCCGACCCTCCACCGACTGGGCATCCAGGCATTCGAGCCGATCCTGATCGAAGGCAGCGCCATTCAACTCCATCCGTTGGTCACGACAGCTTTCAATGCTGACTTCGATGGCGACCAGATGGCAGTTCATGTGCCGCTTTCTGAAAAAGCGGTCAACGAAGCCCGAACATTGATGCTCTCATCGAAGAACCTGCTGAAACCGGCCGATGGCGAACCGATCATCAGCCCGTCCAAAGACATGGTGCTGGGTGTGTACTATCTGACGCAAGGCGACGAACGTCCCTGCAAGGGTGACGGGCGGGTTTTTGCTGACATCGATGAAGTTGAACTCGTTTACCAGTTGGGTCAGGTGGATATCCACGCCAAAGTGGTTGTTTACATGAAGACCTGGTATGACGATCGCGGCGACCGGATGCTTGAACCGGTGGTGCGCAAGATCGACACCACGGTTGGACGGGTGCTCTTTAACCGGATCCTTCCCGATGAAGTCATGTTCATGAACCAGGTGTTGGACAAAGGCGGGATCAAGGATCTGATCGCTGAAGTCTACGATATCTGCGGCGAAGATGTGACAACTGAAGTTGCTGACAAAATCAAGGACATCGGTTTTGAATACGCAATGAAATCCGGTACAACCATCGCAGTTGCGGATATCACCGTACCACCCGAAAAACCTGCAATCCTGGCAAAAGCCCAGGGCGAAGTCGAACACGTGAACCGTGATTTCCGCCGTGGATTGTTGACTGAGCAGGAACGCGGCGACAAGATCATCGATATCTGGCAGAAAACGACCAAGGAAGTTGGCGATTCCGTACGCGATTATATGGATCCCAATGGTAACCTGGCAACAATGGCAAACTCAGGAGCCACCAAAGGCGGCTTTGGACCAATTTCTCAGCTGGCTGGTATGCGCGGATTGATGGCAGATCCGGCAGGCCGTATCATTCGCCTGCCCATTCAATCCAATTTCCGTGAAGGCCTGACCGCGCTGGAATACTTCATCTCCACGCATGGTGCCCGTAAAGGTCTGGCAGATACCGCTCTGCGTACAGCAGATGCAGGCTACCTCACCCGCCGCCTGGTGGATATTGCCCAGGAAATCATCATCAACGAAGAAGATTGCGGTACCCATGATGGTATCTGGATCCGAAAAGCGGATGATGTGGCTGGTCAATCACTCTCTACCCGTTTGTTCGGTCGCGTGGTTTGCAAGCGCGTGATCGATCCGAACACCGGCGAAGTCATCGCTGATCGGGATGAAATCCTGGATCGCGACCTGATTCGAAAAGTGGTCAACGCAGGCACCGAGGAAGTTTACGTTCGTTCTCCATTAACCTGCGAGTTGGTGCACGGTATTTGCGCTAAATGCTATGGTATGGACCTTGGACGTGGACGCCTGGTGAAACTCGGATCGGCAGTCGGTATTGTTGCGGCACAATCCATCGGTGAGCCTGGTACTCAGCTGACGCTGCGTACCTTCCACAGTGGTGGTGTTGCGGCAGGCAGCGATATTACGACCGGTCTCCCTCGTGTAGAGGAACTGTTCGAAGCCCGGCGTATGCCTAAAGGCGAGGCAGTCATCTCTCGGATTTCCGGCACTGCGAAGTTGATCCTTGCCGAACGCGCCGGAGATCAACGGATCGTACGCGTCGATCATACCGAAATGGCTTCAGATGAATACGAAATCCCTGAAGGTTGGACGATCAGCATTACTGACGAAGGAACTGCTTCGATGGGTGATGTCATTGCCAGCCAGGGTGAGGCACAGATCACTGCCCAGCACAATGGGCGGGTACGCGTCGAAGACCGCAAGGTCATTGTCTCGTATGAACAGCGTGAAACCGAGGATTACGAAATCCCGTCCACTTCACGTTTGCTTATCCATGAGAATGAGAAAGTCGAAGCCGGTCAACCGTTGACAGAAGGTTCGTTGAACCCGCACACAGTCCTCAAGATCAAGGGGCGTGAAGGCGCTATGATGTACTTGCTGACCGAAGTCCAGAAGGTGTATCGGGCCCAGGGTCAGAACATCAATGACAAGCACTTTGAAGTGATCATCCGCAAGATGATCGGCAAAGTACAGGTCATTCGCCCAGGTGATTCGAATTACCTGCCGATGGATGTTGTGGACCGCATCGAAATGAAAAAGGTCAATGAGAATTTGATCGCTCAAGGGAAACAACCCGCCAGGTTCGTCGAGATCCTGTTGGGCGTCACCAAAGCCTCTTTGAGCACCGATTCCTTCCTGTCGGCATCGTCCTTCCAGCACACCATCAAGGTGTTGGCGGGCGCGGCCATCGCTTCGACCGAAGATCCTTTGTATGGTTTGAAGGAGAACGTCATCATCGGCAAGTTGATCCCTGCCGGTACCGGTTTTGTTCACGGTCGCTTCCACGAACTGGATGTTGAAGTTGAACCAGAACCTGTACTACCAGAAGCAACCGGAACCGATGAACCCATCGAACCTACTGCTGCTGATTAATTCAGTGTTCTCTATGGAGCCCCGAGAGATTCTCTCGGGGCTTTTTGTTGACGCCATGCGAATTTGTACTTAAGATAGATTAACAGTTTATTCATACGCAGGAGAGCAAAATGGAAATCGGCCTTGTTCGTAAAGTGGATATAGATCACGAAATGCAGCAATCTTACCTGGACTATGCAATGAGCGTGATCGTTGCCCGCGCCTTGCCCGATGCGCGCGACGGCTTGAAGCCGGTTCAAAGACGCCTGCTCTATGCCATGTATGATATGGGCATCCGTTCGGATACTCCTTATAAAAAATCAGCCAGGATCGTGGGTGAAGTGCTCGGCAAGTATCATCCCCACGGAGACCAGGCGGTATATGAATCAATGGCGCGCATGGCACAGGATTTCTCGATGCGCAATCCACTGGTGGATGGACAGGGTAACTTCGGCAGTGTTGACGGTGATCCGCCTGCGGCCATGCGCTACACCGAGGCTCGGATCACGCCTTTTGCCCTGGATATGCTGGCTCAAATTGACCGCGACACGATCAATTTCGACCGCAATTTCGATGATACTTTGGACGAGCCTTCGGTGCTTCCGGCAGCCCTGCCGAACTTGCTGGTCAACGGGGCATCAGGTATTGCCGTGGGTATGGCGACCAGTATTCCTCCGCACAACCTGGGTGAGGTGATCGACGCATTGGTATACCTGGTCGAACGCTGGGATAAATCGGATGATGTCACCATCGCCGACCTGATGAAATTTATCCAGGGACCTGATTTTCCCACCGGCGGGATCATCCTGCAGGAGCATGATCAAAACGAAGTTCAATCGGCATACGCCACCGGGCGTGGAAAGATCATGCTGCGCGGAAGGGTAAATCTCGAGGAAGCCGCCCGGGGGAAGAGCCGGATCATCGTCACCGAATTGCCTTACATGACCAACAAGGCCGCCTTGATAGAGCGCATCGCTGAGCTTTCTAGGGAAGGGCAGTTGGATGCGGTAACCGACCTGCGGGATGAATCCGACAGGCATGGCATGCGCATAGTCATTGAACTCAAACAAGGGATTGAACCTGAAAAGACCCTGCTCGCCCTTTATAAAAAGACGCCCATGCAGGTCACTTTTACCATCAACCTCTTGGCCCTGGTGAATGGGGAGCCGAGGCTGATGACGCTCAAACAGGCGCTAAAGGTTTTCGTGGAACACCGTCTCGAGGTGATCACTCGCCGTTCTCAGTTCGATCTGAAGAAAGCAGAGGCGAGAGTTCATCTGATCGAAGGCTTGCGGATTGCCCTCAAATTCCTGGACGAGATTATCGCCACGATCCGTGCGGCGAAGGACACTGACGAAGCCAAAACAAAATTAATGAAGAAATTCAAATTGTCCGACATCCAGGCGCAGGCAATATTGGATATGCCTTTGAAAAGGCTGGCAGCGCTCGAACGCAAAAAGATCGAGGATGAATACAAAGAATTGCAGTTGACCATCAAGGATCTTCAAACCCTGTTGAAATCCAAGAAACGGCTGCAGGGAGAGGTCATCACGGAACTCCTGGAGACCAAACAAAAATATGCAGACCGGCGCCGGACACAAATTGTCTCGCTGAAATCCGGGACGACCACACGTGAGCTCTTGACAGTCAATGACGTGACCCCTGCGGAACCGGTTTGGGTGGGAATGACGCGGGAGGGAAGGGTGGGTCTCATACGGGGTGAAACTGCTCCGCGCACGAGTGGATTGGACGCCCCTGAGATCCTGATCAAAACAGACACGCATCACGTCTTGTACCTGGTGAACGCGGAAGGGAAGGCTGCATCGCTTTCAGTCAACGGTATTCCAGACGTGGACAAGTTCTCTGCAGGAACACCCTATTTCAAAATCTCCCCCCTTCCTGAAGGAAGTGTACCGGTCAGCCTGTTCTCCATTGAGCCGGGAGGTAAGAATTCGACCTCACACGTGGTGTTGACCCTGACCTGCGAGGGAATGATCAAGAAATCGCTCATCAGCGAGTTGCCGGGAGCTTCTTCTCAAGCATTCACCATTGCAAAAGTGAACAAGGGGGATTCCCTGGTCAGCGCAATGCTGAGCCAGGATACCAGTGATTTGTTGATCATCACCCGTCTGGGCATGGGCATCCGCTTTAACGGGGAGGAAGTGCGGGCGATGAATCTGGCTGCGGCTGGTGTGAATGCCGTCAAGTTGGCTGCAAAGGATTGCATTGTGGATATGGTCGAGCTGACGGGAAAATCGGAATTGCTGCTGATTGCCAGCGATGGATCGGGTTGGCGCATGGAAGAGGAAGCATTCCCGCTGCAAGGCAGGTATGGGCAGGGCGTGATTGCCTGCCGGTTGAAAGCCGGCGCTACGTTGACAGGGATGATCTATGGCAAGAAAACGCAAAACGGGACTGTTTTCTTCAAAAAGGCTGCCGCAAAAACGATCCGGTTGGATGTGATTCCAACCGGAAAGAGGGGTGTTGCCGGGAAGCCGGCTGTCGAAGTGAAGCCGGGAGATGCGCTTATTCGAACTGTGATGGCGGTAGACGCTTCAGCTTATTGGGAGCGTAAAGCATCAACGCCTGTGAAAGCGAAGAAAGCGCCTAAGTAACATTGAAATAGGTATAGTGGTAGGCGATTTTTCCATCCACAATACCAAACGTGTCATTGCCATCGGCGATATTTCCGAAGGGGGACGTGGTCGTCCAGGTAAAGTGGCGCGTTGGACCGGTGCCATCGACACCAGTAAGCTTGAATGTGTTGCTCGGGAACCGGTGGGTGATCAAATCATCATACCAACCCCGAATATAGACCGGTCCCTGGAGGGTGCGTTTACCTGTGATGTGGACTGCATCCGCAGCATACAGCGCGGTCACCATATCGGGGTTGTGGGTATTCATCGCATCGATGAACAGGTCTGTAATGTCTTTTACCGTATTATCGACCGACCATGGATATTTTGCGATCGCATCCCAGATTGCCGGTTGGCGAACATGCGACTCGTCCCAGCTAAAGAAGTTCACGGCGCTCAGCCCCAAAGCCTGTGCCTTTTGCAGAAACCAGGTGATTTCGGCACCCGTGGGCGTCCAACCGCCTTCTGAATAAGCAGGACCCATGGGGACAATCGGTCGCACTGGTGAGATCTTCGAAAATTCGTCAACGCTGCGCTGAAGCTGCGCCTGGGGGTCGTGTGAAAGCATCCAGTAAACCTGCGGCATGTTCAGGTCGCATTTTTCGAGGAAAGCCGTCCACGGAAACGTTGGATGATAGGAAGGCCAGCGGTAAGAGCAAAGCGCGATTGGTGTAGTCGGCAGCTCTTTGCGCAACTCGGTCATGTAGGTCCTGGCAACCGCATCCCGCCCTGCCAGTTTATATTCCTGCTCGGCGTCGATGATAAAACCATCCATGGCGTATTTCTTCATTTGAGATATGGCGATTCGGGCTTCAGCAATGGGGTCATAACCGTAAACATATTGCCAACCCCAAACGCTAATGCCTTTGGCGCGCAACGCCTCAACAACAGCCGGAATGAGGTCCTTGTTGTTCACTTTATCATAGTTGTAAGCCACTCCGGCATCTGCGATTTTGATGACCACATACGAAAATCCGGCTGATTGGGCTACATTGGCAATTGCGCTTGGATTTCCTCCCTCACAACTGAGGACCTTCCAAATGGTCATTCCTTTTCCCTGGAGAAACATAAAATACCTCCTATGCTGCTAAAGACTTTCAGGGCGTGTGATCGAACCTTCAAGACCCAATTCTGGGGCGATTTTGCGCATAGCTATGATGACGTTCGCACAGTGATCCCAAAGCGGGATACCCAATTCGGCTGCCGAGCTTTCGATTTCTTGCCGATTGGCACCCGCCGCGAACGCCTTGTCTTTGAATTTCTTCTTTACAGATGAGGCTTCCAGGTCATATAACGAGCGTGATGGACGAACGAGCGACACCGCAGTGATCAGCCCGGTGATTTCGTCGCAGGCGAAAAGAGACTTCTCCATCAGGGTTACCCTGGGGATATGCAAATGCTCGCCGTGAGAAAGAATGGCCTGGACGATCTCTTCATCCACGCCGCGTGCGCGCAAGATGGGAGCCCCGGCTGCTGGATGTTCTTGCATGGTTGGGTGAATTTCCCAGTCAAAATCGTGCAGCAGACCGGTGATCGCCCACTTTTCAGCATCTTCATGGAAATAATCTGCATAAAACCGCATGGCGGCTTCCACGCAAAACATATGATGGACGAGCCCTTCATTTTTTACGTACTCTCGAACAATTTTGAGCGCTTCGTTGCGATCTATCATGCCAACCTCTTAGAACTTTATTGCCTGGTATCCGTTGGAAAGATCGGTTCCTTATCACCGAGAACAGGTAATGGGTGACTGATCCAAACCTGCCACACTGCCACACTTGAAGCCACCAGTTCGCGCACCGACCAGAGCAATTCCGTGTTCGACTGGTATGTCCGTAAATCCGACTTCACTCCGGTCACGCTCAGACCTAACCCTGAACAGGTGAAAATGGCGCGCGGAAGGTGGTACCCCTGGGTGACCAAAATTGCCTCGTCCAGGCCGAAGATTTCTTTTGCCCTGTAGCAGGTGTCGTAAGTCCGGCGACCGGCATAGTCGAGCACAATATCCTCTTCGGGCACGCCCAGGCTCACAGCATACGCTTGCATGGAACCGGGTTCGTTGTAATCCAGGAAACGGTTGTCTCCGCTCATCAGCAATTTAGTCACCTTGCCTTGAAAGTAGAGTTCAGCCGCGGTAGCCACCCGATCGCGCAATACTGGTGATGGTGTGCCATCCCGGTCCAACCCGGCGCCAAAAACAATGGCTGCCTTGTCTGCCGGCACGCTTTCCACAGTGAAGATCTTTCCTCGGGTGGAGAATTCGGTGATGAGCCTGGGCAATCCCAAAGCGATCACCGCTGCCAGCAAACACCACAACAAGACATGTAGGATCATGTTAAATAGCTTCTTAACCATAGCAAGATTTATACCAACTTTGCAATTTAAGGATTTTCTCTATTGAGAAATCAAAGTCTCCAGGTCGACGTTGCTTGCCTTGACGATCGAGCGCAAAGCATCATAATCGTCATCTGTGGCAAGACGCAGCCCATTGATGGAATAATTATTCATACGACTAAGGGTATCCAATCCCTCCGGTGTTTCTGCAAATTCAGTCAAGGCTGAAGTGATTGCAAAACGGATGTCCCCGGAGAGTAAGGTTGCATAAGACATGTTCAGCGAGGGAATATCAGCAGGCGATTGCCATGCGATTTTGACCTTATCCATCACATCAGGAAATTCGGTTTGGATGGTGGAGGCGGTGCGTGGATCACCCGAGATGCCGTAAGTGACACCAAAATCACAGATACCACCAGTATAGATCGCCCGGATGACAGATTCGTGGGTTTGAACGATAACCGGATCGTTGATGATGATATTCAATTCGGCAAAATCACCCAGGGGATAGGCATAGCCCGATAAGGAACGTTGATTCACCAGGCAGGGGGTTTTTTGTGCAAATTGACGTAATGCGGCTGAAGCAGTTGATGTCGCCAGGCCAGTATTGGGATCGTAATCGAATTCGAACTCTGAATCAGCCCGGACATATACATTGCTGCCGTAACCGTACAAACCGTAGTGACTGGTAAGGAATTCCACCTTTGCAATGTCGTTTTCTGAAGCATAAAGATATTCTTCAGGCTGTAGCCAGGTAAACGAGACGTACCCCTGGTCCATTGCCGTAAGGAGGTCGGCTGCGGAGGAATAATTGGTTATCGCAAAAACATAACCCGTCGTATCTGCCAGGTATTGAATCAATTCGGCGGCCGCCGGGGGTTGATTCACGTTATCCGTATAGATCACACCCAGTGAAATCGGGTTAGTCTCCGTTCCGGGTGGAACGGGGGTTGAGGAGGGCGTGACGTTGGGTTCGAGTGTGGCGGTTGGTTTTTCGGATGTAGGTGTAGTGAACAGCGAAGGTGCAAGCTCGTTCGGAGAACCCTGGGAGCACGACGTCAGGCTGAGGAGCATGATGAGGAGGATCAGTCTTTTTATGTGCATGGCAAGGTTATCATGGTTCCTGCGAGGATAATGATTATCGAGCATATAAAATTTTATCATCAATCCAGAATCAAACAGGCAATAGAAATGTCAAAATCCTCTGATGTTTGGTCAAAATGATCCCGTTTGATCAAAAAATTCATGGAACCGCGGATGATCTCCCCCAATTCTTCCATAGGGTTGTTTTCAGGCAAGCAGCCTTGTGCTCAAGTTCAAACATTATACATTATTAAAATATGTTAAACAACTTGACATAAAAATGATTTATGTTATATTTGTATAAGTTAATGTGCGGGGTATATTTGAACACTTTCTTTTGGTCTTATTCCAAACCGAATGTGAAGAATTTCAATAAACATGCTATCATTGATTTAATCCGGTTTACGCCGAATGGTATTTCGCGCATCGAGTTGGCACGCGAGCTCGGATTAACCAGGGCTGCGATTACATCGACCATCAATGATCTTCAAAAAACCGGTCTCGTCCTGGAAATAAAAACTCGGCAACCCTCAGGCCGGAAACCCATCGTCCTGGAAATCAACCCAAATCGCGGCTTCGTAATTGGTTTGGACATCGGTGCTACTCACATCACGGCACTTCTTGCAAATTACTCCGCCCATGTCATCGCCGAAATTGAATGCTCAATTGACATTATCGAAGGTCCTCAAAAGGTTCTTGATAAAGCTAATGAGATGATCAATTCGCTGATCGAAAACTCCGGCATATCTCTGAAGGACCTGCATGCAATTGGTGTGGGCGTTCCCGGGCCAGTGGTGACTGGCGCAGGGATGGTCAGTGAACCGCCGATCATGCCGGGCTGGGACAAATTCCCGATCGAAACGGCACTTGGCACTCAACGAGGTATTCCTGTCACAGTGGCGAACGATGCTGAATTGGGTGCAGTTGGTGAATGGGCTTATGGTGCGGGGCGCGGTGAGCGAAACCTGGCGTATATCAAAGTGGGCAAGGGAATCGGAGCCGGCTTGCTGATTGATGGGCAGATTTACCATGGTACCAATGGTTCTGCCGGCGAAATCGGTCATATCACCCTGGATGAAAATGGACCTCTGTGCAGTTGCGGCAATCACGGCTGTCTCGAGGCGATGGCTGGGGGAAATGCAGTCGCCAAAAAAGCCATCGAGAAAATAAAACGGGGAACCCGTTCAGACCTTTCCACCATTATTCCGTTAAGCGATATTAAATCTGAAGACGTAATTGATGCAGCCTGCCGCGGTGACCTTCTGGCACAGCAAATCCTGATCGAAGCCGGGCATCACCTTGGAACCGCCATCGCCGGATTGGTCAATTTGTTTAATCCGAGCATTGTCATCATTGGTGGAAACGTGGCTAAAATCGGTGATCTCCTTTTGGATCCCATTCGGAAAACAGTTCAAGAGCGAAGTCTGCGGATGGCTTCAGCGAATTTACGTATCTCCACCGCATTATTGGGAAAAAGATCCAGTGCGATGGGTGCTGTGGTTCTGGCTTTGAACATGGTAATTCATAATAATTTAGATTAAAATATCGAGAGGAGGTGAGGAAGTAAACCTATCGTAAAAGAAAAGGGAAGTTCAGATTGACATCTGTTCGAAACTTAGACTAAGAAATAGGAGAGAAAAATGGCAAAGAAGTTTTTACCCTTGATCAGCGTTTTTATGGTGCTTGCATTTGTTCTCGCTGCGTGCGCAACGCCTACCGCAGCCCCAGCAACAACAGAAGCACCCACCACGGCAGCTCCTGCAACTACAGAAGCTCCCACGGTAGCCCCAACTGAAGCCCCCATGGCGGGCAATGTTGTGATCTGGCACTCAAAGAAGGTTGAAGAGACCAACAGCTTGAATGCGATCATCGCTGGATTCAAAGTTCTCTATCCAGGAGTCACCGTTCAGGCTTTGTTCGTCCCGGATAACGACCTGCGTAACAAGTTTGAAACAGCAGTCGCTTCTGGCAGCGGTCCCACGCTCCTTATTGGCGCTGCTGACTGGGGTCCCGCTTCCTTCAACGCCAAGCTTGTGCAGGACATCACACCGATGCTCACCGCTGGCGTACTCGACACTTTGAATGATGCAGCCGTTGCATCCGTAAAATACAAGGGTGCTGTTGTGGGCTTGCCCATCAACTTGAAGGGTGTCGTGATGTTCCGCAACAAATCAATCGTTCCCGAAGCTGCAACCACCCTGGCTGATTTGCTCACCAAAGCAAAAGCCGCCAACAAAGGTGATGTAGTGGGCCTCGATTTTGAGTCGGGTTTCTTCTTCGCTTCTGGCGACCTTTCTGCCATTGGCGGAACCCTGTTGGATCCAAATACTGGCGTCCCCATGTTCAATGACGCAAAGGGTGTTCAGTGGTTGACCAACATCAAATCAGTCAAGGAAGCTGGCTTCCCAGTAGAGAACAACAATGACAATGATGTCAACCTGTTCAAAGCTGGAAAAGCTGGTGTCATCATCGATGGCACCTGGAATGCCAAGGCTCTTTCTGACGCTATTGGCGCCGAAAATCTTGTCATCGACCCATGGCCGTCTGATATGTCTGGCTATGTCCAGAATGACAATATCTACCTTTCTTCCAATGCAGCCGGCGACGATGCCGTCGCTTCTGAGAAATTCATGGAGTACTTTGTCTCCAGTGAAGCTCAGGCAATGTGGGCAGATGTCGGCACAACCGCACCCATGGCTGGCGGCATCCCTGTCGTCAAGGGTATGGAAGTGGCTGATCCCGTCGAAAAGATGGAAGTAGCCGCATTTGCTGGCGGAACCGCATTCCCTGTGATCCCGCAGATGGGTGCATACTGGGATCCCATGAACAATGCCATCCTGTCAGTCTTGGATAAGGGCACAGATCCTGCCAAAGCTCTGCAGGAAGCTTTTGACCTCGTAACCGCTGCTGTCGCAAAGATCCAATAGTCTACGGTTCAAGGTACTAATTATCACTAAAAAATGCAGGTGGAGACATTCAATTGTTTTCCACCTGCTTTTTGCTATAATCTATTAAATGTTGGTAAATCCAGATCAAGGAGGGGCATTATGGGTGTATCCGCAGAGATCATTCCGGTAAAACAGCCGCGCGGAAAGTCAGAATTTGCTAAAGAAATAAAAAGATCGCGTACCGCATGGGCTTACATTGCTCCTGCAGGATTATTGATGCTTGTTATCACCTTCCTGCCGCAAGCGTACCAGGTTTGGATGGCTTTCACGGATTATGCCATAAAGAATTTGCGCTTCAATGTATTGAACCCGGCAACACAACAATTTGCCCCAAATATTGTTGGATTTCAAAATTTCGTAGACATTCTTACGAACAACATCGCCATCGCGAATTATGATTTTTGGAGAATTTTGCTTTTCAACGTGGTCTGGACGGTAGCTAACCTGGTTTTCCACGTTTCATTGGGCGTCCTCATTGCCATGGTGTTGAATAGCAAGAAACTCATCGGACGTCGTTTTTATCGGGCAATCTTTGTTCTCCCATGGGCAATCCCGGGATATATCGCCGCGTTGACCTGGCGGAACATGTATGATGACCGCTTTGGCGCAGTCAATCAGGGCCTGGCCGTTCTTAATAACTGGCTGGGTACATCCTTCCCGACAAATACGCAGTGGTTGACCAATGCCGTACCTCCCATCGGAGGGCTGCTCGCATTCTTACCCCTTGCATTCTACTGCGTGCTCATTGTGAATATTTGGTTGGGATGGCCATTTATGATGGTGGTGGCTACAGGAGCGCTTAACTCAATTCCGTCAGAGCTTTATGAAGCGGCGGATATGGATGGCGCTTCTGGGTGGAACAAATTCTGGTCAGTAACGGTACCAATGATCCGTCCAGCCATGGTGCCGGCAATCATGTTGGGCACCATTTGGACCTTCAACAACTTCAACGTGATCTACTTTGTGACTCAGGGTGGTCCTTTCGGTCAAACCCAGATTTTGGTGACCCAGGCATTCAACCTGGTGTACCAGCAACGTCTTTATGGTGTTGCGGCTGCATTCAGCATCGTGGTGTTCATCGTGCTCTTCATTATCACCATGATCAATAACCGGGTCACCAGGGCGACGGAGGCATACAATGCATAACAAATCCAAATTGGTTTGGAGTCAAATTGGTAAGCAGGTTTTCCTGCTGGCCGTTACTGCTTCAGTCCTCTTTCCGATCTTATGGATTTTCTCGATGGCTTTGGATCCACGGAATATTGATAAACCCCTTACATTGACTTTGATTCCCCCCGGCGCTTCTCTGGCGGCGTTTAAAAGGGTGTTATTTGAACCTTTCAAACAGCTCTGTACCGATTCCAGCAATGTTGCCACCTGTATGACCTTTGGCAAGCTCTTAGGAAACAGTCTTTTGGTGGCTCTGGGCACCAGTGTTCTCTCAGTTGCATTGGGATCGTCTGCGGCGTATGCTTTTTCCCGTTTTCGCTTCATCGGGCGGCAGGCGGGGATGCTCGGTTTCATTGTATTGATGATGCTGCCGACCACCGCAACTTTGGCCCCGTTGTATGTCCTTTTGTCATTGATCAAGGTCAATGGCGAACCCCTACGGGCGACGTTGTTTGGTTTGATGATCGCATACGGGTCTTCAACCCTTCCATTTGCCATTTGGAATCTAAAGGGCTATTTTGATACGATACCAAAGGAATTGGAGGAAGCGGCGCTCATCGATGGATGCAGCGTTACCACCGCATTTTTCAGGATCATCATGCCGCTTTCTGTGCCAGCTTTGGCGATCACCATTTTGTTCAGTTTCATGAGCGGATGGACGGAATTTATCCTAGCGTGGACGTTCCTGGAGAACCCCGGCAGGTTTACCCTGGCCATGGCGCTGCGTTCGATGCAAGGCGAGTATTCGACCCCATGGTCTGATTTCTCGGCGATGTCCATTCTGATGTCCATCCCAATTTTGATCATTTTCTATGTGTTCCAGCGTTATATGGTTTCGGGTTTGACGGTAGGTGGAGTTAAAGGCTAATTTAGAGGTTGCTAAAAGAGGGAGGTTTATAAATAACCTCCCTCTTTTCAAAGGAGCATGCGTGAAAACCAAACGATTCATTCTCATTGGTATTGTAGTGCTGGCTGTATTGGTCGTGATATTTATCCTTGCAAGACCCAAACCAGCACCGATTCCTGCATCAACGCCCTCTGCTACCGCACAACCTGAACCAACCGCCAGCGCCACCTCTGCTCCCGAGATAATCAGCGAGGCTTTACCCATTACCCAGGCCACGCCTGTTTATTCCTTCGACGACCCTGATTGGTGGGATCATGCCGTCTTTTACGAGATTTTCGTCCGAAGTTTTTACGATTCGAACGGTGATGGGATCGGGGATTTTGCAGGGATCACCCAAAAACTGGATTACCTGAACGACGGCAATCCGGAAACGACCACTGATTTGGGGATCAACGCCATCTGGTTGATGCCGATCTTCCCATCGCCAAGCTATCACGGGTATGACGTCACCGATTATCTGACGGTCAACCCGGACTATGGGACTATGGATGATTTCAAAACAATGGTCGCAGAAGCTCACAAACGCGGGATCCATGTGATCATCGACTTCGTTATCAATCATACGTCTGACAAGAACACGTGGTTCGTTAGCTCCCTGGATGTCAACAATTCGTATCATGATTGGTACATCTGGTCAAAAACCAACCCGGGATACCTGGGTCCATGGGGTGAGGAAGTCTGGCATCAGGCATCCAACGGACTTTATTACTATGGTGTATTTACCAGGTCCATGCCGGATTTGAATTACCGGACGACCGCTGTGACCGATCAGATCGAGTCGATAGCCAGGACCTGGTTAACCGAGATGGACATTGATGGTTTTCGAGTGGATGGCGCGCGTCACTTGATCGAAGATGGAGAGACGCAAATAAATACACCGGCAACCCTGGCGTGGTTCAAGAATTTCCGCAGCCTCTATAAGGAATGGAAACCCTCAGCCATGAGTGTAGGCGAAGTTTGGGACTCATCCTACGTCACAACCGAATATTTACAAGACCAAAGCTTTGATATGATGTTCGATTTTGACCTGGCAAGCGCCCTGGTCACTACTGTAGGGATGGGGGATGCTGCCAGCCTGAGCGGTTCGATCCAATCTGAGATCACCCTTTATCAAGATAAAGGAATGGCAACATTCTTAACCAACCACGATATGAACCGCGTGATGTCGGCGTTGGGGGGAGATGTTAAAAAAGCCAGCCACGCAGCTACTGCCCTATTAACCATTCCCGGGACGCCATTTATTTACTACGGCGAAGAGATTGGAATGGTCGGCGAAAAACCGGATCCACAAATTCGGACGCCCATGCAGTGGTCCGGCGGTACAGAAGCGGGGTTTACTTCGGGAAGCGCCTGGGAGCTGCCGAATTTCAGTTACAAAAAGGTGAATGTCGAAGCTGAAAATGGTGACAAGAGTTCTTTGTTGTCCCTCTATCGTAACCTGATCAATATCCGGTTGCGCCATCCGGCGTTGCTCAGCGGAAAATACGTCCAGGTTCAGACTTCGGATCCGGCATTGTATGCAGCCCTTAGCCTTACGGGTAATGAAACTCTTCTCACGGTGATCAATTTAGGCGGCAGTACCATTTCATCCCCCGTATTCACTTTTTCAGAGCCAACCATAACCGGAGACTTTACTTTGAGCTTGCTATTGGGCTCCGGTATTATAGATCAACAAATCACGATCGTACCTTCAGGCAACTCGAGTGAAATTCATTTCGCGAACCCGATCGCACCTGATCAAAATTTGATTTTTCGATTGACTGCGAAATAAATCAAACAAGCATAAGCGGTTCTGAAAAAACGGCGAGTTTCTTGCAACCGCAGGTTAAGTTTCCTGTTGATTGAGATCATTTTGCGATATACTTTATTTCCTTAGAGGTTGGCATGGTGAACAATCACGTACCCGAAATCAATGGTCAAAAAGTAAATTCTCCACGACCGACAATCGAATTGGTGCTGCAGGACGGCAGAGTCTACACCGGAAAACGCGGTGCATGCCTGGCGGATTTGCTTAGAGTTCTCCCTGAATGGGACAATCCCCCGATCATGGGCGCCGTTGTGAATGGCGAATTACGCGAACTGACCTATGCGATTGAAATGGATGCACGCATCCGCTTGATCACGATGGGTGATGATGACGGTTCCCGCATCTACCGGCGATCGATCACATTCTTGATGGAGGCAGCATTTGAGGAATTGTTCCCGAAGGCGCAAATGACGCTCGATCATTCGGTCTCGTCAGGCGGGTATTACTGCCAGGTTTTTGGCAGGGATCCTTTGAACGCTGCGGAACTGAAAAGATTATTGAAAAGGATGCACGAACTGGTTGATGCTGATCTGCCGTTTGCGCGTCAGCTCGTACCCATCGACGAAGCGATGGAGTATTTCACCAAAATCGGAGCAACTGATAAAGTTCAATTATTGCAATATCGCCAAAAGGGATATCTCGTTTTATACCAGTTGGGCGAGCACCGCGATTATCACCACGGGTATATGGTGCCCTCGACCGGGTATCTCAAATGGTTTGACCTGGAAACGATGGGTGAGGGCTTCGTACTCCAATTCCCGCGCCGGTCAAGCCCAACGAAGATCTCTCCCATGGGCAGCTATCCCAAGCTTTTGAGCACATTTCGCCAATATGGCAACTGGCTTAAACGGCTGGGTATAGAATCCGTGGGGGCGTTAAATGATGCGATTAAGGCGAAAAATATTCGGGAAATTGTCCTGGTTTCGGAAGCGCTGCATGAACTAAAAATCGCGGAAATTGCCAACCATATTGCTGACCATTCAGATGATTCAAGGATCATTCTCATTGCAGGTCCATCTTCATCAGGCAAAACCACTTTTTCCAAACGTTTATCGATTCAGCTCCTGGCACAGGGGTTCGCACCGGTGCCGTTGGAAATGGATAACTACTTCGTTGATCGCGAATTAACCCCCAAAGATGCAAATGGACAATTCGATTTTGAATCTTTGGGCGCCATGGACACCCAGTTACTCTCGAGCGACCTGAACCGGTTGATCAAAGGAGAAGCGGTTCAGATGCCCAGGTATAACTTCAAGGACGGGTGTCGCGAGCCTGGTGAGTGGGTGCAGCTGCAGCCAGACCAACTGGTAATCCTGGAAGGGAATCCACGGACTTAATCCAAAATTACTGCCTGATATCGAGCCCTCATCGGTATTTAAAATTTATGCTTCCTGCTTAACCCAATTGAACCTGGACCGCTATAACCGCATTTCGACGACTGACACGCGCTTGCTGCGGCGAATTGTGCGTGACGCGCGTGAAAGGGGTTATTCAGCTCAACAGACGATCTCACGTTGGGATTCAGTTCAACGGGGGGAGAAGGAATACATTTTTCCGTTTCAGGAAAATGGCGACGAGCTTTTCAATTCGGCCTTGGTGTATGAACTCTCCGCCTTACGCCAGGTGGTGGAACCGCTGCTCAGGCAGGTGCCGTTTGGCACCCTGGAATATGTGGAAGCAAAAAGACTGCTTGCCTTTTTGGAGTGGTTCTTACCGGTCGACCTGGACTTGATCCCGGATAATTCCATCCTGCGGGAGTTTGTGGGTGGATCCATCCTGCAGGAGTTCAAGGTTTGGGGCAGAACCGCATGAAGAAATAAAACGGGATTCCACCTTCGGAATCCCGTTTTTGAACCTAAACCTTGAGGCAAGTGACTACTTTTCCATCAATCTCTTCTTGAAAACTCTTCCCAGTCGGGTGATGCCTTCGTTGATTTTTTCCGGTTTCATGCAAGAGAAATTCAGCCGCATAGTATTGCTGCCGCCGCCGTTGGGATGGAACGACTCGCCCGAAACGTAAGCCACTTTTTCTTTAATGGCTTCCACCATCAATTCTGATGCATTCAATGGTTCCGGCAGGGTCGCCCAGAGGAAGAGTCCTCCCTCAGGGTGGGTCCAGGTTACGCCGGCAGGCATATTCTCTTCCAGCGATTCGAGCATCACATTTCTGCGTTCGCGATAAGTATCCTGAATGACTTTGATATGGCGGTCCAGGAATCCATGTTGGCTGACTTCATGGGCAACGACCTGGTTGAAGGTTGATGTGTGCAGATCGGTTCCCTGCTTGGCCAGGGTCATTTTGCGGATGACCGTTTCAGGGGCGATGACCCATGCCAGGCGCAGCCCTGGAGCGAGGATCTTGGAGAAGGTGGAAAGATAGATCACATTCCCGGTATAGCTGCCATTTTTCTCGCGAGATTGACTGTCGATCAATTCGATGGCAGGCAAATTTTCGCCTTCGTAACGGAGTTGACCATAGGGATCATCCTCGATGATGGGTACGCCGTATTGATTGGCAAGGCGGACGAGTTGTTCGCGGCGTTCCAGGGTAAGGGTGCAGCCTGTAGGATTTTGAAAGTTCGGCAGTGCGTAGATGAACTTGGGGCCGGTGCGCAAGGCTTCTTCCAGATCCTCTGTGATCATTCCATGTTCGTCCATGGGAACGGTCACATATTCAGCGCCGTAGGCGTTCCAGGCTTGCAAGGCACCCAAATACGTGGGGGATTCCACGAGGATCCGGTCACCGCGATTGATAAAGATCTTGCCCAACAAGTCAAGCGCTTGTTGCGAGCCTGTTGTGATCAGGACATTATCAACATTGACGTTGATCCCGATCCGGTTTGTGTGGCGGGCAGTCATCTCACGCAAGGGCTTGTAGCCTTCGGTTGATCCATACTGTAAGGCTTTTTCGCCCTCATTATCGAGTACATAAATACAGGCTCGCTTGAACTCTTCGATCGGGAAGAGATCTGGGCCGGGAAGACCACCACCAAATGAGATGATATCTGGTTGTTCGGTGATCTTCAATAGTTCTCGGATTGCCGAACCCTTCATTCGCTGCGTACGTTGCGCATAGCGATGATCCCACGGGGTTTGCTGGTTATTCATTCAATCTCCTTTTGGTTTATTCGCTCGTGCAGTCGATCTCTTTCTCTGTTCATTTACACCTTATAGCTTTGCAAAACGGCTGACAATGGTTGCCGGGGTAGGCAGGGTGACCCTGTCTCCCGCTGCCAGTTCTGCAGGCGCCTTACCTGCTTTATCCGGTGCGCCCTGGTAGATGCTGATTTTTGTTCCTTCGACGGCATTCTTGAGGTCGACGTAAGCCTGACCGGTGAGGAAGCCTTCTTTGTCGATGGCGCAACTGGTGACTTCGCCAATCACTTTACCCTTGGCATCCAACACCGGGTCGCCATTGTGAGCCATGCGGATGCCTTTTTCGTTGAAGGTGAAACGCACCACCACCGCAGAGCGTTTGGCTTCGCGTTGGATGTAGGCGTCGCGTCCGATGAACCAGGGTTTGTAGACCTTGACGTACGATCCAAACCCGGCTTCAGCTACGCCGAGATTCAACCTGCCGCCCATCTCGTCTCCATACAGGGGCAGACCGGCTTCGGTACGCAATGAGTCTCTTGCGCCCAAACCGCAAGCACGCATCCCCAGGGGTTCGCCCACTTTACGCAGCGCCTGCCACAGTTCCACAGCCTTCTCGGGATGGACAAACAACTCGAATGCCATCTTTTCACCGGTGTAGCCGGTGCGCGACACAACGAGATCAAATCCGCCGATGACCGCTTCACATAATTCCGTGCGTTTGAGCGCTTTGACCTTCTTCTGTGTGGCTGCATCCGCTCCAAGCGAAAGCAAAATGTCACGTGATTTAGGTCCTTGCAAGGCGATATCGACGCGCATTTCTTTTCCAGCCTTGGGGTCACGCAAATTGCGTAAGTTCAAACCGGTACCGTAGGCTTTGACCCAGGGCTGCTGAGGGTCGATCATCACTTTGCCTTCGCGGACAGCGTTGAGCCAGGTCCAATCCTTCGTGTCATTCGAGGCGTTGACCACGACCAGGTAAACTTCCTGTCCACGGCGATAGACGAGAGTGTCGTCGATCACGTTGGAATACGGATCCAGGAAATGCGTATAGCAAGATTCGCCCACACCCAAAGCGCGGATGTCGTTGCCGCAAACACTGTCGAGGAATAAAGACGCCTCGGGTCCTTCAGCTTGCAGCACGCCCATGTGCGATACATCAAACAAGCCGGCTACCTGGCGGCAGGCGAGGTGTTCTTCAATCACCGACGTATACCAGACGGGCATTTCCCATCCGGCAAAGGGAACCATTTTAGCTCCCATGGACTTGTGGGTTTCGTAAAGCGGGGTGCGGAACATCTCAGTGCTTTCTTTTTCTTCCCACTTGAATTCGGGCAGGGCAGTTCCATTTCCGGCTGGTTTACCGATGAAGTATGGTTTTGCCATGGCCTGCGGTTCGCCCTTTGCCTGGGTCACAGCAGCCTCTTGAGATTCTTCGATGACCATCGGTCCCGGGATACGCCGTGGAATGTCATTATCAAAGGCAATATATCCATCTGAAAGGTCGCGCAGGAAGGTGGCTGCCAGACCAAATTGCTCACGTTTCAGGCTAAATTGGTAGACTCCAGGTTGCAGGTAAGTCAGAATACCACTGACATCACCTTTGGGCGTATGGAGCGATGTGTTTTGAGATTCGCCCTTCTTCAGGTCGTTCACCTCGGAACTAAAGGTATATTCAACAAAATGGCGTGCGTTTTCGCCTTTGAGGGTCAATGCGACCCATGCACTGGTGGAACTGGGAGCATCGTCGATGAAGAAATGATGCGGATAACCGGATTTTGCAACCTTTTCGTCGCTCCCGGCTTCGTCAGTCAATGCGCGTACGCGAAGTTTGGCTTCTTCCAGCACGTTGAAATCCACTTTCGCGCGTTGGACGAATCCTTTGCGGCTTTCCACCGAGTAGGGTTGGATGGCTAAGAGCACATCCGCCATGATATTGGCTACTTCGACCATTTCTTTTTCTTTGAGTCCACGCTGGGTCATCCAGGGGGTGCCAAAGCGGATCCCCGAAGAATTCATCGCGGTTTTGTCACCCGGGATGGTATTACGGTTCAACACGATGCCTGCCACGTCCAAAATCCTGGCAGCCATATCGCCCGAAAGCGTGGTGCCGTCTTCGCCTTTGATGGTTTTACAATCGACGTTTGCCAGGTGCGTATTCGTACCGCCGTAGGAGATGCGCAGTCCCCGGGCTTGAAGCTGGTTGACCAATGCTGCGCAGTTGACCACGATCTGTTTCTGCAATTCCTTAAATTGGTCTGTTTGGGCAAGGCGGAACGTCGTGGAAAGCGCCGCAAAAATGTGCACGTGCGGACCGCCCTGTTCTCCGGGAAATACGCCCTTGTCGATCTTCCTGGAGAGGGCCGCGTCAGTGGTCAAGATACAGGCACCGCGAGGTCCGGTGAGCGTTTTGTGAGTGGTAAAGGTGATGATATGCGCCAGTCCAACAGGGGATGGAAGCACCTTGGCGGCGATCAGTCCGGCAATGTGCGAGACGTCTGCCAATAAGTAAGCACCCACCAAATCCGCAATTTTGCGGAAGCGGGCGAAGTCAGGAACATAGGGATAAGATGAATACCCGCAGATGATTATCTTGGGGTTATTCGCGAGAGCCAACTTTTCGACTTGATCATAATCAATTTGCTCAGTAACCGGGTCGACATTGTAATGAATGACCTTGAAGAGTTTACCCGAGCGATTGACCGATGACCCGTGGGTGAGATGTCCGCCGTGCAGTAAATTCATGCCCAAAATGGTGTCGCCGGGTTCGATCAGTGCGGTGTACACTGCGTTGTTGGCAGGCGCGCCTGAAAGAGGTTGAACGTTCACAAAAATTTGGTCGGCTGAGAATTTGTCAGTGGCAAAGGCCTCTGCACACCTGCGGCGGGCAAGCGACTCGACGATATCGGCATACTCAACACCCTTGTAATAACGCGGATCCGCATAGCGTCGATATTCCGCAAGCCTGCTGGAATAATCGAGGATTTGCGATTCGGTCATCGTGCGCATATCATCTTCCGGGTATCCTTCAGCGTAGAGATTTTGGAACACGGAAGACATCGATTCGCGAACCGCCTCCGGTGCACTGCTCTCAGAAGGAATCAAAATCAGTTTTCTGGCCTGGCGTTCTGCCTCAAACTGGATGAGTTGATAAACCTCAGGGTCAAGATCTGCTAATTTACCGCGAAACAAAAAGTCAGCCATGCTTGCATCTCCTTCAGATGGGTTGATTTCGATAAACGATAAAAAAACCACCCATCCGATGTCTTCCAAGATCATCTTCGAGTGGTTTTCTCAGCGGTTTATCAGTCATTCGTGACTCAGATACATCATTTCTTCAGACAAGAATATGGAGCCTGGTCAAAATTGCTGTCAACTTATTTCATCTCTATTTTAGTCTCAGGTCGGTCGTGGGTCAAGAGATAAATGGAATTTTTCAGTTTAGATTCCGCTCGAGCCACTTGAACATTTCTTCAAATACCTGGTCTTTTTGGGGTTCATTATGCAATTCGTGATAGAAACCTGGGAATACTTTGTAAGTTAACAGGTTTTGCGGCACCTTGCCAGCGAACTCGGCAGTCTTAGGCACATTGACCAACCGGTCAGCCGATCCTTGCAGCAAAAGCAACGGCAGGCTGAAAGAGGAGGCATGATCAACGATATATTGACCATTATTTAGAAGTGCTGTCCCAAGACTTGCAGAAATAAAGGGGTGCACCAACGGATCCTTGCGGTACATCTCAGCTACTTCTGGATCGCGGGCAAGTCCTGAAAGGTCGAGCCCGTTTTGGATCTTAAATGCGGGTGCTATCCTGGTAAGGAGTTTTCCGGCTGCGACCGTGATCGCTGGCATTGGTTCTGTGGGGGCAAGACCAGGACTTGTAGCAATTATGCCCTTCAAATTGCTTTGGCATGTTTCGGCAAAATACAGCACCAGGGCACCGCCCAGACTGTGCCCGTAAAGAAAGACCGGCAGATCCGGATATGCAGTGTGTGCCATCTGGATGAATTGATCGATGTCGTTGACCAATTGAGCATAGGAAAGGGCGTGACCGCGTGGTCCGTCAGATTTGCCGTGACCGCGAAGATCAAAGCCGCGAAAAATGTAGTTGGCATCAACGTATCGTTGGGCGACATGTTCATACCTGCCAATATGCTCCCCTATGCCATGCACCAAAACGACAACTGCTCTGGCATCTGATTCCGGTTTCCATTCTTTTGCATAGAGCTTCAACCCGTCATTGGTGGTTAAAGAAAACTCTTTAATTTGCATAATCTTCTCCGGATGCTGAAATTTATCTTTCTGTTCTTTTTGAAGTCATTTATAATCAGTTGAGGAAGTGATTTGAGTTTATACCAGGCAGCCAATAATATCAAGGTACCGTTCCCTAGAGTAGGTCTCTGCAAGGCAAGGATCGATTTTTATATAAATAGAGGATTTGCCTGGTTTACCACGACAATGATCAACTCGCACGAAGTCCCAGCAGTCACATGAAACCCGAGGGAAATGATGAATATTCGAAAAGACGCGCAGATCGACCCCAATGATTTCGGCAAGAAACGGCAAGGCTGCGGACCGGTTGTATTAATTGTGATCGCTGCATTCTGGGTTATTGCGCTCTCGGCTTTGAACCTATTTTCGACATGGAGCCTTGAGCAAACCTTGTTCGAAGATGCACACGCAATAGGTGACCTGCGTTGGATCTTTCAGGCAGTCTATGCAGTGCTTTTGACGGTACCGCTCATCCTGCTGTACAGTCTGGTCAAAACGCCCCGACTAAAGATCATTTATCGCCTCTGGTTGATTGCCGCGATCTTTTCTGCCCTTTGCGTCCCCATTAAACTGGTGAAAGTCAATGCCCAACAAGAGACGGCAATCTTTCAAATCCTGGTGTTGGGGATCTCTGTGTTGGTATTAAAGATATTCCAAAAGGAACGACAATTAGAAGAGAGAACAAGCCCAACCCGGAATGAGAATTTCGGGCTCACTGCACTCGTAGGCGGGGCAGTGGCGCTACCCTGGGTGTTGTACGGTGCTTTAGGCTCCTGGGAGGATACGCTCCTTTTCCTCATGGCAGGAATCCTGTTCGGTTATTTTGCCTCTGAGATCATTTATCCATTTCTGTTGGAGCTCACTCAACACCGGGGGCGTGAACTGAGCACATCGGACTTTCTGCTGGATGGATTTGCGATGGTCTTATTCCTGCTTATCCTGGTGAGCGGTTTATCGGTCAATGGTTCACAAGTGGTGCTGACGATCATCGTGCCTGCCGCAGGTTGGCTTCTTTCGGCGTTTTCCATCAATTCAAGGGGTACAAGGGGCAGAGGTAAACTCAGCACGGCGATCATTGCCGGGTTGGCTTTTTGCCTGCCGCTGATCTGGTTTGATATGGATGAGCTCTTTCTGCTCATTTCGAGTACCCCCGGAGAGACATTTGGATGGGCAACCCAGGCAGGTTGGGTCAGCTTAATGGTGACCGTCGCCGCCATTTTCCTCGTGCTGCTCAGTTTTGAAGGATTCAAAAGGCTGCAATTGAGCAAACGCCTGAACCAGGTAATGGTCATAGGGTTTGCGGGAGCATTGGTCGCCGCTTATTTCCTTTTTGGGCAGGTAGGCTGGTTTGGCGAACGCTTTTTTGTGATTCTTACGCAACAGGCGGATTTAAGTGGAGTCAATTCGAATGCGGATATTTCGACCAGGCGTGCCCAGGTTTATTCGTCATTGGTAAGTACAGCAGAACAGTCTCAATCTGCTTTGAGGGCAGGGCTGGACGCCAGGCGCATCGGATATACGCCTTACTACCTGTTGAACGCGCTCGAAGTGAGGGGAGGAATTTTTACTCGTATGTGGGTAGCCGGTCAACCAGGGGTGGATCGCATCCTGGAAAGTCCGATCCTGCGACCTCTGCCTGAACCTTTGCTTGTGAGCAAAGGCGATAGCACCACCCCTCCGGCACGCCCCAGTTGGAATATTGCCCTGATCGGCGCGGATAGGGTATGGAATGACTTTGGCGTCACCGGAAAAGGCATCATTATCGGACAATCCGACAGCGGGGTGGACGGCGCACACGTACAACTGGCATCCGTGTACCGCGGTGCCAAAAGTGGTGACGTGTACAACTGGCTCGATCCGTGGAATCATTCCCAAAGTCCCACAGACATCGGCGGGCACGGCACGGCAACCCTGGGGCTGATCGTGGGTAAAGACATCGGTATTGCCCCGGATGCTCAATGGATGGCGTGTGTCAACCTTGCGCGGAATTTGGGGAACCCGGCTCATTATTTGGACTGCATGCAGTTCATGCTGGCTCCGTATCCGCAAAACGGTAATTCATTCTCCGACGGCGACCCGAGCCAGGGCGCGATGGTGCTCAACAATTCATGGGGCTGCCCGACCGTTGAAGGCTGTGATGCCCAGGTCTATCTGTCTGCGGTCGCAGCTCTCGATGCTGCCGGGATTTTTGTCACCTCTGCCGCCGGAAATACAGGGTATTACGGCTGCGGTACTGTGACCGATCCGCTGGCGATCTATGCGGATGTTTTTACCGCGGGTTCGATCAACCAATCCGGCGCCCTATCCTTCTTCAGCAGCCTCGGACCCGTGATTGTCGATGGTTCCAACCGGATCAAACCGGATATCGCCGCGCCTGGAGAGGGTATTGAATCTTCCGCACCCGACAATACCTATCAAACAGCCAGCGGCACCTCATTCGCCGGTCCACACGTCGCGGGTGTGGTAGCATTAATGTGGTCGGCCAACCCTAACTTAATTGGGAAGACCGCCCTGACCCGGCAATTATTGGAACAGACTGCCACCCAAATGACACAGACGATCCCCCAGTGTGCAGCCACTACCTCAGGACCCAACAATGCCGTCGGCTATGGGATTCTCAATGCGTATGATGCTGTAAAAGCGGCGATGGCAGCCAAATAACGAAACGTTTACCTTTATTGGGTGTTTTACATGCAGAAAACAAATCAAATGGCGGAAGATGATGCGCTCACTGAAGAAAATGCCATAACTCGAGCCAGCCAAGGCGATAGTGATGCCTTCAGCCTGTTGTATGAGTTGAATGTCAATCGCATTTACAACTATGTCTTTTATCGGGTTGGTTCGGAAGTGGACGCTGAAGACATCACGTCGCGTGTATTTTTCAGGGCGTTTGGGCACATTTCAAATTATGTCGATAAAGGCGTGCCTTTTTCCGCATGGTTGTACCGGATCGCGCATAATTTGATCGCCAACTGGCATAGAGATAATTTCCGGCGACATGAAGTTTCTCTGGATGAACACATCGACCTTCCGCAGCGCATTGAACAGCCCGAGAGTACGTTGGAACAAACCCAGGAGATCGAGTTGCTCCTTAAAGGCATTCGTAACCTGCCCGATGATCGTCAGCAGTTGCTCGTTTTGAAATTTACGGAACATCTCTCGAATGCGGAAATCGCAGTGATCATGAAAAAAAGTGAAGGCGCAGTTAAAAGTTTATATCACCGGTCATTGGCTTCTCTGAAAGATGAGATGAAAAAGATCGGATACCAGGAAGAGAATTTGGAATAAATCAGGTGGGAGTATGGATTACCAGAATACAGAAAAAGCGATCAAGCAAATAGCCAACCTGGAGAACATGTTGACTTCTGCTCTCAGGCCGGTGCGGCCCGACCCGGAATATGTGAACCGGCTCCGGCATTCGCTCGGTAATACAACTTACACAGTGCTGGAAAGAAAAGCCGCAACCGATCCCGTTTTGATTGTGCTGATGGGGGTTGCGGCGGGCTTAATGGCTTTCTATCTTTTGAGAAAATTCCGACCCTGAACCGTTAATAGGCTAATTTTAAACCCAATTTTGCCATCAGTTCAGCGCTGGAGGGTTCGGTCAGGATTGTTCCATCGGGGAAGACAATCGTAGGAACACTGCGATATCCACGATTCACCGATTCAACGAACTTGGCAGCTTCCGGATTTTCATCAATGTCGATCCACTCATACTCGATCTTATTGTCATTGAATATAGTCCGGGCGCGGCGAGATCCACCGCACCAGCTTGTTGCATAGATCTTGATTTTACTTGGGTTTTCTGACATTGGTTTGCCTTCTCCATTAATTTTTTTCTGCACCCAATTGACGATACTCCCGGCTTCTTCGATCAAGTCCACATCCGCCGGCAAACGGTAATTCTCGTCCACTTTTTGGGTAAAGTGCTCAATTATCGCTTCATACTTAGATGGCAAAAGCCATGCTGAAGTTACAGCGGTAAGCAAATCATAGGCAGATCCTGCAGGAATAGGCTCATTCTCAACCGCATATAATTCACGGATGGCATCCGCTACCGCAAGGCGTGCAATCACTCGCGCCTTGCCTTCAAGCCCGGCTTGCCTGGATTCCCGCGCCAGTTGCAGCTTGTTCTCGATCTCCTGCCAGACCAACATACGAGAATTGTACACCATGAATATGTGTGGTGTAAAATTGATCTGCTGGTGTCGGTTGAAATTATCTATCTGACCAATAAGTTGACGTTTGAATAGGCTGCGTGCCAAAGGCTTGAAGCAGTTGTGATACCTTTATTTTTGGATGGTGTACATGACCACACGAGTCATTTTTATGGGATCCCCCCAGTTTGCGGTACCGGTTTTCAAAGAACTGGTAAAGATTTACCAGGTGGTTGGGGTTGTCACCCAACCCGATCGCCCTGCTGGAAGGGGGCGAAGATTGACCGCTCCACCAGTAAAGCAGGCTGCGCTTGAATTCGGAATTCCAGTGATCCAACCCGAGAAGATGAAAGAACCAGGTGTGTTTGAGCAGTTGACTACCTGGCAGCCGGATGTCATCGTCGTAGCCGCGTTCGGACAGATATTGCGAAAAAATGTACTTGAATTGGCACCCTTTGGCTGCATTAATGTTCACGCATCTTTCTTGCCCCGTTGGCGCGGAGCAGCCCCCATCCAGGCTGCCATTCTCAACGGAGATGAATTTACCGGCGTTTCCATCATGAAACTGGACCCTGGCATCGATACCGGACCCGTTTTCACGCAGCGCAAGGAGCTGATCCGCGATGAGGATACGGCGGTATCGCTTGAAGAGAGGCTTTCGTTTTTGGGTGCGGAATTGCTGATGGAAACCCTGCCTGGGATATTATCGGGAGACCTGACTCCCTCGGAGCAGGACGAAACCCGGGCAACCTATGCCTCCATGCTGAAAAAAGAAGATGGGCTGCTGGACTGGAGCCAACCTGCGGAACAACTGGCGCGTAAAGTTCGGGCTTATTATGACTGGCCGGGGGCTTATTTCATCAAAAGCGGTCTGAAAGTCAAGCTACGAAAAACCCGGACTCTATCAGATCTTCACCTTAAACCCGGCGAATTTGGTGAACATAAAGGCTACCCGGTGGTCGGAACCGCTACCGGTGGATTGGCATTGATCGAAATTCAACCTGCCGGTAAGAGCTGGATGGACGGGCGGGCTTTCTTGAACGGCAACCCAGCGTGGTTAGCCCAATGAGGTCAGAAGCGGTGTTACCGATGCGGTTTCTGTGCTTTGGCTTGGGTGCGATCGGCACCTACATCGGCGGCAGTCTATTGGACGCAGGCGATGAGGTTGTGTTTATCGAACACCTGGCATCAATCAAAAACGTGGAGCAACAGGGAATCAAGCTCAAGCTAAAGGACCGCACTGTATCCATTCCGCGGGTGAAAATTGTGGGTTCGGTCCAGGCAGCCATCGAAATGGGAAAGTTCGATGTTGCCATCCTGGCGGTGAAATCATTCGACACTGCCGCAGTATTGAATGAAATCCAACCGTTCAAAGAACAATTTCCTCCCATTCTCTGCCTGCAAAACGGCGTAGAAAACGAAGAATTGATCGCCGGAGCGATCGGGGGAGAAAACGTCATTGGCGGGTCGGTGACAAGCGCCATCAGCCGGGTGGAAATTGGAAACGCCGTCGCTGAAAAATCTCGCGGTGTGGGGATCGAGTCGACCCATCCGCTCAGTGCAGCTTTGATCGAACATTTTAACCGTGCAGGACTCAAGACTGTGGGGTATGCCAACCGCGGCTCTCTGAAGTGGTCAAAGATGTTGACCAACCTGCAGGCAAATGCGCTGCCTGCCATCCTGCATTGGACGCCCACCCAGGTGCTTTCCAACCCGCGCACCTATGCCATCGAATGTGCTGCCCTGCGGGAAGCACTGGCAGTGATGCAAGCACTGGGGATCAAAGTGGTCAACCTGCCAGGTACGCCCGTCAAACCCTGGATCAGCGCCATGACAACATGGCCCGAATGGCTGAGCCGGCCTTTGATCGCCAGGCTTTTGGGCAGCGGACGCGGCGATAAGTTGCCTTCACTCCATATTGATCTGTACGCCGGGAAGAAGCTGAACGAGGTCGTATTCTTGAATGGGGCTGTAGTGCGCTTCGCCAAAGCGAATGGACTTTCTGCTCCGGTGAATACTGTATTAACCCAAACCTTGGAAGGAATGGCGCAGGGGGCACTGCCGTTCGAACGATTTAACAACCATCCTGAAGTGCTGCGCGATTTGATAGAGGAGCAATTATGAGTGTTCCTGGCTGGGTGAAAGATAGCGTCTTCTACCAGATTTTCCCGGACCGGTTCAGCAACGGAGACACAAGCAACGATCCTGACAACCTCCAATCCTGGGGCGCGCCTCCGACGATCCAAGGGTTTCAAGGGGGAGATTTCCGCGGCATCATCGACCGCATGTATTACCTGGTGGATTTGGGAATCAATGCCATCTATCTCAATCCGGTGTTCCTCTCATCGTCAAATCACCGCTACAACACAACGGATTACTACCAGATCGATCCAAAACTGGGAAGTTTGAAGGAACTGAAGGTTCTTTTGGATGTCGCACACCGTAACCAGGTTAAGGTTATCCTGGATGGGGTGTTCAATCACTGCGGGCGCGGTTTTTTTGCGTTCAATGATATTTTGGAGAACCAGGCGGCATCGCCTTATATCGCTTGGTTCCATATCAACAAATTCCCCGTGGACGCTTATTCACCAGGTGATGCCAAGGATTATGCAGCCTGGTGGAAATTTAAGAGCCTGCCCAAATTCAATACGGGCAGTCCACGCGTGAGGAAGTATATTTTTGATGTAGCGCGGTATTGGATCGAACAGGGGATAGACGGTTGGCGCCTGGACGTGCCGAACGAGATCGATGATGATAGTTTTTGGGCAAAATTCAGGCAGGTAGTCAAAGATACCAATCCAGAGGCGTACCTGTGCGGCGAGATCTGGGACGGGAATCCGCGCTGGGTTGGGGACACCCATTTCGATGGGCTGATGAATTATCCGCTTCGCGATCTGATCCTGGGGCTGCTCACCGATAAGAAAATAAAACCGGAAAAGTTTGCTCATGATCTTGTAGAAGATTTTTATAAATACCCGGAAGAAAATTCCTTAGCCATGTACGGGCTTTTGGGCAGCCATGATACTGAACGCTTCTTCACCCTGGTCGGCAGGAATATGGCCAAGGCAAAATTAGGCATGCTCATTCAATTTGCCTGCCCTGGCGCGCCCGCCGTTTATTATGGGGATGAAATTGGAATGGAAGGCGGAAAAGACCCTGACAGCCGGCGGGCGTTTATTTGGGATGAGTCGAATTGGAATACAGAGCTTCATCAATGGACGAAGACCCTGGTCCGTGCCCGGAAACAATCTGTAGCTTTGCGCAGAGGAAAAATCAGCATATTGGAAGTTGATGACGGTACAGGTTCAATTGCCTTATTGCGCAGCAGCGAAGAAGAGAAAGTGATATTGTTGGTCAACGCATCGGCGAAAACTCAAACCCTGAATTTGGACTTGACCCAGGTGGGCTTGGAGCAGGAACCTGAGCTGAGGGGCATTACCACGCCGGAAAAATTCCCGGTGGAGGACGGAAAGATCCATGTCACCCTGGATGCCTGGAGCGGCATTCTGCTGGGACAGATCGAATAAAAAGAGGGACCATGCAGGTTGGGAAAATGTCAAAAGAACCTACACCGGCACGGTCCGGGCTGGTCACAGTTCTATCCATTCTTCTTGGGATTCTGCTTGTCCTGGAAGTTTTTTCGCTGGTCCTGAAGCAAACGGTTTTGAATCCCTCTTTTCACACGCAGATCATCGAAGAACAGCACATTGTTGACAAGATCAGCGCGAGTATGCCTGGAATGCTCGTAAAATGGGTTCTTCCATCCGGTACGCTGGGTGACAGCTTATCGATCCCGGCGGACCAGTTGGGAAAATTCCTCAACCAGGCGATTCCAGAAAAGTGGGTTGTGGACCAGATCGATGGGTGGATTCCGCAGCTTATTCAATTTGCCGAGTCCGACCAGGGATCACTCGAAATCCGGGTAGAGTTTTCGCCCATTAAGCAGAATTTGATCTCACAAGCAGATGAAATTACCCAATCGATCATGGCATCGATGCCGGGTTGCACAGCCAGCCAGATGCTTGAATACGCAAAATCGATACTCAATGGAAAGAGTTCCAATTTTCCATTCTGCCTGCCTACAGGACCGTTTGAAAAATTGATCCAACCGCTCATCACTGCTTCTGTATCCAATTTTATTTCAGGTCTTCCGGATCATTTCGTGCTCGGAACGATATCCCTGGACAACAATTCCGCGCTGCTTCCTCTTCTCACAGGGCTGAAATGGGTGCGTCTGCTGGCGCAGGTGCATCAATATGCCCCTTACTTGATCTTTGGCTTGCTCTTGATCTTGCTGCTGACGAATTTGAAGTCGCTGCGTTTTGCGTTTCATGGAATAGGCCTGGCACTGTTTGGAGCAGGCATCGGGCTGCTTGTTATCGTGTATGCAATTACTCTCTACGGGCGAAGCCTTGACCTGCAAGGTGCTTTCGGCAGCGCGATACCTTTGCTCGATCCGGCAATTCTGACAGGTTATTTCGAGGCGATCTTTAAAGGGGTTGAATCGATGATGTTGAAGTTAACTGCGGCTCTCGGGCTAGGCGGATTGATCATTGTTTTCATCACCCGCAACCGGAGAATGCCAATTTAGGCTCGGCTTTAGTTGCCGCGATGCAGATATTTACGCTGCCACTCGTAAAGGATATTCAAGGCCTGCACGGGAGGGATCGAATTCACATCCAACCCTTTGAGATCATCCAAGAGCGGATTGGTCTCGGGGAAGAGAGCCATCTGATTCAGACTTTGGGTGTTGACTTCGACGGCTGTCCCTGAAGATGCTTGAAGCTGCTGAAGAATTTCGCCGGCGCGTTGGATCACAGGGCGCGGTATGCCCGCGAGTTGCGCCACATGGATACCGTAAGAGCGATCTGCCCCACCTGGTACGATCTTATGCAGGAAGACCACCTGACCCGATGCCTCTGTCACGGCAACATTGTAATTCCTCACACCCGGCAGTAATTCGCTCAGTTGGGTGAGTTCGTGATAATGGGTGGCGAAAAGCGTACGCGCGCGCAATCGCGGATGGTTATGAATGTACTCCACCACCGCCCAGGCAATGCTGAGACCATCATAGGTGGAGGTTCCGCGTCCGATCTCATCCAAAATGAGCAAGCTGCGCGGGCTGGCGTGATTCAAGATATTCGCAGTTTCGATCATTTCAACCATGAAGGTGGATTGACCGGCGTGGATCTCATCCTGGGCGCCGATGCGGGTAAAAATCCGGTCGACGACACCGATCTTTGCGAACGTGGCGGGTACGTAGCTGCCCATTTGCGCCATCAGCACGATTAATGCCACCTGGCGTAAAAAGGTGGACTTTCCAGCCATGTTCGGCCCGGTGATAATCCGGATGACCTCACCCTCTTCAAAGACCGCATCATTCGGTACAAAACGGTCACCCCGAAGGCTTTCTTCCACCACGGGGTGACGTCCGTCCCGCACATCCAGTATGGTTGAATCGTCCATTTCAGGCGCAACGTATTTTCCAAGGGCAGCATTTTCTGCAAAAGAGGCATAGACATCCAGGTCGCCCAAGATCCGTGCAGTGGAAAGCAGTTCACGAGAAAACCCTGACAGCTGCTTGAGAAGGTCTCGATAAAGCCGCAATTCGATCTCGTGGATGCGCTCTTCAGCGTTCAACACCAGGGACTCATATTCCTTCATTTCAGGCGTAATGTAGCGTTCTGCATTCACCAGGGTTTGCTTGCGAATGTACTCCTGCGGCGCCTGTGAGGCGCTGGCGTGGGTGATCTCAATGTAATAGCCAAATACCTTGTTGTAGCCCACCTTGAGCGTCTTGATGCCTGTACGATCGCGTTCTGTGGCTTCCAGGTTGGAAATCCATTCGCGGGCATTGCGCGAGGCTTCGACCACATTATCAAGCTCAGACGAAAAGCCAGGATTGATGATGCCTGTGTTCGCCAGCGTAGCCGGAGGTTCTTCAGATATCGCCTGGGTCAAAATCTCGCGAACTTCGGTACAGGCGTGAAAGTCACCCAGTAATTCGTTCAGCGTGGAATTCGAATTGGCAATCAAGGAGATCAATTCGGGCAGCAGGCTCAACGTCGCCCGAATGGCGACCAGGTCACGCGGCAGGGCGCTTCCTGAAACGACCCGGGTGGTTAACCGTTCCAAATCGGAAATCGATTTCAATTTTGTGCGAAATTCTGCACGGAACAATCCGTCTTTTAGGAAGACGCCGACCTTATCCTGGCGGTATTGAATGGCAGAAATATCTAGCAATGGTTTGCTGACCCACTGCCTGATCTGACGGTGACCCATGGGACTGACGGTTTTGTCGAGGGTGTGCAGCAAGGATCCCTGTACTTCACCCCGGCGAATGGTCTCTGTCAGCTCAAGGTTGCGGCGCGTGGCAGAGTCCAGTACCATAAATTCGCTGGTACTGTAGGTCTTGATTGTGGTGATCAATGTCAGCGCTTTGGGTTGGGTATCTTTGACATACTGCAAGATCACACCGGCGGCAATGACTGCCAGCGGATAGCCCTGCAAGCCAAACCCGTCCAAAGTTGAAACCTGAAAATGGCGCTGCAAACCTTCGCTGCAGCGGTTGGATTCATAACGCCAATCTGGCAGGGTGGTGATATGGGCGGACAATGTATTGCCGATGCGCAAGTTTTCTGGCAGCAGCAGCTCAGCCGGGTTCAGGCGGGAAATCTCAGCCCTCACCTCGCTGTAGATGTCTTCACCGTCCAATTCGGCGGCAGCAAATTCACCAGTAGTGATATCGGTGAAGGCAATCCCGGCCCGGTTTTCCTTGATGATCACAGCGGCAAGATAATTATTCTGGTCGCTTTTTAACAACCCTGGCTCAAAAACCGTCCCGGGTGTGACCACACGTACAACCTCGCGCGGAAAAATACCGCGTGTGGGTTGGTCGCCCATCTGTTCACAAATGGCAACGTGATAACCTTTTTCGATCAAGCGTGAAAGGTAATTTTCAACCGCATGGTAGGGAATGCCCGCCATGGGGATGCGCTGACCTTTTGCCACACCCCGCGAAGTGAGGACGATGTCCAATTCACGCGAGGTGATTTCAGCGTCATTATCGAAAGTTTCATAGAAATCACCCAAACGAAAGAAAACGATCGTATCGGGGTATTGTTTTTTGATATCAAGATACTGCTGGCGGATGGGGGTTGCATCTTCAGACATAATGCATAAATTATATCTTAACTCATCCTACGAGGTCGCGAAATTGGAAACAAAGGTATAATTCGCATCAACATTCCCGGAGATGAAAAAATTGGAAAATAATAACATACAAAAATCAGCAATTTTCAATGGCATCGAAATGGGCATCGGCACCTGGGCATGGGGGGATCGATTAATTTGGAATTATGGTTCTGATTACACCCACGAGGATATCCATCAAGTTTTCAAGTCAGCCATCGATTTTGGCTTATGTTTTTTTGATACCGCTGAAATCTATGGTCAAGGACGGTCGGAATCGAACCTGGGTGAATTTGCCCAGGAAGTCAAAGAACATCTGGTGATTGCCAGCAAATTCATGCCGTATCCCTGGAGAGTATCGCCCAAAGCGCTCAAAAGAGCGCTACAAGACAGTTTAAAACGCTTGAAGATGGACCGGATAGCTCTCTATCAAATTCATCAACCCATACCGCCCATCAAGATCGAGGTCTGGATGAACCAGATGGCAGAGGTATTCCAGGAGGGATTGGTTGAAGCGGTGGGTGTGTCGAACTACGATCTCAGTCAGACACTGCATGCACAGAACGCCCTGGTTCGAAAGGGAATACGTCTGGCTTCGAACCAGATGGAATACAACCTGTTGGATCGCCGCATCGAGAAGAACGGGGTGTTTGACTTATGTAAAGAGCAGGGGATCTGTTTGATTGCGTATAGTCCTTTAGCCATGGGGGTTCTCACGGGTAAATATAATCACGATCATCCATTGCGTGGATTTCGCGGTACAAAATATTCAGCGACTTACCTGGAAAAGATCAGCCCTATGATCAGTTCGTTAAAGAAAATCGGCCTTGAGCATGATGGGAAGACACCCACACAGGTAGCATTGAACTGGGTCATCTGCAAGGGCGCAATTCCCATCCCTGGTGCAAAAACGGTCAAACAGTTGGAGGAAATCAGCGGGGCGTTGGGGTGGCGTCTTACCCCTGACGAAGTGGGTATACTGGATGAATTAAGCGACCATGTAAGAAATTCTTAATCCAACAATAACGAAGATTTTGAGAAAGAGATCAGTATGACCGAAAACGAGCAACAAACTGATCAATATGAAGAGTTTCTACCTTTCAATGCCATCAATGAATTCATGCGAGACGATTATCGGCTGACCATTCTGCAGGAAGTGATCACGCATCTTGAAAGTGCACGACCAGAACAGCAGAAGGAAATTTCGAAATTCATCTCACAATATGTCAAAATTCCGGGATTTCGCAAAAGCAATCTTGCTCCAGCGCCGATGAAAGCCAAAAACGCGGTCGTTCTGTTCCAACAATCTGCAGCTTTCAGCTCCAAAATCGTCGAAACCTGGTCATCCCTTCACCCGAAATTGAAGGAAACCGTCTGGACTGTGCTGAACGAAAAAGGCTGGGAACCAGCGTCGATCGAAATTGACAGGACTGCCTTGCCGGGTTTTCAGATCCACTGGTCAAAGGCTGATACTTTTGAGGTACTCAACACGGATGTCAGAAAGCTGGCTCCTGATCTGAGCGAATCGGACGATGATATTAGTTTGATGGCTGTGTGGATTGGCAATCGTTTGCCGTACGATCTCTTTAATGATGAGACGTCAGCGGAAATTGAAACAAAGTAAGCTTATTCGCCGAATTCTGACTCTGCATCTTCGAGCACTTCAAATTCTGCACTCTCTGAATGGACTTCAATGTCTCCGAAGAGAGTGTTTTGTTCTGCATTAACGATATGCCTTTTGACCAGCTCCAACAAGGCCAGAAACGTGACCACCACCTCTAGCCGTGTTGCATCAGCGGAGAGGATCTTTTGAAAAGACAATTCCCCAGTCGAACGCATCTGCTGGATGATCGCATCGATCTTTTCACGAATGGTGATTCGCTGGATGGCGACCACTTCGCTCAACGGCGGCATGTCGATCCCGCCGAAAATTTCCTGAGCCGCTGCAAGAAAGGTCTCAAGCGTGAGCTCGGACAAGTCGAGTTTGAGGGGAAGCTGCACCCTGGGCGTTGTATCCATGCGCAGGTAGGTCCGCAGCCCGGCTTCTTCGCGCCTTTCGATGAATTTGGCCAATTCTTTGAAGCGCTTGTAAATGATCAGCTGCCTGGCAAGGGCTTCGCCCGGATCTTCTTCCAGGGAAATGTCACCGGTGGATTGCCTGGGCAGAAGCGCCGATGATTTGATCTGCACCAGCCGCGCCGCGATTACCAGGAAGGCCGAAACTTCGGATGCATTCTGTTCTTGCATGGCATGCATGTGCTCCAGGAACTGGTCGGTTACCTCCGCCAACGCCAGACGGGTAATGTCCAACTCGGCACGCTCGATCAACTGAAGCAGCAGGTCGAGTGGACCTGTATAGATTTCAGTGTCGATCGTGTAGCCGTCAGTGTGATGCCCTGGAATTCGATAATCCACGGTCGTAATTATAGCAGAAACCATTGCGTGAGTTCGATTTTCTCTGTAGTCTCCTTCAAGTATAATTTGATATGAAGTCATCGATTTATGGAGAATTCTTTGAGTCTAGTCGCCTGTACCACCTGCGGAAAACCTTACCCTTTAATTGGAACACCCTTCCGGTGCGATTGCGGCGGAACTTATGATTATCTGGAATTTCCAGCCTTCGATCCAAGCCAGGTCGACCCGGATGTGCGTGGCTTATGGAAGTATCGCGCCATGTTAGGGCTGGAGGATGCGGCAGGACGAGTGACCCTGGGCGAAGGCAATACCCCGTTGGTTCCGCTTGAATATCATTCACAGCCTGTCTACCTCAAATTGGAATATCAGAACCCAACCGCCTCCTATAAGGACAGGGGAACAGCAGTGCTGATTTCTTTCCTGCTTTCTCGCGGGGTCGCGTCAGCGGTCGAAGACAGCTCAGGCAATGCAGGGGCTTCCTTTGCAGCCTATGCTGCCAGGGCGGGAATCAAAGCCAGAGTTTTCGTCCCCGAGTCGGCTTCAGGGCCGAAAAGGGTTCAAATCGAAGCTTATGGCGCCGAGCTTGTTAGGGTCCCCGGACCTCGCGCGAATGCTGCGGCAGAAGTTCTGGTGGAAGCCGGCAGGGGTATCCCTTATGCAAGCCATGCCTTTATGCCCTTCGGCTTGACCGGAATTGCCACGATCGCCTATGAGGTATGCGCGCAGATGGAACAGCCTCCTGCCACGATCATCGCTCCGGTCGGGCACGGCGGGCTGATGTACGGTTTGATGAGAGGGTTCGAAGCCCTGGTTGCAGCGCATGTGCTCTTTGAAGAGCCTTATTACCTGGGGGTCCAGTCGGCAGCCTGTGCGCCTGTGGCAACAGCATACCAGAAGGATTCCCTCAAAGTCGCAAGTGTGACGCCTGGAGAAACTTTGGCAGAAGGTGTGAAAGTGAGCGATCCTGTTCGGGGGGATGCCATCCTTTCACATATAAGTGCAACTCGAGGTAAAATTGTAGAGGTCGAGGATGAGCGCCTGGTTCAAGCCTACAGGGATCTTGCCAGGTTGGGTTTCTTTGTCGAACCCACATCCGCATTGGTTTATGCAGCCATGGAGAGTGAGTGGGAACATCTGCCAAAACCGGTGGTGTTGATCTTGACCGGGGCAGGAACAAAAACAATGTCTATTTGAGTCAGAGAGAAAACTGTGATCGCGAGCTACCCTGTTATAAGGTGGCTGGCGCTCCCAATGTTCTCGGGAGGGTTCGTTGAAAAACATGCAATCGAATTCTGATAGTGAGACCCCTGAAGAATTTGCTTCAAGGGTAAATTTGAAATTTCATGATACGTCGCTTCTCAGCCGGGCGTTGACACACCGCTCCTATTTGAATGAACATCCGGATGCTTTGGAAGATAACGAAAGGCTCGAGTTCCTGGGCGATGCCGTATTGGATTTTATCGTCGGAGCCTGGCTTTACCATCGCTATCCTGAAATGCCCGAAGGGGATCTCACCCGGATGCGCTCGGCGCTTGTTCACACCGAGCAATTGGCAGAGTTTGCGAATGAGATAGAGCTGGGAAGAGCGATGCGGCTGGGTCACGGCGAAAGCCAGGCGGGCGGGAATAATCGTCCAGGCTTACTTTGCGATACCTTTGAGGCAGTGGTTGGAGCCATTTATCTTGAGAGGGATATCGCAGGCGTCAGCGATTTCATCTCACCATTTTTACTGGCTTCTGCCGATGAAATTCTCATCAATCATAAGGATGAAGACCCCAAAAGCAACCTGCAGGAATGGGCTCAGGCGCAAGGATTTCCAGCTCCGCTTTACGTGACAAAAAATTCCTCCGGGCCGGATCACTCGAAGTTGTTCGAGGTGGAAGTAGTGATCAATAACCAGGTGTACGCCAGCGGCAGTGGATCCAGCAAGCAGGCTGCGACAAAATCAGCGGCAAAAGCAGCCCTGGACACATTAGGTCTTTCCCGATAAGCACGCATCCCGATAATAGAAGAGAACAATGAATCCACGACTCAAAGCGCTTGAACTGCATGGTTATAAGACATTTGCCAGCCGCAACACCTTTGAATTTCCAGGGAATATCACTGCCATTGTAGGACCGAATGGATCAGGAAAGTCGAACATCTCGGATGCGCTGCGCTGGGTGCTGGGCGAACAGAGTTACAGCCTGCTGCGTGGTCGAAAAACCGAAGATATGATCTTTTCCGGGTCTGATCAACGCTCCCGAGCAGGAATGGCTTCGGCCACCATCACATTTGATAATTCGGATGGCTGGCTGCCTATCGATTTTTCCGAAGTATCCATTGCACGCCGCGCTTATCGGGATGGCGGCAATGAATATCTGCTCAACGGGCAGCGGGTGCGCTTGAAAGACATTTCCGAGCTTCTCGCCCAATCCGGGCTGGCAGAACGGACCTACACGATCATTGGTCAAGGGCTGGTGGATGCCGCACTTTCGCTGCGCCCGGAAGAGCGCCGCCGCTTCTTCGAAGAAGCAGCCGGGATCGGTTTATACCGGATCCGCCGGGAAGAATCGATCAACCGCCTGGATGCGACCCAACGCAACCTGGAACGGGCTCAGGATATTGTCAGCGAGCTTGGACCGCGCTTGGGCAGCCTTGAGCGCCAGGCGAAAAAAGCCGAAGAGTATGAACGCGTTCGGGCAGACCTGAACGTACTGCTCAAAGATTGGTATGGATTCCACTGGCATAATACCCAAAAAGATCTGATCAGGGCGCGGGAAATTCTTAAGCTTCAGGAAGACCGCGTAAAGACTGCGCGGAAAAAAGTGGAAGAGGTTGAGGCAAAAGTCCAGATTGCCCGTGAACGCCTGCAGAGCCTGCGCGGAGAATTGAATCAATGGCACACCCAGTCTGCTGAACTGCATACCCAGCGTGAAAAGATCAACCGTGACCTGGCAGTGCTGGATGAACGCCAAAGTTCGATCGTCAATCAAAAACAACAACAGAATACTGACCTAGCCCGCTCTGAAGAAGAGGGGTCATCCAATGCTGAACGATTGGAAGATCTTTTCCAGGAAAAGGCGCATCTGCTGCAGGATTTAGAGGAAGCTACTGCTCAGCTTAAAAGTGCCCAGGCAAATTTTGACGAACGCCAAAAGCTTCGCTCGCAGGCAGAGGGGCTGCTGCGAGACACTCGAAGAACACTTGTCAATATGGAAACGCAACAGGTGCAGCAAAAGGCGCACCAACGCGAGTTGGCGAGCCGTTTGGAGTCATTGAACGCCAGCGGTAAGTCCCTGCAGACCAACCTGGAAAGCGCGGAAACCGACTGGGCCAAAACCAAAAAATCATTCGAGGATGCCCAAAAAGCACAGGCAGAAGCTGAAGAAAAACTTCACAAAAACGAAGCTGCTCTGCAGAAGCATATCGAAAACGCGCATGTCCTTGAAGAACAGGTGAATTCACTAACGGCGGAAAAATCGAGGGCTGAAGCCGATCTGCTGAAAGCAAAAGCCCAGTTGGATGTGCTGATCCAGGCGGAAAAGGCATTATCCGGGTTGACTTCAGGCGCGCGGAATGTAATGCAGGCTGCCAGCCAGGGAAAACTCAGCGGCAACTACGTTGCCCTCTCGAATTTGTTCGTGGTTCCCGCAGTGTATGAAAAGGCTATTGGCGCGGTTCTGGGGGATCAGCTTGACGGTATCTGGCTGGATGCGAACACAGACCCCGAATCCGTTTTGAGTTATCTAGAGAAAGACGAACAGGGCCGGGCGGTGCTGATCCCGGCACAATGGGTCAAAAAGCTGCAAAAAATGAAAGAAAATCCTGACCCCGAATGTATCGGTATTGCTGCGGATTTGGTTCAATGCAAAGCGGAGTATAACGAATTAGCCAACGTACTTTTGGGCCAGGTACTGATCGTCAAAGATCGTGCCGCTGCCAGGCGCCTTGTTAAAGACCTTCCTTCCCATGCCAAAGTGGCGACGCTGAAGGGTGAAGTTTTTACCGGCTCAGGGTTTGTCACCGCTGGACAGGATGGACGATCCGCCGTAGTCAGCCGACCGCGTCAGAAGCAGGAGCTCGAGGAGCGAGTACGCGATCTTGAGCAAAAGGTCAGCGCTTTGCAGAAGGAGAGTCGATCGACCGATCAAGACCTATTGATGTCCAGAGAAACTCAGAAGAACCTGGATGGTCAGGTGAAGGCTTCGCGCACCGATTTGAATGCTCACCACGCAACCTACCAGGCAGCAAACCTCGCCTTGGAACAGGTCAAACAAAAGCAGGAATGGCAAAAGAACCAATTATCCAGCCTGAACGACCAGGTCACCCGGGCTGCGAATGAACTGGAAGAGCTGCAAAAGACACTGGATGCCAATACCAGCCGCGTTGTCGAAACCAATCAAAAACTGCACGAATTGAATCAAGCAGTTAACGAATTGCCGCTGGATGAGCTTCAAGCCCAGGTGGTGCATTGGAATACCAGCCTGGCAGTGAGCACACGTGCCGTAAAAGAGGCCAACCGGCGCTACGATGAATTTGTACGAACGGTGAACAACAACCGCGAAAACCGCAAAAAGCTTGCCGAAAGGATCAGCTCTTTAGATCAGTCCATGGCACTATTGAACCAGGAAAAAGAGGGTTTGCATCTCAAAGAAACTGAACTTAAAGTGCAGATCGATCAGCTCCAGACGAAGATCGACCCGGCAGAAACCGAATTGACCGCTTTGGATGGCGAGTATTCGCGGCTGCAGGAAGATTACTCCACGCTGCGTCAATCTGAGGCGAATGCTGACCGTTACAATACGCAGGCGCAGTTCGAATTAGGCCGTACACGTGAAGCCTTGGACAATTTACGGCGCAGGATCGAAGAAGATTTTGGCTTGGTGGCGCTTGAGTACAACGAAGACGTTTCCGGTCCCACGCCGCTGCCGTTGGAAGGGGTGGATTCGCTGCCCGTGCTGACCGAGATCCCGCAGGAACTGGAAGATTCGATCAATCGCCAACGCGCACAGCTCAAGCGCATGGGAGCGGTCAACCCTGAAGCAAAGAAAGAATACGATGAGGTGAAAGAACGCTTCACCTTCCTGACGGGTCAAATTGCGGACCTGCGGAAAGCCGATGCGGACCTGCGCCAGATCATCGACGAATTGAATGAGCTGATGCGCAAGGAATTCAGAATCACATTCAACGCGGTTGCCATCGAGTTTAAGTCAATGTTCACGCGTTTGTTCGGGGGTGGATCGGCGAAGTTGGTCCTTACTGATGATGAAGACCCCACCGAAACCGGCATCGACATCGAAGCCAAGCTGCCTGGAAGGCGCGAACAAGGCCTATCGCTGCTTTCGGGTGGCGAGCGATCATTGACGGCTGTGGCTTTGATCTTTTCGCTCTTGAAGGTCTCACCCACGCCGTTTTGCGTGATGGATGAGGTTGACGCGGCTTTGGATGAGGCTAACGTCGGCAGGTTCACCGAATTGTTGAAAGAATTAAGCCAGGAAACTCAGTTTATCGTCATCACCCACAACCGCAACACTGTCCAGGTGGCAAACGTGATTTACGGCGTGACCATGGGCCGCGATTCAGCCAGCCAGGTGATCAGTCTCAAGCTGGATGAAGTCAGCGAAGAAATGGCTAAATGACGCTTTGTAGAATGGAAAACGCTGCGTGAGATTCTCACGCAGCGTTTTTTTGGTAATGGATTAATTAGGGTGTGGCAGTGGCTGCCAGACGATATTGGTCTGGGATGGTGGGTTCGGTGGGGACAACCGATGCCCATAGATCGAGTTTCTTGTTTGAAATATCTATCTTGGCCTGTTCAAGGAATTTCTTATAAGCGATCTGTTTGGCAGAGCTCAGTTCGGAATCCGTCAATACGCGCGTTTCCTTGCCAAGCACCTGGATGATGTGCCAACCAAAGGTCGTTTGCACAGGCTGGCTGACTTCGCCGACGTTCAGACCGAAAGCTGCGGTCTCGAACGGTTCGACCATTTGACCTTTGATGAACCAGCCCAAATCGCCGCCATTTTGTGCATTGCTGGAATCGGTTGAATATTGAGCAGCCAGGCTGGTAAAGGACTCGCCGGCGTCCAGTTTGGCAAGTACGTCTTTTGCTTCAGCTTCGGTGGCGACGAGAATGTGCCGCGCCCAAACGACTTCCTGGGTTTCGGGAATATCTTTAGCAAGTGCATCGACAACTTTTTGCTGCAGCAGGTAGTTGCGAACATAAGCCCGAAGATCGGCGTCATTGAATGATGTAGTTGAGTTAATGCTGGCGACGCTCGTTGCATACAATGAATCGAACCCGGCCTGGGTGTATGGGGTGGGCGTCATGGTGATGGTTGGCGTCAACGTGATCGTGGGGGCGATGGTCGGGGTTTCGGTTTGAGTCGGAGTGGCAGTGGCAGGTCCTAAAGTGGGTGTAGCGGGTGTGCCTGTCGTGGTAGGACCAGCAGTAGCCGTATTGGTGGGTGCCAATGTTGCGGTTTCAGTTGGGATCGAAGATGTAGCGGTCGGTCCAAGCAGGAATTCCTGTGTAGGATTGATGGTAGGCGTGGCAGGTACATCACGCGTGGGAACCGGAGTGGGTGTGCCATTGGGGTAGAAGTAGAAATTGGCTTCAAGCTCTTTTTGCACTTCTTCATCTGTTACTGTGATACCCATTTCTTTTGCCTTTTGGGCGATCACGGCTTCGTTGATCATCTGATCGAGCGTGTCACTGCCGAATTGGACATAATTGTCCAGGGCGTTCTGCACGCTCTGCAAAGAGGATTGGAAGAAGTAAGCGTAGCTCGACGTCGCATAGGTCAGGTATTGCGAGACCGATTGCTGTCGGTCAAACTTGACCCGCTTCTGGAATTGCTCTACAGTAATCGAGGTTGATCCGACCTTGGCTACGGCTCGATAATTCTTCAATACCGTGCTTTCCAGCACGCCGTATACGATTAGACCCACAACAATAACAACGATTGCAATCAAACCAAATGTGACGTACTTTCGCTGTTTGTTCTCTTTTTCCAACCTGGCAACATGCTTCTTGGTTAAATTCTTGGGTTTACTTTCGTTTGAATCAGCAGCCATTGAATACCTCACGCTAAAAAAATTCGGGGCAAAGAGGGTTGGCTCCCTGCCCCGTGTGAACACACAAACTTATCTAACTGCGTCGGTCCAGCGCTCGCCCGTGAAGGGTAGGAGTGCAATTTGGCGTGCGCGTTTGATTGCAATCGCCAGTTCGCGTTGGTGACGGGCACAAGTGCCAGTCTGACGCCGTGGGCGGATCTTGCCATCTTCGGTTACGAAACGGCGCAGCATGTCGGCCTGTTTGTAGTCGATGGCGATGTTCCTGTCTGCGCAGAATTGACAAATTTTAGGGCGTGCCACGAACCGGCGGGGCCCATAAGATTGTTCATTCTCGTTGTGATTATCATCTGACATTTTAACTTACTCCATTAGAACGGATACTCTTCATCCGTGGGTATGTCTGACTCAGGCATGTCTGCAGGAGCCTGGTTGGGTTCACGGCGATCGCCGAGGATCATCATTTCGTTGGCAACGATCTCGACATTTACGTGCTTGACGCCTTCGGCATCTTCCCAGCGACGGGTTTGTAATCTGCCTTCGATATACACCTGCTGACTTTTGGTCAGGTATTGCTTGCAGATCTCAGCCAGGTTGCCCCAGCTCACCACATTGAACCATTCGGTTTCATTGTGTTTTTCGCCATCTGCAGTGTTCCAGGTGCGATTCGTAGCTACAGTAAAAGTGGTCACAGGACGGCCGGAAGGGGTATACCGCATTTCGGGATCCCGCCCCAGGTGACCAATGATCATCACTTTATTTAAACCACGAGTCATACAAACTCCTCAAAACTAGAACCAGACAAGAAAAGAAAAATTATTCAACTACTGTGATAATGAACCGTAACACTGGTTCAAGGAAACGCAAATTGTGTTCAAGTTCTGCGGTTGAGGTGGGGGGCAATTGAGCTTGAAAGTAAACGTACTGACCTTCACGCTGTTTGCGAATGATGTAAGCTAATCGACGACGACCCCAAACATCCACCTTGTCTACAGAACCACCGGCTGTGGTAATCCAACCTGACACCTTTTCAATAACGCCTTTAAAAGCGGTTTCGTCAAGTTCGGGATGGACTACAATAATAACCTCGTAGTTTCGCATGTAGGGAACCTCCTTTCCACGGGATTGCCCTCGGACGTCACCGTTGGTGAAGCCAAGGGCGGAAAGATTGCAGTTTTCACTGCTACCAATGGGATGTATTTTAACATATTCCGGCAGAAATGGGAGAGCAGATTAAATTCTCCACAATAAATCAACAATCGCAAGAGTGACGATCAAGCCCCTAGACAGTTTATAGGCGGGGTGGTAAAATTTTGTTCGTTCAGCATTGGGGGCTCGTCTAATGGCAGGACTGCAGATTCTGGATTTGCCTGTAGAGGTTCGAATCCTTTGCCCCCAGCCTAATAAAAATCCCGCGTTCAGCGGGATTTTTGCTAAAGAGGTTCGAACACCCATTGAGGGTGCCATGTCCTTTGCCCCAGCCTAATAAGAATCCCGCGTTCAGCGGGATTTTTGGTTACCAGAGGCTCAAACACCCATTGAGGGTGCCATGTCCTTTGCCAAGCTCTCAATAAATTCGGCGTTTTGCGAAAATCATGATTTACAGAGGTTCGAACACCCATTGAGGGTGTCATGTCCTTTGCCCCCAGCCTATATTCCTCGCTTTGCCAAACAAAGAAATTCAAGTCAAGGAGTACTTACTTTTGAGATTACGTTGTGCCGCAAAGGTGTGGATATTTTTACAATCGCCAGATTGCTGGGGCATAGTCAAATTGAAGTCACAAAAAGGCATCTTCCAGTAAGCAATGATGACCTAAAGAACGTTTTTGTTAACTCTCCAGCAGATATGCTGGAGTAAAAAGACTTGACCCACTACATTTTCTCACTGATTCGTATGAGGTAGCTAAGGTGGGAAAAATAAATTCTGGGGCTAGAACGGAAGTGCCCGAAAGGAAATCAAAATACATGACCACTGAAAACACTATAGCCCAAGCACGCGAGGAAAAGATTGCAGAGGAAAGTCAACTCAGGCAGTTTACGCAAAGTGTGAATGTCGGTCTATTCTCAGCTTCATTTGCGATATTCTTGGGCATGCTTCAAGTAGAAACCCTGGATAGACATCTACTCATTTGCTTGATATGCTTCGCAATTATCTTCCCCTTCAATGCTTTCTTTGGATTCGTTTTCCAACTACTGGAAATCAGACTCTTAAAGGAAGTGATTCACAAGAGTATCTCAACAAATACTTTCTTTAACCAGGATTCCACGTCGCCAAATCAGTCAAATTGCGGAATTTGGATAATATATCCGCTTTACGTGTAAAAACAGGCGTTTCTAATCAATATTTCAAGAAATTAGAGCCAAAATAACCACTTTTCACCCCACTTTTGATGTTTTTTTAGGTTTATCGGCATTCGCAGGATTTCACTAAAAAAGTGAATCGGATATTTTAAGTAGAGATACGATGTTAAAAATTTTAGGATAAGAAAACCTGCCGTGAGGATACTGCTGTGATCAATAAAATCGAATTCTCTGCCAAAAATCTTACCTCCAATGCCGGATTTTTTTACTGCTCGAGCACGCCACCAGGACGGCGCTGTAAAAGAATACAAGGTTACAACATCCAGTTCGCCTTCTGCGACGAACGGAATACCGGCAGCAAATCAAGACCTTTCGCTTGAAGTACATATTTCTGGCCGGGAAGATCATCAGAATGGCAAGAAGTGTTGTGTTGAAACTCTCAAAAAAATATCCTTATCAAGATATTTATGCAAAAAGTCTTTCCTGAAAAAACACGCTTTTATGTCCCAATCTGTTGTTTGTATTTAAGCAAGGCCGAGAAAAATCATTTTCAACATCCGATTTTATGAAATGGATCGCAAATAATGATGCAATTGGAGGAAACAATGCTAAAATTAAGTGAGTTCAGTCACAACCATCACCATTCTGGGGTGAAAATGTTGGCAAAAAAATCAAACGTAGAATTTCGGTACAATACAAAAGGATGGGATGATGGAGCAAAATCGCAACGAAAACAAGGCACAGATCATTTACTTTTCACATGGCGGAGGGCCGTTACCCATATTGGGAGATGCCAGCCACCAGGCAATGATTGCTTTCATGAAAGCCCTGCCTGCCCAACTCACCCGACCGGAGGCGATCCTCGTCGTCAGCGCGCACTGGGAAGAAAGAGCTGCCACCCTGCTGGGAGCAGCTCACCCCAAGATGTTCTACGATTACTATGGCTTCCCAGATCAGGCTTATGAGATCACCTACCCCGCCCCGGGTAACCCGGCGTTGGCAGAACGCATTGCCGGTCTATTCCAAAAAAACGGTATCCCGACGCGGATCGACAATGAACGCGGTTTCGACCACGGTTTGTTCATTCCGCTAAAAATGATGTATCCAGAAGCAGATATTCCATGCCTGCAACTCTCCCTGCGCCGCGGACTTGACCCGGCGGCACACATCGCTCTGGGTAAAGCACTGAGTGAGCTATTGAGCGAGAACCTGTTGGTCATCGGTTCGGGTTTCTCTTATCACAACATAAGTGCGTTTTTCGGGCATGAATTAGGTGCGGACGACCCGGCCAATGATGCGTTTCAAGACTGGCTTATCGAAACTTGCGCTGGCTCATTCACAGAATCCGAAAGGGAACAGCGCCTGTTGGAATGGGAGAAAGCCCCATACGCACGTTATTGCCACCCCCGTGAAGAGCATTTATTACCCCTGCACGTTTGCCAGGGTCTGGCAGGCAAACCCGGGCAGGTCATCTTCGACGACCGCATCCTGGGCAAACGCGGCATTGCTTTTCGCTGGTAAAGTACACCAATTAAATCAAAAAGAGGAATGACACTTAAATGCCATTCCTCTTTCTAAATAACGTGTGCTTCAATCAAGTTATTCTATAAAACCTACTTATTACATCTGGTTGGTATTCCGTCAAACCTGAACAAACAATTTTGTTCAGGTTTGACGGAGTGCTAGACATTTACACCGAATACATTGCGGACGATTAACCCCACCAGGAAGGTAAATATCGCGACACCCATGCTGATGGCGAACATTTCAAAAAAAAGCCGCTTGAAGGGCAAATCTTTGACAACCGACAGGTAAAAATTGAAACCCAAAATGATAGCCACCACAATCATTAAGGTGATACCCAGACTGATATAAATACCGGCATCAGTTTGTAGGTAATAGAAGTGAAAACCCAAAATCTATGCTTCTCTTGGTCTACCATGGTGGATACCACAGATTTCATACTGATTGACCTCAATAAAAATGAACTTCACTGTGTTGATTATTACTCAAATGTACTGAGCATTATCAATGGGAAGAGCGCTTTTCGAAAAGACCCTGATGCCAGGAATGCACTCAAGCCACTGGACACCTATGATGGTGTGATAGGTAGGATTGCTTTCCATCGTTGGTCGTGCTAAACGTCTAATGACAGGACTGCAGGTTCTGGATTTGCCTGTAGAAGTTCGAATTCTTTGCCCCCAGAAGACAATAAATCCCGCATTGGGCGGAATTTATTGAAATCAGAAAATCGAAGATCTAATTAGAGTACTTTTTAGTTAAGCGAAATTCCACGAAGAATCAAAGTGCCTGGTTCTTATAAGCTAGTCCCGCAATCGGTGCAAAACTTGGCGGTCGCAAGGTTTTCTTTTCCGCAGTTCGGGCAGAATTTGCTCGCACTGGCTGCCGGGGCTGGTGTTGACGGCATTGGAGCGGGCTCGACGGGTGCAGCGACAGCTTGCGGGGCAGGTTGGGTTCCCGGTGCGGCAAAGGCTTCAGCATTGATGCGTAGAATTTCCTCATTCTTCGAATCGACCTGCTGTTCCAGGTCCGTAATGGATTGGAAGATCTCATTGAAAGCAGGGTCAGCGGCGCCCATTGACGCGCGCTGTGTGTAAACCATCTCGCCGAGTTTTACATATTGGGATTGGATCTGGCTCTTGATCTTTTCCAATTCGCCTTTTGCCCGGTTCTGTTTATTCATTTTTTCGGCTTCGAAAGCCACTTTTTCAGCACCGCTCTTCAATTTGCCAAAGAAATCACTCATTTTAGCCTCCTTGTAAGAATTTGGGGTGGTTTGGATTCATCAACGCCGGTAAATCTTCATTCGATTCGTAAACCTTTGCAATCTCTGCAAAACTGCTTTCGTTTTGGCGAAATTAGCATGATTCAAGTATAGCAAGATTGAGGTACGTCAACAACTATTGAAAACCCCAGGGTTGTTTCCGCCTTTTTTATGTGCTATTTCAAATAGCTTGGGATTTGGTCAATTAACGCAACACCCCGGCAATTGGGCCGGGGTGGAATTTTCAGGGGGTATTTTATTTGGCTTAGCTAGAGCTCATCGCTTTCTGTACCTTCTTCTCCCCAAAGGTCGTCATCTTCTTCTTCATCTGACTCTTCCCATTCTTCCAATTCTTCTTCTTCGTCTTCATCCCAGTTATCGTCAGTGGTTGCTTCGACATTGGCTGAATAGGTTTTACAACCGGTATCAGGATCAAGTTCAATCTGTCCGGCGCTGCAGTAGCCTTCATCAAGGAACACGCAGTCAAGGTAGTGACATCGGATACGAGGCATTGCATTACCTCCCAAAAAAAATTAAGATTCTTGATGGCTAAACAATCGAATCGTGGTGCAGATACATATCACCGTCATGAGTATTGCTGAGAGTACACACCACTGGCAGATGGCTTTGATCACCCAAATCTCCAGATAGGTGAGGTACAACGAAAAAAGGAAGCCAAATGCGCTAATCCCAAACAGCAGGTAGAGGGAATAAGGCTTCAAGAACTTGATCTTTTCTCCGAATACGAGGAGGAAAAGGATGGCAAAATAGGTGAGCAAGCCCAAATAAGCCAGCGGAATGCCGAGCAAAAAGGCAAAAGGACTGGAATTGACGACATCGCACTGTCCCAACCCAGGCGTGCAGTAGATGGCTACCTTGGTCAGCTTGACATAGGAAAGATATCCGGCATCTAAAATTCCGGCAATGGTGGCTATCCAGGTGATAAGCAGTGGGCCTTTTTTCATCAATTCGTTTACCCCAATTCAGGTCTTTAAAACGTCAGCAGTTTACCCTATGATTCAAAAAAAGTAAAGCATTTCCCCCCATTGATTTTCACATTAAACAAGCGTCTATCTTTTTTATCCCGGATTCAAACGGTGTGCTTCCATTACATTGGGCAGGTTCTCGATGAGTGTCAACATTCGTGAAAGTTGAACGATATCCGAAACTTCCACGATCAGGATTATGGTAGCCAAATTGTGAGTGACGTTCAACTTGATATCCTTCAAGTTGATATTTTCGTTGTTCAAAATATTGGAAATATCGCCCATCAATCCCTGGCGGTCGTAAGCCTTGATTTGGATATCCACCGGGAAGGTATTTTGGGGTTCACCCCAGGTCACCTTGACGATCCGCTCGCGATCCTTCATCCTGAGAATATTGGGGCAGTCCTGGCGGTGAATGGTGGCACCCCGACCGCGGGTGATATACCCCACAATTTGATCTCCTGGCGCAGGATGGCAGCACTTGGCAATCGTCGTCAGGATGCCTTTCAATCCGAGGACTGCAACGTCATTATCGCGGATTTCTTTGACCGGGGCTGACGGTTTGACTTCAAGTACGTCAGTTTCCTGCTTGAGATTCTCCGAGATCGTGTTGATCACGTGACCCAATGACAGGTCGCCCGTTCCAATGGCTACGTAGAAATCTTCCGCTGAACGATAATCGAAATCGTTGACCAGCTTATCGATATCCATCTCCACCAGGCCAAGCCGGCGCAGCTCTCGATCGAGGATGACTTTCCCCTGGCTGAGGTTCTGTTCGCGGTTTTGATGTTTGAACCAGGCGCGGATCTTCGAGCGGGCGCGTTGGGTACGAACCAGTCCCAGGTTGGTGTTCAACCAATCTCTGGAAGGACCGCCGCGTTTTGCGGCAAGTATTTCCACCTGGTCTCCGGTTTTGAGCACGTAATCAAGCGTGACCAGCTTGCCGTTGATCTTCGCCCCGCGGCAGCGATGCCCGATTTCAGTGTGGACGTGATAAGCGAAGTCGATGGGGGTGGACCCAGCCGGCAGATCGATGATGTCGCCGCGTGGAGTAAATACATACACGCGGTCCTGGAAGACGTCCGTCTTCATCCCGTCTACAAATTCATTGGCATCTTCAACGTCCTGGCGCCAATCCATCAACTTTTTCAGCCAGTTGATGCGCTGCTCGTACTGCTCATCCCGCGGGCCCTTTTCCTTGTATCGCCAATGGGCGGCAATGCCGAATTCAGCATTTTCATCCATTTCTGGCGTCCGAATTTGAACTTCGAGCGGGCGACCGTCATCATAGATCACAGCCGTATGCAGCGATTGGTAAAAGTTGTCTTTTGGCGCAGCAATGTAATCATCGAATTCGCTGGGCATCGGTCGCCAGTGAGTATGGATCAACCCCAACGCAGCATAGCAGGAGGGAATGTCAGCCACGATCAGGCGTACCCCCCGGATATCGCGGACTTGTTCGAATGGTTTTTGTTTATCCATCATCTTGCGATAAATGGAATAGATATGTTTGCTGCGACCGCTGATTTGAACACCGATGCCGGCATCCTGGATAAGCTTCTGCAGTTTTTCAATGATATCCTGCATTTGACGTTCGCGTTCGACCCTTGTTTCTGCCAGGTTTTGGGCGATTTCACGGTATTTTTCGGGATTGATATAGCGAAAAGAAAGATCTTCGAGTTCCCATTTGATCTGCCAGATGCCCAGGCGGTTGGCAAGGGGCGCGAAGATATCCATCGTTTCCTGGGCGATCCGTTTACGTTTTGTTTCGGGTAAATAGCCGAGCGTGCGCATATTGTGCAGCCGGTCGGCAAGCTTGATCAGAATGACGCGAATGTCTTCGCCCATTGCCAGGAAGGTCTTGCGCAGTGTTTCATTGACAAGGTCTCTGCGCCGGTCTTTGCGTAAATCGTCAGGGGGTTCTTCAGGTTCTTCTTCATTGTCTCCGATTCCATCAGCGCGCGAGACACGCGGCAGGTTGGTTAGTTTGGTCACCCCATCCACCAGCCGACCGACTTCATCGCCAAACTCGCGCTTGATATCGGCAAGGGTCACCGGGGTATCTTCGACCGTATCATGCAAAAGTGCAGCCACAACGACGATCGGCTGCACTCGCATTTCGGCTAATAGGATAGCCACGGCGACACAATGGGTAATGTAGGGTTCGCCCGAGGCTCGCTTTTGGCCGGTATGGGCTGTTTCAGCAAAATGATAGGCGTGAGTGATCATCTCCCGGTCTACAACTGAATAAGATTCCGGAAGGACTTCAAGCAAATTAACCAGCAAAGGGGCCAGCTTTTCGGTGCTGATCATGATTCACCACTCATTTGAGCGCAATTGTAGCATTTATCTTTCGGTAAAACCAGCAGTATAGATCGAACTTCAGACAATATTCGTATCTATTGTTAATGTCAGGAGGTCCTGGATTCGCAGGTCGCTGAAGGAACGAACGATTTGGTCAGCCATTTGAAGCGGCATCTCAAGCGTGATCTCGTTGGGGATGGCGATGCAGTAAATCCCGGCAGTTTTGGCAGACTTGATCCCATTCAAAGAATCTTCGAAGGCAATGCATTCTGTGGGGTGCAATTTCAAACTCCGGGCTGCAACCAAATAGAGTTCAGGGTCAGGTTTGACCTGAGACACATCATCTGAGGTGATCACGCTGGAAAAGGAATCCAACAGTCCGATGCGTTTGAGCTGCCCGCGTACCCAACTGCGCTCCGAGCTTGAAGCCACTGCCATGGGAGTTTTCAAACGCCGGGCTGCCTGGATGAATGGCACGACACCCGGGAAAGGCTGCGCCTGGTCCAGCTTCTCAGCGATCTGCTGGTCGATCAATTGGTGAAAATATTCCGAGTTGTGATGATCGCCAGCCAGGCTGGCAAGATGTTCAAACGGGTTGTATTCGGCAAATCCGGTTCCGATCACCTTCCACCAATCCTGGTAAGTGAAAGCGACGCCATATTTGGCAAATTCATCGCGGAAGATCAAAAATTGGGGTGATTCGGTATCCAGGATCAACCCGTCGAAATCAAAAATAAAGCCTTTTGCCTGCATTGATGCGTCCAATCTAAAAGAGTGACCAACTCCTCGATAAGAACAGAGCCGGAGTTGGTCAGTTTTTTTGGAAGAAGCTTACTTCAATAATTCCTGACCTACAAACTTCCTGTCAGGCGAGACATATTTTAAGATCATCTGGTCGTTTTCGGTGGGAACCCCCTGCGCCAAACGCGCCAGGAGTTCGCCCCCTGAAGGGCCGAGCATGAATCCCTGACCGCATAAACCGACGCCCAAAAGGAAGTTGGATACTTCGGGCGCCCAACCGAAAATGGGGAAGCCGTCCGGCGTCATCGGATAAAGTCCGCGCCAGGTGCGGCGAACCCGGATATTCTTCAAACGCGGCATCACATCGATCATGCGTTGAGAAACCATGGGCAGGAAAGCGCTCGTTTCACGCGTATCGAAGCCCCATGCGTTCGGGTCGGGGGTGATACAGAAGATGATCTGCCCGGTGATATGCTGGTAGAAATAGTAATTGGTCGAACCCGGCGCTGGACGGATATCCACCACCATCGGTCCGAGGAAGCGTGCAACCGGTTCAGTGATCGCAGCTTCGTGAGAATCAGGTTTCACTGGCAGGTCGATCCCCGCCAGTTTGCCAATTTCGGCTGCCCAGGCACCGGCGCAGTTGACCACGATCCCAGCGCTGTAGCGGTTGTCGTCGGTGACCACAGCGCTGATTTTTCCGTTTTCCACCTTGATCTCGCGGATGGGTTCGCAGAAGTGAAATTCCACACCAAGTTCGATGGCATGCGTGTAGTAAGCATGATTGGTCAGCAACGGGGAGGCACTCCCATCATCCGGGCTAAAAGTTCCGCCCACCAGACCCTCAGGATTGAGGTCCGGGATGATCTCGCGAAATTCTTTACCATCGTACCAGTCGATATTCAAGCCAAAAGATTTTTGGGTGACCAGCAGGCTTTTCAACGTTTTTTCTTCGCGTTCGCGGTAGGCGACAAAGGCATAACCGCAGCGATCCCATTCGATATCGTCGCCAAATTCCTCTTTGAAGGAGGAAAAGATCTCTATGCTGCGCAGGCAGAGGGCAATTTTGGCCGGGTCGGAATGGGTGGCGCGAATACCGCCGATCGCCCTTTTATTGGATCCCTGACCCACACTCGGTACGGATTCGAGTACGAGCACTTTCAATCCGCTTTTTGCCAGGTAATAAGCCGTGGGCGTGCCGATGGAGCCGGCACCGATCACAATTGCGTCGTAGGTTGAATTTTGATGATTCGTCATCTCAGCGCTCCTCGCGTTTTTCACCGGCAAACGAGCCCAGGGAAGCTTCAATGAACGGAGGTCTGCGGGAGGGTCCGGTGACTTCGTTGTAAGGCACGCCTTCTTCTCTGAACAGGCGCTGGATAAGAGGCGAGCAAGTCTTGCCACCGCAGGATCCCATGCCGGTGCGGGTGACTGTTTTGATTTCGTTGATGTCCCGATAGCCTTTGCGGATGAGCTGGCGAATTTCTCCGGCTGTTACATGTTCACAACGGCAGATTATGGTGTCATCCGTCACATGCTTCACATACTGGAGCATGGGGTGGGTGATATTGGCTTCCTGGATCAAAATGCCTGCGATATGCGGGGCAATCTCTCGTTCCGCTGCCACCTGCACGATCATGGTTCGATCGCTGGATTCGATCGAATGCACGTCGATCACTTCAAGCCTGCCCAATTTTTCTCCCTTGGTATCCAGCACAGTGACCATATCTTTGGCACTGATGACATCCCGGGTGAATTCGTAGGGAATCGACACGATCGGACGATCGGGGTCGGCAGAATAATCCACCAGTGTGATCGCCAATCCAGGGCAGCCTGCCACACAGCGCTCACAGGCAGCGCAGCAGAAATTATTGCCAACAAAAGTGGGGACTGCGCGGATGTCTTTCTTATCCACAATGATCAAGCCGTTGGGGCAAAGCGCCGCGCATGGGTTGCATGGGATCTCCTGGCTGCAATGGATGACCGGCAGGACTCCTTCAGCAAGATCCGGCATGACTTCAGAAAATGTGCTCCCCGGTTTGGATTTAAGGATCTCGCCGGTTTTGTACCAAAGGGTGGGAACGTCGCTTACTGGCGTGCCCAGTGTCTTGGCGATCTCTCGGCCTTTGATCTTGCCAGAGAATATCGCGGCGGAGGCTTCTGCAATTTCTTCCGCATCGCCGGCGCTGAAGGTCGTCAGCCCAAAATCACGGGCTTTCAGGTAAAACTCGTTCACCGGGTCCAACCCGACGGCAATCAACACCGAATCACACTCGAAACTTTTTTCAGTGCCAGGGATGGGCGAATATTGGGCATCCACCTCGGCGACGGTCACCGATTCAACTTTTTCCGTTCCGTTCGCACTGAGGATGGTGTGCGAGGTGTAAATCGGCACACCCATGCGGGCTAATTTGTCTTTGTGTACTTTATAACCGCCGCATTCGGGCAGGGCTTCCACCAGCCCAACCACGCCGATTCCTGCCTGCAGGGCATGGTACCCGGCGATCAATCCAACGTTGCCGCCGCCGACGATGAACAATTTTTCGGCTGGGCGGATCAAATCACGATTGACCAGGGTTTGAAATGCACCGGCTCCGTAAACCCCAGGCAGGGTGTTACCTTTGAAGGCAAGGAATTTTTCGCGGGCACCGCTGGCAACCAACAGGATCTCTGGTTTGACCAGGGTGTATTCTTTGCCGTCACGCAAAATGCCGATTTTCTTGTCGCTGAAAACGCCGAGGCAGGTGCTCTGCAGCCAAACTTCCACGGTCGGATACTCGCTGACCTCTTTTTCCAAACGGGTGGCAATATCAATTCCGCGTGTTCCAGCATAAACCGCATCGGTCGAACCGAAGAAGCGGTGGGTTTGCAGTACCAATTTTCCGCCCAGCCGGTGTTTATCATCCACCAGCAGGGTTTTAATCCCGGATTTGCCCAATTCGATGGCAGCCGATAAACCGGCTGGGCCTCCGCCGATGATCAGTACCGGAATCTCGATCTCTGGAATAGGAGAAAATTCGGGTGCTGCATTTACAAGCGGCAGAACCGGAAGACCATCGTTCGGGTCAACGCTCATCCCTGCCTGGATCAATTCCATGCAGGATTTGACTGGTGAACCATTGGCAATAACCATGCACTGTGAACACTGGCCATTTGCACAAAAAAGACCAAGAGGAGATTGGTCTTTAGGATGGTGGCCAAATACACGAATTCCATTGGCGAATAGCGCTGCCGCAATGGTCTCGCCTTCTTGAGCGGTGTATGGCTTTCCCTGCCAGGTAAAATCTATCGATTTTCGTTGGGGTACGGATAGAATAGGGTGTCTCTTGATTCGGAAGTCCGGCATAAAGGGTCCTTGTTGAAGGTGTTTGAATAGATATCAATTTCCTGTGCAACGTTGAACTTGCAATAGACCTGAACCAATGCGTTTTGAATTTTACCAAACTTTTGACGTTCGTGAATTGTCTTTAAGCCCGTTTCAGAAAAACGAATGACACCTCTTCTTAAGGGGTCAATTAAGCGGATGTGATAAAATCTACTTGGATTCATCTGATTCATTAGGAGATCATTATGAAAAAAATTGCTGTTCTTACAAGCGGCGGAGATGCGCCAGGTATGAACGCTGCGATTCGGGCGGTTGTCCGTGCGAGTTATGCCAAAGGCTGGACGGCTGTCGGCGTAAGAAATGGCTATGAGGGTTTGATCAACGGAATATTCGTCCCCCTGGGTCCGCGGGATGTGGGCGGGATGATGCAGCGCGGCGGCACGATCCTGGGCAGCGCGCGTTCGCTCGAGTTCAAAACGGAGCGAGGCCAAATTACTGCCATACGGTCCATGAATGAGGAGTGTGTGGATGCGTTAGTGGTCATTGGTGGAAATGGGTCGCAAACCGGCAATTATGCCCTTCACCAGCATGGTTTTCCTGTGGTTGGAATTGCCTCGACTATTGATAACGACCTCACCGGTTCAGATGTGACCATCGGGGTGGATACGGCGTTGAATATTGCACTCGAATCCATCGACCGCTTGAAAACAACGGCGTCCTCTCACCAACGGGCTTTTCTGATCGAAGTCATGGGTCGGAATTGCGGCTACCTGGCGTTGATGTCTGCGATCGCAGGCGGAGCCGAGTACGTTGTGCTGCCGGAGGTGGAAACTGATCCTGAAGCCATTGCGACGGTTTTGACGAAAGCCTACGAAAAAGGCAAAGCACACGCGATCATTGTCGTGGCAGAAGGGGCAAAATACAACGCCACTGCGTTGGATCAGTATTTTACTGAACATCGAGAACGGTTGGGATTCGACCTGCGCATGACCATCATCGGGCATGTTCAGCGGGGAGGTGTACCCAGCGCATCCGACCGGATCCTTGCCACGCGATTGGGTGTGGCAGCTGTTGAGCAGATTGCCAAGGAGAATTTTGGCACCCTGGTGGGTGAAGTGAAAGGCGAAATTGTCGCCACGCCCCTGGAAAAAGTGATCAACGAGCCCAAAGGCCTGGATATGTCGCTGCTTGAAATGATGCAAATCCTGGATTAAGAATCAAGACCGGAGGTCACCGCCTCCGGTCCTTTTTTTACCTGGCCGACTTTAGATAAGCTTCGATAAAGCCGTCGATATCTCCATCCAGCACGGATTGGGCATTCCCGACCTCAAACTCGGTGCGGTGGTCTTTGACCATTTGATAGGGATGAAGGACGTATGAGCGAATCTGGCTGCCCCATTCGGCTTTTTGATAGACCCCGCGCAATTCTGCCAACTCTTTGTCCTGGTTTTGTTCTGCCAGGTCGAGCAAACGAGCCCGCAAGACGCGCATCGCATTTTCACGGTTTTGCATTTGCGAACGTTCATTTTGGCAGGTGACCACAATGCCAGTGGGAATGTGAATGATGCGCACAGCAGTGGAGTTCTTCTGCACATTCTGCCCGCCGGCTCCGGACGAGCGGAATGTTTCGATTCGGATATCTTCCGCGTTGATCTGAACAGTGGGATCGTCCTGGGAGCTTTCCGGCAGCACTTCGACCTGGGCAAAGGAAGTGTGTCGCCGGTGGGCTGAGTCGAAAGGAGACAGTCTGACCAACCTGTGGACGCCTTTTTCAGCCCTCAAGTAACCATAAGCATACAAGCCGTTGACAGCGATGCTGACCGTTTTGATCCCGGCTTCTTCACCTTCCATTTGATCCAAAATTTCAGCCGTAAATTTGTGCTGTTCCGCCCAACGCAGGTACATGCGTTCGAGCATCCCAGCCCAATCCTGCGCATCTGTTCCGCCTTCGCCGGCGTTAATGGTCAACAAAGCATTGCCGCGGTCATGTTTTCCGCCAAGCAGGGTTGAAAACTCGAGACCTCTCAACTGGGTTTGGATGTTGTCAAATTCAAGGGTGAGCTCAGGCAGAAGCGATTCATCTTCCAACTCCGCCAATTCGCGCGTGTCCAGGATCCGTTTTTCAAGTGCGCGCCATTGTTGAATTTCTTCGCGCAGTTCTGACATGGATTTCATCAAACGCTGGGCTGAGGGCGGGTCTTGCCAAAGGTCTTGATCTTCCGCTTTCTTTTCAAGTTCACGCAGTTGGGATTCTTTTTGCGCTAAGTCAAAGACGCTCCATCAAAGAATGGATGGTGGTCAGATTTGTATTTAATGTTGCAACCATGTCGCTCATAGCCGTTCCTCTAATTCCTGTTCATTATTCCGCGCACAAAAGCCACCCGGTCGAAGGGGGTCAAATCTTCGGGTTTTTCGCCAAGACCCGCAAACAGGATGGGTAAATTCAGTTCTTTTTGGATGGCAAATGCCATTCCACCGCGGGCGGAGCTATCCAGTTTGGTCAGGATCACGCCGTTGACTTTAACGGCTTCCTGGAAGGCGCGTGCTTGATTAATCGCGTTCTGACCAGTAGTTGCATCTAAAACAAGCAGCACAGCCTGTGGAGCCCCTGGAAGGGCTTTACCGACCACCCTGTGTACCTTCTTCAACTCTTCCATCAGGTTATATCGAGTATGCAAGCGGCCGGCTGTATCCACGATGACCACGTCCATGCCGCGGGCGATGCCTGCTTGAACTGCGTCGTACGCCACCGCTCCCGGATCGCTATCAGGTTGACCGGCTACCACGGGCAGGTTCAAGCGGGTTGCCCACACTTGAAGCTGATCAATCGCCGCGGCGCGGTACGTATCCGCCGCGGCAAGCAGAACCTTCTTACCTTCGTTGGTAAGTCTTTTACCCAATTTTGCAGCCGTGGTGGTTTTACCGGATCCATTCACCCCAACCAGCAACAGGACTGCCGGTTTTGGTTCCGAAAAATCCAGGGTGGCAGGCTCAGAAAGGCGGGACAGCAGTTCATTTTCCAATAAAGTGGAAAGCTCGAGGGTTTTGACGACCCCTTCGGCATCTGCTTTTTGTTTTAGGCTTGCGATCACGGATTGGGTTGTGGCAACCCCGATATCGGACTGGATCAACAGCGATTCAAGCTCTTCCCATGTGTCAGCCGTAATTTCCGAAGCCCCGAAGATGGTTGTGATGCGCCCGAAAGTGGCTTTTCGGGTCTTTTCGAGGCTGTCTTTCCATTTAGAAAAAAGAGTATCCATAGTTTTGGAATTATAGCATGGAGCAGGAGTGGGAGGTCAGCTTTTGGCAGCCGCGGCGCGCGTGGCTAATTGACCACAGCCCGCCTGGATGTCAATCCCACGACGCAGCCGAATGGTACAGGGGATGCCCTTGGATTCGAGGACGTTTTTGAATGCCAATGCCCTCTCGTGTGTTGTCGCCTTGCCAGCATAAGACTGGGTGGGGTTTAACGGGATCACGTTTACGTGACACATCATTCCTTTGACCAGTCCGGCAAGTTCCAACGCATCCTGTTCGTGATCATTGACGTCGCGGATAAGCGCCCACTCGAAGGTAATGCGCCGTCCGGTCAACTCGGTGTATTCGCGAATGGCGGCAATGAGATCAGCGATCGGGTACTTGCGGTCGACCGGCATCATCGATGCCCGCAATCCGTCATGGGCGGCGTGCAAACTCACAGCCAGGTTGACCTGCCGTTTTTCGGCAGCAAAGCGCTTGATCATCGGCACAATTCCGACTGTGGAGATGGTGAAACGGCGCGCGCCAAGGTTCATCCCCTGGGGGTCATTCAAGCGGTCGATGGCAGCCATCACCGCGTCGTAATTATGAAAGGGTTCGCCCATGCCCATCACCACTACATTGGTAACGCGCTTCCCGCTGGCTTTTAGCTCGCGCGCGTATTGGATGACCTGTTCCACAATTTCACCCGAGGTCAAATTACGCATGAAACCCATCTGACCTGTGGCGCAAAACACACAGCCCATGGCGCAACCGGATTGCGAGGAAATGCACAATGTATCCCGTACGTCATAATGCATCAGAACCGCTTCGATCATCCGCTCATCAGGCAGGGCAAACAAGGTCTTGACCGTTTCGAGGTCTTCTGAGGTGATGCGATCGATAGGAGTTAAGTGGGAAAAGACCAACGATTCCTGGAGTTTTGTGCGTAAAGATTTGGGAAAAGTGGAAATCTCATCGTATCCACGGATCAAATCGACATAAACTGCATGCCAGAGCTGCTGGGCTCGATAAGCAGGTTCTCCCCAGGATGCGAACAAATCCTCAAGGACTCTAAGGTTAAGATCGAACAAAAACAGTTCAGATTCTGGCTTATCCATCATGATTATTCTTCCAATAAATTTTCCAGGGCAGGCAGGATCAGATCCGGCTTGGCTTCGAAACGAGTGGCTTCTTCGAAAGTTGAAATTCCAGTCAAAACCAGCGCGGTTTTGCAGCCGGCGCGAACACCGCCCAGGATATCTGTATCCAGCCGGTCGCCGACGACAAGTGTCTCATCGGGTGTAACACCCAGGCGCTGCATGGCAAATTCAAAAAGGGTGCTGTTGGGCTTGCCGGCGATGATGGGGCTCACATCGGTACTTACCTCGAGTGCCGCCAGGATCGACCCGGCACCTGGGATGATGCCCTCGGGAGTGGGAAAGGTGCGGTCAGGGTTCGTCCCATAAAAAGCAGCCCCAGCGCGGATAAGCAAACAGGCTCTTTTGAGCTTGTCATAGGAAATGCCGCGGTCCATACCTGCCACCACAGCCAAAGCATGATCGTCTGAGATCGAGAAACCTGTCTCTTTCAATGCGTTGATCAAGCCTGTTTCACCGATGACGTAAACATTTCCAAGTTCAGGGAACCTTTTCTGGAGAAGATAAGCTGCACCCATTGAAGAAGTGATGATCTGTTCAGGCAGGATGGTCACACCGTAACTTGCCAATTTCTCGATATACTGGTCCGCCGTGGATGTGCCGTTGTTTGTTGCCAGGATCACCTGCAGTCCTGCTTTTTGGAATTGGCTGAAGAGGGCTGGCAGATCACCGATCGGTTCGCGTTCCCGCCAAAGAACGCCATCCATATCCAGTACAAGGGCTTTGATGTTGGGAAGATGTTTGATTTGCATGTACTTCTCCAAAAAACAAGCCGGTTGGCATTTGCCACCCGGCCTGGTTATGGTGAAAAGATCAATGAACGGGAGGGATGAGGACCTGGTCAACCAGGCCATATTCCACAGCCTGGGCTGCGTCCAAATAATAGTTGCGATCGGTATCCTTCTGAATCGTATCGAGTGTTTGCCCGGTGGATTCCGAAAGGATGGTCAGCAGGCTGGATTTGAGCCGTAAAATCTCACGCGCCTGGATCTCGATATCCGAAGCCTGACCCTCTGCGCCGCCAAGAGGCTGGTGCATGTGGATGGTGGCATTCGGCAAGGCATAACGCTTGCCTTTGGTCCCGGCAGCCAGCAGAACTGTGCCGAACGAGGCGGTCACGCCCACGGCAACTGTTGAGATGTGGTTCGGGATCATTTTCATCGTATCATAGATCGCTAGTCCGGCATAAATTTGTCCGCCGGGTGAATTGATATACATTTGGATATCAGCATCCGGGTCCTCACGGCTCAGAACCAGGAGCTGGGCAACGATTGAATTGGCAACCTGGTCGTCGATTGCGGTGCCGACGAAGATGATCCGCTCCCGGAAGAGCAGCGAATAAATATCGTAAGCCCGTTCTCCGCGGCCGGAAGACTCGATCACCATTGGAATTACGGATTTAAAATTTGGTAAATTCACTTTTACTCCTTCTAAAACAACCTGGTCCAGAATTCTCTGGGGTCAGGCTTCCGCTGATTTCTTACTGGAACGCTTTGGCTTGGGGGTCTCAGCGGGTTGATCAGCAGCGGCAGGTTCAACCTCTGCCTTCTTTTTGGATGACGGTTTTGCTTTCACCGCAGGTTCAGCGGTTGCGGCAGCGTCAGCTTCCACTTTCTTCTTTGCAGCACGCTTTGGCTTGGATGCGGTTTCTCCTGCGGGTGTTTCTTCCGCTTTTTTCTCAAGGTCAGGTGCATTACCGGTGGCAATTTCTTTGATCCGATCGCGCACATGTTGATTCAGCACGCGCGTGGCAGCCTGCATGGCAATGGCATTGGCCAATTTTTCATTGGTCAATTTACGCTGCATCTTCTTGAAATCTTGCTGTTGCTGCATGGCCATGACGAGATTGTTGAATTCTGTGTTCAATTCTTCGTCGCCGACTTCAATTTTTTCGATTTTGGCAATTTCATCGAGCAGTAATGAGAGCTCGAGACGTTTGCGGGCGACCGGCTTAATTTCTTCATCCAGCCATTTTTCGCGGTCTTTTTTCAATGTCTTCAGGTAAACGTCCAGCTCGAGTTTCTGCTGGGCAAGGTCTTCCTGGATGTGTTCAACGGTGTGGTCCACTTCATCCTGGAGCATTTGCGGAGGATACAGAATGGTGGCGGAAGAACTGAGCTTGTCGATCACGCGGTCTAAATATCCCTCGTCGTAATCGGCTTTCTTTTGTGCGGTCAGTTGATCCTTGACCGTTTCACGCAGCTTTGCCACGTTTTCAAAGCTACCCAGGGTCTGTGCAAATTCATCATTTAATTCTGGCAGTACCAGCGATTTGACGTTTTGCACAGTGACGTGAAATTCAACATCTTTGCCGCGAAGTCGATCATATTTTGAATCTTCAGGGTAGGAGTACTTGAAAGTTTTTTCCTCGTTCTCTGAAAGACCGATCAACTCATCCCCAAATCCAGCATACGGGAAGTCATTTTCTTCGGGGTCGTTCTCACCGATGACCACCTGGAGGGGGCTCTCTTTCAAGACCTCGGCTTTTTCGCCTTCAACGGGGGCTACCAGGGTGGCATCCAATTTGATCGCGACCAGATCACCTTTTTCAGCAGCGCGATTGACCGGCTCCGCCGTGGCATAACTCTTCAGCATGCGGGCGATAAAATCATCCACCTGCTTTTCAGCTACGGGTTCGAGGGAATACTCTTCACGCACTTCGCGATAATCACCCAGGGTCACACTGGGTTCGAGGGGAACGATAAAAGACAATTTGACCGGCTCGGTGGAGACAATCTCTTCCAATGAACCAGGGGCGCCCGGGTTGATCTTGGCTTCATCCAAAATGGAAGGATAGACCGCTTCAACCATTGCCTCAATGGCTTCTTCTTCGATCACTTTTTCGCCGTATGCACGGACGATCACATCATAGGGAGCTTTACCAGGCCGAAAACCCGGGATTTTTGCTTTTTGCGAGATTTTTCGTGCTGCAATGTGTTTGTATTTTTCGAGAGTGCCTGGTTCAAATTCAGCGGTCACTTTTACCTGATGGTCTTCGCGTGGTTGAGTTTCAATTTTCAAATTTTTCACCTTTTCAACAGCATGGTTTTATTTACGTATGGGGAAAGAGGGACTTGAACCCTCACGCCTTTCGGCACATGCTCCTAAGGCATGCCTGTCTGCCAATTCCAGCATTTCCCCGATCGAGGAAAGGACATTTTCAGCCTAGTTGTGCGGTATTACACCGTACTATTGAACCAAATCTGCACCTTTTGCTTGCTCAACACCCTATTTTATCCCATTTTTCTTCTATTTAAGAAAACTCATCCATGCTGTTTGCCGCACACTTTGATGGTCAACCATATGACGTTTTCGGAATAGGCAGGTTTTCCTCGCTCAGTTCGATCCCGGAACATGGCTTAAGCAACTTAGGGAAAATGATACCTGACGTTTATTAGAAATCTGTAAGCGTTTGAATAAAAATCTCTTATCGTTCTAGCACCTGAAACGCTTTTTTCCTCGAAATTTGTGAAATCGAATATAATCACCCCTGCCGGCGGGTAAAACCGGACGCTTCTTCAAGGAGAAAACATTGAGCAGAGTCTACAATCCAGACAGCGCAGGGAAAGAACGAAAGCTTTTGACCCGGAGCGTAGTACTTGCTTTGCGCGAATTAATGAAGCAGGGTGAGGCGAATGACACTACCTATGACTTAACAGCGTATATCTCGCTATCATTGGCTGAAATCGGCCGAACAATCGATACCTCGGTCGAAGCCTGGGAGAAGCGCGGGTATTGGGTCAAAGCCGACAAGTTTCGCCTGGAGTGGGAGTGGGCTGATCTTTATGCTCAAAAATTACGGGAAGCGCTGCTCGTTTCAGATTGGGCAGGGGTGGCTGCCACCGCCGCGAAGACAGCCCAGAAATTCAGCAAGGTGACCGTTCCTGAACGCAACCGCTTGGGAACCCCATGGGTGGGAGCCTGGAAGACATTCAAGAAGACGGCATGATCCGCTCTGGATTGGTGACTAAAAAAAAGAGACCGCTTTCTCATGAAGCGGTCTCTTTATCTTTACGGGAGGTCCTATTTCTTGGTGAGGATGATCCGGGCGTCAACGACCTTCAGGCCTTTTCCAGCTTCATAGACAAGCACTGGGTTGGCATCCGATTCAGCAACTTCGTCCTTGAGTTCGAGGATCATGTTTGAATAAGCCACGATGGTTTCGCTGAGCGCTTTGCGGTCGCGGGGTGCTTCACCGCGTGCGCCTGCAATGATCGGCGCCCCACGGATTTCGCTCAGCATTTCGTCCGCCTGGTCTTCAGAAACGGGGGTCACGCGGAAGGTCACATCTTTGAGTACTTCGACGAAAATGCCGCCGAGACCGAACATGACGGTAGGACCAAAAGTGGGGTCTGTGGTGGAGCCGAGAATGACTTCGGTTCCCCAGGGAGCCATTTCCTGCACCGCGATGCCGTGAATATTGGCATTGGCGTTATAGGCTTTGGCATTCTTCATGATCGTAGCAAACGCTTCGCGAACTGCAGCCTCATCCTTTACGTTGACTTTCACTCCGCCCGCGTCGGATTTGTGCAGGATCTCGGGCGAGACGATCTTCATGACCACCGGGAAACCGACCTGCTTGGCCAGCGCGACGGCTTCATCTTCTGTTTTTGCCAACGATGTGGAGGTCACCGGCAGACCGTAAGCGCTGAATACTTGCTTGGCTTCGATCTCAGTCAGGGCGTTGCGACCATCTGCCCGTGCTTTGGCAATGATTTCGAGGGAGGCTTTACGTGCCTTCTCGTTTGGAACGAATTTTGCTGCAGCACCATCTTCATGGATTTTCGCATATTCGCGCAAGGTGGCCATGGCGTTTACTGCGAGATCCGGGGCGTTGAAAGTGGGGATACCGTTCTCAACCAGCCAGGCGATGGCAGCATCCGATTTTTCGCCGCCAACGAATGAGATGGTGACCGGTTTGTCTTTCACGCCGGCATCGTCGATGGCTCTTTTAATTGCCTGAGCAATTTCAGTGGGGTTGGTGATTGCTGTCTCACAATAAAGGACAACCAGGCCGTCCACCCATTTGTCAGTCAGTGCGTACTTGACAGATTCATAATACCAGTCATTTCCTGCCATACCGGTCAGATCGACCGGGTTCTTGGCTGAACCGAATTCAGGCATGTGCTTCTTCATTTCAGTTTGCAGTTCTTGCGGTGCAAATTTCAATGGAATGCCATACTTTTCTGCCGAATCCGTTGCCAATACACCTACTCCGCCGCCATTGGTGAGGATGAGCATGTTGTCGCCTTTCATGGCGGGCTGCAAGGAAAGGGTGAGCGTGCGGTTGAATAGATCATTAAGATCCGCAGCCTGGATAACCCCAGCCTGCTTGAATGCCGCACCGTAAATTTTGGTGGCTCCAGCCAACGAACCGGTATGCGATGCCGCGGCTGCGGCACCGTGAGCTGATATGCCGGACTTCAATGCGATCACAGGTTTCTTTGCGCGGCGGGCAGATTCGATGAATCGGCGGCCATCTTTGAGACCTTCGATATACAAGGAAATACAATGGGTATCTTTATCATCTTCGAGAAAATCGATGATGTCTGCGAAATCGACATCGGACATGTTTCCGATGGAAACCAACTTATCAAATCCAACTTTCCGGGTGTAGGTAGCGGCATCCAAAGCGATCAGGAGGGCACCGCTTTGTGAGATCAAGGAGGCTTTTCCAGGCAGGGGTAATCCAGGAGCAAATGAGCCGTTGAAATGATCCGAGTTGGAAAGGGTGCCGACGATGTTTGGACCCAATACCCGGGTGCCGTACTTATTGGCTGTTTTGACCAATTCTTCTTCCAGGTCTTTCCGGCCGATTTCACTGAAACCGGAGGTGATGACGATCAGTCCCTTCACGCCTTTTTTGCCACACTCTTCAGCAACCTCGATGACGAATTTGGCTGGTACCGTGATAATCGCGGCGTCGATATCTCCGGGTACTGAAGCCACATCCGGATAAACTTTCAAGCCAAGAATTTCTGTGGCGGTAGGATTGATGGGGTAGATTTTTCCCGCGTATTTTCCCTCGATGAGATTGTTAATAACTGAATATCCAATCTTCCCGGGGGTGGAAGATGCTCCAACAATTGCCACACTCTTTGGTCTCAACAAACCGTTCAGATGATTCTTATCCACGTTAATTCCTCCTAGAAGACTTATCCTTATGCTTTATAAGCAAAAATAATTTCATACAGGCAATTACAACTTGCAGGTATTCAACCTAGAATTTACAAATTCCACGTCTTTGCAAGCAAATTAATTTTACGCAAAAAAAGTCAAACAAAAGTACTCATTTGGGTAATCATTAATCATCAATCGCCAAAATTATCCCAAGAGAGTTCTTGTTTCTTATTTTAATCCCACTTGCACCAGTCGAAAATCCAGGAACAGAGTTCCCGCAGAACCGCTTCTTACGACTGGTAGCGAGCTTTGATCGAAGGGATCAGGTATTCATCAAATGCCCGGTCTTCGTCATAGTCGGGTTTCCATCCCCAATCGCGTGTGGCTGCGCTGTCATCTACATCAGCCGGCCAGGTGTCGACGATCGCCTGTCGGGCGGGATCCGGCTCAAAGGTGATGACGGATTTCGGGAAGGCGGATCGTACCCGGTTGTAGAACTCCTGGGCGGATGGGCTGAAGCTGGTGACGTTGTAGACAAGCTGTTTGAGGGATTCGCGTGGGGCAGATGCGAGACTCAGCAGCGACTGGATGGCATCCGGCATTACCATGAAAGGCAGGCGGGTATCGGGGCGAACAAAACAAGCATAGGGGATACCCTGCGCGGCATGATGCAGCATTTCAGGACCGTAATCGCTGGTGCCGCCAGTGGGAATGGTCACCGAGCTGATCAGCCCTGGAAAGCGGAGGCAGCGAAAATCAACATGGACGCTGGAATGGTCCGCCGCCAATTGCTTGTAGTGGCGCATGTAATACCGCCCGAGATGTTCGCAATAGAGCTTGTTGCAACCGTACATGGTGATTGGACTGCAGCATTCATCCTCTTTGATCTTTCCGCATTTTTCTTTGGCTTTGGCGTCAGCCATCCCATAAGCGGCTATTGAGCTTGGATAGATGAATTGCACCGGTCGACCCTGCCATTGAGATTGTTCAACGGCAAGACGTAATAGGTTGAGCGTTCCTTCCACATTGACGCGGTGAGCAGTTTCGGGGTTGTATTCTGCCTTGGTGGAAAGGATCGACGCAAGGTGGAAGATCGTGCGGATTTCGAATTCGGCGACGAGTCTGCCCAGGAGCATCGTATCCAAAATGTCTCCCAGGATAAACCGCTCACAGTAAGGCTTCAGAGTCTCATCCAGGGGTTGAACATCCATCGCCACGATGCTTATGTTTTTACGTTCTCCGAGATGAGATATTAATCCGTGGCCGATTTCTCCATTTGCACCAGTGATCAAAACGACATCTTTACGCATATAGCTCTCCGGTTCTTAGTTTATCGATCAATTGCAAAAGCTTTACGATAAAAGAGGTTCTGGGATACCAGAACCTCTCGAGGATCATGCTTCGACTGTGCTTCTTTTATGGAACCAGGTGCGCCATTCTTTCTTTTCCCAAACCACCAAAAGCGGAGCGGCGATGAAAATGGAAGAATAGGTACCGCTGAGCAGACCGACCAGCAAAATGACTGCGAATTCGCGCAGGGTAACGCCGCCGAACAAGGCAAGCGCAAGCAGGAAGAATTCCGAGGTCATTAACTGGGTATTGATGGAGCGCTGCAGCGTTTGAACGATGGAATGGTTCGCCAGTTTTTCGAATTCGAGTTTGCGATAAATACCGCTGTTTTCACGGATACGGTCGAAAACCACGATCTTATCCTGCACTGAAAAGCCGATAACCGTTAACAAGGCAGTCAGGTAAAGGCTGTCCACCTGCCAGCCAAAGAAGATGGTACCGTAACCGGTCAGCGCAAGTACGATCAGCACATCGTGCGCCATGGCAGCAATGGCGCACAATCCATAGCGGAAGGCGTGCGGCAGACCGCGGAAGGCAAACGTGATGTACAGGACGACGGCTAACGCCGCCAACACCACCGCTTCAACGGCTCTTTGAGCCACACCCTGACCAATGGAAGGTCCAACCGTGTCGGCTTTGCGGATCACAATATCGCTATTGGATTCGGTTTTCAGTGCATTCAAAATGGTTGTTTGATTCTCTGTGCTGAGAACGGAGGAGCGCAGGACCAGGATATTGGTGCCCGACTCCTGAATTTGTACATCCACGATACCTGTCTTGTCGTACACAGATTTTACAATTGCGGTGGATGGGGCAGGAGCGGAGGTAAATTCCACTTCAAGTAACGTTCCACCTTTGAAATCGATGGATAACGGCATTCCTTTGACAAGCAAGATCACAAGACCAGGGACAATGATCAGCAAGGAAAGGGCAAAAAAGTAGTAGCGTTTTCCAAGAATATTGAGCATATTGCCCTCCTTATGCACCAAACCACTTTTGATGGTCGGCAGGATTGATTAAGTCAACCACAAGGCTGAGAAGCGTGCGGGTGATGAAGATGGCTGCAAAGAGAGAGATCGCCACACCCAGTGCAAGGGTAACGGCAAACCCTTTGACGATACTCGCACCAAAGGCAGAACTGAACCAGAAGAGAATAACGCTGGTGATGAGGGTGGCAATGTTTGAATCGCGGATGGATGGCCATGCACGAGTCCAGCCCAATTCAACCGCCTGGCGCAAACTTCGCCCGTTTCGCAGCTCTTCTTTCAGCCGTTCAAACATGAGGATATTGGCATCCAATGCGCCGCCGGTGGAAAGCAGGAAGCCCGCGATACCGGGGAGGGTAAGCGTAACCGGAATGAGTTTGAACAACGCATAAACGATCGCTGCATACATGGAAATAGCAACCACTGCAACGGCGCCTGGAAGACGATAGTAGATCAACATAAAGAGGAACACGATGGCAAAGCCGATGATCCCGGCGAGTAAGCTCTTATCCAGTGAATCTGAACCAAGAGTAGGTCCAACGACCTTGCTCTCGACCACTTCCACAGGAACTTTAAGACCACCATAGCGCAAGGTGACTGCCAGGTTGTTGGCTTCTTCCGAGGTGAAGCTGCCCGAAATCTGCCCCTTGCCATCGGGAATGGCATTCTCAATCGTTGGAGAGGAAATGACCGTCTTATCCAGCACAATGGCAAGGTATTTACCGATGTTTGCGGAGGTGTAGGTATTGAATATCGCCGCGCCATTTGGGGTAAGTTCAAAGCTCACGCTGAAACCGCCAAGGGTTTGACCCGCTTCAGCGATGGCTGTCTTGATATCAGCGCCTGTCATGACTGTGTGATAAACCTTATCAGCAGCGGCAGGGGTTGCTGTGGATGTATCTGCAGTTGGCGTGGCAGAAGGTGTTGCCGTCGAGGACGGAGTTGCAGTAGTGGTCGTCGGGCTGTCAGCAGTTTGACCATAATCCGTTTTTACCACTGTTCCGGGTGCCAGTTGAGTATCTCCGGCATCGATAAATTCCAGCAAGCCAGTTTGTTTGATGGCTGCGAGCACATCCTCGGTATTGGTGAGACCGGGAAATTCGCCCAGGATGTATTTATCACCCGCGACCTGGAAGACAACTTCGCTTACGCCCAGGCCGTTTGCACGACTTTCCAGAATCTTGCTGGTATCTGCGAGAGCCTGTGCATCAGGGGTTGAGCCTGCCTGGGGGCCGAGAAGCACCTGGAGACCACCCCGCAAGTCAAGACCCAAAACCGGATTTAAAGTGCGTTGAAAATTTCCAATTTTGAGCCCGATACTGCCTTCGGGACGTGGAAGATCAATCCAGACCGCAGCAATAACGATCACCAGGATCAGGATAAGGTTGATATAACGACGATCCATTGGCTTTACAACCTCCGTCAAAAGAAATCCAGCTGTCGCTGGCGGGAACTGGGAAATTATACCCTAAAAGAAAGGATTTTGAGAAGCGCGAATTGACTCACAATTAATCTTACTTTAGAAAACGACGTTGACTCAAAAAGAATGTTACCCTAGAGCGGATTTCAGATCCGCAGAGGGAGAATATGATGAGCCAACGCAGCAAAAGAGAACTATGGGAAACGATCCAACCCAGGTATCTAAAAGCGTCAAAAGCAGGGAAAAATAAGATATTAGATGAATTCATAGCTGCCACAGGATACCACCGAAAATACGCCATTCGGATCTTGAGACATGGCTACTCGAGAGGACAATACAAGAAAAAGGGAAAAACGCCGATCTATCGGGGAGAGGTGGTACAAGCATTAGAGTCAATCTGGGAAATCTATGGACGGATTTGCTCAAAACGACTGCATCCTTTCTTGCCTGAAGGCATCAGAATCCTGGAACGGTGTCAGGAGATCAGCGTCGCACCAGAAGTAAAGCAATTACTATTGAACATGAGCCGATCCACCATAGATCGGTGTCTCAAGCCAGTACGGTTCAAAGGTAAGCTACATGGGTTAAGCACCACCAAACCTGGTACACTGCTCAAAAAGATGATACCGGTGCGTACATTTGCTGATTGGAACGAGGATGAACCCGGTTTTATGGAGATCGATCTGGTAGCCCATTGCGGGAATACTGTTGAAGGACAATTCTTGAATACGTTGACTTGCACGGACGTATGTACTGGTTGGACCGAACCGATTGCCTTGCACCGTCGCAGCCAACAAGATGTCCGAGATGCCCTCCACAATATGCGTCCAGACCTACCCTTTGATTTGCGGGGCATTGATTCAGACAATGGGAGTGAATTCACACTTGCACCTGCTGCAAGTGCAGGTGTCAATGATCTGCTTTACCACTACTGTTTGGAAGAACGCATCACCTTCACGCGCTCCCGACCCTATAAGAAGAACGACCAGTCTTATGTTGAGCAGAAAAACTGGTCGGTGGTTCGTCACACTGTGGGCTATGACCGCCTCGAAACCGATGAGGAATTTGAGCTTCTGACCAGCATTTATTCTGACTTGCGACTGTATATCAATTTCTTTCAACCTGTCTTGAAGCTGGTTTTCAAAGGCCGGGTCGACAATAAGTTTATCAAAACCTATGACCTGGCTGCCACTCCTTACCAACGTATCATGGCCAGACCAGATATCCCTTTAGTTACCAAAGCTCGCCTGACTGATCTTTATGTTAAACTTAATCCTGTCTTTCTGCGCAATTCGATTGATTTAAAAGTAGCTAAATTATGGAAACTACTAAAGTAACTTTTTTATCTGAGTCAACGTTACCTCCAAAGTAACCTTTTCTAATGAGGCATTACGAGCGATGGGGTTCGGGTTAAACTGGGGAAGGAGACGGTTTGATCCCAGCAGCATCGAGCTTTTCGATGATGAGCGACACGGTGTCCTCCAGCGTGAGATGGCTGGTATTAATGATGAAATTAGCATGCGCATAGGCATGTCTCAGCCGGTGAAGCTGCTCGTCATATTCAGCCTGGGTCCAATTCAATCTTTTCCGCTGAATCGTTATCGGGTAATCCACCTGCAAATAGATGAGAAAATCAGGGTTGGTGATCTGAAGCCACATCGAGGGAACATAAGAATGTTCCTGGGCAATATGCCGGCATTGATAGCCGAGCGCAGCCAGGCGGCGGATGAGGGTGGTTTTCCCCGAAGCACACGCCCCGACGATTCCAATTAAAGGAGATTTTCTAGAATTGCTGTTATCCATGCAACTCCAGTGAAATTACCTCGGCGTTTGTTGAAACTTAATATGAATACGTTGATGGTACCGGTAGTCTCAAATTCATCCTGCGAATTTGATCTGTTTCTTCCGGTTCCACGCGCAGGGCGACGACGCTCATATCGTCATTGGGACGTCCCTGGTCGAGGCGGATGGCTTGATTCAACACCGTATCCGCGATCATTTGGGATGTCGGCTGCTGATCTTCCAGGAGTGCTTCGAGAAGCGTGCAAAGGTCGATCGCCTGTCCGGTCCGGTCGCCGGCATTCTTGATTCCGTCAGTATAAATGACGATCGTAATGCCGCTCTCGAGTTGAAATTCAGTGATCGACGGGCGAATGTTCTTCGATGTTCCGATGGATTGGCTGACCGTGCTGATACATTCAACTGTATCGCCGCGGGCAATGAAAACCGGGGTGGGATTGTTGCGAGTGATCACCAGCGTCCCGGTTTGAAGGTCGGCTGAAAGGATGTTTAGTGTGGCGGTTACTTTTCCATTGCGTTCTGCATAGAGGGTGTCAGAGGCAGCCCGTGCAGCAGCGCCGTCGCGCACCCCTTCGGCAAGCAAACTGATCACTTTGCGTACCACCATCATCGAGATGTTTTTGGCGCCTCTTCCAGTTGTTTGCCCATCCGCCAGGACTACCGACACGCCCCCGTTGGGTCTTTCGACGAATTCAAGGGTGTCGCCGCTTTCCGAGGAAGCATACTTGTTGGTCTTCGCAACCGCAATTGATATTTCCATAAAGAGATTTTACAACAAATTTTAAGAAAAAACAGGTCCAAAAGTAATAATTGCGGTAAAATTCGTTTTTACGAATTTGTCTTGACGCACAAAGAATGGGCAAGTATAATATATCGGCCTGTCAGGGTGTTGACGGGCGGGATACTTTGACAGGAGTAAAGAAAAGATGGTTCCTCAACCGAAACGCAAGTTATCAAAAGGTCGCCGCGATCGCCGTAGGGCACAGGATGCTTTACAGACATTGAACCTTGTTCAGTGCAGCAATTGCGGAGAAATGCGCTTACCCCATACTGTTTGCCCTAATTGCGGACACTATGAAGGACGTGAAGTGATAAGCGTCGGCAAAGAAGAAAAAAAGAAGTAACTTTTCAGGTTACCAAAAACGGGCTCAAATTTCAGCCCGTTTTTCGTTTTAAGTCATTGGTCAAATTCACGATTTTCTAATGCAACACGCAAAGAATCAGAGATTCACCCCAAAATCATTTCTTTAAGATTTTGGGATGATCAAGCTTAGAAAAGGTTACCCTTCTTCTGGCGGTTCGGGATAGTCTGATTCATCCTCGGAAGTCGCAGCTTCGGGGGCAACTCCGACGAATGGTTTAAAACGCGCCACCAATCTGCCGGGGATCATCCCCTGGATAAAGACTCCTTTGCGATTATTTTCAATCCGGTCGATCTGCCCCTGCTCGTGGAAGAGGGATATCAACTGCCCCTCAGCATACGGGATTTGCACGGAAATGGCAGAATAATTCTCGAACAATTCAGCATTGACCAGTTGCAGCAGTTCAGCAAAGCCCGTACCTTTGAGAGCAGAAATGGCTACCGCGTTCGGGAAGGCCGCTAAAGCTTCTTGAGCCGCGTTCGGATCGGGCAGCCGATCGATCTTGTTCAATGCAATGATCATCGGGATATGTTCTGCACCGATCTCCTTCAGCGTCTCTTCCACCGATTTTGCCTGCGCCGACGCATTCGGATGGGTAATATCCACCACGTGAATCAGCAAATCCGCTTCCGAAATTTCCTCCAGTGTCGCCTGGAATGCAGCGATCAACTGGGTGGGCAGTTTTTGGATGAACCCAACGGTGTCTGTGAACAAGGCATCGTGTCCACCGGGCAGCTCCACCCGGCGAGTGGTAGGGTCAAGGGTGGCAAAGAGCTGGTTGGCGACGTACACATCTGCTTTTGCCAGTTGGTTGAGCAGGGTGGATTTTCCGGCATTGGTATAACCCACAAGTGAAATCAGCGGGATACGGGACTTTTTTCGCTGAGAGCGGTAGCGTTGGCGGTGGGCGCGAACTTTCTCCAGCTCTTCTTTGAGAAATTTGATGCGTTTTCGAATCTCACGCCGGTCCACTTCCAATTGGGTTTCACCTGGGCCACGCAGACCCACACCTCCGACCGAGCCGGCACGCCCGCCTCCACCGCCTGCCTGGCGTGCTAGATGCGTCCATGCACGGGTGAGACGCGGCATGCGATATTCATTTTGTGCAAGCTCCACCTGCAAAATTCCTTCACTCGTGGTCGCATGCTGAGCAAAGATATCCAGGATCAAAGCGGTACGGTCGAGCACACGCACGGTGCCGCCGAGGTGTTCTTCCAGCTCGCGTTGGTGGCGTGGGGAAAGTTCGTTGTCAAAGATGACCACGTCTGCGAGCATTTCTTCGGTGAGAGCGCTAATTTCTTCCACTTTTCCGCTGCCAACGTAGGTTTCAGTGTGCGGTTTGTCGAGTTTTTGAGTGGTCTCTCCAACGATCTCCAAGCCGGCAGTATCGGCAAGGAGTGCCAATTCGCTCATCGAATCCTCGAGGGATACTGACGAGGGTTCCGAGCGCAATTCAACGCCAACCAAAAATGCTCTTTCTTTGGGTGGCTTGGTAGGTAATAAGTTTTTTCCAGGCATTTGATTTATCTAATCCATTTCACCAGCCGCTGCATGGCCTCTTCGATCCTGTTGGTTGCGGTACCCAATGAGATTCGAATAAAATCTTCGCCATGCTGGCCATAAACGATGCCAGGGGTTGTACTGACACCGGTCTCTTCGAGCAACCTGGCACAAAATCCGGTCGAATCGGAATAGCCATCCGGTAAGTGTGCCCAAACGTAAATGGCAGCTTTTGGCGGTTCAAGTTTGAAACCGCCTGCGCGTAGACCTTCCACTACCAGGTCTCTGCGCTGCTTGTAAATGTTGTTACGCTCTGATAACCATGTTTGATCTCCAGAAAGTGCGGTCATACCGGCTGCAAAAATTGGCGCGAAATTTGAGGTATCCATTTGGCTTTTGTAGGTCGATAAATACAGGATGACATCCGGGTTGCCGACTGCCATGCCCAGGCGCCAGCCTGCCATATTATAGGTTTTTGACATGGAGTTGAACTCGACGGTGACCTCTTTTGCACCCGGAACCTGCAAAATACTGGGGGCAACGTAACCGTCGTAACAAATTTCTGTATAGGGCGCATCGTGCGCCAGGAGGATTTGATGTTTTCTCGCGAAGGCAACCGCTTCTTCAAAGAAAGCCATCGTCGCCACAGCCCCGGTGGGATTGTTGGGATAATTAAGCCAGAGGAGTTTTGCTTTATCCAATACGGCAGATGGGATCGCTGAGAGGTCCGGCAAGAACTGGTTTTCACTGGTCAATGGGAAATACTCGATTTCACCCCCGGCGATCAGTCCGCTGGCGCTGTAAACAGGGTATCCAGGGTCTGGTACCAGGCTGATGTCGCCCGGGTTCAAAATCACCTGGCTGAGATTGAATAGCCCCTCTTTCGACCCGATAAGACCGATGACCTCGGATTGCGGATCCAGGGCGACTTCAAAACGATCTGCGTAGTAATTCGCAACCGCTTGTTTGAAAGCCGGTGTTCCTCCGTTGGGGGTATAAGCATGCGTATCCGCCCGTCGGGCAGATTCCACCAGGCTGTCGATGATGAAATCGGCTGGGGGAAGGTCCGGTGAACCCATATCGATGCGGATAACATCCAGTCCTTTGGATTTCAGTTCGGTGATTTTCTTGCCCAATGCAGCAAAAAAATAGGGTTTGAAGGAGGCGATCCGGTCAGCGGGGGGGACGAAAGGTGAAGTCAGGGTCATTAATACTTATCCTCAGAGATTTTTGATATGTACAAGTTTACGCCAGGGTGGCAAAAATATCCAATCATTCGTTTGCCAACCAGGCGAGCAGCGTATCCCCGACAATTTTCAAACTTTGCGAAGAGACTTTGTCGGCAAGGTCGGCTGCTGTATGCCAGTAAGGGTAATCAAAATCGATGATATCCACCGCTGGGATACCTGCCTCAAGAAATGGCGTGTGGTCATCCAGCATATTGTATTTTTCTTCGTCGATGAACTCCTGCGCATAGCCAAGTGATTTGGCAGCAGCCCAGATTTGGTTGGTGAGTTCTGGTGTTGAAGATTTTTCGCGGTAGATATTCATTTCCTTATCGCCGATCATGTCAATGACAACGACTGACTTGATCTTTTGATCCAGGGCTGCCACAAACGCTTTTGACCCCAGTATCCAATCCCAGCCGGGTAGATCGCCCTGGTCTTCTGCATCAAAAAATACCAGCCACACATTGTCCGCAATGGTTTTGGGCATCACGCGCGCCAGTTCGAGCAGCACGGCCACGCCGCTGGCACCGTCATTGGCTCCGGGTACCGGTTGGGTGGATAAGAAAGGGTCGGGATCCTGGTCTGCTTTTAGCCTTGAATCGTAGTGTGCTCCCAGAATAATGGGGTTTTCGCTTTTGCCGTGCCTGGCGATGATGTTTTGTACGGTGTGACCGCCTTCTTCCACTTGCTGTACGGAAACGTCCCAACCAGCTTGAGCGAGCTCTTCGCGAATGTACGCGACGACGTCTTCATGCGCCCGGCTGTCGGGTGTGCGCGGGCCGAGCGCTATTTGAGCGATGACGTCATTGTAGGCTCTTGCGCCGTCGAATTGCCCGGTCGACTGGGAGCTGCCTGCCGTGAGCCTGGAGGAGACGAAGAATGCCGTACCAACCAGGAGTATCGAGAGAGCTATGAGAAGTGCAGTCTTATGCCTACTGATCAATCTGCCCTCCGTAGTGGGACCTTCATCGCTGTGCAAACCTCCTCAAGATCCTGCAATGCCCGTTCGGCATGAGCGGCACCGCGTTCCCTTTTGCTCTTCGGCGGGTTGGGCAGGGGAGGAAGAATGCCGAAATTCGCCTTCATCGGTTGGAAATCTTCAGCAGCAGCATGACTGATGTAATGCAGCAGCGCCCCGGTCATGGTCGTTTCAGGAAGAACCAGGAGCGGTTCATTTTGCAGACTTCGCGCCAGGTTTAGTCCCGCGATCAGCCCGGTGGCAGCATTTCCCATATACCCTTCGACGCCCACGATTTGACCCGCAAAAAAGAAGTCGCTTCTGAGTTTACATTGGAGGGTCGCTTCGAGCAAAGCCGGGGAATAGATAAAAGTATTACGGTGCATTTGACCATAACGCACGAACTCGGCATTTTCGAGGCCGGGAATCATGTGAAATACGCGTTTTTGTTCAGGGAAAGTCAGGTTGGTTTGAAACCCGACCAGGTTGTAGAGGGTATCTGCGAGATTATCCTGGCGAAGCTGAATGACTGCATGCGGTCTTCGCGCGGTATAGGGGTCGCGCAGCCCCACAGGGCGCATCGGTCCGAAGGCAAGTGCATCTACGTCGCGGCGGGCAAGCACTTCAACCGGCAAACAGCCTTCAAAAAATGTGCCTCGTCCGGTTTTGGCGCCGTTTTCTGATAGTCGCTCAAAGCTGGCCAGGTGGATGCGTTGAGCCTTGGCAAGCTCATTCACAAAGGCATAATATTGTTCGTGATCAAAGGGGCAGTTGATGTAATCGCCCCCATGGACGTTCTCGAAATCGTAACGCGAAGAACGAAAAGCGATGCTCATATCGATGCTTTCGCGTGAAACTATCGGAGCGATGGCATCGAAAAAGAACAAGAACTCTCTTCCAGTAAGCTCAGACAAGGCAGCGGAGAAGGCATCACTGGTCAGCGGACCGGTGGCGATAATTGCCGGACCCGTTGGAATGGTTTTTACTTCCTGGCGAATCAGCGAAATATTCGGGTGAGCAGTTACTTTCTGCGTGACCAGTCTGGAAAACGCGTTGCGATCCACTGCCAAAGCACCACCGGCTGGCAGAGCGGTCGCTTCAGCGCATTCAACGATCAGGCTGTTTAGCCGGCGCATCTCCTCTTTCAACAAGCCGCCTGAACGGTCGGTGAGCGCTGATCCCAGGGAATTCGAGCAAATCAGTTCGGCAAGTTGGTCTGTCTCGTGGGCGCCAGTCGCGACATCCGGACGCATTTCGTATAACGAAACACGAAACCCGGCATTCGCCAACTGCCATGCCGCTTCTGATCCTGCCAGACCTCCGCCCACTACCGTTACTTCGACCAATTGAACCTCATTTTCACCCAGCCTTATTCTACCATCAGGCTAAAAATTGGCATGGCATAAAACTTGCACCATATTTTGAACTACGCTATACTCTATTTTAGATTGGGGATGGCCATGTTTCAAGCTCAATATCACACAACCCGACCGATGACTACCGCTCACCTGGCGCAAACGATGACGATGCTCAGTTTGACCACGGATGAACTGCGTGAGCAAATCGAATCTGAGATTTCGACCAATCCGGCCCTTGAACTGGTGGAAGAGAGACGCTGCGGCACCTGTCACCGGCTGATCCCGGAACACGGTGTCTGCCCGGTGTGCAGCCTGCCGTCCAACCCCGCCTCGGAAGAACCTGTGGTTTTCCTTTCCCCCCGCGATGAATTCATTCCCAAGAAAGATTATGTTGATGATGCAATCGATGACGAACCCTACGCCACCGAAGGCGAAGAACTGCCGACATACGTCCTGCGGCAAATCGCCCCGGATCTGCTCAAAGAACAGCGTACGATTGCTGCATTTCTGTTGACCCATCTGGATGAAGAAGGATTTCTGACAACCTCCTTATTTGAAGTAGCGAAATACTTGCATGTGATGTTGGCAGAGGTTGAAAAAGTAAAAAAATTGATCCAACATGCTGATCCGGTGGGTGTGGGTTCTGCCAATCCACAGGAAGCCTTGTTGGTTCAACTTGAGGTATTGGGCGAGACAGGTATCGTTCCCCAGCTTGCTGAGAGAATCGTCGAAGAGGGCATGGACGAATTAAGCCGCCACCAATATCCCGAATTGGCACACAAATTCGGCGTGCCGGTCAAACAGGTCGCTGAGGCAGCCCATTTCATCAGCGAAAATCTGAATCCATTCCCCGGACGCTCGCATTGGGGGGATATGCGTCAACCGGCGCATGAAGCTGTGCAGGTGTATCACCAGCCGGACGTCATCATCAGCTATTTGAACGATGACCCCGGAAGACCGCTGGTCGTCGAAATCATCATGCCGTTGAACGGCACATTGCAGGTAAATCCACTCTTCAAGCAGGCGATTCACCAGGCTGACGAAGAGGCGAAACCTGAATTGAAATCGGACCTTGAAAAAGCGTCGCTCTTCGTCAAATGCTTGCAGCAGCGGAACCACACCATGGAAAGATTGTTGTCGAGAGTCGTCGGGCTGCAACGGGATTACATCCTGAACGGTGAAAAATACCTGCGTCCTGTCACCAGAGCTCAAATTTCACGTGAGTTGGAAGTTCACGAATCCACCATTTCACGGGCAGTGGCGAACAAAGCGGTTCAGATGCCAAACCGCCGAATTGTGCCGTTGTCTTCGTTTTTTGACCGCAGTTTGAATGTTCGCACTGTTTTAAAAGAGATCATCGAAGGTGAATCCAAACCGTACAGCGATTCAGACCTGGTCGACCTGCTTTCAAAACGCGGGTTTGAAGTTGCTCGCCGGACTGTTGCCAAATATCGTTCGATTGAAGGCATTCTGCCTGCTCATCTGAGGAAAGCTGTGGCTCAACATCCATGAAACCTTCTCCTGTCAACCTGGCCGCCAACTTTTTCAAACGTAGCAAAACCCCCGGGTTCAATGAAACCTGCACCTTAATTAACCTGGATGAAGAACCGGCAGCCCTGATTGACTGCGAAACCGAAACCCTTTTATTTATTAACAGCAGACTAGTCAAATTATGTTCTTTTACTACCGGCGACCTGTGGGAAAAGCCGGCGGAACTGTTATTTTCGCAGTTAACCCTCAAAGCCATCAATTCAGGCGAAATTAGAACGCTGCTTCTCAATCGGCGGGACCAACCGGCCACGCGCGTGACCGCCAAATTTGATTATCTTGACCAGGGTGCCAAATGGCTGCGCGTCCGCCTGATGTCCAACCCTGCCTTGGGCAGCGAGGGATCTCTGCTTTCAGACCCTTTCATGAAGTATTTTTTGGCTGTCAGCCAGCTTTACGAGCTGACAGAACTATCCGATGCCCTCGACCAATTTGTGGTGCTGACGCGAGAGCTTCTTCAAACCGAAGCTGTGGTCATCTACCAGGCGGATGCGGCATTCCCGCAATTGCAAAAGACAGCTTCATCGGAAAGCAATATCGTTTATCCCGATTGGCTGCCTTCATCAGATATCTTTCGCCTCACTGAACCCACAACCTGGAAACCTGGAAGCAGGATTCTGACCGATATTCATCGTTTCTCAAAGCTCAATAATTTTGGATATTTGATGACCGCCCCGCTCAAACAGGGGAAAGGTGTTCTGGGGCTGTTGGTCAGTGGTGGGATCGATGCACAACCCGCGGAAGTGTCGCTCGAATTGCTGGAAGTGACTGCTGCCCTGGCAACGGGGATGATTCAGCACTTTATGCTGGTGAACAACCTGCAACAGGAAGTGACCGGAGCGCAAAAGGGAAACCGTCTGCGCTCAGCCACAGTTGAAGCCATCCAGGAAGGCGTCATTTTTCTCAGTCATGAACTGAAAATTGAAGAGATCAATCCTGCCGCAGAATGGATGCTGGGGTATGCGAGTTGGGAAGTTAAAGGTCAGTCCTACGAGAATATTTTGATCGGCACTGACCGTATCCTGCCGGCCATCGAAGACGCTCAGCACGGCAATACCACGCACAATATCGGTGCAGTCACACTCAACCGGCGCAACGGGCAGTCTTTCCCCGTACAAATCCAGGTGATCCCGGTGCTGGATGCTGAAGTTGTCGTGGGGATCGAAGTGATCTTGGCCGATTTGAGCGAGCAGGAGCAATCCAAGGCTCTCACCCAACAACTCGAGCATCGCGCAGTTTTAGGTGATTACACTGCAGCATTCGCGCACGATGTACGAAATCCCATTAATAGTATTTATACAGGCATCCAGCTGTTGGGAGCCAAGCTCAGCCCTGATGATCCGAACCAGGAAGTGATCGGACGGATTCAAAATGATTGCACCCGTCTGAATCACCTGATGGAATCATTCCTGGCTTTCTCGCGCCCCATCGAACCCAGGGTCGAAGATATCGAGGTCGGCATTTTCCTGCAGCGCATCATCGACCGCTGGCGCCCGAAGTTTGCCAAGGTGAATGTAAACCCGGTGCTGCATGTGGATGATCCAATCGAGAAGATGCGCGGCGATTCGCGTTCCCTCGATCAGGTCTTTACCAATTTAATCTCAAATGCGCTTGACGCAATGACCGCTTCAGGCGATACTTTGGCCATACGAGCTGTGATGAATCGCGAAATATCCGGGCATCCGCAGGTGGAGATCACCGTTTCGGATAATGGTCCCGGCGTTCCTGAAGATTTACGCGAACATATTTTTGAACCATTTGTAACCACCCGGAAACAAGGCACAGGTTTGGGGTTAGCCATTACCAAGCAGATCGTCACGGCACACAAAGGAAGTATCAGCGTTGATTCGTTCGCAGGCGGCACGGTATTTACGGTCAGGATTCCAGCCAGCATTGGAGAGAACTAGATGAGTCTTACTGTTTTGATCGTTGATGACGAAGAGAACGCCCGTCAGAATTTGGGCGAACTCCTGGCCACAAAATCATACGATGTGATTGGCGTGGGTACACTTGGAGATGCCCGTGAGCACTTACTCAAGGGCGATGCAGATATTGTACTGCTTGATATTCAACTTCCGGATGGGTACGGTCCAAACCTGCTGTACGAGACGTCCAGCATGCCCAGCCGCCCGCCGATCATCGTTATCACCGGGTTTGGCGACATTGAAACCGCAGTGGATGCGATGAAGAACGGCGCGCACGATTTCCTGACGAAACCTGTCGATTTTGCACAGCTTGAAAAATCGCTGCTGCGTGCAGGTGAAGTGGTTTCAATGCGACGCGAATTGGAGCATTACCGCGAAGCCCAGGCTCAAAAAGTGGATTTCGTGATCGGCGAAAGCCCGCGGATGAAAACCGTCATCTCGCATGCCCTCAAAGCGGCGGATGCCCAGGTATCCGTCTTGATCACCGGCGAGACAGGCACAGGCAAAGATATTTTGGCGCAATACATCCACACCAACGGACCCCGCGCCAATAAACCTTTTATTGCCATCAACTGCGCTGCCATTCAAAATACCATGCTCGAATCGGAATTGTTCGGCTATGAAGCCGGTGCGTTTACCAGTGCTGAAAGGCGCAAACCCGGGCTGATGGAAGTGGCAGATGGGGGCATCCTCTTCCTGGATGAAATATCTTCGATGTCGCTCGATATCCAGGCGAAATTGTTGCGGGCGATCGAAGCCCAGTCCTTCCGCAGGGTGGGGGGGACGAACCTGATCAAAGTGGATGTACAGATCCTGGCGGCATCGAACCGCGACCTGCCAAAAATGATCCGCGAAAACCAATTCCGCGAGGATCTATTCTATCGTTTGAACATCGTCGACCTGAACCTTGCGCCCCTGCGTGAAAGAAAAGAAGACATCCCCGAACTGGTTGGTTTCTTTATCCGCACAACCAATGCGAAAAAGGGCTTGAATGTCACCGAGGTGACCCCGCTGGCGATGCAGGCCATGCAGCAATACGATTGGCCGGGAAATATCCGCGAGTTGTCCAACGCCATTGAGCGCGCAATGATTTTCTGTGACGGAAAGAGCATCGATCTGCCAGACCTGCCGCGCGATGTGAGCATGCAGCTGACGTAATATTCTGGCACATAACTTGCATCATAACCTCCAAGAGATCAATTCTTGGAGGTTTTCTATGTTTTCAATGACCGTAAGTGACTTTTTGTTGAGCATGGCGACCGCGCTGATGGCGGTAGGTGTGATCGTTCTGGGTGTAGGCGTCTTCGTTCTCGTCAGTAAATTGATGGGTAACGATATCAGGACGATCGCAACCCAAACGGCGAAATTGGCCCAAAAGGGGATCACAGAAGATATTTCCGGGCTGGTTGGAAATGCCCGAACGCTGATCGAAACCTTGAACGAGATGGTCAAAACCACCGCAGGCGTCGGCGTCTTTTTGATATTGCTCGGGATCACCCTGATGGGCGGCGCATACGCACTGGTAATGCAGATCAAATAACTTCACTTTGATTCAAGGTTCAAAAGCTCGGGTTCAGTAAAGGAGTCTTATGTCCACTTCGACCAATTTTTACGATTTCTTAAGCGATTTGCTGAGTTCTGAAGAAAAATCAATGGTACTGCCTGCGCTCAGGCAGGATCCTTTGATTTTTACAGGACTTCAGACTCCCGGGCATGTAGAGAACTTGATCAGCTGTGAAGAATATTTAAAAAAGCATTTCTCACCTGGAGATTTTGCTCTGGCTGCTGTCCAACCTGACCGGATCGACGCAGCAGGAGCAACCGGGAAGATCCAAACGCCAGTGTTGGAAGGCATCATGACTGCCTTCGAGACTTTCAAACAAACCGGCCTGCCGGCCGATTCGCTCGAGACCGCAGTAAATGTTGCCGTTGCCCTCATCGAGAAACGCCGAATTGCCACCCACTGGAAAGCGGTGCTGAACGAGATTTTCAGAACCCGCGGTGGCAAAACCGAAAACGAGGTCGCCGATGCCTGGAAAACACCGATCATGCTGGCAAGTCAACTCGACGCACACAAGGACGAAATTTTCGATGCCTTAACCCAGGCAGATTACAGTCTCGCGCACCTCATGATTTACGTTCATTGCGTTTTGACCCAACCTATAACTATGGGCGCAAAGGTCAAAATGCTGGCCGAAGCCATGAACAACCAGTCTGAGCAGCGCCAAATCAATGTCCTCGCGATGCTCCAGAGGCAGGCGGGTGAACAGTCTGCGGCTGACACGGCAAAACTCCTTCTTGGATCCAGTAAAGCCTCCGAGCAATCCGCGCCAGCTCTATCTGAAGTTTGGGCAAAACCGGTCGATTCTTTGAATTTGGTAAATCGCCTGCAGAATATTGGCACATTAGCCCAAATTGCTCATGATGATGAAAATGCACTCCATTACCTCCAGGCTGCCGAAAGCACCCTGGAAAAATTCAAGACCGGGTTGAACCTGCAAAAAGTAGCAATTCTTTCCCGGCTGCAGCAAAAAGATGAGAGTTCATCTTTGGCTTCGCAAATTCTGCATAATGACCCAGCCAACGAAGATGTACTGAAGGAATTGCTGATGGCGCTCGAACCGGAAAGCGCCGGTCAATGGATCGATGAAGAGCATCCAGCCAGCACCCCGGTACTGGGATTCATGCAGGCAAAATCGATAGAAGCAGCCGGCAACCTGCCCCTGGCAAAAGAAGCCGCTGCCAACGCATTCAAAACTCTGATGGCTCAACCATCTGCGGTAATTTCTGCGCGCCAACCGCGTTTTGCCCATAATTTCAATTTGACCAAACTTTTCGAACAACTGGTGCATTATGATCTCGCCAAGGAAGCCGCGGTTATCGCGGAGAAGATCCTTGCGGAAAACCCCGCCGATCTTGCATTGATTGAAAAGAGCGCCCCGGTATTTTTCCAGGTGGGTGATTTTAGCCAGGCGCTTAATCTTTACCAAACCCTGGAACTGCTCAACCCGGAATCCAAGGATTTCAAACGCTCCAAGGCATTGAGCCTGGAAGCATTGGGAGAAAATGAGCAGGCATTCCGAACCTGGAAATCATTTGTCCAGAATTTTGAAAACGCGACCGAAGATGACATTCTCCACCTGGCTAATTCTGCCAACCGCATTGGAAATGTGCATGCCGCGATCGAAGCTGCCGCATCCATCCCAGAGGCCTCAACGAATTATGGCAAAGCCCTGGTCGTATTGGGCAAGGCTTATCGCAAGCTGGGTGATACACCCCAAGCGATCCAATACCTGGCAAAGGCGATTGAAACTGAAGTGGATGAACCGGAGCCCTGGCTGGCTTTAGCGGACCTGTATCGCAAAACAGATGAGCTGGATCGTTCGGTCGACACCCTGCGTGCAGCGAAATCAGTGTTTCCTGAATCGAAAGAAATACTGTATGCACTCGCAACGCATTTGATCCGTCAAAATTCACCTTCTGAAGCTTTATCCATGCTGTCAGAACTGACCGCAAAATCCCCGGATTACTTGCCGGGCCAGCTTCTTACCATCAAAACCATGAAATCGCTGAATCATGAAGGTGTCGATGAAAAGATCGATGAACTAAGCTTGAGATTCCCAGGGCTGCCGGAAGTCAGCTATTTGAAAGGTCAATTGGCTTTGAAGGCGGGGGACCGCAATCAAGCTAAAGAGATTTTGTCGAAGGCAGTAGCACTTCCCGATCCAGACCCTGAATGGTTGGTAGCTTATGCTGATGCGATAGCCGGCGAAGATTATCAGCGGGTGGATCAAACCGGAACGTATTCCACTGAAGAAGGTATGAAGGCAAAAGAAGCACTGATCAACTCTGCAAAGATAGAATCAGACCCGCTTGCATCAGCAGTTTTTGGCGAGATACTGCTCAAGGAAGAGAATGCTGACGAAGCCTATCGCGTGATGTCTGGAGTGGAGTCCAAGCAAGTTACGGCTGATTCAGAATGGTATTGGCGGCTTCAGGCTGGGGTTGCCCGAGCAGCTACCGTATTGGGCAAGTTTGACCTGGCTTTGGCATCCATCCAGGAAGCCATTGGTCAACGGCCTGCGTTGGTGGGTCTGCGACAGATCCTGGCTGAAGTTTATAAAGCCACAGGTGATTTTCACGCAGCCTTCGATGCAGCCAACCAGGTGATGGTAATTGCACCCAACGTTGTGGAGAATGTCTTATGGTTTGCGGATTTCCTTACCGGATTGGGCAAGCAGCAGGAAGCAGAAAAAGAGCTGCAAAAAGCAATTTCTGAAAAACCGGGTGAGATCAAATACCGCCTGGCACTGGCAGATATGCTTACCAAATCAGGCAGGAATTCTGAATTGGAGGCGACCCTTGGAGGCGTGGAAGCAATCCTTCAAGCCAATCCAAGCGAAGACGACCTTACGAAAGCTGCGGAGTTGTATTGGGATAACGCTGATTTCAAATCAACTGTTGCAATCCTTGAAAAAAGAGCAAAGGATTTCCCGGAATCTATACAGGCAAAACTGGATCTGGCAGGCGTTTTGACGCAAAATAACGAAGTTGCCAGGGCAGAAGAAATACTGTCCAATCTTCAGAGCACAAATGCACAGGACCAGACAGCGGCAATCGTCAATGCCGAGCTTCATTATGGGCAGTCAGACTTTGAGGTTGCCGAGGCATTGATCGATGGTTGTTCCGAATCCGGCAGCGAACGCTCTACGTCTGATTCGAGTACATTTTTCCCAGCGGCATGGAAGACACTGCTGGATCAAAAGTATCCCCTGGATTATATGCGCAGCAAGATCAGCTATGCAAAGGGTGAGTTCCAAAAGGCGGCTGACCTGAGCAAGAAATGGGTTACCGCGGAACCTGACAATGCCTATGCAGGGTTCAACTTGGGCAAGGCAAACCAGGCTCTTGGGGTTGATCGCCCCGTGAAGAAATCCGAACCCCCGGCTTCAACACCTGCGACCGTTTTATGTGCCTGGGCACAAGAAAGCCTTGATTCAGGCGAATTGGATCGTGCATTGGGGCTGATCGAGAGAGCCGCTGCGACTGGCGAACAAGCACAGTGGATCAGTACGCTGCGCGTCCAGGTTGCCGTTGCACGTGGAGAATTGATCGAAGCGCAGGTGAATGAAGGCGAAGCGGACCTGGGCAGCGCAAAAGAGCTTCAACCGGTCAAGGCGGAAGAGATTGCACAACTCAGCAGCGTGATTCATGCGAATATCGCACTCCAGCATTGGGATGATGCACTCGCAGTCGCCGGTGCGCTTTATAAGGTCAATACCGCCAACCTGGAGGGCGTCAGCCTTTATCTGTACAGCATCGTCACTGCCATTGAAACTGCTCATTTGCAGGCTGATTTGGAAGTAAAAGCCCACGCAGTATCAAGCGAAATGCTTGCAACCGCAGAAAAGGATTATGAAGAAATCCAGGCAGCCTATGAAGGAACCAAAGTAAAGGTGATTTCACATTTATTACACCGAGGCAAACTTGCCCTCGCCCCTGACCAGGAGAAAATCCGTTCGGTGGCATTGATCGCGCCCAAACTGGATGATATCGTCGCCATGATGAGTGCATTGCACTCACTGGGTGAAGATCAGACAGCCATCCAAATTGCCAAGAAATTCGAAACTCAACCCAAAGTCTTAAATATGCTGGCAAAATGCCAGGAAGCGAAAGACAACAAAATTGCATTGAGCACTTTGGAGCGCTCATTACAGGTGGTGGAAGGTCAACCCGAGACCTGGGTGGCAAAATCAATCCTCGAGGAGAAGCTTGGAGAGAAGGAAGCAGCCATCCAGAGTATGGAAAACGCGCTCTCCTATTGGCCGGAGGAAGCCGAATGGCACATTCGGGCTGCGAAATTATGGCAGTCAGCCGGCGACGCCAAAAAAGCTGTTGAGCATCTGCAGGTGGCTTCAGACCTTGAACAGCAGAGCGCTGAAATCCAATACCGGATAGGCTTAGCCTATTCGTCCATGGGTAAAGCTGAAGATGCAGTTGCGATCTTGGAAAATGCGGCTGCGAAAGAGACGAACCGTTCAGACATCCTGGAAGCCCTGGCGGATGCCTATTATCAGACCGGCGACCTGGAAAAATCCATTCATACCGCTGACCGCGCGAGCGTTGCCAATCCATTCTCGGTCAAGCCCACGTTACTGACAGGCGAGATTGAACTGCAAAAGGGTGATCTTGTGAAAGCATTGGAACAAGCCCGCCTGGCAATCTCGAAGAATGAGAAAAGTGCAGAAGCCATCACATTCCTGGCCAAGGTCTTGCTGAAAAAAGGTGATAAAACCCAGGCGCTGGCGGCTTTGGAAAAAGCAGCTTCCAGTGAAGATGCCACACTCGACTTGATGCTCAAGCACGCCCACCTGGTACGCGAGATCAAAGGCTCTTCAAATTCGAAAACGATCTTCGAAGGCCTGGTGAAGAAATATCCGCAAAATGTTGAACTGATGAAGCTGCTGGCTGAATCACAACTGGATTGCGGCGAAAAAGTCGCTGCCGAAGAAACGGCGAGACATTCCTTGCGGCTGGAGCCCAACCAACCTGAAATTCACAATTTCCTGGGAAAACTGAAATTTGATCAGGGTAACCTTGACCAGGCGGTTTATCACTTCAGTCAGGGGATCGCGCTTGACAATCAGAGCATCGGCAGCTACCTGGAACTTGCCAAAGTGTACCAACAACGGCGCGATTTCCACAAAGCTTTGGAAACCTTACAGCAGACAATTCAGGCCGCTCCACACGATTCGCGGGCGTACGTGGCTTCAGCCAACATGCTTCGTGAAGCAAAAGATTATGCTTCTGCCGAAATCATGCTGCGTAAAGCGGTGGCGATCGACCCGAAGGATGTCAATATCAAGCGGCAACTTGGCGCGGTTATTGCACTCAATCTTGTACACAAATCACAACAAGCGAGTTCACAGCTATGACATCTAAAGAGATCCTGGTAAAACCGAACATGACTTCATATAATCGCGAGCACGTGATCCTCCTGGTGAAAACTGCCGTGGAGAGTGGGTCTTACCGTTTTGCACGGCAGACCGCACTGACCTGGCTTGCAGCTTTCCCGGGTGATCTCGAGATCAACGTTTGGTATGCAAAAGCCCTCATCAAAGAAGAGCGGCTTTCACACGCTGTGCCTGTGATCGAAAAAGTGCTCCATACCGATCCAGAGAATCTTTTGGCTGCGCAAACTGCAGATGAGATCTTTTCAAAACTTGGAGATGAGCAGGCGCGGGTTTATCGGGGATTGGTGCAGGCACTTGGCGGCGCACCATCGTCGGCCAAAGACCTGCCGGCCTGGGCGCCGAAATTGTTCCTGGCGAATAATGCTTTGAAGAATGAAGATTATTCGCATGCATCAGCATTAATCTACAGTGTGCTTGGGGATCCGGACGATCCGATGCTGGCAGGCGTGTATCACTTGCGTTTGACCGAGAGCCAATCCGATGCGCAGACCACGCTCAACCTGGCCAAAATCTACCATGACCGCTGGCCCGAATGCGTGCAGATTGAATTGATCTACGCTAAGGCGATGCTTTCACTCGGAAATGAAGAGGAAGCGGTATATTTGCTGCACCAGTGTGCTTCAGCCGATTCGGCAGCCCAGGTTCCCACACGGATGTGGGGATCGCAATTCCCGTTCAAACCGTTGTATCCTACTCATATGGAAATTCCAGCGAGCTTCCCGATTCCTGCAGAGGTAGCCGGAAAGTTGGGATTCAACGCACTGGGGACAGGGTCAGGGGCTGTAGCGGATGCAGGAGTCAATGCAAAGGCGACGGATGCCAGGGCATTTGACGGATACAAAGTCAGTCAAGCCAGCGACCTTGAAGAAATGCGAACCCCATCTCTTGAAGGAAAAGCAATTCCTCCACGGGATGAAGTCACCGTTGCGGTCGAAAAAGAATTCAAGAAGATCGCAGAAAAGCTAAAATCCACCCAGTCCACACCCAAAGACAGCCGATTCCCGGCGTACGTTTTGCTCAGCACACGCAAGGGGTTGGAAAACCAGTTTGGCATTCAGAGCGCCCAGGTAGTGATCTCTGAAATGCAAAAACTGGCTGCAAGTGTGAGTCAACGCAATGGTTGGAGCGCCTTTGTCTTCCTGCCTGACGACCTGGAAATCAGCGGCAAGTATGGCATTACGCCGGTGGATACGATCGATCCCTGGAAGATCAAACTTGCGTTGGGGGATCTTGACAAAGCGCTGCTGAAAAAAGGCGAAATGATCGGGAGTGTGCTGATTGTCGGCGGAGACGCGGTGGTTCCCTTCCATAAGCTGCCCAATCCCGCAGACGATGATGACGATGAAGTTCCCTCGGATAATCCTTACGGCACATTGGATACGAATTATTTCGTCTCCGATTGGCCCGTCGGCAGGATCCCGGGTGAAGCTGGCTCGGATGCAGGCTTACTCCTTGAGGAAATCCGCAATACCATTCAATACCACACCGATGAAATCGATTCAGAAACTTGGTTGAATAAATTGATCCGCCTGCTTCTCTTCTGGGATAAAGCCTGGGCACAACAGTTCAGTAATTCCGGGCTACACTGCGGCCGTCTGGCAGCGCTCCTCCCTGGCTGCTTTTCGACCTCTGGGCGAAGGTCGCAACCTGGCCCTATCCCCCCAGGGCACCATCCCGGCATTTGACTTGAAACGTTCTTCCACCGCACCTTTCAGCTATTACAACCTGCACGGCATGGCAGAGAGCGGCGACTGGTATGGTCAAAAGGATTCGTCCGATAAGACCGGTGGACCTGATTTCCCGGTGGCGTTACGCGCAGAAGAAGTCAGCCGGTTGAGCTCTTACTCAAGGATCGTTTATACCGAAGCCTGCTATGGTGGAAAAGTGGCTGAGAAGACCGAGAAACAATCCATGGCATTAGCGATGCTGGGTGTTGGCGCCCTTGGTTTAGTCGGATCGACTACCATTTCGTATGGGTCAGTGACCACGCCGCTGATCGGTGCTGATTTGTTCGGCTACCTGATCATGAAATACATGCGCGACGGGGTCAACCTGGGAACCGCGTTCATCAAATCCAAAGTCGATTTCGTGAACGAGATGAATCACCGCCAGGGATACCTGGATGCGGAAGACCAAAAGACGCTGATTTCATTTGTACTTTATGGTGATCCGCTGGTTGCCTACGACCCTTACCAGGCGATGAAGAAATCCATCAATCGCGAGAAGCTGCATCCGGTGGCCAAAACGGTGAGCGATACCGTCGAGAGTGACGGCAAATCCATATCCATTTCACCGGAAGCGATGAACCATGCAAAGAACATGGTCAAGGAGTATTTGCCAGGCATCGAATATGCAGATGTAAAGATCAGCCGCCAGGTCATTCACAACGGCAACGGCGCGCATCAAGCCTCAGGATCCGCCGCAGGCAGAGCCAGGGCATCGAGGCAAACCAACCGCGTGGTGGTAACCTTCAGCAAGCAGGTGAGTGTGCTGGATAAAAATCACCACCAATATGCCAGGGTGACGCTTGACCCTCAGGGAAAGGTCATTAAACTCTCTCTCTCTAAATAGGGGTATCCCTGAATTGAAAAAACCGCCAGCCACCGCTGGCGGCTTTAATGTTTGCCTCGAGGCAGAACCAGTTTATAATTGAATGCTTGAGATTTGAATTTCTACTCTAAAGGTGAGTGATGAACAAGAAAATGACCGGTTCCGAAATCAGGCAGTCTTTTATTGATTTTTTTGAAGCCAGGGGACACACATTTGTGCCATCCTCTTCGCTTGTTCCAGGTGGGGATCAAACGCTTTTGTTCACGAACGCAGGCATGGTGCAGTTTAAAGATGTGTTTCTTGGCACGGATAAACGACCTTATACCCGGGCTGTCAATTCACAAAAATGTATGCGTGTAGCCGGAAAACATAACGACCTGGACGAAGTCGGACGGGATGACAGTCATCACACCTTTTTTGAAATGCTTGGGAACTGGTCTTTTGGAGATTATTACAAAGCCGAAGCCATCCAATGGGCATGGGAGCTTTTGACCCAGGTATGGGGAGTGGACCCAACAAAGCTATATGCCACTTGCTTTAAAGATGACAAAGGCAACATTCCGACGGATGAAGAAGCCTTCGATAATTGGATGAAACAACCCAAGATGCAGCCGGATCACATCCTCTATTTTGGACGCAAAGAAAATTTCTGGGAGATGGCTGAGACGGGTCCATGCGGCCCTTGCAGTGAAATTCATATCGATCGCGGGGCAGAAGCTTGCGATAAAAAGGATGTCCCGGGGCATGTCTGCAGGATAAATGGTGATTGCGCACGCTTCCTCGAGATTTGGAACCTGGTGTTCATCCAATACAACCGCACCAGCGAAACGAATTTCGCCCCCCTGCCGGCGCGCCATGTGGATACCGGCATGGGGTTCGACCGCATCGTCTCCATTATTCAGCAGGTGGACTCGAATTACCGCACAGACCTTTTCAGCCCGATGATGGAAAAGATCCGCGAACTCTCCGGCTTTTCCACCGACGAGATGAATGCCGACTTCACCCCGTTCCGCGTGGTGGCAGACCATATTCGTGCGGCGAGCTTCCTGATCGCAGATGGTGTCGTCCCCGGCAACACCGGGCGAAATTATGTCTGCCGCATGATCATTCGACGCGCAGCACGATTTGCGTCAAAGATTGGACTGAACGATCCTTTCATGGCAAAAGTGGCGGCCGTCGTAGTCGAAAATTATGGGCAGGCGTATCCTGAACTCACCAAGAACAAAGCCACCATCCTTGAAAACCTCACCCGCGAAGAAAAACGATTCATGAAAACGGTTGAAGCAGGAATTGGTCATCTTGAGGAACTTTTGGAAGACCTGAGAGCCTCCCATGAATCAGTGTTGGATGGGACGAAGGCATTTGAATTGTACGCCACGCACGGACTGCCGCTTGAATTGACCCGGGATGTCGCCCGGGAACAAGGTCTTGACGTGGATGTGACGGGCTTCCAGAAAGCGATGGCAGAGCATAAGATCCAGTCTGGTGCGGGTAAAGCGTTCGGCGCCCAGGGCGGTGAAGATGTTGAAATCTACCGCAGTGTGCTCGATGACCTTAAAAAGCGGAATGAGATCGAGTCAACGGGAGTGAAATACAACCCGTACGAATGGTTGACACTCGAAGAAAAATGCCTGGCGATCATTCACGACGGAGAAGTAGTCGACAGCGCCGCTGCGGGCGACGAAGTAGACGTCATCCTGCCGAAAACCGGGTTCTACGTTGAAGCCGGCGGTCAGGTAGGTGATACGGGCTGGATCACTGCCAAAGACGGTTCCTGGGAAATTGCCGTGAGTAGTGTCCGCCGTCCGGCAGCCGGGGTGATCATCCATTCGGGTACAGTGACCCGAGGGACGCCGCGTGTCAACGATGATGTCATCCTAAAAGTGGACCATGAGCGCAGGCTGAACATCATGCGCAATCATACAGCCACCCATTTGCTGCACGCAGTCCTGCAAAAGCACTTGGGACCGCATGCCAGGCAGGCAGGTTCGCTGGTGGCACAGGACCGGTTGCGGTTCGATTTTACCCACCCGGAGGCCATCCCCGCCAATGTATTGGACGAAATTGAAGCGGATGTGAATTACGCGGTGCTGGCGGATTATCCGGTTGTGACGAAAATCAAGCCGCGCGAACAGGCGATGGCAGAAGGCGCCATGGCGCTTTTTGGCGAAAAATACGGCGCCGAGGTGCGCACCATCACGATCGACCCGGATGAACCTTTTTCTTATGAATTGTGTGGCGGAACCCACCTCGATCGCACCGGGGATATCGGTACATTTCTGATCCTCAGTGAGGGGAGTGCTGCAGCCGGGGTACGTCGCATCGAAGCGGTTACCGGGCTCGGAGCTTATGAGGTGATCCGCAAGCGGTCTGCAGAATTACGCAAGACCGCCCAACTGCTCAATGCTCCGATGGATGACGTCTACCCTGTGGCTGTGGCTTTGGCGGACATGGCGGATGACCTGCGTAAAGAGCTTGCAGCCTCACGGCAGGATTCGGCCTTGAGCGAGTTCAGGCAAAAGCTGGAACAAACCAGGATGGTCAATAGTGTGCCTGTTCTGTCAATAGTGGTGAAGAACGCCGATGCCGACACGCTGCGCCAGATGACGGACATTTTCAAACAAAAGTACCCGAGCGGGATCATCGCCGTGGGGAGTGTTACCAGCGATCGTCCGATGATTATTTGTGCGGTGACGGACGATTTAGTGAAGAAGGGGATCCTCGCCGGGAATATCGTCAAAGAAGCCGCGGTCGTGATCGGCGGCAGCGGCGGTGGACGGCCGAATTTAGCGCAGGCGGGCGGGAAGGATGCCACCAGGCTATCCGAAGCAATGGCCCAGGTGCTGGGCATCGTCCAAAAGTTGTTGCATTAACCACTACAAATCCAGCCTATCGAATTTACAAATCTGGGAATCTCATTATGAGGTTCCCAGTTTTTCTTTCCGTCTACAATGTCAATCCAAGCTTGAAAGGTAATCCAGCAGCAGGCGTACGCCAAAGCCGGTGGAGCCTTTCGGACAATAAGGCAAATCAGTGGACCCATCCGAAGTTCCCGCAATATCGAGATGCGCCCAGGGAACCTGGGGATCAACAAATTGCTGCAGGAATTTGGCTGCCTGGCTGGCAGAACCTTGTCTTGTGCCGGCATTTTTCAAATCTGCATCGTCACCTTTGATGGGGGCAAAATACTCCTCATCCAGCGGCATTCTCCACAAGCGTTCATGCGTGCGTTCTCCAGACGCCTGGAGTGAATCTGCAAGCTCATCATTGTTGCTGAACAAGCCGGCGCGGACGGATCCGAGCGCGAGAACGATCGCGCCGGTCAATGTCGCCAGATCGATGATCACTTTGGGAGAATATTCTTTTTGCGCATAGGCGAAACAATCTGCCAGGACCAGCCTGCCTTCGGCATCGGTGGTGATGATTTCGACCGTTTTACCCGAGAGGGTTTTCAATATGTCGTCGGGTTTGTACGAATCACCTGAGATGCTGTTTTCGGCAGCACCGATGATGCCGATCACACGTTGAGGGAGGTGCAGCTGAGAGGCCGCGATGAGGGTGGCGATCACATCCACTCCGCCGCATTTATCGTATTTCATCCCTTTGATCGGGTCCATCATCTTTATCGAGTAGCCTCCCGTATCAAAAGTAATGGCTTTTCCGACCAGCACAATCGGCTTTTGATGCGACTCAGGGTCAGTTCCGGGATATTCAAGGACGATCAGCCGGGCAGGGGTGGCTGAACCTTTTCCGACAGACAGCAGGGCATTTGCTCCAAGGGCTTTGAGGTCCTTCTCGTCAAGCACCTTGATCGATAAATGATGCTGTTCTGCAATCTTGATGGTTCTTTCGGCCAAAGTAGCCGGATTGATCACATTTGCAGGTTCGTGAGCCCAATCCCGCGCCAGGCACACCGCATTGGATGTAATGATAGCTCTCGTCAGGCGTGTTTCCAGTTCGGGAGTTGCCGCAATCTGTAACTTGACAACGATCTCCGGGAGGTCGTCAGAATTGGTCCGGTAACTGGTAAAGCGATAATCACCCAGGATCAACCCTTCGACAAGTGGCGAGATCGACTCAGCAGGCGCAAAGATTTCAGTTGGAGGCAGGGTGACGCTAGCCGAGGTGATATGGTTTTCGCGCAGCCATTTCACCCCTGCGCTGGCAGCCACCCGGATTGCTTCTGCGCTGATCTTCTTAGGATCACCTACGGATACTTTCAAAATACCGGAGGCCGAATCCGATGCCTGGAAAAAAAGAGCGCCGGGGGTTTGTGATACTTCTCCAAAACCCGGTTTTTCCAGCCCGGTCACAAATTGCAGGTTGATTTTTGGGGAAACTTCATTTTGGTCAGCGAACGAAAGCTTGACTTTTGATTCGTAAACGAGAGGGTTGATATTCATTAAAGCTCCTTTAGCCTTTCAAAGTAAACAAAGCAATTTCAGGCGGACAGAATAGTCGCACTCTTGGGGCAGAAGCTCCTTCAAGTCCGATGCCGTGGGTAACAAACAAGGTCATTTGCTTGAGACGGTAAAGACCACCTTCCAAAAGTTTGCCATAAAACGAAGCGGTGTATAGCGCACCGAATCCTGGAAGGCGAATTTGCCCTCCGTGCGTGTGCCCGGAGAGCTGCAGGTCGAAGCCGGCGTCCTGGGCTAACGGTGCAATATCCGGGGTGTGATATAGCAAAATGGAAAACAAATTCGAGGGTGAATGAAATGCTTGCAGTTGCGCGAAGTCCTTATCCGGGTTATGCGTGCAGAACAAGCCGGTAAGAGCAATTTTACCGTTGCCGGCATCGATTTCGATTTCCTGGTTGTTCAATAAGGTCAAGCCGGTGTCTTGAACCAGTTCTGGAAACAGCTCAGGAAGATCAACTGCCGGACTGCCGGTTACACCATAAACGCCCAGCGGGGCATGCAGCGAATTCAAGAAGGTTTTCAAACCGGCAGCCGCAGTTGCATCATGCAGGTAGGAAAGGTTCAAAAAGTCGCCGGAAAACAGGATCAGATCCGGCTGCTCTTGTTCGATATGTTCCAAGACCTTTTCTTCACGCCGGGTGGGCCTTTCCATATGCAGGTCACCCAGGTGGAGGACTTTGAGTTGCGTTCCTGCAGGTACCTTTGGATTTTCGAGGGTAAAGCGGCTCAATCTGAGTTGTTGTGGTTCGTAATAAAAGACATACAGAATTAAGACAGTTCCCAGGAGCTCGAGCCAAAGATTAATTGGCGCTGGAACGAGCCAAAAAAGGGATCGGAGGAGGGCAAGCATGAACCAGACAGGTTTCACCGGACCAAAGGAGATTTTGAGGACTGGCAACCCGAGCAGAAGCACATAATCAGCCGCAAAGAACGCCATCAGGATCAACGCTTGGCGTAGCTCAAACTCCGAGACAATCCAGGAAATTAACGCAGCGATGATCCAAAACACGATCAGCGGTATCCGCATTATCCGGTCTTCAAAATGCAAAATCTTATCAAAGCGGTTGTCTTTGACGCCGGGATAATCTCGCCGCTGCATTAACGGTTTGGGCTGGATATTTCTAACTTTAATCATGTGTGAGCTTGTCAAAAGAATCTGAGATAAGTACCCAATAAATGAAGTTTCAGGGACGGGATTTCCCCGTCCCTGAAATTGATGGTGTGTAAAGCTAGATCAAATCAGTTTATCGTCCGCTGATGGGATCCAGCAGCATAGAACCAGGTCCTTGGCTGCCTTAACTTCATCCAAACGGCCGATCGGGGTATTATGCGGAGCTGTCCGCAGCAGTTCAGGATCAGTGTGGGCCTCTTCTGCGATCTTCAGCATGGCATCCGCAAATTTATCCAGGGTCTGCTTGCTTTCGGTCTCGGTGGGTTCGATCATCAGCGCTTCATGCACGATCAACGGGAAATAGTTCGTGGGCGGATGGTAATCGTAATCCATCAGGCGCTTGGCAATATCCAATGCCCGCACATTCGGTGCATCTGACCAGGATCCCTGCAGCACAAATTCATGCATGCAGGTGCGGTCGTACGGCAGCGTATAGGTATCTTTGAGTAGATGCAGCAGGTAGTTTGCGTTCAATACAGCATATTCTGCCACTTTGCGCAGACCATCCGGCCCATGCATGCGGATATAGGTGAAGGCACGCACGATCATGCCAAATTGACCATAAAAGGATTTGACACGCCCGATCGAGCGGGCAGGTTTGACAAAGCCATAGAGCGGAGGAAGCTCTTCGCTTGCGGGCTCGGTGATCCCTACAACGGGCGTGGGGAGGAAATCGATCAAGTTGCGGGTGACACCCACAGGTCCACTGCCAGGACCGCCGCCGCCATGCGGGGTGGAGAAGGTCTTGTGCAGGTTGATGTGCATGATGTCAAAACCCAGGTCGGCGGGGCGGACGATGCCGAGCAAGGCATTTAAGTTGGCGCCATCACCGTAAACCAGGCCGCCGGCATTGTGGACGATGTTGATCACTTCGACAACATTTTCGTCGAATAAGCCAAGCGTGTTGGGGTTGGTCAACATCAAACCGGCTACCGTATCATCGCAGACCGATCTGAGCTGGTCAAGGTCGACATTGCCGCGCGCATCGGAGGCTACACCGATGACCTCAAAGCCGTTCATGGAAGAAGTAGCCGGATTGGTGCCGTGGGCGCTGTCGGGGATGAGGATTTTCACCCTCTTTGTATCTCCCCGCGATTGATGGTAGGCCCGGATGATGCTGACGCCGGTAAATTCTCCCTGGGCTCCAGCGGAAGGCTCGAGCGTCATGCCTGCAAAACCGCTGATGTTCTTCAGAAATTCCTGCATCTGGTACATCAAAGCCAGGTTACCCTGGACGGTATCGACGGGCTGAAGGGGGTGAGTCATCGCAAAGCCTGGCATGCGAGCCACTTCCTCGTTGACCTTGGGGTTGTACTTCATCGTACAGGATCCCAAAGGATAGAAACCCTTGTCGATCGAATAGTTCTTGGTGGAGAGATTGGTGAAATGCCGGACGACATCCACTTCGGCAAGTTCGGGGAGGGGAAGATCTTCGCGCAACAAGTCGCGTGGGAATTCCGCCAGGGGAACATCCGGTTCAGGGAAGAGCACTCCGACTCGTCCAATGGAAGACAGTTCGTAGATCGTAGGTTCAGTCATTCTGCACCTCCGATAATGCATCCACCAGGCCATCGATTTCGTCCCGGGTGACCATTTCAGTGACTGCAATTAACATATGATCCTTTAGAGATGGAAAATCGATGCCAAGATCATACCCGCCCAGGATTCCCTGGTCGAGCAGCATTGTGTTGATTTCTTCCACGGGTTTCGGGCACTTCACCACAAATTCATGGAAGAAAGGATCTTTTTTCAAGACGGTAAAGCCCTTGAGTTTGGCGATCTCGGCAGCCGCATAATGCGCTTTGTGATAGCAAAGTCCTGCCACCTGGCGGAAACCGGTTTTACCTACAACGCTGAGATACACCGTGGCTGCCAGCGCCATAAGGCTCTGGTTTGTGCAAATGTTGGAGGTCGCTTTTTCGCGGCGGATATGCTGCTCGCGCGCCGTCAGGGTCAATACATAACCGCGCCGGCCTTCGGCGTCGACGGATTCGCCCACCAAACGGCCTGCGATCTTGCGTACCAGGTCTTTTTTCGTGGCAAAGAATCCAAGATAGGGGCCGCCATAAGAGAGCGGAATTCCCAAAGGTTGTCCTTCTCCGACGACGATGTCTGCACCCATTTCACCAGGGGTCTTCAAAATGCCCAACGCGGTTGGATTTGCCACCACGGCCAGCAAGGCTCCAGCTTCATGTACTTTTTGAGCCAATTGCGAGAGCTCGAAGATCCTGCCGAAGAAATCGGGATACTGGATGATCACGAGCGCGGTGTCAGCATCCACCAGCGCGGCGAGATCATCTGGGGTAGTAAAGGGTTGCCCGTTATGGCTGACGGTTTTGATGTCGATGTTTTCATAACCGCATAAATAGGTGCAAAGTGTTTCGCGGTAATGCGGGTGAACTGATTCAGCAACAATGACCTTGCCACGTTTGCCGCGGAAATGATGGTAAGCCATAACGCCGGCTTCTGCTGTGGCAGTGGCGCCATCATAGTGTGACGCATTGCTGACTTCCATCCCGGTAAGATTGGCTATAAGGCTTTGAAACTCAAATATCGCCTGGAGGGTTCCCTGGCTGACTTCGGGCTGGTAGGGTGTATAAGCTGTGGCAAACTCACCCCGGCTGATGATGGCATCGACCGCCGATGGAATAAAGTGATGGTAAGCTCCGGCACCGAGGAAACAGACGAGGTCATCGGCAGATTCGTTGGCGCGGGCATATTCCTGCAGCTCGGCTTTGACCTCCATTTCGGTTATCCCGGCTGGGAGGTTCAACTTGGGAAAACGGAATTGCTCGGGAATGTCGGTGAATAAGTCGCTAAGACTTTTTACGCCAATCTTCTTGAGCATCTCCTCCGTTTCGATCTGAGTATGAGGAGTAAACATTAGTGACTCCGTTCCTCACAGAATTTTGTATATGATTTGGCATCCAGCAAGGTATCGAGTTCGGCTGGGTTTGAAAGTTCGATTTTGATCAACCATGCAGCCCCGTACGGATCGGAGTTGACCACTTCCGGTGAATTAGAGATCTCTTCGTTGACAGCCACAACCTTGCCGGAAACGGGAAGCACCACGTCCGCAGCGGCTTTGACCGATTCGAGCGTACCAAAAGAAGCATCCTTTTTGACGGTTTCGCCGACAGCCGGAACCACTTCAACAAAAACAATATCTGAAAGCTGTTCCTGGGCAAAATCAGAAACACCCAATGTGGCAATCTTGCCATCCACCAGCACCCACTCGTCGGTCTTTGCGTACTTAAGGTTATCCAGAATCTTCATTTTGTTCCTCCAGATCTCAAAAATATATAGCGAGGGCACACATTGTGTGCCCTCTGTGATTTACCTGAGAGTTCGCCAACAGCAGCACCCTCATGCGGTACCTTTACACTTTTCAGAGTAAATGAAATAAGGTCCTTTTTACCTGAGAGATTCGTCCACATGTGTGTGGAGTTGCCCCTTCGGTGCTGAAAGCGAGATCAGACTCTTCCTTATTTCGCTATTCAATTGTGCTTTCATTCTACGAACGAGTACAAAAATTGTCAAGGAATGGCGAAAATTTGCCCGGTTTCATTGAGGGAGTAGAGCAACAGGTTTTTTTGGTTTTCCGCCAAGCGCAAACATCAAAAATCCTGCAAAACGGAACACAGCAGAAAAAATCAGTCCCGCCGGCAAACCAAGGGAATCAGCAATGGCAGTACCCGCAAGCGGCGCAACAATGGAAGAGAGGAATTGGATGCTTTGTGCAAAGGAGACAAAAATCGCACTGTATTCGATGGGAACCGTTTTCATCAATTCGTCGAAGAATACCAGGTCAACCCCGGCTTGGAAAACACCGTTAAGACCGGAGAGCATGACGATCTGCCAGGGAGAGATTACGAAAGATAGCAGGAAGGGATAAAGCGAGACTCCCAGGGTCGCCCAAATGATGACTTTGCGTGTTCCCACATTTCGCGACTGGTTGGACCAGATGAAATAGCCGATGACCAGCACGGCAGTCTGAGCGGTGTTGATGGCAGAGATCCATCCATCCGTGGCATGCACGACTCTCACCAGGTAAAGCGGGATCAGGGGTGTAGCCAAAGCGCTGCCGGTGAGGAAGACGAAACGCTTTGCGATAAAGGACATGAACGGTTTTTGCGAGAACACCAGGTCCTTCATTTCGATCATTTGATTCTTAAATGACTGCTTGAATTCTAGCTTTGGCGGGATTGTGGCTGGAATGGATATTTGCCTTGAAAAATAGTAGCTGAGCAATCCACCCAGGGATAGGATGATGAACATGATGCGGTAATTCAATGGAAAAATGACATTATCGAGTAACTGACCGATACCAATCACCGCTATTGCAGTGGTAATTCCCAGGGTGGACCAGCGCCGGGTCATCAATTCAAAGCGATGATTCGGCCCCGCCACTGCATTCATCACCACTGAAAAAGAAATCGCGACAATGGTTTGAGGAATAGTCGCCAACGCCCACACGCCCAAAATCGAGTTGACCAGGACTTTATCACTGACGAGAAATGAAATGAGCCCGGTGAGAGCATAACTGGCAATGACCAGAAGGCGGGCGATGGAGAACCATTTGACAATATTCTCCTGGCGCTGCAGCCAACGCCCGAACGGAATAGCCAGGATCAGCCCCGTCATAGCCGGCATTGACGAGAGCAAACCGATTTGAAGCGTGCTTGCCTCCAACCGGGTGAGATAGATGGGCAAGAAAGACGCAGCCGCGTTGGCCAAACCGACGCCTATGGCATCGATTTGAACATTACGGAAATTGGTTCGCGCTGGTTCTCCAAGTTCTCTGGGACCGGCAATTAAGACAGGTAATTTCAAAAAGACCTCAAGTAAATCAGAAAGGATGAATTATTTCCAGAGATTATCATCACCTTCATGTGACATTTATCGATCAGGTCTGTGACAGAGAAAAAAATTGAGGTAAATAAGAACGGCTATAATTATAGTATAAAGCTTTCCTTTTTAACCAGGAGATGTGAATGGTAGCCACAACAATCAACCAGATCAGAGCCGCTCATGAGATAACGTATCTCAATATGATTATGAACTTCGACCCGTTTTTCATGGAGCCACAGATCGGACACTACATATCGATCTTTCGAGCGGGACGATCCAATCCAAAGATGTTTCAGAAAAGATGAAGCAAACATTTACAGGTGGAAAAGGCTATGGATTATGGTTGTTATGGAATGCGACCCGTCCTGAAACAAAATGGGATGATGCTGAAAATGAGTTGGTAATCGCGGGCGGCCCCATCGGCGGGATTACCGCGTATCCTGGAAGTGGAAAATGCACAGTGGTGACCATTTCACCCCTGACAAAGTCGGTCATCGATAGCAATGGCGGCGGATATTTCGGTCCTTATCTAAAATTTGCAGGGTGGGATGCGCTCGAGATCCAGGGCAAAGCCGCCAAGGACGTCATTGTCTTCATCGACGGGGACAACGGAAAAGTAACCATCGAAGAAGCTCCTCTTGAAGCCGTAGATACTCACATCCTTATTAATCAACTGAGTGAAATGTATGCGAGCACCGCCAAAGAAAAACGCGGGTTATCCATCATTTCTGCAGGCCAGGCTGCCGAACACTATTCCGATGTGCGGTTTGAACATCAGTTACTTTGATTCGAAGCGCAACGAAGTTCGCATCAAGCAAGCGGCTAGAGGCGGGGCGGGAACGGTTTTACGCAACAAAAAAATCAAAGCCATTGTGGTGCGTTATTCAGCTATCAACGGCGAAAGCAACGGCCCCGCCGACATCGAATTGATCCGGAAAGCCGGTAAGCGGATCAACGAGGAAATTTCCAAATTCGACGCATCACAAAATGACATGCGCCATACCGGTACCCCCTACCTGATCGAGATCATGAACAAATTCGATCTGCTCCCCGTGCAAAATCACCGCCTGGGATCAGACCCGCGCGCAAATGCGATCAATGGCGAGGTTTGGAAGGAGCAGTTCGATCACAGCGGTCCTGATGGATGCTGGTACGGCTGCTCGATGGGATGTGCCCATGCAGTGCCCCATTATCACCTCCAGTCTGGACCGTATAAGGGGCAGGTGGTATTTGTGGATGGACCCGAGTACGAATCTCTCGGTGCGCTGGGATCAAACCTGCAGATCTTCGACCCGGCTGCCATGCTTGAACTCTGTTTTTACTGCGACACGTACGGGATCGACACCATCTCAGTCGGCGACTCGATGGCATTTGCCTACGAGTGTTATGAATTGGGCATTTTGAACAAAGAGCGCACCGGCGGGTTGGAATTGACCTGGGGGAACGCTGAAGCTGCTTTCGAATTACTCCATCAAATGGCGCGGGGCGAGGGGTTCGGCGTAACCGTCGGACAGGGCGTAAGAGCGATGAAAAAGATTTTTGTAGAGGAATACGCCGCTGATCCGCAATACCTGCAGGATATCGGCATGGAAGTCAAAGGAATGGAGATTTCAGAATATATTTCGCGGGAATCCCTGGCGCAACAGGGCGGTTATGCCATGGCGTCAAAAGGACCGCAGCATGACGAAGCCTGGTTGATTTTCATGGAATTGGTACACAAACAACTGCCAGACTTCGAAAGCAAGGCAGAAGCACTGCATTTCTTCCCCATTTGGCGGACGTGGTTCAGCCTGCACGGCTTATGCAAACTCCCGTGGAACGATATCATCCCCGAATCCAACAAGACCGCAAAAGAACCTTCCAAGGTACCCGAACATCTCGAAAACTATCGCTGGCTTTACGAGGGAGTCACTGGTATCCCGGTAACCCAGGAAGAGTTAATGCTTCAATCTGAAAGGGTGTACAACTTTCAGCGGATCTTTAATCTGCGGCTCGGTTTTGGCACGCGTGAACATGACATTCCTCCTTTCCGCTTGGTAGGTCCGGCAAGCGAATTCGAATATGAATCCCGGGCAGAGCGTTACGACCAGCAGCTCAAAGAGATCCAGCATATCAATCCTGAAGGAAAGAGTACAGGTGAAAAACTGCAGCTTACGCGTGCTTATCGAACACGTCAATACGATTTGCTGATGGATGCCGTGTACAAACGCCGAGGGTGGACGCTGAATGGGGTGCCGACAGTGGATACGGCAAAACGCCTGGGAATCGATTTTGAGGATGTAGTCGATTTAATCAGCCAAAACGGCGGTTAATTCTAGCGCTGCTTAAGCAATAAACTTGACAAACCCAATCTTGCAAAGGTCGGGTTTCAGGTATAATGCATATACTACTTTGTAGTAGTAAGGAGGAAAATAACAGGAATGCTGGAAAGCTAAGCGCATGGACTGGACTACGGACCAGTTGACGAGGATGAGGGTTCCCTACCGCGAGGCAGGGTTAACCGGCAGAAAGCCGGGAAAATCGAAAGATCAGCGGAAGCCCTCCTGATGATGCTATTCATCTGACTTTCCAACCGACAAACATTCAATTGAATAAAGAAGAAGCTGCTCTACCTACCAAGGGCGGGCAGACTTGGTTTACCATCCAGTTCGAACACTTTCGTCGGAGGAACTATGTGCGGTATTGTTGGATATATCGGACCACAAAATGCAACACCGATCGTACTTGAAGGATTAAAGAAATTGGAATACCGTGGCTATGATTCGGCAGGGCTTGCGGTTTTGACGAACCATCATATTGAAGTACGCCGTGATTCTGGCAAATTATCCCGGCTCGTGGAGTTATTGCAGGAACAGCCGATCACAGGTAAGGTGGGCATCGGTCATACGCGCTGGGCGACCCACGGCGAACCGACGGCACGCAACGCGCATCCGCATGTTGGAAGCGCAGGCAAGGTCGTGCTTGTTCATAACGGCATCGTCGAGAATTATATCGAGCTCAAGGAAGAGCTGATTGCCGACGGGGTGAAGTTTCAATCAGATACGGATACAGAAACCATCGTCCAGTTGATCGAGCAAACCATGGAAAATGGTGTGTCATTGGAAGATGCTGTGCGCAGCTCTTTGTTGAGATTGAAGGGTGCGCATGGGGTGGTTGTGATGTCGCCCCTGGAACCTGATAAGCTCATTGCTGCGCGGATCGGTAACGCGGGTGGCGTGGTCATCGGCCTTGGAGAGGGCGAAAACTTTGTCGCATCCGACGTGCCCGCCATCCTGGAGCATACCCGCAGACTGATTTTTCTCGAATCAAAACAGATGGCGGTGCTGACACGCGATACCGTTACCATCACCACATTGGACGGAGCGAAAGTCAAGCCGGTTATCTCATCCATCGCTTGGGATCCGATCTCAGCCGAAAAAGGTGAGTACAAGCACTTCATGCAAAAGGAAATCCACGAACAGGGAAGAGCATTGACCGATACGGTGGCGGGAAGAGTGGATTTCGAAACGGGGCAAATCAAGCTCCCGGACCTGAACCTGACAGTCGAAAAAGCGAAGAAGATCGACAAAATCATACTTACTGCATGCGGCACGGCTGCGCATGCAGGCATGGTTGGGAAAACACTATTCGAAAGAATTGCCCGCATACCTGCAACTGTTGAAATTGCCAGCGAATTTCGCTACCAGGATCCCATCATCGACGAGCATACCGTTGTGCTTGCCATCAGCCAATCGGGAGAGACGGCAGATACCCTGGCTGCGATGGAAGAAGCCCGGAGTAAGGGTGCGGTGGTATGGTCGATCGTCAATGCCATTGGCTCCCAGGCCATGCGCGTGTCGGATGGGTTCATCTCCATGCAAACGGGACCTGAAATTGGAGTGGCTTCAACCAAGGCCTTCACCGCACCCTTGGTGGACCTGTATATGCTGGCGGTGCTGCTAGCTGACCTGCGTGGAACCATCACGCGAGCCGAACGGATTGCTTATACCCGGGAATTAAGCCGCGTTCCGGAATGGGTTGGTGCCTGCCTGGAGCACGAAGACGAAGTCATTCAGATCGCAGAAACCCTCAAAGATTCCAAAGATATGCTCTTCCTGGGGCGCGGGATCAACATGCCCATTGCTTACGAAGGTGCGCTAAAATTAAAAGAGATTTCGTATATCCATGCTGAAGGGTATGCTGCCGGCGAAATGAAACACGGACCGATCGCCCTGGTGGATAAAGATATGCCTGTGGTGGCGATTGTGCCACGCGACCCATGGTATGATAAGATGATCAGCCAGATCGAGCAAGCCAAAGCCAGGGGCGGGATGGTGTATGCAGTCGCCACTGAAGGCGACGAAAGAGTTGCCGGATTGGTGGACGGTGTATTTTGGATCCCTGAAACCCCCTGGCTGCTCAGTCCGGTAGTCACGGTTATCCCTTTGCAACTCCTGGCATATCATATTGCACGATTGCGAGGCTTGGATGTTGATCAACCCAGGAATTTGGCAAAATCGGTCACAGTGGAATAAGGCAAATACCGCCATCGAGATTATCGGATGGCGGTTTTCTTATAACCTGGCTGGATCCATCAATTTATGGATCAGCTTCTCGGTAACGTCATAGCGTACCAGGGGGTGATCAAGGTAAAACGCTGCAGGATTATTGTAGAGGATGATCTTGGGTCCGGCACTACCCGCTTCCCATTTGGCAGAAAATCCAAGGCTCGTCAGGTAGCTTACTATTTCGTTCATTCTTGCTGAACCACTTCCGTGTGGATGGAAGCTGGCAGTGATCGAATCAATAAAACTGTCAAGGATGAGTTCACGCGTGCTTGAATCAATATCAGGGCGCACCAGCAGGGATCCGATACCATCCATAAACCTGGCGACAATCGGGGGGAGATTTTTGGAAGAAAGCGAAAACGACGCTGCGGGTCTGCCCGGTTCGGGGTGATCTGCCACCGGCGGGGTCTTCTGGATGAATCCTTCATCGAGCAAGCTGTTCAATTGATAACGCACATCGGCTTTTGTCAGGTTTAACAGGCGGCTGAGTTCGATCACTGTCATCGAATGACGGCTCGAGAAAAGATCCAATATCTTCTTGCGGGTTGAATAATTTTTCATCTTAATTAAGAAAAAGAAATTTATCTTAATTATATCCTTGACATCTGTTAATTGCAAGTTAGAATCAATTTAACCCTGTCGACCCTTTGGGAGAGAATAGATGAAAACCACAGAGCTGAATAAAGAGGATGTGATCATTCCGCCTGAGCTCCAGCAGCAGGTGACTGTAACCACCTTGGATCAAATCTACAATTGGAGCCGGAGCAAGTCTCTCTGGCCGATGATGTTTGGCCTGGCATGCTGCGCCATTGAGATGATCTGCACGGCAGCCAGCCGCTTTGATATTGCGCGCTTCGGCATGGAAGTCATGCGTCCGAGCCCGCGCCAGGCAGACGTGATGATCGTCGCCGGAACGGTCACGAAAAAGATGATCCCATTGATTGTGCGGCTTTACAATCAAATGGCCGAACCGCGTTATGTGATCGCGATGGGGAGTTGTGCTTCCGGCGGGGGACCTTTCAAGGAAGGCTACAACGTCGTACCTGGGGTTGACAAGTACCTTCCTGTCGACGTCTACGTGGCAGGCTGTCCGCCAACGCCTGAAGCACTTTTGCATGGATTGATGACGCTGCAGAAGAAAGTCGAAAGCGAGACGATGGCTACCTCTCCCTGGTATTCGAAAGGTCCTTCAGAAGCAATCCCAGTACCCGTCTTGGGTCCCGACTTGATCGATATGCGCAAGGCGGATCTCTTTCCTGTAAGCTCAACTCCGCTTGAACCAACGGATTCAATTTCAGAAAAGACGGAAGGGGGTGCCGCATGACCGACCAGTTTACGGCGCCAATTTCGTTGGAAGTTACCACCGAGTATCTTTCTTCAGTTGCGGTCAAAGAGACTCGCCAGGGATTTTCTGGATGGGTGATCCCTGCCGAGAAAAGCCTCGAAGTTTTTGACACCCTGAATAAAATGCATGGCTATGATTTCCTTTCATCGGTAACGGGCGTGGATAATTTTCCCGATCCAACCATCGAGGTCGTTTACCATTTGTTCAAATCAACGGGAGGTGGACCTCTTGTCCTACGGGTGATCGTGGACCGCGACACCCCTGTGGTTGCATCCCTGGTTCGCCTTTATAAAGGTGCCGAATTTCAAGAGCGGGAAATTTGGGATCTTTTTGGTGTGCGATTTACCGGTCATCCGGATTTGCGTAGAATATTGCTTTGGGAGGGCTTTGATGGTCATCCCCTGCGCAAGGATTGGAAAGAACCTTTTTATGAGGAGGACGTAAAGCCTTATAAAAGCCGTTGGCCTGAGGGCAAAGCCGAATTGATCGAAAAGAAGAACCCTTTCGAAGATAATGTTCAATTTCCCCCAGGTTTTACCCCCGCAAACTGGAAGGCAATGGATGAATCGGCGCTGATCAACGAAGTGTATGTTGCGGATGATAAAGAAGCCTTTGACACCGACCAATTGATCATCAACCTTGGACCCCAGCATCCCTCTACTCATGGCGTTTTTCGTATGCTCGCAGCCACTGAAGGGGAGAAAATCGTCGGGCTGAAGCCAGTGGTGGGATACTTGCACCGCAATCACGAAAAGATTGGCGAGCGAAATACCTTTTTGCAAATCATGCCCTATACCGACCGTTTGGATTACATCAGCTCGATGAGCAATAATTTTGGTTACGCAATTACAGTCGAAAAACTGATGGGAATTGTTCCTCCGGAGCGGGCAGAATATATCCGCGTGATGATGGCTGAATTGACGCGAATTTCCAGCCATATCATGGCGAACGGATTTTTGCTAAACGACCTGGGAGCTTATTTCACGCCTTCACTGTATTCGTTGGAAGAACGTGAATTGATCCTTGATGTTTTTGAAGCCGTGGCAGGGTCGAGAATGATGTGTAATTATTTCCGATTTGGCGGTGTAGCGCGGGACGTAACGCCTGAAGTGATGAAGAAAGTACACGACCTTGTGACAGACCGTCTGCCGCGAAAAATCGATGAAATAGACCGGTATCTGACCGGTAATGAAATTGTCAAAGTGAGGACACAGGGCGTGGGCGTGCTTACCGACGAACAAGCCATTAATGATTCGATCACGGGCCCCGTGCTGCGGGCATCCGGTGTGCCGTATGATATCCGCAGGGCGGATCCTTACAGTATTTATGAACGTTTGAATTTCGATGTCGTCACAAAAACACATGGCGATGTTTACGATCGTTACCTGGTGCGTCTCGAAGAAATGCGTCAAAGCCTGCGGATCATTAATCAAGTGCTGGATCAGATCCCTGAAGGGCCGATAATGACTGGCAAGCCTGTTTACCAGGTGCGCGTTCCGGCGGGGGAAGCTTACGGACGGGTTGAAGCGCCAAAGGGAGAACTCGGTTATTACGTCGTGTCGGATGGCAAACCCAATCCAAAACGTTATCATGTCCGCGCGCCATCCTTTATCAACCTGACCGGGCTGGAGCGGATGTGCGTTGGAGGAAAGATCGCCGATACTGTGGCTATCGTCGGTTCGATCGATATAGTTCTGGGTGAAGTTGACCGATAGGCGGAGGAATAAATATGATCGGTTTTGGAATTCTTAAAGGGCTTGCGGTCACACTTAAGCGTTTCTTTCAAACTTATTTCGTTTCAAACAAGCTGGGTAAGAAGCACTACTTTTCTCCCGAAGGAATTAAGAGCAGGTATGATGCCAAGACCGAAGGTATCTTTACCATTCAATATCCCGAGGAAAAACAAGTACTACCGGAAGAGTTTCGCTTCATCCCATTCTTGATTTATGTGCCAAATGAAACGGGTGAAAAGGAATTTCGCTGCACGGCCTGCGGTATTTGCGCCAAAGTCTGCCCGCCGCAATGTATCTGGATCATGCGCAAGACAGACCCTGAAACTGGAAAGCCCAGCCCGCACCCTACTATGTTTACCATTGACATCGATATTTGCATGAATTGCGGATTATGCGCCGAATATTGCCCATTTGATGCGATCAAAATGGACCATGATTTCGAATTAGCGACAGTCACTCGTGAGAAGAATCTTTATTCGATGGAGCAACTTGGTAAATCCATTGATTATTATGCTAAAATTCGTCCAGATAATTATCGCCGCGAAGAAAAAGCCAGGGCAGCGAAGAAACAACCGGCAACTAATTGAATCCTGGTAAGGTCAATTGATGTTCAATACCGATACAGAAATCTTATTCCCAGTAAGGGTAATATCATCGCTCAGAGCTTTGAGGGGTGACGAATGGCAGCAATTGGTAGATTTCGTCAGCCAACAACCCGATGATTCTTCTGCTAAAATTGCGTTTACTGCCTTGATCGTCCATTTGGGGGGCTGCGGCGCCTGCAATGCAGATTCTTTCAGGGCGATGCGCGGCTGCACCCAATGCGCGAGGTTAACCATCAAGCGCTTTAAGGGAAGCGATAAAGAGTTGGTTGAACAATATAGCCAAATGAAATCTTCAGTGGAAGATTACCTGGCAAAAACGACGCAGAGTTAAGGAAATTTACCAATGCTGTTCAAAACGGCATTGTGGATTATAGTTGTTGAAGAGACATAAAGGACGGAGAAGGTCATGAATCCAAATAACCCTCCTACAATCGTAGGGGTTCGCTTTTCAAAAGTAGGTAAGATTTACCACTTTGATGCTTCCAAATTGGAAACGGTTCGAGTGGGAGACGTCATTGTCGTTGAAACCAGCCGCGGCTGGCAGCTCGGGACGGTGGCAGTAAAAGTCGAAAAACCCATTCTTCCTCCCGAGGGTAGTTGGAAACACATTGACCGCCTGGCTACCCCGCGGGATCTGTTGATGAGACAGTCATGGCAGGGAAAAGAAGAGGATGTTGCCATACAATGCAGGGCTCGGGCACGTGAGCTAAGGCTGCAAGGGGTAAAGATCATTTCGGCGGAATACAGCTATGACGGAAGCCGCTTATCCATCTTTTTTAGCAGCGATTCAGAGGATAAAGTTGAACTAAAATCCTTGCGATCCGACATGCAGCGAAGCAACGCCCCGGCGCAGGTCGAATTACGCCAAATCGGTCCAAGAGATGTGGCAAAATTCCTCGGCGGGATGGGCGCTTGCGGTCTGGAATGTCGCTGCTGTTCTCAATTCATCACCGAATTCAGCTCAATTTCTATCCGCATGGCAAAGGAACAAGGCATCTCATTAACCCCCACTGAGATCACCGGCATGTGCGGCAGACTGCGCTGCTGCCTGATTTATGAATATGAAAATTATGTTGAAGCAAGAAAGACCCTGCCGAAGAAAAATAAACGGGTGATCACACCGGATGGCGAAGGTAAAGTGGTTGACGTTCAACCCCTGCGCGAGGTGCTCGTTGTAGAATTACCTGAAACCGGCAGGCGCGAATATCATATCAGTGAAATCAAGCCTGCGGATGAGTATGAGGCATTTGTCAAAAAGGCTGAATCCACCTCCAGCGGAGAGGGCTGCACCGATTGTCCAAAGAAAGCGGAGTAGATGATTCAAGAAAACATTGAAAATTGGACTGAAAAACAGAAAATTCTGGTCATCCTGGCACATCCGGATGATCCAGAATTTTTTTGCGGAGCCATGATCGCCCGGTGGTGTTCTTTGGGTCACGAGGTTCGTTATTGCCTGTTGACCCAGGGGCAAAAGGGGACGCAGGATCCGGAAATGGCGCCTGACAAGCTGGCTGCGATCCGCAGGGTGGAACAGCAAAATGCTGCAAACAGCCTGGGTGTCAAATCGGTCGAATTCTTGAATTATGTCGATGGAGAGATATTTCCGGATAACCGGATGCGTCTTGAAATTGTGCGAGTGATCCGTAAATGGAAGCCCACAATTCTCGTGGCGAGCGATCCGCGCAATTTGTTCCCGACTGACCGCCGGATCAATCATCCCGACCATCGAGCGGCAGGGCAGGCTGTGGTGGATGCAGCATTTCCCGCTTCAGGCAACCCAAGCTTCTTCCCTGAATTGATCAAGAACGACCATCTTCCCCCGCACGCTGTCAACGAGGTATGGTTAAGTGCCACCTCTCAACCCAATTTGATCGTGGATTTGACCCAATATTTCGACCAAAAACTCGCCGCAATTCACTGTCACCGTTCTCAGATCAACGAAGACATGGTGGTCTTTGACCGTCACATGCACGAGAGGTTTGTGAAAGATGAAATCACCGGCGCCGAAGTCTTTTACGAGCAATTTTTCAGAATCATCCTGGGATAGCCATGACAACATTTCCGGACCGATCAAACGAGTTGTTTGACCAAATGGTTGCACTGCGTAGAAAGCTGCACCAAAATCCGGAACTCGGATTTAGAGAAGTCAAAACTTCAGCAGCGATTGCCAGTGCTTTGGAAGAGTACGGATTAAAAGTTGAACGAGAAATCGCTCAAACCGGGCTTGTAACCCAAATCACTGGAAAGCAGTCGCGTGTCACCGGCATGCTGCGCTTCGATATGGATGCTCTCCCGATCCAGGAAGAAACCGGGCTTGATTTTGCGTCACTGAATCCAGGGGTGATGCACGCCTGCGGTCATGATGGGCATATGGCGATCGGTCTCACAACAGCCCGAATGCTGCAAGAAAAAGCGGCGAGCCTGGATGGGACTATGCGAGTCATCTTCCAACCCGCTGAAGAAGGGGACGGTGGCGCCAACCGGATGATCAGCGAAGGGGTATTGGAGCATCCGCGCCCCGGTTTTATCCTGGGGCTTCACCTTTGGAATGAGAAACCCCTGGGGTGGGTGGGAATCAAGAGCGGTCCCTTGATGGCAGGCTCTGACACCCTCGAAATCAAAGTCAAAGGAAAGGGCGGGCATGGCGGGCTGCCGCAGCAGACAGTGGATCCAATAGTGTGTTCGGCGCAAATCGTTACGGCTCTGCAATCCATCGTATCGCGCAACCTTTCACCTTTCGAGAATGCCGTCTTGAGCTTAACGGCAATTCACGGGGGGACTGCGTTCAACATCACTCCGGATGAGATATCCATCAAAGGCACACTTCGCACCTTCGAACCTAATACCCGAGAAAGAATCCTGCAAAGAATGCGTGATATCGTCCAGGGGATCTCTGCAGCCATGGGGTGTGAAGGTACATTAAACGTGATCGAAGTTACCTCACCAGTGGTCAACGATCCTCAAATAGCCCATTATGTAACAGAAATTGTGAGCAGGAAATATCCCGCACTAACCATTGACGACAGCTACCAGACTACCGTATCTGAAGACTTCGCCTTTTATCTCGAGCAGGTCCCGGGTTGTTTCATCCTTTTTGGGTCTGCAAACCCGGCAAAGGGCAAGCTCTATTCGCATCACCACCCAAAATTTGACTTTGACGAAGATGCTCTGCCTGTGGCAGCCGCATTAATGGCAGATTGCAGCAGTGATCTCTTGCTAATCCTCTCCGAATCGCTTGATTAATCAGATAATTAAATCAGAATTGCTTGACATATTACAGGATTGACGGGTCAATTCGGTTCTGATATACTGTAATTATCTGAATAATAGGATTAATAAAGCGAGTAAAAATGGAATCAGCACCCTCTGCCTTTTCAAATCTTTCCGAATTTCTGAAATACGTGGCGGCCTTGCCTGAAGACGGAAACCGTCGCATTCCAACGTTGGCTGATCTCAGTCATGATTTGGGGATTTCGACCGCCACATTAAGGGAACAACTTGAAGTGGCGCGGATGATGGGAATTGTCGAGGTGCGCCCAAAGACAGGTATTCGGAAACTGGATTACAGTTTTCGACCCGCCGTATCCACCAGCGTGGCCTATGCGATCTCGCACGATACCACGAATTTCAACCATTTTTCTGACTTGCGCAAGCACATTGAGGCATCTTATTTCATTGAAGCTGTTCAAACACTAACCCCAATGGATGTATCGACATTGTGCAAAGTGGTTGACAGAGCGCAGGAAAAAATCCAGGGGAAGTCGTTTCAATTACCGAATGTTGAACACCGTGAATTTCACCTGATGATGTATCAGCATATCGACAATCCTTTTGTCATGGGCATACTGGAGTCGTATTGGGATCTTTACCGGGCCTCGGGTCTTGAAATGTATCCCGATATCAACTATTTGCAGAGGATTTGGCAGTATCACGCCAGGATCGCGGATTTGATCAAAAGGCGGGATTTTGCCCAGGGACTCACTGCACTTTTGGAACACATGGAATTGATCAAACAACGTGAAAAGCCGGCACCACGTCAGTCATTTGAATAATCTCGTTAACCCTAAAATGGAGAAAAAAACAAACATGGCGGAAACAAAGAAGATTATTAATGATTTTTGTATTACGTTCAGCACGATCAACGGTTCAGGCAGCGCCACGGCAAACACAACGCTGATGCGCGCGCTTTTCAAAATGGGGATTCCGGTATCAGGTAAAAACACATTTCCGTCAAATATCCAGGGGCAACCAACCTGGTTTTCATTACGTGTAAGCGATAAAGGATATTTTGGCAGGGTCGAAAAGGACGATATCGTCGTGGCGATGAACCCGGCGACGTTGGCGAACGATATCAAGTATCTCAAACCCGGGCGGAGTGCTGCTCATCCCCGAAGATTATAAAGTTTCTGAGATTTCGGAAGATATCGTAGTTTATTCGATGCCGGTCAAGAAGATCATGCGGGAATCAGAAATCAACCCAAAATTGCGGGATTACGTTGCCAACATGATTTATGTCGGCGTTTTGGCTTATTTGTTGGGAATCCCCGTCAGTACGATCGAAGGCGCGCTGGACTTTCATTTCAAAGGCAAACGGTCTGCGATCGATCCCAACCTGGATGCAGTGAAAGCTGCCCATGCATGGGCTTCTGCGAATCTGGTGAAGAAGGACACCTACTTCGTCGAACCGATGTCTGCCACCCAAGGCTGCGTTATGACCGATGGAAACCTGGCAGGCGCATTAGGGGCAGTTTATGGCGGCGTACAGTACGTTGGTTGGTACCCGATCACGCCGGCAACCAGCCTGGCAGAATCGCTCATGGAATATTTGCCTCAACTCCGGCGGGACCCCGTTACCGGCAAAGACACTTATGTCGTCGTGCAGGCTGAAGATGAGCTAGCTGCGATCGGGATGGCGGTTGGAGCGGGTTGGAGCGGGCTGCGCGCAATGACTTCCACGTCCGGCCCGGGACTCTCACTGATGTCAGAGACACTTGGACTGGCGTACTATGCGGAAGTCCCCGTGGTCATTTGGGATGTTCAGCGGGTTGGTCCCAGCACAGGCATGCCGACCCGTACTTCGCAAGGCGACCTGACCATGGTGAATTTCATCAGCCACGGCGATACACAAATGATCCAGTTAATTCCCGGATCCATCGATGAATGCTTCGAATTTGGCTGGAAGGCCTTTGACATCGCCGAGCGTCTGCAAACACCCGTCTTGATCATGTCTGACCTTGACTTCGGGATGAATCAATGGACCGCAAAGGAATTTCAATACCCTGAAATCCCCATGGATCGCGGAAAAGTATTGTGGGAAGAAGACCTCGAAGCCAAGTTGAAAGAGTTGGACGGAAATTGGGGCAGATACCTGGATGTGGACGGAGATGGCATTCCGTACCGCACTGTCCCCGGTAACCGGCATCCAAAGAGCGCTTATTTTACTCGCGGCACTTCTCACGATGAATATGCACGATATACCGAAGCTCCCGAGGTTTGGGAACGGACATTTGCGCGGCTCGTGAAAAAGATCGAATTGGGAAAGAAATATCTCCCCAAAGCAGTTATTGAAAAAGAGCCAAATTCTACATTTGGAATTATTGCCTCCGGCAGCGCTACGCCGCCCGTTGAAGAAGCACGGGACCTGATGAAAGAAAAAGGGATCGAAAGCGATTATTTGCGCGTACGGAGCATTCCTTTTGGTGATGAAGTCAAAGATTTTCTTGATACTCATTCCATCTGTTATGTGGTCGACAACAACCGCGACGGTCAACTGGCGCAATTACTATCGGTCGAGTTTCCCCAATATGCCTGGAAACTGGTCAAGATTGCCCACATGGATGGACTATCACTCTCAGCAGAATGGGTTCTAAAAGAAATCATGGGTGCATTGGAGTACCAAAAATGACAGAGACCATCAATTCTGCAACACCTCAATTAAACCTTGCTGGTTTGAGTAAAATCGATTACCGCGGGGCATCCAGTACTTTGTGCCAGGGCTGCGGACACAACGGCATCGCTGCGCAAATTGTGGCTGCCTGCTACGAGTTGAACCTTGTCCCTGAAGATGTGGTCAAGTTCAGCGGCATCGGGTGCTCCAGCAAGAGCCCGACCTATTTCCTGAGTCGATCTTTTAGTTTCAACGGGTTGCATGGACGCATGCCGTCATTGGCAGAAGGCAGCTTATTTGCTGACACTTCCCTCAAGGGCATCGGTCTGAGCGGCGACGGCGATACTGCCAGCATCGGATTGGGTCAGTTCAAACACCTGGTACGGCGTAATTTGCCGATGGTATATATCGTCGAAAACAACGGCGTTTACGGTCTGACGAAGGGTCAATTTTCCGCCACAGCCGAAAAAGGGCTGAATATCAAGAAACAAGGCAAGAATCCCTATTTGCCTGTGGACATCGCCCTGGAAGCCCTGGCTGCCAATGCGACCTTCGTGGCGCGCTCCTTTGCGGGCGACCCCCGGCAGGTCAAAGAATTGATCAAAGCGGCTTTTTCACATCGGGGTATCGCTGTATTGGATATCATCAGCCCGTGTGTGACCTTCGGCAACCACGAAGAATCCATGCACTCCTATTCTTTTGGAAAAGAGCATGAAGCTCCGCTGCACGAAATTTCTTTTGTCCCGGCGCGCGAAGAAATCACGATCGAGGATTTTGAAGAAGGGACGACGCGGGATGTAACCCTGCATGACGGCAGCAATATTATTCTGCGAAAACTGGATAAGGAGTATGATCCTTCCAACAAATTTGAGGCGCTGCGAGTTTTGGAAGAAGCCGAGCAAAACAATTGGCTGGTCACAGGGTTGATCTATATCGACCCGGAAGTGCCTTCGATGTTCGACATGTACAATTTACCCGACACTGCCTTGAACCGCATGAAAGAAAAGCAGCTTCGACCGGATCGAGACTCACTCAAGAAGCTCAACGGATCACTGGCATAACAAAGAAGAACCCTGACAAACTCGTCAGGGTTCTTTGTCTTGTTTGATCGGGTGGGAGGGATCTCTGATCCATTCGGACCACGATCCGACATACAACTTTGGCAAGGGCAGCCCAGCTTTTTTCATGGCGATCAAGTGGTGGCAGGAGGTCACTCCTGAGCCGCAATAAACGACCGTGTTTTCGATATGCTGTGGATCAAGCAGCGGCATGAATTCCTCTTTAAGCGTTTCATCCGATTTGAACAACCCATTGCGGTCCAGGTTGAGCTCATGAAAACGATTTAATGCGCCAGGTATATGACCGGCAACCGGATCGATCGGTTCGGATTCGCCGGCGTAACGTTCATGAGTCCTCGCATCGATAATTCGCCAGTCCTTATCGTGGATCAGCTGCTCCATTTGCGGAGTGGTCACGACCATTTCAGGGTGGAAAGAGCCGCTAAATTGAGCAGGCGGATTGTGGTGGTCGCCCGATTCTATGGGATACCCCTGCATGTGCCAATAAGCAAACCCGCCGTCCAGGACTGCCACCCGTTGATGCCCATATAAATTGAGCATGAACCAGAGGCGAGCGGCGAAGCTGCCGCTGGTGGCATCATAGACCACCACCTGCTTGGTCGAATCGATCCCCAAGGCTGAAAACACCTGGATTGTTTTTTTGTCCGAAGGCAGAGGATGCCTGCCGGTTTCAGGCGTTTTTGGACCTGCCAGGTCGCGGTCAAGGTGCGCGTATACCGCTCCAGGAATATGCAGCGCCTGGTACTCGGTCTCTCCCCAATCAGGATCTGCCAGACTGAAACGACTATCAACGATGACCCAATCAGGGTTTTGTAGATTTCTTGATAATTCTGCCGCGCTGATGATGAGCGAGTACTCTTTAGAATTCATAATAACCCCGGGGAATTCAGATAAATCGGGTTGCGTCTTTTTTGTCGGTATTGTCGATGATTTTTATTTGCATCCATGGTTATTCCTGGATGTTGCTGCTTACATGGGTTTGCCAAGGGTATGCAATAAGGCCAAATTGGGAGACCGTTTCGCATCCAGGGGAAAGCCTGCGATCAAGACTACTTGTTGGCCGGCTTTCAAATTAGACTTGTCATTCAAAGCGTTGTCCACACTAAGCACCATTTGTTCAAGGGTTGATGCGTGGGGAACCATAAATGGAATAACGCCCCAAAACATGTTCAGCAAGTTATAAGTTCCCAATTCAGGCGTGCAGGCCAGGATGGGTACACGCGGCCTGGATTTGGACATCAACAATGCTGTCTTTCCAGAGTGCGTAAACACGGCGATATTTGCCACGTCGCGGTCGTGCGCAAGTTCGCGGGCTGCCCGCGTAATGGACAACGCGTCATCCTTCTTTGCTTCTTCCGGCAAATCCACCAGCCGGCTCCATTCGATGGAGTGTTTTTCAGCTTCGCGGACGATCTGATCCATCATCTTGACGCTTTCCACGGGATACGCGCCGCTGGCTGTTTCGCCCGAGAGCATCACCGCATCAGAACCATCGAACACGGCATTGGCAACGTCTGACGCTTCGGCGCGGGTTGGGCGCGGGTTGTGGATCATCGAATCCAGCATTTGAGTGGCTGTGATCACCAACTTGGCATGCCGGTTTGCCATGCGGATCACTTCTTTTTGAATAATGGGCACAGTCTCAGGGGATGTTTCGACTGCAAGGTCGCCGCGGGCGACCATGACACCGTCGGCTTCGTGCATGATCTCGTGTAAATTTTGAATGGCTTCAGGTCGTTCAAGTTTGGCAATAATCGGAAGTTGAACCCTGGCAGGATTGATTTCGCGGATGGCATTGCGAACTGTGGCAATGTCACTGGCTTTTTCGACGAACGAAATCGCCAAGAAATCGATATCCTGGGCTAAACCAAAAACCAGGTCTTCCCGGTCTTTTTCAGTAAAGCCAGGAATTTGCAGATCCGTTCCGGGTAAATTGACGCCTTTGTGCGAGGTGATTTTACCCCCGAGGATCACACGTGCCACTACCGTATCCCCCTCGACGCCGGTGACCTGGAGTTCAAGATTGCCATCGTCCAACAGGATCCGCCGCCCGGGCTTTACAGCTTTGGCAAGATTTGGCACCAATAAGGGCAGGTATTCACGTCCTGGCAAAGCTTGCGGTTGAGTATCCCCTACCACATAGAGATAGACCGTTGATCCCTCAACCAACTGGATCCCATCAAGCGGTAAATCGCCCACCCTGAGTTTAGGTCCCTGCAAGTCTTGCATAATTGCCACGGGTTTATTCAGTTTTGTCGAGCATTTTCGTACCAGTTCGATCATACTGGCGTGAAATTCATGCGTCCCATGCGAGAAATTCAAACGGGCGACGTTCATCCCGGCTTCGATCAATTTGGTGATTGCGCTTTCGCTGGCGGTGCTCGGACCAATCGTACAGACGATTTTTGTATATCTCATTTTGACGATCCTTCAGAATTCTAAAATTAATCCCCTTTTGATTTTACAGCCGTTCGAAAAATCCGGCTAAAGAAATCCCTGACGATTCGTGCTTGTCAGGGATTGTCGATGTAGAGTTATTTCATCCGCAATACTTTTTTGATTCGCGGGAGAGCCCAATCGATCGTTTTCTTGTCGATGATCAAGGGTGGTGCAAGGCGGATCACATTTTGGTGGGTTTCCTTGGCGAGAATGCGCTGCTTCATCAAGGCTTCACAGAACCTTCTTGCGCCGCCTGCTTCCGGGTTCAATTCGATACCGATGAGCAGCCCTTTGCCGCGAATTTCTTTGATATGCCGGCTCTGAATCATTTTCAGTTGTGACAGGAAATATTCGCCCAATTCCGCAGATCGTTCCACCAGGTGCTCATCCCGAATCACTTTTAATGCGGCACGACCAACCGCTGCAGCCAGCGGATTTCCGCCAAAGGTGGAGCCGTGATCGCCAGGAGCAAAAAGCCCAAGCAGAGAATTATCAGCCAGGACAGCTGAGACGGGGTAGAAGCCGCCTGAAAGGGCTTTACCGATGATGACAATATCCGGCCGCACATTTTCATATTGGCAGGCAAAAAGCCTCCCGGTGCGACCCAACCCTGTTTGAATTTCGTCCGCAATGAACAACACATTATTACTTTGGCAAATTGCTTTCACCTGACCCAGGTAGCCGGTTGGGGGGATGATCACGCCCGCTTCACCCTGGATCGGCTCAAGCATCACGGCTGCGGTATTGGGAGTGATCGCATTGGCGATCTCAGCGGCATCACCATAGGGCACAGTCACAAACCCAGGCGTAAATGGGCCGAAATCTTCGCGATATTGTGCCTCTGATGAAAACGAAACCACCGAAATGGTTCGTCCGTGGAAATTGCCTGAGGCAACAATAATTTCAGCCTGGTGCCGGGGGATTCCTTTGACGGCGTATGCCCATTTCCGCGCCAGCTTGAGAGCCGTTTCAACAGCCTCTGTGCCGCTGTTCATGGGCAACACTTTTTCGTATCCGGTCATTTCAGACAGCTCTTTGTAAAAAAGAGGGAGCTGGTCATTGCGAAATGCCCGCGAGGTGAGTGTGACTTTTTTGGCTTGCTGGATCAATGCTTTTTGAATTTCCGGATGTACATGGCCTTGATTCAAGGCAGAATACGCACTCAAACAATCGAGATACTTTCGACCGTCAACATCAAAAACCCAGACTCCCCTGGCTTTGCTGATGACAACATCCAGCGGATGATAATTATTTGCACCGTACTGGTCTTCAAGAGATACGTATTCTGCCGTTTTCATTTGAATTTACTCCAAGAGTTTCACCAGAATTGCTTTCTGGGCATGCAGACGGTTGTGCGCCTGCGGAAAGATCACCGAATGGGGACCATCGGCGACTTCGTCTGTGAGTTCCTGACCACGGTGGGCAGGCAGACAATGCATGACGATGACATCTTTATCAGCTTCTGAGACGAGCTGTTGATTTACCTGGTAGGGCGGAAAGACGAGCTTGCGTTTTTCCGATTCCGTTTCCTGTCCCATGCTCGTCCAGGTGTCGGTATAGATCACATGTGCATTCTTGACCGCAGCATGCGGGTCGCGTAAAAATGTCAGTTTACTGCCGGATAGAGAAGCAAAGAGTTTCGCATCCTCTACGGCATGTGGATTAATATCGTAACATTCGGGGGCTGCCAGGGTGAAATTGGCGCCTAATTTGGCGCAGATGTGCATTAAGGAAACTGCGACATTGTTGCCATCGCCGACATAGGTGACATTCAGACCTTTGAGCGAACCAAATTTCTCAACGATGGTCAATGCATCCGCCATTGCCTGGCAGGGGTGATTGTAGTCACTGAGACCATTGATCACCGGGACGGAAGCCCATTTTGCCAGTTCAAGCACGTTGTCATGCTCGAATACACGGGCCATGATGGCATCCACGTAGCCCGACATGACACGAGCCACGTCGGCAATGGATTCACGCTGACCGAGGCCGATTTCTGCAGGGGAGATGTACAGAGCGTCTCCGCCCATGTGCCGCATTGCCATATCGAAACTCATCCTGGTTCGCAGGCTGGGTTTTTGAAAAACCATTGCCAACACTTTACCTTTGAACAATGGCTTGTTTCCGTTGGCAAAGTGCTCTTTCTTGAGCGCCACAGCCAGGTCGAGCATCTCTTGAAGTGCTTCGGGTGAATAGTCGGACACAGCAAGGAAGTCTTTTTTCATCGTTTCCTCTATCAAGAATGATTTAACGCTTAAAGTATAACATAAGGCTTTTTGGTCAGAGCCAGTTAATAGAAAAAAGACGAGAGCATCTCTCGTCCCTGGTTTGGATTGTTTTATTTTCCGAATTTTATCTTGCCAATGGCATTACGAACAAGCATATCCATCACGGAATACAGGCTGCGTCCCAGGAGGTTTTGAGCCACATAAAGCATCTTTGCTTCAGGGCCAGGCAGGATGATATATTGCCCGCGTGCAACTTTCTGCAGGACTTCACTGGCGACGGCGTCCGCTGTCATCAAATTGGCCGAGCCGCCGATTTCTTTGGTCACAAAGGGTTTGATCTTGCTCTCGTACTCCAACTGGGGTGTTTGGGTATCGGGCGGAAAAACTACAGATACTTTAATTCCATAGATCTTCAGTTCCGAACGGAGCGCATCTGAGAACCCACTGACTGCGAATTTACTGGCACCATAAGCGGTATAGCCATAAACCCCAATGAATCCTGCCATGGATGAGATATTGACGATAGTCCCCGATTTGCGTTTTTGCATGTCGGGCACAAGATTTTTCAATACGTTCACTGTGCCAAAATAGTTGACGTCCATCATCCAGTGGAAGATTTCGGGTTGGGTGGAGGTAAAGTTACCCGGGTGCGCCACACCGGCAGAATTGATAACGATGTCGGGAATCCCATGCAATGCCTTGTGTTGATCGAGAGCAGCATTCAACTCTTCAGGGAGGGTCACATCAGCCTGGAGGGTCAGAATTTCCTGGTCGGCTCTCAGCCTGGATTTCTCCAACAAGGCTGCAGAATCCGTCAGGAGTTCCTTGCGACGGGCAAGGATGGCAACGTTTCCGCCTGATGCCACAATACGATTCGCCAGTGCGAATCCGATGCCGCTGGACCCGCCAGTGATCAATGCTGATTTGCCTGCATAGAATGAAGTTGCCATTGGCTGATTTTCCTAATGTCCACATGAGGCGCAGGATCCGCCGGAACAACCAGCGCAACCGCTGCTAACGCTTGAAGTTGAACGTCCCTGGGATTGAGAATAACACATCGATTGAACCCGCCGGGTGGTTGTCGAATGACATTTTGCACAACCCAGCGGCTTATCTGCGTCTTTCATGGAGCGTAAGGCGTCAAATTTTGCACCGCAAGAGGAACAGGCGTATTCATAAATTGGCATAAGTACACCTCAACGTGAAGATAGAAATTGCAGAAATTCAACTCTGACGCGAAAAATATTCCTGTATAGTATAAACCGCAATGCCAAATGCGACAGCCACATTCAAAGACGATTTTATCCCAGCCATGGGGATGGATACTATTCGATCTGATTGGGACAGGATTTCGGGATCCACGCCGGAGATCTCGTTGCCGATGACCAGCAGAATGGGTTGTGAGTTAGTAAAGTCAAGGTTCGAAGAAAAGATCGAAGTGGAAGACGGGGTCGCCTCGAGCGAAATTACAGTGAACCCATCCTTACGAATTTCCTGGATGAAATCCAACCCGTTGCGGTGAGCTTCCCAGGGTAGGTTCCATTCAGCGCCAAGTCCGGTTTTTGCGATCTTGGGATGCTCGGGGGTGGGGGTGGTACCGCAAAGGTGAATCTTTCTGACCCCGGCGCCGTCAGAGGTGCGGAAAATCGAACCGACGTTCAAAGTGCTGCGTAAATTATCCAGCAGCACTTCAATGGGAGGATTGTTCGAGGGAAGTTGATCCGTAGCTGCTTTTTGATTCGAAAAAGGCGGCGTGGCGGCATACATCGGACTGGCACACAGCGGACACAGTTCCAGACTTTTTGCAGTCAGGTTGGATGGGCAGCGAAACCGGCAGTCAGGGTTCTCGCATTGGTAGATCACGAACTCGGCTTCATTGCTCACGAATCGGATTCCTTGACCGGTAACGGGGAGAGGATGATCTGCGTTCGTTCGATGTCGACTGAGAATGGATCGATTCTCAATTCCTCGAGAAATTCTTCAGGGCGGCCGGTGGCGCCGGGTCGCGCAGCAAGCTGGAGCTGGATCACAAAATCAGGTTCTTCCTGCAAAATGGAAACCCTTTCGATCAGTGGTCGCAAGTCATAGGCTTTTTCACGCCGCTCGCGTTGGATCGACTCCTGCGCCAGCAGCGCGTTGATTTTCTCTTTCAACTCTGAAATCGAGACGGCATCCAGGAAGGTGAGCCTGTAAACCACGGAGGTCACCCGGGTTTGGAGTGCAGCTTCGTAAATCGGGATCGATTCGATCGATTGCACCTTTAATCCAGGCTGGGCGGTGGCAACCAGGGTGTGGTTGATCTCGTCAAGCGGGGCATCAGAGTCCAACCAGACATCCGCCATTTCAGCCGTACTGGTGAAACCGAGCGGGAGAGCGCATGCAAGTTGAATGCGAGGCTGTGGGTGAAAGCCCTGCGAATATGCCAGGGAGAGATGTGCCCGGCGGAAGGTGCGCTCCCATATCTTATGCAGGTCGAGGTGACCTGTAAATTGGAGTTCTTCGCCTTTTACAAAGTGAATTCGAATTCGCTGCATGATCAGACCTCGGGGCAGAGCCATAAATCGCCCGGGTTTTCGCGGCGAAGATCAGAAAAAGCCGGCAGTATGCCGCAGGCATAACAATTGTTGCGGCAATCGTCTGTGGTTTCCGGAATGAGCGATTTTTCGTATTCTTTTACCAGGTAGCGCCGGCTTACGCCCGGGCTGATGTGGTCCCAGGGCAGAAGCTCTTGCGTGGTTCTCTCACGGTAGGCATAAAACGCGGGGTCGAACCCGCTCTGCTCGAAGGCTTTCATCCAGGTATCGTAATGATATTGGTCCTGCCAGGCGTCGAATTTTGCACCCATCTGCCAGGCTTTGAAAATCGCTTCTCCAACCCGGCGGTCGCCGCGAGTGAGCACAGCTTCGAGCATCGTTTCCTTGGGGTTGGACCAAACCAGCTTGATCCCCGGACCTTTGAGCTTTTGCCACAAGACTGCCTGTTTGGCGATGACTTTATCGGGGTCGTCGCAAGGCACCCACTGGAAGGGTGTATGGGGCTTGGGAACGAAGGTGGAGACTCCTACATGTAAATTTGCCCTTTTACCGATGACCTTGTGCCCAACCGCGAGCACGGCTTTGCACAGGTCGCCGATGGCAGCCACATCTTCGAGCGTTTCGGAGGGATGACCGATCATGAAATACAATTTGATCGTCTGCCAGCCGCGTGAGTAAATAGCCTGGGCGGTTTCCAGAAGCTGCGAGGATTGGATCGGCTTGTTGATGATGTTGCGCATACGCTCGGTGGCAGCTTCAGGTGCCAGGGTAAATCCGCCCTGGCGCACTCCGCGCAGGTTTTCCATCAAATCCACTGAAAAGGAGTCGATACGCAAAGAGGGAAGTGAGATGGTCAAATTCTTACCCGCAAAGCGCGAACTGATGGCTGTCACCAATTCGTTGATATGCGTATAGTCGCTGGATGATAAAGAAAGTAGGGCAATTTCTTCAAATCCAGTAGCCTCAAGCGCTTTCTCGACGGTTTCCAGAATTTGATCGACGGTGCGCTCACGAACCGGACGCGAAATCATCCCGGCATGACAAAACCGGCAGCCGCGGGTGCAGCCACGCATGATTTCGATGGCAATGCGATTGTGAACGACTCCGATCGAAGGCACGATGAAGTGCGTGGGAGGTTCCGGCAGTTGGGCTGCGATCCGTTTGAGGATACGGGGAGGAACATTGGCTTGCGTGGGTGCAAACGCGGTCAAACGCCCCTGGTCATCGTATGAAGGTTCATAGAGGGATGGGACATAAACTCCCTGGATCTGTGACAATTGCAATAAAAGAGTCTCCCGGCTGGCACCCTGTGCTTTCCAGCGTTTGTAGCACTCCACGAGTTCCGGCAATACCTCTTCGCCTTCGCCGATCACGAATGCATCTATAAAAGCAGACATGGGTTCAGGGTTATACGCGGCATGCCCACCGGCAATTACGAGGGGATGTTCCCTCGTGCGGTCGGCGCTGCGCATGGGGATGCGGGCGAGATCGAGCGCATTGAGCGCGTTGGTATAAAGGGTTTCGTAAGGAAGCGTGAAGCCGATGATATCGAAATCCGCCAGAGGGTGAAAGCTTTCCAACGAATAAAGCGGGATGTCATTTTCGCGCATGGCTTTTTCCATGTCCAACCATGGAACGTACGCGCGCTCACATAAGGCATCCTGCCGCTTGTTCATCAACTCGTACAGGATCATAATTCCCAAATTGGGAAGGCCGAGGTCGTAAATATCAGGGAAGACAAGCGCCATGTGGAGATCGACACTTTGCCAATCCTTGATGACGGCATTCAGTTCACCCCCAAAATAGCGACCCGGCTTTTGAACCGTTGGAAGAATGCGTTTAAGTTTTCTGCGAATCGAAACCTGTTGTTCCACCAATAACCTCAATCTAAAGTAAGCTTTTTACTGTTCCGCCATCTACTGAAAGCATCGTACCGGTAATATAACTTGCCAGGGGAGAGACCAAAAATACGGCTGCATAGGCAAATTCGGCAGGCGTGGCGATTCGCTTCAATGGGATGTCTGCTGCCTGTTTCGCCAGTTCGTCTTCCAGCGAGGATTTATTAGTTTCAGCACGATCCTTGAGCAACCCTTGGATCCTTTCGGTATCCGTCCAACCGGGCAAGATCGAATTGAATCGGATCCCTTCGGCGCCAAGTTCAAGTGCCAATGTTTTGGTCAAACCCACCGTGGCTGCCCTCACACTGTTCGAGAGCACAAGGTCGGGTATGGGTTGCTTTACTGAATACGATGTGATGGTCAAGACGGCGGGGGTGGCGCTTTTACGCAGCCAGGGTAAGGCCTGGCGGATCATGCGGACGTGGCTCATCAACAACAGGTTGAAGGCGTTCAACCATTCGACATCGGTCATGGTCTCGAATCGCCCCGGGCGGGGTCCGCCCGAATTCGTGATCAAGATATCCAGCCCGCCCATGGCGGCGCAAGCGTCATCAACCAATCTTGCTGGTGCATCGGCCGCCCCAAGATCACAGGCAAACCCATGCGTTTTTGCTCCCGTCGCCGCTTGAATCTTCTCTTGTGCAGAGATCAAACCCGCCTGGTTGCGCCCGTTGAGTGTAACTTCGGCGCCTTCTGCTGCCAACTGCAAGGCGACAGCAAATCCAAGTCCGCGTGAAGAACCAGCTATCAATGCTTTTTTTCCATTTAGTTTGAGATCCATGATCCTTTACCTGCTTTCTATATTGGATTGAACCACATTTACATTTACAAAATGCTCTGAAATAAAATTCAAAATCTCAGCCAGTACTTTTTGATTATACCTGCCGTCGTTTGAAACGATTGTCAATCCGAGCCCTGCTCGATCCCAACTATCCTGGTGTGCGATTTCTGATACCGATACGTTGAATAGCTTGCGCAGATGGGCGATCAGCGGTTGAAGAATACTGCGCTTTTCCTTCAGGCTCTTGCAGCCGGGGATCTCAAGTTCCAGGGTGAGCAAACTGAGACTGCCATTTTCATTCATCGAACACCTCTGAGACTTGCATTAACGATGCCGCAAGATTACAATCCTACCATTAAAAAGGAAGAGGTTGCTTAATCATAATATGATATTTGATGAGCGTAGCTATCAAAGTGCTCTGGATTACGTCTACAGCTTCGTCGATTTCAGCCTGACAAGGCAGGCTCGTCTTTCTGCTGAAAATTTTGACTTGAAGCGTATGCAGCATTTAATGGATCTGTTGGGAAACCCCGACAGGTCCTATCCTGTCATTCACATTGCCGGTACAAAGGGGAAGGGATCCACTGCGGCGATGATCGCGTCAGTGCTGCAGGAGGCAGGATATAAGGTCGGTCTTTATACATCTCCCCACTTGCAGGATTATGTCGAACGGATCCAAATCAACCGGACGCCGATCTCACATGAACAATTCGTCGAATTACTGGAACGGTTAAAACCATACCTGGCAGAAATCCCGGAAGTGACGACCTTCGAGATCACCACTGCCTTGGGTTTTATGGCATTTGCTGACCAGAAAGTGGACATTGCGGTGGTTGAAGTGGGTCTTGGGGGTAGATTGGATGCCACAAATGTGGTGTCCCCGCTTGTTTCAGTGATCACCTCGCTTTCTTACGATCATATGAATGTATTGGGTAATTCGATCGATCAAATCGCTGCCGAGAAGGCTGGTATTATCAAACCTGGCCGCCCCATAGTTTTGGCACCGCAGATGCAGGCCGCCGAAGATGTGGTTGTGCGGATTGCTGGAGAACGCCACGCCCCGCTGACCTTGATCGGGAAAGATTATTTCTTCAGCCCCGCATCTCATTCGCTATTCGGGCAGACGCTGCTGGTTTGGCCTGCCAGGGACCAGGAAATGATCAATGAATATGTCCAGTCCGGCGGAAGGATTGCCTGGGAACCTGTAAGGCTGACAATGCCTCTGCTGGGTTATCACCAGGTGCAAAACGCTGCAACGGCTTATGCTGCCCTCGAAGTGGCAAAACAGGAAGGGATCAAGATTTCTGAGAAGGATATCGTCAACGGATTTGCTAAGGTCGAATGGGCAGGACGGTTTGAAATCCTCCAGCGCGATCCGATCGTTGTCGTTGATTCCGCCCACAACCAGGATTCCGCCCTCAAACTTCGTTTGGCGATGGATGATTATCTCAATGGAAAACCGATAGTGATGCTGTTTGGCGTGTCCGAGGACAAAGATATCAAGGGAATGCTGGATCAATTGATCCCAAAGGTTCGATTGTTCATCGCCACCAAAAGTATCCATCCGAGAGCTATGGACCCTGCTAAGCTGGTAGAATTAGCTCAACAGTACGGAAAGCCGGCTATTGCCACTCAAAGCATCGAAGAGGGGCTGAAGCAAGCCTTGATCCATGCAGGAAAGAACTCAGCCATTGTTGTGGCAGGCAGCATATTCGTTGCTGCAGCCGTCAGAGAGCTCTGGCCAAAAATAGACAAAACGCTCGGTACAGAAAGTTTGGTGAATTAGATGAAAAATGAAGATTGGAAGAAACGGCCGGAAAACCCGGAAGAATATACCGCGGCGCTTTACCAACGGACGGACGAACTGTATCAAATCCCGGACGCACCTGTCGATGAAAATGGGATCATCGAATGCCCGGTTTTGACGATGCGCGACATCGTGGTTTTCCCGAGGATGGTTTCTCCCATCTTTGTGTCACCCGGTGCGAATTTGGATGCCATTACCCATACCCAAAAAGTGGGTGGAACAATGATCGCCCTGGTTCTCAAAGACAGCGAAATCGAAAAGCCTAAAGCACATGATTACGAACTGGTCGGTGTCGAGGTTGCGGTTGGACGGCTGTTAAACCTGCAGGACGGCAATGGATCAGCCCTGGTCCAGGGGCGGCGCCGAATCGAGGTCATTGCAATTCTCGAGCAGGAGCCCTTCAAGTGGGTTCGCGGTAAAGTCATCGAAGAAAGCACAGTTGTAGATCGTCAAACCGAAGCTTTGATGCGCACTACGCGTGATCTTTTTGAACGCTGCGTCCAATTAGACCGAACCCTGCCGGATGAAGCTCACCTTTTTTCCATCAATATTTCTGATCCCGGCTGGCTGGCGGATATGGTGGCAACGGCTATTTCATTACCTTTCAACGAACGTCTTGAACTATTGAACATCCTGGAGCCAAAGGAACGGCTCAAGAAGGTGAATTGGCTGTTGGCACAGGAATTGGATGTGCTTCAACTTGAGGATGAAATTCAATCCCGTGTCCAATCCGAAGTCGATCGCAGCCAACGCGAATTTTACTTGCGCGAGCAGCTCAAAGCCATTCAAACCGAATTGGGCGAAGGAGACGTCTGGTCGCACGAACTGGTCGAACTAAAAACCAGGATTGAAAACAAGAAATTGCCGGAGGAAGTCAAAGCCCAGGCGCTTAAGGAAATCGATCATCTTAATCAGATGACCCCCCTGGCACCTGAAGCTGGGATCTTGCGAGGATACATCGATTGGATCGTCGATCTCCCCTGGTCAGAAAGCACCGATGATAACCTGGATGTCGCCCATGCTGCCAAGATTTTGGACGAGAACCATTTTGGACTGGCAAAAGCCAAAGACAGGATCCTTGAATACATTGCTGTGAGAAGCTTGAAACCCAAGAAAGAACGCCAGCCGATTCTTTGCTTTGTAGGACCTCCCGGGACCGGGAAAACATCCCTGGGAAAATCGATCGCTACGGCGCTGGGACGAAAATTTGTCAGGCTATCGTTGGGCGGCGTACGGGATGAGGCGGAAATCCGTGGTCACAGGCGCACTTACATCGGAGCACTGCCCGGACGCATCCTCCAGACCATGAAACGCGCGGGTACGGTCAATCCGCTGTTCATGTTGGATGAAATTGACAAGATCGGTTCGGACTACCGGGGCGATCCATCTTCTGCGTTGTTGGAAGTGCTCGATCCCGAGCAGAATTTTGCCTTTTCGGACCATTACCTAGAGGTGGCATACGACCTTTCCAAGGTCATGTTCATCACCACAGCCAATAATTTGGGTACTATCCCGCCGGCGCTGTTGGACCGGATGGAAATCATCGAGTTTCCTGGGTACATCGAAGAAGAAAAAATTGAAATTGGACGGCGATTCCTGATCCCGCGTCAGATCGAGGAAAGCGGCCTGGAAGAGAATGAAATCTACTTCGATGATAATTCGCTGAAGAAGCTGATCCGTGAATACACATACGAAGCAGGAGTGCGCAATCTTGAACGTGAAATTGGCGGGTTGAGCCGGAAAATCGCCCGTTTGAAATCAGAAAAAAAGCGCTATGCAAAAAATATCAGCGAAAGCATGATCGAAAAGTTCCTTGGACCGCCACAATTCTTCCTTACGGAAGCCGAACGTGAAGATGAAGTCGGCGTTGCCACTGCCATGGCATGGACTGAAAATGGCGGTGATATCATGCCGGTGGAAGTGCTGATCCTGGAAGGCAAAGGCAATCTGCAAGTTACAGGTCAAATCGGCGATGTGATGCAGGAGTCTGCTCAGGCAGCCTTGTCTTATCTCAAATCGCGTTCCGAGACTTTTGACATTGACCCTGAAGTATTCGAGGATATCGATATTCACATTCACATTCCCGAAGGAGCCATCCCCAAGGATGGACCGAGTGCCGGTATCACCATGGCTACAGCCCTGATCTCGGCATTTACGGGTCGAAAGGTCAATAAGGAAATTGGTATGACCGGCGAGATCACCCTGCGGGGAAATGTCCTTCCGGTTGGAGGGGTGCGTGAAAAGGTACTTGCAGCTCACCGGGCAGGCTTGAAAACGATCCTGCTCCCTGAAAAGAACCAAAAAGACCTGGTGGAAGTTCCGAAAAAAGTCCGTGAAGATATCCACCTGGTTTTCGTGCGCCACATGGATGACGTTCTCAAACTGGCATTGCGAGAGCCGGAGCCAATGGAAGAATCTCCGGTGAAAAAGATTGCAGGAAAAACGCGAAGAAAGAAATCCAAGGAATAAGCGTTCTTAGAAGCTTTTAAATACAAAATCTGGCAGAACGGCAACTCTGCCAGATTTATTTTAAGGCTTGGAATTTTATGGCTTTTGTTCCACTTTACCCTGTTTTTCAGTTTGAATCGCAAGAACCCCATTTTTTACCTGCCCGAGGATCTTTTCGGTTTCAGCCTGCAATGAAACGAGGGTCTGGAGGACATACTCATCGGCGTCCCGCTTGGTTTGGTCACTTTCGAGTCTTGCCTGCGCGATGATCTGATCTGCACGGGTCTGGGCTGCCTGGGTGACGGGATCTTTATCCACCAGCTTGTCGCCCTTTTCCCTGGCAAGTGCAACGGTTCGGCTTGCTTCTTCCTGGGCTTGCGCAAGAATGCGATCTCTCTGCGCCAGGAGTTGTTGGGCTTTCTTTATTTCATCCGGAATGGAGACTCTCATTTGATCGATGATATCCAGCATTCGATCTTCGTCGACCACTACATTATGGGTGAACCATAAGGCGCGACTTTCATTAAATAACTCTTCCAAGCGGTCAACCAAATGTAAGATATCCATAAGTGCCTCCTTTGATAATTATAGTGTAAATCAAAAGGAAAAGAAAATTAATCCCTTTTGATCATCAGCGGGGTTACGCTTTTGCTGGGTGATGATTCTCCCAATCGCTTGTGCAGCGCCTCGGCAACATAGGCTGGAACCATCGTTGAAACATCTCCTCCGAGTGATGCAATTTCACGAACGGTAGAAGATGAGAGAAAAGTATGTTCTTCAGAGGTGATCAGGGCAATCACTTCAATATCCGGCACCAGCCTGTGATTGGCGAGTGCCATGCGAAATTCATATTCGAAATCAGAAAATACGCGCAAGCCGCGAACAATGACCTGGATGTCATTCTGCCTGCAATATTCGACGGTTAATCCGCTATAGCCAACGACTTTGATGTTTGGTTTATTCTTGAAAGCTTCCTGAACCAATGCCAGGCGTTCAGCCGGAGAGAAGATAAAATCCTTCAGGGGTTGATCGTAGACACCAATGATCAATTCGCCGACGATTTTCGCTGCTCGCGTGGCGATATCGATATGTCCATTGTGGATCGGGTCAAAAGAACCGGGAAAAATGGCACGGATCATGGCTGTTTTCCTAACTGATATCCGATTGGTTGGACTGCCAGAACTGGGAAAGCTTTCTGGCAAGGGGTTGGTTCTCAGGACGGGCAAGGGATGGGTCTTCAGCAAAAAGCTTTTCAGCTTGATTTCGCGCTTTTTCGATCAAACGGATGTCTGTAATATTTGCGAGCTGGAGATCGGCAAAGCCGGATTGGCGATACCCGATAAAATCACCGGGACCCCGTTGTGATAGATCCTTTTCAGCCAGGACAAACCCGTCGTTGGTTTGTGTCATTACTGCCAGGCGTTCGTTTTCGGTGGCATCGTCAGTGCTTGGAACCAACAAGCAGTAGGACTTGTCACTGCTGCGTCCAACCCTGCCCCGCAGTTGATGCAGTTGGGCAAGGCCAAATCGTTCTGCACCTTCGATGAGCATGATCGTGGCATTGGGAATGTCGACACCGACCTCGATCACCGTTGTTGAAACCAGTACCTGAAATTCCTTTTCGCGGAAACGAAGCATGACCTTATCTTTTTCATCCGGCTTCATGCGTCCGTGAAGCAAGCCCAACTTATACTCAGGGAAAATCTCTTTTTGAAGCTGGTCATGCTCATTGACTGCCGCTTTGGTTTCATTTTCTTCGGAATTCTCGATCAACGGGTAGACAATAAATGCCTGGTATCCCAATTCCAATTGTGAGCGGATGAGCTGATAGGCTCTTTCGCGTTCGAGCGGACTCAGAACGTAGGTTTCGACCGGCAAGCGACCAACGGGCATCTCATCCATGACGGATAGATCCAAATCGCCATAAAGGGTCAGCGCCAGGGAGCGTGGGATGGGGGTAGCAGTCATCACCAGCAGATGCGGGTTGGAACCCTTTACGCGCAATGCGGCACGTTGGGCAACACCAAAACGATGCTGTTCGTCGATCACTGCAAGCTGCAAATTCTTGAATTCGACATTGTCCTCGATCAGTGCGTGGGTTCCGATGATCAATTTGATCGAACCCGAGGCCAGTTTTTGCTTGATCTCGCGTTTTTCCGCTTCGGGAGTGTCACCTGTAAGCAGGCAGATCTCTTCCTTGAGCAAAAATGGGTGTTCAGAATCATCAGGCGAAAGCAAATTGGTCAGACTGCGATAATGCTGTTCAGCCAGGATGCTGGTAGGGGCCATGATTGCGGATTGCGCGCCATTGGACGCAATGATCAGCACCGGAACTGCGGCAACGATCGTCTTGCCTGATCCCACATCACCCTGCAGCAAACGGTTCATCGGATGACCGGAAGTCAAATCCTGGCGCAATTCGGTGATGACTTTCAGCTGGGCGCCAGTTAATGTGTACGGCAGGCAGTTGATGAAATCGTCCAGTCGTTGATCTTCAATGGCGTATTTTTCGGCAGGCAGGCTTTGCCAGCTTTGTTTTTGCTGCAATACTCCCAGTTGAAGCAGGAAGATTTCGTCAAATGCAAGCCGGTCGCGAGCAGAGCTGAGCGATTCCTGGTTCATGGGGTAGTGAATATTCTTGAGCGCGACGGGTAGTTCGATCAGGTTTGCCGAGGAACGGATCGTTTCCGGCAGGAAGTCCGGCACTTTGGGAGCATAGTACGTGATCACCTGGTGAATTGTATTGCGCACCGAATTCTGGCTCAAGCGGGCGGTCAAGGGATAGACGGGAATGATCCCATTGGTGGCTAAATGCACTTTTTCAAGGGCTTCACATTCAGGCTCGAGCATTTGCTTGCGACCCAGGTACGCGGTTACTTTTCCAGAGATCACCAATTGGGTACCGCGGCGGAATTTGTTCTCGTAGTATTTGGCAAATTCATGTCCGCGGCGGAAAAAGATCAACCGCATAAAATCGGTGCCATCGCTGACCACGGTTTCCACCCGCGTCATGTGATTATGGCTCTGGGTAAGCACGGAACAGCTCTGAACGGTGGCGATAATGGTTAATTCATCTCCGATTTCCACCCGGTTGATCGGCTTGAGCTGGCTGTAATCATCGTAACGGCGTGGAAAATAATAGAGCAGGTCATTGAGCGTCTTTAATCCTATGGATTGATAAAGCCCCGAAAGCTTTGGACCAATCCCATTGATGACCGTCAATGGAGCATTCAGCCCAATGAATGATCGCTCCACAGGCGCAGGTCTGGCTGCCGCCGGCTGAGAAGCGGCAATAGGGGCAGGTACAGGCGTCCGCTCGATTCTCGGTTGGGGGGCAGGTTGTACTGGAACAGGAGCAGGCGGAGTAACCGGTGTCGCAACGGGTTTTTGGAAATCCTGTCTGGCAGGGATTGCGGTCGATGAACCTGAATACTTCTCAAACTCGTGAATGAGTTCTTCCAGCAAAACTTGCCTGGATTCAGGAGAGATGGACGAGTAGTTTTCCAACCCGGTCTTTACTGACGAAATAAGCGATTCGGGCAGGTGGTCTTTTTTGGCTTCAAAAAGCCAATTTCCAAGAATTTTATCCAAGCCGCCGATGACAGCTCGATTTTGGAATTTTTTTTCTTTTTCGAGTTGAAAGAATTTTAATATCTTATCTACAGAAAGAGGCATGAGATTATTTTACCGCAAAGTTCTTACTCTTACCTGCGATCACCACTATGGAAATCTTGTTTTACATTTTCCATTAACACCAGCCCAAAACCTTTGGGTCCGATGAGGGAAGCAAGGAATGGGTTGATGGGGTACTCGGAGTAAGAAGCTTCGCTCCCCACTTCTTCAATATGCTGGTGGAGCAAGCGCATTTCTGAGATGGTGGGGGGTGCAGGCTGTAGAATAGAGAGTTGTTTTACATCATCGAATTCATCGAAAAATTCGATGAAATAGTCAATGGCGCCTTTGACGTTCTTTACTTTTTCAAGTGGATTAAGTTTTCCGTCTTCGATGGTGAAGATGGACAGAAGCGAAATCATCTCGCCTACGACAGATTGCGCGTAATCGATCGATCCGCCCCAGTGCAGGTACGACAAGTTGGGTGAACACAACAGCGTATAGATGTGGGGGATGAGTTTACGGATATATTGTTCCACATCGTCACCAGGGACTCCTTTTTGCGAGAGTTCACTTGCGGTTTGGACGATCATTCCCAATCCGATGGAGAAGTTTTGCGAATCGATGCAGTGAATTCTTGCCCGGCCATGCAGTTTGGATGAAATGGCAGCAACCTGATCATAAAGCGGATTAATCTCCTTGGATAAGAGGATGATGAAGAGATCATCATACTTTGGCAACAACGAGGAAATTAATTCGTAAAGAGATTCATTCGATGGAGAAACAATCTTGGGCTGAAAATCTTTGGAGATCTGCCTGGGAAAATTGCTAATCTTCAGTTCTTGCAGGCGGTCATAGATTTTACCGCCGACTTCGATTTGATGATTGATGATGCGAATGTTTTGGGAACCCAAAAAATTTGGCTGTGCAAATTGTACAGAGCTGTCTGTAATGACGCAGGTGGAGGCCATGGGCTACTCTACTGAGATGATGAATTGATAATGCGGTTGTCCACCAGAATGAACTTCAATTTCGTGGTCTGGATATTTCTCCTGGATCAAATCGCGGATGCGGTCAACTTCTTCTTTGGCAATATTATTGCCGTAATAGAGGGTGATCCTCTCGCGAGATTTGGCATCGGCTTTTTCGAGGACTTGCATGCACGCCTCTTCGACAGATGAGGCTGCATTCACCAACTGACCATTCACCAGTCCGATCACTTTGCCTTCTTCAACTTCGACGCCGTTCAATTCAACTGAACGTGTGGCGGTAGTGATCTCGCCGGTTTCCACTTCGGAAAGTGCTTCATTCATCTCTTCTACAATTTTGTCAAAGTCGCCATCGGGGTTGGTGCGCAGAATGGCTGCAAGACCTTGGGGAATGCTTTTGCTGGGGATGACAGCAACATTCTTTACAGAAAGTGATTTTGCGGTATTTGCGGCAAGAATAATGTTCTTGTTGTTGGGTAGAATGATGATCTTTTCGGTGGGAAGATCTTCAAATGCCTTGAGGATCTCTTCGGTGCTCGGATTCATAGTTTGACCGCCCTCGATAATGCCTGCGGCTCCGAGGCTGGCAAAGATACGGGATAGTCCTTCGCCTGGCGATACGACGATCACTGCAATTTGACCCTGCTGCACTTCTGTCAATGAGAACTTCGGCATCATTGCGCGCAGGTTCTCACGTGCTTCCCTTGTCCAGGTGCCCATTTTTGCGATGTACTCATGCGGAAGATCCTGTTTGTTTTCTTCAACATGAATGTGCATCCGGTACATGCCATCCCCTTCGCCAACCTGGATGGATGTACCAATGGCTGAGAGGTCTTGATAGAACGCCTGTAAATCGAGTTCTCTAAAAGGCCGGAAATCGATCACAACTTCAACATCCTGGCCTTCCTCAACTTCTTCCATGGCTTGACCGATATTTATGGAAGACAAAGGTTGCACCACCGCAACTGTAGATTCAAGGGTTGCTCCTTGTAATTGACGTAAAATGCCTTCAAAAAGAAAAAAGAGCCCTTTTCCGCCTGAATCAACTACACCGGCAGTCTTTAGAATGGGGAGTAATTCCGGCGTATTTCTTACAGAAACATCCGCTGCTTTGACAATGTCTTCAAGCATTTTTTCAAATGATGAATCCCGGTTGAACGAATCTTGCGCAGCCGAAGCAATGTCTTTAATGACTGTTAAAATCGTGCCTTCCACGGGGCGAACGACGCCTTTATAGGCGGTGTTGCGGCTTTCGGCGAGGGCTGCCACGAAAGTTTTCGTGTCCATTTCGGGCAGGCTGTCGAGAGTCCTGCCAAATCCACGTAGAATTTGCGAAAGAATGACTCCGGAGTTACCCCGGGCTCCCATCAACGCACCCTGGGCAATCTCTTTGGCCATTTTGCCGACGTTCATCTCTTCTGAATTAGCAATTTCGTTGTACGCGGCTTGCATCGTCAGTACCATATTAGTACCCGTGTCGCCATCCGGTACAGGAAATACATTTAAAGAATTGACTATTTGTTGATTGGTCTTTAACCAGACCAGGGCGGAGGAAATATACGCTTTTAATTGCTGACCATTAATCATCTTGGGGGAAGCGGTGTGATCGTGTTGAGATGCGCTTAAAATAGGGGCTTCGGTCATGGTACTCCAAATGGACAATAAAAATTTCAATCAGGATTGCTGATGCGTAATCCGCGAATATGAACGTTCACATTTTTGACCGAAAGACCGGTTGTATTTTCAACACGATATTTAATGTTTTCGGCAACGCTCGACGCGACAGATTTAATTCGTGTTCCATATTCAACGATGATGTAGAGGTCGATTGTAACAGCATTTTCATCAAAGACAACGTCGACGCCCATGGTTGGATCTTTTACCAGGCCCTGGGTGAGACCGCTGGCGAGGTTTTTCGCAGTCAAACCAACCACGCCGTATGATTCCAGGGCGGATTGGCTGGCAATTGTCGCAATTGCCCGATGAGAAAGGAAGATGCTTCCTATTGGATTGTTCACTGTGCTCATAATTTTTATCCCTCTGTTTATAACATTCTTTCTTGAAAAAAGATACGGTGTGTGATACAATCCCAGCCTGTAAGTGGGTTGAATACCCTGATTGTACACAATTTTGCAATTATTGTACGGAAAGGAATCTGAAATGGCAAAGTGCGAATCTTGCGGCAAAACTACTACATTCGGTCATAATCGAAGTCACTCTTTACGGGCAACAAACCGAACTTTCAAAGCCAACCTGCAAAAAGTTACCCTTGTTGAAAATGGTCAAAAAGTTCAGAAGGTAATGTGCGCTCGGTGCATCCGCACCCTGGTAAAGGAAAACTAATCTGGTGGCTCTAAAGATTACGGCGAAAGCCGTAATTTTTATTTTAATGCCTCGCGCAGGCGAGATACACCGGCGGCTATCCCTGCAGGGCTTTTAAAGATAGCTGTTGCCGCGACAAACACATTGGCGCCAGCTATTTGTGGGATCGAAATGGTTCCGGGTGTGATCCCGCCATCCACTTGAATATCAGGTTCCACATGCCACTTGGCGCATAGAGAGCTCAGCGCGGCAATTTTTTCCGCTGATTCGGGCAAAAACGGCTGGCCGGAAAACCCGGGGTTGACAGACATGACCAGAACCATGTCCACCAGGGGGAGTAGGTATTCAATCGATTCCGGGGAAGTGCCGGGATTGAGCGCGATGCCTGCCCGGCAATTGAGTGAATGAATTTGCTGAAGCGTACGATGAATATTGGGGTTGCCTTCTGGATGAACTGTTAACCCAGACGCGCCCGCCCTCGCGAAATCTTCGATATATTTCTCCGGCGTCTCGATCATCAGATGAACGTCCAGCGGAAGCGCAGTGATCTTTTTGACGGCGGCAACAATGAAGGGTCCCATGGTGAGATTGGGGACAAAATGCCCATCCATCACATCCACATGAATCCAATCTACACCTGCCTGTTCACACTGCTGAATCTCATCTGCCAGATTCGCAAAATTCGCCGAAAGGATCGATGCGGAAAGAATATATTTTTTCATCATGCTCCCAGGAGTGGTTTTATCGTGAACCAGACGTATAACCAGAATGGAATGAGCCCGCCGACGGTTAATACCGCCAGTAAAGCGTAGCCCACGGTTTTCCAGTCGATTTCACTTTTTTCTTCACCAGTTACTGACGCACCGACTTCTGATTCAATAGGGTGTGGGGGGATTACAGGTGCGGGTTTTGTATCGCGAATGGTGTTTGGAACTGAATAGAGATTCACCGGTTGGGTGCCAAAGGTCATCAAAACCCTTCCGAGCTGATCGGCTGTGCGATACCGCGAAGAAGGTTCACGCGAGAGAACCTTGAGGATGATCTGTTCAAGCGCAGGAGAAATGTCGGAATTGATCAAATGCGGGGGTATGGGAGCGCTTTCCTCACGCATCCTGGCAAGTTCGGCTTCATTGTTGGTCGAGTAGGGTAAATTTCCTGTAAAGGTTTCGTACATCACCACGCCAAGCGAGTAAACATCCGATGCGGGTGAGGGAGGTTCGCCTTTTGCCTGCTCTGGCGATAAGTATTGCGGAGACCCCCAAACCACTTCAGCCCGCTCTTCAACATTGATCGTGGATAAGGCGCGCGCAATCCCGAAATCAGTAATTTTCAAGCGTTGGTCATTGGTGACGAGCATATTATGAGGTTTGACATCGCAGTGAACAATTCCAGAACGATGCGCGTAGCCGAGGGCAGCACAGGCCTGGATCATCAGTGGAATGCCTTCTTCGGCTGAATAAGCGCCAGTTTCCATGATTCGGGTTTTGAGGTCTTTACCGGCAACATACTCCATGACGATGAAAATTCCCTGGGGGTCGATACCAAAGTCATAAACGGTAACGATGCCGGGGTGCGATAGATTGGCGGCTGACCGCGCTTCTTGACGGAACCGGTTTTGAAAATCAACATCCTTCGAAAAATCGTTGCGCAGCAATTTGACTGCGATGGGGCGTTCGAGCATCAGGTCTTTACCTTCGAAGACCAATGCCATTCCGCCTTTACCGATTTGACGGAGGAGTTTGTATCTATTTAAAAGGATGATTCCGGTTGTCTCGTGTTCTTCCATACGAACGGATTATATCATAGGCATCTGGACGGGATTTCGTTTATAATCCATCCATCAGTGATGCATAAGGGCTGGCGGGAATCAAGAATGAGAATCATTTTCAATAAATATACAATCATTGGCGGTGCAATCATTACCCTGGTTCTGGCGTTCTATGGATTTTTACTCTTAACCGGAACCCAATTCAAAGACGCTGTCAACTCCACGCCGGTGGCAGCATTAACCGTGATTCCAGCAGGGTCCATTCCCACCCAGGATCTTTCGTTTCTTGAACAGACCCCCACACCGACTTTGGTACCGGATGTTGTTGATCAGAACGGGATTGGTGTTGGTATATATGTTCAAATCACTGGCACCGGGGGTGCAGGGCTGCGCTTTCGTGAGGGGGCAGGAACGACATTTACCACAAAGTTTCTGGCAAATGAATCTGAAGTGTTCAAGGTCATCGGCGGACCAGTTACCGCGGATGATATCGTGTGGTACCAACTTGTGGCACCGTATGATGAGGCTCGCCAGGGGTGGGCCTCTGCTGAATATCTGACGATCATCGAAGGACAATAAAAAATCGGCTGCGAAATAAAAGGCAGCCGATTTTGTTTTAGAAGTCGAAGTACTTTTCTATTTCGTATGGGTGAGGCCGGATACGAATCTCGTAATCCTCCGCCCGTTTGAACTTGATCCAATCCGAGATCAAGAGGTCGTCAAATACGCCGTCGCGTTTCAAGAAATCCTGGTCCGATTCCAGGCGTTGGACGGCCTCTTCCAATGAGGTCGGCAATCTTTTGATCGTGGCTCTTTTTTCTTCAGACCATGTGAAAATATCTTCATCGATTGGACCGAATCCTTCGGCGGTTGGGTCGATCCTGTTGAGGATGCCATCCAATCCTGCCATCAGCATCGCCGCTTCCGCGAGATAGGGGTTGCACGTGGCATCTGGAGGGCGAAATTCAAAACGAACTTTTTGAGGTTGGGTGGCATATTTGGGAATGCGAATAGCCGCACTGCGATTGCCGGTTGAGAAGAAGCAATTGACAGGTGCTTCATAGCCCGGGATCAAACGCCGGTAAGAATTTGTGGATGGATTTGTGAATGCCAAAACGGCGGGGGCATGTTTGAGCAAACCGCCGATGTAGAATAGCGCGTTCTGGCTAAGCAGATTGCTTGAGGACGGGTCATAAAAGACATTCTTCCCTTTGAGCAGCAACTGCTGATGAAAATGCATGCCGCTGCCTGCCTCGTTGAATAGTGGTTTTGGGAGAAAAGATACGGTGTAACCATTGCGTGCAGCGATCATCTTTGAAAAATACTTGACCATCATGGCTGCATCTGCGCTTTTGACCAACCCCAACAAAGGAGTTTCGATTTCGCATTGGCCGGCAGCGCCCACTTCGTGGTGATGGTACTTGACAGGAACACCGGCATCTTCGAGCGCAACGGCCATCTCAGAGCGCAAGCCGAATAATTTGTCTTTGGGAGGGATGATGTGATAGCCGCCATGGGTGGGGATATAGTTGCCTTCACCACCATCGCAATTGTTCCAAATGGCTTCTTCAGCCTCCAAATGGTAAGAGGCGGCATTATTCGAATTTTCAAATGTGGCAGATGTGAAAACGTAAAACTCGAATTCAGGCCCCCACATACTGGCATCGGCAATTCCAGTGGTTGATATCACATTCTCGGCGCGAAGGGCGATTTGCCGTGGGTCGCGCAGGAAAGGCTTTTTCGTATCCGCTTCTACAGTGGAGCAAATAAAACTAAGGCAAGGGATTTCAGAAAAAGGGTCCTCAAAACCGGTCGCAAGGTCTGGTATCAAGGCCATGTCTCCAGATTTTACCGATTTCAGGCCAACGCTCGAACCATCGAAGCCAACACCTGAAAAGAGCACATCCTCGTCAAATTCCCTGGCTGATAACGTCACATGATGCCATCTACCCCAAAGATCAATAAACTTCAAATCGACCAAACGAATATTGTTGGCGTTAATGAAAGTCTTAACTTCTTCGAAGTTGGAAAACATACACTCTCCAAGACTGCTGAAATAATTACATGAGTATTCTACTTTATGCAGACACTTTGGGGTAGTTACCAATGTTGAAAACTCATATGATTGTTATGCTGTTTTTATTGCGGAAGAATCCGAGGATGACTATAATCGAGCCATAGATGCCGTAGCATCAACCGATCATGGAGGGCGCTCTGGAAACACGTCGTATTACGAACTCTTTAGATGGTAATACCGGAACTTTGAATCAACTGCGTTCGGGAACGACGCTGGTTGGTCGCTATCAGGTTCAGGATGTGATTGGCGTCGGAGGCATGGGCTCTGTTTACCGGGCGCGAGATATGCATTTTCCCAATGTGCTAAAGCTGGTTGCCGTCAAAGAGATGGTCAACCAGGCACCAGACCCCCTTGTAAGGCAAACCATTGTTCAAAACTTCGAGCGCGAAGCCAATATTCTCGTCACCCTTAATCATCCTTCGATCCCCAAAATATACGATTTCTTTACGCATGACGAACGGTCATACCTGGTTGAAGAATTTGTGAACGGGAAAGATCTTGAGACTGTGCTCAAACAAACTCAGGTCCCGATCCGTGAAGAGCAAGCCATCTTATGGGGGATCGAAATATGCGATGTTCTTGAATATTTGCATACCCATCAACCCGAACCGATCATCTTTAGGGACATTAAACCCTCCAACATTATGATCAACCAGCAGAATCACGTCATATTGGTGGATTTCGGGATTGCGAAGATTTTCAAAACCGGCCAAAAAGGGACAATGATCGGAACCGAAGGGTATTCTCCCCCGGAACAATATCGTGGCGATGCATCACTTCAAACAGATATTTATGCCCTCGGGGCGACTCTGCATTACCTGCTGACCCATCGTGACCCGCGGCTCGAGGCGCCATTCTCGTTCAAAGATCGTCCGATCCGCCAGATCAACCCGGCTATAACACCCGAGTTGGAAGTGATCGTCGAGACCGCACTTCAATACAATCCTGAGGAACGATTCCCAAGCGCGTCAGAAATGAAGGCGGCGCTTGTCGCCCTGGCAAGACGCACAGGGGCATTGACCAAGGCTCATTCAGCCAGTCTCACCCTACAGGAGCAGTCGATCAATCCTGTGTGGGAGTTTACCTTCGAGGATGAAGTCCGCAGTTCTCCGAGTATCGAAGGGGGAGTCGTTTTTGTAGGAACCTATGATAACAACCTTTATGCCCTGACTGCTGCAAAAGGTGAGTTCATCTGGAAGTACCCATCAGAAGGTGGGATCACATCAAAACCCCTGATCGATAATGGTGTGATCTATTTCGGCAGCGAAGATGGAAAACTGCACGCAATTTCGGCAAAGAATGGGAAGCTTATCTGGGATTTTGCCACAGGCGGTCCCATCCGGGGTTCGGCGAGAATAGCAGAGGGACACATTTTTATTGGTTCAGATGATCGTAACTTGTACGCGATCAACACTGCTTCGTACCGCAAGAGCTGGGCGTTGAGCACGGAAGGAGCCATCCGCTCCACGTGTGCCGTGCAGAGTGGATTGATCTACTTTGGCAATGAAGCCAATGAATTCACCTGCGCTGATTTTAGCGGGCAGGTCAAATGGCGGTTAAATACTAAAAGACCAAACACGTCGTCTCCATTGATTCTTGATGGGATCGTCTATTTTTCCTCATTGGATGGTAATTTCTATGCCCTCGATGCCAAATCAGGCTGGGTGATATGGCGCTTTAGAATGGGAAAAGGCTCGATCTCATCCCCTTGTTCGGTCGATAATTTCGTTTTTGTAGGTTCAGCGGATACTTTTATTTATTGCCTGGATAAATCCAGCTCGAAGGAAATGTGGCGGTTTAAGTGTGACCATCAAGTGAGCGGTTCTCCAACGGTCTATAAGGACAGTATTTACTTTGGAACTGCTGACGGTTCATTTTATTGTCTCGATTATAAAACTGGGCGGCAACGCTGGAAATATATGACGCACGGTCCAATAACGGGAACGCCTGCTGCGGCCAATGACCTGGTTTATATTGGCTCAAGCGACCACAAAATCTATGCATTCATGCCGTAATTAATGGACCTGAGGAGTCATTTGTGAAAACGTTCTTTGATAGGTTGTTCAAGAAGCCCGGGATTGCACCATCCATTGTGGATACCAACGTTCAAACTACACCATTAACTGAGGAACAACTCAAAGTTGTCACCCAGGAACCTATTGCACTCCATCCGCAGCAGTACCTGGCGGGATGCGGACAATCGAACGGCATGCAACGTGATCACAATGAAGACACTTTATTCTTCATGAGCACTGTCATCGCTGACGGCAAGGCGGACTTGCCCTTTGGCATTTTCATCGTAGCAGACGGCATGGGCGGTCACATGCATGGTGAAGCGGCTTCACAAGCTGCTGCCAGGGTAGTGGCGAAGTACTTGATTTCGAAGGTGTATTACAAATTGATAGAACCCAATCCTGAACCGATGGATGAAAGCCTGCAAGAAACGGTTGAATCTGCCATTCGGGAAGCACAAAAAGCAGTCCTGCGTTATGCCCCAGGCGGTGGAACGACACTGACTTGCGCCTTGACCCTGGGAGACCAGGTGACGGTTGGTCATGTTGGTGACAGCCGGGCTTATTTCATTTATCCAGACGGCAGGATGCAGCGAATCACGCAGGATCATTCGCTCGTGCAGAGAATGGTCGATCTTGACGAAATCACCGAAGAAGAAGCCCTGGCGCATCCGAACCGGAATGTCTTGCTGCGGGCACTGGGTCAGGCAGACCCCGTTCGTGCAGATATTCAAACGCACCAGATCCCGCGTGTGGGTCATTTAATGTTGTGCAGCGACGGGTTATGGGGCGTTGTCCCGGAAGCAGACATCCATAAGATCATAAGCAGTGCGCCAGATCCAAGTATAGCCTGTCACAAACTCATCGAAGCTGCCAATGTTGCAGGAGGACCGGATAACATCAGCGTAGTCCTGGTCAATTTTATGGGGCAGTAGGGGAGAGCGATGGGGGATTATTACGACCTGTTAGGGCTGGAAAGGAATGCATCGCCTGAAGAAATTCGGGATGCTTATTTTGAAATTGTAAGAACAGCGCATCCGGATACCAATCCCAGCCCGGATGCGAATGAAACTTTCCTGGAAATTCAGGAAGCGTACGAGGTTTTGCGGGATTCGAAAAAGCGGCGAGCTTATGATCGTTATCTACCGGCACCTGCAAGTAACGATCCTTTGATCAAAATCAACGTAAAGATGAGTAAATCCAGTATCACACCGTTGAACGAACCACAATTGATTTATGCATTGATAGACATCGATTGTTTAGCCAGGAACGAAAAAATTGAAAGCCCGCAAACGCACTTTTGTTTTGTGATCGACCGGTCAACCTCCATGCAGGGCAATAGAATGGACATGGTAAAGGCAAATTTCAATCGGATCCTGCCAAAAATAAGACCGTCCGACTTGATTTCCATCGTAACTTTTAGCGACCGTCCAAACCTGGTTTGTGCTTCGGCCCCGATCGGTCAGATCGACCATTTGGAGCAAAAGATCGATCAAATACAATGTTCAGGCGGAACTGAGATCTACCAGGGATTAAAGGCAGGCGTTGATCTGCTGTGGCTGGGTGGAATCCAAAATCCCATCCGTCACCTGATTCTTTTGACCGATGGTCACACCTACGGAGACGAAGAAGCGTGTTATGAATTAGCCAGAAAAGCCTTTGACCAGGGGATCGTCATCAGCGCCATGGGGATCGGTCACGAATGGAACGACGTATTTCTGGATAGATTGACATCGTATACTGGTGGAAGTACATTATTTGTAACATCTGAGGAAGACTTATATAATTATCTGAGCCGGCAGATTGATAGTTGCAAACTAATTTATGCTGCGAATTTGGCTTACGAATTTACGAGCGATCCAATTGTTAGCATAAAGTCAGTATTCCGGTTGTATCCAGAAATCATGCCGCTCGATAATGGACCTTCCATCCCATTAGGAGATATTTCTTTTGGTTCAAAATCTCAGTTCCTGTTTGAGTTTTTGGTTCAACCCGTAAAAGAAGTCAGAGAATTAGTCCATTTAGCCAGGGGAAGGGTTAAAATGGAGCTATACTCTGATAAGGTCGAAAAATCGAAGATAAAACTTGATTTGACGGTCAAATTAAAAGAGACACAAAAGAAGGAAAATCCACCCATCGAACTGGTAAAGGCATTGGCAAAATTAACCCTTTACCAGATGCAGGAAAAAACCAGTCAAGACGTAGGAGACGGAGAATTTATCTCAGCTGTAAAGCGGATGCATTATCTTGCCTCAAAAATGCTTTCCAGGGGTGATCGTAATATGGCTCGGAGAATATTGATGGAAGCAGAACAAATTAACAAGGATCATAGATACAGTACGGATGGTGAAAAACAAATGAAGTATGGCACCCGAGGTTTATTTCTCTTACCCGAAGCAAAGTCGAGGATCTCATGATACTATGTCCGAATTGCCAACACAAAGAATTGCCCGGAGCGCTATTTTGTAGTGAATGTGGTACCCAATTAGTTTCACTGGATATCTTAAATACTCGTTCGATCCAAAAAACGCCGTCTGAAGATTTGGCTCATAAAGTAAATATTCCAGATGTGGCTCCAAAGAGTTCGGGATCGCACGGCACCGAACCGACAATCTCTTTGCACATTGTGGATAGCGGTCAAGTGCTGCACCTTGCTGAAAGAGCTGAATTTACTCTTGGAAGAACCATCGAAGGACAGCCCATTCTGCCTGATATTGATCTTTCGCCATTTGAAGCATTCACGCTCGGTGTATCGAGGCTGCATGCTGCGTTACGGATTGTCAACCGCGAGGTTGTTATAACGGATTTGGGATCGTCAAATGGAACTCGAGTGAATGGACAAAAGATCGTACCCCACGTGGATTATCCAGTCAGTCATGGGGATATCATCGCCCTCGGAAAACTAAAGATTCAAGTGTTGATCAGCAAGTAACTGGAGAGCAATCCATGTCGTCCACACTATTGATCCACCTTTTGAACGAAGACCCGATCCTGGCTGAAGTTGATGAATTACCGACAAAGACCGACACCTTTATCATGGTCAAGAACCCCAGGCGTAAGGACGGTAAGGATCTTCCATACCTTGACAACAGCGTTACAAATGTGATCTGGCCTCTTGCGAGAGTGAGCTTCATCGAAATTATGCCGGGGGAAAAAGACGAAGAGATCGTAAGTTTTGTTCGGGAGTGACCTATGGCTGAGGATCTGTTCAAGAACAAGAAAATACTGGTCGTTGATGACGAAGAAAGAATGGCTCGATTCATCCGATTAAACCTTGAACATGATGGTTTTTTGGTCATTGAAGCATACCGTGGGATGGATGCCATTAAGGTATTACGCGAACAACTGCCCGACCTGGTTTTGTTGGATGTGATGATGCCGGATATTGACGGCTTTGAAGCATTGCGAATGATACGGGAGGTGAGCACTGTACCGGTAATTATGCTTACCGCCAAAGGCGAAGAAGATGACCGGGTAAAGGGGCTGGAAATGGGGGCTGATGATTATATAACCAAGCCATTTAGCCCTCGCGAATTAACCAGCCGCGCCAAAGCTGTGCTGCGCCGCATCGAATCTGCGGGAGCCGGTGGTGGCGAAGTGGTTGAAGTGGATGAACATTTGAAGATGGACTTCGGCCGGCGTGAGATTTGGCTGGATGGCAAACTGGTCAAATTACGCCCCACTGAATACCGCCTACTTTACCATCTTGTGCAAAATGCGGGTTGGGTTCTCACCTACGACCAAATCCTTTCAAAGGTTTGGGGATACGAATATCGTGACGAGCCCCATTATGTACGATTGTACGTCAATTACTTGAGGCAAAAGTTGGAAAAAGACCCTGCCAACCCTAAGTATATTTTGACC
>CAVQOS010000001.1:0-81141 GCA_963714465.1 uncultured Chloroflexia bacterium | reverse complement strand
CCCTCACCCTACCCTCTCCCGCTTCGGGAGAGGGAATGCACGAGAATGACAATTGGAGCCGAGGTGGATTGCATACCTACGGGCTGGCACGATCCGCCGTGCATTAGGAAGGCGGGCAGACCGGAAAACCCAGGGACTTCCAGGTGTACGTGTTACCATTCTGGATGACTGCCATGTCCACAGATTTATTGAGAACCCACTTGAAATCTTCACTCGATTCGCCACTCCCGGCGTCCCAGGTAGAAGGTTGTCCTGCCGGTTCGACAGAATAGGTAACCGAGGCGATGAAGAGAGCCTCGTGCTCTTTGGCACAACGCTGGTATTCGGGACGAATCTCAGCCGTACCCAATTTGTAGTCGATGAGGCGCACGCGTAGATCCACTGAGTCGCTTTTGAATTGCTCAAGCCAGAGCGCTAGCAGGTATTCGGCAATTTGTTCCTTGGACAGCGAATCTGCCATCAGCGTGGGATAGACTTCAAACAGTTCAGAGCCGACGATCGTGGGGGCGGGTCCAGGAGGCGGCGTTTCGCTGGGGGAAACGGTTACCGTCGAGGTCTGGGTTGGGTTTGGGCTGCGCGTAGCCACTGAGGTTGAGGTGGCTGTGGGTGGCGTCGGGGTGGGTTCGCAGGCAACGAAGAGGATTGCGAGCACCAGAATTATTGTTAAGAGCAATGTCTTTTTGGGCATGTTATTCCTCCTTGAAGGTTATTCTTAGCGCGAGCATCTCAGGTGTTAATCCCTTTCCACGGAATTCCAAAAAAAGTATCGCCTATCAATTCTTCGATCTGGATTCGATCAGCATGCGAAGCATATTCAATGACCAGAATTCCCTTCCCCGGGCAGGACGGATCAATGCGCGCGATAATGAAATCCGGGCGGATATTCACGATCTGCTGAATCACGTCCTGGTGTTCAGCCATCACCTGTTCCACGCTAGAGAGGGAGGGAAGTTCAGCACAACTCAGGAAATTTGGATGATTGTCATAGAGCGTGCTGGCAACCCACCTGCCGATGAGATGGTTGTTGGACTCTACCCATACCAATGCGGCGAGGATGATCATCGCCCCCAGGACGATTCCCCCGCCTTTATATGATTTTGTCATGTTTTTCCTCCTTATCATTTAGAGGGTACACTCTCCCCATTTGATCAATCTGTACTCACCTTGACAAGCTGGATTACCTGGCCTTCCGTCTGCCAGCGGGCCGGATCCACATCGAGGGTATAGGTAAAATTCTCTCCCTGCAGCGGAGTTTCGCCCACCCAATCGACTACCGGCTGCTCGTAGGTTTGCCCATTCACCTCAACGTTGTAAGCGGCGTAACGGTAGACACCTTGCGGAACATCTCGATATTCCGTTGTTGCCCCACCTGGAACGTCCCCAAACTCGATTCGCTCGTCTGGAAAAACCACAACCAGGTTGTGGAGCGGGATGTTGCTTTGATTGATGATGCGCAGTTTTTGCAATGGCGAGTGACTTAACCTGGCTGCAGAAGGCGTAGTGGTGATGGTCGGAACTGAAGCGCTGGAAGGTGTCACTGGCAGGGTTGACGTGGCTTTGGTTGTGGCAGCCGGCGGTTGGCAGGCGCTGAGGAGGATTGCAAAGATCAGTATGGTTGAGAAGATCAAAAACTTTTTGGACATAGGTTTCTCCTTGCAGGTTATTCTTACCGCGAGCATCTCAGGTGTTAATCCCTTTCCACGGAATTCTAAAAAAGGATTTTCGGTGAGGATATTATGAATGGCATCCCGGTCGTTAAGAGAATTGTATAGGATGACCAAATCAGCTTTCCCGAAGCAGGCGAGCATATCGACATGGATCCACCTTTTCCGAATCTACATCTTCATTCGCTTGAACGATACCCGGATGGTTCGCTAAAGTATCGCTGACCAAAGCATCGCGCTGCAGGTCAGTCTCCCGGATTTGTAGGAGGAGCATCCGATAATATTGTAGGAGGTTCCACGCCGGGCAGCAGAGGTTCCAGCGCAGTGTAGAATTTCAAACGCAAGATTTTGAGGGAATCAGGTTTAGGTAACAGACAGTAAACATTATCATCTGGACCAACGGTCAGGTTACGCATAACATAGTAATAGCGCTCATCCACCGGCACGCGGGCAATACCAAGCTGCACACCGCCCGCTGAAAAGTAATGCACTGTATCGTCAACCTGGATGGCTGGATCATTAACGACATCAGACCGAACAACAAAAAAGCTTCCATCAGGTAGAACTTTAAGCAGGGATAAGCTTCCAAAGCCAAAGGTTAAAGAGGTTTCGAGGGTGAAAGATCCTGCGGTTAATTTGGGCTTTTCCCCAAGTTTAGTCTCATGAACATAATAGGTTTTGCCATTGCATTCATAATTTTCTTCGCTTGGAGAGGAGGTCAAGGTCACATCTCCAATGGGCAGAGGGTGCAATCGACCTTCCAAATCAAGAAATATTTTCCCATTGCAGTCGATCATAAACCCCGTCAAGCCATTTTCCAGGTGGTACCCTTCAGGAATGTCATAATAAGCTTTGAGTTCTCCTTCTACTGACAGACGATTGATACGGTAATGAAGCGGTGGATTAAGATAGATTTCCAATATATAGATTTCATCTTTATAGACTTGCATATCAGAGACGTTCATGATCCCTGCCATGTATAAATCGATGGTGTTGAGTTGTTCACCGGCGGGACCGAAGATCCACAAGCGATTGTCGATCAGATCGGCGATCACGTAACACCCGTCCGAAAGAATGGCAAGTGCGTTAGGCCCGGTAATTTCCATGCCGGGAATACCCACTCCCCGGTAGGGCAATCCAGTCTTGCCGGCTGGGATCGACAGGACCGTTTCGTAGGAGCTTCCGGTGGCATCGGCTGAAAAGATCTCTGGGGATGGGACGAAGGGAAGAGAAGGGGTGGCCGGAACGATGGTCGAAGCTGGCGTAACAGTGGCAATCAATTGGATGGTTGATGTGGCTTCGGGTGGTGTGGGAGTGGGTTGGCAGGCGCTGAGGAGGATTGCAAAGATCAGTATGGTTGAGAAGATCAAAAACTTTTTGGACATTTTCTCTCCCTGGAGTTCGGGTTAATGTTCACTCTATATATACCATCAGGGTAGGATGCAAAACAGGATGCAAAAAAGATATGGTGGGTTTCATTTCTTTTAACCATCCTGCAGCTGGATAAAAAACTTTTATTCGGAGATTCATAAAGCTCCAGTTCACCGAATTGGCACGACCTTTGTATCCTTAGGATACTGAATCTGGACTTTATTCAGATCAACGGATCGCAGAATGGTGGACACGGCATCCGAGGAAAAATCAGCCTGTTTGGCAAATATCCAGACCGGGGCATGGTCATACACACTGAAGGCTTCTTCTGCCGCGAAAGGATTGAAATTGAAGAGCGGCAAGCTCGGTGCCGAATACCAAGCAGCAGTTCCTCCCAAATCCGAAATTTGGAGGGGTCCGATTCTGATAGGGGCTTGAAAGGCTGTAACCTGGTCAAATCCAAGCTGACCGTCAAAGAGCGCGCGATAATACTCAATCGTCAAAGGGTACATCAAAGGCAAACGGCAAATGCTCCAAATCGAGCGTTGGCTGGAAAGAATGATGTAGTCGGCAACTTCGATGTTTTGGGTATACATGGCGCGTTTCTCCTCAACATCCGGCCAACGAACCTGCATTGTTACTCCTTGATAATATTGTCCAAAAGGATCGATCCCGTCGAAGCGCACTGGCACGCTTTCATCCCAATCCTCTGCGGCGATCACATTTCGATAGATCGATAATGGGGTATCAGATTCAGAAGACACCGTCAGGGTATAGACCTTACCTGCTTCCAGTTCAGCGCTTGAGAAAACACCTTCCACTTTCTCTCCGCGCTCCGATCGAGAAATTGGGACCGAGATGATGCTTTGATCAACAATCTGTTTGCCATCAGGGTTGGTACTGATAGTCAGTGTCAAGAGAGCAGCGGCATCGCCCGAATTTTGGACGTGGGGCAGGACCACCCTGGTCAATTTTCCATTGCTTTGCGGGGAAAACAATGGCTGGAACTGTACGCTTCCGTCGATGGATTGTCCATCCGCGACCGAAATGGGAATGGCAAAGGTTTCACCAGCTTGAGAAACCTGAAGTTGAATGGGGGCTGGGATATTCTGCAGCACCCACTTTGTCGCTTGAATGCGGGTGTTGTCCTGACCATAGACCGCATGGACAAAAGCAGATGCATAAATGAAAGTACCTCCCAGAACGAGGACTCCAGGAAGGAGTGCCAGGACAGTCCGCATTGCCCTACGGGGCAAAGAGAATACCTTATTGGAATGAGAAGAAATAATGCGATGAAATACCTCGATCAACAGCCACGCAGCCAGAAGGCACAGAAATGGATAAATGGGAAGGAAGTAGCGCATGGATTTCACCCAGCGGGTTGCCATAAAGAGAAAATATCCGCCCACCCAAACGATGAGTAGAAAATGCTTCTTCCATGCGAGCCTTGACCTAAAAGTCTCCCAGGAGGCATAAAAGAAACCGATCCATGAAACCAGGCCAAGGGGGATCCCCATGCCCCAAACGACCATATTGATCCATGGGAAAATGATCGCGGCACGGTCGGTCCACTGCTCGGCTGGAGGGCTGCTGATGGCACCGCTGCTCTCCTGTTGGGCTATTTTCATGCTTGCGACCCAATCTTGGTTCAGGTGGAATGTAAACACGGATGTATCGCCCGTAGGTGCGCGAAAACTCATCGGTTGGCAAATTCTAAAGGTGATGAATGCGGCGATAACACTCAATAAAAGCAGGATGAGAGTAGATTCGAGTATCTGACGCAAGTTTTCTTTATGGTGAATTCTCAAGTCCGCGATACTGATGAAAGCGGCGACTGGAACCATGCCAGCCAGGGGGAGCAGGTTGATTTTCGAGGCAACAGTCATCCCCAACGCAACGCCAAAGAGCACATACCAGCGCAAAACGCGCCAATCCATCTGATAGGTACTCGAGCAATTGGCATTGCCCTCTTTTACCGGCGGGTGGCGGGAGATGATCACTGCCGCAAGCATGGCCAAGGCAGCAAAGAACGTCGCAAAACTATCCACGGTCATAAAGTGAGATTGCTGGATTTGTAGAACTGCCAGAGAGGAGAGGGCTGCTGCTAATAGGCCGGTTGTCAAGCCATACAGCGTCCAGCCGATAAAGAAGATCAACAAAAGGGTCAACGTATCCAGCAAAGCCGAAAGCTGCCTGCCCATGATACGCAGATCGTCATATCCGGTGTTGTGCGTGACTTCCGCCGCCCCGCGGATCAGAATGATCGGCCACTGCCCCCAACGCATGCTGTTATCTGGTCCGGTTGCAACGACCTGCCCCGACAGGTCATACTTTTGATACGGGCTGATAGGGGAGAGGCGAGTGTTGAAGTAATCGGAAATGCTCCTGGGGAAGGTCAATTGGGTGAGCGTATTGGTCAGCCCATACTCGTCTGGATGAAGATTTGCGCTCTGGTTCCAATCGACGCCTACGAAACGGAAATAGACCCCGCACGAAATGAGGGCAACAAGCGCGAAAACTACAATTGCTTTCGATTGTATTGAGTTTTGAGTCATAACTCCCCGGTATTCTCAATCCACTTCCCCACCTTATGATGCGAATTCCTAGCTTTAGAGTTTTGAAGAGAGACAAATTATTTGATCCTTTATCACCCCTTTGGCCATAGTTTATCATACATAGTGCGATTGTATTTTGGGTATGATGAGAACCTCTGAAATCGAGATCCTTTATCTGAGATGTTACCCTGTGGTAGTAAAGAACGAAGCGAAAAGTATGGGATTGGTCAAAAGAAGCGAAACCATCCTTTGAAATATTAAGGATGTGCGGTGATATTGATCGTCACCTCAAATGCACCATTTTGAACCCGGCATTTGCCAATATCGACACCTTCATAACGGATCTCATAATAGTCCGGGGGAACGCCATCATCATTGTACATACGTCCCAGAACGATATCGGGAACGCAATTCAATTTCAAATTTGCAACCGGGTAATCCGCCTCTTTGAGGACGATCGAGAACCTTGAAGTCAGAACAAAATCAATGGTCTTGCCGCTATCACTGTCAACGATGCTATCTGGGGAAGGTGTCCAGCCTGCCCAGTCCATGGTGGGATAAAGCTCAGCGCCGGTGGACGTAACAATTCCAGTAGCAACATCAAGAAATGAGAGGTTTCCAGCGGGATCCTTCAATTCGATCTGATCCAAGGTTTTCCAGCCTGAAGTCACCTTGCGTTCGGCATCCGCTCCGATCAGCGTGCGTACAGTAAACGCGGTGGTATCTACGACGAGAATCGAGGTGGTGTCAGTGTAAGGTGCCGCGTCCAAATGAAAATTCGGGCAGGGCTTGTTCGCCAAAGTAAGGGCTAGCGACTTTCCGTCAGGGGACCAGAATAAATCTCCGGCGTCAACCTCCCAGCCGGGGTTCAAATCGACTGCATTCTCTATTCCTGTGCCAAGGTCACGAAAGACCAGGTTCAGGTTGCCCTGCGCGATATAAGCCAGGCGGGATTCATCGGGTGAAAGCGCGAGGTAAAATGCGATTTTGGGCAGCATTTCGCGAATTTCCCCGGTTTCGATATCGACCCGCAGCAAATTCGAGCCGTTCACCGGAAGCGCCTTGCAGCCCTCCACAACTGGCTGTTCAGTGTAATAAAAATAGCGGCTGTCTGCTGACCATTGCAGTGGCTGCGGGGTTGTGTACCCGAGCCCGCCTCCCAGCCAACCGTCGAAAAGCGTCCAGTAGATGCGTCCATTGGGTCTGCCGATGGAGAGATTGGCATAGGTTTGCCCCGCCTGGGCGCCTTCGAGCGGGGTTGAGAAAATGGCACGAGCCACAAATTGACCATCCGGCGACAGGCTTGACCATTGGGTAACGGTAGAGTTCAGCGGGTCGGGTGTTGGAGGAGGGGTTGGGGTTTGCGGCGGAGCGCTTGTTGGAGTTGGCGTGGATGCTGCAGGAACACTGCAAGCTGTGATGAGGATTGCGAACACCAGCATGGATGAGAAAATCAATGACTTTTTTGACATTTTTTCCCCTTTGAGTTCGGGTTAATGTTCACTCAATATTCTACATCGGGGGTAGGATGCAAAACAGGATGCAAAGAAGACGGTGATGCGGTGGCGTTTGTTCCATTAGGATCAATGCATCCTGTATACACACTTATGGAACGATCACCCTGGACAGGATGCTGAGAATCTCTTGCGGCGCTGTATCCACCTTCTCGACCAGCTATATCCTGGTCGAGAAGGTTACATTCTCTCATCCGCCCTCCAGCAGCCAAAACATGTATGTCTGAACTTAGCCTAAGGTTGTTGAGCCACCCATTTGATCTCCCATTTATCTGACAGAATTCCTTGTACAAGATCCAGGTGAACGTCTACAGGTCCCGTTGGGAGCTGTTCTGGTAGCCAACCGGGTGCCCAGGTGTTCGTTTTTTCATCATATCCAGTTTGTTCGTCCGTCACTTTCAGCCAGATCTGATTGATTTGTACCAAATCTGATTGATCGGGTTCAATATCCAGGACAAGTCCCACAAGGGATCCCCCATCGGGACTGGATGGATTAAGTTTTAGAGAAGCCAGCGTTGCATCCTTGACGTGAAGCACAAGGTCACCCACTGTAACCGTTTGGTTAATCGGCCAGCTCGCTCCGATTTTCGGGCTTGTTCCCATGTTGACTGCGAACACCGCATCCGAAGTTGCGCGGAAATTCAACTGGTTGATCTGGAGAGTGAACTGCCTGGCCGATGGGTCAATGGCAGAGAATTCAAGAGTTTCATGAAGACTTTTGAATGTCTGAGGAGATGGTCCTGGGGTCGTAAAAACCTGATAGGGTTGCCCCTGGTCTTCAAAGGCAACCTGGCCCATGTTTTGTTGATACACATTGCCCAGGTCATCTGCCAATGTCGCGCTTTCTGGACTGGCAAAAACGAACCCTTGCGGGAACATGATTTGGAGCCGGACACCAGTATTGGAAGGGTTTTGGGAAACTTCGTCCACAGTCAGGGTGATACCGTGTTGCGTGGCACTCGCATTGGCCGGTTCATAACTAGGGGGGAAGGTCTTTGACACTTCAGTATCAGAGCCGGGCACAAGGGCTAGTGAAAATTGCCATTTCAATCCCTCTGCGGATTGATTCCAAAGCAGAGTTACCTGCCTGGTTCCTGATGGTAGGGGAGTAAACTTGAAAACCCCTATGTAATCGCCAGTTGTCCAATCCCGTTCTATTGCATAGCTTTCTGCTTTTAAGATGGTTCCGTCACTTAACTCCAACGTCAGTTCATCATTGTTCAACCCAATATCCTGAGTGTCCAAGTAATTTTGGATACGAAGCACCAACACGGTCTCCTTGTCAGAACTAAGGAGTTGCTCCACCCGGACAGTCTCTCCGTTTTGGGACATTTCAACCGGTGCTTTTAATGCATTGGCATTATCCATGTTCACAAAACCGACTCCAGGAATGTACCCTAACAGACCTTGTACTGTAGCGAGCACTCTCTGAGGTCCGGCTATGACAATGCCTATAATCACCACCATCAAAGCCATGGATACCGCCCATACAGGTTTGCTTAATAAACGTTGGACTAGTTGTGTTATAGACATGCGGTGAATTGGCTGGGCGATCATCTTTTTCCATAAGATGTCTGCAAATTCATCACGAGGATCTTGCACTTGAGTTGCGAGAGACATTTTTTCTTCAATCGTTGAATTAAGCGATTCAGTCATTTTTTTCCTCCAGTTGGTTTTGTAAACGGGCCAACAGCCGGGAAATGGATTTTCGAACTGCATCTTCTTTCCGGTGCATTACCAAACCAATCTCACGATATCCAAGAGCCGCCACAAAGCGTAAACGGATTAATTCTTGTTCTTCCTCCGGTAAGGTCCGAATGAGTTGGCGTAGTCGTTGGATTTCATCCGTTTGAATCGCCTGAGCTTGTAAATCCAGCGCTTTGTCAACCGGGTCAGTCATTTCCAGCGAAATAGAGGGATGTCGCTTTCGAAAAAAATCAGCTGCTTTGTGCCGGGTAATGGTGAAAAGCCAGGCAGGGAACTGCCCGTGATTGTGATAGTTCGAGAGCTCTTCATAGACTTTAAGGAAGACTTGTGCGGTTAAGTCTTCAGCATCTTTGGTATTCCCTACCCTATAGTAAAAGTAGCGATAGACTGGCGGAAGCCAGGAAATGTAAAGCTCATGAAATTCAGCAAGGTCCTGTTGCACCGTTTCACTCTTACCTGTATCGCTACTCCTACCGGAATTTCTTTCATTTGCAAAGGGTTTCATTTTTGCCATAGATTCTCCCTGAAACAATATTGTGGAGATGCATCTCTATTAGTTAAAACGTGGAAATTGGTAAAAACGGACATTCCATTAATGGCTTACTGTTCATGTTGAATTTCCAAACTCCCCCGAGTTTATATCTCAATAAAGTATAGACTCTCGCATCTACTTCCCCGGCGGTTTCTGGATGATTCCCCAATACCGGTCCGGTAACGTACTGGTATTTGGGAACTCAATCACAATTCCATCCCGGGTTAACGCATTTTGACGTCCAGTGCAGAGACGCATATTTTAATAGTGTAGACAAGTTTTCAGTTGTCGATAGGTCGGATACACTTAAAGTAATTTTGGAGAATGGGCTGAACTTCACTCACCATTTTACATCGCGGTAGGATGCAAAAGCCCCCTACTGGGGCTCACCTCTCGCGCGAACGGCAAGGGAGTGCGAGCCCCCTCCTGACCTCCCCCATTTTCGAAAAACACGAAGACAGGGGAGGCATAAACCGCGATTTATAGCTGGGACGGGAAGATTGGGCATAATACCGCCTCTTGATTAGCCTCTCGCGCGAACGGCAAGGGAGTACGAGCCCCCTCCTGACCTCCCCCATTTTCGAAAAACACGAAAACAGGGGAGGGACTTTAAATGATTTATGGTTGTAATGGGAAGGTGAAGACCCATGAACCCGGAACGCGGTAGCCGAGCGCATCCATGAAGCGGTCATAAGCTTCTTTCTGGGTCATGCCCTCAGGCAACTGCGTGTACTCAGGTCCGCCACCGCCGCCGCCGACACCCCGGGTGATCGAATAGGTCATTTCGATGCCCTGTTCGTGTAATTTTGCCAGGGCAACGTCCAACTCGGCCTGGGGGATGACTTCGGGCACCGAGCGTTCCAACCCGGGGATGGTGAGGGTGATGGTCCGTTCCTGGTTGGAATGACCGAGCATGAACTCCACCTTCACGCATCGGGCGTTCTCCCCTATGAGCGACGTTGGCGGCAAAGTGACGGGAATTTTCGTCATGCTGTGGTTGTTATCTGTGAGCAGGGAATACCCCTGGATGGATGCCTGCTCGACCCCTGAGGTCAACACAGCGTTGCCGATCATCCAATCTTCTGCCGAGGGTTTGGTGTAGCACAGGATGAAGTCAGAATAGGAAGGTGTCAACTCTGCCTGCAGCAATTCCATCTGGATGCCGTTGGCTTCGATGATCTGCCCGGGTTGCAGGGTGGTGACGGGGTAGACCTGGGTGGTGACCTCAAAATGGTAGGTGCCAACCCGATTGGCAGGAAACACCTCAGGGATTGCTCCCACCATTTCAGCGGTGGGACCTGAGGCGGGATAGATGACATTGCCGAGGGTATAGTTCCAATCGTTGCCATGCGTGCCGTCGAGGGTGATGTCGATTTTCAGGCTGATTTGGTCGACGCTCAACGGCTGCTGTAGGACGCTGCTCCAGGTGCCGCTGAGGGCACCCGATTGGTCCGAACTGCGCTCCAGCGAGCTCGATCCGCCGTATCCTCCGCCGACTTGGTTCCCCTCGGCATCCGTCACATCGATGGATCCCCCAAGGATGAAGGCGTCCGGCAGGTCAGGCAGTCCGGAAAGGGTATAACCGAATGCAATGCGTTTGGCATCGGCGAAAACCCAATCCAGCGTCAGGTTGATCTGGTCGATGGATTGTTCTGCCACAGGCTGAGGGGTGGGTTGAGGCATTACCGGTTTTACACCGGGGATTTGGTTTTCCGATGGGAGGTCGATGCTGAATTTCCAGTTTTCGTTCACTGTAAGGGTAAGATGGCTGGATCCGGTCAACCCCTGCGGGTCGAAGTTGAGTTTCTGACAGAATGCCACCTTGTCCTCAACCGGTTTCACAGAGGTGAACTCGTGATCATTGATTCCCTCCGCTGAAAGAGCGGCCTGTTGGACCGAAAAGACCGCAGAACTGAGCGGGGAGGGGCAGACAACCGCTTCAATCGTCTCCGGCGTGAGCCGCAGGGAGTGTAATTGCATCTCCACCCCGTTCACATTCGTTGCGGCAGACTGGTCAAAGCCCAGGGTACGACCTTGATTCAACGGTACCTGATCCAGCTTGAATTGATAGACGGCTGCCTGCGTTTCGGCTCCGTCCTGGCTGCGCAATAACGGAATATCCAATGTCAGATCAACATTATTGCCGTAAACACCCGCTTGAGTCACCTGGTTGGACAAATAGATCGCCTGGGTGCGGGTGGCTTGCAGAAATTCACTCTCCTGCTGATGATAGCCCAGGGGGTCACCATTGACCATGCCCTTTGCAAAACCTACAGATACTCCGGTAGGCAAATCGGAGAAATGAATTCCGAAGAGCAGGCGGGTTTCGTCGAGATACACCCAATCCAGGGTCATGGAAATGCCCTCGACGGTCTGGCTCTGGTCGATCAGTATGGCTGTTGGCGGGACGGGAGAGGCGGCTGCCGACGGAAGCAGGCTGGGTTGGGCACTCGCGCCAACGTCCTGCACAAGGCCGGCATCCTGTACGGAGTGCAAGCCGGGGTCGATCATCAGGCGGTACACGGCATAAACTGCCGAAGAAAGAACGAGCAGGGCAGCGAACGCGATGAGCATGGAAGTAGCCAGTTTCAGATGAGGGCGAGCGCCCTGAAGCCGGGTTTGTCGGGCGGCAGTCATCACGCGCCCGGTCAAATTGACGTGAGAGGAGATTTTTTCATCCAGCACCCAATCCAAAATTTGGGAAGATTTATATGGGGTCATTTTTCATTCCTTTGTCGAGTGAGCAAGGCGCCGAGGTTCTGGCGGGCTTTGTTGAGCAGCCATTTGATCGTCCCTCGCGGCGCATCGAGCACGGCTGCCATTTCTTTTTCGTTCATGCCGAGGTAATAACGCTGGACGATCACGGCGCGCTCGCGAGGGGATAAAACGGTGATCGCGTTTTGGATCTCACGCCGAAGCTCATTGGCTTCCACCAGGTCTTCAAGCGATGCTGCCTGGGCGAGGAGACGATCCAATTTGCCTGAGGCTTCGGTCCCATCCAGCGAAACGGATTGTCTGCGGGTGGCATTGAGGGCGGCATTGACCAGGCTGCGCATTAAGTAGGGTTCGAAAGGTTGATCCGGGTCGAAAGACTGGATGCGTTTGGCAAGATGCAGGAAGGTATCGACAACGATATCCTCTGCCAGGGGTTGGTCCTGGACGATGAGAAAGACCACCCGCAGGCTTTTATCCTGATAACGAACGATCAGTTCTTCCAGTCCGGCGAGGTCGCCTTTTTTCAGGCGCGCGATGGCGTCGGGATCTGTCATGAATTTCTCCAATGGGTTGAATTTAGAAGCACTTCTGTTAACTATACACACTGCGCCTGGGAAAGGTTGGCAGGATGCAGGTTGGGTGCGCATCCTGAACCGTTGAATCGCTTCATAGGCTGGGTTGGTGAGATCGGATTGGGTTGTGCTGGCCCCCTCCTGTCCTCCCCCAATTCCAAAGAACCAGAATTGGGGGAGGAAAATGCGCGATTTATGGCTGGAACATGAAAATGGGGGAAGGATCAGGGTAAAGTGTAAATATGGCTTAACCATATTTACACTTTGTGAAAAAAGTGTTAATATGGATACATCTTATTTACACTTATGAACAGGATTTGAAGGCTCAGATGAATCCAAAAGAGTTTCGCAGCCAGGACGCAGGCAAAGCCATCCTCACCCCAAAGGGGTATTGGGCTTTTCTTCCCAACCCATTACCGCCGAAACTCGCTTGGTCAACTTCCCTGGTGTCCAGTCTTTCGGAGGCAGAGCGGGAGCTGGGCCGGCTGGCTGCCCTGGCCAGCACGTTTCCCTTTCCGCGGCTGTTGATCCAACCCTTCATCCGCAATGAAGCCGTCATCTCGTCGCGGATCGAGGGAACACGGGCGACACTGGCGGACCTATACACCTATGAGGCTGCCCAGCTTTCTTTCTTTGAAAAAACCGATGATGTGCGTGAAGTTTACAATTATGTGCGTGCCATGGATTTTGGAATGGACCGGCTGATCACCTTGCCAGTCAGCCTGCGCCTGATCCGTGAATTGCATGAAAAACTGACGGAGAATGTCCGCGGTGGAAGTCTGAACCCGGGAGAATTTCGGCGCAGCCAAAACTGGATCGGACCGGTTGGAAGCACGCTGTCCACCGCCGCCTATGTTCCTCCTCCTGTTGAAGATATGAACCAGGCACTGGCTGACCTTGAGAGTTTCATCCATGGTGAAAACACAATACCGCCCCTGGTTCGGGTGGGGATGATCCACTACCAATTTGAGGCCATCCATCCTTTCCTGGACGGGAATGGACGAGTGGGAAGGCTTCTGATCGTGCTGCTGCTGTGTGAGTGGGGGTTGTTGCCGCAACCATTACTCAACCTGAGTGCGTATATCGAACGCTATCGCCAGGAGTACTATGATCTCCTGCTGGGTGCATCACGGGAAGGCGCCTGGGAAGTCTGGCTGCGATTTTTCCTGCGGGGGGTCAGCGAACAGGCTCGCGAAGGCGTGCTCCGAATGGAAAAGCTGCGGGAAATTCGTTCACGCTACCAAACCTTCATCGCCAGGGAACGTAATCCTGAGCGCATGGCGGCTGTTGTGGATTTCCTCTTTTCCCGACCGATCCTCTCTGTCAGGCAGGCTTCGATTGGATTGGGGATTCCATTCAAGGCTGCCCGAGATTACTTTGGGAAACTCGAGCGGGTCGGCGTGCTGCGCGAAATCACCGGATATGCGAGGAATCGCATTTTCCAGGCGGATGAGATATTGATGGCAGTTCAATGAATTGCGTGATTCGAGAACCGGGAGAGTGATCAGTACCTGGAGTTCAGAAAAAAAGCGAATCAAATGTGAGCTTCGCCAAGCCGAGAATGAGATTCGAAAAAAGGCAAATTGAATATACAATGGTGAGAGAGACTTTGAATCTGACACACTTTTCTTTCTCAAAACCCAAATGACAATCCAACCCTCTCCTAATCCATTTAGCAAGCGCGAACTTGAGGTTATTTCACTCTTATTACAGGGAAAAGCCAATAAAGAGATTGCCCTGGCATTAGGGATAACCGAACGTACTATAGAATCACATCTTGGTTCGATCTATTCCAAACTGGGCGTGACCTCACGCACGAGTGCGGTCATCAAATTGCACGAACAACCATTGTGGATTTCCACAGGTAGTAATGATGCAGCTCATCAGGGTAATCCACAATTGAAAACCGATAGAGATGGAGCTATCCTGTCACCAAAGGTAAGATTTCTTGTAGTTCGGTCTCGGAGGTTTAGAACGAAGAATCTTGTGCGCATCATTATTTTGATTTTGCTGGCAATCTTGATGGTAGTAATTATTACGGCAGTATTTGCATACTTGAGGCAGGTCTAAAGGTTTTTGGTCCACCCGTACCAGGTGCAATCTTCGGGGGCGATCAGCTACCAAACCTTCGTCGCCAGAGACCGTAATCCTGAGCATATGGCGGCTGTTGTGGATTTCCTCTTTTCCCGACCGATCCTCTCCGTCCGGGAGGCTTCGGATGGATTGGACATCCCATTCAAGACTGCCCGAGATTACTTTGGGAAACTTGAACGAGCCGGAATGCTGCGAGAAATCACCGGATATGCGAGGAATCGCATTTTCCAGGCGGATGAGATATTGGCTGCTGTTCAAGGGAATGCGTGAATCGAGAACCGGGAGAGGAATGGGCCGGAATACCTCATTCGAAAAAGTGCCTTTGAAGGTGGATAAAAACTAATCAGGAAGGCATCACGCTTATGGGCGAAGCTTCGTGATTGGATTCGGTATATAAAGACGAAATAAACCCACGATGCTTCGCCCTTACAAACAACCGCTGGCGAAGGTCATTAGTTATAAAAATGAAACCTAAAGAAAGAGAGTAAGGCTTATTCCTAAGGTGAACCTGCATGCCTGGTCCGCATCTCAAGTAAAATTGAGCACATGATCTCACTCTCGCTCAACAACATCACCCTCATCCTTGGGGCAAAAACGATTTTCAAGGATCTCACCTGGCAGATCGGGGAGGATCAGAAGATCGGGCTGATCGGACCCAACGGGGCGGGTAAGTCGTCGCTGTTCAAGGTGATCATGGGCGAGTACGCGCCCGAGCCAGGTGGAACGGTGGTGCGGGCGAAAGGCGTGTCAGTGGGGTACCTGGCGCAGGAACCTGCGCTAGACCCGGCGATCACCGCGCTCGACGCAGCTTTGGCGGGAAGCGAACGCATGGCGCAGGTGACAGACGAGCTGGCGTCGATCGAAGCCAGGTTGGGCAGCCCCGAGGTATATGCGAACGAGAAAAAGCTGACGACGGCGCTGGAAAGCCAGCAGAAATTGCTGGAAGAATACCAGGCGCTGGGGGGCGACCAGTATCCGCAGCGGGTGCGCAGCCTGCTGAGCGGGTTGGGACTGGAAGAGGGCGAATTCGACAAACCGCTTGCGGTGCTGAGCGGCGGGCAGAAGAAACTCGTGGGACTGGAACGCCTGATCCTTTCTGCGCCGGATGTGCTGCTGCTGGATGAGCCCGACAATCACCTCGACCTGGCGGGCAAGAGCTATCTCGAACGCCTGATCCAGGCGTACAAGGGTGCGGTGGTGCTCATCTCGCACGACCGCTATCTGCTGGATGCGGCGGTGACCACTATCGCTGAGCTGGAAGATGGGAGACTTTCCCTCTTCGAAGGCGATTACTCTTCTTTTATATTGGATAAACAGCTAAGGCTGGCACGGGCGAACGAGTTGTATCAAATCCAGCAGCGGCAAATCACGCGCATCGAAGCGGCAATCAAGCGCTACGCAATCTGGGCAAAAACCTACGACAACGAGAAGTTCGCCAAGCGGGCAAAGGCGATCCAACACCGGCTGGACAAAATGGAGCGCATGGAGCGTCCGGTGCTGGAACGGCGGCGCATGGATCTGCGGCTGCATGGCTGGCGCGGATCGCACAAGGTGCTCGAATTGCGCGGTGTGGGCAAAGCATTTGGCGAGAAAGTGATCCTGCACGACTGCAGCCTGGTGCTGCACCACGGCGAGCGGGTGGGGGTGATCGGAAAGAATGGCACGGGTAAATCGGTGCTGCTGCGCATGGCGCTGGGCAGGGAGCAGCCGGACGAGGGTGATGTGATCCTGGGGCCGAGCATCCGCAGCGGGTACTATGCCCAGGAGCACGAAACCCTCAATCCGCAAGCCAGTGTGCTGGATACGGTGCGACTGGCGGGCAACATGAGCGAATCTACGGCGCAAGCGATGCTGCGGCGCTACCTCTTCACCTACCAGCAGGCAGGGCAAAAGGTGAGTGAACTTTCAGGCGGGGAGCGCAGCCGGCTGCAGTTGGCGTTGGTGGTGCTATCGGGGGCAAACTTCCTGCTGCTGGATGAACCGACGAATAATTTGGATATTGCCTCGGCGGAGGTGCTCGAAGCAACGCTGGCAGATTTCGAGGGCACGGCGCTGATCATCTCGCACGACCGCTATTTCCTGGACCAGGTGGTGGACCGGATATTGACATTGGAAGAGGGCGAGCTGGTGAGCCACACGGGCGGGTACAACGAGTATCTGGCTGGGATGCAGAATTAACGTAAGATGCGCGTAGCCAATTAATCCCTGGAGAATTTAGCTGAATTGAAATTGAGTTATGCGAGCAGCGCGGCGATCTGCGCCATCACCTCGCGGCTGACGAATGCGTCAACAGCAGAGGGAAGGAGTTCGGCGGGGAGGGCAAGGTCAAAGGGGACACCGAAGTTCAGGCAGAGGCATCCGTCGCGCTCAAAGACAACTGCCGGGAGGAGCCGGAGCCCCATTTGGTTGAGGGCGAGCATGAATTTCCCGGCACCGGAGGGGGGCGTACCGAGCTGACCGCCTGGGAAATCCATGCCTTCGGGGGTCAGACCCAGGATGATGGAAGGGTTGTGTTTGACTGCGTGCATGACCTTGCGCACGCCCTCGGCGAGCTGCTGCGGAGAAGCGTAACCGGGCGTCATGGTTGGCATGGCGAGGAAATCATAACCTTTGCGGATATATGTCAGCACAAAACGCATAATGGGGCGCAGCAAGAGCTCGCGACGTTGGCGAGGGTAAACCCATTCAGTGACGGTGATCCAGGTCATCTCGTGCACGATCACCGAGCTGATGCTCAACGCGATCCAGGAGGTGGAGAAGCCGGGGCGTGAATAATGGTTGGCAGTGACCAGATAGGGTCCGGCGGTGGGGATATGCTCAGCACCACGAACCAGCAGGGGAGGGGTAAGTTTAGCGGTGAGGTAGAGGGCGTCTGCGCGAAAGGAGCGGCGCCTGCCCAAGAGCGCGTTACCGATGGTGCGCAACACGGAGGGTTCGATGGCGGGGTAATGCGGCTGCGAATCAGCGGAGGTCATCGTCCGGGGGAGGATTGTCGTTGTGCGTATAGACCCCATCACGCCTGCGCTTTGCCAGGTACAGGAGCAGCAAGCCGATGACAATGCCGGCAGCCCAGCCGAGCGGCGGAAATATAAGCTGACCGATGGCGGCGGTGATGGCGGTGAAGACACCTGCCAAGAGCCAATCCACAAGGGTCATATTGGAGAAGATACTTTTCTTTGGCGATTCTGAACTCATAAGCGAACTTTCCTCTGAAGCGGCAGATATTTCATTAGCACTGGTGGAATCAAACTGACCTCTCCTCCATCAACCCTGAATTTTGATCTGAATGTTCAATTCAGTGAGATCAAATCCTTCAAGGTTGGTTTGCCAAGAACGCTCAAAGGGAGAACGTGAATGTTATCTGCCAGGGGATAAGCACGATCTCCGGGATAAAAAACTGAAATAGATTCAAGCTCAAGATCTTCGATGGCTATTCTCATCGAGGGGGTCAGGCGTGGTGCATCTGTACGTTTACATTCAATTCCGAAGCGGCGGCCATCTTTAATCAACAGCAGGTCTAATTCAGCTTGATTCTGGGTCGCCCAGTAATAGACTTCCTCTGGTGCGAAGGCTTTGATCGTTTCTTCGATCACGTAGCCCTCCCAAGAGGCTCCGCTTTTTGGATTCGTCTCCAGTTCAAGCGGTGTGCGGATGCCTAAGAGATAATGCAAAATACCTGAATCACGGAAATAGATCTTCGGAGACTTGACTTGGCGTTTCTTCAGGTTCGCGTACCAGGGCTGGAGGACGCGAATCATATAGACATCGGCCAGGATATCCAAATACCTCCGGATAGTAGGTTCACTTGTGCCCAGAGATCGAGCAGGATCAGCGGCATTCCAAATTTGTCCATGATAATGACCTAGCATTGCCCAAAATCGGAGTAAAGTGGAAGCTGGAATCCGGACTCCCCATTGAGGTAAATCCCTTTCCAAAAAAGTCTGCACAAAGTTTTTCCGCCAGTTGAAGCTGTCTGTATCGCTGGCAGAAAGAAACGAACGGGGAAAACCTCCTCGAAGCCAATGTGTGTAGGAATTCTGAACTCCTACTTCAGCCAGACTGAAACCGCTGATGTGGATCGTTTCGACCCTACCCGCCAGCGATTCAGAGGAATTATGCATCAATTCCTGAGAGGCACTTCCCAGAATCAGGAAACGAGCTGGTAAGGGTGTGCGGTCGGCAAGAACCCGCAGGATGGGGAATAAATCGGGTCTGCGTTGAATTTCATCGATCACAACCAACCCTTCCAATCGGTTGAGCGTCGTAAGCGGCTCCTGCAGCCTGGCTAAACTCACTGGATCTTCAAGATCAAGATAATTGATCGAATTCGGTTGTACAAATTGGCGTGCGAGGGTTGTTTTACCTGATTGACGCGGCCCTACCAGAGCCACAATCTGGCTCCGGTTTAATGCTGTTTTTATTTGATCGATGAATTCGGTTCTTTCTATCATAGAATCATAATACCATGAAATTCGAATTAACGATGTTCGAATTTCATGGTGGTTTGTTGCAGGTACTTATGAGTGACAGAAATATCTGGGGCGGGTCTTGTCAGTTTGCACATGGGGAGGGCTGATCCGAGTAGACCCGCCCATACGGGGATTAGTCGAGCTTGACGCCTTTATTTGCAATTTCGTTGTCGGCGACGTAGCGGCGGGGCATGGCCAGGCTGGACCATCCGCCGGCTTCCTGCAAGGTGAAGGGATCGGTGCCGTGGCGCGCGGCGGAAGTCGCCCAGTAGTGACGGCAATCGTGGGCGGACAGACCGGTGATCCCCAATTTTTCGCCGAGGAAGCACACCCTGCCGGTGATGGCGCGCTCGCTCATTCCCGAAGCACCGAGCTTTTCACTGCGGTTGCTGCGGCGCAGGATCAGCCCCGAGGGCAGCAGGTCGCCGTGGAGTTTGTATTCGCGCAGCGCATGGCGGGTGGCTTCGGTCAGCTCGTGCACCTGCTCCTTGTTCACCTTGGGCCGGAAAAAGCGCAGCGTTCCCGCTTTCAAGTCAAAATCGGAGACGGAGAGCGCGGCAAGTTCGCCGACGCGCAGCCCGTGGTCGAGGAGCAGACACATCATCAGGCGGTCGCGACGCCCCTGGGGGGAGTTGGGCTGATCTTTGAGCGCCTGGGCTTGCTCGGGGGTGATTTTGACCGGCTCCGATTTCTTGAGTCCAATGCGCTGGATGGGGCGTTTCTGATCGATGCGTACTTGTTCGCGGCGGCTGTAGCCCTGCACGGCACGGATCAAAGCGTATTCCTGCGGGGTGAGGGTGCCGACCTGGGCAGCCAGGCGCGCATATGTTTTTACCGAAGACAGACGCACATTGACACTTCTGACTGCGTACCCTTCCTGGATCTGCCATTTGACGAAGGCTTCGACCAGCCCCCAGGTGATGGGGCGCCAGGCGGTTGGGTCGTGGGTGAGGTCGCCGGTGTTCAGGTTGATCAGTTCCAGGAATTCGTGAAAGAGCGAGAGATCCGCGTCCTGGCGGCGCAGGGTATGATCGGCGCGGCGGGTGCGATAATCTGCAAAGCGCGACCGGGCGGCAGCCTGGTTGGCCTGCTCGCCGATGCGGCGCGCCAGGTCACCTGGCAGGAGGGATTGGAGTTCCTGGGAAGGGGTCATTGATTAGATTGTACATGAATTCGGGGAAGAGTGAATAGTGATCGGGCGTTTAGGTAACGAGAAAAGTGAGAACAGTCAAGATCAGGGGTTTGGAAGAAGGAAGTTAAAACTTAGTTAATGCGCATAGCCATGTACTAACTATAAATAGGGTTGAAAAAAGGGAAAAATGGGCGGACGGTTTACCAAATGCAAAGGGTTGTCAATGTACAACAATGCAAGTTAAACCGTCAGTGCATAAGCTCCTGCCGTGTTCTGCTTGACTTCCCCCACGGCTCAACTAGAATTTCTTTATACAGAAGTTCAACACTCATACCAATCGAAGTAGTAAATCATGTCGCCATTCTCTCGCATACCCCGCTATGATATCCGCAATGACGGGATTGGACCCTACGCGATCTTTTACTGCGATACCTGCGGACGCGAGTTCCGCTCCCAGCCGGATGTTGCGGCATCCGTCAAGCAGGACGTTGGACGGGCTGCCCTGGGGGGTCTACTGCGTAAAGTGCCCCTGGTGGGCAGTGCCGTGGCGGAAAACGTCACCGGAGAAGACCCGCGTTACAGCTACAAGCTGACCCAGCAGCAGTTGGATGCCGCCTGGGAGAAGACCCAGATGCATTTCAGAGAATGCCCGACCTGCGCGCGCATCGTCTGCCTCTCCGATTTTGATGTACAAAGCGGTTGCTGCAATGAAGACAGCCCACGCTTGAATGAGATCACTGAAGCGCAGGGCGAACAGGTTGGGTCTGCCCTCAAGGGGTTTGCCTCCGCCTTTGGGCTGGGTGAGGTGATGAAGTCGGTGGGGGAGACCGCCAAAGCCGGCATCTCGGCGACGCAAAAAATGGCGCGCTGCCCCAACGATGGCATGCTGGCAGCACCCGGGACAAAATTCTGCCCCGAATGCGGCACAGCCATGATCCAACCCGCCAGCACCAAGTGTCCGAATTGCGGCACCGACGCGATGGGCGCCAAGTTCTGTCCAAATTGCGGCACGAAGATCGAAGTCGCGCCGGCACTGACGAATTGCCCGAATTGCGGCGCTGAAACGAAGGGCGCCAAGTTCTGTCCGGAGTGCGGGAATAAGCTGGGGTAAGGAGTAAGGTGAATTCGCTGGATGGTTGAGCATTCGTTCTCGCTGATTCTCCCGTCTTTGTCTGATCAGTGTCCTTTACCTCAACATTATCCTTTAACTTTCATGATACAAGGGTGCGCTTAGGCGTACCCTACAATCAATATTTGTCTCACGGTCGCGCCCTGCGAGTGAACTTGAAAAGAGTGTCGGGATATCCTTTTCAAAACTTCTCGATCAAATTCCCCGCCAAGAGCAGAAGGCTAAAGACCAGTGCCAATTGACCGGTACCACCGAGGGCGGCGTTGAGGGGTTTGCCCTTCTGCGTCAGCACGATGCGGATATTCTTGACTGCCATTGGGATGGAAAGCCAGGTCAGTATCGCCCACCAGGGAATCATCTGCAGCAGGCAGAATAGCGGAATGACGACAAAGCTGACCGCAACGCAGGCGATGTACTCGACCTGGGAAAAGCGCTCGCCAAAACGTACGGCGAGGGTTTTCTTGTTCGCCAGGCGGTCGGCATCGATGTCGCGCAGGTTGTTGACGACCAGAATTCCTACAATGAGCAGCCCCATCGGTAGTGAAATGCCCCAACCGGCAGGGGGAATGCGCGAAAGGTTGATATAAACCGTTCCGGCAACTGCCACAAAACCGAAGAAGATCAAGACGAACAATTCCCCCAGGCCGTGGTACCCCAGCGGGAAGGGACCGCCAGTGTACGCCACCGCTGCCAAAATCGCAAGTGCCCCCACCGGAATCAGCAGCCAGTTTACGCTGACCGCCAGGTACAGTCCCAGGATGCCGGCCAGGCCGAAGACCGCGAGCATGCCGCGTTTGACCTGTGCCGGGCTGAGCAGACCCGATTCGGTGACGCGGGTGGGGCCGAAAGCCCGTGCGGCATCCGCGCCGCGCTCGTGATCAAAGACGTCGTTGGCGAGGTTGCTGCCGATCTGCAGCAGCAGGGCGATGCCAAGCGCAGCCAGGGTCTGCGGGATGCGCACCTGACCCATGAATATCGACACAGCCAACCCTGCGACCACCCCCGAGATGGATGCCGGGAGGGTGCGCGGACGGATGGCCATCCACCAGATTTGAACGAAATCGAGTGATTTTTGGGGTGGAACAGCGGGATTCTCATTGTTGAGCATGAATCAAATTATAATCTGAGTCAGAGGTGAAGGATGAGCCAATTGACCGGAAAAGAGCGTGAGCGCTACGTCAAGAACGTGTTTACAAGGATTGCCCCGCACTATGACCTGATGAACCGCCTGATGACCGCGGGACAGGACGTGCGCTGGCGCAAGGAAACCATAAGGCGCGCGAAACTCACCCCAGGCAGCCGGTTGCTCGATTTGGGAGCAGGGACAGGCGACCTGGCGCGCGAAGCGTCGCGGCAGCAGCCGCAAGCACAGGCGGTTGCAGCCGATTTCACCCTGGGAATGATGCTTGCCGGGAAACAACACCACGGCGATCTGGCGTTCGTGCAGGCGAATGCGCTGCAGACCCCATTCGGCGGAGCGACTTTCGACGCGGTTGTGTCGGGGTATCTGATGCGCAATGTGGGCAACTTGCCGCAGGCGATCGCTGAACAATACCGTATTCTCACCCCGGGCGGGCGGTTGGTGATCCTCGAGACCACGGTGCCGGGTAGGAGCCTCCTTTCTCCTTTTATCTGGTTTCACCTGCATGTCATCATCCCATTGTTGGGCGGCATCGTCTCCGGTTTTCGTGAAGCCTACACCTATCTACCGGATTCGACCGAACACTTCCTGACCGCCGAAGAATTTGCCGAGCGCCTGCGGTCCGGCGGCTTTATCAACATCGGATTCAGGCGCTTGATGGGCGGGACCATGGCGATCCACTGGGGCGAAAAACCAACCGAGGAAAATCATCCGCATAAAACCAGTCAACCTTATGTATAATATTATTACTGAGTACGTTCTTGAATGCATAAGACCTTAGACTCGAAAGGGAGGTGGACGTATGAAAGGGAATGAACTTGTACTTATGACACTCAATGATCTGCTCGCGGACGAACTGACCGCGATCAACCAGTACATAGTGCATGCCGAAATGTGCGACAACTGGGGATATAAAGAACTGGCAGAGGTCATTGAAAAACGTGCGATCCAGGAGATGAAGCACGCCGAGAAACATATCGCGCGCATCCTATTCCTGGAAGGAAAGCCGACCGTCAACGTGCTGAACAAGATCAATATAGGAGGCGATGTTCTAGCCCAATTGCAGAATGATCATGCCGCAGAAGTGGTGGCCATCAACGGTTACAACAAGGGAATCAAACAGGCTGTTGAACTGGGAGATAACGGAACTCGCGAAATGCTCGAAGGGATTTTGGTCGATGAGGAAGCCCATATCGATTGGATCGAAGCCCAACTGGACCAGATCGATCAAATGGGGATCCAGCTTTACCTGGTGGAAAAGTCAGGCTGAGCTTGAAATCAGAATCCGCCGGAAAATTTCGGCGGATTTTTTGCATAACATTTGGTTGTATTGCGCATAGCCAGTTATTAAGGGTAAGAAGTTGGAATTTATTACCAGGTCTGGTTAACTTTTACCCATTGCTGGCTCTTGGAAGCTTCGAGAATGGCATCGACGAGCACCATCCCGCGGTGACCGTCGCGGAAAGTGGGCACGATCTGCTCATCCGGCAGGTTTCCTTTTTCAAGCGCGCCGTACACCATCTGGTAAAGCACCGGGAAGGTATCGTTGAATTTGCCGGCTTCCCCATCCGGCAGGGTGAGAATGGCTTTCACTTCGGGCGTGTAAGGGGCATCCTCCATGAGCCAACTGCTCATTCCGCCTTCATTTTTGCCCGACCAGAGTTCGTCCGGTTTTTCCTGGTCCCATAAAAGTGAACTCTTGGCACCGGTAAGCTCAAACCAAAAATGATTGCCCCTCCCCGGGCTGGACTGCGAAAGATTCACCGTTCCCAGCATCCCGTTGGCATAACGGGCGATCACCATTGCCGCATCCTCGGTTTCGACGCGCAGGGGAATGCCTGTGACGGGGTTGACGCGTTCAGGGGTGAAGATGGCGGTGCGGGCTGCCAGTTCGACCACTTCAGAGCCGGTGATCCAGGTGGTGATATCCAGCCAGTGGCTTCCGATATCACTGACCACCCGGGTGGGTCCGCCGATTTCCGGCAGCAGGCGCCAATCCCAGCGCTCAGAGGGAAAGAGCCAATCCTGGCAGTACCCTCCCTGCAGCAGATGGATCTCGCCCAAATCTCCGGCGCGGGTAAGCGCATGCGCCTGCAGCGTGCGCGGGAAGAACCGCAGATTGTGATTCACCACGGCTGCCAGCCCCGTGCGGCGGGCCAGGGCAAGCAAGTCGGCGGATTCGATGCTGTTCAGGGTCAAAGGTTTTTCCATGACCACATGCTTTCCGGCTTCGAGCGCTGCTTTCGCCATGGGATAATGCGCCCGGTTCGGGGTGCAAATGTGAACCACATCCACCTTGGGGTCCGAAAGAAGATCATCAAAGGTGGCATACGCCTTGGGGAGATTGTATTCAGAGGCAAATCCCTGCCCTTTTTGCGGGCTGCTGCCCAGCACACCGCGGACAAGGACGTCGATCCTTTTCAATCCGTCGAGGTGGGAGGACCCCATATATCCAGTACCGACAATCGCTGCCTGCATTCTGTACATGATTCCCTCCTGTATTAATAATGCTCGAACTTGAAGAGAACATAAAACCGGAGTTCAGAGGAGCTCCGGTTTTGTTCTTATTTATTTAGCAACCAACGCGCGTACTTCTTCAAGATGTCCGGCGGAGCCGAGGTAATTGTTCTTCTCGGCGATAAACTTGGCATATTCGCTCATGAAGACTTTGCCAACCGGGCGAAGGTCAAAGTTTTCGGGGTGATCCCTGAAGTACTCGCGGTGAACTCGCGTCCACACCAGGCGACCGTCGGTGTCGATGTTGATCTTGGTAACGCCCAACTCAGCCGCGCGGCGGAACTGGGTGGGATCCACACCCTTGGCGCCCCTGAGGTTGCCGCCGGCGGCATTGATGCGCGCCACTTCATCCTGGGGAACCGAGCTGGAGCCGTGCATAACCAGTGGGAAACCCGGCAGAAGCTTCTGGATCTCGGAAAGGACTTCATAATGCAAGCCCTGGGTGCCTGAAAACTTGAAGGCGCCATGACTGGTGCCGATGGCGACTGCCAGAAGAATCGCAGCCGGTGAGTTCGACGAATTTCTTGGCCTGGTCGGGATCGGTGAGTTTGGCGTTGGCTTCATCCACCTGGACGTGCTCTTCCACGCCGCCGAGCTGGCCCAATTCCGCCTCGACCACGATGCCCTTGGCATGGGCAGCCGCGACAACGCGCTTGGTGATTTCCACATTCTTTTCGAATGGCTCAGACGAGGCGTCGATCATCACAGAAGAATAGAACCCGCTGTTGATGCAGTCGTAGCAGCTATCTTCATCGCCATGATCAAGATGGACGGCGAAGATCGCCTGCGGGAAAACCTGGTCGGCACTGCGGATGAGTCCCTCGAGCATCAGTTTATGAGTGTAAGCCCGCGCACCCTTGCTGATCTGGATGATAAAAGGTGCCGAACTATCGAGATTGCCGCGGAACAATCCCATCGTCTGCTCGAGGTTGTTGATATTGTAGGCTCCGATGGCATACTTGCCGTAAGCGGCTTTAAACAATTCCTTGGTCGTAACAATCATGTCAATCTCCTTAGATTAAATCCCCGCAGGGACGAGTATCCTCAAATTCAATTATAGCCAGAATTTCAAATTAATGAGACGCTGTCTGTTCCCCATCATCATCGACAACATAATCGGGGAGATCGTCGGGGTCCACATCGCGGGCTGAGACGACCTTGCCGCGCACCGAGCTGCCGGACTGGTGAACCGATTTGGGGTTGCCTGAAACCAGTGGATGCCACAGGGGCAGGTCTTTGCCCTCGGAAAGCAAGCGATAGGCACAGGTGGCCGGCATCCATTTGAGTTCAGGAATGAGCTTGGGGGTAAGCGTCAGGCAGGTGGGCACCAGGATGGAGCGTTCGGGGTAGCGCGTGCAGCGGCAGTGATAGATCTCGAGCAACTCACATACGACGTTGGTGGTGTAGATGCGCCCTGTATCTTCATCTTCGAATTTGATCAGGCAGCATTGGGCGCAGCCATCGCATAAAGATTCCCATTCTTCAGGGGTCATTTGGTCGAGGGGTGTGGTCTTCCAGAATTCAGACATAGGGAAGTTATATCACAGGTGGGTGGTTCTGCGAGGAAACCTATCCCTGCCCTTCCCTGAAGGGAAGGGTTTGTGTACTACGATTAGATTTAAGCAATAGTTCGCGAAAACAAAAGCCTAATCCTAATAGAATCACAAGAGATAAAAAGGCTATTTTGACCCCCCCTCTCTTTAGGGAGGGTCGGGGTAGGTTGACGTCGATTCGACTTAAACCATTGAAAGCTTCATAAAACCCATCTTATCTTTGATCTTAAGTGTTTACTGCGGGCGATTTCAACGGACTAGCTGAATGCGATTCAACCTAACCCAGCCAAGATTTGCTCCCATCAAACCTATCCCTGCCCTTGCCTAAAGGGAAGGGTTTGTGTACTATGATTAGATTTAAGCAATAGTTCGCGAAAACAAAAGCCTAATCCTAATAGAATCACAAGAGATAAAAAGGCTATTTTGACCCCCCCTCCCTTTAGGGAGGGTAGAGGTAGGTTTTTGTCGATTCGACTAAAACCATTGAAAGCCTCATAAAACCTGTCTTATCTTTGATCTTAAGTGTTTACTGCGGGCGATTTCAACGGACTAGCTGAATGCGATTCAACCTAACCCAGCCAAGGTCTGCTCCCATCAAACCTATCCCTGCCCTTCCCTTCAGGGAAGGGTTTGAGCACTGAGAATAGATTTATTTCAAAGTTTCCCGAAAAAATGAAACTATTGAACGGGAACCTCGCGTGGAAAGGTATTTACAAGAATAGAAATCTCCCTCCCTTCGCGGTCTCGCGCATTGTGCGCCCCCGAACGTTCTTTGCGAGAGGGGTGAGCCTCCGAGCGTAGCGAGTGGGGTAAGGGAGGGTCGGGGTAGGAGAAATGCATTGAGAAATTGGATGTCACATCGAAACATGTCAGACAACTTACAAATGTTACTAACACTTTAGGGGCGAATGTGTTAAGATGAAATCAAATCATAAGGAAAGAGGAGCTCCACCATGACCGAACCCGTATTGAAACCCACTGATCGCCCTGAATTCAAACAGGCGCTCAAAACCGCTGCCATCGTTTTGATCGTGGCCGCTGTTGTTGTCATCATTACCGTTCTCGTAGGCTAATTTATTCTCGCAGGTCTTGATCCAGGGATGTGATTTTTACACCCCGGTGTTTTGGCGACAAATTTTCCCTGAAGGTACTGCTCTTCGGGGATTTTGTTTATAGAAGAAAATTTACCCAAACTTAACGGTATTTTAATCTTGCGATTATGATATAATTTTTTAATCATTCTATTCTACAGTTTGTGGGGAAACGCATCGCGGTAACCTTCACGCCAATCCCTTCGGTGTTTTCATCCTATTAAAGATGGAAAAGGCAGCAGATGCATAGAAAAATTCTTTATTCCTTCCTTTTTTTGATTGGCATATTCTTTGTTGTTCCATTTACCATGGGGATTGCACGCAAGGGGGTTGACCAGGCGGAAATTAATAAAAGCCTGCTCCTGCAATCGACCGTTCCCACCTGCATGAACCGGGTCAATATCCCGCTGACTGAAATGCACTGGATCTATGTTCCCACCAGCGCCGACGAGCTTCACACAGAAGAGAACTTGATGTGGCTGGCCGGACAATTGATCACGAACAAAGTTGTCGATGCTTCCACCTGCCCGGCAGGCGGTTTGGCTACAGGCGGGTACGCGAACGCCTGCGGTATGTCGAAAGCGCAAGCGAACGTGATCACCATCCAAAATTCGCTGAATCAGCCCATCCTGGATGCCTGGAAAAATGTGGGTGTTCCTCCCGTGCTGCTCAAGCAAATGATCCGCTACGAGAGCCAATTCTGGCCCGGCGTGCTCAATCAAACTCACTATGGATTTGGACATATCACCACCCTGGGCATGCTCAACGCGCTTGAATGGAATCCTTCGTTGCTGCAAAAAGCCTGCAATTTGAGCTCTGGCACCTGCAGCATCAATCAAACGCTGGCAGCCACGGTCTTGCAGATGTTGGATGCCACGTGTGCCTCCTGCACGAATGGGATCGATGCCACAAAGGCGACTGCGAGCGTCGATTTGTTGGCACGAGCGGTGATGGGATATTGCGACCAGACCGCACAGCTGGTATTCAACGCCACGGGTTGGAACTCCGGCCTGGTGGTGGATTACCCGACCATTTGGAAATTGACATTGTTGAATTACAATGCCGGCGCCAATTGTGTTTTCGACAGCGTTGCATCCTCATTCAAAACCACCAATGGACCCATGTCATGGTCCGATATTACGGCGCATGCATCCGGAAACCTGTGTTCGCGCGGGATCTATTACGCCAATCAAATCACGGCGAAGTATTTTAATTTCCCGCCCAGCCAATAGTAAGGATTGACATATATATGAAAAAGGCTGTCCCGGTGAAGGACAGCCTTTTTGATTTGGGGTATCAAGCGCGAAATTGTTACCAGCCGAAGGAGGTTTTGATCGCGACAATTTCGGAGAATTTCTGGTCGAACAGCTCGACCAGGTGCGGGTCAAAAAGGGTGCCTGCGCTCTGGTTGATCAGCTTGCGCGCCTCTTCGTCGGAGATCACGTTTTTGTACGAGCGGAGGGTGGTGAGCGCATCGAATACATCTGCGATGGCGCAAATCCGTCCGCTGATGGGGATCTCTTCACCCTTCAACTTGCGGGGGTAGCCGGATCCGTCCCAGCGTTCGTGGTGGGTGAGAGCGATCGTCGATGCGGTCTGGAAAATGGGTGAAGAAGAGCGATCCAATATTTTCGCGCCGTCGAGGGTGTGTTTTTCGAGGATCGCCCACTCATCCGGCTGATAATTACCCGTACGCTGCAGCAACTCATCAGGAATCTCGACTTTGCCGATATCGTGAAGCTGGCTGGCGAGCCCGAGGATGGAAGCCTCGTTGCTGGTAAGACCGGCAGCCTGGGCCAGGATCTGGCAGTAGCGCCGCACCCGCTCAAGGTGCAGACGGTTATCCCATTCCTTGATCTCGGCAATGTACGCCAGGCGGACAAAGCTTTCGTTCAATTCTTGATTTTTGAGCTCGCTGCGTGATTTAAACATTTTGCCCCGATTTTCTCAGCCGGTCGACCGAATATGGAATCTTTTAATAGGATATTACTCCTATTTTTTTATCATTTTTTAATGGGAATGTCAATTGACAAAACGTATACTGTAAAATATCATTAGTGTAATGTATAATGATTGTCTAGTAGTGACAATAACTTTTATTTTTTATCCGTGGCTTGATTATCGTTGGGTATAAACGAGGGACAGATTCCTGGCGCACATCGGCAACGATAACCCAAATGATTTCATGATGGAGGGTTTAATGGGGGAACGAAAGCGCGCTATCCGATTTGCAAACGGTGGAAAGCTATTTCCAATCCGGCGCAATCAAAACGCGCAGGCGCTGATAGAATTTGTGTTGATCCTGCCAATACTACTGGTGTTGGTTGTAGGGGCAATAGAGCTTGGACGTCTTTTCAATACAAAACTTATCTTGACGAACGCAGCGCGTGAGGGGGCGTATTATATGACCACTCATAGCACTGCTGGTACCTCGTGTGATTCAACTTGCATAGCAGGTACATTTACCGCGGCATATAACGAAGCCTTGAGTTCTGGAGTGACTTTGGCAACAGGAGATGTAACCCCAAGTGTTATTGCAGATTCAGCCCATGCAGGCCAATATATTGGTTCGGTAACAGTCAATACTAATGTGAAGGATCTGCTCATCCTGGGGTTCGTGGCGAATTTTACGGTGGACAAAACTCACGAAGGAGACTTCCCCCTGAGTTCAACTGTGGAGATGATGGTCCAATGAAAACCAACAAACGAACTTCTGGCCAGACTCTCATCGAATTCGCTCTGGTCTTCCCTCTTTTAATCTTCCTGATCTTAGGGTTATTTGACTTGGGGCGGGTGGTCTTTTATTCTGCCACTTTGAACACGGCTGTGAGGGAAACCACGCGGGATGCGATTGTAATGGACAGATCTGTATATGATACCTACATCACCAATTATGATCCCGCTACCCCTTCTGATTCAGATAATGTAATAACATGGAATGCTACTCCCATTCTAGGAAAATATCTCTATACCGCTGAATTGAAAGACGCATGCGTTACTACAAAAGTAGGCTGCACAATTGAGGCGAAGATGGATCCACCAGGCACACCCCCAGCTTTTCCAGCTGTTTATGAACCCAAGGTAGAGATCACCCTCATATATCTATATAAACCTATCACACCTGGGATTGCATTGATTGTAGGTAGCGGGGGAAATATCCCGATATCTGTGCATTCTAGCATGCTTCTTTCACCAATCGCAAAGCCTGTTCAAAATTAGCGGAGGCGAAAATGAAGAAATTAATTAAGAATACCAAGTACGAAACCGGCCAGGTGATTCCCCTGGTTGTGCTCATGATGTTTGCGATCATCGCCATGGTGGCGCTCATTTTGGATGGCGGATCGATCATGTCCAACCGTCGTTCAGCGCAGGCAGCTGCGGATGCCGGAGCTCTGGCGGGTGCGAAGCAATTGTGCAGCCCAGATACGGCGCCAAATGCGGTCTCCGTTGCACAAGATTATGCCATTAACAAAAACAAAGCCACAACCGCGGTCACGGTGCCTATCACAGTGACCATAAATGGTCACACGGTAAATGGTGTGAACGTTAAAACAATCATGGAGAACTCATCATTTTTTGCCGGGATTTTTGGCGTGAAAACTTTGATCGCCAGGGCAGAGGCATCTGCGGGTTGTTATCATCCGTCAGTTACAACACATATGCTGCCCATCGCTTTCTACTATAATACACCTCCTGTAAATGCAAAGTCTACCGACTGTTCTGTGGCTCCATGCAGCCTTGTAAACTGGAATTATACTGACCTGCTTACAACCTTGAGGACAGCCAAGTCTGACTCTACTATGATTCCACTCGACGATCTTTATGTTGTTTCGGATAAAACCAAAGTATGCGAAAAGTCATTATCGGGGACAATCGTATGTACTGATATGGCATCTAATGCTTCAGGCGGAAACCGAACCTGGATCGATTTAAGTAAGGTCGCTGACACGAGTAATTTGAAAAAAGTAATTAAGGACGGGATTAGTAAACCATTAGCGCTGCCTTCATGGCTGAATGGGGAACCTGGTGCAGTTTCTGCAGTTTATGATGGCACGATTTTTTCAGAACTCGATCCTATAGAGAATTATGAAGATCTGCAGGCCCGACTGGTCCTTGTTCCTGTTTTTGATTATTTTTGCACTAGTGGTGACCCGCAAAACAATGCTGCATGTGTATGGCATAGCGGTGATAAGGTGGAATTTATCGTGAATCAGAACCAACCTTCATACCGTCTTGTCGGTTTGGCGCCATTTGTGGTCACTTGCGTGACCAAAAGCGGTAAGGCGGACTTTGGTCAAACAAATGCCAAAGGTGATTGCCCGGGTAACGCCGAAATCATAAAACTCGATCCTAAGGATAAGAATACCATTGAGGGATATTTCGTTGATGGATCGCCCCTGGACGATTTCACTGGGGGAACGGATGGGGTTAGTGCCGGATTAGATGTAATCTCATTAACCAAATAATCACAGCTTGTTCAAGGGATTGTAAAGGGAGGACGCATTGTCAACGCGCAGTCGAACCATTCTCATCGTAATCGTAGGTATTTTTCTCTTGCTCATCGGCATAGGGGCAGCCGTGCTCTTGATTCAACGCTTGAACTCGCAAACCCAGGCCCAGGCGCAGCAGGCGGAAGTGGCAAAAACCAGCATTGTAGTGATGGCGCGCGACATGAAGCTGGGCGACCGCATCAGCTCCGCCGACGTCTCGATGGTGGAAGTGCCGGTGGAAGTAGTGCCGCGCGATGCGGTGACCAGCCTCGAAGCTGCCCAGGGCAAATTCCTGAAGTCGGACATGGTACAAGGTGAAATGGTGCTTGCGCACAACCTGGCAGACCCCACCAACAACAATCACGATCTCAGCTACGTTCTCGCTGATGACCACGTGCTGTTGGCTTTTCCGGCGAGAGACCTGATGAGCACTGAAAATATCATCCAGCGCGGAGATGTGATCGATATCTTTGCGACCTTCCAGGAACAGGTGAAAAACACGGATCCCACCGCAGTCACTGCCACCGGGACGCAAGAGCCCGTGATGCGCACCTTTACGGTGGACACCTTCCAAAAAGTGTCCATCACCGCCATGGTACTGGATGTTGTGGCTTCTGATCAAGCCCAGGGCGGCGGGGTCAACCTGACGGGCGGCGACAATACCACAGCCACCTCGCGTACCAATACTTCAATCTCTTCCTATTTGCTGGCTTTGGCACCTCAGGATGCGCTGGTCTTGAAGCATCTCAAAGACATGAGCGCCACATTCGATTTTGTCATCCGGGCGCCCACCTCCACGGTGCAATTCGACCTTACGCCAGTCACTGAGGAATATATTGTTGAACTTTACGGACTTGAGATATTACCCTAAGACAGCAGAGGCATAGAAGCCGGTATGACAGCATCTGACCAAAAAACTCGCATTCTCGTGATTACCTCCAACCCGGTGATCCAGGATTCGGTGGAGAGCGCATTCAGAAATGATCCTGAATTCACCCTGCTGAATCCCTCGATCCTGGCGATGGGTATTTTACCTGCCATCGAAGCGGAAAAACCGGAGATCATCCTGCTCGATTTCGAATACAAGGTCGAGGAATCCTACGACCTGGTGGATAAGATCGCCACCCGCTTCCCGGGCACGGCTGTGATCGTCATCCTGCCCGAAAACAAGGTCCAGTTCTCCGACCGGGTGATCCTGGCGGGTGCGCGGGCGTTCATCCTCTATCCGTTCACGCAAAAAAGCATCCAGGTGACGACCAAACGGGTATTGGAGTTGCTCACCCGCAATTACACCGTCACACCCATGCCCGAAGCACGAAAACAGGCCGTACGCCCCAAAAACACATACGTGATCTACAGCCCGAAAGGCGGCGCGGGAACCTCGACGGTGGCGGTGAACCTGGCAATCGCCATCAGCCAAAAGACGAAGGACAAAGTGCTGCTGATGGACGGCAAGCAGATGTTCGGGCATGTGGCCTTGATGCTCAACCTGCGCACGGCTAATTCGATCACCGACCTGGTTTCGCATGCCGGCACGCTCGACCCGCACCTGATCAACCAGGTGGCAGTGGACCATACCTCGGGCATCAAAGTTCTGCCGAGCCCCGCGTCCGTTGCAGAAGGGCAGGGGATCCGACCGGATGATCTTTACAAGATCGTCCAGGGGGTGCAGAGCACCTTTGCGATCACCATCATCGACGGCGGAAGCTTTTTGAACGAGAATACGGTCACCCTGATGGATGCCGCGGACAAGGTGATCGTGGTGCTCAACCCCGACCTGGCGGCGCTGCGCGATGTAAGGCAGTTTATGGACATTGCCAAAACCCTTTCGTACCCGGCTGAAAAAATCCTGTTCGTTCTCAATAAAGTTGGATTCAAATCGGAAATTCGACGCGAAGAAATCGAAAATATTCTAAAAGTAAAAGTGTTGGGCAGCATTCCGGTGGACGAGAGTTTTTGCCTCAGTTGTTTGAACGAAGGTACGCCGCTGTTCCTCAAGAATGCCCGCCATCCCATCAGCAAGGCGGTCCAGAACCTTGCGGGAGCGGTGCTCAAACAGATCAGCGATGCAAACGCCGCCTTCAATGCGGCTGAAAAGCAGGCTTCTGCCGAGGTGTTGGCAAAATCCTCACGGCTTGGTTGAACTTTTCATTCTAAAGAGGCTCACACTTGACTCAAGACTCGATCAGTGCCGTTTTATTGATAGTCGTTCTTGTCACCGGGCTTGGATTGCTCGGGATCATCTTCTGGTTGCTGCGCTTGCCCTCAGAATCCAGGGTAAGTGGGCGTGTGGGTTCGTTTGTTGGGCCTGCCGGCGATATGCCCGGACCGGCGAAAGTCACCAAAGAGCAGGGGACGATGATCCGCCTGGAGCAGTTTGAAGGTCTGCGCGGGCAGATCAATGAAACGCTGGCAATGTTATCCACCTTTAAGCTGCAAACCAAGATTTCCAGCGCTTATTGGCCGATCACGGACGTCGAATTTATCCTTATTCGGGTGGTCGCCACCATTTTGGGCTTCCTCATCGGATGGGCGATCCCGCAAAATATCATTGGCGGCATCGGGCTCGGTTTCTTGTTTTATCTCATACCGGGTTTTATGCTCGACCGCGCCATCCAAAACCGGCGCAAGAAATTCGGTGATCAGCTTTTGGATTTCCTGGTGCTGATCAAAGGCGCAGTGCAAGCAGGTTACAGTCTGCCCCAGGCGTTGGATATGGCCGTCACCCAGGCTACGCCGCCGGTTTCTGAAGAGTTCAACCGGGTGCTGCGCGAAGTGAAATTCGGGTTTGGCCTGGACCAGGCGCTGACCAACCTTTCGGACCGCATGCAAAACGACGATTTGATGCTGGTGGTGACCGCGATCATCATCAATAGCCAGGTGGGCGGCAACCTCAGTATGGTACTTGGGTCAGCTATTGAGACCATTCGCGACCGGATCCATCTTTTCGGTGAAGTTCGGTCCTTAACCTCGTATGCGAGGTATGTCGGCAACTTCATCTCCTTGCTGCCTTTTATTGCCGGATTGCTGATTTTCCTGGTCAATCCGGGGTATTTCAAAAATGTCGGAACATCGCTCATTACCCAGATCATCTTTGTGCTTGCCTTGATCGGCATCATCATCGGGAATATAGTCATCCGGCAAATTGTCAAAATTAAAGTTTAAACGGGGCGTATGATGAGCATTCTGCTCAATAATTCCACACTTTTGATCGTCATTTTTGCCACCGTCCTGGGTCTGCTCGGTTTCCTGGTGGTGATTGCCGGTGCCATGCTGTTCAAACGGACGGAAGGCAGCGTTTCTCGCCGGGTGGCAGATTTCGTGACTGACCCTGGAACCAGGCGAAACGACCCTGTGGTCAAAGGGCGCAATTTGCTGCCGCGAGATATCAACGGTTCATTGATGAGCCGTACCATCAATCCCTTCTTTAAAAAGATCGTGGATTACTTTGGGCGCTTCACCCCGGTTTCGTCGGTTGAAAAGACCAACCACGAGCTATCCATTGCCGGGAACCCGATGAATATGCGCGCCCAGCAATTTTATGGCGTTAGGGTTCTTGTTCTGTTTATCGGTATCGCAGCAGCTGTCTGGATCAACTGGAATCATATTCCATTCGATAACACCCGCCTGTTGATGGGCGGTCTCATCCTTGCCATAGCTTTGCTGCTGCCGTTGATGTGGCTGCGGTCTGAGGTACAAAAAGCCCAGGACGAGGTAAGGCGAAATTTACCGGATGCGCTGGATATGCTCTCTGTGTGCGCTTCCGCCGGTCTTGGTTTTGACCAGTCGCTGCAAAAGATCACCGAATACTGGCCGACCGCACTTGGCAAGGAACTCAGGCGCGTTACCCAGGAGATGGAAATGGGCGTTTCGCGATCGCAGGCGCTGCGCAACATGAGCGACCGTCTGAACGTAGATGAACTCACCAGTTTCATCGCCATCATCATCCAGGCTGAAGAGATGGGGATGAGCTTCGCCGACGTGCTGCACAGCCAGGCAGACCAGATGAGAATTCTGCGCCAATACCGGGCAAAGGAAATCGCCAACAAGATGCCTGCAAAGATGATCATCCCGCTGGCGGTATTCATTTTTCCAGCATTGATCGCCGTCATCCTTGGTCCAGTGATCCCCACGCTGATGGATGCATTCAAATAAAGCCAGGGTATAAAAAGAATGAAAACTGAAGAATTCAACGAGAGCGGGCAAGCAGCCAAACCCTCCAAGAACCGGACGCACATGAAGCCATTTATCGGTGATGAAGAAATTTCGACCGACCCCGAATACATGCAGCTCCTGGTGGAGTATCAAAACGGACGCTGGGATGAATGCAGCGTACTGTTGAATAACCTGTTAAAAAAATACCCGGGCAATTCAAGGCTGCTCGAGTTTCAAGGGGATTTTGAGTTTCAATACCTGTTCCACAAGAATGCAGAAGAAGGTGAGAGAGACAAACGCAAGGGCCGCGCTTCTGCTGCCGCAAGAAAAGTTGGCATTAGTTTTGGCTTGGTGCTTGTAGCCATATTGGTGGGAGTGGCGATTTTTGCTTTGGTGTTTTCACTCACCACGAACCGGCAGCAGACCTTTAACCAGAGCCAGGTGGATATGCTGGGGGCGCAGGTGCAGGCTTTGCTCGCTTCGGGACAGCCTGAAAAAGCGGCTGAAATCGCCCAGCAGATGAAAGTCATCGACCCCAATAACCCGCAGGTAGTGGCGCTTGGCATCAAAGTTGATGAGTTGATGGCAGTGAATGATATTTATAATCAAGCCCAGGCGAAAATCAGCGAAGGCAACGATGCCGATGCGCTTGCGCTGTTGACGCAAATCCAAACAAAATCGCCGAATTATCGCGATACAGCGCTTTTGATCGACCAGATAAACAACCGGATCCAGGTAAAGCAATTAACAGAGGCGGCGGCATTGGCTTACAACGAGAGCCGCTGGGAAGACGCGATCAACGGGTATGAGCAGGTGCTCACCCTCGATCCGACATCGAAGGATGTGACGCTCAAAGAGCAGCTGTTGAACAGCTACCTGCGGCGCATCATCCAAATGCTGGAAAGCGACCAGACCAACATCGACGATATCACCAAAGCCGAGCTGTATTACCGGCGGGCTGTAGCGATGATCCCGCAAAGCCGTACTTTCAGCACCGAACGCGAAAATCTGCAAAAGATATCCAGCAGCCTGCTCGAGGTGAAGTACAGCCAGACCGCCATTGCCCTGGTGGAGGACCCAAATCAGACGACATTTTCGATCAACCAGGCGGTGAATTACATGACCAAAGCCGCCAACCTGAACCCCAACAACAACCTGCTTCAGTCTGAAATGAACAAGATCGAAATGTACCAGGTGGCCTTTAAAGATTACATCCAGATGCAGTGGGCGCCGGCGATCGAGCAACTGACCAAGTTGATGGCCATCGACAAGGCTTATGCGGGCGGCAAAGCCAGCCAGATGCTGTATGAATCTTATGTAGGCAGAGGAAATCAATATTATTCGGTGGGACTTTACCTGGATGCGCGCAAAGATTTCGAAGCCGCAGAGACGCTGGCATGGGATACGGATGCGGACAACCTGACCAAGGTGTTCATGGTCGAGGTCAGCCTTGGCCGTACCCTGGGTCAACTGCGCGACTATCAAAATGCTGCATCCTACTTCAAGTATGCGGTGGAAGCGGTCAAATACGCCACGCGTGCGGCGTCACATTCAGATTTCGTCAACAATCTCGCCAATGCCGGTGCGCTTTATGATGCCGGGTCTTTCAGGGAGTCTTACACGTTGTACGAGAAGACGCTTGCGGATAAGAATTTCCTTTTCAGCGAGATCGACATCAATGCCCAGGAAGGCACCAGCCTGGCTTTTGTAGCGGCACAATACTTTTCTTCGGTGCAGGCCATTTTGGATTATAACCAGTTAGCAAAAGCAACCCTGGTCACTTTTGATCAGCAACTCAAGATACCGTATTTGCCATAAGGAAGAAGCAGGACAGAGCAGCATCGACGCAAATTTGATAGCGCTCTGAACTCGAGGAGGACATATGTTTACCAACCGGCCAGCCATGAATCAAGTCACACCAACAACGGTTTCCGAGGAACGTGAAAGTTTTGCCGACCTCGAGAAGGATTTTTATCATATTCGAGACGCCGTTCAGCATCGATTGCTCAGCACCGTCAATGGCGATTTAGCGTTAACTGACTCCGTTAAAGTCAAACAATTGATCGAAGAAAACTTCAATCAAACGCTTGACGAAGAAAACCTGCTTTTCAACCGCAGCATCCGCACCAAACTGCTGGATTGGGTCACCGCGGACATCGTCGGTTATGGTCCGATCGAACCGCTTTTAAATGATAACGACATTACCGAGGTGATGGTCAATGGCTTCGATGAAGTATTTGTGGAGCGTTTTGGCATCATCGAAGCGACCACCGTGCATTTTGAGGATGAACAACATCTGCGCCGGGTGATCGACCGCATCGTATCGCCGATCGGCAGGCGGGTGGACGAATCATCGCCCATGGTCGATGCGCGTCTGCCAAACGGCTACCGCGTGAATGCCACCATCCCGCCGCTCAGCCTGGACGGCCCGATCCTCACCATCCGCAAATTTAACGTGCGCCCGTATACAGCGCAGGACCTGATTGCCAACGCTTCCATGAGCGTGCAATTGGTGAGTTTCCTGAAAGCTTGCGTTGAAGCACGCGTCAACATGGTCATCTCTGGAGGTACGGGCAGTGGCAAAACGACCCTGCTGAACGTGCTTTCTTCATTTATTCCCAACCGCGAGCGCATCATCACCATCGAGGACACCGCCGAGCTGCAGCTTAATCAACGCCATGTGGTACGCCTGGAAAAACGCCCGCCAAACATCGAAGGCAAGGGTGAAATTACCATTCGGGCGTTGGTGATCAATGCCCTGCGTATGCGCCCTGACCGGATCGTTGTCGGCGAGTGCCGCGGCAGTGAAGCCCTGGATATGCTCCAGGCCATGAACACCGGTCATGATGGCTCCATGACCACCATCCACTCCAACGGTCCGCGGGATGCCCTGCGGCGTATCGAAACCATGGTGTTGATGGCAGGTTTCGACCTCCCGCTCAAAGCCATCCGCGAGCAGGTGGCTTCGAGCATCGAGCTGGTGGTGCACATGGAACGTTTGAAAGATGGTACACGGAAGGTCGTCCAGGTATCCGAGGTACAGGGAATGGAAGGCGATACCATCGTCATGCAGGATATGTTCGTTTTCAACCAGCAGGGGATCAAGAACGGAATGATCTTGGGCGGTCTCAAATCTACGGGTCTGCGGCCCAAGTTCACCACCAAGTTCCAGGCAAACAATATCGAACTCCCGGAAGCAGTATTCGAAATGTAGACATTTCGGGATTACACCAGGCGCTCGCGCTCCCAAGCGGGCGCCTGACATTTAATTTCACAGGAATCAAAATATAGTTTATTTGCGCATAGCCAATTATTCGATAACAAAGAAGGGGGGGTGTCATTGCGAGACCGGATGCACCTCCGGTCGCGGCAATCGCCTGATAGATGAATTTCTTGGTGGGGATTGCCGCGCTCACAAAACTGGGCGAAGCTTCGTGAATGTGTTTTGTCGGGCAATATGTAAATCGATTTCACGATGCTTCGCCCTTACATTGCTATTGACGTAGGGGCGATTGCCGCGCTCACAAAGGACGTTCGCTCGCAAAGACAAAACGGCGTGTCATTGCGAGACCGGATGCACTTCCGGTCGTGGCAATCGTCTGATAGATCTACTTCATGTTTGAGATTGCTGCATTCACAATGACAGACCAGAGGCGATTGCCGCGCTCGCAACCACCGCTCGCTCGCAATGACAGTTGAGGGGAAGGCGATTGACGCGCTCACAAAGGACGTTCGCTCGCAAAGATAGTTAAGTGGTATATGCGCATAGCCATTCTCTGGCATGGAATTAATGGAAATAGAGACCAAAGAATTTACAGTTGCGAAAAATTGATCAATTCAATGGCGTGTGATTGGATAAACGCCAATACTTGGGGATGCTGCAGAAGGACTCGTTCCAACCCGCGGGTCTCGTTGTACGAAGAAGCGGCACGCAGGTCTGCATCCATCACAGCCGGGTGGGTCATGATCTCCAGACTCTGATTCGCTGAATTCTCGCTCCAGTTGGAAAGGATGGCGAGCAGATGCTCGAGGGTAACCGCATCGCCATAGAATTCATCGGTAAAAGCACCGGTTGTACGCGGGTTGTATTGTGCCAGGAGCCTGTGCATCTCAGCCACACCTTCCTTTGTATAAGGCACCGGCAAGGGTTCGGCAGGTTCTGACGCGAGCTCCCATTGCAGACGGCGAATGGCACAACCATATTGAGCGGCAAGGTTCAACATCATTTCAAACAGGGCAGGCGTGAAGTAAGAAGAGTGGTGATGGGAATCCAGGTGATCGGGCCAATGACCGGTGACAGCAACAAATTTCTCCACCTGGGCGCTCCACTCTGCCCAAACTTCGTCCAAATGGATCTCGGGCAGGTGCTCAATGAAACCCTCTTCGCCGAAGAACTTGTGATTCGGAGCGATCAGGCTGGGGATGGACTTAGGCGCCAAAAGAGGGGAGCCGCTCGTCAAAACGAGATGAACGCCGATCCCCAACCTGGGGCAGCTCTGTGCTGCCGTAGCGAGAGCCTCCACCACTGCCGGGCGGTTCATCATGGCTGAAGTCGACGTAACGATACCCTGGAGGTGAGCCTCACGAATCCCGGCTGAAACCCCGGCAGTATGCCCGTAGTCATCGGCATTGACGATCAAGCGCAGCGTCACTCTTCCTCCACCAGCGTACCGCGCAGGAATGGGATGGTGCAGATCAAGTTTTCGCGGACCTTTTCACCTGGCATCAACCCTGCGGCTTCCATGCTCAAGAGAACCGCGCCCATTACCGGGGGTTCCTTGGAGCGGATGAAATTAGCCTTCGGCGCGATTTCCAGCACAGTGTGCTTCATCTCCTCGGTCAGCAGGGGGCTGCCGTCCCACATTCTGCCAATTTGCACCAGGTCGAACTCTATCCCTTGAAAATCCAACTGGCGAATTACGGTGACCGCCATCTCGCCCAATTCCCGTCCCGCCCAGCGAATGAGCTCCACCGCCACAGGATCTCCCGCGGCAGCCACCTTGAAGACCAGCGGGGCATCGGAAGCATCGATCTCAATCCTGTGGCAAATGACATGCTGCAAGAGGTCTTCCACATCTTTGAACCCGTATTTTTCGACAAACGCCATGGAAAGCGCTGTTTTTGGACCCCTGCCGGTCCAATCATAGGCGATGGCGCGTGTGACCATAAACATCAGCTCTGAAGCTCCGGCGCCTTCGCCAAATTCCAGCCCGCTGCCGGTCACCCTGCCGCGGCGCTGACGGGTGACATCCCACCCGCGGCAATTGCAGCCCGTGCCGGACACGACTGCGATCCCCCATCCGCGGGGAGAACCGGTGAGAATACCCAACTCGGCATCGTTCACCAATCCAATCGGCCCGCCCAGGGCCAGGCTGCTGATCACATTCAGCATGGATTTCTTCTCGATGGGCCAGTCATAGCCGCCGATGCCGAAGCCGCCCCCTGCGATCTGACCGGACGTCACCCCTGCGGAGCTCAGCGCCTGCTGAGCCGCCTGGTTCAGGTTGGCTCTGAAGCCTTTATAACCGACAGATTCGTGATTTCCGGGTCCGCTTTCGCCAAATCCGAGCGCGTGACCCGAATCATCGCTGATCATGACGTGCGTCTTCGTTCCACCCAGATCGGCCCCAAGAAAATATTGGGTCATGGACAGCACCTCGCGAAATTAAGATTTCCAGAAAAGGGGCAGGAATTGTTTGTTGGTCAACAGCAGGTCATCCATCACGGCTTCTACCTGGTTGGCTTCAGGCCCCAACGGATGCGCCAGGAGCGCCTGGTAGAGCAGGTTGCGGTCGCCGCTGACGGCGGCACGTGCCGCCAGGAGCTCGAAGGACTTCACCTGCGCGATGAGACCGAAGCATGTATCCGGCAAGGGGGTGGTGGCAATGGGGTGGACGCCTTTGGCATCCACTTTGCAGGGAAGCTCGAGCACCCAATCCAGCGGCCAGCCTTCCACCGCTCCATCATGCCGGGCGTTGACCACATGCGTTTCACCCAGGTCATTGTAATGGGCATTGAGGAGTTGGGTGGCGACTGTGGAGTAGTAAGCCCCGCCGCGTTTCATCAAGTCAGCGGGGGGTTCTGTGTTATGTAGGTCGGCATATTCGCGCAGCAGGTCCTTTTCCACTTCCATCACTTCTTCTGCCCGCGAAGGAGGCCATTTCTTTTGCTCCTCCAGCTTGTGAAGGGTGCTGTAGTAATAAGTGAGGTAGTAATTCGGGATCATTTGCAGGGTTTCCACCAATTCTGGCGGGCTTTCGGGCTCTGGGTCGGTGCGCAAGTCGGCCACGTATTCGCGGATCACTTCAGGCCACATCTCCTCACCGTCCAATTTGAAGCCGCGGTGCCAGGAAAGATGGTTGAGACCGAGGGTATTCAATTGGGTGCGCGCTGGATCGATCTTCTGCCCCAGTTTCTTTTCCAGGCCTTCAATCAGGTGCATCTTGGTTGTGATGGCAACGTTGCAGACGCCCACTGCGGTCACATGCGGCGCATACATACTCAACGCCTGGGTGACCAGCCCGGCGGGGTTGGTGAAATTGGCCAGCAGCGCATCCGGAGCCAATTCGTGGATGTCACTGGCGAGTTTCAAAATCACGGGGATGGTTCGCAGCGCCATGGCCAGACCGCCGACCCCGGTGGTTTCCTGCCCGATCAGCCCATGCCGCATTCCGAGGTATTCATCCTCGCGGCGGGCAGGCATCTTGCCCACGCGCAGTTGCGTGGTGACGTAGCTGGCCCCGTCCACCGCTTCACGCTGGTTGGTACTCAGAACGATCTTGAACGGGGCTGCATGGGCGGCTGCGATCCGTTGGGCAAAGCCGCCGACGATGGCCAGGCGTTCAGGGTCGATATCCATCAGCCAAAGCTCAGTCAGCGGGAAGGTCTTCGATCGATCGATAAACCCCATAATCAATTCAGGTGTGTAGGTGGATCCGCCACCAATAACAGCTACTTTCATCGGATTACCTCCTGTTAACTATTTCTCAACTCCGGTCATGACGATCCCCTGCATGAAAAAGCGTTGTCCGAGCAGGAAAATGATCAGCGGCACAACGAGCGCCATCAACGCCGTAGCCTGGATCAGGTTCGGGTTGGTGGAATGGATGCCGTTGAAGCGAGCCATGGCGACCGCGATGGGCTGCAGGTCAGGCCGGGTGGAAAGATAAATCAATGGGTTGTAATAATCGTTCCAGGCATACACAATGTGAAAAACACTCACCGCCACCAGGACCGGGATGGATTGGGGCAGGATGATCGACCAGAAAATGCGGAAGGGCCCGGCTCCGTCCATCATTGCCGCTTCGTCCATTTCATGGGGAATGGTGAGGAAATACTGGCGTAATAAAAACACATCATAGGCGTTGGCGAAAAACGCCGGGACGATCAAGGGAAGGTAGGTACCCACCCAGCCGATCTTGAGAAAGAAAGTGTAAGTCGGGATGGTGGTAACCGCCGCCGGCAGAAAAATGGTGGAGATGAGCAGGGTGAAGAGGAAATTGCGCAGCGGAAAGCGGAATCGGGCGAACCCGTAGGCGACCAGCGTACACGAGATCAACACCCCAATCTCAGTCATCACCGCCAGGAAAATTGTATTGCGGAAGAGCTGTGGAAAGTTGATCAAGCGCCACACATCCACAAAGTTTTGCCAACGAGCTGACCACTTCCACGGGCGCTCAAGGCTACGCCATGACCCCTGCCAGGTAATTTCGCCTGCCGCGGGGTTCTGTGGGTCGATAAAGATCGAACTGCTGCGGCTGGGTTTGAGCATTGCCATTTTTTGGGTCGTGCCGTCCGGCATGGGCACAAAAAAGACTTCGAGCGCCTTGCCCTGGTAGCTGTAGGTTTCCTGTATAGCCGGCCAGATCGGGGAACCCAGGGCGCTCATCTGCTGTGGAGATTTCAACGAGGTAAAAATCATGAAGAGGAAAGGCGAAAGAAAAAGGGCCAGCAGCGCCAAAGAAAATGTGGAAACTCCCAGTGCTTTGAGGGCTTTTCGCCAGCGGTTTTTACGGGCTTCGACGTTGCCCTCGGATTCCCGGGTTGGAATGGACATGGACACGCTCCTACCGGTTGGATTCACCGGCATAATAAACCCAATACTTGGCGGTTTTGAACAGAACGAGGGTGATCGCCAGGATAATCACAAACAATACCCAGGCCATGGCAGATCCATAGGACATATTTTGGAAGACGAAAAAGGTCTTGTACAGGTAAAGATTGTAGAACATCGTCGAACCGTCGGGAGCGCCGGTGCCGTTCTTGACCACCAGCGGAACCAGGAAATACTGGAACAGGTCGACGATCCCGAGCACGAGCGAATAAAAAATGACCGGAGAGATCATCGGGAAGGTCACATTGATCAGGGTGGCGAACCAGCCGGCGCCATCCACTTTTGCCGCATCATAAAGCTCTGTAGGGACATTTTGCAGACTTGCCAGGAAAATGAGCATGCCGTTACCGATGCCCCAGATGCCGATGATGACGTAAGCCGGGTAGACCCAGGTGACCGAATCCACCCAAAGAGGTGGATTCTGCACCCCAAGCCACCGCAGCACTTCGTTGATCCAACCGGTTTCAGAATTGAGCATCCCGCCCCATATAAAAACGGCGGCGACAAAGGGAACAATATATGGCATGTAAAACAGGGTGCGAAAAATGGGTGCGGCTTTGAGGTTGCGGTTATTCATCAGCAGCGCCAGGCCAAGTGGAGCCAATATTGCTACGGGCAGCGCGATGACGCCGAATTTTAGAATCACCATTAATGAAGATCCCACCTGGGGATCATTCACCAGGGTGGTGTAGTTTTCAAAATTATTCCACTGGAGGGGCGTTTCCTGCACCAATTGCAGGTTGGTGAAGGAAAACACCAGTGAAGCGATCATGGGAATGATGGTAAAAGCGAGAAACCCGATGATCCAGGGCGAAATGAATGCCAGCCCGTGAATGGCCTCTCGCCTGGCGAGGGGCGATAGCTTGCGCAGCGGGACGTATTTTTCCCGCGTTCTTTTTCGATTGAGTAGTTCACCGATAGCCATAATCGACCTGTCTCAAAGGGCTGCTCTGGGGCGGAACAAGTTCAGCGTCCCGCCCCGGTTGTCAGCCCCCGTTCAGAGTTACTCCACAAAAGGGCTATTTCTTGTCGTAAATGACCTGCAAGTCGGCTTTCAACTTGGCGATCTCATCGTCCATGTTGAGACCATCGGTGCTCTGCAGCATGGAGGTGAAGTCATTGGCTACCCTGGCGCGAGCTTCGAGGTAATTCGGGATCCAGGCTTCGAAGGATGGATTATCAGCATACTTGATCCCCTCGACTGCGACATTGAAATCGGGTTTCCAGGCATAGACCTCGTCGAGCGCAGCGAGGTAACTCTTCTGGTCAGCGGTTCGGGCAGGCATGGCGCCGTAGGTGTTGAGCAGTTTGAGCGAGGCATCATCCAGCAAATAGGTCAACACGGTGAAAGCAGCGTCGGGGTTCTTGGTGGCTTTCATGATGCGGAAGGTATCGGCATTGAAGTTAGCCGTGGTTTTCCCGTTATACGAAGGCACCACGCCCATATCCCAGTTTTCGAGTGTGATTTCTGAATAGTACCAGGTGTGGGTGAGAGCCATCGCCACCCTGCCGCCGCCAAACGGATCGCCAGAGCCCATTTCAGGGCTGTCGATGACCGCCTGGTTGGGGATGAAATGGGTTTTCCAGGTGCCGTCATAGAGCCATTTCCAGGCGGCAGCCCATTCGGGCGGAATTTGAGCCGTCTTGCCGTCGGCTGCCACCAGGCTGCCGGCGCCAAAATAGGAACCCATCGCGCGTGCATCCTGGTATTGGGGAACGTAACCATACTGCACAATATTAGCCGGATCGAATGCGGCATCCGTGGCATCCTTACCGTTCTTGTCAACGGTCAGAAGAAGCGCCAGTTTTTGCACGGTGTCATAATCCCACACCGATTCAGTTCCGTCAGCCCATTTGTATTTCTCGCCGTAGACGTGGGGCGGGTAATTCAAACCGGCTTCGTCAAAGAGGGGCTTGTTGTAGTACATCACCGAGGGATAAATCCCGAAGGGGATGCCCAACTGCCCTTCGCCGCCGGTCTTGTAGAAATTCACCGCTCCCTGGTCAAATTGGGTCAGATCGTACTTGTTTTTCGTGATCAATGGATCCAGGTCCAACCACTGACCGTGGAAGGATTCAGCGCCGTCCACGCCCATTGGGCCGACAATATCAGGCGGATTACCCGCAGCCAGTTCGGTGGCCAAGGTGTCGAAGGCGGCATCGTAGGTGACAATCTCAGTGACCAGTTTGATATCGGGGTGAGCTGCATTGAAGGAATCCACCACTTCCTGTTCTGCGGTAAGCTGCTCGGGATCGGTGCCCGTCCCCAGCCCGATAAACCAGCGGATTTCCACCTGGCCGGGTTTCAAAGGTTCTGAAGTAGGTCCGGTTGAAATCTCGGTTGGTTTCACTTCAGTCGTAGGCGCTGTGGTGGGTGCAGCGGTTGGTTGAGCGCAGGCGCCAAGCACCATTACGGCCAACACGAGCATCACGAGAATCTTAAAACTCTTGGATTTCATGTCTTCTCCTCTTTTCACAATCTGAATATTTGGTTGGGCAGCCATGCCCATTATTTGGCAACTCGGAACGACCAATAAAGTCGAATCTACAGGTTGCATCCGCATGAACTGCGGATCACCAATTCAGTGGGTAAAAGAGTGACAGCGTCCACCGGCTCATGGTCGATCAGGTGGATGAGCTGCTGGGCGGCAATCCGCCCCACCTGGTCGGTGGGTGCGTGGACGGTGGTGAGGGGAGGGGTGAGGAAGGGAGCCAGGCTTTGATCGTCAAACCCCGCCACTGACACATCCTGCGGCACACGAATCCCCTCTTCTTTGAGGGCTTGCAGTACCCCGATCGCGGCTTCATCATCGCCGGTGAATACGGCATCAAATTCAACGCCGCGCTGGATCAGCTCATGCGTGGCTTTTTGCGAGGTGAAGCGGTCAAAGTCGCCGTGGGCGACCAGTGTTTCGTCGAGATCGATGTGGTGCGTCGACAGGGCTTCGCGGTATCCGGCTTCACGCCATTCTGAGTCTTCGTTATCCTGCGGGCCGCGTAGAAAAATGATGCGTCTGCGCTGGTGAATTTCGATCAAATGGCTGACCATGCGGCGTGTGGCAGCCTTGTTCTCAATGGTCACCAGCGGAATACTCGTTCCAGCAGGAGGAGATTGGTGGATCAGAACACAGGGATGCCCTGATTGGATCAGGGCGTGCAAATCCGCTTCCTGCAGGCTGTCCCAGAAGACCAGGAGACCGTCAGTGTACATGGGGCCCAGCATGGCAGGGTTGGAGCGGGCATTGGGTTTGGCGGTGATGATGAACAGGTTGTAATTCAAGGTTTCGGTGGTGCTGATCACCCCATCGAGCAGCGGCGCAAAGAAATCACCGCCCACATCATTGAGCACCACCCCGATGGTATGGGTGCGGTGGGTGGCGAGATTGCGAGCGACAGGGTGGGGGGTGAAGCTAAGTTGTTCCATCGCCTGGCGCACGCGTTCAGTGGCTGCGCTGGAGAGCGGAGCCGTCTGGTTCAAGAAGCGGCTGACTGTGGCGACAGAAACCCCCGCCAGGTGGGCCACGTCGCGTATCGTAGGCGAGTGTTGAAGGTTCTTCATCCTGTTCCAATCGTAGATGTAACCGGTTACAGTAACCGGTACCATCATAGCAAAAAGGAGAAAGGGTTGTCAAGAGCCAAAATCGCAGACCGAAAAGAAGCTGAGGGTTACGGAACAATCCACTAAAATGCGCATAGCCATTTATTCTATACATTAAATTAACCAACAAAACAGGGCTTATAATAGTCAAACCGTTCAATCCCAACCCAGGATCAGAAATCATGACCAATTCCTATCGTTCCATCTGTGTGTTTTGCGGATCTGCAGATAATATGAAGCCAGTCTATACTTCGGCAGCCGAAGCATTAGGCAGCGCCCTTGCCGGGCACAAGCTGCGCATGATCTACGGCGCAGGACGGACCGGGATGATGGGGGCAGTGGCCAAGGGCTGCCTTGAGGCGGGCGGGGAAGTGGTGGGTGTGGTTCCCCTGGGCTTGGAAAGCCCGCAGCTCATCCATACCACGGGTCTCTCGAGCCTCGAGGTGGTTGAAAATATTCAACTGCGCAAAGCGCGGATGATAGAGCTATCGGATGCCTTCATTGCGCTTCCGGGCGGTTTCGGAACCATTGACGAATTGTTCGAGGTGCTCACCTGGTCGCAGATCGGACTGCACCGCAAACCGCTGGGATTCTTAAACATCGACGGGTATTATGATGACCTGTTCGCCTGGATTCAACGTGCCTACTCAGACCATTTTATTTACGAAGAACACCTGGCGCTTTTTGTGAGCGACTCGAGCGTTGAAGGCTTGCTGGATAAGTTGGGATCCTATCATTTTCCAGACCAAATCGAACGCTGACTGGTGAGGGAGGAATAAGTCAACGCGCGGGATGACTTTGATTGACAGAGATTTCAGCTCTTCCGGGGTTATTTTTACGAAAGAAAATCATTCAGGGCACGGCAATCGTGCCCTGAATTTTCTTAAACATTTGCTCCGGAGTACCCACATTATCCTATCTTCAGGGTGTGCTGCTGATCGTGAAATTCCAGGTTGCAGGAATGCGGTGGGTTAAAAATTCCCTTACCTTCGCCTCGATATCCTGGTTGTTCATGCCCGCGGGTTTCTTCACCACTTTCCAATAGAGATTGCCCTGTGGGTCATTAAAATCGCCAAATTTTATGACGATGCCCTCCACTGCCAGGCTGGCAAACAATGCCTGTTGAAGATCCGGAGAACGCAGCAGAATATCCATTCCGTCGAAAGACTGCAGATTCTTCACCGTCAGCATCAGGCTCGAGCCTGGCTTGACCGTCTCCACAAAACCAACTCCGAAACAGGAACCGCCCTGTAAGGTGGAGCTACCCTGAACCGCGAAGAAGTGATCCGCAGGGATGGGATCAGCCCTATTGATTTGCAGGTTGATCTCTTCCGGACTCCATTCGCGGTTAGCCTGATCGGGCTGCTGAAAGCATAGTTCAGCCTCGGTGTATGACGGGTTGAACGTGACACTCTCAAGCCGCATTTTCACCTGATTTGAAGTGATTTCCTGTGATGGGTGGATCGTAACCCCCTTGTTGACCGGGACGCGGAAGGAAAGGTGGTAATTACCCATCAGGGGTGGGGGAGTGGGGGTTGGACCCGGGCCTGTGTATACCTGGTCAAAATTCCACCAGGGACCACATGGTCCGAGGGTTAGCTCCAGGTTGAGATCAAGGTAAGGGGTTTGCGTAGCATCCACGTGCTGGTAATAGACATAGACAAATTCGTACGGTTGACCGGGTTGAACCTGGCTGACTGTATTCGAGGAGGAAAATGGATTCAGAGCGACTCCCTGCTTATCCGTCAAATAGGGATCACAGACAAAATCGCCAAGGTTTTGTCCTTTGGGAACTGATAATCCAGTTAAGGTTAATTGGTAAGCCAATCTGGACTCATCCATATATGCCCATTCCAGGGTGACGGTCACACCGTTCTTGCTATCCGAGGCCAGGGGCGCAGCCGCCAGCGCTTCCGGCACCGCATTGAACACCGTAGGCATGGCCGTCTGGTTGAAATTAGAAACCAGGCCGTTTTGATCCGCATCCTGGAGTCCGTGATCGACCATCAAACGAGTGTAAGCATAGACAACGGTCGCCCCGGCCAGAAATATGGACAACACGGACAGGGCTGTGCGGACAAACCGTCTGCTGCGCGCCTTACGAGCTGCTGTTTGGTCCTCAATCTTTCGCGCAATCTGGCGCCACGGATCACTCTGCCGGGGCTCTTTTTCAGCTCCCAGGTCTTGAAAAGCCTGATGGATGACCTTTTCCATTTTCATGGTCTATTACCTCTCCTGCTTCAGAAGGAATCGCAATTTTCTGCGCGCTTCGCTCAAAAGCCATTTCACCGTTCCGCGGGGAATCTCATGCTCTTCCGCCATTTCTGCTTCGCTCATATCCAGGTAATAGCGCTGCACAAGGACAGCTCTTTGACGTGGGTCGAGTTGAAGCATCAATTGCGCAAGCTTTTCCTTCAACTCTGCGCTTTCCACTTCATCTTCAACGGCCGGCAGCCCGTCCGTCAACCGCGCGAAAAGGTCTCCTTCACCAGAAAGATAATCGAGGGACATCTGCCTTGATGTTTTCTGCGCAGCCTGCACTGCCGCATTGGAAACGCATTTGAAAAACCACGGGCTGAATGGACGGCTTTCGTCAAAGCGGCGAATGGTATGCAGCAGGCTGATAAAAGTCTCCTGCACCACATCATCCGCCAGGTCACCGTCCTGCGTGATCAGGAAGGCGATCTGGAATGCTCTACGGTGATATTGGTTCACCAGCCATTCCAGGCCATCGAGTTCGGCATGTTTGAGCAGCTCTACCGCCGTGAATTCGTCCATGCGCTCCATTGGAAAGATCAAAGAATTGATTTACAGAATATATATCACTTGAAGGGGCAAAAGGTTGGGAATTGGTCTGTTTTGTGGTTGAAGGGACCGGACAAAACAACTGCTAATTAAGAAGGGGTTTTCGTTGATGTAGGACGGCCGGCAGTCCGTCACTTTACCGACCTGCTTGTGATGATCGGTGTGAAGTTACGCCCTGGCTTCTTCCGCCCTTTGCAGCAACTGCTCGTGCAGGCTTTGAATATCGTGCGGGATAAAGAAAATGGCTCCCAGGAAGAAAACGAAGCAGATCGCCCACGAAATGGTGCAGATGAGCAGGATCGAGTGCCCCACCGAGGTGGCGTCGGCGATCACCCCGGCGATCAGCGGAGCAGCCGCCGAGCCGGAGGATTCGATGAAGTTCTCGATGGCGTTGGCAGTGGAACGGACTTCAGGCACGGTCACATCATACACGGTGGCGAGCACGTTTGCCGAAGGCACGGGAATGAACAGCGCGGTTGCCATGAGCAGCACCGCGAACAAGGCCACCTGTTCCACCGGAACATTCATAGTGAAGTACAGGAAAATCGCTCCAAGCAGTACACCGCCTGCCGCCACGATCAACCGTCCGCGTTTCGTGCGTTTGAAGAGCTTGTCGCCCAGGTAACCCCCCAGCGGATACCCCGCAGCCAGCACGATCACCGCGGGAGCCATGATCAGAAGCTGGGTGGTGTCATTGTAGCCGCGTTCGGCACCCAGGTAGCCGAAGAAATAATAAGTGATCACGTTCCAGGGGAATACGCCGAAAAACCCCTGGAGAAAGAGCATGATCAGGCTTTTCTTTTTGAAGATCTGTAAAGCTGTCTTCCAACTGAACTTGTAGCGCCCGGTTTCGACCCCCTGCAGTTCCTCTTCGCTGCTGCCGCGCGGCACGTCTTTGACGGTGAAGAAAATCACAGCGGCAAGCAGGATGCCAAACGAGCCGGTGATGTAGAATACCGCGCGCCAACTGATCACCTGACCCAATACCAGCGCCAGGACCATGCCCAGCAGAAAACCCAGGGGCTGGGTGAGCTGCAAGAGGCCGTACACCTGTCCGCGTTTCCTGGGTGAAAAGTAGTCGGCGATCAGGCTGTAAAGGCCGGGATAGCTGGAATCATCGATGCCGGTGGTGGAACGGGCAGCCAGGAAGAGGGGGTATGTTGGAGCAATCGCGCCAAACCAGGTGGTGCTGCCCCAAATCAACGAAGCCAGGGCCAAAAGCCTGGCGCGGTTGTATTTGTCATTCAGGTATCCCCACAACGGAGAAAGCGCGGCGCCGACGATCAACGCACCCGTGTTGATCGCCCCCCATTGGGTATAGGTCATGTGAAAGGTATCCATCACGGGGTTTTGCAGCGGACCGATGAGCAGTTTGTCGGTTTGATGCACCAACATGAACAGGAAAAAAACGATGGCGACCGAGGTGCCTGTCTGCCTGAACTTTTTCTCTTTTTCCATAAGTGGAAATACCTCTACGTGGGATGAGAAGATTGGACTATTGTAGACCGCCAACCATGGCGCTGTCAAACGAAAGAGGATATTTCTTGTTTGGTGAATCTAATGGGAATGCCAGTGATGCAAATCGGGGGTGTGCTCATGCCCGTGGGTGAGTTCGGGATGGGTGTGCTCGTGTGTATGAGTAATCCGGGCAGCGTCTTCTCCAGGCGCATGAGTGTGCAGATGATGACCATCGTCATGTGTGTGGGGATGCGTATGCACCAAAACAGGATGGGTGTGGACGTGCTGATGCCGCTCGCTCAACATCAACGCCGCACCGGCAAGCATCAAGGGCAATCCGACCCAAAACAAAAGAGTGGGACTTTCGCGTAGCAAACCAAATGAAAGAAGCGCTCCCAAAAACGGGGCGACGCCGTAAAGAGTGGAGGTGCGGGCTGCACCCAGGCTGCGTAAACCGAGGATGAACAACTGGATGCTCAGCCCATAACACACGGCTCCCACCGCCAGGGCCAGTAAGGCAGGACCCAAAGCGGGAAGGGGGCTGCCCAAAGCCAGCGCCAGGAAAAAGGAAAAACTTCCGGCGCCCAATCCCTTGATGCCTACGATCACCAGCGGGTCTTTGGCTGAAATGTGGCGGGTGAGATTATTGTCGAGTCCCCAAAACAGACAGGCAGAGAGGATGGCCAGCGCACCGAGAGAAACGCCCCAATCGCCGCCGGTCCAACTGAAAAGGATCGCCGCCAGGGTGATCAGACCCATGGCAAGGATGATGCGCTTCCCCACCGCTTCTTTGAAAAGGAATGCCGCCAGTAAAGCGGTGGCAACTCCCTCGAAATTCAATAGAAGGGAGGCTGTGGAGGCAGGGGTCTGGCGCAGGCCAAGCATCATCAAGATCGGGGCGATGATCCCGCCTGCGGCGACTGCCCCGGCCAACCAGGGGACGTCTGCGCGGGTGAGCCTGGCTTCCACGGGTTGTTCCTGATTCGCCTGACCTTGACGCTTAAAAATGAACAAGACCCCTGCGCCCAACCCTGAACCGAGATACAGGAATGAGGCGAGGGTGACGGGGTCAATGCTGCCCAGCAGCAGCTTGGAGAGGGGCGCCGAAGCACCAAACAGGGCAGCAGCGATCAGAACAAGCGCTGCCGCGGAGAGGTGCTTTTTTGGGGAGGGGAGGGATTTAATGTTCAACGATTTTCCTTTACTTCCAAATATTGTATCACTCCCGGTTGTGCGCCTATTCCCACCTCAGGAGACAGATCAATATTATTGCGTATTTCGGATAGCTATAATGTTCCTCGTTTTTATTGCTTACCAGACGCGCTCAGGCAGGCGAAATTGCCTGAAGCGAAGGAAAGAGGGGCAGATCCACGGCTGGCAAGGCAGAGGACAGGGATGAGCCCCGGCAGAGGTGAAGAACCTTATTTTGACGGCGCTGTCCGGGCTTGTCAAGGCGGCACCAGGCATACAGTGCATCGTAAACCTCGAACTGAGCCTCCAGGTTTTCCTGATCCAAAGGGAAGCGCAGGCTGTATCCGCTGGAAATGGCTTCAAGTCCGCGGGCGATGGGGTCGGAATCGGCATCTTCATCGATATCCGCTGCGGGGACGATTTTTGCCAGGCGCAACAGCCCGGGTTCCTTCAGATTTTCCTTTATTTATTTCTACTGATTATTTAACCAAATCAGAAGTAATCATATTTGAAATACACTACTATGCCCTTAAAGAGGGTTCGGCGTATGATCTTGCGTGAATCCGATGTAAAATGAACTTATCTTTGTACCAAAGGGGTATCCATGAAAACAAACGACCCGATTCTGACTTCCTATATCGAGGAACGCAGCAGCGCGCTGCTTTACGCCACCATGGCGGATGTTGAAAAAGATCCCCGCCTGGCCGAGGTGTACGGGCGCATTTCCAAAACGGAGACCGGTCATGCCGAAACCTGGCTGGCCAGGGCTGCTGAAAAGGGGCTGACCCTGCCCGAATATCGCCCCAGCGGACGGATCCGCATCCTGATCTGGCTCGCCAAACGCTTCGGACCTTCGATGATCCTGCCCACCATCCAGGGCATGGAACAGGCCGGTACGGCGGGGTATGCCCAAATTCCGGGCGGCAAATCGATGATGGGGCAGGAACAATCGCATGCGCGCCTGATCGATATCATTACTGGTTCGGTCAAAGGCGGCTTGTCAGGCGGCACGCTGGCTCAGATCGAGGGGCGCCACCGCTCCGGGGGTGGAAATGCCCTGCGCGCTGCGGTTCTGGGCGCAAATGACGGCCTGGTGTCGAATCTCAGCCTGGTGATGGGCGTGGCAGGCGCCACGCTGGCAGGCCGCGGCGTGCTCATCGCCGGTGTATCGGGGCTTCTTGCGGGCGCTATTTCGATGGCACTCGGCGAATGGCTCTCGGTGACCTCCTCGCGCGAGCTCTACAAGAACCAGATCGCGACTGAAGCCATGGAAATCGAACAAAATCCCGAAGAGGAAGTCGAAGAATTGACCCTGATCTACGAGTCGCGCGGGATCCATCCCGATATCGCGCGCACCCTGGCGGATCAAATGCTAACGGACAAAGACAGCGCCCTGGATGCCCTCTCGCGCGAAGAATTGGGCGTGAACCCCAAAGACCTTGGGGGGTCAGCCTGGGAAGCAGCCATCACCTCTTTCTTCCTTTTTGCAGCAGGCGCGATTCTGCCGGTGGCACCCTTTATCTTCCTGCAGGGGTTCACCGCCGTGTACGTCAGCATCGGGCTCAGCGTCATCGGGCTGTTCCTGCTCGGTGCAGCGATTACCCTGTTCACCGGTCGAGGCGTGGTTTTTTCGGGCTTTCGCATGGTGGTCTTTGGCTTGCTTGCCGCAGCCGTGACATTTGGCATCGGTCGGCTGATCGGCGGCGGGGTGACCGGCGGATAAAGCCGGCCTTTAACAAGCCAACCGTAAGGGCGGGTCTGCTCGGACGAAACGCCGCGTCTTATTACGCGACAAGACCCGCCCCAACAATCAACCTCCACCCATCTGTAAGACCGACCATCGTAAGGGCGGGTCTACTCGTAACAGGTACCGTGTTTATTATGCGCCAAGACCCGCCCCAACAATCGCCATCCACCCTTCTGTAAGTCTGACCACCGTAAGAGCGGGTCTGCTCGGACGAGACACCGCGTCATATTGCACCTCAAGACCCGCCCAAACAAGCATCCAACATTTTGTGGCTATCCGGAACCCTGTAAGGGCGAAGCATCGTGCATTCAATATGTCTTTTCCTGCTTACTCGGTTGCACGATGCTTCGCCCCATCGTGTCGATTATCAGCGACATGTCGTTTGTAGCCAGTCGCGAACATTCCCTGGTTAATAAAATCCCTCCCCTTCAATTCCACTGCGGGCGAAGATTGTTTGTATGGGCGAAGCTACGTGCATTCAATATGTCTTTTCCTGCTTACTCGGTTGCACGATGCTTCGCCCCTACCCCCCCTTTCTTCAACGCATTTTACACTCCTCCCCTGCCATTCGCATCGGCTCTTCCAACCCGAGGGCACAACATCCTTTGCTTTATGTAAATGCGGGTCTGTTCGTAACTGGCACCACGTTGCACACGCGCCGAGACCTGCCCCGATGATCTATCTCCCCCACCCTATTGCCTTAACTCAATAAATCTTCTTCAATTGTTGGATACACGAAATCGATCTCTTTTTGGATTTCGATGGTCTTCGCCAGCGCGGTGACGATGCGCACATAGCGTACCGGATCATCCATGCGCCGCCCTTTGCGGTCTTTGAGGTATTTCATCAGCACCTGGTAACCGCCGACCTGGTAATTCCACACTTCAGGGGCGATACCCTCAAAATAGCGCTCGGGGTTGATGCTCACCCGCGCTGAAACGGGATCATAGACCACTTTCTCGATGACGTTGTTATCGCCCCCACCCTGGTAACGCGAAACCGGAGGATCCAGTTCGGCGCTTTTGAGCAGGTGCAGCCCGGCCAGGTGCTCGCCCAACCCGGACATCTGCGCGAACACCGCCGGATCACGGGTGAAAGGCACGCGCGGGAAGTCGATGTGCAGCGCTTCGGCGTACTTTTCGCGGTAAAGGTTGCTGTAGAAAACGCCGTAGATGTAATACAGGATTTCTTCAGGCGAAGGCTTTCTGCCGTAGGCTGCCGCCAGGCGCGCCACCAGCCCGGGGTCGAGGTTCGGCGAGCGCCCGCTGAAGGCTCCATCCAGTAATCCACCCTGGGGGAGGAGGGATATAGATAAAGCGGAAAGATTGCTGATTGCGTAGTTCTTTCTCCGCACTTCGCTTCCATGAGCAGATTGGTAATGAAGAAATGATTCATGGATTGCGATTTGTTGCTCCTTGCAGAAATTAACCCAAGATTCTCGCCAGGAAGCATGTGGCGCATGACATCACCTCGCGGCATGCACTGAAACCCCCGGCTTCGGCCGGTGAAATAAGTAAACCGAACGTCAAACGGGCGGTATTGGATCGGGATGATTTTTTCAACATCAGGTCCGCTATCCAACAAATCCTTTTGGGCTAATTTAACTTGCCAGTCTCTGGTATCTTTTCCCAAGTTATAGGCAGATCGTGCAAGTTCAGGTGCCATTCTGGCAAAGCTTTGGACAGTCACCCACAAATCATGATGATTGAAGTTGATGGTTAGGTCATCTCTTCCGGTCACAATCCCAACGCTATTTTTGGGGGAAATCTGGTCGATTCTCGGCCATTTCTGGTATTTGGATAAATCAGCAACGCCTGCCTTGGCAAAAAAGTACCATGGGCTTTCGGCCCTGGCTTCTTGAAACAGCGTCGTGCTAAAACGATGATTTTCCAGCCAATCGTATTTGAAATCGCGCGTGCCGTACAGGTCCGCCTGCTTCACCTGGCAGCCCTGCCCTCCCCTGCGCTTGAGCATCAGGACGATGGCCACCCCGGCGCGAATGTCGAAAACGTTTTCATCCTTGCCGCCCTCGGGTGTTTTCTCTTTTTTCAAGCTGCTGCCGTGCAGGTTGAGCACGTAAATCTCGTTGAAGGTCTTCATCAGGCTCTGGCGCATGCCGCGAAAGGTGGGGTTATCCAGGTAGCCGTGGTTGGTGATCATCCCCACCACGCCCTCCCCCACCCGCTGCACCTTCCACTGCGCAAACCGCAGGAACTTGACGTAATCATCCTGCAGCCACTTCGGGTTTTTTTCGCCCAGCGGCTGCCCGTCGATGGTGTAATAGCTCTGCGCCCCGTCGATATCAGTTTTCAGCAGTTTCTCGGTCCAATCGCTCTGGTTGGCGGAGATGCCCGAATATGGCGGGTTGCCCAGGATCACCAGGATCGGTTTTTGTTTGACCCTTGCCGCTTCCTGGCTTTCTTCGCTGAGCGAGCTCAACCCGGGCATATCGCTCAGGTAGATCTCTTCCATGCTCAGGCTGTTGGTCAAATAAAGCTGAAAACGGTCTTCATCTCTCAAGGGGCAGCCCAATTCGTCGAGCAGAAAGCTCATTTTCAAATGCCCGACGGCATAGGGCGCCATCATCAACTCGAAGGCGTAATAATTCTTGAGCACCTGGTTGCGGATGAAGTCGCGCTTCCCGCCTTCGCCATATTTACCGGTGTATTCCTCCACTGCCAGGCGGATGGCTTCCGCCGGAAACGTGAGCGTTCCGCCAGCCGGGTCGAGCAGGGTCACCGCGGGGTCAGCCAGGCCGTCAGATAAGGCGAATTTCTCCTTCAACAGTTCATGGATCGAACGCACGATGTACCTCACAACCGGTTCAGGCGTGTAATACACCCCCCGCTGTTCGCGCAGTTGAGGATCATAGGCGCTCAAAAACGTTTCGTAGAAATGAACGATCGGGTCTCTGCCCTTGCCTGCCCGGGAAAACTGGTGCAGGATCCGCTCAAGATCGGCCACAGCCAGTACATCCGCAATGTCGTCGATGATCACTTCCATCTGGGCGGGGAGATCCCCCAGGGAGATGAAGCGGAATACATCGCGCAATATGCCGATGGTGGACGGGATACTTTGAAACGCCGTGGCCCGGGTGAAATCTGCTCCACTGCGCGAACGGGCGGCGAACATGCCGTAGGTCAGGGTTTGCGCGTACAGGTCGGCAAAATCAGATTCGTCAAGATTGGGCAGCAGGTAGCGCTGGAAAGCGTGGTAAAATCCGCGAATTTCTCCCCTGCCGGATTCTTCCTGGTTTAATTCTTCGGCAATGACCTCATCCCGCAAAAAGCGGGTGCGCTTGGCCAATTCCACGGCCAGGCTCTCAGCCGTGAAGGTGCGGGGCAGCGAGAATGAAAAGAATTGTGAGAGCAAAGCCTCGAAAGCTTCGGCATTTTCGAGCGGCGGCTGATGCTGGATGCGCTGCGCGATGAATGGCCGGCCAATAAAAGTCTTCAGGCTGAGTTTGCCGTCGCGATAAAGGCGAAATTCGTAGAAATCCGTCAGGATCAGGTTGGGAAAGATGCTCAAATACCGCTGAAGTTGTTCGCTGGTTTCGACCTGGTCCAGGTTGGCCCCTGGCGTCTTGGCTTCGATGTACCCCGTCACGTGCTGCTTCCCGTCCCAAACCCGAAAATCAGGGTTCCCGGCGTCGGTTTTCTTGGGTAAAACGGTTACCGCACAGCTTCGTCCCCCGGCTTCCTCGATCAGCGTTTTGAGGAAAGGATAATAGCTTTCCTCGCGTGCATCACCGCGCATCGTCGTATCTGCAATTTGCTTGAGGTAGATTTTCAATGGTTCGGTCATGTTGGCTGCCTATGAACTTGCTGATTCGATGGTCAAACGGAGTTGAACGATTTGCCCCACAGGGATTAATTGTAGCATGGGATGCGGCAAGCTCCTACCATCCAGGGCGGGTCTTCTCGGACGTGAAACTGCGTCCCATTGAGCTACAACTCCCTCCTTTCCGTAAGGGCGAAGCATCGTGCATTCAATATGTCTTTTGCTAGCCACTAGCTTGCACGAAGCTTCGCCCCAATGTGATACTTGCCAACCTCGTGTCTTTTGTATACATTTCGCCAGCGTTATGCAGCAATAGATCTTGGTTAAAAACATTTCTCTCTCAAAACCCACCAAGGGTGGTACTTGTTCATTAGGGCGAAGCTACGTGCATCCCAGTCGTCTTTTAGCGTCAAAAAGATTGCACGATGCTTCGCCCCTACCTCACCGTCCAACAATGGGTCACGTTTAGTGGACTCTTTTTGTGAGATTGGTCTGCTCGGACGAGACACCGCGTCATATTGCACCTCAAGACCCGCCCAAACAAGCATCCAACATTCTGTGACCATCCTGAACCCCGTAAGGGCGAAGCATCGTGCATTCAATCTGTCTTTTCCTGTCCACTAGCTTGCACGAAGCTTCGCCCCAATGTGATACTTGCCAACCTCGTGTCTTTTGTATACATTTCGCCAGCGTTATGCAGCAATAGATCTTGGTTAAAAACATTTCGCTCTCAAAACCCACCAAGGGTGGTACTTGTTCATCAGGGCGAAGCTACGTGCATCCCAGTCGTCTTTTAGCGTCAAAAAGATTGCCCGATGCTTCGCCCCTACCTCACCGTCCAACAATGGGTCACGTTTAGTGGACTCTTTTTGTGAGATTGATCTGCTCGGACGAGAAATCACGTCATATTGCACCTCAAGACCCGCCCAAACAAGCATCCAACATTCTGTGGCTATCCGGAACCCTGTAAGGGCGAAGCATCGTGCATTCAATCTGTCTTTTCCTGTCCACTATCTTGCACGAAGCTTCGCCCCAATGTGATACTTGCCAACCTCGTGTCTTTTGTATACATTTCGCCAGCGTTATGCAGCAATAGATCTTGGTTAAAAACATTTCGCTCTCAAAACCCACCAAGGGTGGTACTTGTTCATCAGGGCGAAGCTACGTGCATCCCAGTCGTCTTTTAGCGTCAAAAAGATTGCACGATGCTTCGCCCCTACCCCTTTCTTCAACGCATTTTACATACCTCACCTGCCATCGCATCGACTCTTCCTACCCAAAGGCATAACATCCTTTTCTTTATGTAAGGGTGGGACTATTCGAATGAGACATCCCGGCTTATCAGCCAATACGACCCGTCCCAACTCATTATTCGGACCAATAACTTACTTCCCCACCCTCTTTCCTAGCCTTACCCAAAAAATTATCATGTGAAACAAAGGCTATGCGCATTATATGGTAATTTTTAGCCCAGAAATTTCCCTTTTTATCCCCTCCACCCCTTGACCTTTATTGTACAATCATGGGTATGGTTGTTCTGGAAAAAGTTCGCCTTTAGAGGTGTATATGCAATCTTCCCATCAGCTCGTCTCCTACCAGCGCTTCGCTGCCAACGCCCTCGAAACGATCGAAAGCCCTGTCATCAGCGAGGCGGCGGTCAGCCTGACCATCAACGGGCAGGCCTGGCTGGAATTTCTGTGCACGCCTACTTACCTCGAAGCCCTGGCGGTGGGGTTCCTCTTCAACGAGAATTTGATCGCCTCGATGAAAGACCTGGCGCTCGTGCATTCGTGCGAGGCAGGCGACAACATCGACGTCTGGACCACCAAACCGTTGACCAAACCGGCTGTCTGGCGCCGTACTTCGGGCTGCGGCGGCGGAGCCACCTCCCAGCTCGCCTCCTCCCCCGCCCGCATTTCTGACCCTCCCACCGATAATATTGACTATGCGCAAAACCAGCCCATTGATTTTAGCGTGCGCCCAGCGGACCTCTTGCGCTTGATGCAGGAGCTTACAGGGTCGCAGGACCTTTACCACAAGGCGCGCGGGGTGCATTCAGCGGCACTCAGCGACGGCGAGTCGCTCTTCTTACAGGTGGAGGATATTGGGCGGCACAATACGCTGGATAAGATCGCCGGTCGCCTGCTGCTCGAAGCTCCACCGCTCCAAAGCCGCATCCTGCTCGCCACCGGGCGGGTCAGCTCGGAGATGCTGCAGAAAGCCCAACGCATCGGCGTGGGCGTGGTTGTTTCGCGCACCTCCCCCACCACCCTCTCCGTCCGCATGGCACAGGAGACCGGTATTACCCTCATCGGCTACGCCCGGCATGATCAATTTAATGTATACACGCATCATGAAAGAATTTCGCTTGAATCCTAAACTCCCCCGCTACCCGTTAATCAACCCCCTCCAGGCGCCGCGCCAGCGCCTCGGCTTCGGCAAATTCCGCCTGGGTATTGACGTTGATGAAGGTCGTCCCATAGGGGTCGAAGCGTTCGATTTCGCCCGCGTCCAGTTCGCGGACGCGGACGTCATCGAACCACGAGATCATGCGTTTCAAATCGGCTGCCAGCGCCTTTTCCACCCTGGGCAGGCAGGATTTCTTGCGATAAAGCGCGTGCTGCGGTTCCAACCCGGTTGCAGAATGTGGAATGACCACATCCACATGCTCCTGCACCAGCAGCCGCTGCTCGAAAGCCAGCAGAGGCGCATTCACGAACGGCATGTCGCACGCCACCACTCCCACGTTTGGATAGTGCGCCGTCTTCAAAGCCGTGTATAATCCCCCCAAGGCACCCTGGCCCGGCAGCACATCCGAGACAAGCGGCAGCCCCAGGAACCGCAACGTTTCGGGCTCGTTGGTGACGATCCACAGTTCGTCGGCAATGGGCGTCACCCTATCGACGATGCGCGAGATCAAGGCTTTCCCGAGGAAGGGCATTAGTGCCTTGTTCTCGCCCATCCTGCTTGATATTCCGCCAGCTTGGATAAACATACTCAACATAAGTATGTATAATTATAAGGTATTCGATCCAGTCGTCAGGAGGAGACTTTTATGCCTGAGCTCGACCTCGATCTACAACCTCTGCATGCCATGCTTGAACAATATGTTCCAAAGGGACGCCCGGCCTTGCTGCCTGCACTGCATGCCGCCCAGGCCATTTACGGTTACCTGCCTGCGCCGGTTGCCGCAGCGGTCGCATCTGCCCTGCATGTGCCCTTATCCGAAGTATTTGGGGTCATCGATTTTTATTCGATGTTTTACCCCGAACCGGTGAGCAAAACCATCATCCACGTCTGCAATGATCCTGCCTGTGCCATGGCCGGCTCCGAAGCGTTGATGAAGAACCTGGTGCACCAATACGCCGGCAGTGCAGTGTCAACCGACGAGGGGATCACCGTTGAGCGCGCGCCCTGCCTGGGGCTGTGCGAGTTGGCGCCTGCGATCATGGTCAAAGATGTTCAGCGCGGGCACGTGGATGCCAGCGGGGCCGGAAGGCTGCTGGCAGAATACGGCGAAAAACCGTACAGCATCCTCGGCGGCGATGCCCGCGTGTTGACCCAAAACTGCGGCAAACACCGCCCGACCACCCTGGACGAGTACGTGCAGAGCGGTGGCTATGCCGCTCTGCGCAAAGCGCTGGCGCTGGAACCGGCTGCGGTGATCGCAGAAGTCAAAGCCTCGGGGCTGGTTGGGCGCGGCGGAGCAGCCTTTCCCACAGGTTTGAAATGGGAAGGGGCCGCCAAAGAAGCGGCACAGCCCAAATACGTCATCTGCAACGCCGACGAAGCCGAGCCGGGAACCTTCAAAGATCGGGTGCTGCTCGAAGAGGACCCCCACCGCATCCTCGAGGGGCTGATCATCGCCGCCTATGCCACCGGCGCGCACCTTGGCTATATCTTCCTGCGGGGCGAGTACACCAATGCCCACCAGGCGATGACCGGCGCATTGGAAGAGGCAGCCCAGGCGGGGTTCACCGGCAAAAACATCCTTGGATCCGGCTTTGATTTTGAGATCGAACTCTTCCGCGGCGCTGGCGCTTATGTCTGCGGTGAAGAAACCGCGCTGTTCGAGGCCATCGAAGGCAAACGCGGATTCCCGCGCATGAAGCCCCCCTTCCCCACCACCAGCGGGCTGTTCGGCAAACCAACCGTTATCAACAATGTCGAAACGCTGAGCAACATCCCCTCCATCCTCAACCAGGGTGCAGCCGAATACCGCAAGGTGGGCACCGAAAAAAGCCCCGGCACGAAGCTGTTTTGTCTTTCAGGCGATGTAAAACGCCCGGGGTTGTACGAAGTGCCCTTCGGCATCAGCATTCGCCACCTCATCTTTGACCTGGCGGGCGGCATCCGCGCGGACCGCGGACTGAAAGCCATCCTGTTTGGAGGGGCGGCGGGCGCCTTTGCCGGTGAATCCTCCCTCGATGTCACCCTATCGTTCGAGGACCTGCGTGCCCACGGTCTGCCGCTGGGATCCGGGGTGGTCACCGTTTTCGATGAAACCCGCGACTTACGCGATGCTCTGGCGCGCCTGGCTTACTTTTTTGCCGACCAGTCCTGCGGTAAGTGCTACCCCTGCCAGTTGGGCACCCGCCGCCAATTGGAGATCATCGAACGCGTTGCCGCCGGCAAGATTCTGCCCGGCGATGTGGAAAGGCTGAACGACATCGCCTGGACAATGACCGACGCTTCCCTCTGCGGGTTGGGTCAGACGGCTGCCTCGGCGGTGCTCAGCGCCATGAAACTCTGGCCTGATTTATTCGTTGAATTTCACACTCAGGGAGGACACCTATGACCTCACCGGTAAGCCTGACCATCGACGGGATCGCAGTTACTGTCGACCCCGGAACGACCATCCTCAAAACCGCCGAGCAGGCCGGCATCCACAGCATCCCCACCCTGTGTTATCACGATTACTGCACACCCAACGGGCTGTGCCGCATTTGTGTCGTCGAAGTCGAAGGCTCGCGCACCCTCATCCCATCCTGCTGCACGAAAGTGACCGAGGGGATGAAGATCCAAACCCGCACCCCGCGCGTGGAACGCGCCCGACGCACCATTTTGGAAATGCTGGCAGCCACGGTGGACCTATCGGATGCGCCGGATGTGCAGCGGATGATCACGGAGTATGCGGTTGAGGAGGATCGATTCCCCGATGCGGAAGCTCGTCGCTACCCGATACTGGACGACAACCCGATGTACATCCGGGATTATTCCAAGTGCATCCTGTGCTGGCGCTGTGTGCAGGTGTGCGCTGAGGATGCCCAGTTCACCTACGCCATCAATTTTTCGGGGCGTGGCTTCGAGACCCGCATCAACACCTTTTTTGACCTGCCCCTTCTCAGCACCACCTGCGTGGTTTGCGGACAGTGCGTTGGGGTCTGCCCGACCGGTGCGCTTAAACCCAAACGCGAATGGCTGCTCGAACAGGGGCAGCCGGTGGATGAAATCATCGCGGCGACGACCAATGACCGCAAACGGCGAAAACGCTCCTCTCTTCCATCCTGATCAAGACCGAAGGCAATTAAGATCCAATTCCGGAGGCGGCTATGCTTCAACCCTCGAAAATAGTATCCACCACCTGCCCTTACTGCGGGGTAGGATGCGCGCTGCAACTTCACATCGACGCGAACGACTTTATCTATAAGGTCACCTCCCCCTTTGACGCTGTGGTCAACCACGGCAACCTGTGCGTCAAAGGGCGCTACGGGTATGATTTTATCTATCACAATGACCGCATCACCACCCCCATGCTACGCAAAGTGGAGCAGCGCCCGGGAGCGCGCACCCAGGCATTCTCTCGGGATGAGTGGCGCCCCGTGAGCTGGGATGAAGCGCTTGACTTCACCGCCCGGCGCATGGTGGAGATCTATCAGCGCGACGGTTCACAGGCGATGGCATTTTACGGCTGCGCCAAAGCCACCAACGAAGATAATTTCCTGCTCGAAAAACTGCTGCACACCCAATTCCGCTCCAACAATATCGACCACTGCACGCGCCTGTGTCATGCCGGCAGCGTGGTGGCGCTGCAGATGGCGGTCGGCTCCTCCGCCATGAGCAACACCGCTTCCGAAGTGATCGAAAACGATGTGTTCATCGTCACCGGCTCGAACACCGCCGAAAACCACCCCATCATCGCCATCCAGATGAAAGCTGCGGTGCGCAAGCACGGCGCAAAGTTGATCGTGGTGGATCCGCGGCGGGTGGAATTGGTGGACTATGCCACGCTCTGGCTGGCTGAAAAACCGGGCTCGGATGTGGCCATTTTCTCTGCCATGTGCCACGTCATTTTGAAGGAAAACTTAATAAACCAGGCATTCATCGATACCCGCACCGAAAACTTTGCCGAATTTGCCGCATCGATGGAGAAATTCACCCCCGAATTTGCCGAGAAAATCTCCGGGGTGGACAAGAACCTCATCATCCAGGCGGCGCGTATGTATGCCACTGCGGGCAAAGCCGCCATTTATTGGACATTGGGTCTCTCAGAAAGCACGCACGGCACCGACAACGTGCTGAGCATCATCAACCTGGCCCTGCTGACAGGTCAAATCGGACGGCGCGGCACGGGGTTGAACCCGCTGCGCGGGCAGAACAACGTGCAGGGCGCCTCGGACGCCGGGGTGATGCCGTGGCACTACCCGGGCTATCAGCGCGTGGATGACGAAGCCTCTGCCCGCAAGTTCGAAGCCGCCTGGAACATCGAACCGGGCGGGTTGAACCGCAAGCTCGGACTGACCACCACCGAGATCCTCAGCGCCGTGCGCCCCGGCGGGGTGCGCAGCCTGTACATCATGGGCGAGAACCCGATGATGTCTGAGCCCAACCTGAACCACACCCGCACTGAAATGGAAGCCCTGGAGTTCATCGCCGCACAGGACCTGTTTCTCAACGAGTCCACGGCGTATGCTGATGTCTTCCTGCCCGCCACCTCGTGGGCGGAGAAGGACGGCACTTTTACCAACACCGACCGCCGGGTGCAGCGTGTGCGCCAGGCGATCGCCCCGCGCGGCGCATCGATGCCGGATTGGCAGATCATTTGCGAGCTTGGCAAACGGATCGAGCAACGCCTGGGCAGACCCACGTCCGCCTACTGGAATTATTCGGATCCATCCGAAGTATTGGCAGAAATGGGACGCTTGGTACCGGATTATGCCGGCGTGGCCTATGCCCGCATTGATCAGGTAGGCTTGCAAACGCCCGTCCCGGACGAATCACACCCCGGCACACCTGATCTCTTCCTCGAAAGATTCCCGCGCGGGAAAGGCAAATTCCATCCCCTGGAGTATCGCCCGAATGCTGAAAGCCCGGATGCCGATTATCCGCTGGTGTTGAACACCGGACGTGTATTGGAGCAGTGGCACGGGGCAAGCCTCACCCGCCATTCACACCTGGATGACCTCTACCCGGAAGCGCTGGTGGAGATCCACCCGGCGGATGCTGCCCGATTGGGTATTCAGGACAGGCAGGCGGTAAGGGTTACGTCGCGCCGCGGATCGATCGTCCTGCGCGCCAAAGTGACCAAAAAGACGACGTGCGGCGTGGTATTCATCCCCTTCCATTTCTTCGAGGCGGCCGCCAACGAATTGACGCTGGACAAACTCGACCCACTGGCAAAGATCCCTGAATACAAGGCCGCGGCGGTGCGCGTTGCCCCTGCGTCCGAGGTAGAATTGTTTCATCCCGAGGTCGGTCAACCCAGGGGAAGATACTAAAAGTTGCCGCACAAGCTCATTTATTGTGAAAGATAAAGGATCCGGGTAAATAACCCGGATCTTGCTTGCCAGGGCATAAAATTCATGTAAAAAAGTTGTCTAATCACGTGAATTACATTGAAATGTGCTCAATAATTTGCTATTATGTATGCACAGAACATTCCGTTCTCTCCCATATTATTGGTATCTGCCGGGAACATCACCACCACAACTCAATATTGTCAAAGGATGCGTTGATCCGCGTGTCTAAATTGGTCGCTTAGCTCCTGAAACAGAGCTGGGTACGCGGGGAGCTTAAAGCGAAACCGGCCTGCAATCTTAGAGCCGGTATTGTGTTTTTAAGCACAGAAGGAGCAACACGAGGCATTTTCATCCGGGGGCACCACAGACCGATCATTATTGAACACCTTTCTTTCATCTTTTATTTTCTGCCCCCCGGCATTCATAGAGTCAGACTTCCTGGAGGAAAAAATGACTGCTCGAACTCGTAAGTTCATGAAATTAGCCAACCAATTTTTGTACGTACTCAGCATTGCCATGCTGATCAGCGGCAGCTTCCTTTCGGCAATAGCCCAACCCGCTGCGGCAGCTACAGGGTCAATCTGGACTACGGAAAACACCTGTGGCACACAAGACAAGAACCAATATGTTGAAGGAGAGGGTATCTATTTCAATTATAACGGACTTGAATTTGGAAATTATTCCTGGCAAATCGCCCCGACCAATGATAGCAGCAGTCCTGTGGCAACAGGATCGATTACAGTATCATCGCAAACCCCGCCCACTTGTATTTATGCTTTTACCTTTACGGTTGGAACGGCCGGCGTTTACAAGCTGACTGTCCTCGACTCAACCGGAGGTAAGGTAAAAAGCGATAATTTGACCATCGTACCCGCCCCCGTTCCTGGGATTTCACTCTCCAAGTCGGGATCTCCTGCAACATATAGCGCTGTTGGCAATATCATTACCTACAGTTTTATCGTGCGCAATACAGGCGAAGTCAATTTGACCGGTATTGTGTTATCCGATCCAGATGTGACCTCACTTTCATGCCCCGCTACAGCGCTGGCAGTAGGCGCGCAAATGACCTGTTCAGGCATCCACTCCATTTCACAGGCCGATCTTGACCGAGGTTACTTTACCAACAACGCCTCGGTGACCAGCGCAGAAGTCGGCCCCGCGACTGCGACCTTCACGGTGAATGCAGTCCAGAATCCTTCTTTGTCTATCGTCAAAACGCAGACTTCCTCCTCACCTTACAAAGTTGGCGAGAGCGTCAGCTATTCGATCGTGGCCACCAATACAGGCAACATCACTCTGAGTTCTGTAACCGTTTCCGATCCGAATGCGGTGCTTGGAAGCTGTTCTCCATCGAACCCTGCTGCTCTTGCTCCAGGCGGCACCATTACCTGCTCAGCCAGCCATATCCTGACCTCGGCGGAAGTGATCAATGCCAAATCGTTGACCAATACCGCCACTGCCACCAGCGGAAGTCTCTCGGTCAACAGCAGCGTCACCACCACTTTCAACCCGGCGATGACCTTCACCAAATCGGTTACTTCAACCGGACCCTATACCATTGGATCTACGGTCACCTACAGCCTCGTTGTCACCAACACCGGCAATGTCACCCTTACCTGGGTCACCGTAACCGATCCAAAGGTCTCCAATTTGGTCTGCTCACCGGTATCCACTTCAACCCTGGTTCCAGGTCAGGTAATGAATTGCACCGCCTCGCATGTGATCACTTTGGCAGACATGGATGCAGGCTTCTACACCAATATCGCCACTGGCGATAGTAACGAAACATCAGCCATTCAACGAGATGCCACAGTCGGTCTGACAGCGGGTCCTGCGATCACTTTCACTAAGTCGGTCACTTCTGTTGGACCCTACACTTTGGGCAGTACCATTCAATATGCCCTTACCCTGCAGAACATCGGAAACGTCACCCTCACCGGCATCACGATCACCGATCCAGGCGTCGTTATGGGAACCTGCACGCCAGCCCTGGCTGGCTTGAGCCTGATCCCGCAAGCCTCCGTCACCTGTGTCGCATCCCATGTGGTCACACTGGCCGATATGGATGCAGGTTCTTACACCAACACCGCCACCGGCGATAGCGCTCAAACACCGGAACTGACCGATTCCAAGACGGTTGAGCTCGCCCAGGCGCCTGCAATGACCATCGCCAAAGTCGCAACCCCGGGCAGCTACACCCTTGCCAATTCCGTCCCGTACACCATCACGGTCACCAATACCGGCAACATCACCCTGCACAATGTGGTTGTCAGCGACCCATCGGCAGTTGTTGGTACCTGCAGCCCGGTTGCAGGATCCAGCCTTGCACCACTCGCTTCGATGGAATGCTCAGCGACATATGTGGTCACCCAAACCGATATGGACCTGGGTCACTTTACCAACATCTCCACCGCTAACAGCACCGAGGCTGGCCCTGTGACTGCCTCCGCAACCGTGGACTTCACCCAGGAACCCAACCTATCCATCGTCAAGTCCGTCACATCGGTTGCGCCGGAAGCTGGATATGCCTTTGGCGAAACGCTCACCTACTCCATCCTCCTGACCAACACCGGTAACATCACCCTGCATAATGTGACTATCGCTGACCTCAATGCCGATCTTGGCTCTTGCATCCCGAGCGCCCCTGCGGCTACCCTGGCAGTCGGCGGAATGATCACCTGCGCCGCATCACACGTGATCGTTCAGGCTGATTTGGATGCCGGGCTCTTCGAGAATACCGCGGTCGGCGACAGCAACGAGACTGATCAAAAACAGGATTCGGAAACGGTTTCATTCACTCCGGGACCTGCCATCTCTTTCGAGAAGAAAGAAGTTTCACAGGGACCCTACTTTGTAGGCGATTCCATCTCCTATTCTCTCGAGCTGACCAACATCGGCAACGTCACCCTGCATAACGTAACCATCGCTGACCCCAGTGCCGTATTCGGCACCTGCACCCCAGCCATCCCCGTGGCAAGCCTGCTCCCGTTGGCCAAGGTCACTTGCGCAGCCACCCATGTGGTTACTGCAGCCGATATTACGGCCGGACTCACCTTTATGAACACGGCTGTAGGCGCCAGCGATGAAACCCTGCCCAAAAATGCTACCGTGACCACCAATCTGGCCATCAAGGGCTGCATGGATCCAAACGCCACAAACTATAATCCCAAGGCCACCATCAGCGACGGCTCCTGCACCTATCCACCGGCCCCAACCCCGACCCCGACAGTTGTCCCCACGCTGCCCATCCCTGCCACTGGTGGTGAGATCCTGATCCCCGTAACTGGTGCTGACCTGAGCAACACCCTGCCTGGCGCTGCCCTGCCCAGGAACCTGTACTTCGGCGGGTTGTCAGTCTTCGGTGTGGCCATGGTGCTAACCGGTTTGCGCCGCAAGTATCATCTCTAAACCTTCGTGAGATAAACCTCCAGGGCTGACGATGTCCGCCTTGGAAAGTACAAAGTCCAAGAGGGGAAATAAAGGATAGGGTTCCCGGTTTCGAAAGAGCCGGGAACCTGGTTTAACAGCACAGGAGGAGCGACTCAAGAATCGCTCCTCCTGAAAAATCAAATCATCCTACAGAAAATCATTCTTCCCATATCAAATAGGGGATCCTGGAATTCTTGTTAGCAAATTACGGGGCGTAATTTAGCCTTCGATCACAAATTTCCCATTTTCATAAAGCAGTTGGTCGTCGACCCAAATCTGACCACCGTCACGCAGGTCGCAGATCATATCCCAGTGAATGGCAGATCTGGCGCTGCTGCCGCTTTCTGGGTATCCTGCACCCAGCGCCATATGGAAGCTGCCGCCGATTTTCTCGTCGAACAGGATCTGCCCGGTGAATTTTTGAATACCTTCGTTGGTTCCGATGGCAAATTCTCCCAGCCCGCGCGACCCTTCATCGGTGTCGATGGTTTTAAGCAGGAAATCTTCATTTTTATCAGCAGAGGCTTTGACCACCCGCCCCTTTTCGAACTCGAGATGCACGCCGGTCACTTCGCGACTGTTGAAAATGGCAGGGTATGAGTAGGTGACATAGCCTTCGGCGCTATCTTCCACCGGGCCGCAGAAAATTTCACCATCAGGCACATTCAATTTGCAGTCGCAATTGATAAAGGGGCGCCCGGCGATGCTCAGCCTCAAGTCTGTCCCCTTGCCCACTACATGCACGTTTTCCTTACCCTTGAGCCACTGGATGATCCGCTCCTGGCGGGCGGAGATCTTCCTCCAGTACCCGATGGGGTCGTCCATATCGGGCATGCTGGCATTATAGACGAAATCGGCATAGTCCTCAAGCGACATGTCGGCATCCTGGGCGTAGGCATTGGTCGGAAAAAGGGTCAATGCCCAGCGCAGCGCTCCGCTGGCCGAGCGGTCGAGGTAGGTCTGCATCACCCCTTTTCTTGCCTGGCTGGTAAGGACCATTTTGTGCGGGTCAACGCCGCTCAAAGAACGTGTGTTTTCCTCGGCGATCACGGCGATCATCACGTCGGTCGTCTCATAAACGAGCTTCGCTGGTTCAGGAATATACTGCACCTGGGCATCAGAACCGTACTTGAAAAGCAGGGGTTTTGTCTCGGGGAATTCAGTGGTGAGATAAGGATTTCCTCCCGCTTGCAGGACCTTTTTATACAACGCCAGCAAAAGTGGCTGACCTGCTATGCCGCCGTATATCCAAACCTTGTCACCGGGTTTTACTGCGGTCGAATAATTCACAATGAGGTCTGCCAGTTTCTCGATCCGATTGTCCGCCATAGGTGCTCCTTTGAAGTCGATAGATTTGACTATTATAAAAGAATTCGGGTTTTGGTGCGAGAGGTGCATTTACGGACGTGAATGCCCTTCCACCAGACTGTCTTTGCGAGCGAAGCGAGCGAACGCTTGATGCGACCGCGGTAATCTCCGCGTGTCTATAGTACAGTAAGGGGGAAGCATCGTGAAATCGATTTACATCTTGCCCGACAACAAACATTCACGAAGCTTCGCCCAAGTTTGTAAGCGCGCAACACATCACACGCGTTTTGTCAATGCAAGCGAGGGGTTTGCGCGAGCGCGGCAATCGCCATCTCCTCAGCTGTCTTTGCGAGCGAGCGCCCTTTGCGAGCGCGGCAATCGCCTATTACCCGTAAGCTCAATATAGGAGATTGCCGCGACAGGAAGTGCATCCTGTCTCGCAACAACACCACCAAAGAAAAATGTGCAGTCAACTTACGATTGCACATTTAAACTACCTCCTAGCAAGGTAAAGCTCTAAATTCTCTACACTGACTTTGGTTCTTGGGGTTTCATCTCATCAGGATTGTGGGTGTGCAGCTCATGCCCGCAATAAGGGCAGCTCACCCAGCTCTTTTCGACAACTCTGCCGCAATTCGGGCAGGTGGTCGGCGCAGGCGGAGGGGTCATCATGCGATTGCGTGAGAATAGAGCCACGACTCCAAAGATTGCGAACCCCAGGATCACCAATCCAAGCAGCCAACCGAATATCATAAATCCACCACCCATCATACCAAAACCTCCATGCATTCCGCCCAGGTAGCCAATTCGCTCAAAACGGCCAAAACGGCTAAAACCGGTGAGAAATGCCATTGAAATCAGAAATATCACGATCAACGCACCTAAAAAGATCAGAATCCACTTCCAAACCTTATTCATTGAGAAAGCTCCTTTTCACTGATAAACGCTCCGTGCCAGGTGTGAAACCAAACCTGTCCACTCGAACCGTTGACGCTCAACATGCCGGCAATTACGCCGTTCACTTGATAATCAAAGGTGTAATACCCATAGAAATCATACCCCGTTCCTTCGACAGTTGCGCCATTCACTTCTTGATCAAGGGCTTTTTGAGCCAGGTCCGACGCTTCGCTCAGCGAGAGCGTGTTATCCTGGGTGATGGTCAGCGTGCCGCCCATATGACCGTATTTCAAATTCCACATCATATTGGGTCCCACTTCATAGGACACTGCCCCAGAGTAAGGATCGACCAATAATTCAAATGCTCCTCTGCCGGTCGATTTCTCGATGACGACCGCATAGAAGTTTCGCTCAAATTCCATCACTTCGGCAACTGATAGATCGCTGCCCATGGAACTCACTGCGCTATTTACTTGCTCGACCGCCTGATCCAGTGTGATTCGCGTAGCATTCGTATTGGGTGTCTGGTTGTCATACGGCTGCATCATTCCTCCGCCAAACATGCCATACCCATAACCTCTTCGGTCCCCCGGAACTCCAAAATTGCGACCGTTTGGCAAATTTTCGGGGCTATTGATCACAGGCAAGGATTGGGTTGTTGTCGATAATTTTTGACTCACCAGGTAAGCCAGACCGAACCCGGCGGCTCCTCCAACAAGTACCAATAATAGGATCAAAAGCGTTTTCCGCATGCAATCTCCTTTTGGGCTTCATTTTGAAATCCAATTAAGATAAGAATACTCCTTAATTATGAAGAAAATGTGAAGGTTTTGTATCAATGAGTGAAAATGCCTATAAAGACAAGAAAAACCTGTCCTTTCAAAGAAAATTAACAGGCTGATGGGTCAACAAATGAAGATTCCCCCCGGGACGGGGCTCATTGCGCCAGAGGGGTAACCAGCAGGTTGTCGAAGCGGACGTCGACGCCGGTAGTCGTGAAAGCGCCTGCAAGCAGCCCCACCTGCCCTGCTGCGAGGGTCGAATCTTCCACCGAGGCAAGGAGCGCCCCGTTGACTTCGAGCGAGAGCGTCGAACCTGCACAAACCACCTTGAGGTGATTGATTCCGGTCCCACCCTGGATGGATGGCGAAGGGTCGCATCTCCTGCGATCCGATCAGGCTGCGTGCGCCCTGGATGACGCTGCCGATGCCGTAGTACCCGTCGCTGGAGATGACCAGGAAGTAAAAATTCAAATCGTCCTGGTAGCGGCAGATTGCACCGTAAAGATTGTCATCCGGTCCGGCTGCCTTGCGCGCCTGAAACTCGATCACCGTATCGCCAAACGCTTGGCTCACCAGTGCCCAATGCATATAATTGGGTTCAAGCACCTGGAGTTGAAATTCTCCCCCAGTCACCCCTGCGCTTCCCGTGGATTCAGAATAGCGGTCCATTTGCCGGGCGGTGTCGTCAAAACTTTCCGCAAACAAGGCATTGGTGTTTTGGCTGTTGGAAAACAATCCGCAGCCTGCCAAAGTTGCGACTAAGAGTAAGATCGGCAAGGCAGGGATCATTCGGCGGAAATGCATGGCGAGCTCCGGGGTGTGCTGGGATAGGTCAATTATACAGCCTTGGCGCGGCAGATTGCTTATTCCACCGTTTCAAGCTACAGTTCCACTCTACCCTGGCACGTTGGAGGAAGCCTCATGGCCTTTGCATTATCGGTCGTCAAATTGGAAGAAGCCATCGTCCTACCCGGCTGCCCCATTTGCCGCCTGAAGTCAGATGCGGCGCAGAAATCCGCCAGAACTTTTCTTTTTGAAAACACGCTGGACCCCGGGCTGCGGTCGCAGATCATGGAAAGCCACGGTTTTTGCCCTGAACATACGCTCCTGCTGGCTGCCGTCGAGATGTCCACCGACGGACCAACACTTGGGATCAACTCGATCTACGAGCAGTTGGCGCGCGTCACCGCAGCAGAGCTTCGCAAACTGGAACCCCCCAGGCGGGCCTGGCTGAGAAAGGTTCACCACCCTGCTGCGCCTTCAGGCATCCACTGCCCGCTGTGCGAGATTGGCGCGCAGACCGAAAAGAATATGCTCGAGATTCTGTTTGAAGAAATGGAATTTGATGCAAGCAATGTCTTTATTGGCTATGCGCAGTCAGATGGGGTGTGTTATTCTCATTTACTGCTGGGGATCGAACTCAACGCCGAACGCCGCCCCGCGGCTGCCCGGCTCCTGCTGGAAGACGCTGCCTTGCGCCTGGAAAATCAATCCGCGGGAATGAAGGAATATTCCCGCAAACACGACTGGCACTACCGTGATGAGACGCTCTCTGCTGAAGAAAATGCCGCATGGCTGAAGTCGCTGACTTTCTTCAGCGGGCTGCCTGCTCAGCGCTTCACGCATCAGATTGATCTGTTCTAAAGAAATCTGGCTTCCGGATCAGGATCGTATTGCGTCCGTTATCAATCAATACTGGTACTTGCAAAGTCGCCTAATTTAATATAAAATAGGTGTATATAACAGCCTAATTATATATAAATTAGGCGTATTTCAAATCGGGGTAAAAAATGAAACTCATTTCACGAACTATCCAGCCTGAGATCGAACAATGGATGTTCAAGAATAAAGTGATCATCATCTACGGCGCCCGCCAGGTTGGTAAGACTACCCTTGTGAAGAGCCTGATGGCAGGAAAGGAAAATGATGTCCATTATTTAAATTGCGACGAACCTGACATACGCGATGCCTTGTCGAATAAGACATCCACCCAACTTAAAGAATATGTGGGCGACAAGAAAATTGTGATCATCGACGAAGCTCAGCGTGTGATGAACATCGGTATCACGTTAAAACTACTGGTGGATAATTTCCCGGAATTACAAGTGATTGCTACCGGCTCTTCCTCCTTCGACCTTTCGAACAATGTCAAAGAGCCTCTTACCGGGAGAAAAGTGGAATTCACGCTTTTCCCGTTTTCAGTGGAAGAATTGCTGACACAGGAATCCGCCACGGAGAATTCTCGTCTTCTTACCACCCGGTTGATTTTCGGTTCATATCCGGGGGTCATTTTAAGTCCTTCAAAGGAAATTCTTTTACGTGAATTGACAGAGACTTATCTTTACAAAGATCTCCTCGAGGTTCAGACAGTGAGAGACCCGGATACGCTTAGAAAACTGCTCCAGGCCCTGGCCTTACAAATAGGGTCTGAAGTTTCATTCAGTGAGCTGGGGACAATGTTGCACCTCTACAAAGAGACCGTCTCAAGATATATCCAACTCCTCATCCAGACCCATGTGCTTTTCGAGTTGCCGCCTTACAAAAACAACCTGCGTAATACGCTGGGCAGGTTGAGGAAGCTCTATTTCTGCGATCTCGGCATCCGTAACACGCTCATCAACAATTTCAATCCGATCGAAATGCGGACGGATGTCGGCGCGCTCTGGGAGAATTTTTTCATCCTCGAACGGCTGAAATACAACCACAACAGGATGGTCTTCCCCAATACGTATTTCTGGCGCGCTTACAACAAAGCTGAAATCGATTACCTTGAAGAAATCAATGGGCGGATGCGCGCTTTTGAATGCAAGTGGTCAGCCGAAAAGGTTCATCCCCCGAAGGCATTTTTCGACAACTTCCCCGAAACGTCGCTCGAATTGGTCAACCGGTCTACATATCTCAGCTATCTGACCTGATCAATCATCACCCAGCTCGGCGGCAATTTCATGCGATTTTTCCACGTATTCCAGGCTTTGATGGCGGAAGTAAGTGTTATACAGGGTGGCGTAATGCCCGCCCTGCGCTAGTAACCCTGTATGGGTACCCTCTTCGATGATCTGCCCGTTCTCCATCACCAGTATCCGGTCCGCAGATTTGACCGTCGACAGGCGGTGGGCAATCAGGATGCTGGTGGTTTGGTTCAAAATGAGGTTTAGGGCTTGCTGGATTTGCCATTCGGTAAACGGGTCGATGCTGGCAGTCGCTTCATCCAGGATGAAGATGGCAGGCTTTTGGACGAGAACCCGCATCAAAGCCACCAACTGCCTCTGCCCCATTGAAAGCCGCCCGCCGCGTTCGCCCACCTGGGTCTCGAAACCATCCGGCAGGGTGTCCACCCAGTCGCCGTTGCCGATCTGGCGCGCAAGGGTCAACACCTCGGCTTCACTGGCTTCCTCACGCGCGTAGCGGATATTTTCCATCACGCTGCCTGAAAACAGGAACGGCACCTGCGAGACCACCCCAGGTGACGCCGGTAGTCGTTGAGGTCGAAACTGCGAATATCCTGTCCATCGATCAAAATACTGCCGTTTTGAAACTCGTAAAAGCGTGCGATCAGCTTGGCAACCGAGGTTTTGCCTGCGCCGGTGTGACCCACGATCGCCAGGTTTTCACCGGCGCGGATCGTCAGGTTGAAATCGTCGAGCACCTGCTCGCCGGTCTTGTAATGGAAATCCAGGTGATCAAAACGGATCTCGCCTTTCAGCTCTGGAACCGGCAGGTTTGCAGTCTGCTGCACCGCATTAGGGGCATCGATCAGCGCAAACACGCGTTCGCTGGCGGAAAGCCCGTTTTGAATGGACGTCCAGAAGGAAGTCAGGTTCATGATCGGAGAGAGGAAACGATCCAGGCTGAGCAGGAAGAGGTACCAAGAGCCCACGCTGACCAGCCCCTGGATGGCAGTCAACCCACCCATATAGACCATGAAAGCGGTCGCAAGACCGTTCACCATATTCAGGAAGGGGAACACGAGCGAAAGGATCAGCCCGCGTTTGACATTGACCTTATACGAGGTGGTGTTGGCTTCATTGAACTCGCCGTAGATGCTGGCTTCCTGGCGGAAGTTCTTGGCGACCCCGATGCCGGACACCGTCTCCTTGATGGTGGAATTGACGTTCGCCATGGCGCGCATCCCCTGGCGGGTAACCTTGCGCGCCAGTGTGCGGTAGAGGATGGCAAAAACAGCCACAATGGGGATGAGCGCAAAAACGTAGAGCGCGAGGCGCCATTCGATATTGGCGATCACGATCGCCAGGATGAATGCTTCGACAAATTGAGCCATCACGTCGGTGACCAGGCTTACCAGATCACCAAAATCGCGCGTATCTGATGTGATGCGCGAGACGATCTTGCCGGAGGGGAACTCGTCGTAAAAAGACAGGTCGTGTTCGACCGAAGCTGTATAGGCATCGGTTGCCAGTTTCGCCACCACGTCGGCAATGGATTTGGTGATCAAGCGCCGCGAAGCCATGTTGCTGAACCAGATTGCTACGCCCACAGCCATCACCGACCCGCCCACGATCAGCAATGACCAGAGGTTGGGTACACCTTTGAGTAAATCCACTCCGCGGGAGACCATGATCGGCAGCAGCGAACCGGCGCCGGCGATCATCAATGTAAACACCGCTACGCCTACCAGGCGCTTCCACTGCGGCTTGAAATAGCCGACGATCCTTTGGAAGAGGTCGCTGTCCTTGTAAGTACGGTCGTATTTTTCAGCGTCTAAAGAGTCAAAAAAGCCCATGGTTACTCGCTAAATATCTTCCGGTACGTCTCGCTGGTCTGCATCAGCTCCTCGTGAGTCCCGGCAGCGGCAAGACTGCCGCCGCGGATGACCAGGATGAGGTCTGCCCAGCGGATTTGCGAAAGGCGGTGGGTAATGATAAAGGTGGTGCGTCCTTTGGCAGCCGCATAGATAGCGCGCTGGATCTTATCCTCGGTGGCGCTGTCGATGGCGCTGGTGGAATCGTCCAGCATCAGGATGCGCGGGTCGGTGAGAAAAGCACGCGCCAATGCCAGGCGTTGACGCTGACCGCCCGAGAGGGTGACCCCCCTTTCGCCGACGACTGTGTCGTACCCATCGGTGAAGGTAAGGATAAATTCATGCGCCTGGGCAGCTTTGGCGGCAGCTTCAATCTCCTCACGGGTGGCACCTGGTTTGCCGAATGAGATATTTTCAGCCACTGTGCGCGAAAACAGGAAGATATCCTGCTCGATAATCGAAATGTTGCGGCGCAGGCTTTCAAGGTTCCAATCGCGTGCATCCACACCGTCGACAAGCACCTGTCCATCGCTTACGTCATAGGTGCGGTTGACCAGGCGTGCAAGGGTGGTTTTCCCGGACCCGGTTTGTCCCACCAGGGCGACCGTCTGCCCGGGGCGCACCTTGAAAGAGACTCCCCGCAGGCTGGGTTCGCCGTTCTCATAATTGAAAGTGACATTGCGGAATTCCACCTCACCGCGCATGGGACCTGTGAAGCCTGCCAGGTTCTGGTCGAGGTTGTTTTCACGGTTCATCAGCTCAAGGATGCGTTTGGCGCCGGCAAGACCCAGGGAGATGCGGGAGTAGGCCCACATCGATGAAAAGGTGGGAAAGTCGAGCATGAGCAGCAGGCCGAAGTAACCCACCACCCCGCCGATATTGAGCAGACCGGCGCGAAACAGGATCAGTGCATGGATCAAGCCAGCTGCAAGCGCGATCGAGTACAGAAGCAGGGGTAAAAACCTGGATTCGATGTATCCCTGGTGAACCGAAGCATCCCTGTACTTTTTGACCTTGGCTTTGAATAGACCGAGCTCGCGGGTTTCCTGGGCGGAACCTTTGACCGTTTCGATGCCGTCCAGCGATTCGGTCAGACGGGTGTTTAACTCGCCAAACGATTCACGCACCTCTTCAGTTACCGGCGCCAGCGTCCTCAAATAAAGGCGCAGCAAGACAAAGAAAAGGATCGTGAATACGATGGGAGTGGCAAGCAAGGCAGGGTGATAGGATGGCGCCAGGATCAATGGAAAGACCAGGAAGGCTAATGAGCCGACCACCATGTTCAAGCCGGGGCTGAAAAGGAAGTTCACCTCGCGCACATCATTGGTGGCGCGTGCCATGGTATCGCCCACCGGCTGCAGGTTGTGAAAGGTCATGCTCTTGCCCAGCAGGTTTGAGTAAAGCTCCTCGCGCACATCTTTTTCAACGCGCTGCGCCGCGAACTCGAAGCCAAAGTTGCGCGCAAACTGCAGCAGCCCGCGCCCGACATTGGCAAACGCAATCACCAGCGCGATCGAGAGCAATGCTTTGAGGTCGGGTGTGGCCGCAGAAACGACGTTGAATGCCTTGCCGACCTGCACCTGGGTGACGGCTTGCAAAGCTGCGTTGCCAACAGCGCCGATTAAAGCTACAGCGAGCACCGGCCATTGGTGCAATGCGTGCGAGATCACCCAGCGGGCTGGAGAGCGCCTGTCGGTGGTGTACGTGCTCTTAATCGTGAATTCAGCGGTCGTGTCAGTCATAATCAGAATGTCAATTTTACCACTCGAAGAGCAAGCCCTTGCTTTTTGTAAGATAAACACAGGGGGCGCACAGTTGTGCGCCCCCTGTTGAATTTCGCAACTTCCCGCGCTTATTCCGCGGGCTGCACCGGCAGGGCTGGAGGTGTTTCGGATAGGACGGGGGGAACTTCCGGCGTGATGAACTGGCGGTAGCTCAGCGTCCAGTTATTGGAACTGAACAGTTGCACCAGCCCGCCGATGAAAATGATCGGTGAAAACGCGATGGCGAATAAGAATGGAATCGCCACCACCGCGGCAATGATCCAGGTAGCCACCTGCGAGATGAAGATCGAGGAGATACCGTAGGCAATTGCAGCGGGGACGGCTGCCACGATTGCACCCGGGATCGCCATGATCACATAGGTGGGGATGAGCAGGATTGCGACCAGGACCATTCCAATGCCCAGGGCAAGACCTATCCCCAACAGGACCAACCACATCAGGAAGGCGTTCTTCGCGTTTTGTCTAAAAACCGCCCATCCGCGACTGAACGACTCACCCACACTGGTGTCCTCAAGAAGCGCTGCCCTGGCAAAGAATTGGCGCAGTAGTCCGAGGAAAACCATCAGCGCAATCAAGACCAGGGAGAACAGGATCGCAAAAATGACGAGCAAGACACCTGGAAACATGTTCCCGCCATTATTGTTCGCGATACCGAATACTGTAAGCAATACACCACCCATTAAGATGATCACAAAGAGGATGACGGGAATGCTGAGGATCAGGTCGATCACCCACAGTCGGAAAGCCCGGCGCGTCCAACCCAGCTTCCAGCCTTCCTTGAATCCTAATTTCTGCCCGGTCCTTTCATGCTCGTCCACCATGCGGATGATGGCGCTCTCAGCCGGGTAGCGAACCAGGGCAAAGAGCAGTCCAACCACGATGATCAGCAGGAGCAAATCCACCCCGATCCAGATCGCGGTTCTGATGGCTGTGGCTTCGTTCGCAAACAGCGGGTCGACGTTCTGGGTGATCCAGGTTTGTGCCTGGTTCATCCAACCCTGCCACTGACCTTGGGGAAAGGATCCGTTGTTATTCCCATTAAATGTATACCGGATGCCATTGCCGCCGCTGCCGCCGCTGCTGCCTGAGTTCCCGCTGGTCAACGCCAGGAGAAATGCAAAAATCCACAGGACCTTGTAATTCCACAAGATCTGCCAACTGCGTTTTAGGTTATTGCTGATATTGAACATAGAGACCGCCTTTTCATGTGCCGTGTGGTTATAAGATAGCTCAATTCAAGCTACAAGTCTATATACGCAGATAATTGTGTGAAGTTGTGCAGCCTGGAGGATTGAGCATGTGGATTGAAAGCTCGAGGCGAACCAGCAGGTTCGCCTCGAAAAACACACG